>JAEWQB010000028.1 GCA_023460395.1 Pseudomonadota bacterium | reverse complement strand
CTCCTTGATAGCCTTCATTCGTAGCCCTTCCTTGTTGGTTTGGCGGTTGTTTGACCATGACCAAAACTAACCGACTTGGCGGGCTACTTCCATTTTTAGAATGTGCGAAAAATACCGTACGTTATCTGCAACGGAACATTCCGGTGAGCGTGTTTTGCACAGCGCCCGGGCAGCCACATACAAAGCGGCATGGTTTGCATAGCAAACCATGCCGCTTTGTATGTAGTGGGGCAGAGGGCTAAAATTCAAACTTCGCTTGCAGGCTTCCGGTTACGCCTTCGCGCTTGCCGGTGTAACCTTGTACGCCAAGGTCGAACGTCACCGGGAGCGCGGTGTGGGGCGTAAAGCTGAGGCCCAGTTCACCTATGCCGGTATCTCCGCGCAAAGAAGGGGTGTCTATGGCATACCCATTCGTGGAGGCGTGCGCTATGCTGTCGAATTCATGTTCATAAGCCGCTCCCACATAGGGGCTCACGTATTCGTTCACCGCGTAGCTGAAACGGGAGCCGAACCGCAGGCGGCTGGAGTCCACGCTTTCAAAGTGAATCGGGTCGCCGGTGGAGAGTCTGAAAATGTCGCCTTCCTGATGCGTCCAGAAGTATTTGCTGTGCAGGTCGAGCGAAGCTTGTTCCGTGATGTTCCAGACGTAGCCGGTTCCCAGATGCAGGCCGTAGTAGACAGCGGAAGAGTCGTAAGAGGCTCTGCGCCCGGCGGCGTCGCGGATGTCGGAGTTTGCGTACTCGTTGTGCATTTTCCCGGAACGCCCGGAAGCCTCAACATACACGTGTCCGGGACCGGAGGGCGTAAAGTTCAGACGCCCAAGAAGACCGCCGCCGAGATAGTGCGAATTCCCTTTTCCAGTGGTCGAGGCGGCGTTGGAGAAAGAGTTGTAGGTATCATACGAGCCGCTGCCATACTCGAAAAATGCGCCAAGGCTCAGTTTGCCGGGGGTGATATCCACGCCCCATGCCAGCCCGGTCAGCAGAGAGGCGCTGTTCATGTCCACATGCGAGCCGGTGTTGTAACGCACGGCCCCGCCGGAAACCGAACCAAAGCCTGCCATGCCATACCCCCCGGCAGATGCGGCGTTTGCCGCTTTCACAGCGGAATCCAGCCCTTGCCCGGCAGCCACGTCCGCGCCTTGTGTCACCAGCCCCATGCCAGAGATAAGCCCCTCGGAAAGAGGTTTGGTCTGTGGATCGACGCTTGGCCCTGAGTGGGCAACTGTGGCGATAAGTTGGTTGTTTTCGGTGGTAATGGTAAAGCCGTAGAGCAGAGTCACGCCTTGCATGCCTTGCCCGGATGACGCCGTATTGGCAGGTGCGCCGATTAACCCTACATTGGCACCGGATGCGTCGATAAGCACAATGGAGTCACCGGTTTGCAGAAGAGATGCTGCGCCAGCTATGCCTACGTTTACCTCGGCCTCGGTAATTTCGGCTTCGCCGGTTACTGTAAGCATGGTCCCGCCGTTACTCAGGCTGGCGGGCAGGAAAAAATTAAGATTCTGGAAATACCCAAGCGCTGCTACAGTCAATCCGGCACTGTGTAGGTTCAGGGTATTGCCGTAGCTTCTTCCGCTACTCGAAATGCCACCGTTCAGATACGCCTCCGTTAAATTAGGTGTACCGCTGATAGTGACGGTGTTATTGTTGGCTTCAGCGTTTCCGCCTAAAGAATACCCGCCAGATACGATGTTGTGAAATATGCCGCCATTAATGATGAGCGTGTTGTCATTTGTTGCGGTGCTTAAGACACCGCCGAAGCCACCGGCGACAGTCTTGTGAAAGTCACCACCATGAATGATAATGGTATTGCTATTAGCAGATTGAGCTACAGCGTAGCCACCAACTACGGATGTCCCCGAAGAATTGGAAAGAAATGTTCCATTATCAATAGTAACGGTGTTATGGTCAGCGTTTCCGCTTACAGAATGCCCGCCATAAACAAATGTCAGTTGTCCATTTTCAATGTTTACTGTGTTATATGTCGCATCCCCTGCAGATGCACTGCCACCCATAACTCCAGCCGTAGCATCTGGATTTCCAGTGATATTTACGGTGTTTCTGCTTACGGTGTCTCCAGTTAACAGGGATTGAGCACCTACGGCAGTGGTAAAAAAATTGTATCCATTGTTATTTAATGTGTTACCGTTTGGATCCAAATTGGCGAGGTTGCCACTAGCTCCAGGGAAATTTGTTGAGCTATTCCCATAAAGAAAACCAGTAACATTCGCTGTCACGTTTACCGTATTGGCGAAGGACGATGCTGGAGCACTGGCGAGAAAAAAAATGGAAAGAGCGAGTACGCGGATGCGGGATATGCTGCGGACCATGAGAAAAAACCTCCGTGGACAGGTGAGACATGAGCGTATGGGGGGTGCGAAGCACGGTAACCTTATACCTGTATATGCCGGCACGATATAAAAAGTATTCCCCCTGAACAGGGGGAATTGGGGGAAATGGTGCGCTTTTATAGGAGAAGAGAGAACGTGGTATCGTGCGATGTGTCCGGTATGCGGATTGATATGCGCAATCGCGCGATGCATGGTTATGTATTAACGCTCTGTACTGTCGACGCGCAAAGCGGTGCGGAACTGCTCCCAAAACAGCAAAACGGTCCCCGGCAACTGCCGGGGACCGTTCATTCGGGGGACTACCCGCTACGAGCGCGCTGGCGCACCGTTGCGTTGGAACCTTACCGGGATTTTGCGAGCATATCATCAATGAGGGTTTTCAGGTTCATGGTTTGATCTGCCAGTTCCGCAATGGCGTGAGCCGCTTGTCCCATGGCCTGAGCGGTTTCAGAGGATATGGTGTTCACCTCTTCCACTGAGCGGCTTATCTGCTCGCTGGCGGCGGACTGCTCTTCGGCGGCGGTGGCAATGGTCTGGACCTGATCGCTCACGTCCACAACCAGCTTGACGATTTCATCCAGCGAATCGCCAGATTCTGTGGATAGCCGGGTTGCCTCCGCAATGGTCTGGGCGGAGTGCTCCACGTTTTGCACCGTGGTGCGTGTGCCTTCCTGAATTCCCCGGATGGCGGCACCCACTTCGCTGGTGGCGGACATGGTTTTTTCGGCCAGCTTGCGCACTTCGTCGGCTACGACGGCGAAGCCCCGTCCGGCTTCTCCCGCGCGCGCGGCCTCAATGGCGGCGTTCAGCGCAAGCAAGTTGGTCTGGTCCGCGATGTCGGAAATGACGTTCATGATTTGGCCGATATCTTCGGCCTGCTTGTCCAATTTCGCCATATCGGCTTTCATATGCATGGACTGATCCTGCACTTCGCCTATCTGGCGGACGGCACGGCGGACAATTTCTGCCCCGCCCTGCGCCTTTGTACGGGCGTTTCCGGCTGTTTGGGCGGCACCACCCGCATTACTCGCCACTTCCATTACAGATGCTGTCATCTGTTCCATGGCGGTGGCGGCTTCGCCTGTGCGTTGCGTCTGAACTTCCGCTCCCCGGCTGGACTGTTCAATCTGGGCGGAGAGTTCTTCGGAAGCGGACGTCACGGCGGCGGCTACCCCCTGCAACTGTTCCGCTGCCTGCACAATGGCTTCGCGTCCGGCAAGAGCGGCCTTTCCGGCCTCTTCCGCTTCGCGCATGGCTTGCTGTGCCCGGCGGGCTTCGTTATCCGCTTCTTCTGATTTGCGGGCGGCTTCTTCCATACGTTGTTTCAGACCCGCGACCATGCTGCGGATGGCGTCTGCCAGCTTGCCCAGTTCGTCGCCGCGTTTTTCGCTCAGAGAGCTGTTAAGATCGCCTTTGGCCACAGTGTTGGCAAACGTGACAAGCCGGGCCAGAGGTCCGATGATGTTGCGGGTGAGGGTAACGGCAATGATGATTGCCAGCACAATGGCAATAGCCAGCCCGCTCGCAAGCAGTTTGGTGGCAAGGTCAAGGCTGGCGTCCGCATCGGAGGCCATGATGCTGGTCTGTTGCAGTCCGTCTTCCGCGACGGTTTGGGCCAGTGACAGCATTTCTTCGGCAGCGTGTTCTCGCTGAGCGTTGGCGTCTTCAATGGATTTGATGTTGGCAGCCAGCGCGTTTACGGCTTCGCGGTAGCGGGCCATAGCTGCCTGTGCTGTCTCCAGAAGGCGGGATTCCCCTTGGTTGCGGGCGAGTTCGTTCAGGCGGACAAAGAATTTGTCCAGTTGGGCGAAGTTTTCCTCCGTAGGGGCGAACATGGCGAATTTACGTGCGCCATGCGCTTTGAGCGAGACAATGCGCGTGGCATAGCACATGTCAATGGCGTCCATGATAAGAGAAATCTTTACGCGGCGCTCTTCCAGATCTTCTTCAGGGCTTCCTGCCGCAATTTCAAAGCGCATCATGTCATTCTGCCCGCGCAACAGGTAGTTGGTGGCGTCCACACTCTCCACGGCCAAAGCATCCATGGCGCGGCGTGCGGTTATGGATGCGCGGCTTGCTTCATCCGTTTTTCGGGAAAGTTCTTCGTAATGAAGAATTTTTGTATCCAGCTCCGCTATGTTCGCCTGCAATTTTTCCAGACCGGGCTGAGAGGAAACAAGATCCATGGCCTGTTGCAGGTTTTCCTTCACGTGAGTGAGAAACTGCGCGCCGGCTTTGTAATATTCCTCGTTGTCGGAAAGGGCGTAGCCACGCATGTTGAACATGGTGAGCAGTACGTTGCGCTCCATGCTGTTGGCGATCTCTACTTCGGGAACATAAGCGCGGGCCATGGTGCGGGCTTTGTTTTCCACTGCTGCCATGTTGCTTATGCCCAGCGCACCGAGTGCGCAGGTAATTATGATGAGCAGCCCGTAGCCACCGCTGATCTTCCACGCGATTTTCATGTCTTTGATCATGCTTTCCCCTTGCGACATGTGAAAAGAGTTGTCTCGTGAAGATGTTTGTTGAACACCTTTTCGCGTTTATTGGCAAATCCGTCGCGTTAGCATGTCGAGGCAGCGACATGCGTTGTCTTTATGTTGCATGATATGCCACGCAATGCAATATAGTAAAAAAAGAAAGGCCATACTGTTGCTTTTAGTGGCGTTGCGTGGCGAGCGATACGGGAAGTAGTATGATGCGGGAGAAAAATTAGGTGTGGCGTGATACGTGCATGGAAGTATCGAAGTATATATTTTAATAACGTTAAAATATATTATTTGGTCTATGGTAACTGTTGCTATTGCCTACGTGATGGATTTTGGAAGAAATATTTGTTTTGTTGTATTTGTGGCTGCGGTGCGCAGGGTTCGTGTCTGGCTGCGATTAACGAGCTACAATATTTGTTTTTAATAATACCAGTGTGTTGAATGGCGCACCTGTCCTCGCACATTCCTGCGGGCAGACAGGGCCGCGTATGGTCCCTGCCCGGTTCATGACAAGCGCTTTGATGCCTCTATGCGTGTTTTTGTGAATACCGGGATGTCCGGTCCCGTTTTACCAGTGCCGTGCATGGGATGGGACGAAACGCGGCGGAAATCCCTCTTCGGGGGCACCGCCGGGAGCTTTTCCTTTGCAGGGAGAAGCCCGGATGAGAGCGCCGGAAGGAACGTTGCCCCCAGCGCTCTCAGTGCGTCTTATTTTGCGTTCAGTGCTGCTTTTACCTCGCGTCTGCGTTTATGCAGAATCGGCTCGGTATATCCGTTGGGTTGCGCGTGTCCTTTAAAAACAAGGTCACACGCGGCTTGAAACGCTATGCTTGTGCCACCGTCCACAGCCATGGGACGATAGGACGGGTCGTCCGCGTTTTGGGAATCCACCACGGTCGCCATTCTGCGCAAGGTGTTCATTACCTGTTCCCGCGTGCAGACGCCGTGGCGCAGCCAGTTTGCGATATGTTGGCTGGAAATGCGGAGAGTGGCGCGGTCTTCCATCAGTCCCACATTAGTGATGTCCGGCACTTTGGAGCAGCCAATACCCTGATCCACCCAGCGCACGACATAGCCGAGAATGCCTTGTGCGTTGTTATCCAGCTCCTGTTGCACGTCTTCGGCAGAAGGCATGGTGGTGGCGGATAAAAGGGGAATGGTCAGCAGTGCTTCACGCGAGGCCCTGCGTGTGTTCATGAGCGTTTCTTGCCGGGCGAACACATCTATCATGTGATAGTGCATGGCATGGAGGGTTGCGGCGGTGGGCGAAGGTACCCATGCGCAGTTGGCTCCAGATTCGGGGTGGCCTACCTTGGTTTCCATCATTTCCCGCATCATATCCGGCTTGGCCCACATGCCTTTGCCTATCTGCGCGCGAAGGTGGAACCCGGCGGCAAGGCCCGCATCCACGTTGCCGTCTTCATAGGCCGTAATCCATGGCTGCGATTTCATGTCATTTTTGCGGACCACGGGACCGGCTTCCATGCTGGTATGTATTTCATCGCCGGTGCGATCCAGAAATCCGGTGTTGATGAAGATAACGCGGTCCGTGGCTGCATGGATGCATGCGGCGAGGTTTGCGGAGGTACGGCGTTCTTCGTCCATAATGCCAATCTTGAGCGTGCGGGGCGGTAGGCCGGTAACGTTCTCCGCGCGGGCGAAGATGTCGCAGGCAAAGGCCACTTCTTCCGGTCCGTGCATTTTGGGTTTTACAATATACACGCTGCCCGTGTGGCTGTTGCCATAACGGGCGGTGCCACGGTGCTCATGCAGCGCCACATAGGCGGTAACAAAGGCGTCCAGAATGCCTTCGGGCACCTCTGCCCCGTCCAGCAGCACGGCATCGGTGGTCATGAGGTGCCCCACGTTTCGGATGAGCAGCAAGCTGCGCCCGTTCAGTGTCAGGCGGGAACCGTCCGGCGCAACGTATTCCCGGTCAGGGTTCAGGCTTCGTTCCACTGTGCCGGAGCCTTTTCGGAAGCTGGCGGTTAAGGTGCCGGTAATAAGGCCGAGCCAGTTGCGATAGGCGAGGGCTTTGTCTTCTCCGTCCACCACCGCCACAGAGTCTTCGCAGTCGCAGATGGTGGTTATGGCGGATTCAAGTATCACATCGCGGACACCGGAAGGATTCTGTGCGCCGATGGGATGGTTGCGGTCAATACGCAGTTCTGCGTGCAGGCCGTTGTTGCGCAGGAGAATGGCAGCGGGTTCATGCGCGTTTGTACCTGTCTGGTATCCGGCAAAGCGGTCCGGCTGGGCAAGCTGGGTAACGCTGCCGTCCGCCAGTGTGGCGCGTAGCGTGGCACGTTTTCCCCCGGTGGTGACCGCATACGCCACGACATCCGCATGGCTCCCCGTGGCGAGAGGGGCGGCGGTGTCCAGAAAACGCGCGGCGTAGCGGATGACAGCCTCGCCTCGTTTGGCGTTGTATGGGCCATTTTTCTCCATGCCGTCTGTTTCAGGGAGCACGTCGGTGCCGTACAGGGCGTCATAGAGGCTGCCCCAGCGGGCATTGGCGGCGTTTAAGGCGTATCGGGCGTTGGTGATGGGAACAACAAGTTGCGGTCCCGCGATGGTGGCGATTTCCGGGTCCACATTTCCTGTGGCGATGGGCTGGGCAGGGCCTTCAGGCAGCAGGTAGCCCAATTTTTGGAGGAACGCGCTGTAGGCTCCGGCATCGTGTGGCTGCCCGGCGTGGGTGTGATGCCAGTCGTCCAGCGCGGCCTGCATGGCGTCGCGTGTGGAGAGCAGTGCTTGATTGCGCGGGATCAGGTCGCGCAGGGCGGCTTCAAAACCGGCCCAAAAGTCTTCCGGGGAGAGTCCTGTGCCGGGGGCCACTTCTGTGGCGATAACCGCATGCAGTGGGGTGGCAATGTCCAGATTGCCTACGCGGATTCGTCCATTCATGCCAGTCTCCTTGTGCGTTCGGGCGTGTAGTGCCAACGCGATACAGTATAACCGCATGGCGTGTTTGCGGAATGGGTACCCAAGCCATCCCCGTCATTGCCCGGTCAGGATGGCACTCCCGTGGGAGAGCTGGCCTGCCCTCCGCCGGGAGGGGCGAAGGCACATGAGGGTGCGGTTCGGTATAGTAACATAATTGGTCGGACCAGAATTACACAGGAGAAGCGTCGGCGCAAGGGCGTTGACAAACTGGTGCCGCATCCGCATGGTTTGCGCGTATGCGGGAGCAGGACGACATCATCGCCGGATATGTGACGGCACTTAAAGAATCCACCCGGCTGGGAAGTCAGGTGGTCTGCCACCGTGTTCTGCCGGAAGCACAGGCGCACTATGCGCCTAACCGCAGACCGTGGCCTGCGGCCTTGCGCGATGTGCTGTCCATGCAGGGCATTGACGACCTCTACGCTCATCAGGCGCTCGCTACGGACATGATCCGGGCCGGGCGGCATGTGGTGGTGGCTACCCCTACAGCCAGCGGCAAGACGTATGTATATAACCTGCCGGTTATTGAGCGCTTTTTACAAGATCCAGATGCCCGTGCGCTCTATCTTTTCCCTCTCAAGGCATTGGCGCAGGATCAGCTAAAAACGTTCCGGCGGCTTACTGCCTTCTGGCCTCACGATGCACGCCCGGAAGCTGCCATCTACGACGGAGATACCACGCCGCATTTCCGTAAAAAAATACGGAACTCCCCGCCCACGGTGCTGATGACTAACCCGGAAATGCTTCATCTTTCCATCTTACCCTATCATGAGCAGTGGACCACGTTTTTGGCCTCGCTCCAGTATATCGTAGTGGATGAGGTGCACACCTACCGGGGAGTGCTGGGATCGCATATGGCGCAGTTGTTCCGGCGGCTGCTTCGCATCTGCGGGCATTATGGTGTTTCTCCCACGTTTATTTTTTGTTCAGCCACCGTGGGGAATCCCGGAGAGTTATGCAGCGTCTTGGCGGGACTTGGAAGCGAAACGGGCGAAAATGGCGTTTTGTATGGCCCGCAGGGCATAGCGTCTCCCCGTTCTGCTGCAAAGAACCTCGCCGTATCCTCCCCGCCGGGGGAAAGGCCGCCTTTGGAGGTCATTACCCAGAGCGGAGCGCCTCAGGGTAAGCGCCATATTCTTTTCATTAACCCGGAAGACAGCCCTGCAACGGCGGCTATTTTATTGCTCCAGTCCGCGTTGGCGCGGGGGCTGCGGACCATTGTGTACGTCCAGTCGCGGCGTATGACCGAGCTTATCAGCGTGTGGGCCAGTGAGAAGTCCGGTCCGTTCCGGGAGCGCATTTCCGCATACCGGGCCGGTTTTCTGCCGGAAGAACGTCGCGAGATCGAAGCGAAAATGACCAGTGGCGAATTGCTGGCAGTTATTACCACCAGTGCGTTGGAACTGGGTATAGACATTGGTTCGTTGGATTTGTGTATCTTGGTTGGCTATCCCGGTACTGTTATGTCCACCATGCAGCGCGGGGGACGGGTCGGTCGGGCTTCACAGGAAAGCGCGGTGGTGCTGGTGGCGGGAGAAGACGCGCTGGACCAATATTTTATGCGGCACCCGGAAGATTTTTTTGACCGCCCCGCCGAATGCGCGGTGCTTAATCCGTATAACCCGGTTATTTTGAAGCGCCATCTGGAATGCGCGGCGGCGGAGCTGGCTTTACGCGCAGACAGAGGGCAAGACGAAGCGTGGCTGCGCGCTCCGGCTGCGCGTGTCGCCATGGAGGAGCTGGAACGGGAGGGGCTTCTTTTGCGCGAGGCGGAAGGGCACACCGTGTTTGCCGCGCGAAAACGTCCTCACAGGCATGTGGACCTGCGCGGAACCGGGAGTACCGTACAGATTCAGACCGAAGAGGGGGCCATTATCGGCAGTGTGGATGGCATTCGCGCCCAGCGTGAGGCGCATCCCGGCGCGGTATATCTGCATAAAGGCGGCACATGGGTGATTGCGGAATTGAATTTGTCCACGCACACAGCGCTCGCTGTCCGTCCGGGCGGGGGGAGAGTGGACTATTACACCCGTGTGCGCGGCAATAAAGAAACGGAAATTTTGGAAGTGCTCGACCAGCGGCAGGCGTGGGGCACGCGGGTTTGTCTCGGCAGACTGCGCGTAACCGAGCGTATTAGCGGGTATGAGCGGCGGAGCACCCGCGGCAACCGGTTGCTGGGTATCTCGCCGCTGGACATGCCTCCGGTGGTATTCGAAACCGAGGGGCTGTGGTTTGAAGTGCCTTTCCCGGTGCAACGGGAGGTGGAAGACAACCTGTATCACTTCATGGGGTCCATTCATGCCTTGGAGCATGCGGCAATAGGCATACTTCCCCTGTTGGTCATGACAGACCGCAATGATCTCGGCGGTATTTCCACTCCCATGCATGCACAGGTGGGACGCCCCTGTGTGTTTATTTACGACGGCATGCCCGGTGGTGCGGGTTTGACCCGCATGGCGTTTTCCCACGCGGACGATATGTTCAGCCGCACACAGGCTATCATCCGGGACTGCGGGTGCGAGTTGGGGTGCCCCTCCTGCGTGCATTCTCCCAAATGCGGTTCAGGAAACCGGCCTATTGATAAAGCGGGAGCGCTTTTTTTACTGCATTGTCTGGCGGACCGTGGCGCAGATCCGGCACTGCCGGATCTGGAACCGTTTGTATTGACGGAAGCGGCGGCGTCTCCCGTGCCCGGCCCTGCGGTCCCTCTGGATGCCGCAATTGTCCCGACCGGCGTGGCGAACAGGGGCGATACGCCCGATGAGTCGCACGTGACTGAAGGAGAGCGTATGGGTACTGTTCGCGGATCAGTGGCGATGGGCACAGATATTCCGGCTAGCCACGCCCATACTTCTGGGGTGTTCGCTCCGGGCGGGGAGGCTGACGGGGGTTTGACGGACGGGGGGCAAACTTCGCTCCCCGGTGTGCGGCTCCGGGGCGACACGCCTCGGCGGTATGCCGTGCTGGACGTGGAAACGCGGCACTCCGCGCAAGAAGTAGGCGGCTGGCACCGTGCGGAACGGATGGGGGTGAGTGTCGCCGTGCTCTACGACTCCGGCACGGATCGTTTTACCCCGTACACGGCTGAGGCAATACCCGCTATGTTGGCCTCGCTTGCGGACTACGACCTTGTTGTCGGATTCAATATTATCCGGTTCGATTATCGGGTGCTTTCCGCCTACACCACGGCTGACCTGACGCGACTGCCCACACTGGACATGCTGGATGTGGTGCGGCAGCGGCTTAATTACCGAGTGTCTTTGGACAACTTGGGGGCGGCGACATTAGGAGCGCCTAAGTCTGCGGACGGATTACAGGCCCTGCGCTGGTGGAAAGAGGGCAAGGTGGACGAGATAGCCAGATATTGTGAGCAGGATGTGCGCATTACCCGCGATTTGTACCGGTATGGACGGGATCAGGGGTACGTGTTGTTCTCCACCAAGTCGGGGCAAAAAGCGCGTATTCCTGTGGACTGGGCATAGCGCCCTCCCTCGCGCGAGTCCTTTTGTCAGGGGGGGAGAGTGTACGAAGTGAGTGAACAGCACGTTTCTTTGCGGTGAGTATCCGCTGTCTGTCATTGTTTTTTCTCTTTTCCTTAATAGGAAGCATATGCTATAGTGAGTTTTCTTTCTGCATGCCATGCACGGCATGCGGCGAGTTTTTTCCGTCACACCCCATAGCGTTTGGAGGAAAACCAGATGTTGCCAGCGCCATATGCTGACTTTTACAGAGATGTTCAAGAAGTTGTCTCTAAAACCAATATATATACCGATCCGCTACGTGTGCTCGCCTATGGTACGGACGCGAGTTTTTACCGCCTTATTCCTAAAATGGTCATTGATACCAATACGGAAGAAGAGGTGGTGCACATTCTGAAATTGGCGGCCCGGTATCGCATTCCGGTTACCTTCCGGGCGGCGGGAACCAGTCTTTCCGGGCAAGCTGTGTCCGATTCCGTTTTGGTGCGTCTGGGCACCGGCTGGAGACGGTTTCGCATTTTTGGTGATGCCACCCGTATTTCTTTGCAGCCCGGTATTATCGGCACGCACGCCAACCGCCTGCTGGCGGAGTTTGGGAAAAAAATCGGGCCGGACCCCGCCTCCATTGATACCGCGAAAATTGGCGGTATCGTCGCGAACAACGCCTCCGGCATGTGCTGTGGCGTGGCGGAAAACAGCTACAAAACGCTGGATAAAATGCGGCTGGTTTTTTACGACGGCACGCTGCTGGACACCTCGGATGACAAAAGCCGTGCTGAATTTGCCCGGAAGCACCCGACCATTCTTGAACGCGTCCGTCTGCTGCGGCAGGAAGTGGTGGCCAACAGCGCTCTCGCAGATCTTATCAGCAAAAAATTCAAGATCAAAAACACCACGGGCTACAGCCTCAATGCCTTAGTGGACTTTGATGATCCTTTTGAAATTATTCAGCATCTCATGGTCGGTTCCGAAGGCTCGCTGGGCTTCATCTCAGAAGTTACCTATCGCACGGTGGTGGAGCATCCAAACAAAGCCTCGGCCCTCGTCTTTTTCCCGGATATCAAATCGGCCTGTGAAGCGACGATTATCCTGCGGGATACCCCTGTTTCCGCGGTGGAATTGATGGACGACAGGTCGTTGCGGTCCGTGGCGGGAAAGCCCGGCATGCCCGAAAGCCTGATGGGTGAGGTGGCGGACGGGACTACCGCCCTGCTGGTGGAATCGCGTGCCGGTACGCGGGAACAACTGCTCACCCAACTGGACACCATTACCACCGCGATAGCCCATATCCCCAAACTGGGAGACGTGGCGTTCACCGAGGTGCCGGAAGAGTTCGGCAAAATGTGGGCTGTGCGCAAAGGGCTTTTCCCCGCTGTGGGGGCGGTGCGCAAGGTTGGCACCACCGTCATCATTGAAGACGTGGCCTTTCCCATTCAGGATCTCGCTACGGCTACGCTACGGCTTCAGGAACTGCTCAAAAAATACGAGTATACCGAGGCCATTATTTTCGGTCACGCGCTGGACGGCAACCTGCACTTCGTCTTCACACAGAATTTTTCTGAGCCACGGGAAATTGTCCGGTATCAGGGGTTCATGGACGAAGTGTGCAAGATGGTCGCCCATGAATACAAAGGATCGCTCAAAGCCGAGCACGGTACCGGGCGGAATATGGCCCCCTTTGTGGAAATGGAGTGGGGCGCGGAAGCCTATCGGTTGATGCGGGAAATAAAAGCCACGTTTGACCCCTTCGGGCTGCTTAACCCCGGCGTTATCATTAACGAAGACGCGGAAGCCCACCTGCATAACCTTAAGCCGTTGCCCGCAGCCAATTCCATAGTGGATACCTGCATAGAATGTGGCTTCTGTGAGCCGGTCTGTCCTTCCCGCAACGTGACATTCACACCGCGCCAGCGCATTACGGCATGGCGTGAGATTAGCCGGATGAAGGCGTCCGATGAAAAGGACAAGCTGCTTAAAAAACTGTTTTCGGACTACGGGTATTTCGGCGACAACACGTGCGCCACAGATGGATTATGTGCCACCCGGTGTCCCGTGGGCATCAATACCGGCACCTTCATCAAGCATTTGCGGGGCGAGTTGGCGTCTCCGCGCCAGCAAAAAGCCGCCACATGGGTTGCCGAGCATTTCAGCGCAGTGGCAAAAACATTGGCGACCACGCTCAAGGGCGTCAGCCTTGCCCACAGCCTGTTTGGTACGCGGGTAATGGACGCAGGCTCGCAGACCCTGCGCGTGCTTACCTTGAAAAAAATGCCGCTGTGGAACAAAGAAATGCCCAAGGGACTCAGCCCTGTGAAACCCGTGCCCGTGAATCAGGCGAATCCTTTGAAGGTGGTCTATTTCCCCAGTTGCATCAGCCGGACCATGGGCCCTTCGGCCTCTGACACGGAACGCACAGAGCTGCCGCGTAAGACCGTCGCTCTGTTGCTAAAAGCCGGGTATGAGGTGATCTTCCCTGAGACGTTGAGCGATCTGTGCTGTGGACAGGCGTTTGAATCCAAGGGCTTCCACGCGCAGGCAGACATGAAATCCAAGCAACTGTCCGAGGCATTGCTCAAGGCGAGTAATAATGGGGAGTATCCGGTGCTGTCCGATACCAGCCCGTGCCTCTATCGTATGAAAGAGACTTTGGACAAACGCCTTACTTTGCTGGAACCCATTGAGTTCGCACTAAGCCATCTCGCGGAACGTCTTGCCTTTACCAAGGTGCCGCGCACTATTGCCATTCATACCACCTGCACCTCACGAAAACTGGGGCTGGACGGTAAGTTTAAACAACTTGCCGAACTGTGCGCTGAAACCGTGGTTGTGCCGGAAGATGTATTCTGTTGCGGATTCGCGGGCGACAGGGGATTCAGTTATCCCGAACTGAATAAATCCGCGCTGGCCGAGCTTAAAGCGCAGGTGGAACACTGCGATGAAGGCTACTCCACCTCGCGGACATGCGAAATAGGATTGGCACTACACGGCACCATTCCCTACCGGAATATTATCTATTTGCTTGATGAGGCTTCACGCCCTAAAGAGCAGTAAGACCGCGGGCTGTCCCGGATAGCATACGCTTTCGGCGGCGGGGTACCTCAAATTCCGCAAACAAAGAGGCTGAAAATCGGGTTTGCTCACGAAGCCCGTGCGGTGATCTGATAAATATGAACTAAGAACAGGCGCTGGATGGTTCCGGCGCCTGTTCTTGTATGTGCGGAGGAGGTTCGGTGCCGGACTCCGGGCACTGGAGCCTGTTGCGGAGGGTGCCGGGAACATTGCTCCCTGCCGGGTGAAGGGCCGCGCCTTTTCCGTCGGAGGCGTTCCCATAACATCTCTTTTAAAAAGGGAAAAAATGATAGAATCCAGTCACCCGGTCATGGGTGCCCAAGAGTTCACCGTCGCGCATGTGCCATGTGGCGCGGCATTTTTTACATGCATAGTCCATATGTGGGGTGACGGCTTCGCGTGAGCCGATGAAGAGAAAGACCAGCGCGGTGATAAGCTCTGGACGGGTGGTAAGGTATATCCATGTATCACCGGACGCATAGTCTAACGGGGGCAGGTCGGCAATGCCATAGGCAAGGTAGTAGAGCGCGAGAATGCAAATAAAAAGGCCGCCTTGCAGATGGCGCACCGGTCCCATCGGGCGTGTGCAGAGCGGGCAGGGCAGGGTCGGCGGCAGACTACGCAGGGGGTAACGGGCCACAAGTATGGCTAATGCCAACACAATGAGGACGCCGGTAGTACCAAAGATATGCAGCATGTCGCCTCCTGCGGCAGAATCAGCGCCGCGATTTATACGCCCTTTCCGCCAGTTTTCCCAGTTCGGAAAGCCTGCGGTCCACTCGGTCGAAGAGGCTGCCGGGGGTGAAGCTGCGGTCTTTGCGGCGGTTACCCGCGGGTACGCCGGAAAGCAGTTCCATGGCCTCGGTGATGTGGCGGATGGGGTAAATGGCGAATTTGCCCTGCTCCGCAGCGGCAACGACTTCGCGTTTGAGCATCAGGTGGTCCACATTGTCGGCAGGCAGCAACACGCCTTGCTCTCCGGTGAGTCCCCGCCGTTGGCAAACGTCAAAGAAACCTTCAATCTTACGGGTTACGCCGCCCACAGCCATAATTTGTCCGGTTTGGGAAACCGCGCCGGTGAAGGCCAGCGATTGCCGCAGCGGCACACCGGAGAGGGCGGAAAGCAGTGCCGCCAGTTCCGCACCGGATGCAGAATCGCCCTCGATGCCCGCGTAGCTCTGCTCAAAGTAGAGGGAGCCGGTCATTACCAGCGGTTTGTTCTGCGCGAACATACCCAGCAGATAGCTTTTCAGGATCATCATGGCCTTGGTGTGAATGGGACCGCCCAGTTCGGCTTCGCGCTCAAGGTCAATGATGCCGCCGTGTCCCACGCCTACTGTGCAGGATATTTGGTGAGGCAGGCCGAATTCAAAGTCTCCGTAAAAACTGACAGCTAATCCGTTCACTTGTCCCACTGCGGAACCGGAGGTCTGCACCTTGATGAGCTGGCGGTCGTAGTCCTCCATGTACATTTCTTCATAGAGGTTGTTGCGGTAATATCGGGCGACGAGTGCGTCGTGCACGGTTTCCGCATCTACCATGGGGCGTTTTTTTATGTGAGCGCAGGCGGACGCTTCGACCATAAGCTCGCGTATTTGCGGGAAGCGCAGTGAGAGTTTGCGCTGGTCTTCAATAAGACGCGAGGCATAGTCTATGACGCTGGCCAGACCGGTTCGGTCGAAGGGCAGAAGGTCACAATCGTCTATAATGCCAGCCATGCGGCGCAGATACAGGCGAATGCCGTCGGCGTTGCGCGGCATGGATTCCGTCATGTGCGCTTTTACCTTGAACAGCTTGGGGAACCGGTCGTCGCTTTCCAACAGGTGTTCGTAAATATCTTCCGGTCCGATGAGGATGACTTTAAGATCCAGCAGCATCGGTTCCGGTTCTATGCCCTTGGTTTTTGTGGTTTCCTGTCCGTCTCCGGCGTCTTCAATGCGGGCCATGCCGGAGCGCAGGGCGCGCATAAGTCCTTCCCATGCGCCGGACTGCGAAAGCAGGTCTTCAATGTGCATGACCAGATAGCCGCCGTTGGCCTGATGAATGGAGCCGGATTTGACCAGCGTATAGTCAGTGACCAGCGCGCCCATTTCCGATTCGCGTTCTATGCAGCCCAGCAGGTTGGCAACGGTGGGGTGGTCTTCCACCACAATGGGGGCACCCACGGTTTCTGAATGGTCCACAAACAGGTTTATTTCATAGCGGGCGGTAATATCTTCTGCGGTTTGCGCACCGGAAAGCAGGTCCGGGTGCAGAACAGGGTGAGCACCCGCCGGAGTGTCCCGTTGGGCGAAGAGGTCTATGTTTTCCAGAATATCCGTCTGGATGGCGGTAAAAAAAGCGGCCAGCGGTTCGCTGTCGCAGGAGGAGAGGAACGTGTCTGTTACCGGGGAAAGCAGCTCCGTGAGCGCTTCGCGGGCCAGATCTTGATCCAGAGTCCGCTCGTCCGTGCGTAGTGTCTGCTCCGCAGAAGACATTTTCCGCATAAGCCCGGACATGACTTGAAGGAGCTTGTCACTCTTGCCTTTCAGCTCCTTGCGCAGCCCTTCGTCGAGCCGTTCAAATTCTTCTTCAGAAAGACGTTTTCCCTCGATGAGCGGGTAGAGAGTCATACCCCCCGTGTCATCAAGGTCCATATTGAAGCCTTCATTCACCGCCACGTCGTCCATCTCTTTGAACAACTGGTCCCGTTCGTTCTGAAAGCGGTCCATGATGAGGCCGCGCTTTTTCAGATAGGCGTCCGTGTCGAAACGACCGGGGAGTTCTTTGCGTACCTTCGCGACGGCCTGAGCCAACTCGGTTTTGAGCTTGCGTCCCTGCCCGGCGGGCAATGCGATAAGGCTGGGGGTATCCGGGTCATCGAAGTTATTCACATAAATAAGATCGGGCGGAAGACTTTGGCGCTCCGCACGGGGACGCAGGAATTCCTGAAGCATGTAGTTGCGACCCAACTGGGGGCCACCTGCCAGATACACGTTGTAGCCGTTGTTATGGATGGACAAGGCCAGTTCCAGAGACTGGATGGCGCGTGGCTGGTGTGAAAGGCGGGCGGGTTTGCGGGCAATGCCGGAGCTGTCATCGCAAGGAATGCGGACGGGGTCCAGCCGGGTGTGCAACTTGTGAATAGGCAGGGGACGAAGGGTCTTCATGGTACTCCTGAAAAAATGGGAAATCCGCGTGCAAACGCGCGCGGGAGCACTGTATCCGTTTGGCGAAGGCTTGTCACGGGAATCACGTTCAGGCGGTCTGGCGCGTTGAGGGGCCGGAATATGCGCTGTCCGCTCCGTGCGTGTCGAGTAAGCAATGGAGCGGATGGAGCGGGAGGTGCTCAGGGCAGATTCAACGGACCGGATACATTGTTTGTTTGTCATGCGGGAGACTGGGGCGTAAGATACGTTTGCGGAGTTGTGTAGTCTCCTGATAGATGGGAGTACGGTTGAATATCGGTGGTGCCTCGCGGCCTTTCTGTGCCGGGAATTGCGGAGATGTGCGGGACGGCGTGTGGAAAAGGGGAAGATCATGGTTGATACTTGCGTGTTGTTATTTTGCGCGGTGCCGAAAGCGGGCCGGGTAAAAATTAGATTGGGCGAAGTCCTTGGACACGAGGTGACTGCGGACTTGTACCGCCTGTTTGTGGAAGACCTGCTGCATGGTCTGGAGGGCGTTGAGGCGGATGTGCGAGTTCACTACCTTCCCGTTGGTGACACGCCGGAACAAGACATGGCGGCGTGGCTGGGGAATGACCGCCGGTGTATCCCTCAGGAGGGAATCGACAAAGGCGAGCGGATGAGCCGCGCCATGTCGCAGGCCTTTGCGGATGGCTACACCCGCGTGGTGCTCTTGCACTGTGATGTGCCGGATTTTCCGCCGGAGCTGGTGCAAAAAACGCTGCTTGATCTGGACATGAAAGACGTAGCCATAGGCCCGGCCTACGACGGTGGATATTATCTCATAGGATTCCGGCGTGATGCATTTTTCCCGGAAGTGTTCGACCATATTGCGTGGGGAGAGGCGGAGATTTTTCGTCCCACTATGGATCGCTTGCGGGAGCGGGGGCTGGAGGTGCTGCGTCTGCCGGATTGGAATGTGGTAGACACCATCTGGGATGTTAATGTGCTGCTTCGGACCAACCGCAACAGTTCCTTTCGGAAATCGTCCACATTCGCGGTGTTGCGGGAACACGCCGAACTCATCCGCCAATACGACCTTGACCTGCCCAAATTGGCGGAGTGCGCCATATGTTAAGGGTTTTTTGGGGGATGTTGCGTGGTCTTGTTTGTGCGTTTATCCATATGAATTGTGTCCGGTCCGCCCCGAAGCGCGCGTTGTTTCTGTGGGGGCTGGCGTGTTGTGCGCTGCTTGGCTGGGCTACGCCCTGCACTGCGGGACAGGCTGCTGACGCCGACCGGGTTTTCTCCGGTTCAGAGTCTTCCGATGTCCCGGAGGCCGCCCTGTACCCTGCGACGCAGATGGACGGAAAAGGCGCATCGCCTTCGGTTCGCAACGCCGGAACCCTTATCGTCTATTTTGAAAATGACCTGTTTTGCGGCACGGATAGATACTATACCAACGCCGTGCGTGCCACGGCTATTTCTCCCGACCTCATCAGTTGGGCAGAATCGGGCGATTTGCCGGATTCGCTGGATGATGCCGTCATGTCGTTGCCTTTTGCAGGGAGGACAGATGCGCTTTTTAACGTGAGCTTGAGCTTGGGGCAGGAAATATACACCCCGGAGAACACGCAGATACGTGCCCTACAGAAAGATGATCGGCCCTATGCGGGGTTTTTATACGGCTCTGTGGGACTGCACGCCAAAACAGGCAAACGGTTGGACACGCTGGAATTGACGCTGGGTGTCGTGGGACCATGGTCAATGGCAGAAACCGCGCAGAACGGCATACACCGCATGCGTCAGATCGACACCGCCAAAGGGTGGGAACACCAGTTGCATAACGAGCCGGGGATGATGGTCACGTGGGAGCGCACGTGGCGGATGAATGAAGCTTTGCGCAACCGGGGCTGGGAGTGGGATTTTCTTCCCTATGTGGGGCTGACTGCGGGAAATGTGATGACCTACGCCAGTATGGGAGGCGAGGCGCGGTACGGTTGGAACGTGCCTTCGGATTTTGGCACCTCGCTCATCCGGGCCGGGGGCGGGGTGAGCGGACCTACCGAAGACCGCGATCCGCTGGTGCAAGGCGGTTGGGGCTGCTACGCCTTTGTGGGCACAGAAGCCCGCGCCGTGGCCCGGAATATCTTTTTAGATGGCAATACGTTCACGAATAGCCACCACGTGGATAAGCGATATCTTGTGGCGGATTTCAGCGCGGGGCTGGCTGTGGTGTTTCAAGGCTGGCGGCTCGCCTACACCTATGTGGTGCGCACTGAAGAATTTGTGGGCCAAAATTCCATGCAGCATTTCGGTTCTCTGCAACTTTCCTATTCATTCTAAGATAGATTCTCATGCTTTGGGCATTGCGTTCTTCTGGTTACTGGGAGATAGTCATGTCCAATATAGAAAAAGCGTGGGGTCTGTATGCATGTGCCTCGTCTACCTTTTTTTGACCATATGGCCTTTCCGTATGGATCGGGCCGCTCCGTTTTCCGTTTCCCGCAACGTCCCGGTCAGCTCTGGATTCTCTTTGCCATAGCGTGCGGCGCGTTTTTTGTGTTTGGCATGGCCTCATCCGCGCTGGCGGGTAAGGTCTTGGTGGTTCAGAGCTACCACATGGGCTTCGCATGGGACGCCGGGTATATGCGGGGGCTAACCTCTGTGCTGGAACCGGAGCACGAGGTGCGCTACTTTGAGCTGGACACCAAGCGGCTGCCGGAAACCGAATTTGCGGCTCAGGCAGAGCGGGCGCTGGCTATATTCCACGAGTGGAAACCCGATCTTGTCGTGCTGGCGGATGACAATGCCAATAAATTGCTTGCCCGTACCTTGTTACCCACTGGCGTGCCGATTGTGTATTTGGGGCTAAACGGCAACCCCCGCGACTACGGACTTTACGGGCATGAGCATGTGGCGGGGCTTATGGAGCGCCCGTTGCTGCTGCCATCAGTCCACATGGCCCGCAAGGTTTACCCCCAAACCCTGCGCAGGCTGTTGTTTCTTTTCGACGCCAGCCTCACCTCCTCCCGCATTGCTGAAAGCACGTTTGAAGGAAAAGAGTCGCTTGCATTGGGTGGCATACGCGCCGACCTGAAGCTGGTGAAGACTATGGAGGAGTGGATGAACGCCGTGCGCGGCGCTGCGGGAACGTATGATATGGTCATTCTCGGATTGTATCAGCGTCTTTATGATGCAACGGGTACCACCGTAGTGGATGACGAGGAAGTGCTGGCCCGCACCATGCGCGAAATGCCCGTGCCCAGCCTTGCCCTGTGGGATTACAGCGTGGGCCGGGGAAGGGTGCCCGCCGGAATGGTCCATGTGGGAGCGTACCAAGGCCGCGTGGCGGGGGAAATAGCCCAGCGTATGCTGGCAGGGGAACGTGGGGTTAGCATTCCGCTGTCGGTGGAAGATGGCGTGTTCATGTTCAGCCGTTTTGAGGCGCGGCGGCAGGGACTGGTTATTCCCCCTGAACTTGAGGTTAACGCTCTGATTATGGAGTAGCGGGACGCTCCATTATGGTCTGGATAATGTTCTGGACCACCGCAAGACACTCCATCGTCCCCAGTGGCGGAGAGGAAACGCGTACTCCGCGTCGTTGAGGACCATTCGTCGAGTCAGAGTAGGCCGAATATAGGCGAAAACCCGCCAAAGGCGGGTTTTCGGGGCGAAATCGTGTGTGGGCACGATTCGCGGAGACTCGTGGGGACACGAGAAATTATTCGGCGACGGCGTAATAACAGCGCTTTGGCGAATGGATTTTTCCAGATTCTTTAAGGGCCTTGATGGGTTTGGAAAGTTCCTTGCTGTCCACTCCCAGTGCCGTGGCAATATCGCCGGGGCGAACGGGCTTTCCTGCCGCTTTCATCGCTGCGAGAATTTTTTCTTCCATTAGTAACTCCTCGTGCCAGCAGAGTTGTATTCTGCTTGGTAGTGGGTTTCTTCACTATCAGGAGTAATTCCTGATTTTGTCAGGCATGTCAAGTTCTCTGTGCATGTTGCTTTATCTTTTTCTGTATACCGCGCAGAGCCGGAGGTGTCGGCTTGCAATGCCGGGGGGAGTGTGCCACACCGGGGAGCCGTCCGCGTACCTGCGGGGGCAACCACAACATCAATTCACCTCTTATCAGGAGCATCCACCATGGGCCACGCTGTTTCCTTGGGTACGCCACTGACACCTTCTGCCAAAAAACTCATGCTGCTCGGTTCCGGGGAATTGGGGAAGGAAGTCGCTATAGAGGCCATGCGCCTTGGCGTGGAAGTTATTGCCGTGGACCGCTATGACAACGCACCCGCCATGCAGGTGGCACATAGGGCCTACACCATCAGCATGCTGGATGGCAGTGCCCTGCGGCGGTTGGTGGAATTGGAACGGCCAGACCTGATTGTGCCGGAAATAGAGGCCATTGCCACGGAAACGCTGGTGGAATTGGAGTCGGAAGGCCATACCGTAATACCCACGGCCCGGGCCACCCGGCTGACCATGAATCGCGAAGGTATCCGGCGGTTGGCAGCGGAGGAACTGGGGCTGCCGACCTCTCCATACCGCTTCGCCGATACGGAAGAAGAGTATCATGCCGCTGTGGCAGCCATAGGGCTGCCTTGTGTGGTCAAGCCGGTAATGAGTTCCTCCGGTAAAGGCCAGAGTACGGTGCGCACAGCGGCGGATATCTCGCCCGCGTGGGCATATTCACAGGCGGGAGGCCGCGCTGGTGGCGGCAGGATAATCGTGGAAGGCTTTGTGGCGTTTGATTACGAAATAACGCAGCTTACCGTGCGGCACGCCGGTGGTGTCAGCTTCTGCGATCCCATCGGGCATGTGCAGGTAGATGGCGACTACCGGCAGTCATGGCAGCCGCATCCCATGAGTGAAAAAGCACTGGCAGAGGCCCGCCGTGTGGCGGAGTCCATCACTGGTGCGTTGGGAGGCCGGGGACTTTTCGGCGTTGAGTTGTTTATTAAAGACGATACCGTCATTTTTAGTGAAGTGTCGCCCCGCCCGCACGATACCGGCCTTGTGACACTCATTTCACAGGATATGAGCGAGTTTGCGCTGCATGTCCGGGCTATTTTGGGGTTGCCTGTTCCCGCAATCACCCAGCGCGGTCCGGCAGCGTCCAGTGCCGTGCTGGTGGAAGGCGAAGGGACCGGCCCGCGTTTTGGCGGGCTGGAAAACGCACTGGCGGAGCCGCAGACTCAGTTGCTGCTGTTCGGCAAGGCGGAGGTCAATGGCCGTCGGCGTATGGGCGTGGCCTTGGCCCTTGCGGATTCCATAGAGGCAGCGAAGGAAAAAGCCGTGCGCGTGTCTTCCGCCGTGACCGTGCAGTTCTAACAGTACCGTTCTGGCGGTCATAGTATCCCAAACAAGGAATCCCCGCCCAGTCCGGCCTGACGATCGGACTGGGCGGGGATTGTCACATCTTGAGATTAACGCGTTCGGGCGAGAGCTTGCGTTCCAGCGCGGCGGCATATTTGGACATGAGATAACAGGGCGTGAAATACAGGAAGGCGGCTGCGGTCCAGATTTCTATGGAGTGCACCATAAGGCGGTTATCGACGGCCTTGGCTACAGAAGTAAGCTCCATAACGCCCAAAACGGAGACTAACGATGTGTCTTTGAAAATGGCGATAAATAGACCCACGATAGGGGGAATCATCTGTTTAAGCGCCTGCGGCAGAATTATTTTCCGCATGGTCTGCCAGTAGCTCAGACCGGATGCGGTGGCGGCTTCTACCTGACCGGGGGGCAGGTTTTGGATGCCCCCGCGCACAATCTCGGCAAGATAGGCCGCCGTGAACAGGGTGAGTGCAATGGATGCGGACCACGTGGTATTGATGAAGGCGTTAAACAGCACCGGGAGAAGAAAATATACCCAATAAATGACGATGATAAGCGGGTTGCCGCGAATAAGCTCAATGTACAACAGGCTGGGGATGCGGAAAATGCGGTTCTGCGAACAGCGCCCCAGCCCCACAAGCAAGCCTATGAAAAAGCTACCCGCAATGGCGACTATCGCGATGATGAAGGAGAGTGTGAATCCGCCTAATCCCAGAAAGGGGTCCGTTTCTTCGTGCGGGAATTGCCAGATGAGCAAGTTGGGCAGTTCTGTGAAAATAACGCTCCAGTTGCAGTGGTACAGGCCGCTGCCCACCGCATAGAGGCAGCCCGCCAGCAGAGCGAGATACGCCCCTTTCGCTGTCAGCAGGGCAACACGGGAAACCCGCCGCAGCAGGGAGATACGCGCGGCCTTGCGCGCGGACACATAGACGGATGGGGTGCGTTGCCGGTGGCGCTGGCGCAGAAACCGGCCCGCAGACCGGTCGAGCAGCCGTGAAAGCAGGGCGAAGGGAGCGCATAGCATGTTCACAAATCGCACGGGCAGCGCTGTGTCGCGTTTGCCCACATTGCGTAATTTGCCGTTAACACCATTGAGCGCGAAGGAAAGGAAAAGTGAAAGGCCCAGATACATCACCGATGCGGCGGTTGTGGCCTCGAATCCCTTGAATGTGAGCGCCTCCGCCTGCTGGGCCTGCCATGTCATATCCGCCACCCCCACGAACATGGCGAGCGAGGTGTTCTTCATGTTGTTAAGGAATTCGCTGCCCAGCGGGGGAATGATTTCGCGAAATGCCAGTGGCAAAATGATGGTGCGCAGCACCTGCATGTAGGTAAGCCCGGACGAATAAGACGCTTCCAGAATACCTTTGGGAATGGATTGCAAGCCCGCGCGGATAACTTCGGCCATGAAGGCACTGGTGTATATACCCACTGCCACCGCGGCGGTCCAAAATTCGAAGGGGATGGAAAACACCCATTCCCGTGCGGCATCGGGCAGAGCACGCGGGAGTGCGAAGTAAAAGAAAAACAGCACCACAAGCAGCGGTGTGTTACGGAAAAATTCAATAATAGCCGAGGCTGTCCCACGTAGCGGAGCAAAATCGGAAAGGCGGGCAAGACCCAATGCCGTGCCTAATGTCAGCCCTATGACTGAACTGATGCAGGTGAGCTGGATAGTGACCCACAGCCCCTTGAGAATCTCAAACCCCAGATTCACCTGATAGGTTTCGTTTACCGTATAGAGCAGGGACCACTCGAACGTATAGCCGAAGTCAAAGACCCAGCCCCAGTAATAGACCAGCAAGGCCGCCATGGTGAAGAGAATGGCGTTTTGCACCCACCGCTTTTCCAGCCAAAAACGTATCATGCAGCAAACCGTTGGTTAAGGGGAGAGGGAAGCGTGCATATGCGTACGCCCGGCGAAACCGGGCGTACAGCATATAAGTAAGTACTAAAGCCTGTTAGGGCCAGAGTTCGATGGATTCGCTCATGGGCATGGCGTAGGGCGTTTCCGAACCATACCACTTGTTGTAAATGCTCATGTAGGCGCCGTCGCGCCACATATCCTGAATGGCGGCGTTCACAGCGTCACGCAGGGCGGAATCGTCCTGAGGCAGACCCATGCCGTAGGGTTCGTCGGAAAGGAAGTCGCCCACCAGCTCATAGGCACCGGGCTTCTTGGCGGCGTAGCCCAGCAAGATGGTGGCGTCGGTGGACCAGCCAGCTACACGGCCCATTTCCAGAGCCTGAAAGCATTCGGATTCCTTCTGGAAAGAAATCACGTGGTCGTCAGGGTTGGCGACACCCAACTGCTTGAGAGCGTTTTTAACGTTAATTTCAGACGTGGTGCCCTGCATGGTGGCGATCTTTTTATCCTTCATGTCTGCAAGGGAAGAGAACGCGCCTTTCTTAGCCAGCACCTTCTGTCCATCGAAGAAATAGGTAATGGAGAAATCGATGGATTTGTCACGTTCGCGGGTGTGGGTCATGTTTGCCACGGAAACATCAATACGACCCTGCTGGATGAAGGCGATGCGGGTTTTGTTGTTTACCTTCACGCGTTCCAGTTCCACGCCCATGCGTTTCGCCACTTCGGTGGCAACGTCGTAATCGAAGCCGGTCCATTCGCCCTTGTCATTGAAGAACGCGCCGGGAATGGAGTCGGTCATAATGCCGATGCGGATTTTTTTTTCCTGCATGATTCGGTCATAGGCCGGTCCGGCAAATGCGGCGGATGCCAGCATGGTCAGGGCAAGCGCCAGTGCAACAATGTTACCGATACGCATGTTTAACTCCCAGTGTTTTCAGTGTTTTTGTGCCTGCGGTGGGCACGCCTCAACATACGCCCCGTATCGACAGATTCCGGTATTCAAAACGCCCGGCGCGTGCCCTGCGAGGGGCCGGTAACGGGCGCTCTTTGCTAATGCGACAGGATTTTACTCAAGAAATCTTTGGTGCGTTCCTGCCGAGGATTGTTGAAGAATTCTTCGGGAGTGTTCTCTTCAATGAGTTCGCCATAGTCCATGAAGATAACCCGGTCCGCCACTTCGCGGGCAAAGCCCATTTCGTGGGTGACACAGGCCATGGTCATGCCTTCGCGGGCCAGTGTTTTCATAACATCCAGCACTTCGTTAATCATTTCGGGATCAAGCGCGGAGGTGGGTTCGTCAAACAACATGATTTGGGGGCGCATGGCTAGCCCGCGGGCAATAGCCACGCGCTGCTGCTGTCCTCCAGAGAGTTGGCTTGGGTATGCTCCGGCCTTGTCGGGAATGTTTACTTTTTCCAGCAGTTCCATGGCCATTTTTTCGGCTTCGGCCCGTGGGGTATTCCGCACTAAGGTGGGGGCGAGGGTGATGTTTTCCAGCACGGTCATGTGCGGATACAAATTGAACTGCTGGAAAACGAAGCCGATTTCGGCGCGAAGGCGGGTAAGATTGAGCCGTGGGTCGTGCAGGTCCATGCCGTCCACGATAATCCGCCCTTTTTGAATAGGTTCCAGCCGATTAATGCAACGGATAAGCGTGCTTTTGCCGGAACCGGACGGGCCGCAGATGACCACGACCTCCCCTTGCGCTATCTCAAGATTAACATCTTTGAGAACGTGGTGGTCGTTGTCGTACCACTTATTCACCTGTTCAAAACGAATCACAGGATACTCCCAGTATATTCGGTGTGCAGGATGCCTCAACCCGCACCTGCGTGCTACCAAAAAAACGCAAAGGGGAGCAACGAAAAATTGGCAGATTTACAAATTTGTGCCGTCTTTCTTCCGGTAAACCGGCAGATACGCATGTGAACAGCCTGTAAGGAGAATTCCGTGGATTTCTGCGGGCAGCGGGCCGTAAACGTAGCGTTCCAAGCCGCGAAATACGGAGGAATGAGTGAAGAATACCGGGTTGTGCCCCGTTGTTTCACAAGACTGTCATTCGTCGGAGTTTTCTGAACAGGGCAAGATAACATAGAAGCAGTTGCCTAGCGGATGAGGCTCATAGCCCGCATCACCTCCATGCAGACGCGAGATTTCCTGCGCGAAGAAAAGCCCGTGTCCGGTGCCGTATTCCCGGCCTACGTTCTGTCCCCGGAATTCCGCATGAAAAAGCTGTGGGGCGTCTTCCTCGGCAATGTGTGGTCCAGAGCTGATCATGTCCACCCGCGCGGCGTCGCGGCCCGGTCCAAAATAGTCGGGCAGGTGCGTTGCGGACCAGAGGAAAAATTTCTCCGGCAGTTTCAGGGCGCGGGCGGGAGACTCCGGTGGGGCCGAGCGGGTGTATTTAACGGCATTGGAGAGTAAGTTTGCCAGCACTTGGCTGGTTAGGCCCACGTCGGCTGCGGCGTATAGTGCTGTCTGACACGGAGAAGGCGGCTGATCCGGTGTGCCGCCTGAAGCGGGAGGAGCGGAACTGGGGGTAGCCCCTTGCGAGCTGGTTGCCGGGAGCGGAGGGACTTGCGATGGACGGGCCGTTTCGGGCATGGCGGAACCGGGAAAATCTGCCTTCGCGGCATGCTGTTCAGGAGCGCGGGTGGGAAGAAAGGCTGGCGGCAGTGGCAGCACGGCAATGCCTTTTTCTTCAAAACGGGGAAGATATCTCTCCAGTTGTGGCAAAATAATGCGCTCATGCAGGCGGACCATGGTCTTATGCAGTACATACCGCCCCTTTTCAAAATGGCTTTGCCGCAGCAATGTCTCAAGGAAGAGGCTGGTTTGCTGGAAGTGGCTATAGACCTCTTGGTACTGTTCATCCATGCGGCGCTGGAGATAATCCAGCCGGGAAAGCTCGCCGGTCCATTCGGTGCGTGCGTGTAATTCTTCCAATTCCTGTCGCATACCTAATATTTTACCGCCAAGCTGCCGAAAAAGCAGCTTGAAGTGCATGTTCGGCCCGATGACGTTGTGACCGATGTCATGCACCAATGATTTGATGAACCGCAAATGTTCCCGGTGCCGGAAGGCGAGCAGACGATTGTGTAGCTGATACCCCATGCGGTTCGCGAACTTTTCAAAAAAAAGTTTCCGTTTGGGGGAGATCCGGCGGTGGGGGTGAAGCACTAGTAGGCCCAGTGTTTCACCGATGGGGGGGATGGGTAACAGGTCTTTTTCCGCTTTTTTACCCCGAATGGGGATGCAGTAGCAGCCTTCGTAGAAAAAGGGACCGTCCGTCAGGTCCAGAATCGTGGTGTCCAAGAGCGGAAGGGCACAGTCCGGTCCTGTGGAACAGCAATACCGCTCCAAGTCCGCGTCCGGCGTGAGCATGTAGACTTCCGCATCCGTGTTGCACATGGAGCGCAAGATGAGCACTGCCAGCGTGAGCAGGTCTTCCACCGGGTCGAATTCCTGCGCGAGGTCAAAAAATACGTTGAACGCCCGTGACTGATTGCCGCTGAACTGATAGGCTTTGTAATCGGCTATTTTTTCGGCGATGCGGCGTTGCACATGGGCGAAGGACTCCGGCAGGCTGGATTGATTCCTGAAAGGAGAGCGCTGGCTCATGCTGTGTTCCCGTTACGCGGTTGTCCGGCCCCGGCGTCAAGGATGCCAATGCCAGTTTGGTACAGTATGCCGCAATTTGCATGTTTCGCCAAGGAAATCCTCACTTCATGGGGCCTGCCAGACAGGGAGGATAATTTGACTTTGCCGGGGTTTGCGGGTCTAGTGTATGTGTAGGTTTGGGAGGGGGGAACCTCAAGGGAGGTTCCCGAAGTGAACTTTGGGTATGCACTGAGGGAGCTGATGATTCCAAAAATTTTAGGGGTTTACGAAAGTGAACCTCCCGGAGGAGAAGGGGGGGCTGCCGGGGGCCGTGGGGGGCTGCTCCAGCTTGCCGCCCATCTTCCCTGTGGTGAAGTGGGGTGCCTTACGTTGGGGGAGGAACTGCTACCCGCGACAGGTATGGCACGTGTGGGCCAACACGCTTTTCTTTTTGAATTTCACTGGGCGTCCAATGTGTACGAAGACCGGTTACGCGGCACGGCCAATTCCCTTCGGGATAAGGTCAATGCACTATCGGGGCTTCAGGAACTAGCCACCGTAGTAGGGCGGGAAGGCGCTTTGCTGGATGCGCTGCTAACCTTTCTTGATGTGGACAGGGCGCAGGCTTCAGAAGATGTGCTGTTCCCTTTGCGCGGGATGCTGGATGCCATGCGTCAGACTGGGGATGTGGTATTTGAATATCAGTTGATGCTCACCTCTGCCGCCATTGAAATGCGCAAAGCGAAACGGTTTGACGCTGCCCTCTCGCTGTATCGGAAAGCGTTGGCTCTGGACGGAGATAAGGATCGCATCATGTTTAATATGGCGCGGGTCTGCCACGAGATGGGGAACGTGGATGAGGCACGCGCTCTGCTGGCCGAAGCATTGGAAAGCACCCCGGACTTCGCGGAAGCTCGTCGCTTTTTGCGTTATCTGGATGCTGCCGGAAACTAGGCCATGGAGAACATCATGGATGAGCGACGCAAGGAACCTCGTGTGCCGCTGGATTGTCCCGTGTTTGCCACGTTGCGGTTTGGCGACGGGGAACAGGTTTTCTGTTTGCTGCAGGATGTGAGCGAAAGCGGGGCGCGTATTGCCCTGCCGCCCGGCGAGCCTGTTGAGCGGATTGCCGTGGGGGGATACGTGGAATTTACAGAACCGTCTGTTTCATACGACGAGGCGGCGGTGCCCGCCGCCGAGATTGTTTGGACGGACGGCAGCGTGTTTGGTGTACGGTTTGCTAATGATGCGGAAGTAAACCGGCTGCTGCTGGCGGCATTACTGGCGGGAATATAGCCTAGCCCCGAAGGCGGGGCGTGCCGGAGCGGCGGCGTTGTTTTTCCGCGATAGGTGCGGGGCGCGTGGGGGCGGGTGTTCCCCCCCTGTGGCGGGAATGCGGATGCATGCATTGTCACACCGCCATGCCGGCTTCCTCTTGTGCGCGCGAAACTTTTTTGGGGGTAACTCCATATTGTTTTTTAAAGGCAAGAATGAAGTGGCTGACATTGGAGTATCCAATTTCAAATGCGCATTCGCTGACATTCATTTTTTGTGAATGAAGAAGCTGATACGCGTGCTTCATTTTGCACTGCTGAACATATTTTGCGATGGTTGTCGCGTAGAGGTGCTTGAATCCGTTATTGGCTTTGGAAAAACTCATGTTGTATTCCGCGCAGATGTCAGCCGCCGGGCCTATGGTCAGAAACTCTTTCTCTATGCGTTTTTTTAATTTTTCCAGAAGGACTTTATCCCCATTCGGCATAGGGTAGTACGCGATATTTGACCCGGCTGTGCTTCGGATAAGCTTGGAAAAAAGATCAATGCAGGCCCCCCGCAACCGGAGGATATCCAGCCCGTCATCCCGCTGCATGTCCAGCACGTTTTTTGCCGCGAGTATGGTGTCCGGTCCGGCAATGCCGATGACGGACTGGGCGGCCCCTTTTCTTTTTCCGGCGGCCTGCTCCAGCGTGGTTATGATATCCTCGGCGCTGCGCTGCCCGAAAACGGCTTCCAGAGCATTTTCCTCAAGCATGAAGGCCGCATGGCAATAGCTTTGGCCTGATTTAATAGCAACTCTGCCCGATTGGTTGTCCCATCTGCCTATCAGGAACATGTTGTTCTGGAGGTGGTGCGAGGCAACTCCGTCCAATGAAAACGTGCACGAGCCTTCCAGCACCAGAAGAGCCATGGTTAACCGGGTATCATATAAAAAGTCGCTGTCAATGGGAGCATTGATGGAGAGAGGGCCGCAAGCCCCAAAATGAAATCCCGGTAATGGATCGAACAGGAATCCGTCACCCGTCACTAGCCCGTGCTCGAAGGTCAAGTCTTCCGGCTGCGCGTGGAGGGTGGCTGGTATACCTAAGTCTGACATTTTGGAGAAGACTTGGCGCCCCCTCAATAGTGCATCAAAATTCACAGCTCCCTCCTTCAACTCGTTGTATGTGATGTGTAATTGAAAATGAATTTCATTATCGAATTAAAAAGTAAAAAAAATGCCCTTGTCGCCTTTTCTATGAAGGCCGATGTTTCAATCCTTGCCACTTCCCCTTTCACCGTAGACCGTGCGCCCCCGCTCCCCGGTTGCCCGTTTCTGGTGAACCTTCACAGATGTCTGAATTATTTCTCTATTATGCCGAAAACCTGAACTGATGGCAAGTCCGGCATAAGGATAGCCAATGGTCAATGATTTAGTCAAACGAAGAAGCCATGGTTTTGGGCGTGTCCGTGGCTGTTCGTCCACGATCATATTTTTTGTGAAGAGTCGTACCGCCTTTCTGAAGATTCCATTTTGTATTCTTTCTTACAGGTTGTCAAAATTGGGTAAATTTTGAGTGAATCACGTCAAGACAATCCAGCTCCATTCACATACACAAATATATCCGACAAATCAATGTGCTGAAAGTTCTGACCAACAGCGCGAGGCGAAAGTCTTTTTTGTCGATAATGATTTTCATAGTCACGAGGGTGTAAAGGAGTTTGAGTGATGCAGTTTAGTAAAGTACGGCAAAGAATGCGCGGTGGGTTGGCGTTTGTGTTTTTTGTGGTAGGGGCGGCTTTGCTTGTTCCGCCTCAGGCAATGGCTGACAGCCCGGAAACCGAGGCCTCCCGCGCGGATGCGGGGTCTGAATACACGCTGCCTCCCGTGGTGATTACTGCGGAAAAACGGCAGACTGAGGAACAGAAGACCCCCGTGGCGGTGACGGTGTTCACGGCGCAGGACTTGGAAGATAGAAACCTAAAAACCGTTCACGATGTTCTTGCGCAGGTGCCTAACCTGATGCAGGTGGACACCATCGGCGGTAATACCATGGCGGCTTTCCGTGGTTCCGTGACCTCCATGGGGACCGAAACCAATCCGTTGGTGATTTATGTCGACGGTGTCCCTGTCGATTCTTACAGTTCCATGGACGCCTCACTTTTGAATATTGAGCGCATCGAAGTCCTGCGCGGCGCGCAATCCACCTTGTACGGAAAAAATGCGTTTTCCGGGGTGGTCAATATCATTTCAAAAAAGCCTGATAATACCCACACGGGCAAGGTGTATATCGACGGCGGTTCTGAATGGAGCATGGAAGGCGGGGTTACCACCAGCGGTCCGATTATTGAAGACAAGTTGTTTTTCTCGCTCTCCGGTTCACATGACTACCGCGATGGCTACATGAAAGGCCCTAACAGTAATGATGAGCGCAACACCCGTGTGAAAGGCCAGTTCCGCCTTCTGCCCACGAATGATTCCGAACTTAATTTGCATTTGGCGTATACCAAATATGAAGAAGGGCCTCTGCCGGTGGTGAAAGGAAGTGACCCTTCGTTGCACGATTGGGCAAGTGATACGGACCATCGGGATAAAGAAACGTTCAGTGCTGCGCTGCATAGTGCTGTGGACTTTTCCGCTGCGGAACTGAAGAGCGTTACCACCTTCCGTAGTGATGACATGCGGGCTTCGCATGACAATAGTACGTATATGGTGGGCACCTATAACGAATATGATGAATCAAGCTGGGAGGCGACGCAGGAATTCCGCGTGCAAAGTCCGGCGGATTCCGATGCCGGGTTTAGCTGGCTGGCCGGCGTGTATGGCGGCTATCGGGATTTGGACCGTAAAAAATGGTTCACTCCCTCAACTACCATCAACTTTCCGTATACAGACAAGATGACGGAATTTGCTCCCTTCGGTCAGGTAGAAGTTCCGCTGTTTGTGGACGCCCTGAAACTCACTACTGGGCTGCGTTGGCAGTATGTTAAGCGTGAGGCCACTATTAAAACGATCTTTGGTGGTTCTCCATGGGTCAATGAGGATCTTGATGAGTCGTGGGAGGAATTTTTGCCCAAAGCGGTCCTAAGCTATCAGATAACTGATGACTATATGGTGTATGCCGGGGTAAACAGAAGCTTTTTGCCCGGCGGGTTTAGTCGGCAGGTTATGCCCGGCATAGCGGAGCTCACCTATAAGCCTCAGTATGCATGGAACTATGAAGTGGGGGCAAAAACCTCGTGGTTGGAAAATCGGCTGAATGCCAACCTCACCCTCTTTTATTCCAAGTATACGGACATGCACGTCACGTCCATGAACATGATTATTGGTGGCCCTGTGGCAACCAATGCGGGCAAAGTGACCGCATACGGTGCGGAAGCGGAACTGGATGCGCAGATTCTTCCCGGACTGCGGGGCACCGCCTCGGTCGGCTACACGCATGCCGAGTTTGATGAATATACCGCCACCAACGCGCTTGGTGTAGATGTGGACTATTCTGGAAAACGCGTGCAGTACACGCCGGAATACACCGGAAACCTTTCTTTGGTGTATCGCCATTCAACCGGGTTCATGGGACAGGCCGGAGTGCAGTATGCCAGCAAGATGTACTGGGACGCCGGGAACAGCGCTTCGCAGGGTTCTGTGACTACGGTTAATGCTAAGATTGGCTATGAAGCGGAATCCTTTGATGTCTACCTGTACGCCACAAACCTGTTTGATAAGCGTTACTCCACTCTTTATGAGTCGACTATGAATTATTCCCTGACAGCGCCGCCCCGTGAAGTGGGCGTGCAAATGGCCTATCGCTGGTAGTTCAGTCGGGCTTAGGATGATCACACAAGCGCAGGTCGGCAACGGCCTGCGCTTTATTTGTACCAGCGGGGAGGAGTGCGGGGCTATTTCCAGAAGGCGTGGCGCAGAAGGACATCGTTTTACTTTCCGCCACGGGCTGGACTTCGTATGAAATCGGCTACGGACAGAACCGTGTCTTGCCGAATCAGCCCGGCGGGCCACAACGTATCGGCGTTTCAGCCATACAGTGAAATAAGCGGGTGCGAGAGTAAACAAAGACTGAAAGAGGGCGTGCCCACGAGAACTTGGTTGTCTTCTCTTTTCGTTGTGGCGGCGGGCTGCTGCGGCGAATCGAGGACTTATTCCCGCAAGGCAGCGAGCACTTCCAGCTTGGCGGCTTTCCATGCGGGATAGCCCCCGGCGAGCAGACCGCAGGTTAAGGAAAGGAGGCAGACCCCAAGCGCGAGGGATATATTGAGGTATGCGGGAAGAAGGCCCAGTGCTGCCACCAGTTGCGTGAGGGCCAGAGCCACGCCAACCCCAAGCGCGCCGCCAGTGCCCGCCATGAGTCCGGCTTCGAAGAGAAACTGCAACAGGATGAGTCGCTTAGGAGCACCTACGGCCCGGCGGATGCCGATTTCAGTCTTTCTGGCGTGTACCATGAGAATCATGATGGAGAAAATGCCGAGGGAACCCACAAAGAAGGAGATTCCCGCTCCGATGAAGCCCAGTGTGGTCATAAGCTCCATAGCGTTTGTCACCATTTCATCCACCTGACCGGCGAAGTTGACACTGAAGTCGTTGGGTTCGTCCGGCATCACAAGGCCGTCGTGAACCCGGATGCACTGTTTGGCGACTCTGGCGGTTTGTGGGTCGTGGGTTACAACGACAATGCTGGTTCCCGTGGCATTAATTTCTTTAAGCAGAGCCAGAATCTCCGTGCTTGTGGCTGCGTCAAGCTGCCCGGTGGGTTCGTCGGCGAGAAGCAAGTCCGGGCGGTTAAACAAGGCTCTGGCGAGAGAAACCCGTTGCTGTTGCCCCCCGGAAAGCTGGGCGGGGGTGTGCCCGGCCCTGTCGGCTAATCCCACTTGATCAAGCAGTGCCATGGCCCGTTTGCGCATGGAAGAAAATCCTTCGCCGGTGTACATGCCGGGCAGCATGACATTTTCAAGCGCCGAGGCCTGCGGCATGAGATAAAAACTTTGAAAAACGAATCCGATGAACCGGCTGCGGATAAGGCTGGCCTCTTCGTCTCCCAGCCCGGCGACATTGTACCCGTTGAGGTGGTATGTGCCGGAATCGGGCTGGTCGAGAACTCCCAGAATGTGAAGCAGTGTGGATTTTCCCGACCCGGAACTGCCCATGAGGGCGAGGAAGTCTCCCCTGTGCATGGTAAGTGAGATGCCGCGTAGCACCTGAGTTTCCCTATCTGCCTGAACAAAGCGGCGGGTAATCTCGCGTAGTTCGACAAGCGGTTCATCGGCGGCGGGAGCTGACACCATCATCGCGCAGTTTCCCATTCGGCGGGTAGTGCATCGGGGAGTTCCGCTTTGGTGACAACCGTTTCTCCCTCTCTAAGTCCTTCAAGCACTTCCGTGTTTACGCGGCCCACCAGGCCGGTGACGACTGTACGCGGTTCCGGTTGCCCCTGCGCGTCCACTCCCAGCAAAATCCGGCGGGAACCAACCCATTTAAAGGCGGCGTTGGGCACAAGCAGCACATCGTCTTTGTTATCCACCACCATTTCGCAATGGGCGGTCATTTCCGGGCGCAGCGCCCTTGCCGTCTCAGGTGTCAGCCGCACCAAAGCGCGATAATACACGATGTTGTTTCGTATTTCCGGTCCGGGATGGATAAGGGCGACGAGTCCCGAAAACCAGCGGTCAGGGTAGGTACCCACCCGGAACCGGACGGTATCTCCTAATTTGACTTCGCCAATGTCATTTTCATCCACATAGACGCGCAGTTCCAGACGCGAGACATCAAGAACCGAGATAAGGTCTGCTACCTGCAATCCCGCCACCACGGTTTCGCCCTCTTGCGCAGTGATGCCGCTGACTACTCCGTCAATGGGGCTTACGATGGTTGTGTACGACAGGCGTATTCGGGCGGAATCCAATTCCGCGGTAGCCATATCAATTGAATGTTCCAGACGAGCCTTTTCCAGTTCGTAGCTCGTCGCTATTTTTTTTCGCGTTGCTTCCTGTACCACCGTGTTTTGTCTGGCGGCGACCCGGTCTTTGGACTCCCTGTCTAGTTCCGCCTGAGCCACGGTTTTTGTTTTGGCGAGTTCTTCAATGCGGTTGTAGGTAACTTCCGCATGCACTTCTTCGGCTTTGGCCTTGCTTTCTTCAGCCACAGCCTCCCGCATGGCGAGCGGGTGCGTTTCGTTTAGGAGCGCAAGTTCCATCCGCAGTGCCCCCAGTTCCGCCTCCAGCTTGCGGCATTCGGCCTCTTGCTCGCGTTTGTCCATGACGGCGATGGTCTGGCCCTTGATAACCGTGTCGCCCAGCTTGACGTGCAGCGTTTCAATTACGCCGGTGACGCGGGTGCCTGTTTTTACTTCCGCCCCTTCTTCCGGTTTAATGATGCCCGTGGCGGTTAACACACGTTCCAGACTGCCCCGTGTAACCTGTCCTGTTTCCAGAATACGGACATCGGGGGTGCCGCTACTCCCCATGCTGAAGCCGACGGCGAGAAAGAACAGAACTCCCACCCCCGTCAAAAGTATTGTGCGGCGCCGGAGCGCGCGGCAGCGCGAACCAATTCGTGCCAGCGTCGTACACAGATAGCCTGATATTTTCATTAGTACCTCAACATCACGAAGGCGTAAGCCCGTCTATGGTCGTACAATGGTGACCTTGTCGGAATCATAGGGTTCCTTGGGCTGCCACAAGGGTTTCAACAGGTCCGGTTTTGCTCCAGAGCATTACGCGGGTTCGCCAACTGAGCGCGGCTGTGGCAATAAAGAGGGCCACAGTGAGCGCGAGCCACCATCCGACAACCCCAAAGCTGACCGGAATCATCAGACCAAAGGGAAGCGGCATGCCCGCGAGCATGTACCCAAGGGGAATACCAACGCCCCAATACGCCATTGTTGTGTACAGGAACGGAACCGAGACATCGCCGACGCCGCGGAGGACGCCGTTAAGGCAAACTTGCATGGAGTCCGCAATCTGGAAGAACGCGGCAACGTAGAGAATGGAAACAGCAAGGGGAATGACAAGTGGATCGCTGGTGAAGAACGAGGCAAGCGCTTGAGCTTTCAGGATCATTGCCGCCATAAGCAGGCAACCGATAAGGGCGCTTAGGGAGACTATACCCGCCACCGCGTGACGCAATTTTTCCTTGTCGCCGCCTCCAAAGAGGTTGCCCACGCGGATGCAGGCCGCGCTGGAAAAGGCGGCAGCCATGCTGAAAAAGACGATCATGCAGTTAAAGGCCACTTGGTGAGCCGCCGCAGCGACCGCGCCTTCCTGACTAATGAACAGAACCATGACGGAGAAAATTAAAAATTCTGAAGTAAAACACAGCCCGATGGGCATTCCCTTTTTGACTATATCAAGGATGGACGGAAGATGCGGGAGCCGTAAGCCAGCGAGGAGGCGTTCCCCAGAAAAACGGGGCGCGAGGCTCACATAGCCCATGAGCATGAGCAGAAAGGCCGAGTATTCACAAATGGTGGCTATTCCGCATCCGGCTACGCCCATGGCTGGCATGCCGAAATTGCCGAACATGAACATGTAGTTGAAGAATACTTTGAATCCCACGCAGATGACGGCGATAGTCGTAACGGGCACCACCGCATTTTGTCCTTCGCAATAAAACCGCACGGCAAAAACCACGCAGGCGATAGGGAACGACCAGATAACCGCCTTGATATACCGGCTCGCCGGTTCGGCTATTTCTGCTTCCACGCCGAACAGGGATATGTTTGACGCTATTAGGTAAAGCACTAGCGTAGTCAGAAGTCCGAGAGCCAGCCCAAGGTATATTCCCTGTTGAGCGGAGGCATTGGCACCGCGTTTATCTCCCGCGCCAAAGGCTTGCGAAACGAGAATAAGCAGACCGTACATGGTGCCCAGACTGAACGCGAGAAAGGGTACCCAAATAGCCGCTCCCACGGCGATGCTCGCCAATTCGATAGTGCCAAGCATGCCCGCCATGGCTGTGTCGATGACTCCATTGGCTATGCCCGCATATTGTGAGACGAGAATGGGCAGAAATAAGGGGAGTATGATGGGCGTTTCTTTGCGCAATGCGCTGAGTATCGACATGGGGTTTCCTCGCCGGTTACCGTTGTTGGAGTATGCAATGCCGCATTTTTCCGCCGTATTGCGCGGCGAGGAAAAACATAGCGCAAAATCTCCGACAGCCCGTAACCGGTTTTGGTGAAAAAACACCCGGTATCGTTCTTGTTGGGAAGGTGGGTTCGTTTAGGGCGTGATACTGAACCGGCCCCCCGCCTTTCTGGGCGGAGGGCCGGTTGTCTGTTTTTTATGCCGGTCGTGCTAGCGCACGCCCAATTCCACACGGGAGAGCGGAATACCCGGCTTGTCCGAGGGTTTTTTCCCCACACCGGTGAGAAAGACGCGTGACTCAAGCTGAGGAGCTATGGTCAAAATGGCTTCGCGCACAGCACGGGCGCGGTCCAGTGCCAGTTCGTCCAGCGCTTGTGGGGTAACGGTTTCACGAGAGCGCAAAAAGGTTTCCATGGCTTCCTGCGGTTGTTCCTTGAAGCCGAAAAGACCGGACGGGCGGGGATCGTTTTCACCCTCAGGCACAGCCTCATACGCTTTGGTGAGGTAGCGTTCATATTCTTCCGGCTCTATAACCACGTCCGCCGCATCCAGCGCCGCCCGTTCCCGCCGTGACATTCCGGCCAGTTTTTGCTCGCGCAGGGCGTGCAGCATCCGTTCTTGCACCAGCCCCTGTGCGTCTGCCTGAGGATTGGTAAAGCCGCTAATTTCCAGCTTGATTGTGGGCTTATCCTGTAAAAATGTTGCCACACCCTTCAGTGTTTCCATTTGCTTTTCGTCCAGCCGATCCGAACCGGGATCAAAAATAAGAAACTGGGCGTTGCTGCTCGATCCGCTGAAAAGACCACCCACAAGCGAGAAGGGCGAGGCCACCGCCTTAACGAGCAGATTAATGAACGCCCGCATAATAATACCGCCAGTGCGGAATTGCGGGTCATCCAGTCTGCCGTGGATGGGCAGAGAAATGTCAATGTCGCCGTTAGAGTCTGAAAGGAGGGCAAGTCCCAGCTTTACCGGAATATTGGGAGCATCGGGCTGCTTGCTGCGGTCCCCTAGTTGGAGCTGTTCAATGAGGAAACGGTTTTTCGCGTCCAGCACCCAGTTTTCGGTTCGGAAGGTAACGTCCGCGTACAAACGGCCTCGCTCTATGGGATAGGCCAGACTGCGCATGGCGTAAGGGGAAACCGGAACCAGCTCCAACCCGTTGGCGGAGAACACTAAATCCGAGAATATGGGAACGATGAGCGGGTTCGCCGTGCCGGAAAGCGAAAGAGGCTGGCCTTCCAGCTTGGCTGTCACGTTCAGGGCAGGCCGGGCAGCCGGGTCCAGAGAAAGCGTTTCCAGCCGCGCGTTTAAATTGGATACGGAGGCGGAAAACGTGGGTTGCACGCTATGGTCGGTAAATTGAAGTCTGCCATCCTCCACCCGCACAAGGCCGATGCTCGCTTCGGCAAAGGGGAGGACAGAACGATAGGGTGCCGTGTCGTCTTCAATTTCCTGAGCCTTGACTTCCCGTGGTGTGTCTCCTTTTGCGGGGGCACCTGCCGGGCGCAGCAGTTCCGTTATGTTCAATGCGCCTTTTTCGCTAATGCCCGCGTCCACAGAGAGACCTGTGAGCACCACCTCGTCCACATGCAGACGGGAACGCTCTTTTGATACGTCATAGTTGCGTATTTCCAGTTGGGAGAATCCCGCCACAGAGGAAGAATCCGTGGCGGATTTGAGGGAAAGGTCGTCAATACGCAACGTGCCTTTGGAATCGTACTGTAGGTCCTCCGGGGAATCTTCCGGGGCTGTCAGCCGGGCATGGATGGAAGAGGAGAGTGCGCCATCCGCCAGCAGCAGGCCTGTGTACTCCGCTAGGTAGGCATCAGCCACTACGAGGGGCACTTTGTCGTGCTGGATGTCCGCTGTAATCGTAAGGGGCTTCACGCGTACGGTCGCATCCACCGAGAATCGCCCCGGTTTGGCTTGTGACCGGCGACCGCCGCTGACTAACGAGGAATACTGCACGGGAAGTTCCGCGCTGAGGTCGGTGGAAAGCCCGCGTACCGCAAGGCGCATGTCGGAAAGCACAAGTCTGCCCGGTTCGGAAAGGGTGCGGTCTGTGAAGATGAACCGACCATCTTCAATGTGCAGTTCCCGTATTCCGGCATTCCACGCCGGGGGCGCGGCATCGGCCTTACCGTCTTCGCTACTGCCGGGCTGGTCTGGAGCCACCGCGTTGTCCGCTGCCGCGTTGGTATCTTCTGTACGGGAGAACAGGGTGACGAGATCAAGCCCGGAACGTGTGCGGACAAGACTTATCCGTGGTTCGCGTAAGAGCAGTGAAGCCACATCTGCCGTGTATGCTTGCAGGTCGGCCTGCCCGCCTTTAATTTGCAGGCTTCCGACGGCAACACTGGGGAATTTGTTCTGGGGCTTCCGCAGGGCAAGATCGTCCAGCGTAAAGGACGCGTCCAGCACGTGAATATGCGGTCCTTCGTGCTGCGGCACGGCGAGCGAGGCCGGAAGCGGCTGGACCGCCTGCTGCGGAACACTAGCCTGCGCTTCCGCAGTGGCATTGGCTGTGCCGGGTATTGCGGAGGGCGAATGCGTGGCGGCGGGTGGAGCCGCAAGCGCGGGCAGTGCTGCCGATTCCTGTGCGGCGACAACGCGCAACTGCGCACCCAGTATCCCGGAGTCTACTTCCAGTGGCAGGAGGGGACGGGCGTATGGCGAGACTTCCGGTAAGGATAATCCGGCTAGCCGTATGGTAACGTCCGCCGCTAGAGGAGCGATGACCACGCTACCGCGCACGGCGACAGTTCCTCCCAAGGTGGGGGTGCCGGACGTGGCCTTGTGACCACCTATTTCCAATGACAGTGTGCCCCGCTGACCGGAACGGGTGGAAAGTGCGTTCGCTGTCAGCGAAATTGGGCGAATCTGGCGGGCAAAGCCGCCCGGCACGGCGGAGTCGTGCCATTCCACCCGTCCCGCGCGTAGGGAAAAATGCGCGATATCCAAAATTAGCGGTGTGGAAGAATTCTCTTGGTCGCTTTCCGCAGTGTCTGACTGGGAGGGCAAATAGCGCATCCAGTTGATAACGCCTTTTTCATCGCGCACAACGCGCACGTGCGGCGCATCCAACTCCACAGTGCCCAGCGAAAGGGTGTTTTCGGCGAGCGAATATTTGTCCAGACGCACGTGCAGCCGCTGGAAGCCGAACACCGCCGGCTGGGCGGGCGCGGAAGCCGCGACGTCCGCGAGAGTCGCCTCCCCCATTACCTGTATCTGGGTGCCTTCGCCCTCAGGCCGCATAAAAAGGATGCTCATGCGTGCGTCAAGCAGAGCGGATGTGAGTTTCAGCGGGGTTTTAACAGGCACGTACTGCCAGTACTGTGCGAGATCCATCCCTGCGGTTTCAAAGACAAACTCCGTGGCCAGTGTTTTGTCGAAAAGTTTTGTTTTCCCTTTCAACTCAATGGGCTGTCCGTTTACCCGCGCGGAGAGCGCCGGTTCCACAAAGTCCTGCGAGTTTTCATGCAGGCTGGAGGTCAGCGGAACAGAGAGATGTATCTCGCTGACGGTGTGTACCGTCTTATGCGGATCATCCCGAAATACCACGGTGCCGTTGACAATGCGTAGGTTTTCCACCCGGAAGGGGAAGGTTGGGGCATCCGCTGGCTGTGTATCGCCCGTTGGGGCTGGTTCGTCCGCGGGAAGGATGTCGGAAAAGGAAAAGGTATTGTGTCCCATAAACTGCACATCCACCTGAGGTTCCTCAAGATGGAGATAGGCAAGCAGCGGGGCGAATTTAAACACGGACAAGACACTGAGCCGTGTGTCCAGCAGCGAGAAAGCAAGCAGATTGCCCGTGCCCTCTTTCTTGCTTACCGCGAGGTTGTATATTTGCGCACGCAGGGTAAGCGGGTTTATGCGGACGGATTCCACCGTGGCGTTGCGGTGCAGGGCCGTCGTCAACTGGCTGGACAGCACGGACCGGAGTACAGGACCAGCCACGAAAAACCCCGCCAGTGTGTAGAGAACGAACACCGTCACAAGGGTGTAGAGAATGATTCGTGTCCGTTTTCCGAACTGTGAGAAGCGGTTTTTCAACCCCGTCATATGTTCGCTCCTTCTGCGTTGCCTGTCGGTGGGGAGCCGTATGTGACGTGTCCCCTATACTCTCCAACATATCGCATAAGGAAAAATCTGGCTAGCGTCCGATAGCATTTGTCAAAGGAAAAGAAGGGGGGAGAGTGGGAAAAACGGAAAAAGCGAGGGAGTCCGTCCGGGTGGGACGGTTCTCCCCCGCATAGAAAACACGAACACTTCGCCAGCGCGGTTATTTGCCGCCGTTAGCGATGAGCTTGTCTTTGGAGCCAGCCTCGGAAGCGCGGGATTGCGTGAGCTTTGAACCGGCAGGCACGTCATGCGTGACCCACACGTTGCCGCCGATAATGGAACCGGTGCCGATAGTGATGCGTCCCAGCACGGTAGCCCCCGCGTAGACGCGCACGGTATCTTCCAAAATGGGGTGGCGGGCGATGCCTTTGACCAGTTTGCCGTCCGTATCTTTGGGGAAGGAAAGCGCTCCTAGCGTCACGCCCTGATACAACTGACAGGCGCGGCCTATGACGCACGTTTCGCCGATAACCACACCGGTTCCGTGATCAATGAAGAATTCTTCCCCTATCTGTGCGCCGGGGTGTATGTCTATGCCCGTGGCGGAATGAGCCATCTCGCTGATAATGCGCGGGATAATGGGTACATCAAGCCGATACAGCGCATGCGCGATACGGTGGTGAATCATAGCCATAATAGAGGGGTAGCAGAAGATAGTCTCGCCGGGACTTTTCGCGGCGGGATCGCCCTCAAATGCGGCCCGCACATCGGTACTGAGCAGGTGGCGTATTTCTGGAAGCCGTTGCAAAAACGCCATGGCCAGTTCTTTGGAGTGGCTTTCGCAATGACCGCACTCATGGGCAAATTCCGCGCAGATGAAACATCCTCCCCGGCGTATCTGCTCGGCGAGCATGCGGTATACAGAGTCTAAATTGGCGGCGAGATGATACCGCATGGAACGCATTTTTACCTGTGCCGGGCCGTAATAGCCGGGGAACAGGGCGGCCTTTAGGCGTTCCATAATTTCAGAAAGGGTTTCCACCGAGGGCATGGGGGCACCGTGCAGAGAGCTGTGGTAGACAGCCTCATAGGATTCTGGAGCGCAGAGGCGGTCCACAACGCGTTCCAGTTCCGGCATGCCCTGAAGTTCTTCGGGGGCGAAAAGCGGCTTTGTCATAATATGGCAGACCTTATTGTCGGTTCTATGGGCTATCAGGCGGGATGCGCGGTGAATAGCGGGGTGGAAAGGTAGCGTTCGCCCGTGTCGCAGACGATAAACACAATGCACTTTCCTTTGTTTTCAGGACGTTTAGCGGCCTCAATCGCGGCATAGGCGTTTGCCCCGGAGGAAATGCCGCAAAGAATGCCTTCTTCCTGTAGCAGGCGGCGTGCGGTGTCCATTGCTTGGTCGTTGGTCACGCGTATCACTTCATCGTAGACACTAGTGTCCAGCACGCGGGGCACAAAGCCCGCGCCAATGCCCTGAATGGCGTGCGGACCCGGTTCCCCCCCGGAAAGTACGGGAGAGGCGTCTGGCTCCACGGCAATGCACTGCACTGCGGGTTTATGTTCTTTCAGCCGGGAACCCACTCCGGTGATAGTACCCCCCGTGCCTACGCCGGAGACAAAGATGTCCACGGTGCCGTCGGTGTCGCGCCAGATTTCCTCGGCGGTGGTGCGGCGGTGAATTTCCGGGTTAGCCGGATTTTCAAATTGCTGGGGCATAAACGCATTGGGGGTGCGGCTGAGAATGCGATGTGCCTCTTCAATGGCTCCGCGCATGCCCGCCGCTGCCGGGGTGAGCACCAGCGTGGCCCCGAAGCCGCGTAAAAGTCCCTTGCGTTCTTCGCTCATGGATTCCGGCATGGTCAGCACCAGACGGTACCCCTTTACCGCGCAGGTAAATGCCAGCCCAAGGCCCGTGTTGCCGCTGGTGGGTTCCACAATAAGCGTATCAGGGGTAATGCGCCCTTCTTTTTCCGCCGTCTCGATCATATTAAGACCAATACGGTCTTTTACCGAACTGCACGGATTGAAATATTCCAGTTTCGCGATCACGTCGGCCTGACAGCCTTCGGCCAATCGGTTCAGCCGCACCATGGGGGTGCCACCAATAAGGTCGAGCATGGATTGCGCAATGTTCATGACCAACTCCTTTTCGTTGGCGTTTGGGACCGGAATCCGGGGATTCCGATACCGGAGATACCGATGCCGTTCGTGGACGGGCAGTGTTCAGCGCACGGAACTGTGCGGCCTTCTTTAGAATACGCGATGTTTCGGTTAAAGAAAAGTATACCTCCGGCGACCGGAGAGTTTCCCCCGGCCGCCGGAGGCGAAATGGTGTTGTCGTTTGCTAGCCTAGCAGCTACGGGCCGCTGTGCTGCACGCGGTAGGCTCCTGCCCTTCCCGGAAGGGTGAAATTTCACGGAGCCGCGTAATAATGGGGGGGAGTTCGCGCAGAACCAAATCCACGTCAGCATCGGTGTTGAAACGGCTGAGGCTGAAGCGGATGGAACCGTGCGCATAGGTGAAGGGTACCCCCATGGCGCGCAGCACGTGTGACGGTTCAAGGCTGCCGGACGTGCAGGCAGATCCCGAACTGGCGCAAATGCCATGCCCGTCCATAAGCAGCAGAATGGCCTCGCCTTCCACATACTTAAACGCCACGGAGGTGGTGTTGGGCAGGCGGTTCACCGTGTCTCCGTTGATCATGGAATCCGGGACAGCAGCTAGGAGGCCCGTTTCCAGCCGGTCACGCAGTGCTTTTACGCGAGTGCGTTCCTCTTCCATGTTGTCGGTAGCGAGCTGGCAGGCTTTGCCCAGCGCTACCAGCGAGGCGGTGTTTTCGGTTCCGGCACGGCGCCCGCGTTCCTGATGTCCCCCGCGAAGGAAGGGGCGGAACGGTGTGCCCTTGCGCACGAAAAGCGCACCCACACCCTTGGGCGCATGCAATTTGTGCCCGGAGAGAGAAAGAAAATCCACGGGCAGAGTCGCCATGTTCAGGGGAATTTTTCCCACGGCCTGCACCGCATCGGTGTGCAACTGCACGCCTCGTTCTTTTACAATGGCGGCGATTTCGTCCAAGGGGAAAATAACGCCGGTTTCGTTATTGGCGGTCATGATGGAAACCAGCGCGGTATCGCGGCGGATGGCCTCGCGCAGTTCGTCCAGATCAAGGCGCCCCTTGGTGTCCACATTCAGGTAGGTGGCCTCGTACCCCCGTTTTTCCAGATGCTGGACCACGGTGAGCACTGCGGGATGCTCCACACGGGTAGTGATGAGGTGCTTTTTTTCCGGCTGCGACTGCAAGGCGGACCAGATTGCCGTGTTATCGCTTTCCGATCCGCAGGAGGTGAAAAGAATTTCCTCCGGCTGCGCACCCAGCGCGTTCGCCACGCGTTCGCGTGCTTCGGCTACGTGTCTGCCCACCTGCCCGCCGAACCGGTGCATGCTGGACGGGTTGCCGTAGAGGTCGGTAAGGAAGGGCATCATGGCTTCCAGCACTGCCGGATCTACCTGCGAGGTGGCGTTGTTGTCCATATAGACGGTTTTCATGCTCCCACCTCCACAACGGTAATTTCCGGCTCCACGTGTTCACGCAACGTGGTTTCCACAAAGCCCTTGAGCGTTAGCTGGCTGGAGGGACAACTGGTGCACATGCCCCGTAAGGCCACTGTGACGGTATGCCCGTCTATGTCCACAAGCTCAATATCGCCGCCGTCCTTTTGCAGGTTGGGGCGAATATCTTCATCCAGTGTTTTTACCACCAGTTGCATGCGCTGAACATTTGTCAGTGGCTTTTTGGTTTCCGGCACTTCGCAGGCAGCTTCCTTGCCCAGAGCCTGATCAACCAACTTCTGGATTTTGCCGAGGCAGTCGCCACACCCCCCGCCAGCTTTGGTGAAGTGGGTTACTTCTTCCACCGTGGTCAGGTTGTTTTCGCGCACGGCACGCAATATCTGTTCGTCCGTCACGCCAAAGCATTTGCAGACGAGCTCGCCTTCATGCTCGTGCTGCTCCACGGTTTCGCCGCGCCAGCCTTTGATGGCGGCTTCCAGCGCTTCTTGTCCCATGACGGAACAGTGCATTTTTTCTTTGGGCAGTCCGCCCAAAAATTCGGCGATATCTTTGTTGGTAATTTTTTCCGCTTCGGCAACAGTTTTGCCTTTGAGCATTTCTGTAAGCGCGGAGGAAGAAGCAATGGCGCTGGCGCAACCGAAGGTCTGAAACTTCGCTTCGACGATGCGTTCGTCTTTGTCGATCTTCAAAAAGAGCTTAAGGGCGTCGCCACAGGCCAGACTGCCCACCTCTCCCACTGCGTTGGCGTCTTCTATTTCACCAACGTTTCTGGGGTTCAAAAAGTGCTCGCGTACCTTGTCCGTATATTCCCACATGAGTCGAACCTCCGATAAGAACTGGTCACGTGCAGACGCACTAACAGCATATAACACCGCGAAAGGCCATGGGGAAGGGCGGCAAAGGCAGTTTTTAAGACCGTTTTACTCTGGATTTCCGTAGCGTGGGGAAATTCTTGTCGAAAAAGGCTGTGTTTTTCCTTGTACCCTAACGAAGTAAGCGTATTTTTTCGGGGGAGTATCTCTGAATCTTGGGTGAGGCCCGCCTACTTTTCGCGTACCGCGCGGGCCTTTTTGGACTTGGGGAAAAGCCGGAGCCGAATGGGGGTGCCAATTCAAGATAGCATGTGACAACATGCGTTGACGTGTATAAGGCTAATGCTGGCGGGGAATAGCGTGCCCTATAACTAAAGAATGGCGCTAATGCGGGGCTGAAAGGGGAATGTGGCGGAAGCGCATCATCTGGCATGCGGATTGCTACTGTTGCTAACAGGAGTTTATTGGATCCGATATCTTGAGGAGGTTGTCTGTTGCGTTGGCTATACACCATCAAAGGCAAAGTCAGAGGACTTATCGCGGTCTGCATCGCATCCTTGTTGTGCATTCTTGGGCTTTCTGTGATCACGCTGAATGAGCTTGATACCCGGTTCACCAGCATGAAGGAGTCCGCACTGGACGGCAGGTTAGCCACAACAGCCATCAATAGGGACATTAACTACGTAAGCAGGCTGACGCGTAACATCATGTTAGGAAGCAATATCGAAAAGGATATTGCCTCGCTGGAAAAGCGTATTCAGGGTATTAAAGAAAATTTTGTCATCCTGAAAGCAGGTGCCGAACCCGGCGAAGAACAACGGCTGGTCGCGCAGGCAGAAAAGGCCGCGCTGGCCTTTGTGCAGGACGGATTGCGGTTTGCGAAGAATATGCAGGCGCTTCCCGTGGGGGACAGGTATAAGCAATACGGGGCTTACGGACAGTCCGCCACCCCGCTTGCCATGCAGTCCCGTGAGTATTTTGGTGAACTGACGAAGCGTAAGGACGTGGCATACGATCATGCTGTGTCGGACTTTCACGCGGACATAGCGTCGTTGAAAGTGGCGGTAATGGGGCTTTCGGGGGGCATTATTCTCCTCATCGCCGTGCTGTGCGCCCTGATGCAGCGCTCTATTTTGCGCCCGCTGGTGGAAATTTCTCAATACACGGTGGCTGTCGCAGCCGGGGACTACTCCCGGAGTATAGACGTTGCTAAATTCCGGGGAGAGCTTGGGGAAACCGCCGCTTCCGTGGCGCATATGGTGCAAAGCCTGCGCACGGGTATGGCCACGGTGGAAGAGCACAGCCGTATTGCCGGGGAACAGGCGGCGCAGGCGAAGGAAGCCACGCAACAGGCGGAAACGGAACGTCAGCGCATTGCCACTCTGCTGGAAATGATGAATGCCTCCGCAGCCCAGTCTGCCGATATTGTGGACGACTTACACAGTGAGACAGAAGGATTGCGAGAGGATGCTTCCGGCATCGCCGACGATGCGGAGTCCCAGAAGATTCGGGCGCAGGAAACTGCCACCGCCATGGAGGAAATGACAGCCACCATTGGCGGCGTGGCCCATAATGCGGCACTGGCAGCCGGAAACGCTGAAGAGGCGAAGGCGGACGCGGAAAACGGACTGGCGCTTATCCGGCAGGTCATACAGGTATCTGACGAAGCGCGGACCCAAACCAGCGGGCTGCAATCCACCCTTGGCGAATTAAGCCAGCGGGTGGAGGGCATTGGCACTATTATGAGTGTCATTTCCGATATCGCGGATCAGACCAATCTTTTGGCTCTGAACGCCGCTATTGAAGCGGCCCGCGCGGGAGACGCCGGGCGTGGTTTCGCGGTGGTGGCTGACGAAGTGCGCAAACTGGCTGAAAAAACCATGAGCGCCACCCGCGAGGTAGGCGATGCCATTAAGGGTATTCAGTCCGGTGCCACGGCGAACGTGCAAGCCATGGAACAGGTGGCAATCGCGGTTTCCCGGAACTATGATCTGACCAACGAAGCCGGTTCCGCACTGGAAACCATCACCCATTTGGTAGGCGACACCGCCGTGCAGATAAGCTCCATCGCCACGGCGGCGGAACAGCAGTCCGCCGCGTGTGAAGAGGTCAATCAGGCCACACTGGCTGTAAGTGACATATCCATAAGAACATCCGGCAGCATTGAACGCTCCGGCGAACGGATTCTCAGCATCGCGCAGATGGCTGCGGAACTGCGTGACGTGATTGGCGAAATGCGTAAACAGGCACAGGGGTAGCTGCGCTGCGGCAGCGGGAAACGAAAAAAATCCCTGTCCCCCGGCAGGCGCGTTGCGCGGGCGGATGGCGATACGGTATTACTGGGGCACCGCGCCCTTAAAAAAACAGGCGTTGGGCATCCAACGCCTGTTTTTTTTTACACAGTTGGCGGTGCGTCTGCTCGGCACACAACCGGGTGCCCGCAGATGCAGCTCTTCCGGGCACGGTCCGCCAAAGTCCGCGCCCGATTAGGCCAAGGCCAGTTAAGGTCCGGGCAAGGGCTGGCCCAAGTCAGGCCGGTCGTGTGTTGCCCGGTTAGAACTCGATGTTATTGGGAGTTCTGGGGAAGGGAATAACATCGCGGATGTTCGTGATGCCGGTGAGCATCATGAGCAGGCGCTCAAAGCCCATTCCAAACCCGGAATGCGGAACGCTGCCAAACCGGCGGGAATCAAGATACCACCAATAATCTTCGGTATTTTGCCCCATTTCACGGATGCGGGTTTCCAGTCTGTCTAGCCGTTCTTCGCGCTGCGAGCCGCCTATGAGTTCGCCGATGCGCGGCACCAGCAGGTCCATGGCTGCCACGGTGTTGCTGTCATCGTTTTGGCGCATGTAAAAGGCTTTGATGTCTCTGGGGTAGTTGTACACGATGACGGGCTTGCGGAAGTGCTCTTCTGCAAGATAGCGTTCGTGTTCTGTCTGCAAGTCACATCCCCACGTAACGGGGAAGCCCCATGTCTGCCCGGAAGCCAGCAGAATATCTACGGCTTCGGTATATGAAACGCGGGCAAATGGCTCACTGACCAGCGTTTCCAGACGCGTGGTCAGCTCTTTGTCCACGAAGCGGGTAAACAGGTCGAGATCTGCCGCGCAGTGCTCCATCACATGGGCCGCCACATACTTGGTCATGTCTTCGCCAAGCGTCATGGTTTCTTCAAGATCCATGAAAGCGGCTTCCGGTTCCACCATCCAAAATTCAGCGGCGTGGCGGGGGGTATTAGAATTTTCCGCGCGGAAAGTGGGGCCAAAGGTATAGACGCTGCCCAGCCCCATAGCCAGCATTTCGGCTTCCAACTGTCCAGAGACGGTGAGGTTGCTTTCGCGACCAAAAAAGTCAGCCTCAAACCAATTGCCGCTTTCAGGGCGCGGTGTGCCCTGTACCGGCAGCGTTGTCACACGGAACATTTCTCCCGCCCCTTCGCAGTCCGAGCCGGTGAGAATGGGAGTATGCACGTGAAAAAAGCCGTTCTGGCGGAAAAAATTATGGATGGCGAAGGCGGCTTCGGAGCGGATGCGGAAGGCCGCGCCATATTTATTGGTGCGTGGGCGCAGGTGGGCGATAGTGCGGAGAAATTCGTCTGAGTGGCGTTTTTTTTGGAGCGGAAAAGTTTCGGCGTCCGCACTGCCCAACAGGGTCAGTTCCGTGCCGCGCACTTCCCATTTCTGGCCTTTGCCCGGCGATTCCACCAATTCGCCGGTTATCATAACGGACGCCCCTGTGGAGACTTGCGAAATACGGTCGTAGGTGGGCACCGTGGCGTCTATGATCACCTGCATGTTCGCGAGGCACGAGCCGTCGTTTATTTCCAGAAAAGAGAACTCCTTGGAATCCCGGCGGGTACGCACCCAGCCGCAAACCACGATCCGGTCCTGCCCGGTTCGCGCATTCAGCGCGTCGGCAATCCGTGTTCTCCGCATATGCTTCTCCTTACAATGATTTCTAAATGGCGCGGTGTGCCGCGTTTTTGCGCATTGGCGCTTCACGCAGCTTAGGGATAGGCGGATTCTGCAAGGAAGGTCAACAGGTTTGCACTGGTTTTCCGCACGAAGGAAAGGCCTCCCCTAGCGCCAACAGAGGGAGGCCTTTCGTGCATATGCAGAAACCTTTGCAATTGCTGCCCGCACAGGACGCGTGCAGCGGGGTACAGTTCTGTCTCCCATGGTCGCGTTTGGAAACGCGGCGCGGGGAAAACTCCTCCACAATGCGCGTAACGGCAACGCCCGTGTCCGTTTTACGCATATCAAGCGCACCGTGTGCGCGAAACACTAGTCCGACCCGACAAGCTCCGCCACCGGACCGGCGGTACGTCAAAAGTCGGAAGGGCCAACCTCCTCCGTTGCGGTATGGTTTGGAATGTCCCCGTTTCGTCGCATGATCGGGGGGAAAGCGGCGGCTGAACCATTGAGGGGAGCGCGGTACCTCACCGCACGTAGCTCCGGGAACAGCTGTGTTTTCTCCGGGCGGGGGAAAACCCCACACCATGCGATATACCGGTAGCTGGCAGCCTGTGAAAGCTTCGGATGTCTGTTGCCGGGGGGCTTCCTACTCCATCAGGGATGCCGAAACAGGCATCGCCGACTATGAAAACCTTTTGTCGCTGGGGATATATGTGGCAGATGCCTGTTTCGATGTCAATTCGGATAACTGGTTGTGCACGGGAAAACGTGATTGCTCACTCCTTACCATTCCCGCGCGGATAGGAACGGTAAAAACAGGCTCAAGGAATGGTAAAAACAGGTCTGGCGGGCAGGGAGAGCGGCTTGACTGGGCGGTTTGGGAACGGTAAGGGGAAAATATCGGGGGCGTGGCGGCAGTAGGCCGCCGGGCCTGTGAAGGAGCGCAATGTTAGCACAGTGGGGGAAACGATTATGTGTGCCATGACCGCACAGCGCGAAGAACTTATTCGCCTTGCCAGAGAATCTGGCCTGCCAGTGCCAGAAGACGCGACAGTGACCGAGGTGGTGCAATTGCTTAGTGAATTGCCTGAAACGCCGTTGCTCACCGACGAACTTTCTGAAGCGCTGGACTGCATTCTCGGCAATATTCAAAAAAACAAAGGGGACGACGCAGCGTGAACCGCTGGCGCGTACCGCATGGGCAAAATAAACGCTCCGGCTTGAGCCGGGGCGTTTTTTTTGTATTTGCCTGTTGCGGGCTATGCCTCCCACAGGTCAACGAGAGCGAATTGCTCTACATCAACCAGACCCTTGTCGGTAAGTTTCAGAGCTGGAATAACCGGCAAGGCGAGAAAAGAGAGGGCCGCGAACGGGCTGGGCAGTGTGTAGCCCAGCGAGGCAAGCGCCGTATTGATGCCGGTAAGGCCGAGGACCACATCTTCAGCAGGAGAGTCGCTCATAAGACCCGCTATGGGGAGAGGGAGCGTGGCGAGTATTTTGCCAGCGTGCGCCACGGCGAATCCACCTCCAATGCGTACCACCTCTTGGGCGGCGAGGAGCATGTCGGCATCATTCATTCCCGCCACAATAAGGTTATGCGAATCGTGCGCCACAGATCCGGCCAGCGCTCCATCGGCAAGGCCAAGCCCGGTGACAAATCCCAACCCCGTTGACCCGGTGGCGTGGTGCCGCTCAAACACAGCCAATTTCGCCATATCGCGCGCGGGGTCTGCCTCGGCATAGCCGTTGACAAGGCGGGGAAGCTCTTTCCCATGGCTGGTGATGATTTGTCCGGGAATAATACCGATAACCCGCACGCTTCCTTTCCGGGCGGGAATGCGCAGTGCTTCCAACGTCAGATTGGCTACATGCATGGAGTTGTCACGGAAGGCGGTGCGGGCCGAAAAATCGGCGTCAGCCACTCGGACGCCACCAAGGTAGCAATCGGCTATGGCGAAGGTTTCCAGATTATCCAGCAGCACGAAATCCGCGCGATAACCGGGAGCCACCGCGCCACGGCGGCGCAGGCCGAAATAACGGGCGGTGTTCACACTAGCCATCTGCACGGCGCGGATGGCGGACATTCCCGCAGCCATGGCCTTGCGCAGGATATCGTCCATATGCCCGCGTTCCACAAGATCATTGACCAGCCGGTCATCGCAGACAAATGAGGCCTGCTGGCTGTTAAAGTCGTTAAGCACAGCCATAAGATCGTGCAGGTTGTGTTCTTGCGAGCCTTCGCGGACCATCAGGTGCATGCCTTTGCGCAGCTTCTCGCGAGCTTCCGCCTCGGTGGAGGTTTCGTGGTCGCTGCCGGGACCGCCAAGAATGTAGGCGTTCAAGTCTGTGCCGGAAAGCAGGGGCGCGTGACCGTCCACAACGCGACCTTGCGCGGCTTCGAGCTTGGCGAGCACTGCGGGATCGCGAAAGAGGACGCCGGGGTAGTTCATCATTTCTGCCAAACCAAGCATGCGTTCCGGGTAGCGGGCAAGAAAGTCACGCACGTGGTCAGCGGTTAGATTGGCACCGGAGTGCTCCATGTGCGTGGCAGGCACGCATGAGGGCATCATCATAAAAACGGAAAGGGGCAGTCCGTGGCTTGCTTCCAGCATATACTCAATGCCCGCCGCGCCCATGACGTTGGCGATTTCATGCGGGTCGCAAATGACGGCGGCAGTGCCGTGCGCGGCGGCGGCCTGCGCAAAGCGGTGCGGGGCCAACAAAGTGGATTCAATGTGAATGTGCCCGTCGATGAGTCCGGGAACACAGTAGCGCCCTTCGGCATCCACGATGTTCCGGGCCGAATATTCTTCAAACCCGATGACAACGCCGTCTTTCACGGCGACATGCGCGGGGTGAATTTCTCCAGAAAGCACGTTGACCAGCCGCACATTGCGGACAAGCAGGTCGGCGGGTTCTTCTCCGCGTGCGGTGGCTATGCGTGTGGCAAGTGAAGTCATATCAACCCTCCCGGCTGAAGGGGACGCCCAGTGCTGCCGGAGCCGCACCGCGTCCTTGTGCGCGATCAAGACGCATGACGACGATAAGTACCAGAATCGTCGCCAGATACGGAATCATGCGCAGCACGTTAACGGGAATGATTTCCACTCCCGTGGCTTGGAAATAGAATTGCAATGCGGCTAATGCGCCAAAAAGTAACGCCCCGGCGAATGCGCGGAACGGGTACCATGTGGCAAAAATGACCATGGCAATAGCTATCCACCCCTGTCCCATGGTCATGTTTTCTTTCCAGCCGGGAGTGTAGGCGAGGGAAAGATAGGCTCCCCCCAGACCTGCCATGCACCCGCCGAAAACAGTGCAGCCATAGCGTATGGCAGTGACAGGAACACCCGCCGCGTCGGCAGAGGCGGCGTCTTCGCCCACAGCGCGGATACGCAACCCCAACCGGGTGCGGAAGAGCACCCACGCAACCAGTGGTACCAGTATATATGCCACATAGACTAGTGGTGTCTGGCGGAAGAAAATATCGCCCACCACAGGAATGTCGGAAAGGTAGGGCACCGTGTACACTTTCATACGCAGAGCTGGTTTGCCAATGTATGCCCGGCCCAGAAAACTGGAAAGTCCACCGCCCAAAATGGTCAGCGCCAGCCCGGAAAGTGTTTGGTTGACCCGCAGGGTAATGGCAAACACGGCGTGTAATAAGGCCAGCAACCCGCCCACCGCCATGCCGCCCATTGTGGCAAGCACGGGATTGTGGGTGTGTATGCCCACGGCAACCCCAGCCAGCGCTCCCACCAGCATCATGCCTTCCACGCCGAGATTAAGAACTCCGCTGCGTTCGGCACAAATTTCGCCAATGGCGGCGAACAGAACCGCCATGGAAGATTTTGTGGCGATTTTGGCTATGAAGACAATATCATCAAGCATGGCGATTCCTCTGTGCGCTTTCCGGTTTTACCACCGAGATGCGCTGGTGCGGCAGCGCGGGGAGTGGCGCGGATGGGGTGCGCTCTCCATAGCCTGCGGTGCCGCGGGTATGTCTGTTGCGTGGACTCATCGAATACGTTGTTTTGGCGTCAGCCGTCCGCTGGCGACACTGTTTTCAGCGGGTGCGCCGGGCTGGTTGTTCCCGTTGGTCTGCGGCAAAGGGGCGGATATGGGCGACCCGGTAGACGCCGGAGCGGCAGGTGTTTTCGTGTTTACCCGCACGCGGTAGCGGCAAACGGACTCGCCAAGCAGGAAGCCGAAGAGCAGCGCGCCTTCCAATATCCGGCTGATGGAAGCGGGGAGTTGCATCATTGTGGCAAGTTGTTCCCCTCCCACGATGAACACGCCTAGTAGCAGGGCGCATACGGGAACCATGCGGGGGCGCAGTGCAGCCAAACAGGCTACGATGATGCCATCGTACCCGTAGCCGGAGGCAAACCCTTCCTGTAGACGATAGTGAATAGCCGCCGCCTCGCACGCTCCGGCAAACCCCGCCAGTGCGCCGCTCATGGTCATGACCAGCAATGTCTGCCGGGCTGTGTTGAGTCCGGCGTAGGTGGCGGCGCGTGGTCCGTGACCGATGATGCGGATGGAAAATCCCCACTTCGAGCGGGCCAGCAGCGTGTGTAAAAGCAAAGCCAGAGCCACGGCGGCGAAAACACCCATATGGATGCGTGTATCAAAAAGACGCGGGAGCATGGCTTCTGGCGGAAAGGGGGCCGTGCCGGGAAATCCCATGCCCGCCGGATCGCGCCATGGTCCGAAATAGAGGTGCTCCATAAGAATGATAGCCACGTAATTCAGGAGGAGGGTGGTAAGTATTTCGCTTACGTTGCTCCAAACTTTGAGGACGGCAGGGATGTACGCCCAAACGGCTCCGCCTGCGACGCCGCAGAGCAAAACCGCCGGTAACGCTAGCCAGCCGGGCATGTGCGGTACAAAGAACATAACCGCACCAGCCGCGCCGATGCCTCCCATGACAAATTGTCCCTCGCAGCCGATGTTCCACAGGAGCATGGTGGCACACAGGGCCACAGCCAGCCCCGTGAGGGTAAGGGGAATGGCTTTGACCACCACTTCGGTGAGTCCGAACCCGGACCCCAGTGCGCCCCGCAACATGGCGGCATAGGCCGTGAGGGGGTTGGCTCCGTAAGCAGCCATAACCGCAGCACCGGCGATAAAGGCCGTGCCAAGGGCTATGGCGGCAATGGTCAGGCCTTGCCGGGGTAATGGAGTATGGCGTTTTTCCAGTGTCAGCATGGTCGTTATCATCAGGAGTTAGGTGCGGTTGCCCCGGCCATGAGAAGGCCGATATATTCGACCCGGTCGGCATCGCGGGTGTCAATAATGTCCACAATGTTGCCCCGGAACATCACCCCGATGCGATCGGACAGGGACAGTGCTTCCCGGAGGTCGCCAGTGATAATGAGCACGGCGGAGTGCTCGCGCTGCGCAAGTATGGCGGCCCAGACGTCTTCCGTGGCGCGGATGTCCAGCCCTTGGGTGGGCTGTTCCGCGATAAACAGCGCGGGGCCGCGTGCCATTTCACGGGCCAGCAGCAATTTTTGCAGATTTCCGCCGGAGAGACTCCCCGCCGGGCTTTCGGCATCGTGGGCGACAATCGTGAACTTGTGGATGGCCTCTTCCGTTTCGCGGCGCATGCGGGCCGGGTCCAGCCATGGTCCCTGCCCGGCGGCATCCCGCCGGGTGAGGAAAAAGTTTTCACGCAGACCCATGGTGGCAATACTGCCCACGTGGTGCCGGTCTTCCGGCACGTAGGCTACGCAGCCCGTCGCGTGGGGATGGCTTCCCTGCGAGTGCATACGGGAGACAGCCTGCCGCCACTGAGCGGCGGGATACTGGCTGCCCATAAACGAGATGGAACCGCCCATAGCCGGTGCGATGCCAGCCACCGTTTCCGCGAGGGATTCCTGTCCGTTTCCCGCTACGCCCACTATGGAGAAAATTTCTCCGCGCCGCACGGCGAAGGAGGCATTCTGAAACGCCGCGCCGCGTAGTGCGCGTGCTTCAAAAACGGTTGCTCCCAGCGTTACGGGGGGCTTGTGCACCCGTAGAACCAACTCGCGGCCTACCATAAGACGCGCCAGTTCTAGTTTGTTGGTGATCTGGGACGGATCGGTCTGTGCCACGATGCGGCCCCGGCGCAGAATGGCGATGCGGTCCGCCGCATCCAGCACTTCTTCGAGCTTATGGGTGATGAAAAGGATGCCGCACCCCGTTTCGCGAAGTTTACGGAAAATTGCGAACAATCCCTCTACTTCAGGCTGGGCCAGCACTGCTGTGGGTTCATCAAAAATGAGAATACGCGCCTGCTGGACGAGCAGCTTGAGAATTTCCACACGTTGCCGTTCTCCCATGGAGAGGTCGCGGATACGCGCGTCGGGGTCCACTTGCAGTCCGTAGCGTTGCGAGAGTTCGACAATCTGGCGGGAAACGGAGCGCACCGTGGCCCGTGGCCTTCCGGGTGCGCGCGCGGCGTCGGCGGCAAGTAGCACGTTTTCCGCCACGGTCAGTGGTTCAATGAGCATAAACCGCTGATAGACCATGCCAATGCCTTGTTGCAGTGCCTGCGCGGGCGAGGTGAAGCGCACGGAGGTTCCCCGCACTAGCAGGTCGCCTTCGTCCGGTTGGTAGCGCCCGGCAATGATGGACATGAGCGTGGATTTGCCCGCGCCGTTTTCACCCAGAATCGCTACGATCTGTCCGGCATGGACGGCAAGGTCCACCCCGCAGTTGGCTTGTACTGGCCCGAATCGTTTGGCAATGCCCCTGCACTCTAGCAGGGGCGATGGTTCAGCGCGTGGCATGGGGGCGCTGTTTGCAGGCGCGGTCATGTCAGAGCGTCTCCGAAACGGGGGCGGGTAACACGCCCGCCGCGTAGACCGGAGCGGGGAGCAGGGGAGAGGTTGTCCCTTCTACTGCGGCGCAGAAAATGGCTTCAATGGTGGGGGGCGGAAGCTCCTTGAGGCGCATAACCTCTTCCAGCAGGTCTGCCAGACTGAAAATGGTGCCGCCGGTGGAAACCACGTCGTCGAGCAGGATGAATCGCTTGCCTGTGGCAAGCAGGTTCATGTCGCGTTCGTACAGGGCCAAGAATTTGCCACCGCTGGTGATGGAGGAAGCCCCCACCTGCAATACGGGGCGGCGGTCTGCCTCCATGTGCGGTTTTACGCGGTTGTAGGCCACCGCCATGGATTGCATGCCCAGTTCTTCCGCAACCACCTGTGCCAGTTGCAACCCTTTCTCCACCACGGTGAGCAGAACTACATCAGAGGGGTCGCCAACGGCCTTGCGTACTTTGCGGGCCAGCAGCACTCCCAGATCGCGGTTCAGACGAACTTGCCCCACAAGGTTAAGAGAGGCGATGCGTAGTATTTTGCCATCGGCGGGCACGCGTACCAGTGGCAGTTCCACTGCATAGGGCAGTCCTTCCACTTCCCAGCGGAATTTATCCCCAGAATCAAGGCCTTGCAATACGTCCATGTAGTCTCCGAAAAGCAAAACGGTTGCGGGAAGAGGGAAAAGAAAACCCTCCGGGCCGTACAAGCGGCCCGGAGAGTATACACGGATAGAGGATGGGGGAAAACCTATTGCGGCAGTGTGCCGCTGACACCTTCCACGAGGAACTGCATGCCCAACAGGTCCGCATCGGTTGCCTGTGTGCCTGCGGGAATGACTACCTTGCCGGACTGGTCTGCTATGGGGCCGGCAAAGATGTGGTCTTCACCTTTGGCAAGCTTGGCGCGCAGGGCTTCCACCTTGGCGCGGACATCGGCGGGAACCTTGTCGTTGAACGGAGCAAGGCGCACGCCGTCCTCGCTGAAGCCTTCCCAGTATGCCTGTGATTTCCAAGTGCCGTCCAGCACGGAGGAAACGGACTTCACGTAGTATGGTCCCCAGTTGACGGTTGTGGACGTGAGGGCGCAATCGGCACCAGATGCGGCGGCGTCCGTGCCGTAGCCAATGGCGGGAACGTCTTGTGCGCACGCGGCAAGCGAGCTTTCAGGGGTGTCAGCCATCTGGCGGATGAGGTCGTGCCCGCGGTCTGCCAGCGTTTCGGCAAGGGTGGTTTCTTTAATGGGGTCGGCCCACGAGTTCATCCACACCACCGTATTGACCTTTTTGGGATCAAATGACACGCCCGCCTCGGTCAAACCACGCTTCAGGCCCATGGTGAACGCGTTGATGCCGCGGATGGGTTCGGGAATGGCGTGTGTGGCTACCGTGCCTACGTTGGAGTATCCCATAAGCCCGGCCATGTAACCGGCAAGGTACTCCGCCTGATACACGCGGACGAAAAAGTTGCTGAGATTCGGTCCCAGTTTGTAGCCGGAGCAGTGCTCGAACTTAATGTTTGGGAATTCAGCAGCCACGCGCTCTATGGCGTCCATGTGGGGGAACGAGTTGCCGATGATAAGATCGTATCCCTGTTGCGCATAGTTGCGCAGTACACGTTCCGCATCTTGCGGGCCTACGTTTTCCGTAATGGAAATTTCAATCTTGTCGCCGAGTTTTTCCTTCAGATACGCGATGGCATTGTTATGGGCGGTGTTCCAGCCCCTGTCATCCACAGTACCCAGCATGGCCACAGCCACCCGGAGTTTACCCTGTTGCGCCATGGCGGGCAGGGCCGCGCACAGCAGAAGGGCGAAGACAAACAAAGTGGAAAAAATACGTTTCATTGTGGTTCTCCTCAAAATGACGCGGCAAGGATAAACGCCAGCAGGACGCAGTGTGCGGGCCAGCGGCCAACGGTGCCGGGCACGCCCATGATTCGTAACCTCAGAGGGACGCGTTAGCGGGCGACGTTTCTTCCGGGTTGAAAAAAGTATTTCAATCACCGCTCGCGTCGGTTGTCAAACACTCTGCCGGGGGACATGATAATTTTTCCGTCTGCCCTGTGAATTCGCGGTATTTCATGGACGGGATACGCCATTGTTGTATCTTACTCTTTACAGAAGAGGCTAAGGCTCGCACACTGAAGAGAGTATTCGGAGGTAATAAGAATGAACGTGAAAAGCATGCGGTTTGTCTCCGTTGTCGCGCTGGCGTTGTTGCTGGCTACGGTAGGTTGTTCGGGGCGTTCCGTGACGGGATGGAACCCGGAGACTAGAACGGTTACCCTGTTCGTTCCCACCACGGTACCGGTTCCCGACGGGTATTCCTATCTGGGCACCACGAAGGTTCTTGTGACTGGGGAAACAGATGTCATAACGGTTTCTCCGACGGATGTTATTTCGTCCGACGTATTTGTTAAGGGAGATTCCGTTCTTCTGGCTCAGAGGCTGGTAAAGACCAACCGCGTGGCGCAATTTCGGTATTTAGGCGGAAGCAAGACCGAGGCTTGGGGTAGCGAGTGGCGTACCCGCGAGTACGGTCTGGATACCGCGCAGGCAAATAGTGAATTCGCAAGCTATCTGAGCTTCCTGCGCGAAAATAATGTGACGGTTCCCGCACATATGTCTGTGCGTGTTTTGGATAAATTGGCATCGGACTTCATTCTCGTGCGGATGATCACGCTGGAACCGGCGGCGGATGCCACTGCGTTTGCCGAACTGTCCCCCGTGCCGTCCTTTGACCGGATGTACGATCAGGAACTTGCGACAGAAGCAAAAAAAAGCGCGTACTTCGTTGATTAAGTAACGCGGCGAAGCGGCTTTCCCATAGCCGCCGTGGTGAAGACACGAAAGCGGCTCCGGTGCATCCCGGAGCCGCTTTTTTACCTTTGTTTGGTCCGTCCGCATGGCTATTGGGGCTACTTTTCCGGGTATGCGGATGATTCCGCCCGGTTATCCCTCCGGCGTTTGAGGAAAGGCTCCTTTGGGGGGCTGAACGCCGCGCGGGGCTAGGCATCTTACCGGCAGCAGTGCCTACCTGTGGTGTCTTCATCTGCGAAAGGGGGAGTTGAGAGCACAAATCATACTTGTAAAGTATGGTATTGACGCCTGCCAATGGCACCGCTACCATGCCGTACCAGATGTCACTCTGGCAGCTATTTCCACTCATGACCGTAGAGGCTAGGCTCGCATGAAACTCTCCGCGCGCTCACGATACGCCACACGCATTTTGCTCGCTCTAGCGATGGGGGGCGCCGATTCTGTTGATTCCGCCGATTCTTCCGGTCTTGCTGATTCCGCTGCTTTCGCCCGCACTCTTGATTCCGCTATTCCCGCAGGGAGCACCGGGGCTGCGGCAGGGGCGGATATTGGCAGCGCGTCAGACAGCTCTTTCTGCGCGTCGGTGGCACGGGAAGATGCTCCCGATGCGGGCGGGCGGACGTGTAGCGCCGCGCGGGAACGGGAAAGGATGAACACCAATCTGCTGTCCGCCCACACGGGCGTTTCTGTCCAGTTCATTGAACAGATCATTCGTCCGCTTAAGCAGGCCGGGCTGGTGGTGAGCGCACGCGGCATTGCGGGCGGGCACACCTTGGCCCGATCTCCCAAAACAATTTCTTTGGCGGATGTCATTCGCGCAATTGAAGGCGATACCGCATTGACCCGCTGCTGCGACGATGTGGTGGCAGATGAGTGTCCGCGCAAAGCACATTGTCCCACACGACCGGTCTGGCAGCGGCTTTCCCATGTGCTGGAACAGGAAATGGCTTCCATCAGCCTTGCCGATCTTATGGACAACCCGGCATAGCTGCCGGCGTGCGTCTCCCGCTTTTCTCCCTATCTCTAGAGTCCGTCCGCTAGCGAGGCAATACCTTGCCGCGTTGTGTGGGGTTTGTCCGCGCGTCCGCACGGGCGAAGGAGGGCGGACTACGGGGCAGCAGCGTCCGGCGTCTGCCATTGGATTCCGTTCTGTGGCCCACGGGCTTTACAAGCCGGGCTGGGTTCTCTACCACTGGGCGGCAGACCAAGGAGAACGCATGACCACAATACCTCCACATAGAGGTGCGACACCCGACCCGGACGTTACCGCGTTATTGCTGAACGCAGCGCTAGCCGCGCAACCGCTTACCCCCACGCAGGCGGAAACGCTTCTGCCGTTGCTCTCTGCCAGCGCTGAATCACAGGGGGCGCAAGAGACAGGGGATGCGCCGGGAGGAAAAGGGGTACGCATGGTGGTGAGTGCCGCTGCCATGGCGTCTTCCAGAGAAGGATACCCCCGGCGTGTTACCTGCGGCATTATCAATGCAAAGTCGGGACGCTGCGGCGAAGACTGCGCGTTTTGCGCACAGTCGCGATATCACGCGACTACCGCGCCGGAATATCCTCTGGTGGGTGAGCAGGTGTTGCTGGAGCGGGCCATGCGCCTTGCTGATGCGGGCGTGACCCGTATGGGGATTGTCACCAGCGGAGTGGGACCATCCGCGCGTGATTTTGAGAATATTTGCCGTGCGGCCCGGCACATTCGCGAGCAGGTGGGCATAGGCGTATGTGCGTCGCTGGGCGTGCTGCGGGAAGGGCAGGCCGAGATGCTGTGTGAAGCGGGTATAACCAGCTACCACCACAACTTGGAAACAGCCCGTAGTTTTTATCCGCGCATTTGCACCACGCATGACTATGATATCCGGGTAAAAACGGTGCGATGTGCCAAAGCTGCCGGACTGCGCGTGTGCTCCGGGGGGCTGTTTGGGCTGGGGGAAGGGTGGAAAGAGCGGCTGGAACTTTCCGCAACGCTGCAAGAACTGGAAGTGGATTCCATCCCGGTAAATTTTCTCATGCCCATTCCGGGAACACCGCTGGAAAACGCGCCGGGGCTTGCCGTGCCGGAGGCCTTGGGGCTGGTGGCCCTGCTCCGCCTTATGCATCCAAGCCGGGATATCGTGCTGTGTGGCGGGCGGGGGGGCACATTGGGTGAATGGGACCGCCTCGCCGTGCTGGCGGGTGCTAATGCGATAATGGTGGGCGATTACCTTACCGCCAAAGGGAATGCGCTGGAGCGGGACATGCGTATGCTGGACGATTTGCGCGGGGTGTGGGGGTAAGTGGAGCGGGGTATGCCGTTGGAGTGAGTCGCCTGCCCAAAGGTTCCAGAGCGAGATGCTCCTGTCGGGAACGGGACTGCGGACATAAATAAAAACGCCGGGCATGCCCGGCGTTTTGTGACGAAGAAAAAAGCCCGTCAGGCGCTGCGGGAGCCTTCAATAAGGGCCAGCGCACGCTGGGCGAGATGCGTGACCTCCGGCTTGGAAACTTGATCGTCCGCGCCCACGGCATCGCCTTTATGGCGTAATTTGTCCGTAATGAGCGAAGAAAAAAGGATAACCGGCAGATCCCGCAGTAAAGGGTCATCTTTAATGCGTTTGCACAGGTTATGCCCGTCCATGCTGGGCATTTCTATGTCCGAAACCATAACCTGCACGTAGTCGGTGATGGATTTCTTTTCCGTTTCCGCCTTGCCCTTCAGTTCTTCCAGACGTTCCCATGCCTCGCGTCCGTTGGTTAAGGCTTCCACTTCAAAGTTGGCCTTTTCCAGCAGATCGCGCAGCATTTCGCGAATAAGGCCGGAATCGTCCGCGATCATGGCGCGATAGCGAACATTGGCGGCCCAGTCTATGGCTTCGTCCAGCCGCAGCCCCAATGCGGGATTAAGGTCGGCGACGATTTTTTCCAGATCGAGCAGGAATATGATGCGCCCGTCAATTTTAATCACCCCGGTGATGGAGTGGTTACTCAGAGACGCCACATAGCGGTTCGGAGGTTCTACCTCTTCCCAACTGATACGGTGGATGCGGTTTACGCCGGAGACTTGAAACGCGGTGCAAACATTATTGAATTCTGTAACAATAACTTTAGGCGCTTCTGTTTCCGCGCGTGTTTTATTTAACCAGCGGGAAAGATCTACCAGCGGAATAATATGATTGCGCAAGTTAAATGCGCCCAGCACGCAAGAATGTTTACCTTCCGGTAATTCTGTAACAGAGGGCATACGGATTATTTCAAGTACCTTGGCTACGTTTACCCCGTAGTAGCCCCGGTATGTCTGGCCCCCCGCCTCGATTTCATCAAGAAAAAATTCGACGATTTCAAGCTCGTTTGTCCCTGATTCCAACAGGATGTTTGTCTGCATAGCGCCTCCGCGATGAGGTGTGCCATCTATCGTGCACGGCTCAGTGTCGTTGTGTTGTTGGGAAAGGGGAAACGCACCATCTCCCTTGTGTTATAGTTCTTCAAGCATTTTTTGCATCGCGTCAATAATGTGTCTGGGAGTAGACGCTCCGGCTGTGAGTCCTACAATCTGCGCGTCACCCAACAACGCGGGGTCCAGATCCTTAGGCGTTTCAACATGCACGGTGGGGCAGCCTTGCGCTTGGGCCACATCGGCAAGACGCCGGGTATTGCCGCTGGTAAAGCCCCCCACCACGACCATGGCATCTACCTCACGGGCAATGCGGATGGCTTCTTCCTGCCGTTCCCGCGTGGCATCGCAGATGGTGCGCAACACGGGTAAGGCGCCTCCTAGGCGTTCTGTCAGCCACTGCTCAATGCGTTCAAATTCGTTACGGTCCTGAGTAGTCTGCGCGGCAAGGCAGTAGCGGGCGCCGGGGGAGAAGGGGTATTCTTCTATTTCCTTAAATTCACCGAAGACAAACGCGTTTGGCCCCGCATAGCTAAGGAGTCCGCGTACTTCCGGGTGGTCTTTTTCGCCGAAGAGAAGCAGGGTGTATCCGTCGCGCCGTTTTCGGGCTATGCCAAGCTGGGCGCGTTTCACTTTGGGGCAGGTGGCGTCTACCACGTCGCTGGCGTGCCGGCGCAGGGCGTTTTCCAGATCGCGGGGAATTCCGTGGGCGCGGATGATCACCCGGTCATCCGCACGGGCTTCCTCCGCGTCTTTCACACAACGCACACCGCGCGTGGCATAGTGCTCCAGCACCTGCGGATTGTGAATGATAGGGCCTAACGTAACAATGGCGCTGTCGTCCCGTTCCAGTTCACTGTCGAGTTTCCGAAGGGCTAAAGAAACACCCATGCAGAATCCGGCGGTGGTAGCTCTGCGTACCTTCATGCGAGTCCTTTTGGCATATAGACGGGGAAGAAAAAGCGTTAATCCCGCTGTGGCGGGTGGATGTATTGCGCTTCTCCGTTCCCTCCTTCCTGTTCCCACCGGGCGAAACATTCCGCAAGCAGGGTGTCCAGCATTTCCCAACTGACGCATTCCGTCAACTGGTTGCGCATGTGGCGCGCACCGGGGAAAAGCTTGATATAGCGGGGTACCAGAGAGCGCATGCGGAACAGGGCGCGTTTGTCTGTGCTGTGCAGGCGGGCCAACTCCACGTGGCGTTGCAGCACGCGCATGGTTTTGCGCGGGTCGGGGCGCAGGAATTCTTCGCCCCGCATGAGGGAGGTGAATTCTTCAAAAATAGCCGGATTGTTCAGCGCACCACGAGCGAACATAACGGCAGCCACATTTGTTTGCTGAATGCAGCGCACGCCGTCTTCCGCATGGAGCAGGTCGCCACTGGCGATGACCGGAATATCCAATAACTGGACCAGATGAGCCAGCGCGCTCCAGCGGGCTTCACCGGAAAATCCTTGGCGGGCATAACGGGGATGCAGTGTCACCCAACCTGCGCCAGCATCGCGTAATTGTTGGGCGAGGTCGCTGTAAACCTCGGTATCCTGATCCCATCCGAGACGGAATTTAAAGCCCACCCTGCCTTCGCCCGCCAACCGCACCATTGTACGGGCCACGCGCAGGGCGTTGTCTATATCGCACAACATGGCGGCCCCGCAGCCGGTTTTGACGACCTTACGCACAGAGCAGCCCATGTTCAGATCAAACCACGTATAGCCCGTTTCTAATAACGGCTCCATGGCGCGGGCCATGATATCCGCATCGTTGCCGAACAATTGTAAGACCATAGGGCCGTCGTCAGCCGTGGTAGCCAGTAACTCTTCCGTGCCGGGGCTTTTGTAATATAGCCCCTTGGCGCTGACCATTTCGGAGCAAACCACCTGTGCGCCGAATTCCCGTGTCAGCAGCCTGAAGGGTAGGTCCGAATATCCGGCTAACGGTGCCAGCCATGGGTTTTCCTGCGCTATGGGCAAGGCGGGGAAGGCCGCGGCAAGGGAGTGCGGAGGCTGTTGCGGTTCCGGGGTGGGGGAACCGGAAGAGGAAGAAATACTCATATGCGGTGTGGGGTAACAGGGTGTCAGCGGGGAGAGGGCAACCCGGCGGCGAGCATTACGCTCGCCGGTGCAAACCGCCGAGCCGCTGCGGCGGCAGTGCGCTGGTAAGCACGTCGTACATACCGGGGGGCAGCGGGCCTATGCCAAGACACTCCACAGAAATGGCGGAAATGTCCGGCTGCGGGGCGGCTTCGGACAAAATATCGGCCACCGGTGCGGAGACTGTGGACGGTGACGGAGAACGTACTGTGTTGGGCCGTTCCACGAAGAGTCTGTAGGCTATCCTGTCTCTTCCCGCAAGGCAGCGAGCGAGTGTGTGCCCGCTATGGGGCAGACGGGCACCCATAGTGAATGCCATAGCAGGGGTATCCGGGGGGGCGGACTCTGAGGAAAAAGGCGGGGACGCAAGGCGGGGGAGTAACATCTCCACGCCATACGCTTGGGGGAGAAGCCACGGCAGATACAGCAGCATGCCCGCGTTGCCCTGTGCAAGCACACGGTTTACCGCCGCTTTTTCTTGCTGCACGCGGAGGAAAGCGGTCAGCAGATCAGCATCTTCCCCCACATGGGCGCAGAAACGGGTAAGGCGTACTCCGGGAGAAGGAGAGGCTGCTTCCGCGTGGGGCGCGCCATCTGGGGATGGAGACGGCTGGACCAGAAAGGAAAGATAAGGCCGCGCGTGCAGCAGGGCGTCCATGGCATCGCGGGCTGCGTAGTAGGCGCGCACGATTTCGGGAACAGAGCGTGGCGCATAGGGAGCGCCTTCGTCTGGGTCCAATTCCCGAAGGATGATGTCGGGCACAAGCTGCTCCACCAGAAATCGCAGAGGAACCCCCATATCGGGACGGGTGCGCAGTTCTGCCACCAGTTCCTGCCCGCCCACCTGCACCCACGCTTTGCCGCCACCTGCCCAGCGCAGCATAGTGCCGTGTAAGATTTGTCCAACGCGGTGCGCCCGGCGAAAGGCTGCGGCGCGGGCTCCTGACTGCCCGGAATCTGTGAACGCCCCTTGGCGGAAGCCGGAAGAGATGCGAAAATCATCCATACTGCAATACCTTGTCGGTGTGCCGGGATATACCGGAGACAGGCTCTCGCGGGATCGCCTTGCCGGGGTGGCGGGGTGAGGACAGACCCGTTGCGCAGGACGCATGGAGCCGGAATTCCTTTTCCTCCGCGTTCCCCGGTGCGTCGTTAGCGGGGCGATTTCATGAGAATAAGTTCCACTTCGTCCACCGAAAGCCCGGTGGCGCGTGCCAATTGCTGCGGAGATCGTCCTTGCCGCCCGCCTTCCAGAATCATCTCGCGCAGGAAGTGGGGGGAGCGTGTCAGATTTTCCGCCTGTTTAAGAAGTTGTTGCAGCGCGGCGGAACGGCCTTCCAATTGGATATCCAGCTTACGGAGTTCTTCTTGCCGCTGAGTGAAGGAGTCCACAAGCTCCTGTTCCAGTTCCGTGTTAAAACGCATGCGGGCGGCGAAAGCTTCTTGCTTGGCCTGAATTTCGTTTAACAGAGATTCGGAACGCCTGAGGCGGAAAAAGAATACGAAAAGCAGCACCAGCAGCGCTACTTCCGTAACGCTCATGAAAAGCAGCATCCAGTGGGAAAATTGCATGATAATTCGGCCTGTCGCGGGTGGCTTGTCGTGCCGGGCGCGTTCGTTCCGTTGCCGGGAGGATGCGCGCGGCTACACTTTAATATTCAGGATATTGCCTTGCCACGGGGAATTTGCCCGCCGAGCCTCTTCCGGGGCGGAAGAGCCGTCCTCATCTGCCAGCTCAGACTGGTCAGACTGATTTTGGGCGCGTTTTTGTCGTCTTTTTTTGCGGTTGCGACCGCCGCCCTGCCCGCCTGAGCGACCGTCTTTATCCAGAAGCAATTGGCTTTCTTCAGGGTCTTCAATTTTTTCTACGGATTCTTGTGCGTGCTTAAGCGCCTCTGCGGCCTGTTGTTTGGCAGAAGCTTGCTGCGCCTCAGGGTGGGCCATCTCTGTGTGGGCTATTTTCTCCACATGACCCATCTGCGCCAGAAGAAGCGTCATGCTTGTGTCTAGCGACATATTATTTTACCAAATAATTTTCTATAAGCAAATCCGTGAATTGACCATTATCCATATACTGATTGATGACAGCCAAAACGTTGGTTTTTAATTCTTCCACACGTTTCATATCGGACAGAAAGGCTAAGTCTTTATTGCGCAGATAGTAGAATATGGCGTCGCGCAGAACAAGTTTTTCCGCTCCGGCTTCCCATGCGAGCTTTTCATTCTCCGTGGACGTGGCAAATTTGCAAACAAGAAACCGAATATTGCCTTCGGTGTCTTTAAGCTCCACCCAGAAGGGTTCCCATGCTACGGTGAATGACGGGGGTGCCGGGGGCTGTGGCTCCGCCTGCATAGCCTGTTCCGGGGTGATGATCGTAGGCTGCGGTGTCGGCGTGGGTTGGGAAGATGGGATGGCAAGCCAGAGGATGAGAATGAGAAGAAGTGCGAACCCGCCGCCTGCTCCCATGAGCACCTTGCGGTTTCGCAACAGCTTGCGCAGGGGAGATTCCACGGCTTCCCCGGACGGCTCCGTCTTTTTGGGGGGGGCTATGGAGATAGGGGCAGGGCTTTGCTCTTCGGCCTCTTCCTCGTCGTCATCTTCAAGGAAGGGGGCGTCCTCAAGGTCGAGTTCTACCTTGTCTTCAGGAGAAGACGCACCGCCCTGCACGGACAGTTCTTCAGTGTCCAGTGCGGCCTTGGCTCCATCGGCCTCCGCCATGGAGAGGGGAGTGTCATCGTCAGCCATAGGCGCCTGTGGGAGCGGTCCCGTTCCGGGTCAGGAACGGGGGCCTGCTAGGGGAAAATCTTGTCGATTTTCTGCTTCATGGTTTCTGCCGTGAACGGTTTGACAATATAATTGGAAACCTTGGCCTGCACGGCCTCGATAATGTTTTCCTGCTGCGCTTCGGCGGTGACCATAAGAAAGGGAACATCGGCAAATTCTTCGCTGGCACGAACTTTGCGGAGAAGCTCAATGCCCGTCATGTTGGGCATATTCCAGTCGGAAATAACGAAATCAATGTTATCTTTATTCAGGGTTTCCCATGCTGTTGTGCCGTCGTCTGCTTCCACAATGTTGGTGAATCCGATCTGGCGTAAGATGTTTTTCACAATCCTTCGCATGGTGGAGAAATCATCAACGACGAGAACACGCATATTAGGGTCAAAGGGCATGCGAAACTCCTTGAAACACGTTAAATACTGTCGGTTTCTCCATACGAAGTATGGAATTCACGGCGCAACCGCTGTAAGGCCTGGGTGTGTAATTGAGAGACACGCCCTTCGGTTATACCCATAACCTCAGCGGTTTCACGCATGTTAAGTTCATCACTGTAATAGAGTGACAATACCAGCTTTTCCCTAGGTGTCAATTGATCGATAAGCGATGCAACGCGTTCTATAAGCTCTTGCATAGCGGTCGCTTGATACGGTTCGCCTTCCACGGAGTTCCGGCCTTCGGAAGAAAACGTATCCTGAATGGCGTCTAGGCTCAGACAAAGCTGGTTTTGCAGGGCTTCCAGACCCAGCCGCACCTCTTTGGCGTCCAGCCCCGTGACGGCCTGAAGCTCTTCTTCCGTGGGGGTGCGGCCTTTTTCGTTCTCCACCTTGTGGATGGCTTCTTCCAGTTGGCGCACCCTGTGCCTCAGGCTGCGCGGAAACCAGTCCAGCCGGCGCAGCTCATCCAGCATGGCGCCGCGAATGCGGTTTTCGGCATAGGTATCAAACTTAATGCCCATCTGGGGATCGAATTTGCCAAGCGATTCCATAAGGCCCAGCGTGCCCGCGCTGATAAGTTCGCCCAATTCCACATTCTTGGGGAGTTTGGCTTTCAGCCGCAGAGCGAGAAACTTGATCTTGGGAGCATAGTGCCGGACAACAGCCTCTTGGTCGCGGTTGGACATATCCCCCCACGCCACGGCTCCCGACTCTAACCGCTCCCAAGGAGCGTCGTTTCCGGCCTTATTGGCGGAAGAGGAGTTTTTTCCAGAAGAATTTGATGTTTCCATCCAGATTGGCCGATACGTCCCATGTTTGAATGGTCTTCGCCACCTGCTGCACGGCGGCACATGCCGGGCCGGAAGGGGCCTGTGCGCAGAAGGGGCGCTGGTTCACCACCGCGCGGCGCACGGCGGGGTCGTGAGGCACAAATCCTACAAGGTCGAGCGACACCCCGGAAAGAAAATGGTCACACGCCGCATAGAGCCGGGCGTACATATCCTTGGCGGTTTTGGCGTCCGGTGCCATGTTCACGAGCACCTTGAAATGTTCTACCCCGTGGTTCAGTTTCATTACCTTAATAAGGGCATACGCGTCTGTAAGCGAGGTGGGTTCTGGGGTGAGCACCACAATACGCTCTTGGACCGCGAGATTAAAATACAATACGTTGTCATTTATCCCCGCGCCCGTGTCAACTATCAGATAATCAACCTTATCTTCAAGTGTGTCCATGGCCTCCAGCAATTCCAGCTTTTGCCCGGTGGAGAGAGAAAGCATTTCGCTCGTGCCGGAAGATGCGGGCAGGATGCTGAAGCCGTACTCCGTTTTCACCAGAATCTCTTCCAGCGATGCGTTGTCATGGAAAAGATGAAACAGGTTGCGGGTGGGGGTAAGGCCCAGCAGCACGTCCACGTTGGCCAGTCCCAAATCCGCGTCCAGCAACACCACGTGGGCTCCGTTGCGGGCAAGGCTGTGTGCGATATTGACGGACATGTTCGTCTTGCCTACGCCGCCCTTGCCGGAGGTGATGGAAAATACCAGAGGAAATTCGCCCTTCATAGTCTGTGCCACTCCGTGATTACATAGCCGCATCGCCATGTCCGTGCTGCGCCTCGCCGGGCAACTGATGCTTAAACAGCAGCCGCCACAGCATGACGTCGCGCGCGGCGACAAAGGTATTCTTCAGTCCCGGACCAAAGGAAAGGGCGGAAACGGGCAGGCCGGTAGATGCCGCTATGTTGGCCACTGCTCCAAAGGTACAGGCTTCGTCCAGTTTCGTCCAGATAATGCTCCCTGTGCAGGGGCCTGCGTATTGCCGCGCAAAGGCGGCAAGCTGGGCGGGTGCGTAAGAGGGAGCCAGCACCATATGCACCGTCATATCCTGCGCGGCGCACAAGCCAAGTCTGTTGTCCAGCTCGGCAAAGTCCGCATTCCGGCTCAGGCCGGGAAGGTCCACCAGCACGGTGTCCATCTCCCGTGTTTCCCGCAGTACGGTGGCAAAACTCAGCGGATCGCCAGCTTCGCGATAGAGAATGCCCGAAAGATCCGCGTAATGCTTAAGCAGCAGACGCCCGTTTCCCCGTTCGTTGTCTGTGTTGATCAGGGCGATGCGGGTATTGGGCTTGCGCGCGCGCAAGGCCAGCGCCATGCGGATTAGTGTGCTGGTTTTGCCGCAGCCAAAGGGGCCTGCCACGGCATGGACGCGCTGGGGCCACGCTTCGGCGTCCCACGGGCGCACGGGCAGCATGTCGCCCAATGGCGCGAGCACGCTCATATGAGGATGCCCATGTAACCGGCGGTACAGCCGCAAGAGCGTGGTGCCGTCCATGCCTTCCCGCTCTAAAAATTCCAACGCCACCCGCTGCCGGGGGGCAAGCTCATCCAGCTTGATGCCGGGTTTCATGAGCGTAAGTAGATGTTCCCGAATTTCACTCCATTCGCGGTGCCACTCATTCCAGCCAGTGGGAGCCATGGCGGAACCGGGGCCAGTGCCGCCGAGCGTGCTGCCCGCGATGCCCGCGGCCCCGCCGGACGTGGTGGCGCGCTCCAGACCGGCGGTCATTTCGCACCACTGACCGTCTTCGTCAGAGCCTTCGTGCTTGGAAAGGATAACCGCTTCTGGTCCCAGCTCGCGTTTTATGCTCGCTAGCACTGTTTTGGCATCCGGGCCTTTGAACGTCTTTACCTGCATTATTTCAACCCTACGTTACCGACAGAAGTGAGTCTGATATCCGAAGGAATCTCCGCCTGCGAAATTACCGGCACCGTGGGCAAAAAGCGCATAATGAGTTGCGCGAGGTGCGGGCGCGAGACAGGGGAAGTGAGCAGCACTGGCTGCCCGTCCGTGTTAACCGCGTTTTCCACGCTCTGGTTTACGGCATGGATAAGCCGCTGCGCTGTGCCGGGATCCAGAGCCAGATACGCCCCGCCTTCGGAGCGCCGGATGGATTCTTGTATGGTTTTTTCCACACTGGGGTCTAGTGTGAGAATGGGCAGGGCGCCGTTGCTATCCATGTACGGTTTAACAATAGTTCGGGAAAGCCGCTCGCGCACGTACTCCGTGAGGGTGTCTGGATCTTTTACGCCGGGACCGTAGTCCGCCAGTGTTTCCACAATGGAGAGCAGGTCGCGGATGGACACATTTTCCCGAACCAGATTCTGGAGCACTTTCTGCACCGCGCCCAAGGAGAGAACGCCGGGTACCAGTTCTTCCACTGCCTTGGGAGCGTGTTTAGCCAGATTGTCCAGCAGCGACTGCACTTCCTGTCTGCCAAGGAAGTCCGCGAGGTGACGTTTGAATATTTCGGTAAGGTGTGTGGCGATAACCGTGGAGGGGTCCACGACGGTGTATCCCGCCAACATTGCTTCTTCCTTGCGGCTCTGCGGAATCCACAGGGCAGGCAGGTTGAAGGCCGGTTCCCGCGTTTCCACACCCTTGATGTGGTGCTTGGCGTCGCCGGGGTCCATGGCGAGGTAATGGTCTATGAGGATTTCGGCACCCGCCACGGTGTTTCCTTTAATCAACACGGAGTATTGACCGGGCTTCAACTGTAAGTTGTCACGCAGGTGCAGCGAGGGAACAACCACGCCCACGTCCAGTGCGAATTGGCGGCGGATGGAGCGGATGCGCGAAAGCAGGTTGCCGTCCTGTTCTTCGTCCACCAGCGGGATAAGGCCATACCCCACTTCCAGTTCCAGCATGTCCAGCGGGAGCAGCGCCTGTACTTCTTCCGGTGTATCCAGTTTGGCTTTGCCGCCGTCTTCGCCCTTGCCCTTGGCGTTTTTGCCCTTGGCACCGGTGCGTTTTGCCACTTCGTCTCCAGACTCCGTGACCAGACGGGCAATGAAGTAAAGCGCTCCAGAAAAAATGGTGAACGGCAGGAACGGCATGCCCGGAACCAGTGCGAATACCAGCAGAACCAGCGCCACCAGTTTGAGGGCGCGTGCGTTGAAGGTAAGCTGACCGATGAATTCTTCGCCCATCTTGGCTTCAGCCGCCGCACGGGAGACGATAATGCCCGCCGAGGTGGAAATGATAAGCGAGGGAATGGTGGCAACCAAGCCGTCCCCGATGGTAAGCAGCGTGTACGTGGTGAGTGCGTCGTTCCAGCTCATATCCTGCTGCATGACGCCGATAAGGATGCCACCAATGATATTCACCATTGTGATGAGCATGCCCGCGTTCACGTCCCCCTGCACGAACTTGCCCGCGCCGTCCATGGCACCGTAAAAATCGGCTTCGCGGCGGATGATCTCGCGTTTGGTCGTGGCTTCTTCTTCGTTGATAAGTCCGGCGTTCAGATCCGCTTCAATAGCCATCTGTTTGCCGGGCATGGCGTCCAGTGTAAACCGCGCGGCAACTTCAGCGATACGGGTAGTACCCGTGGTGATAACCATCTTGTTCAGAATGAAGAGGATGAAGAAGATAACCGCGCCGATAACGTAGTTACCGCCTACCACGAATTCGCCAAAGGATTGAATAACCGAGCCTGCCGCGCTGGTGCCTTCGTCACCATGTAAAAGGATAAGACGCGTGGAGGCCACGTTTAGCGCAAGGCGCAGCAGAGTGGTAACGAGCAGCAGAGACGGGAAAATGGAGAATTCCAGCGGGGAGGTCATGAACATGGAGGTGACCAGAATGACCAAGGCAAGCGATATACTCAGACTGAGCATGATATCCAAAAAGAAGGTGGGCAGGGGAACAAGCATGACGAAGAGGATGGTGATAACCCCACCCGCCAAAAGCACGTCGCCCTGTTTGGCAAAACGCTCGTAATTTATTCTGGGAGTCGCTATTTCTGACTTAGCCATTTTTCCGACACCTTCCGCAGGATTGCTGCGCGGGGTGGCAAGGACGAACCTTTACCGTTTAACCTGCTCTATTTCCTTTAAATTTGTGCAGGGATGCCAACACAGAGGCCACAGCCTTGTACAATTCTTCGGGAATCTCGTCCCCAATCTCGACAGACTTATACAAGGCACGTGCCAACGGTACGTTTTCCCGTAGAGGAATACGGTTCTCTCTGGCTATTTCCTTAATTTTTTCCGCAACATGATCCGCCCCTTTTGCCAAGACTCGCGGAGCGGGCGCTTCCATGGCGTTATAGCGCAGAGCCACGGCGATATGCGTGGGGTTGGTGATAACCACGTCCGCTTTGGGCACGTCCTGCATCATGCGCCGCGCCATAACCTGCATCATCTTTTTACGTTGCTGGGCTTTGATTCTGGGGTCGCCTTCCGCCTGCTTGCGCTCGTCTTTTACCTCGTCCTTGGTCATCTTAAGGTTTTGCTCGTAGTCCCAGCGGGTATACCACAGGTCCGCTGCGGCGATGACCGCCATGGGAATAAGCGCGTACACCACCATTTTATGACTTGTTTCAAGGATATAGGCAGAAATGCCCATGGCGTCGGAATAGTATAGCGCCAAAAAGTTGCCCATTTCGCTCTTCAGCACCAGATAGGGAGCAACGCCAATAACCACTGCCTGCAAAATACTTTTGAGGAGGCGGATAAACGTTTGCGGAGAAAGGAAAAGGCGTTTTAACCCGGAAATAATATTGAAGCGGCTGAGTTTGAACTTGAAAACTTCCGTGGTCCACAGTTTGCCTACTTGCAGGCGCATGTTCAGAAAGGCCAGAAATCCAAGAAAAAAGAGAATGGGCAAAAGCATGACAGCCAGCCTGACAGCCAGCCAGTTGACCAGACCGTACACGCTCTCAGGGGTGGCGTCGAAATCGCCGAAGTCGCGCAAAAAACGGACAAAGACGAGGTGAAGCTCCTCGTACAGAATACCTATCCATGCATAAAGCCCGTACATGCCCGCCATAATGGAGACAACTTTACCCAGCTCTTGCGAGCGGGGTACGTTGCCTTTATTGCGCGCCTTTTTCCGCTGTTTCGCGGTGGCGGATTCTGTTCTGCTGGGATCTCTCGCCATGGCGTCCCCCGGTTACGGAATAAGCTGTGTCAACGGTGACATGGCATTGGTGAGGTGTCCGTATAACGCCGGAATGTCAATAATAAAATCGGTGATGCGGCGGGCCATAATGGTGAACAGAAGACCCATGAAAAAGAACCCCACCCCAATTTTTAAGGGGAAGCCGAGTTGAAGCAGGTTCATTTGCGGCGCGGCGCGGCCCATGAGGGCGAGGGCCAGTTCCATAAGGAACAGGGCGGCGAGAACCGGGGCGGAAATTTTAATGGCGAGCGAAAACATAATGCCTGAAAGCGCGAGTACCTGCTTCACAATGCCCGCGCCGATAACGATTTGTCCCGGCGGGATGGCTTCAAAGGTTTCCGCCAGTGCCTGAAGAAGATACAGGTGCCCGTTCAACGTCATAAAGGTAAGCAACGCGACCATATATAAAAAGTGAGAAGTGATGGAAACGGAGTTCCCGGTGAGCGGGTCCGCGATATTGATCATGGTAAAGCCCATCTGGAACCCCAGCAATTGCCCGCCGGTCTGTATGCCCGCGAAGACAAACTCCACGGCAAGCGCCATTGTCAGGCCCAGTACGGCTTCGGAAAGCAGAACAGGGATAATGTCGAAGGGATGCTGGGGCATGGCCTGCCCTTTCAGTGAGAGGGCGGGAAAGAGCGCCAGCGTGAGCACAATGCACATAGACGCCTTGACCATCTTGGGTGCGGAGTCGCCACCAAACACGGGTAGCATGAACACCACAAGGCTGAGGCGCATAAAGGTCAGCAAGAAGCTGTAAAATTCTGTAGTATTGATGTTGAACAGATCCATGCGGCAGAGAATGCAAAGGGTGCGCCAGCATTGCTGTTTGGGCGGGAGGGGCGGTGCAGCGCAGCCGATGTTTTTTGTTGCGGGGCGGAACAGCGCGGGGCGCGGGGTGGCAGACCGTTGAGGCGGGCGTGCGGGGCATATGGGAAAAGACGAGCAAAGGCTCGGTCCTGTCATAAATATGGCACCGCGCATCCGCTGTTCGCATCAACCCGGCGGGGTGGAAAACCGAAACAGGTCTGCCACTGCCGATAGACCTGAAAGGCACATCTGGTGATACGCTCAAGAATGCACCCACGGCATGCGCTTGGCGTGATGATTGGGTGCGCTTGTCGTCGGGGGGCAGGTACTATGGACGCGCCGCAGTCCCGTTCAGGTAGGGTCGTGGATTAGTATGCGCCACGCCCTGTCAGCACCACGGGGATGGTCTTTACCAGAATGTAGAGGTCGAACCAGATGGACCAGTTCCGCACGTAATAGGCGTCAAGGTCAATGCGCTGGTCATAGGACGTGAGGTTGCGACCGGAAATCTGCCAAAGCCCCGTGATGCCCGGTCGGGTGCGGGAATAAAGATCATAGCACTCCCGGTAGCGGCAGCGTTCCGTGCGCACAATGGGCCGGGGGCCTACGAGGCTGAGATCACCCCATAACACGTTCCATAGCTGGGGAAGTTCGTCCAGACTGGTTTTACGCAGGAAGCGGCCCGCTTTTGTCACACGCGGATCGTTTTGGAGTTTTTGTGTCGCCTCCCATTCCGTGCGGGCGTCGGGGCATTCTGCAAAATGGCGGTTTAGCACCGAGTCGCCATCGCATGTCATGGTGCGGAATTTCCAGACGCAAATGGCCTTGCCGTTTCTGCCGATGCGGGTGTGACCGAAGAATGCCGGGCCTCGGCTGTCCAGCCGTATCCACAACGCCGCCATGAGGAAGAACGGGGAAAGCAACAAAAGCCCCAGAGCAGCCACGCTAATGTCCATGCCGCGTTTAAAGAGCAATCGTCTGGGGCTGAGTAGGTTTTGCCGCAGTTCAAGCCCCACTACACCGCCGATATCCCGTGTTGAAGCCCACCGCTGGCTGAGGGTTTCGGCACGGGGCAGCAGGATGATACGAGGAAAAAGACGGTCAAGCTGCGACATAATGTCGCTTTGCGGGGGCTGGTCGCCTTGCTCCGGGACCAGAGCGTAACTTCCGGGGTAGGCGTTTGCCACAGACTGCACATCGGCTAAGGAACCAAGGACGGGAATACCCTCAAATTCAGAGCCTTGTTCTCGAGTGTTGGAAAGAACCCCCACAACCCGAAGCCCGATGCGGGGGCGCAGTTGGGCGTTGCGAGTCATGATGCTGGCGGGAGCGCCTGTGCCTATAAGCACGGCAGGAATGCCCCAACGGCCCCGGCGGACTTGCCGTCCCCGCAGCCAGACGCGCATGAGTGGAATGGCTACCATGGCAAGGAGCCATGAAAAGACAAACACTGTGCGTGAATAGGTTGTCACACCGCGCGCGAAAAACGTGATGGTACCCAGAATGAGAAAACATGTGGAGATGGTAATGCAAAAGCGTCTTAGCTCTTCATGTGGCGGCAGCAGCGCGCCGGGGTACAGGTCCGCGAGCAGAAACGCTGTGGGGAAGAGCGGGAGTAGCGGGAGAAGCATCATGTAGGTGCGCAGGGAAAAGGTACCCCCCAGCGCGAAGCGCAGCAGGGTGACCGCGCTGATTACCATAAAAAGTGTGATAATATCCGTGAGCGCCAGTTGAAACGCCATGCGCCATCGGGTGCGCCGTCCATCTTCAATAGTAAAGGGCAGGGGGGCACAGCGCCCGCATTCATGGGAGGTGTCATGCAGCATGTGTCCGCTCCGGCTGGGCAGGGAGAGGCGCGGGGGCGCTTAGGCAGGCTCCTATGGTGGCTCCCAGCAGTGCCACGCCCATAGCGAGCCACCACGTCCGATAGAAGTTATGCCCGGATATTCCCGTAACGAGATAGCAGGTATACCCACCCCATAGGAATGCGGTCATGAGCCAGTGCGTGGCGGCAGCGCTGTTGTGGTAAGCTCTGATGCCCCGGACAATGCGCAGGCCGCACCAGCCCCATAGGCCCAGAAGAAAACCCATGGCGATGGTAAAGCCCACCACGCCACCATCAACGAGAAATTGTACGTAAATGCTGTGGGGATGCGCAAAGGTGTTTCCACCGCGCGGCAGAACAATATCCAGAGCGTTGAGGGCCGGTTTGAAGGTGCTGGCTCCCGTGCCCCACACGGGGTTGTGCAGGAATGCCTGCCATGCCCCCGTCCACAGCTCCCACCGTTGGTCCCGCATAGCCAGTTCCAGAGAAAGACGTTCCGGGCCGAAAAGCACTGTGAGGGTCAGTGCCGCGGGTAAAATAAGCAGCAGCGGCCAGTGCCGGGAGTAGCGCGCGGCTAGAATCACAAACATACCTGCCGCCAGCCCCATCATGCCGCTGCGGGTTTGCGAACCCGCTAATAAAAAAAGGGCTGGCAAAAGACAGATTCCCGTAATGAGCAGACGGCGAACCTGCGACCATCGCGCGGGAAGAGCGAAATAGCCAAGACAGGCGGGGAGCAAGGCAATGCCAATGTAGTTCCCCACCCGGTACGTGTTAAAGGAGCCGGTGAGTCTGCCATCCATGGGGGGATCGCCGTTAATGGGGTCGAATCCGGTTGCGTACTGCCAGACCCCCGCGAGTCCTTCTCCGCAGGCGGCGATGAGGAACATAAGCCCCAGTAAGGTGATGTCCCGGCGCGAACGGGTAACCTCCATGCCCGCGAACAGCATGGGCCAGCTTAAGTAGAGCGTGGAACCTACGTAGGAGAAACTGTGCCGAACCCAAGAGGATAACAGCGTGTTAAGCAGCATGAAGATAAAAAAGAAAACGATGAGCCACTTTCCGCGAAGTCTGCGAAGGACGGAGTTGTCGTAATCGCATGCGTAGTAGCCGAGGCAGAGCACGAGACAGGAGATGCCGCCAATTGTCTGAAACATTCTTCCAAAGGGAAAAAGTAACCAGCAGCCGAAAAAGGCGATGCGCAGGCAACGAAGATAGGCACCGGCATGGCGGCGTGCGAAGAGCGAGGAGGGAAGGGCTGGCGCGGCGTAGGGCATGACGATGGCTCGTGAACGGTTGTGGTGTGCGCAAAGGGGGAAGGACATGCGCCCTCCCCCACCTTCACAAAAAGAAAAGACTAGAGAGAGGCCCCGCGTTCGCGGAGCAACGCTTCAAAGTAGGCGATGGTCTTGCTCAGGCCCGTATTGATATCCACTTCCGGCTCCCAGCCCAGTCGTTCTTTAGCCAGCGAAATATCCGGTCGCCGCCGCCGGGGATCGTCCTGCGGCAGCGGTTTGAAGAGCAACTGCGAGGACGAGCCGGTCATGTCGATAATTTTTTCCGCAAGTTCCCGGACGGTCCGTTCAGACGGGTTGCCCATATTCACAGGACCAACAAATTCCGCCGGGCTGTGCATCATGAGCATTATCCCGCGTACCAGATCGTCCACGTAGCAGAAAGAGCGGCTTTGCGCGCCTTCGCCATAGATGGTGATAGGCTCGTTCCGCAGGGCCTGCACGATAAAGTTGCTCACCACCCGCCCGTCATTGGGGTGCATCGCCGGGCCGTAGGTATTGAAAATGCGAACAATCTTAATTTCCACCGAGTGCTGACGGTGATAATCCATGAAGAGCGTTTCAGCGCAGCGCTTCCCTTCGTCGTAACAGGAGCGCGGCCCGATGGGGTTAACCCGGCCCCAGTACTGCTCTTCCTGCGGGTGTATCTCAGGATCGCCATACACCTCGCTGGTTGACGCCTGAAGAACGCGGGCTTTTACGCGTTTGGCCAGTCCCAGCATGTTGATGCTTCCGTGCACGCAGGTCTTTGTCGTCTGCACGGGATCAAACTGGTAGTGAATAGGCGAAGCCGGGCAGGCGAGGTTATATATTTCATCCACTTCCACATAGAGCGGGAAGGTGATGTCGTGGCGCATGAGTTCAAAATTGGGGTGGTCCAGCAGGTCCGTGATATTGTCGCGGGAGCCGGTGTAGTAGTTGTCTACGCACAGAACCTCAGCCCCGTTGCGCAGGAGTTCGCGACACAGATGGGAGCCGATGAAACCAGCTCCGCCAGTAACCAAAATACGTTTGCGGGCCAGATGTTTGAATTCGCCGGATTGCATGGGGGTCCTTTCTTGCTGTGAGTGGTTGCGGATCGTCCGATGGCGGACGTTACGCGCTTGTGACTATAGGGAAGTACAAGTATGTTTCGTCTTTTGGCAAGCCCGAAAACACATTGTATGATTATAGTATACGCCAGTAGGTTCCGGGATGCTACTATCTAAAGGTATACTCCAAAAAATACACGGAAGAAAGTTATGACGCATTTTTGAACCGTGCGGAAGAACAGAGGCGTTATGGGGGCGGCGGTGTGGAGGCGTGCATTCCCTTGCTTTTGGGGGGCATATCTGGCAGACCTCAGAAAAACATAATCAGGAGGGGCGCATGGATTTTTTGCCCATCAAACGGGCGCTGTTGAGCGTCACGGACAAGTCCGGCCTTCTGGAACTTGCCACATTTTTGCACGATCATGGCGTGGAGCTGGTTTCCACCGGCGGCACAGCCCGCATGCTTTCCGAGGCGGGACTCCCGGTTGTTCCCGTCAGCAAGGTGACCGGATTTCCTGAAATATTGGGCGGTAGGGTGAAAACATTGCACCCGCACATTCATGCCGGTATTCTGGCGGACAAAGACAATGCCGAGCATCTTTCTACGCTGAAGGAACTGGGCATTGCCCCTTTTGATCTTATTGTGGTGAATTTGTACAATTTTGCGGAAGCCGCCCGTAAGGGATTGGATCTGCGTGCCGCCATTGAGGAAATTGACATCGGGGGACCGTGCATGCTGCGCGCCACGGCAAAGAATTTTCACAGCATGCTGGTGCTGCCAGCTCCTGAGGATTATTCGGCGGTTATGGCGGAACTCGCAGAAAACGATATGCGCGTGGGGTTGGATTTCCGTCGCCGCATGGCTGCGAAAACCTTTGAGCGTACTGCCGCATATGACAGCATGATCACTGAGTATCTTTCTTCGCACACCGCGTAGACACCTCGTCACCACATCGCACCGTAAAGGAGCCACACCATAGCCTCTGTTTTAGGCAATACCCAAGGGCTGAAACCCAGCCAGCTTAAGGCATTACAGCGTCTGTACACACGCCGGTACCCTTCTCAAGGGGGCTATACGCCGGAGCAGGCGCGAGAATTGGCGGCCTTGTCCCGCAGTATAGCGCGGCAGGTGGCGTTGCTCATAGACCGGCAGGGCCGGCCGCAACTGGTTATTGTGGGCGACACGGGGGCTATTTATATTCCCGAACTGCCCCGTGCCCGCCTTGGCTCCGCCCGACTGCGGGGGTTGCGGTTGCTGCACACGCATTTGACCGATGCCCCTCTGTCGCAAGAAGACCTCATGGACATGCTTTTTTTGCGGCTGGATTCCATTGCCGCGCTTTCCGTGGACGAGGCGGGGGCGCCTGATCTGTTCCAATTCGCGCATTTGCTGCCGGTGGCTCCGGTTGCGGAAGAGGACGGCACCAGCGCGTCCCCGGAAGGGCCGGATTCCGGGCCGGATACAGAGACGGTGCGCCGCACTACGGCGGCTTCCGCGCCGGGCGCGGGAATGCCTTCACCCGGCAGCGGCACGTCCTATCGGGTTTTTCCGCCTCAGGCATGGGACCGGGTGGATGTTGATTTCAACGCGCAGACAGAAGCGTTGGAAGATGAAATGGCCCGCGCCCTTGGTGATGTGCGGGTGGCAGAAGGGGACGGCGAACGGGCCGTGTTGGTAAGTGTGAGCACGCAGCCGCGCGCTGTGCAGGAATCGTATCTCGCGGAGTTGCGGGAGTTGGCGAGAACTGCGGGAATCGTCGTGGCGGGGCAGCTTGTGCAGCGGGTTCCGCAGGTGAATTACAAGTTTATCCTAGGCAAGGGGAAGCTGGCGGAACTGGAAGTGCTCTGCCTTCAGGGCAACGCGGGAATGGTGGTATTTGACGGAGAGCTGGCTCCCGCTCAGTTACGCAATCTTACCGAGGCCACGGAACGCAAGGTGCTGGACCGCACGCAGCTTATTTTGGACATTTTTGCCCAGCATGCCACGTCTCGCGCGGGCAAATTGCAAGTGGAGATGGCCCAGCTTCAGTACACCATGCCCCGGCTGGTGGGAAAAAACCGCGCTATGGACCGGCTTATGGGGGGCATTGGCGGGCGCGGTCCCGGAGAGACGAAGCTGGAGACGGACCGCCGCAGGATTCGTGAGCGTATAAGCCGCATAAAGGACGAGTTGAAAACCTTACGGCGGCAGCGCTCGTATGCGCGGGACAGACGCTATAAAGCACGGGTTCCGGTGGTAGCCTTGGTGGGCTACACCAACGCGGGCAAATCCACGCTGCTGAACACGCTCACACAGTCGGACGTGCTGGCGGAAAATAAACTTTTTGCCACGCTAGACCCCACAACGCGGCGGTTACGGTTTCCTGAGGAACGAGAGGTCATTCTGACCGACACCGTGGGGTTCATCCGCAATTTGCCTAAAGAATTAAAGGATGCCTTTGAGGCCACGTTGGAAGAACTGCAATCCGCAGATCTGCTTCTCCATGTGGCGGACGCCGGACATCCTGAGGTGGAACGGCAAATACAGGCCGTAGACGCCATCCTGTCCGAAATGGACATGTACGAGACTCCCCGGCTGCTGATTCTCAACAAATGGGACACGCTGGACCCGGAAACCGCTGCCGGTTTACGTTCCGCATGGCCGCAGGGGATTGCCGTGAGTGCGCGTTCCGGCACAGGGTTGAGCACCCTCAGCCGCGCGGTGGTGGAGCATGTGGACTGGGAGCGGACCTTACACCCCGCCCTGCCCTGACCATACGTTTCCCCAAGGCGTACAGGTGGAGAAAAGCGCCCCCGCCGCCGGAGAGTCGGCGAGGGCGCGTGGCGCGGTGCGGACGCGCCGAGGGGTATTTGCGAACCCATGGAGGTTCGGGTTACGTATGCTGCGTGCGAAGGCGCTGCGCAGCGGAAACCATGTTTCGCAGCGAGGCCAGCGTTTCGGGCCAGTTTCGGGTTTTCAAACCGCAGTCCGGGTTTACCCATAACCGTTCTTTGGGGATAAACCGTAAGGCGCGTTCCAGCAGGTCAACCATCTCTTGGATGTCAGGGACGCGGGGGCTGTGGATATCATAAATGCCGGGCCCAATTGCGTTGGGGTAGGCGAAGGCCCGGAATGCCTCCAGAAGTTCCATACCGCTCCGGCTGGATTCGATGCTGATGACGTCGGCATCCATATCCGCGATGGCATGAATGATCTCGTTAAACTCGCTGTAGCACATATGTGAGTGGATTTGCGTTGTATCATCCACCCCGCAGGTGGTGAGCCGGAAGCTTTCCACCGCCCATTTGAGGTAGGCTTCCCTGTCGCGGCGTTTAATGGGCATGCCCTCGCTGAAGGCCGCCTCGTCTACCTGAATAAGGCGTATCCCCGCGGCTTCCAGATCAGCCACTTCGTCACGCAGTGCCAGCGCGATCTGGCGGCATACGGCGGCCCGCTCCATGTCGTCCCGGACAAAACTCCAGCAGAGAATCGTCACAGGCCCGGTGAGCATGCCTTTCATGGGTTTGTCAGTCAGTGAGGCGGCATACCGTATCCAGTCCACGGTCATAGGGCTGGGACGGCTGATATCGCCGAAGATAATGGGCGGCTTAACGCAGCGGCTACCGTAGCTTTGCACCCACCCGTTAGACGTGAAGCAGAATCCCTGTAATTGCTGACCGAAATATTCCACCATGTCATTGCGTTCCGGTTCGCCGTGTACCAGTACGTCCAGCCCCAACTCCTCTTGCAGATGTACAACATGGGCGATTTCGTCTTGCAAAAAGGTTGTGTAGGCTTCGTGAGAGAGCGTGCCTGCGCGAAATTCGCGTCGTCGGGCACGGATCTCCGCCGTTTGCGGGAAGGAGCCGATGGTTGTGGTGGGAAAGAGCGGCAGTTCCAGCCAGCGTTGTGCTTGGCGGCGTAGCGCGTAAGGGGAATTGCGATGCGCCATTGCCTCTTGCACAGAGGCGGAACGGACCGTGACGTGTGCATCGTGCACGCGGGAGCTTTCCCGGCGGGAGAGGATATCGGCTGCGTTGGCGCGCAATGCTTGCCCGCATCCGGGGGAGGTGGGGCAACTCAGCGCGGTGCCGAGAGTGCCGACCTCCGCGCACTTCTGCACGGCAAAGGACATCCAGCGTTTGAGTTCCGGGTCCAGAGTGGTTTCCTGATCCAAATCTACGGGGCAGTGTAGCAGTGAGCACGCCGAGCCGACCATAAGCCGGTCTGCTTCCAGCAGGGGGCGGGCGTGTTCCAGTAGCCTCAGCGCGTGGGCGAAGTCGGTTTTCCAGATATTGCGGCCTTCCACGATGCCTACCGAAAGCGTCATGGTGTCCGGCAGGGCGGCGATGCATTCGTGCAAGCTTGCCGTATCGCTTGTCCGGGCGGGATGCGCCCCGCCGGTGACGGAAATATGTAATCCCGCGCAGCCGGAGTGCAACGCGATATCTCTGTTGTCGTCCAACGTATCAAAGTACGTGGTCAGCAACAGCCTGCTCCGGCGTACTGAGGTGTTCAGGTGGGCGTAGGCACGGGAAAAAGCTCCGCGTGCCGCAGCATCCATGTCTGCGCACAAAATGGGTTCATCCATCTGTATCCACGGACATAGCGGATCTAACTCCGCCAAAACTTGAGTGTAGACGTCGAGAACGGCATCCAGATGTTCCCACCGGTCGGTGGTGCTGTCGGCGGGTTTCGCCAGCGCCAGCCACGTAATGGGGCCTATGAGCACAGGCTTGGGCCGGTAGCCAAGGCTGCTGGCCCGGCGGGTATCTTTCACTACCGGGGGGTCGGTCAGCCGGTAGGTGGGGGTGGCGGGGAGTTCCGGTACGAGAAAGTGGTAGTTTGTGTTAAACCACTTAGTCATTTCCATGGCGGTGATATTGCGGGCCGCATCGCCCCTTGCCATGGCAAAATACAGGTCCAACCCTGTGATGTGCGCGGACGCGAACCGGTCTGGCACGGCACCCAGCATGCACGTCGTGTCGAGCATCTGGTCGTAGAGGGAAAAATCTCCTGTGCAGACGAGCGAGAGGCCAGCCTGAGCCTGAATGGCCCAGTGCCGTTCTGTGAGGGTGCGGCTGACGGCAAGAAGTTCTTCCTGCGTGGCGGAATTCCGCCAGAATGCTTCCTGCGCCTTTTTCAGTTCCCTGTTTCCGCCAATGCGGGGGAAGCCTAAAATGTGGTGTTCCATGTTGTGTCACTCCTGTTATTGTGTTGACAATACAAGAAGCGACGACACCTCGGAGAAAAGGCAGAACCAGCCATGCAATAGGCCGCCGGGGGCGGGGCATGGCTTGGGGGATGCCTGTCCAATCGCGAGACAGTCGTGCTCCGGGCATTTCAGGCGTCTCCTGGCTTCTGACCCGTGTTGGCATGTCCTTCCCGCCTGTTTGCGCAGTGGATATGCCCGGTTGTGTGTCAGTTACAGTGGCGCGACCGCGGCGGATTTGCACCGCCTTCCGTTTCTGAATGCCTATATGTGAATATCTTGATATATAATTGTTCTGCGGATGGCAAGTGAGATAATCGGAAAAAAACGGGGGTTGAGCGAACCTCCTTCTGGCTCTTTCTAAACAATTCTGTTAAAAGCCCGCCATCACGATACGCAAACTGGCGGCGGATTTTTGGGTGTCCCGCGTGCCGCCGGGATGTTGGTGGGGGAACGCACCGCGAACCCCAAGACGGTGAGAGCCGTTGAGCACAACGCGGGATGGAACGGAGCTGTATGAAACGGATAGTTTTGGGAGTAACCGGGGCCAGTGGAATGCCTCTCACAGTGACACTGCTGAAGGCGTTGTGCGATGCGCCGGGGGTGGAAACCCACCTTATTGTCTCCGATGCGGCGCGGCAGGTACTGCAACTGGAAGCGGACATGCGCGCGGAAGAGCTGGAAACCTTGGCGGACAAAGCCTATGCCCCACAAGATTTTGGCGCGGCTCCGGCGAGCGGGTCGTGGCGGCACGAGGGCATGGTCATTTGTCCCTGCTCCATGGCCTCATTGGCGGCGGTAGCGCACGGGCTGGGGAGCACGTTGCTTCACCGCGCGGCGGACGTGACGCTAAAAGAGCGCAGGCCGCTTATTCTTGTTCCGCGCGAAACACCGCTTAATAGGGTGCATTTACGCAACTTGCTGGCAGCCGAAGAGGCCGGAGCGCTTATTCTGCCACCCATGCCCGGTTTTTACGGAAATCCGGTCACTATTCAAGATTTGCTGGACCATTTGGCGGGGCGTATTCTGGACCATCTGAACATCGGCCATTCTCTGGGAACACGCTGGGCAGGTCTGTCGGAACAGGGCCAAAACGCTTCGTGAGGTTGCGGCCTTGGCGCGGCGTCACAGGAGCGGTAAAGGAGACAGTATGCACACCTTGACATGGCACGGGCACTCCAATTTTCAGATAGCCACTCCCTCAACAAACATTCTCATCGATCCGTTTTTTGAGGGCAACCCCACGGCTACCACCGCGTGGGACGGAATTGCCAAGCCCGACGCGGTATTTGTCACACACGATCATGGCGACCATGTGGGACAGGCTGTGGAAATTTGTCAGGCCACTGGTGCCGGGTTGGGAGCCATTGTGGGAACCACGCAACGGTTGGTGGCTGCGGGGCTGCCACAGGCACAAGTGCTGAATGGCATAGGGTTTAACGTTGGCGGAACCATAACGGTGGGTGGCGTGCGGGCCGCCATGACGCAGGCGTTTCACTCTTCGGACTCTGGAACCCCGGTGGGATACATCTTTACGCTGGATGATGGGTTTACCATCTACCACGCGGGAGACACGGGTATTTTTTCCGGCATGCAACTATGGGGCAGGCTCTACGCCATAGATTTGGCCTTGTTGCCCATAGGCGGCGTGTTCACCATGGACGCACGGCAGGCGGCTATGGCGTGTGCGCTGCTAGCATGCAGGGGCGTGGTGCCCATGCACTGGGGAACGTTCCCCGTGCTGGATGCCAACACACAGGCGTTTCGCGCGGCGTTGGCTGAACTTGCGCCGGAGTGCCGTCTTTTTGATATGGCTCCCGGCGACAGCATTTCGCTGCGCAAATTAGCCGCAGGCGATTGCGGCTGCGAGTAAATGGCTCTACGCGCGTGTCTGGCATCGCGCGCGGCAGACAGAAACAGAATACATATGGCGGATGAACAACAGCAGTGGGTCGTCTATCTGGTGCGCTGCGCGGACAGGTCGCTGTATTGCGGCATAACGACAGATCTGGAACGCCGTCTTGGCGAGCACAACGCGGGCACAGGAGCGCGGTATACCCGCTCCCGCCGACCAGTTTTGCTTGTGACGAGTCTGCCTGTTCCTGATCGTCGTACAGCGTTGCAGGTGGAGTATCGTGTGAAACAGCAACCCTCGGGACGGAAGATTGACTTTCTGACGCGGTATCCCGCATCGGGCGGAACCTCGGTCCCCGGCGTTGCGTAGGAATAATGCCAGAGCATAACAAGGAACAGACAATGGCAGGTTTTTCTTTTGAAGGGGTTGAGCTTTCACCGGAAGTGCTCAAATCCATAGAAGATATGGGGTTTGAAGAGGCTTCCCCCATTCAGGCGCTGGCTATTCCCCCCATTTTGCAAGGGCGGGATGTTATCGGTCAGGCGCAGACAGGCACGGGAAAGACGGCGGCGTTCGGCATTCCCATTTTGGAACGTATTTCTCCGCGCGAACGTGACGTGCAGGCTATTGTGCTGTGCCCCACGCGCGAATTAGCCATTCAGGTATCTGAAGAAATTTCTAATCTTGCCAAGCGGATGCGCAGTGTCTCCGTGTTGCCGGTTTATGGTGGTCAGCCCATAGACAGGCAGTTCAAGGCGCTAAAACGCGGAGCGCAGGTTATTGTGGGCACTCCCGGTCGTGTTATGGACCATCTGGAGCGCGGCACCATTCTGTTGGACAAAGTGTGCATGGCGGTATTGGACGAAGCGGACGAAATGCTCGACATGGGCTTTCGTGATGACATTGAGTTTATCCTAGAGCGTGTGCCCGACTCCAGCCAGACGGTCTTTTTCTCCGCCACCATGCCACCGGAAATTTTGGCACTTGCCAAGCGCTTTCTTAAGGAGCCGGAATTCCTCAAGGTAACTCAGAAAGTGCTCACGGTGCCGAGCATTGAGCAAATTTACTATGAAGTGCGTCCGTTTCAAAAGATGGATGCGCTATGCCGTGTGCTGGACGTGTACAACCCCAAGCTCACCGTGGTGTTTTGCTCCACCAAGCGTGGCGTGGACGAACTGACGGCGAACCTGCAAGCGCGGGGCTATCAGGCCGACGGGCTGCACGGCAACCTGAATCAAACCCAGCGTGACAGGGTGATGAACCGGTTCCGTAAGGGGGGCATTGAGATTCTTGTGGCTACAGACGTGGCTGCTCGCGGTATTGACGTGGAAAACGTGGAAGCCGTGGTGAACTATGATATCCCCAACGATGTGGAGTACTACGTGCACCGCATCGGCCGCACTGGTCGCGCCGGTCGCACTGGTCGCGCCTTCACCTTTGTATCTCCCAAGGAATTTTGGAAGCTGCGCGATATCAAGCGCTACACCAAAGCGCGTATTGTCCAGCATCAGGTGCCGTCCATTGAGGAAGTGGAAACCGCCAAGTCCGGTCAATTGCTGTCTGAGATTCGTTCGCAAATACAGACAGGGAATTTGGAGCGCTACATTTCTACCGTGGAGAGTTTCATTGAAACGGAATTTAACGGTGATCTAACCACCATGGAAATGGCTGCCGCCTTGTTGCGCATTATGATGAAGCGCGACCTTGGCGATACCGTGCCGGATGACAACGGCGGCTTTGGCGATACCGGGGCGCAGCCCGGCATGGTGCGCATGTTCCTGAACGTGGGCCGTAAAATGCGCATTGGCGCACGCGATATTGTGGGTGCCATTGCCGGTGAAACCGGTTTGCCCGGTAAGATGATCGGCAATATCGACATTTATGACCGCTTCTGCTTTGTGGAAGTGCCGCAGGACTACGCGCAGGAAGTTCTGGGAGTCATGAACGGCAACCAGATTCGCGGCTACCGGCTGTTTGTGGAACCTGCCAGCCGGAAATAGTACCGTTCGGGGAGCGCCTGTCTGGTGACGGACAGTCGCCCCTTTCGCGACCGACAAAGCAACGAGCGGGGCATCGGCATAGGCCGGTGCCCCGCTTTGTTTGTTGTATTTGTATAGATATTTTCTATCAAATGCGTTTTTTGTATTCCATAAAACTATTTACGTTTTTTCTCTGAATCACGTAGCAGTGATACAATTATCTGTATGTGTTGTGTGTTTCTGAACGCATTGAGGAGACAGTCTTGAGGAGGTTGTTGTGGTAAGGGGAAAGAACGTTTTTGCCACCACGCAGGGCATTATTGGCGTGGGACTCGTTATCGGGGTGCTGGCTGCCACGCTGCAGTATTTGGGTAATCCCGGTAATATGGGCATTTGTGTCGCCTGCTTCGAGCGGGATATCGCCGGAGCGCTGGGGCTGCACCGCGCCGCTGTGGTGCAGTATCTGCGGCCTGAAATCCTTGGCATGTGCCTTGGAGCGTTTGCCGCCGCGCTGATCGGCGGTGATTTTAAGGCACGGGGTGGTTCCGCGCCTGTGCAGAGGTTTGTTCTGGGCATGCTGGCCATCATTGGCGCGCTCGTTTTTCTTGGTTGCCCGTGGCGTGCTCTGCTGCGTCTTGCCGGCGGAGACTGGAGCGCCATTGCCGGATTACTGGGCCTGGCGGCGGGGATATTCGTGGGCACGTTGTTCTTCCGCGCAGGATTCAGCTTTGGCCCGGCTAAAGCGCAGACCCGATTCACAGGGTACGCCTTTCCGCTCATAATCATGGGGCTTTTGGCTGTGCGGCTTATCTGGCCCCCGGTGGAAGGGGAACCCGCGAACGGTATTTTGCTGTATTCGGTCAAGGGACCGGGCGCACAACACGCGCCGTTGCTTATTTCATTGGGTGTCAGCCTTGTTATTGGTGTGCTGGCGCAGCGAAGCCGGTTTTGCACCATGGGTGCCCTGCGTGATGTGTTTTTATTCCGTCAGTTCCATTTATTTTGGGGCATAGTGGCCTTGGTGGCGGCGGCCTTTGCGGCTAACCTCGCCTTTGGGCAGTTCCATCCCGGATTTAGCGGGCAACCGGTAGCGCACGACAATGCCCTGTGGAATTTCGGGGGCATGTTGATGGCTGGTCTGGCTTTCGCCTTGGCAGGCGGTTGTCCCGGTCGACAGTTGTTCCTTTCCGGTGAAGGAGATTCCGACGCCGCCACGTTTGTTCTGGGCATGATCGCAGGGGCGGCCTGCGCCCATAACTTTGGCCTTGCCAGTTCCCCTGCTGGACCGAGTGCGAATGGTCCGGTGGCGGTGGGGATTGGTTTGGTCATTCTTCTGGTTATTGGATTCGCCAACAGGCAGAGGGGATAGCAAATGAAACAGTTGGATGCGCGCGGGCTTTCTTGCCCGCAACCCATGCTTATGGCTAAAAAGGCTATGGAAGGCGGGGCGACAGAGGCTGGAGAAGGCATTGAGGTTCTGGTGGACTGCGCTGCCAGCGTGGAAAATATCGGTCGTGCCGCGAAAAAATTGGGCTGGTCCATGGCGGTGACGCCAGCGGACGGTGAAGAATCCCGGCTGGCACTTACAAAAAAATAATGCGATTATTCGCCAAGTTACGTTCTATGGTCGGCGGAGGCGGGAAAACCGCTTCCGCCCCTGCGGGGCGTGGAATACTTGTCTTCCGGGAAACGGGAGAAGTTATTCGGGCCGAGGCCGCGCTGAAACGGGAAGGCTTTGCCGTGCGGGTAAAAGCGCCGCCTCCCTCTTTGCGTACGGGGTGCGATCTGGTTATTGAATTTCCGCTGGTGCACAGCCCGGCAGTGCTTGCGGTGCTGACAGAGCAACGTCTCGCCCCGCTGCAATACTTACCCGTTTCCGGGCAACTGCTTGAGCCTGTCTCCGTTTTTCAGCACAAAGAATTTGACGGCTACCACATGGTGCGCGCGGCGAATATGAAAATTACCGTGGACACGCGCACGCGGCGCATTGTGAACGTGTCCGGTGGCGGGTGTCCCGACGTCCCTTATCTTGCCAGTCTGCTGGTGGGCAAAACGCTGGACGAAGCCCGACCTCCGCTGGAGGCGGGGCAAACTCTCTGCGGCTATGCGCTTCAACTCGCCTTTGATGAAATGAAGCGGCATGTTGGCTGATCTGCGCTCTCCTTTCTGTAGTGGCGGGAGCGGTGCCATTTTGTAGAACCTGTCTGTTGATGAGATGAAACAATGCCTTGGTTGATCTGCGGAACTTTTCCCTCCACACGTCCTGATTTGGTGTATGGGCAAGCCGGTGACTGCGTGGCCTCCGGGCTGGCGGCAACGCTTTGCGCGGAAGCCGGTTTGGGACACTCCGCCGGAGAGGCGGGACTGCCGGGCGGGGCAGACCGGGCAGACCGGGCGGGCACCAGCGGAGAGGATCACCTCTCCCTCCTTTGCCACGGCGCAGACTCGGTACACGCCTTACCTATAGCGCGGGGAACACCCGCACTGGCTGCCGCTGCGGCTATTACCGCCCGCGAAATGGGTGGTCAGGCCCCGTACCTGCTGATGGCCGGAGACACCGGACGGGGGGAGGGGAGCCGTCGGGTATATACATTTTTGCATGACCGTGTGGCCTCGTTCGCGGGTTGGGGCATTACCTTTCATTACCTGCTGCCGGATGTGGACTGGCACAACCGTTTACTCATGGCTTTTCGGGAGTTGCCGCAGCGGCCTGTGTTGTGTGCCGACGCGGGGTATATGTACGCGGCGAAGATGAGCGGCTATGCCGCGGAATACGATTTGTTCACGCCGGATGCCGGGGAGTTGGCCTTTTTAGCGGATGAGGATGCGCCCCACCCGTTTTATACACGAGGCTTCCTGCTGGCGGAGGAAGAGGACGCCCCCGCGCATATTGCCCGTGCCTATGCGCATGGTAACGCCGCAGCCAGTATGTTGGTAAAAGGCAAGTGCGACATGGTGGTGCGGCGTGGCGAAATAGTGGACCAAATAGACACGCCCGGTGTTCCGCATCTGGAGCCCATTGGCGGAACCGGGGATACTGTGGCGGGAATTGCCACGGGCCTGCTCGCTGCGGGGATGCCTATGCTTCACGCCTGCTCGCTCGCCGCGCGTGCTAACCGGCATATGGGAAATCTCGCCCAACCCACGCCAGCCACCCGTATTGATGAATTGCTGGCCTTTTTGCCACAGGCTCTGCGCCTTGCCGTGAAGGATGTACGGTACGTGGAGAGCTGTGGAAGCGGGGGGGGCCGCGCCATATGAGACGGTATCTTTCCTTCCTGCCTATTCGGTAAGAAAAACTTCATTTAAAGGGTGGCGAAGTCCCCCTCAAGCGTCCTGTGCAAAGACGGATGTTGTGCCCCCCCCCACGCCCTTGAGGAATTCTTCCCATGGGAGTGGAGATACGGGGCGCGTTTGGCTTGCGCGGCCTGTAGCTTCTTGCCGCAGGCCCAGAGCCAAGCCGTGCAGAACGGGAGTGGTTTTTTATGCGGACGGCGGCGGGCACGGTGCCCGCCGTCGTTCGTTTGCGGAGTGGTATGTGAAGAACCAGATGGGGGGGCGTCTTGCCGTTCGGCGTGCAGCCTGTTTACCACAGACAGATGGATTGGTAGTTTTGCGGAGGGGCCGCGCGGCAGTCTGAAAGGCGGGAGACGGCTCTCGCGTTGGCTCGGCATCCGGGAGGTGTGCGCTGGTGGTTATCATGGCGAGGCACGTTGTGTGTGCTAGGTTTATCCGTATCCTACGACCATACAAGGAGGCGATCATGCGTGCAAATGTGTTTCGGAATGTTGCCATAGGGCTGATATTATTGGGAGTGATGGGGATGGTTTACCCGCGGCAGGGGAAAGCCGACGAAGAATCGAAGGGTATGCAGCGCGTGGTAACGTGCGTGACAACCGATGATGTGAACCGCGCAGCGATGGCTATAGAAGTGACCAAAGCTATTATGCGGGAAAGAAATGTGGAAGGGGTGCTGTTTTTTAATGTGTACGGCGTAAATCTGGTCAAGGCCCGCAAGCTTTCTCCGGAATATGGGGATGGCAGAAGTATAGCCACCATGTTGGCGGAGTTTATGGCAGCGGGTGGGAAGGTGCTGGCCTGCCCCATGTGCATGAAAAATGTGGGGAATATGACCAATGCCGATCTGCTGGAGGGCGTGGTTGCCGTAAGAGGTGCCGGTGTTCGGGCCATCAGCGAGCCTGATACGCTGGTACTTTCGTATTAGTGGGAGGCGGGTAAGACAGGGGCCGCCCTGTACCCTGCGAGGTCGGGCATTTTTTCCCCGTCGTGTGTCTATTTTGGGCACACGGACGGGGATTCCCTTTGCTGAGTCGCGGTGTTTATCCAGAGCGAGAAAATTTCTTTCGGCGTTACCGCTAAAACTTTTCTTACTTTTATTTGCCTTCGGTCTTCTTCGCGCTGCTCTCTTCTGACGGCGGCGCTACTGGCGTTTGCCCTTCCTTAAAGGCCGCCCGGCTCAATTAGGCGGAATTCGCCCAGCTCCATGTCAATGGCATCCGCTAGCAGGAGTATTGTTGTGAGGCGTGGTTCGTTTCTGTCATGCTCAAGATTGTTTAGGTAGCGGGTACTGCGCTCCATTTTCTTGGCGAGGCTGTATTGGGTAATCCCGCGCTTTTTATATTCTTGGACAAGCACAGCGCCGAACTTGGAAGGCGGTCTGTTCTGAATGCCTAAAAAATTCTGGCGGAGAGGGAGGACGTACAATTTAAAGCATAATATGCTGTAATTTTAATAATAAAATTTAACAACACCAATTCAATACCCCCACGAATACCCCCCAAATATGCCGATTTATCAGGACGTTTTCAGGCAGGATCGGACAATCATTTCTTCGAGGCTTCAAGCCGCTTTATTCCGGCATCCGCCGTCAGCAAGGTCATCTGGTGAATGGCGATGGCGTTCAGGCGGGCGAGGCGTTCTCCCTGGGGTAATCCGTCCTTGATGAACAGGGCGTTGAGGTTCTCCAGGTTGGAGAGGCAGACGAGTTGCGCCGCCGTGGCGTAATCACGAATATTGCCGTCGTTATCCGCATTGCCCCGCCGCCATTCGGCTGCGGTCATGCCAAACAGGGCTACGTTCAGGATGTCAGCTTCAGAAGCGTATACCATGTTCGCGTGGGCGGGCGTGACGGCCTCCGGGATAAGGTGTTCTTTGATCGCGTCCGTGTGGATGCGGTAGTTGATTTTGACGAGGTTGCGCTTGATGTCCCAACCGAGTTGGCGCTGCTCTTCATCCTTGAGCCGTTGGAACTCCTTGATGAGATAGAGCTTGAACTCCACGCTCAACCAGGACGCAAACTCAAAGGCGATATCCTTGTGGGCGTAAGTGCCGCCGTAGCGCCCCTTCTTGGAAACGATGCCTATAGCGTCCGTTTTTTCAACCCATAACTTGGGTGTGAGCGCAAAACTGTTCAGCCCGGCCTGATTTCTAAATCCATCGAATTCGATGGATTTAAAATCGGGATTGTTCAGTTGTTCCCAAAGGCCAAGAAATTCAATGGTGTTCCGGTTTCGCATCCAGTTCTGGATATATAGTCCACCCGTTCCGCATCACGATAGCGGGCCATGTCGGTGAGGCTGATGTAATCCTCGTCTTTGCGGGAATAGTAAGAAACTGTGGTGTCCAGAACTGTGAGTTTTGTCATGTGGGGCTATCCTCTACGGAGGATAATAGGGGAAGCGGTGAGCGGTTTCAATCACGAAGTTGTGTGACGGTGGAGCAGTGGTAGCCATGATGGCCTTTTTTTTTATGCCATATGCTGATAAGCACTATCGGAAAATATATTGCCATCTATAGAACAGTCTTCCCGAAACGCAGGAGCGTTGCCCATGGTGCGACTTTTTTACCCCATTGCAATGGAGATTTCAGGCGCAACAGCCATGTGGACCCGGCCGGATACCGGCGACTGCCCCGTCAGCTATCCGGCCCCCACCTACTCGGCGGTGAAAGCCCTTTTTGAATCCATACTCTGGGGGCCTGCCATAGACGTTGTTCCTCTCAAGGTGGAGTTGTGCGCGCCCGTGCAATTTCACTCATACGTCACAAACTACGGCGGCCCACTGCGCAAGGAAGAGGCAATAAAAAAAGGGAACAATTACCAGTTGCTCACCACTGTGCTCATCGACGTTTGCTACAAGCTCTACGCCAAGGCCGGTCCGGTTCCCCAGAAGGACAAACTGCCGGAAAGCGCCCTACGGTGGGACAAAAAAACCACGTCGCCCGGGCATGCCTATCAGGCCATGTTCACCCGTCGCCTTGAGCGTGGACAGTGCCACTCCATCCCCGCTTTGGGCTGGCGCGAGTTCACCCCCTCCTATTACGGCCCCTTGCGGGCTGAAACTAGGGTTCTTTCGCATCTGCCGCCCATCGTTGTTCCTTCCATGCTGCGCCAAGTGTTTCCGCATGGCTATGGTTCGGATCGTTCCTTTGTCTATGATCAGGATCTGTCCATTGAAGGCGGCTGCCTGATCTATCCTGAAAAAGGAGGGGAGCATGCTGAATGAACTTCACATGTTGTCGGAGTCATTGAGCGGCATGGACATCAGTGTCAAACAGTGGCATCGTAAGTACCTTACCTTGCCGAAAGTGCGTTCCAATGCTCCATGCCTCAGGATATGGGTCGGCACTAATGGAGACATTTCTGGGTTTGGCTGCATCAGCGAGGGGTTGGCCTCTGGATTACGAAAATACGGCAACAAGCACGGCACCTTTCCGGCCTTCAACGCGGCCCCACTCTATCGCCTCACAGATGAAACTCTTGTCAACGAACTGAATCAACTTCTGAAAAATCCGGCAGCATTGGATGTTGAAAAAATTCGAAGTTGGTGCGGGCACGACAATAACAATTGGTCGTCCATTGCCGGAAAAATCAAGCTCAGCATTGTCGGCAAAGCCACCGAACTTGCAGAAAAGATTGGTACGGCTTTTCCCGAAGAAAAAAACTCCCTGACAGCCTTGCTTGAGGCCCTGGAAAACTTTCCCGATAATCGCGTTGAGGCATTCAGGCGAGCCCTTGAAAAGCGCATCCTCGCCCAATTGCAGTCGGGCGAGGATGCGCACACCGCGTTGACCATGCTCTTTCATAAAGGCAATGCAGCAAAAAAACCGAAAGATGATCACGGCTCTCTTTCCGTCATTCTGGATTACACGGGGTGGCAGGACTATGGATATCCGGTGGGCAGTGAGCTGCTAACGGGGTGGATCAATGACGTTCTTTTACGAACGGATTCCGCCGGGTCTTCTATTTCCGCCGCAGAGGGTAAAGGCGGCGCACCGGATGCTTTCGGCATACCCCTCGGGCATTTTGAAGACGAACCCATGCCAGAGGTGAACATGCCGGGGTTGGGGGGCGTCAAGCTGCGCTCCATGTTCAATCAGGTGCAATGCCAAGGGCGCTATGGTCTTTTCGATGGCGATTCATTCCCGGTTTCCATGAAAAATCGGGCTGATACCAAGGCGGCTCTGGAGTATCTTTCCATACCGGCAAACAGGGGAGTGACCTGGAAAATAGTCGGCGATCAAGAGATCGTGTTCGCCTACCCTTCCAGGCTGGACCCAAAGGCAGCCGCTTTGGACTGGCTTGCGCCTGTCGCCCCCGGAGTGGATGATGCGGAGAGACAAGAGCGCTTTGAACTGCGCGCGGAAGATTTTATCCGCGCCTTTGACTCCCTTTCGCCGAAGCACAAACCGGAGGCCATCCGAATTTTTTCCCTGCGCAAAATGGATAAGGCCCGCACCAAGGTGCTTTTCACGCGCAGTATGGCGCCCTCCGCGTACATTGACTGCGCCGAAAAATGGCAACTGGGCTGCGCGAATATTCCCGAATTCAAAGAGGTGAAGCCCTTCACCCCCTTTCCCACTCAAGTGGCAACGCTGTGCAACGACGTATGGAAGCTCAACGGTGAACTTGCCTCCACAGCCAATTCGCGCCTTGGACGTATCCTGTATTATCAGGGTATTGAGCTTCTTATCGACATGGAAGACAAGCAAAATATTGTGTACTTTTTGCGTCTGGTGCTGCAAAACTCCCAGAACCTTTTCCATTTCGTCGGAAATACGTGGCACAGAAATGAAGGCACCAGGCCTCTTGTCAGCGGCAAACTGTCCATGCTTGTGCCTCTGCTGGGGTTATTTCTTCATAGAGGCGGACATGAAAAGGAGTTCTATATGCAAAGCGCCGGTTATCTTGTGGGGCAGCTGCTCAAACTGTCTGATGATCTGCATGCCATGTACTGCCGGGTCAAACGCAATGGAGATATTCCTCCCCAGCTTGTGGGTAACTCGGTTTTCGTTACCGCTTCGGAAACGCCGGTCAAGGCCCTGGCTCTCCTGGGACAGCGCCTCTCCCCTTACCTAGCTTGGGCAGGGCAATACAGCCGCCAAAAACCGGAGGGGAACCAGGAGGCCGGTAAAGAGCTCTGGCTGGCTGGCTGGTACCTCCGGCTGTATGGTGATTTTGGGGGCAAGCTGGAAAAATTGCTGGAGAAAGATGCCCGCTTCGATGAATTTGAGCAGGCGCAGGTTTTTCTTGGTTATCTCGCCGCTTTTCCGAAACGGCAAAAAATTTCCGGCAATGAACAAACCAATACAGAAGAGGGACAGGACAATGAGTAGTGAAATCATACGTGCCACTGGGCTTTTGGTCATTGAGTCGGTCAACTCCAACCCCAATGGCGACCCGGACAGGGAGAGCGAACCGCGTCAACGCCCAAACGGCAAAGGCGAAATTTCGCCGGTTTCCTTCAAACGCAAGTTGCGTGATCTCTTGGAGGACAAGAGTGGTCCCTTCTTCAAAAGCTTATCCCCTGTTTATTCCAGTCACCCTGACAGGTATTGCATTCTGGAGTCACGAGGAAGAGATCGCAAGGCCATCGGCCAGGAAATGGCAGAGGATCCTCAGAAGTTCGATCAAAAAGCCTTTTTGCAGAGCGAATTTGTTCGTAAATATTGGGATGCTAGGCTGTTTGGCAATACCTTTTTGGAAGAGAAAGCCAACAAAGGTTTTATCAAGACTGGGGTGGCGCAGTTCGGCGTGGGCCTTTCCCTCTCGCCGGTGAACATCGTACGCCATACCAACACCAACAAGGCTGGTGTTCAGGAAGGAAAAAACGCGGGTATGGCGCCCCTGGCTTTCCGCATTGTGGAACACGGAGTCTACTGCATGCCGTTTTTCATCAATCCCAATTTCGCCGACAAAAGCGGTTGCACGGTCGAGGATGTGGAGTTGATGAAGCTGCTTATTCCTTACGCCTACGATTTGAACCGCTCCGCCATACGCCCAGATGTGCGTATCCGCCACGCCTGGTATGTGGAGCACAAAAACAGCTTGGGCAGCTGCCCGGATTATCTGCTTCTGGAGGCTCTGAGCCCCCGGCGTATCGGCAATGCCGAAGACCCTTCTAATTCATGGAGTGACTATGACGACAGCGCGGGGCTTTCCCCTGAACTGCGGGAAAGGGTGGCATCTGTTCAAGATTTGATGGCGCTGTAATGTACTACGCCCACAGTCCCCGCAACGGCATCCCCGCGCAAAGCTATGAGGGGCATGTGCGAGAGGTGCGCGATAAAGCGTTGAACTCTATGCGGGAGATGGGGCGGTACCTAGCCTGTGCCACCGATGTGTCGCCGCTCATGGAGAAGGCCGCCGAGTTCCACGACCTGGGTAAATTGGATCCGGCAAATCAGGAGGTGTTGTCGGGCAGAAAAAAGGCAAAGAGTCTACCCAAAAATCATGTGGATGCCGGAACCGCTCACTTTTTGCGCGGTACAGGAGCATCAGGACTTGCCGCCATGCTGGTGTATGCGCATCACGGTGGTTTGCCGGATTGCCTGGATGAGGGAGAACGTGGGGAGGAGGCCTTGCGCGATTCTGGGCTGATTGAAGAAACCAATAGATGTTTGCCAGAACTGGAGTGCGTCCATAGCAGCATTTTTTCCTCAACGGAAACGGGTGGCTGCTCCCTGCCCCAGGCGGACCGCTCCGTCTTGCTGCGCCTTCTGCTCTCCTGCCTGGTGGATGCCGACCATACCGATACTGGCATTCATTACGGCAAGTATCCGATCGAAGAAGAGATGCCCCGCCTGCATCCGCAGGAGAGGCTCGAACAGTTGAACCGGCATGTGGCTAGTCTGGACAAGGAAGGGGAACGCAACAACCTGCGCCGCCAGATGTATCTGGCCTGCCGGGATGCTCTGCCGGAGCATGGCATCAGCGCCTGCGACAGCCCTGTGGGTTCGGGGAAAACCTTCTCCGTCATGGCTCATTTATTGGCCCAGGCACAAAAGCGCTCCTTGCGTCGGATTTTTGTCGTCTTGCCGTATACCAACATCATTACGCAATCCGTGCGCGATTACCGCAAAGCACTGGTGCTGCCGAGAGAGAACCCCGCCGAGGTGGTGGCGGAGCTGCATCACCGTGCCGACTTTGAAAGCGAGGATGCCATGCATCTGACCGCCCTGTGGCGCGCGCCAATCATCGTCACCACCGCTGTGGCCTTTTTTGAAACCCTGGCTGCAAAATCCACCTCGACACTTCGCCGCCTGCATGAGCTGCCGGGCAGTGCGATTTTTGTGGATGAGGCCCACGCGGCGCTTCCTGCGCCTCTTTTGCCGCTGGCCTGGAAATGGATGAATATCTTCAGCCAGGAATGGGGCTGTTACTGGGTGCTGGCCTCCGGTTCTTTGAGTCGTTTCTGGCAGATACCGGAAATTGCGCAGAACATGGGGGAAATCGCGGTGCCGGAAATCATTCAGGAGAGCCTGCGCCGACAGCTTGCGCGCTATGAGAAAAATCGTATTGTCTATCGAAGCGATTTGGGACCTAAAACAATTGAGCAAATGGCGGACTGGATTTCCAAACATGCCGGTCCAAGGCTGCTAATCCTGAATACTGTGCAGAGCGCCGCAATGCTGGCTAATGCCTTGTATGAACGCTTTGGACGCGGACAGGTGGAGCATCTCTCCACAGCTTTGACGCCAGAAGACAGGGAGAAAACACTGGACCGGGTCAAGGCGCGGTTGGCTGATAAAAAAGATCGGGATTGGACCATGGTGGCGACCTCCTGTGTTGAGGCAGGAGTGAATTTATCCTTCCGGATAGGCTTTCGTGAGCTCGGCTCGCTTGTTTCCCTGTTGCAGGCTGCCGGACGGATTAATCGAGAGGGAGAATATCCTGATGCGGAAATCTGGACCTTTCAACTGGCTCCCGACCGCATGATCAAGGAAAATCCAGGATTGAAGGATGCAGCCAAAATTCTTCACGGCTACTTTATGCACGGTGATACAATCTCGCCCGCCCTCAGCACTCAATCCATCCAGGATGAAATTCGTCTGGGCGGCGTCAAGGACAAGTACCGCATGTTGCTACGCCATGAGCAGAGCGCCCGCTTCCCCCTCGTGGAGGAAAGCTTCAAAGTGATTACATCGGATACGCGTATCGCAGTGGTGGACCGGGATATTGTTGCCGCATTACAGCACGGAAACGTCAATTGGCCAGACTTGCAGAAGAAATCCGTTCAGATCGCATATTACAAACTCAAAAAGCTGCACACTCCGGAAATTTTGCCCGGCATTTATGCGTGGAATCTGCTCTATAACGACTTTCTCGGATATATGGCGGGAATCATCCAGATGGGCGATTTAGATGACGGTGTACTCATATTGTGAGCCTGTATGGTATATCTTGATGCTGCACATACCAGCGCTAATGACACCACGTCCTTCCCTGCCGTTACGTTGAACATCCGCAGGATGTGAATAAGCTCTTTCCCCCCGGAGGGCAGGGCGCGCGGTACATGTACCGTGCCTGTCCTGCCCCAGAAGTCTATGGTGATCTTTGGTTAGAAAGGCGCATGTTGCCCACTTCGTCGAAAAGCGTCATTTATGGGTGAAATAGCCAAAGATCACCAAGGAACACCAAAGTTACGCTGTTTATGGGCGATTAGGGGCGCGCAAGTGGCCTTCATTTTGTCTGCCCCGGCTTGGCCCTGGCCCGGCTGTTCAGCTTTACTTGCGCCTACTGCTCTTCCCTCAGTCTGGTGAGGTAATCGGCCCACTCCTGCATCATCTTCCGGCGTTCCGGCAGATACTCGGCGCGGTTGTAGACACCGCGTATTTTGTCGCGTGGATTGTGGGCAAGCTGTTTTTCTATCACATCTGCGGAATAGCCCTGCTCATTGAGCAGGGTAGACGCCATAGCCCGGAAGCCGTGGGCGGTCATTTCATCCTTGTCGTACCCCATGCGGCGTAAGGCGGCGATAAAGGTTGCGTCACTGATCGGGTTTTTGGGAGAACGTAAGCCGGGAAACATCAAGCGGCCTTCGCCGGTCAGTTCATGGAGTTGTTGCAAAATTTCCAGCGCCTGGGCGGAAAGCGGCACCATGTGGTCGAGCCGCATTTTCATGCGTTTGGCCGGGATGCGCCAGACTTTTTCGGCAAAGTCGATTTCCGTCCATTCGCCCCAGACGAGGGAATCGGGCCGCAGGAAGACGTAGGGAGCCATGCGCAGGGCCGTGGAAACTTTCAGCCCGCATTTCTCGCTCATGGTGGTTTCGATAGCCAGCAGGAGCTTGCCGACTTTATCCGGGCTGGTGATGGTGGCGAATCCCCGGTTGGGGGCGGGCCGCTTGAAGGAAAGCCCTTTCCAGATGGAATAGGCGGGGTTGTTATCGCATTTGCCCACGGCAATGCCGAAGTTGAAAATGCGCACCGTGTTCTCGGCGATTTTGCGCAGAGTATCGTATTTGCCTTCGGCCTCAAGCTGCTGGAACAACGTTCGTATGTCTGCGGGCTTTATTTCGTCTATGCGCATCCGGCCCAGCGGCTTGATGATGTCTTTGATGATGCGCTTCTTCTCGGTGTTATAGGTGCTTTGCTTCCAGGTCTTGCGCACGTCCTCCAGCCAATCCAGCGCAACGGCTTCCATGCTCATAGGGTGGGCTTCGCCTTTGGCGAGGCGTTTTTCTTCTTGCACGGCCTCTTTTATCTGGCTCTTTTCCTTCTTGCGCTCAAGTGCCGGATTGATGCCCTAGTCGATCTGCTGCCGCAGCAGAAAATTTTTATCCCGCGCCTCTTTCAGCCCGACAACCGGGTATTTCCCAAGAGAAAGCATTTGCTCTTTGCCGCCGAAAGTATACCGCGCCCGCCACCGCTTGCTGGTTTCCGTGACTTCCAGAAACAAACCGTTGCCGTCCGAAAGGCGGACGAACTTCACCTTGCCGCTGGCCTTGTCTATTTTGGGCTTCGCCGCCTCAATTCCCTTGACTGTCAGGGCGATGACGCCACCTCCTGATCTGAACGGGTAACTTTTTTGCTGAACTCCCTTTCAGCATTATACCCATAGAGTTACCCAGACAAGGGGTGGTTTTTTCTGTTTCTTGCCCGACAACGCAAGACAAAAGAAAGACCGGAAATCGTCTTGTATCAACGACTTCCGGTCTTTCTTGAACAAATAAAAACAAATTTCTGGCGGAGAGGGAGAGATTCGAACTCTCGGTACGCGATTAACGTACACACGATTTCCAATCGTGCTCCTTCGGCCGGACTCGGACACCTCTCCAGTGCGCAGAGAGGACTAGCAAAGGGGCAGGGAGGTTGGCAAGCAAAAAATGGGAGTAAAGGCGGGGGAAAGGGCGCAAAGAACAGGCATATAAAAAGGCGCGAATTGAATAATTCGCGCCTTTTGGGAGTCGGGCACCCGAAGGCAACTGTTACGGCTGCTTCCTTTCGGACCTGACCGGGTTGGCAGCGCATCCGCCGCCCGACTCCCGATATCCTGACATCGTCTGCTGTAACGCAGGAGAGCAGGAATGGCGGAGAGGGAGAGATTCGAACTCTCGGTACGCGATTAACGTACACACGATTTCCAATCGTGCTCCTTCGGCCGGACTCGGACACCTCTCCGCATCGGGAAGGGAGTTACTAGCAGAACCCTGTCAGCTTGGCAAGGAGAAACCGCAAGTATGGCTCGCAAACTCAATGCGGATACCGCCGGGGAGTTTCCTGTGGAGCAACTAAGGCGCGTGGCGGGTCTGCGACCTACAGGCTTTGTCCGCCCGCACATGCACCGTGCGTGCGCAGTGTTTTCGGGAACGCCTATTGTGCTGTGCGCTTCCATGGGGTAGGTTTTGCTGGCAATTTGTCGGTTACAGGGTGCCTTTGTCATTCTTCGCATGGTTGCCGGGTGTGCGGAAGTTGCGGGTGCCGGAGCCGCTTTCTGGCTGTGTGGAGCCGGTGGAGCGGCGGAAAATGCCGATACGTCCTGTTTGGGCGGGGATGTGGGCCCCCGAAAAGGAGAAACGCGCATGGTGCCGCGTCTGAATATTCGCCAGAAGATTATCTTGGGCCTTTTGGTGCCGTCGTTGTGTCTTGGCGCACTGACGGCTGTCTCATATCGTAATTTGCAGCAGATTGAGGAAAAGACATATTCTCTTGAATTTATTGATGACATTGAGAATATTATTTTGGAGTTTCGGCGGCAGGAAAAAAACTTTCTGCTCTATGGCGAACAGGAAAGCTACGCCTTGGCTATTCAGGAAGTAGATACCTCGCTGGGCATGCTGGACCGGGTGGAAGAATACGCCTTTGACCCCACGCAGGAAATGCTCATTGGCATGCTGCGGGAAAGTATAGCGGAATACCGGGAATGCATGGTCCGGGTTTTTCAAACGGTCCGCACGGGAACTGCGGAGGCAGATGAGCAAACGGAGCTGCTGCGCGATATTGGCAAAGAACTGGTGGATCAGGCGCAACGTATTTCTAATCGAGAACGCCGGAATATTCTGACCATTAATGGTACTCTGCGCAGTCAGCTGTTGTTTACAGCGGTAGGCGTTTCCTTTGTGTTTGCCATCATTTTTTTTGTGGTAAGCACCCGTGTGTTATCTCCCTTACGAATTATTGAACAGGCTACCACGCGTATTGCGCGGGGAGAGTTTGAGCCGCTTGAGGTCCGCAAGACGAATGACGAGATTCGGCAGGTACAGGTGGCCTTCAACCGCATGGTCACGGAACTGGAGCGGCGGCAAGACCAGCTTGTGCAGGCGCAAAAACTTTCGTCTATTGGCACTCTGAGCGCGGGAATTGCGCATCAGGTCAATAATCCGCTGAATAATATTTCCACCTCGGCCCAGATACTGCGGGGGGAGCTGGGCAATACGGCAGACGCCTTTGCCTTGCGTATGTTGGATAATATTGACCATGAGACGGCGCGTGCGCGCGATATCGTGCGCGGGTTGCTGGAATTTGCCCGGCATACAGAGCTTTCCATCCAGCTTGTCTCGCTGCGTGCTGTCGTGGACGCTGCCGTGCGGCTTGTTTCTTCGCAGATTCCCCCCGGTGTGTGCGTAACGGTGGACGTGCCGGACCACATCCGTCTGTACATAGATCCGCAACGGATGGGCGAAGTGCTGCTGAACCTTATTTTAAACGCCATACAAGCCATTGAGTCGCTACCCGGAAGTATCCGGCTGTACACGGATGCGCAGACGCATTTCCCGGAAGATTACGCGGGGGGAGGCGGCAGGGCAGGCGCGTCTGCCTCCGAAATTGCCGCCGTTCCACCGTCCAGAGTGACCTTGGTGGTGGAAGATACGGGCAAGGGGATCGCCCCGGACGATCTGCCACATATTTTTGATCCGTTCTTCACCCGCAAAGAAGTGGGGCAGGGAACTGGGCTGGGCCTTTCTGTGGCTTATGGAATTATTGAAGAATTTCACGGGCGTATTCGGGCGGAAAGCGTGCTGGGAAAAGGCACCCGGTTTTGTATAGACCTGCCATTACCTGTTGGGAGTGCGTCGGAAGCTCCGGGAGTATCATTTCCCGCATCCGTTGCTCCAGCCCCTACGGCTCCGGGAGAGCATTCCGAACAACAGGACGGGGGAAAAGGCGGTGCTGCCAGCCGTGACAGCCATGACCGGGAACATCCCCGGAACTATGTTGACCGCAGCGAGGAGGCATAATGAATCCTGTGCGTGTGCTGGTGGCGGAAGATGAGACTATAGCCAGAGAAAATCTGGTCCATGTGCTGGCCCGCAAGGGGTGGGAGGCCGTTCCCGCGGAGAACGGCGCGGCGGCAGTGCGGGCACTGGAAGAAGGGGACTTCGCGCTGGTCATCACGGACATGCGCATGCCCGACATGGATGGCATGCAATTGCTGGAGCGTGTGCGAAGCACCTCGCCGGACACAGAAGTTATTATCATTACAGGCTATGCCTCTATCGAAGCGGCTGTGGAGTCCATACGCAAAGGGGCCTATCAGTACCTTGCCAAGCCGATTCGGCTGGACGAAGTTACGCTGATGGCTGAAAAAGCGTTGGAAAAGCGGCGCTTGCGGCTGGAGGTGCGGAGTCTGCGCCAGCGGTTGGAAGCGGCGGACACGCCTATTATCATCGGGCAAAGCCCTGTCATGCGCAATCTTAAGGCGCAGATCGCGCAGGTGGCCCCTGTGGACTGCACCGTGTTGGTTCTGGGAGAAACGGGCACCGGCAAGGAACTGGTGGCTAGGGCATTACATGCGGCAAGCCCCCGGCGCGATAAGCGTTTTTTGGCCGTGAACTGTGCCTCACTTACCGAAGACCTGTTATCCAACGAATTGTTCGGGCATGAGAAGGCGGCCTTCACCGGTGCGCAGGCGGCGAAACGAGGCCTGCTGGAGGCAGCGGCTGGCGGTACATTTTTCTTTGATGAAGTGGGCGACATGCCCTTGAGCATGCAGGCGAACCTGTTGCGTGTGTTGGAAACGCGCACGCTGCTGCGCGTGGGAGGAACGGTCGAAGTTCCTGTGGATGTGCGCGTGGTAGCTGCCACCAACAAAAATTTACAACAGATGGTCATGGAAGGGAGCTTTCGCCGCGACCTGTTTTACCGGCTGAATGTTATGACTCTGCAAGTTCCGCCGCTTTCCGAGCGCAGGGAAGACGTGATACTGTTGGCAAGTTTTTTCGCCAATCGTTTTGCCTCGGCCCTGAGGAAAAATATCACCGATATCGCGGATGACGTGCTGGACGTGCTCGCGGCATACGCCTTTCCCGGCAACGTGCGGGAGTTGGAAAACCTTATGGAGCGGGCCGTGGTGCTCTGTAATGGGGAAAGCATAGAAATGGCGCACCTGCCGCCGGAACTGCGGGCGGAATCGCACTTGGTGCGTCCCAGTGCGCAGGATGGTTTTACTTTTGACGATGTTGTCTCGCTGGACGAGAATGAGCGGCGCTATCTCGCATGGGTGCTGGAACGTACCAGAGGAAACAAGACACGCGCGGCGGAAGTGCTGGGACTGAACCGGGGTTCGCTGTGGCGCAAGCTCAAGCGTTACGGGTTGGAATCCACAGGCGACTAGCGGGAGGCGCAGCCAGAGGTCTGCGGTGTGCCGACCACCGGTAGCAGCACAGTCTCCACGGCTTCGTGAATATCGCTGATGAAGAGAAGTTCCACGGCCTCGCGCACTTCGTCATCCATGCCCAGCATTTCGTCTCTGTTTCGTTCCGGCAGTACGGCAATGCGAACGCCCGCCTGTTGGGCCGCCAGCACTTTTTCCCTCAGACCGCTTACGGGCAGTACCCCGCCGCTCAGGGTAAATTCGCCGGTCAGGGCGACATCACGTCGGGCTGGGCGGTTTGTGAGCAGAGAGATGAGCGCCATGGCAATGGTGACACCGGCGGAAGGGCCGTCTTTGGAAATGGCACCGGCGGGAATATGCACATGAATATCGGCATGTTCAAAAAATGCTTCATCAATACCAAACCGGGCCGCATTGCTGCGTAAAAAGCTGAGTGCGGTTTGGGCAGATTCTTTAAGGATGTCGCCCAACGATCCGGTCATGATGAGCTGCCCGCTGCCCTTCATCCGTGCGGTTTCAATGAAAATGATGTGTCCGCCGTTTTCACTCCACACCAACCCCGTTGTCACACCGGGCAGAGGCTTCGCCGTAGCTGCCTCTAGCGCATATCGTGGGTGGCCCAGCAAGTTGCGGATGTCGTCCGGTCCCACCGTGATGGGCGGGTGGACGTGCTTTTCGAGAATCTTCAGGTTTATTTTACGGCATACACTGCCTATTTCTCTATTCAGCCCACGCAGCCCGGCTCCGCGTGTGTACCCGTGGATGAGCGCATCCAGCGCTTCGGGGGCGAAACTGATGGCATTGGGCGTGTAGCCTGTGGCGCGCACCTGACGCGGAACCAGATACTCAAGGCCGATGCGGCGTTTTTCCCCCAAGGTGTAGCAGGAAAAGGGAATCGTCTCCATCCTGTCGCGCAGGGGGCCGGGCAGGCTTTCCACCATGTTGGCAGTGGTGATGAACATGACGCGCGACAGATCAAATGGCGTATCGAGGAAATAGTCTAAAAAATTGCGGTTTTGCTCCGGGTCGAGAATTTCCAGAAGCACGGACGCCGGATCGCCCCGGAAGTCCTGTCCTATCTTGTCCACCTCATCCAGCATGAACACCGGGTTATTCACCCCGCACTTGTTCAATTCGCTGATAATGCGCCCTGCCATAGCCCCCACATAGGTGCGACGATGACCGCGGAGTTCCGCTTCATCGCGCATGCCCGCTAGAGACAGACGGATAAATTTGCGTTGCAGTGCGTTGGCCACTGAGCGGCCTATGGAGGTTTTTCCCGTTCCGGGCGGGCCTGTGAAGCACAGGATGGGACCGGAAACCGCACAGGCGTGATTTTTCCGGTCCAGAATGCTGCGCACTGAATTGCGGAGAACGTCCAGATTCAGAGGTTTGGGCAGGTAGTGGGCCGCGCCTTTCCGAAGGGCGTCCACAGCGTTGTCCACCGTGGCGTAGCCGGTGACAATGATGAGCTGCGTGTCCGGCCATTCGACGCGTACACGCTCCAGCAGCCCCATGCCATCCATGTGCTGCATTTTGAGATCCGTGACAATGCAATCCACATTCTGCCGGTGCAGAATGCCAAGCGCCTCCTGACCGTTGGCGGCGGTCAGCACGTCGCATTCAAGCTTGCTTAGTGCGTAACTCATATTATCACGCGCTATGCTTTCATCGTCCACCACCAGAACTGTTGAGCGACGAAGATGGCAGGTGATGTTGGATGCGAGGTATTCCAGCACCCGCTCTTTGACCAGAGAAAGGCCAAAATGTTCTTGATCCAGTACCTCACGGGCATGCGCAAGATTCAAGTTGTCCTGCGATGACTGGACCCACGGCAAGGCGAGCAGAAATTCTATGTATGTCACACCCAGCCCGTATTCCGCGATGGAAGGGTCGGTCCGCTCCAGTTTATCTAATTCGGTGAGCGCGATACGCCGCACGTTTTCCGGCAGTCGCGCATCGTCAACTGTGGTGCGTAGAGTCTCCAGCATGCTCCGGTCACCCGGCTCCTGTGCGGGGGGCTGCGCGGAAGGCGCGGGAGCGCTTTTGCCAAATAGCTTCATGCCCATGGGACCATCCTTGAAAGTACGGCGGCTGTCGTGCGGGACGGAAAAACAATTCCAGCATACCACCGGCTACTGAGGGTCGCCACGCTTTCTTTGTGCTGCGTTTTGCAGCGCTTTGAGCCGGATTGAAGAAAAATCTGTGGGATAGTGCTGCAATTTACAGCGTTTTTGGAAGTGGTGCTGCGTTTTGCAGCGTTTTTTTGTTTCCTTTCTACTGTCTTGTGGGTGAATAAACAATAAATACATGATGTTATGTGTGTGGCACGTCCTATGCTTTTAGAGGGCAGAAGACCGTGAAAGGAGCGGAAGATGAAGATCGGGAAGGCATTGGAGCGCATCGCGGCGGCGGTGGCATTTGCGGAAGCAGGGCAGTGGGATACCGCCGTGGATCTTATGAATCAACCGCGTGAGCGCGGGCAGATTCTGGTGGCGTGCGAAGGCGTGCGGGTGGGGACAGCCCTGCTGGCGCATGCCGCCGGTGTGGCAGAGCGGTTACGTTGCGATATCACACTGGCCTGCATTGCCGCTGGAGACGCCGCCACCCGGTTGACGACACATTACGCCAACGTGAGCGACGCTGTGTTTGACGCCGCGTTTGAGCGCGAGGTCGAGGCCCTGCACCTTTCCCGCCGCGAAGTAGGATTACAGACCACGGTGCTGGTGGATGATTTTATCCACGGAGTGAATGTGCTGTGCGAGGGCATGCCGCGCGTGGAGTTTGCCATATTGGGCTGTGCCCGTAGTGATGCGGATCATCTGTTTTTGAAAGTGCCATATTTTTTGTTCCGGTAGAGGGCGGGTTGCCGTGCGTCTGGAATTTCCCGGACGCAGCCCGATCATCCCGGAACCCCATGGAGGAGCATATGTCTATTCTTACGACATTGGAAAACGTGTTTGCCGCAGTGGTCTTTGCGGAAAAGGGCGATTTTGAAACCGCCCGGTACCTTGCCAGCGGCAAAGAATCGCGTGAGGACCGGCCCCGGACGCAGACCAGAAAGCGGAAAGATAGCCGTGCCCGGCTACGTGCGTAGACACTGAATTTCGCCCCGCAACGACCGGTGTGAACCGTCCGGGAATGGTGTGCCGGAATTGTCCGGCAACTTCTCCGGCAGGGCGGTCATGCGGGACAGATGAAGCAGATGTGGCAAGAGGATACCGGGGTGTGCCCGTCTGGCAGGACGGGGCCTCGATACATCCGGGAGGGCGGGGAAAAGGCCCGGCCGGGAGGAATCCACACAAGCCGCGAACCATCGGGTCCGGCGGCTCAAGGAGAAGTTGCAATGACCAAGATTGAGGAAAGAAGAAAACAGGCTCAAGGCAAGGCACTGCTGTTCGGTGTTGCGAGTGTGGCGCTGTATGCGCTGGCGTTTTCGTTTTCACAGACCATGGTCACCCTATTTGCGCGTGGCGGGGCATACTGCCTGCTGCCGGTGGCAACGGTGTTTCTGATCTCATACGTGCACGGCAATTTTGCCAGCTACACATGGACGGCACTGGGTATTGAAGCGTCCGCCAAGGCTGGCAGAAAGACGGCGCAACCCGCCGCCAGACGCACAACGGACACGCGCGGTCGCGCTTCCATGACCGCCTAACCCGCAAGACAGTTCAGGAGTATTCCCATGCATGACATGTTGGCTGAAAACCTGCGCTTCGTCGATCTTTCCATGATCGGCATCCTGTTTCTGTTTTTCGTCGGCTTTGTGGGCGGTCTGGTCAGCGGATTTATCGGGTCTGGCGGGGCGTTTGTTCTGACGCCGGGCATGATGAGTTTGGGCGTGCCCGGTCCCGTGGCTGTGGCGAGTAATATGTGTCACAAATTCCCCAAAGCGCTTGTGGGGGCACTTAAGCGGTATAAGTATGGTCAAGTTGACGTAAAGATGGGGCTTATCGTCGGAGTGTCCGCGGAAGTAGGTGTGCAAATAGGCATACAGGTACAGAAGATGATTTTGGCCCAGTGGGGACAGGCGGGGTCCAATCTGTATGTTTCTCTCGCCTTTGTGTTTGTGCTGGTTACCGTGGGCAGCTTTGTGCTGCGCGATGCCATTGCCACCCGGCGTTCCGGCGGAGAAGAAAAAGTCACCAAGCTGGCCCGGCGTCTGCAAGGCATTACTCTTTGGCCCATGGTGACCTTCAAGAGCAGCGGCATTCGCATTTCTTTCTGGTTCACGGCTCCGGTGGGCTTTGCCTCCGGCTTGCTGGCAGCCACCATTGCCGTGGGCGGATTCGCTGGCGTTCCCGGTATGATTTACATCATCGGTCTTTCCAGCCTCATGGCCTCGGCTACGGAGCTGGTGGTCGCGTTTGTCATGGGACTGGGCGGGACGCTGGTGTGGGCCTATTACGGCATGGTGGATATCCGTCTCACGCTTATCATTCTCGCGGGTTCGTTGTTTGGCGTGCAACTGGGCGCCATCGGCACCACCTATGTGAAGGACTATGCCATCAAGTTTGTTATGGCCACGATTATGCTTATGGTCGCGGTGAGCCGGGGTATGGCTATTCCCAAATATCTTAATCAGCTCGATCTGCTGGCGTGGAATGAGTCGCTGGTGGGAGTGCTCAGTCAGGTCAGCTTCGGGGTTATGTGTTTCGCCTTGCTGGTGGGAGCGTTTATTATCCTAAAAGCCATGATATTGGGACGCCGCGCGGAGCGGGCCATGGATGACGCGGTAGCCGCACGGGCCTGACACCGCTTTGCCGTGCGGACCATGCTCAGCGTGGTGGGCCGCCCTGTAGCCAGCGACACGATTACACAGGAGCGCACACGCTATGTACAGACGCATGCTTATAGCCCTTGATGGTACGGAAGCCTCCGCTAATGTGCTGACACAGGCACTGGTGCTGGCCCGTTCAGAAGGCGCGGCGGTGGATATTGTTACCGTGGTTCCCGGATATCAGGGTGACTTGCGCATCATGGGAGACACCCGTGTGTTGCGGGATATGCAGGCCCGGTATCAGGTGGCGTTGGATTCAGCAAAAGAAACGGCTCTGGCCCGCGGTGTGCGGGCCAGAGCCTTCTTGCGACACGGAGATCCGGCGGAAGAGATTGTCAGTGTGGCTGAAGAAACCGGAGCCGACTTGCTGGCTATGGGGAAACGGTCACGGCTGTTGCTGGATACCATGCCCATTGGGCTGGTGGCGAATGAGGTCATTGCCCAGAGTGAAACTGATGTGCTGGTGGTCCCTGCCGGGAAAACCCTAGGACTGGAACGTCTGTTTCTTGCCTATGACGGCTCAGACGGGGCGGAAAAGGCCGCGCGACAAGCGTGCGCCTTGGCGGCCCGGTATGGCGCTCACCTGACGGTGGGACTTGCCTACGAGATGGAACTGGAAGCCTTTGCACTGGAGCCGAAGTTGGAAAAGGCGCTGCACGGCAAAGCCCTGCGTCTGGCGCAACCGGCGTTGGACATGGCGCGCAGAATGGACGTGCGGCAGGTGGAGGTGGCGGTGCGCCACGGTAACCCCATCTACAAAGCCCTGACAGAAGAAGCCGCTGCGCGTGGTGCCGGGTTGTTGGTGGCGGGATATGGCGGAAGGCGGGGGCTGTCGCGTATGGTCATGGGCAGCGTGGCGACCCGGCTGGTAATTTTAAGCACCAGCCCAGTTTTGATCGTTAAGGTATAAGGGGGTGCTGCGATGGCTTGCATGGAATATGCTGACAAGGCACGTGATATTTTTGCTCCCGCCAGCGACATAAAAATGGGAGATGCCTATCCGGCGGAGCAGTCGTCAGAAGACCCGCCAGACCCCGCTGGTAGCGTTATCACATCGGGGGAAGAGGCCTCGGGAGCGGAGAGAGCGGAGCCGGAATGTGTGACGGGTACCGGGCAGCCGCATGGAGAGATGGTTTTGCAGCCCGTAACCTATCACTATCTGGTAGACGAAACGGGGGAAGCCCTACCGGCAGAAAATATTTGTTGGGATGAGGACACCCTCGCGGTAGGCACGATTGTGCGTATTGATACCGCGGCGGAAAGCCCCCATGGGGGGCGGCACTATCGAGTTCAGTCTCTGGAAGCGAGCGGAGGTATCTCTGAAGAGGTGACGGTTCGGTTGACGGAGGCCCGGAGTGGAGTGTGGAAGATGGGAGTGCTGGCGCTGCTGCTACTGGCAGGTTGGTATGCTGTGGAATATGCCCTCGCGTTTTTCTGGTGACACCATATTTTATGAACCGGTACGGACCGAGGGAAGACCTCCTCTCGCCGTGCCGCGCGATGAAGCCCTCCGTCAGCGGGAGGGCTTTTTTGTGAGCGTACAAGCGGACTGTCACATCATCTGCCACGCCCCCTTGGGGAAACTCCGGCGGGGGTACGGAAAAGACGGCTCCGGGGAAGTCCCGGAACCGTCTTAGGCTCAAGAGGCTATGCTAGTGCCCGCAACCTTTATTGCGACGCGTCTCTGCCCCGCAACCACAGCATCCAGACGAGGCACCGCCCCGTCCATCCGTGCTGGGTAGTCACCCCTGCTTCGGGGTGTAGTTTTTAGGCATGGCCCATATAGCCACTAAGGCGACGATGACAAAGCCTCCAATGGTCAGCAATATGCCTGTCATGTGCGAGGCACTCCTTCAGGCTCCCTTATAATCCAATGCCCATCACGTGGTAGCCGCTGTCTACGTGCAGAACTTCGCCGGTTACGCCGCTGGCGAGATCGCTCGCCAGATAGGTGGCTGTGCGGCCCACATCGTCGATGGTAACGTTCCGCCGCAGGGGAGCCTGTTCCTCAATGTAGTTGAGAATGCTGCGGAACCCGGAAATGCCAGAGGCGGCGAGGGTTTTGATCGGCCCCGCGCTGATGGCGTTTATACGAACATTTTTCGCGCCAAGGTCTACGGACAGATACCGCACGCTGGCTTCCAGCGCTGCTTTGGCCACTCCCATAACATTGTAGTTGGTGATGACCTTTTCCGACCCGTAGTAGGTAAGTGTAATCACGGAAGCGCCGTCTGTCAGCAGGCCCTCGTAGGCTTTACACAGCGCGGTGAGCGAATAGGCGGAGATATCCAGCGCCAGCTTGTAGCCATCGCGGGAGGTGTCGATGAATCTTCCCTGCAAATCGTCACGGTTGGCGAACCCGATGGAGTGAACGAGAACATCCACGCTGCCCCATTCTTTTTTGACCCGCTCTACGCTGGCTGCGATTTCTTCATCGTGGGAAACATCGCACTGGAAAGTGAAATCGCCCCCCAGTTCTTCCGAAATGGGTTCCACACGTTTTTTCAGGGCGTCGCCCAGATAGTTAAAGGCGAGGCGTGCACCTTGTGCTTTGAATTCTTTGGAAATGCCGTAGGCGATACTTTTGTTGTTGGCTACGCCGAAAATGAGGGCTTTTTTGCCTGCAAGCAGCATGCGGAACTCCATCAGGCTGTAGGTTAGTGCGCGTATCCGGCCCAGCGGGCCGGATACGGCAGAATATGGTCAGAACAGAATATGCTTGTCGGTGCGCTCACCACAGTTCCCCGCACGGGTGAGTGGTGAGAGTAACACTAGCAGGGAAGCGCCTTGCCCGTCAAAATGGAATATGCCTCCCGGTACTTGTTCCCGGTTTCTTCAATAACGTTTTCCGGCAGAGCGGGCGGGGGCGGGGTCTTGTCCCATGGCTGGGCAGAGAGCCAATTGCGCAGGTACTGTTTATCAAAGCTGGGCTGTGTTTTGCCCGGAGCGTAGCCTTCCATAGGCCAAAAACGGGAGGAGTCCGGCGTGAGCACCTCGTCAATGAGGATAAGTTCACCGTTCAGCATGCCAAATTCAAATTTGGTGTCGGCGATAATGATTCCCCGGCTCTCCGCATATTCGCGTCCCCGGCTGAAAATTTCAATGGATGTAGCGGCTACCTTGTGGGCCAGTTCTTCGCCAATCATGGTGCTGGCTACTTCCACGCTGATGTTTTCGTCGTGCTGCCCCAGCTCCGCCTTGGTGGAAGGCGTGAATATGGGGGTGGTCAGCTTGGCGGATTCCAGTAAGCCCACGGGAAGGGTGTGCCCGCAAATAGAGCCGGTTTTTTGATAATCCTTCCAGCCGGAACCGGTGATGTGTCCACGCACAATACATTCAATAGGCAGCGGCTTCGCCCGGCGTACCAGCACGGAACGGCCTTCCAAATCGTTTGCGTATTTGTGCAGCGGAGCGGGGAAGTCTTTCACCTCGGAGGCGATGAGGTGATTAGGAAGTATGTCGCGGAACATATCCATCCAGAACAGGGTGATCTGGTTCAGTACAACCCCTTTATATGGAATGGGTTCGTTCATAATAACGTCAAACGCGGACATGCGGTCCGTGGTGACCAGCAGCAGCGTTTGGTCATCAATGGCATAAATATCACGCACTTTGCCGCGGGAAAGTAGCGGATATTCGGTAATGGCGGTCTGGGTTACAATATTCATAGTCTCTCCTGAAGAGTGGTGGTGTTACGGTAAGCGGGATTCCGCCGAACGGGCGTGGGCTTCCAGACCTTCCAGCCGCGCGAGCCGGGCGATTTTGGCTGCGTTGCTCTGCGTGAAAGCGGGAGATGCCGCGATTACGCTGGATTTTTTGGTAAAGGTATCCACGGATAGGGCGGAGGAAAAACGGGCTGTGCCGTTGGTGGGCAGCACATGGTTAGGACCGGCGAAGTAATCTCCCACAGGCTCTGGAGAGTGGGCACCCATAAAAATGGCTCCCGCGTTGCGGATGGAGGGGAGTACGGTCCATGGGTCAGTCACGATAAGCTCAAGGTGCTCCGGCGCAAGAGCGTTCACCAGTTCAACGGCTTGGGTGGTGGAACCTGTGGTAACGATGGCACCCCAGTCCGCCAGCGCGGCGCGGGCGATATCCACGCGGGGCAGGCTAGAGAGCTGTTCACGCAATGCTGTCCGCACGGCGTCCGCTAGTGCGGGGCTTTCGGTAATGAGAATGGCGGAGGCCAGCGCGTCGTGTTCCGCCTGAGAAAGCATGTCTGCCGCCACCTGTTTCGGGTCAGCGGTGCCGTCAGCTAGCACGACAATTTCGCTTGGTCCGGCGATCATGTCTATGCCCACAGTGCCTATGAGCATGCGTTTGGCGGTAGCTACAAACACATTGCCCGGTCCCGCGATAACGTCTACCGGTGTGATGCTCTGTGTGCCGTAGGCCAATGCGGCAATGGCCCATGCGCTGCCACAGGCGTAAACTTCAGCGATGCCCAGAGCATGCGCCGTGGCAAGAATATACGGATTTGGGCTGCCATCCGCACGTGGGGGTGACATGACGGCAATAGCGGGCACGCCTGCCACCTGCGCGGGAATAACATTCATGAGCATGCTGGAAATGAGGGGAGTATCTCCGCCTTTCCCGCCGGGTACGTATAGCCCGGCACGGTCCACGGGTACCACCATCTGACCCAGCACGCTCCCGTCCGGTCTGGTGGTAAACCATGAGTTTTGCCGTTGCCGTTCATGAAAGCTGCGGATGTTGTCCGCCGCTTCCAAGATGATGCGCAGATCCTCCTGCGGGATACGCGCTTGCGCATCGCGCAGGGTGGACGCGGGAACGCGGAGTTGGTCTGGTGAAAAATTTGGGCAGTCAAATTGGCGGGTGTAGCTGATGAGAGCCGCATCCCCATCCGTGCGCACGGTGGACAGAATGTCCCGTACCACGGGTTCCACGGAATCGTTGGGGTTGTTTCTGCCTGCGAGCAGGGCAAGCAGAGGGCTCCTGTCTTCAGGAGACAGGTAGCGAAGAGTACGACAGGGCATGGCGGCTCCTTGGTTGGCCCGCGTTTGCGAGGCCGCGAGACGCGGAAACGAAACGGGGCAATGCGTTCCTCCGGGAGGGAGTCCCTGCTGTTCGCTGCGCCGTGTTCTTAACGGAAACGTGGCGAAGTATCGGCGAACAGGCGCGGGCAGCCCCCGCAGGCACGGCGGAACTTCCCGGTTGTATAGGAGGCATGCGGAAAAGTCGAGTATGGGGGCAAGGCGACGGGAGATTGTGGAATATCCAAAACAACTGCTGTGATCGGCTTTGAGCAATACGCGGAGATGGCTGACCATAAAAAACCGGGGGTCTTTCGACCCCCGGCTATCAAAAGCGTCAGGATGCTGCGGAGCTACGCCGAGGCGTAGGGCTTAGAACTTGTACTGGAAGAGGAACGTAGCCTTCCAAGCGTCTTCATCATAGTTCGACACCTTATCGAGGTCGAGATTGATGTAGCCCAGTTCGGCGATCAGAGCGAGGTTTTCATAGATCTGGTACTTGTGGTCGAAGTTAACTTCCCAAGCATGATCTTTTTCGGTCAGGTACAGGCTGCCAGCGAAGTTATCGGCGGCGATCCCGGTGGAACCCTTGGTGTTGTCCTTGTCGTTGGTACCGGTGATGTACACAACGCGGAACTGGGAGGTCAGGTCTTCGATAACCTTGATGTCTTCAACGAGCAGGCCAACAGCCCAGGTGCCGGCGTTGGTGGTGCCCAAGAAGTCGCCGGTAGCGGCAACGAAGTTGCCTGCGTAGCCGTCATAACCGAAGGTGGTGGGAGCGAATGCGCCGGAAATGGTGGGCAGCAGTTCGGAACCGTCGGACTCGTCATCGTTGTCGCCGGAACCGTACCAGCCGATGATGCCGGGGGTAGCCATGTCGAGCTTGTAGCTCAGCTTGGCATTGATGGCCCAACCAGCCATGTCGTCTTCGTTGCGGCCAGTGTCAACGGAGCCGTACACGCCGTCCAGAGCGAACACGATGGGGTCGAACAGGTCCATTTCAAAGCCGGAACCAACCCAGTATGCGCTGATGTCGTCTTTGGTGGAGTAAACGTTACGACCAGCAGCGCCGTACATAGCGTAGGGGCTGAAGGACATGCCGTCCAGAGCGATGTCGCCAACGATACCGAACAGGTCGAATTCGTCGCGGGAATCGCTGTTATCCAGATCCTTGTCAACGGGGCGTGCCCAGAAGGCAGCGGCGCTGACGGAGTCGGAGAATTTGTAGGAAGCCACAGCAGCGGCTACGTCGTCATCCAGGATGGAGCTGCCAGCCACGGGGCCGGGCAGGGCCAAGCCCTGGATACCCATGCGGAACGACAGAGCGGTGTTCGGCACGGTCCAGTCGATGTAAGCGCGCTTGGTTTCGATGCTCACGCCGTCAGCGCCGAGAGCGCCACCGGTAGCGGCACCAACTTTGTTGCCGCCTTTGTTGTAGCCCCAAGCGTTGTCGATTTCGAAGTACACGACACCGGAGAGGTTTTCGCTGGCTACGAAGTCGATCTGGGTGCGAACGCGCTGCTGAGCGATGAAGCGGTCATTGTCAGCTTCGCCTTTCTGGTTGAACTGAGCGTTTTCAACCCAGCCATATTCCATGGTCATGGTGCCTTTGGCCTTTACTTCGACTGCGGAGCTGTTGGCAACAGCGCCCAGTACCAGACCCATGGCGAGCATCAAAGTAACGATGCGTTTCATTGGATAATACCTTCCTTCTTTTGCTGTATGCGGCTCCTGACGCAGAAGACCACATGGTGATGTGGCTACGAGAACTATCCTAGCCGCAGAATCATGGCAAGCGGAAAGTACAGTTTTTTATACGGTACAAAAAATTTTTCTCTCAAATACGCCTTGCATATATTTGTAATAATATTTTGATGTTGCAAAATATAAGAAATACAGAATTTAAAATATGAAATAGTATATGTCTTATAGTGTAGTCTTCGTGCCATATTTTTGACAGATTTATTTGTCGCTGAAGAGAGTTTCCCCGGAGGTCCGTGGGCATGAAAAAACCGGGGGCCAGTCGGCCCCCGGTTGTCAAAGCGTCGGGAACGCATATTTCACGCGCTAGGCGCGTTGAGTTAGAACGAGTACTGGAACAGGAAGGAAGCCTTCCATGCGTCCTTTTCGTAGTCCTGGCTATCAATATTCCAGGTGCTCTTCTTCAGGTCCAGATGAATGTAGCCCAATTCGGCGATAAGCGCGAGGTTTTCATAGATCTGGTACTTGTGGTCGAAGTTCACTTCCCACGCGTGGTCCTTGTCGGTCAGGAACACTTCGCCGAAGTTGAAGGGCAGCAGGTTAGAACGGCTGATGCCCACCTTGTTTTCGAGGTCAGCGAGCACCTTGTGATCGTTGGTACCAGTCACGTAGATGACGCGGAACTGCGAGGTCAGGTCTTCAATGAACTTCATGTCTTCCACCAGCAGACCAACAGCCCATGTGCCCACGTTGGTGGTGCCAATGGCGTCTGCGGTCTGGGCAACATAGTTGCCGGAGGTGCCGTCATAACCGAAGGTGGTGGGAGCGAATGCGCCGGAGATGGTGGGCATACGCTCGGAACCGTTGCTCACTTTTTTGTCTTCACCGGAGGCGTACCAGCCGATGATGCCGGGAGTGATGTCGTCGAGCTTGTAGCTCAACTTGGCGTTCACGGCCCAACCGGAGCGGTCGAGGTAATCGGCCTTCAGGTTCTGGGTGGTCGTGGTGGTGCCATCATCCATCGTGAGGACGGACTTCTTGCCGTCCACGGAACCGAAGGCGAAGTCAAGGGCGAAGGTCAGCGGATCAAAAAGGTCCGCGTTGAATGCCAGACCCAGCCAGTAGGCGCTCATGTCTTTATCAACATTGTAATCGGTGTCTTCGGTCAACTCCGTGGCACCAACGTGGGAGATGGTACCTTCGCCGGCAATGCCTGCCAGCGAACGCATGCCTGCGGGAGTGGCGGAGTCGCGGCCCACGGCACCGTACATGCCGTAGGGGGTAATGCTCATGCCATCCATATCAACGCCCACGACGAGGCCGAACAGGTCGATTTCGTCATGGTCGGGGCCTTTCAGGCTGCCGTCATAAGGACGTGCCCAGAAGGCGCTGGCGGTCAGATCTTCGTTAATCTTGTAGGAAGCTACGATGGCGGCTACGTCGTCATCCAAAATGGAGTTGCCAGCCACAGCGGCGGGCAGGGCGATGCCCTGAATGCCCATACGGAACGACAGGGTGGTGTTAGGTACACTCCAGTCGATGTATGCGCGTTTGGTTTCAATGTTCACGCCGTCAGCGCCAAGGTCACCACCGGAAGCGGCCCCGACCTTGCCAGAGGAGGTCTTCGAGTTTCCGTAGCCCCATGCATTGTCTATTTCAAAATAGAGCACGCCTGCGAGGTTTTCACTGGCTACAAAGTCAGCTTGTGTGCGCATACGCTGCTGGGCCACAAACCGATCCTGACTGGTTTCACCCTTGGCAAAATCAACATGGTTTACCCAGCCATATTCCATGGTCATGGTGCCTTTGGCCTTTACATCAACTGCGGAGCTGTTGGCGGCAGCACCCAGTACCAGACCCATGGCGAGCATCAGAGTAACGATGCGTTTCATTGAACAATACCTTCCTTGTTTTGCGTTATGCGTTTCCCGAACGCGTATAACCGATAATTAACGCGAACCTTATATTCGTAAAAAAAATTATGCAAGCCAAAAGTAGAAAATTTTATACCAAAATAACGTAAAACTTTTTAAATGGGTGAATAAATCATCTAACGGATATTCGTGTGCGCGAATTGAGCGCGCCGGGCGTAAGTCTGACCCGATAGAGGATTCCCATTCTCAGTCTTTTGACAGCGTCCTTGAAGGCAGGGTAGAACGGGGGATGGAAAAAATAGCGCTGGCCTCTATTCCCGTGACACCGGGGGTCTACCTTTTTAAGGATGAAGGAGGCCGGATTCTTTATGTGGGTAAGGCCAAACACCTGCGTCGGCGTGTGGCCTCATATTTTCGACCAGCGGAAACGCTCACCCCCAAAACGCGGGCCATGCTGCGCGGTGCGCGTAGCGTGGATACGCTTTCAACCACTACGGAAAAGGAAGCGCTGCTGCTGGAAGCCAGCCTCATCAAGAAGCACCGGCCCCGCTACAATATCCTGCTGCGTGACGACAAACAGTATATCCTGTTCAAACTGACCAAACGGCATCCATGGCCCCGCCTTACCCTGACGCGTAAGGTGGTGCGGGATGGCAGTGCCTACTTTGGTCCCTATACCTCTGCCCATGCGGCACGGGAGACATGGAAGGCCATTCATGCCGTATTCCCGTTGCGGCGGTGTTCCGACACGGCATTTCGCAATCGGGTGCGCCCCTGCCTCTATCATTATATGGGGCAATGTCTCGCGCCCTGTTGCCTTGCCGTGGATGAGGCAAGGTATCGGGAGCAGGTGGGGCAGGTGGAAATGCTGTTAGGCGGGCGTTCTTCCTCCTTGCTGGAATTGTTGCAAGGACGGATGGTCGAGGCGTCCGAGGCCTTGGAGTTTGAACAGGCGGCCTTGTTGCGGGATCAGATGGCGGCTATACGGCGCACGGTGGAACGACAGGGGGCGGTTATGTCCTCTGCGCGGGATATGGATGTTCTGGGGGTGGCAGAAACCCCCAAAGGTCTGGCTCTGGGCTTGCTGTTCGTGCGCGGTGGGGTGTTGCTGGACAAACGGAACTTTTTTTGGGCGGGTCTAACACTGGAAGAAGGCCCCGAAGTTATTATGAGTTTTGTTGGTCAATATTATGGCCCGCATAGCGTTATTCCAGAACGGATTGTCATTCCGTGGGCCATTGAGAGTCAGGAATCGGCGTCCGATCGGGGAGTCGAGGGAGTGCTCGCCGCGCCGAGCGCCCGGTCAAACGAAGGTTGCGTTGAGGATCTTGTCGAGGTGGAGCATCCCGCATGCGGCGATGACGCCGGAGCGCAGGGAAAATACCCCGGAAACAGCGACGAGAGCCGTGCCCTTTCGGAAGGGGGGGAGCAAGAAGGGGCGACAACTGCCCTCAATGCGTTGCCCGGCGCTTGCCTGTGGGATAATCCGCTTGCCGCACTGTCGGAGGCGCTTGCCGATTTGCGCTCCGGTCCGGTGCGCATAGGCCCGCCCCGAAACGAAGTTGAGAACAGGCTTGTGACCATGGCGAGTACCAACGCGGTGCAAGACGCCCGCGTGGCGCAGGAGCAGGACGTCGCCGCTCTTCTGGCGGCCCGGTTGGGAATGGCGGTGTCCCCCGCGCGTATTGAGGCGGTGGACGTGTCACACACCAGCGGGCGGGATACGCGGGTGGGTGTGGTCGTGTTTGAGGATGGCAGACCGGCTAAGGACCAGTACCGCACATACGCCTTTGCGGACGAAGATGCCGGGGGGGATGACTACGGCGTATTAGCCAACTGGATGTCCCGCAGGCTGGAGTCCGGGCCGCCATGGCCGGACCTGCTCCTTATTGACGGCGGACGCGGGCAGCTTAACGCGGTGGTTTCCGTGCTAGCCGCATGGGCTAGGAAGAATGGGGTCGGGCATGAAACCGCGCAGTTGCCTTTTGCCGTGGCCTCCATCGCCAAAGCGCGTTCGGCGGAAAGCGGGCGGGCAGACCGGCGTAAGGGCAATGTTTCTGATGTGGTTTTTCTGCCGGGCCGGAGCAATCCTGTGAATATGAAGTCCGGCTCGCCGGAGCTGCTGTTTGTGCAGCTTATCCGTGATACTGTGCATGATTACTCGCTGCGTCGACACCGCAGGGCACGGGCAGGATCAGCCCTGTCGGGCGAACTGCAACGGATAGACGGTGTGGGGCCTGCGCTGGCAAAAATACTTTGGGCGCATTTCCCTTCCATACAAGCCATGGCTGCCGCTACGGAAGAAGAGCTTGCTGCCGTTCCCGGCATCGGGGCGGTTAAAGCCCGGCGCATCCGCGAGGGGTTGGGAGCGTTGCGCTCGAAGCCATAGGCTTGCAGCCTGTCTCCCTTTTTTGAAGGCAGAGAACGCACAGGGCGGGTTCCGGTTTCCGGGGCTTGCCCTGTGCGTATTTTTACAGTGCCTGCCGGACTATGCCGGACCGTGCCGTAAGTCGCCGGGCCTTCCGGGGGCTGCTTGCGCCTTCAGGGGAAATAAGCATATCACAGAATGTGAATAGGGGAGGTGGGATACGCTGCGCACAGGCCCATGCCACGCGCTTGGAATATAGGGAAAGGCACACAAAAGAGAAAAGACTTCGGTGACCGCCGAATGGCGCAAGGGGAATTCTGGGATGAAGGAGATGGCAAGCCTGTTTGATCGTTGCGGCGTGGGGGTGGCGCGGCTGGATGCTTTGGGTGTCGTGCGGCATGCTAACCGTGTATTTGCCCGGCTGCTGGGAGTGGGGGATGCATGTTCGCAGCAGCCAGAAAAGGAAAATGAAGGCGCACAGGGGGCCGGGGGCAGCGGCTTGTCGGGCCGTCGTCTTACGCATCTTCTCGCTATACCGCCCGATTTAGATTTTGCCATTACCCATGGCCTGTGCTGGCGTGGCGATGTTGCCCGCGCGGCTGCGCCTGACCATCAGCCGGGTAGCCCCGATTGGCCCACCGCGCTGCCCCATACCGTGGGCACCGGGGGAGAGGCCGTGTGGGATTCCGGCATGAGGGAAGAGTCCGTCCAAAACGCCACAGTGCTTATGGAAGTCTTTCCGGTGCGGGCATTGGCCTCGGATTCGGCGCAGGGTAATTTTAACGGCGGGGCTGCCATGCGTCCCCTTGCCGCATCCGCGGTTCTGAACGATGCCGAAGCCGGGGTACGGCAGGACTACATAGGGGGCGTACTTATGCTGGTCCGTTCTGCAGAATGCGGCAGTATTCCCGCTTCCTCGTTGCGGTTTGGGCGTTCCATGCGCCGGTTCGCGTCAGGCATTTCGCATGAATTTAATAACGTGTTGGCCTCCATACAGGGGTTTGCGGAAATTGCGGAATCCGTCGGGGCAGACGACGAGTCTATGCGTAGTCTGAGTCTGCGTAATATTCTGCGTGGCTGCGGGCAGGCCCGCGAAACAGTCGCCCGCGCCCGTATTATGGGCGGACGCGTGGACCTGACCCCCGGCATGGTTAATTTGACCGTGCTTGTGGCACGGTGGTGTGCAGGGTTGTCTGGCTCCCTTCCCGCTGGTGTCCGACTGGAAACGGACTTTTCGCCCGTCCCGGACTGTCTGGCGGATGCTTCTTTTTTGCGTCTGGCGTTTGACTCGTTGTGGGAGAACAGTGTGGGAGCCATGGGAGGGCAAGGGGCGCTGCGCATCATGGTGCGCCACAGCGGAGACAGCCACTGGCCGGTATTGCTGGAGGTCCGGGACTCCGGGTGCGGCATGTCGGAGGCCGTACTGGCGCGGTGCACCGAGCCATATTTCACCACCCGTGAGGCGGCGGGGAAAAAAGGGCGCGGCCTTGCGTTGGTGCAGGGCATCGTGTGGGCGCATGGCGGAAGGGTGGCTGCCGCGACAGTGGCGGGACAGGGGACTGTTGTGCGGCTGTGGCTGCCAGTGGAGAAAGGATGATCGCCCACCGACCGCGCGGGTGGGAGAAACGGAAGAGCGAGGGGTGGGGATGGCCCGAATTCTGATCATAGACGACGACACCTTGTTCAGGGACATGCTCTCTTCAGCCATGATGCTGGAGGGGCATACCGTGCGGGGAGTCGGTACGCTGGCGGGGTGCCGTAAGGCTTTGACAGAAGAAGCGTTTGATTTGGTCTTTCTAGACGTGGGGTTGCCGGACGGTGACGGGTTGGAAATTATTCCCGTAATCCGGCAGGACATGGACGCGCCGGATATCATTATCATCACCGGAGACGGCGATGCCGATGGGGCGGAGATTGCCATAGGCAGTGGAGCCTTGGATTATATAAGCAAACCAGCCTCGCTGACCGCTATGAAGCAGGCAGTAAGCCGGGCGTTGACTTACCGGCGGGGGATATCACGGCTGGAAGAGCCGGAGCGGAGCGGCATTGTGGGGCACGGAACCGCCATGCAGCAGTGCTTTCGCGTGCTGGCGGAGGCCGCAAGTTGCGATGCTCCGGTGCTTATCACCGGGGAAACGGGAACAGGCAAAGAACTTTTCGCCCGTGCCATTCATGAAAATAGCGCCCGGCGTCTCGGCCCGTTTATTCCCGTGGATTGCGGAACCATTGCCAACTCGTTGACCGAAAGCGAATTATTTGGACATGAAAAAGGCGCTTTCACCGGGGCCAGCAAGTCCCGCGAGGGGCTGGTGTTGCAGGCGCACGGCGGAACCCTGTTCTTAGACGAGGTGGGCGAGCTTTCCATGCCGCAGCAGCGGGCTTTTTTGCGAGTCTTGCAGGAGCAGCGCTTTCGCCCTGTGGGAGCTTCCCGTGAGTTACACAGCAACTTTCGCTTAGTGGCGGCTACCAACCGTTCTCTGGAAGATATGGTTGGACGCGGTACGTTTCGCAAGGATTTGCTGTACCGCCTGCAAGCCATTCACCTTTGCCTGCCGCCATTGCGTGACCGGGGAGAGGATATCGCTGAACTGACTGAGCACTGCGTTTCGCGCGGGTGTTTGCGATACGGCTTTGCGCCTAAAAGTCTGAACGAGGCGTTCGTTGCGGAATTGGCGACCTACCCGTGGCCGGGTAATGTGCGGGAATTACTGTACGTGGTGGAACAGGCGCTTGTCCGTGCGCGGTATGCACCGGAACTGCTGCCGGAGCATTTGCCCAGTTCCATTCGCGTGGCGGCGGCCCGTTCCCGTATGCGATCCGTGGGGGGAGTGGAGCCGGGAGAGGGTGCCGCTAGCGAAGCGAAGGGGGAACGCCGTGTTTCCGCCGAGCGGCGGGCGCAGGAGAGCGATACGTTGTTTCCTTCCGCTTTTTTCCCAAATCTTTCCAGTGAAGCCGCGCGGGGTGGAGAAAGTGAGGAGGGGGATGCCCTCGCACGAACGGGCGGACCGAGGGAATCTTCCTTTCCACAATGGAAAGTTTACAAAGATGCCGCGTTGTTGAGAGTGGAAAAATCGTATTTACAACATCTCCTGCACGTTGCGCGGGGAAATGTCCCCTTGGCCAGCCGCATGGCGGGAGTTTCCCGGCAATGGCTGTATGCCATGCTGCGGAGGCATGGTATCAGCCGGGAATGGGCTGTCGGGCTGCATGATGGCACGCGGGCGGCACCGGATGATTCGGAGGGCGCGTCTTCCGCCGAGAGACAGAGAGCCGCAGGGGCGGAGGGGCTGACCGGCGCGACGCCAACGTCCCCCCCCGGAGACGATTGGGGAGATCCCTCGTGCGGGGATACAACAGACGATACTCTGTAAAGTTTGACTTTACAAAGTCTGTTTTTTCGAGATGATTTCATTGTGCGCGGCATTGCCTGTTTTATAGTTCCCTGATTTTTCATTATTTTTTTTGCAAGAGTAATGGTACGAAGTTTGAAAGTTCTCCTTGTAGATTGATCGGGAGGAGGACGATATATGTTTTCAGATCTTATGCGGATTATTCACCAAATGATTTTGGATAGCCCCATCCCCGCCAAGGCGTTGGCTAAAGAAATAGGCAAACCATACTCCACGCTGCTGCGCGAAGTGAATCCCTATGATACCGGGGCAAAATTGGGGGTGGAAACGCTGATGGATATTATGCGTGAAACGGGTGATGTGGAACCATTGGCCTTTATGGCGAAACAATTCGGCTTTTCCTTGGTGCCCGATGCGCCGGAACAGGTTAGACGTGATGAAACCGCAACGAAACGCCATGCTCTCCTTTGAATCACAGCGGCAGATTGCGAACGACAGGGAACCGGATATGCGCCATCGGGTGCTTATCATGGAAGACGACCAGTGGTATCGCACGCTGCTGGAAACGTTGCTGCGGGGGGTCGGCTACAGAGTGCTCTGCGCGGAAGACGGCGTTGTCGGTATGCGGGCCATGCGGCAGCACGGGGCGGATGTCGTGATTACCGACTTATTTATGCCGGAACAGGACGGACTGCAGACGATCCGGCAGTTAAAAAGGGAATTCCCCGGCGTGCGGGTGGTTGCCATTACGGCGGGAGCCGCATTTTTGAGTTTGGAAAACGCCCGCGCCACGGCGGCGTTGATCGGCGCGGACGCCTTTATCGAAAAGCCGCTGGACCGGAGAAATCTGTTGGACGTGGTGCGTCACCTTTTGCCTGCCTAGCGTGTGGTGCAACGTGGGCGGCTGTGCCCTGCGCGGGCGCTCGTGGGTGGAATCCGTGCGTAAGGCTCACTGTGCCCACAACGGGGCCTTGGGGCGTTTATAGCGCGGCGGTAATAACGCCGCCGCCTAGTACGTAGCCTTCGGCATCATACACACAGCAGACCTGACCTGCGGCGGGGGGCGTGTGCGGTTCGGCAAACCGAACACTGAACGTATGGCGTTTCCCGTTGTCTTCCGGCGTTTCCCGCGCCGTTACGGTGGCCCGCATGGGCTGTTGCCGGTACCGGATGCGCACGAACACATCTTCCGGCCAGAGTTCATGGGGCACCAGCCCGTTGTACTCCGTCATAAGGCAACCGGGAGAGACAAGAGCCGTCTTTTCCCCCACCACGAGCGTGTTTGTGGCGGCCTGTTTGGCTATCACGTAAAGCGGTTCGCTCCACGCTATGCCCAGCCCCCGCCGCTGCCCTTCCGTGTATTGCCATAGCCCGGTGTGCCTGCCCACCAGTTGGCCCTGCGTGGTGACAATGGGACCGGGAGTATCGTCCACCGCTTGCCGGGCGTGAAGAAATTCTCGGTAGGCATCGTCCGGGACAAAGCAAATTTCCTGACTTTCCGCGGGGTATGGCGGGGTAAGACCCCGTTGCGCCATATCTGCGCGCACGGCGTCTTTGGTTGTATCGCCCAAAGGAAATACCGCCTGTGCGAGCTGCCGGGCAGGGACCAGTGAAAGGAAATAACTTTGGTCTTTTTTGGGATCAGCGCCGCGCAACAGCGCCTGCCCATAAGTTGGGTGATTGCATAACCGCGCGTAGTGCCCCGTGGCTATGCGATCCGCTCCCAGCCGGTGGGCTTCACGCAGCAGAGCGCCAAATTTCATGCGGGCGTTGCAGAGAGCGCAGGGATTAGGCGTGCGCGCGGCGGCATATTCCGCAAGGAAAGGTTGCACCACTCCCTGCTCAAACTCTGCGGAAAGATCCACCGCGTAAAAGGGGACGCTCAACGTGCGGCACATGGCACTAAGCGCCTTCTCCCTCTCCATGCTGGGCGGAAGAAAGTGCGCGTGCAGACCGAAAACGCTGTGGCCCTGTTCCTTCAGAGAAAGCAGGGCGAACAGCGAATCGATTCCACCACTTATGGCAACGGCAATAGTCATGGGCAGGCTACAGCGCGGTGGGCATTCCAAGAGGAGGCAGTCCGGCTTCCAGTGCGTGCGCCACCATGTAGAGCTTGGCTTCGTCAAAGGCCCGGCCAAACATCTGTAAGCCCACGGGCATACCGCTTTCTCCGCCCCGTCCCACGGGGAGAGATATGCCGGGCAGTCCGGCAAGGTTTAGGGAAATGGTATAAATGTCCATCAGATACATTTTTAGCGGATCATCCGTCAGTTCTCCCACCCGCCAAGCGGCTACGGGCGACGCGGGGCCGCACAACACATCACACTGGGCTAGCGCGGCCTCGTAATCCTCGCGGATGCGGCGGCGGACTTGCGCTGCCTTGCGGTAGTACGCGTCATAGTAACCGGAGGAAAGCACGTACGTGCCCAGCATAATTCTCCGTTGCACCTCGTCACCGAATCCCCGGCTCCGGGACTGCACGTACAGGTCCAGCAATTCTGTTGCGTCCGGCGTGCGATAGCCATAGCGAACCCCGTCAAATCGGGCGAGGTTGGAACTGGCTTCAGCCATGGCGACAATGTAATACACCGCAATGGCGTAGCGGGAATGAGGCAGAGAAACTTCCACCAATTCCGCGCCCAGCGATTTCAGGGAATCCAGTGCGGCGGAACATGCTGCGCGGACTTCGGGATCAAGCCCTTCCCCCCAGAACTCTGTGGGAATGCCCACACGCAGACCGGAAAGGTCGGTTTTGCCCAGTGCCGCGAGATAGTCTGGCACGGGAATATCCGCGCATGTGGAGTCGCGCGGGTCGTACCCGGCGATAACCTGTAGCAAACGGGCATTGTCTTCCACGGTGCGGGTCATGGGACCAATTTGATCCAGCGAGGAACCATAGGCGACCATGCCATAGCGCGACACGCGTCCGTAGGTTGGTTTAAGCCCCACGCAGCCGCACAGGGAAGCGGGCTGGCGGATGGAGCCGCCGGTATCTGTTCCCAGCGAACCAAATGCCTGACAGGCACTCACAGACGCGGCGGAACCGCCGGAAGAGCCGCCGGGAACCCGCGCGGTATCCCACGGGTTACGCGTGGGATGGTAGGCCGAATTTTCAGTGGAAGACCCCATGGCGAATTCGTCCATGTTGGTTTTACCTAGAAGTATCGCCCCTGCTTCCTGCAACCGGTGAACGGCAAAGGCATCGTAAAACGGAACAAAGTTTTCCAATATTTTCGAGCCGCAGGTGGTGCGCACGCCCTTGGTGCAGAGCACATCCTTAAGAACAAGCGGCACGCCCCACAGCGGCTGACCGGGGTTCGGGCCTTGCGCGTCAAGCTGGCGGGCCGTTTCCAACGCCTGTTCGCCGCTGACCGTGAGCATGGCGCGGACAGCAGGTTCTGTTTCCGCGATGCGGGCAAGGCAGGAAGCGGTGGCCTGTTCCGCGGTTACGCCGCCTTCCGCCAGCAACGTGCGGATTTCCGTGAGGGACTTAGCATAGAGATGGGACATGAGAACGCTCCGCTACACGATTTTGGGGACAATGAAGAACTGACCGTCGGATTCCGGCGCATTGGACAGCACATCGGCACGGGACGCCGTTTTAGCTGCCACGTCGTCGCGTAGAACGGTGGAATGCATGGAGGGGCTGTACAGCGGCTCCACGTCGCGGGTGTCCAGTTCGTTCAAGGTATCCATGTAGCCAAGAATGGCGGCAAATTGACCGGAAAACAGGGCGAGCTTGTCTTCATCGAGTTCCAGCCGGGCGAGACGGGCAATTTCCGCCACGCGTTCAGGGGATATAGTCACAGGAGATTCTCCTTCCTTGTAGTCTGCGGTCATGAGCGGGTTACTGCTGGCTTTTTTGGTATTCCTGTTCCAGCATTTCCACGCGCGCGTCGTGCCGGGCACGCGTTTCTTCCAGCCGGGCACGGAATTTTTCCGGGTCCAGCGGAGTGAATCCTTTAGAGGTGGGAGTGAACAGGAACATGCGCTGCGATGCCACGCCTTCTTCCGTCCAGTGGATGGGGGCAATGCTCCAATCCATTTGCTGCGCGGTCTGTATGCGGGCGTTCATTTCTGCGGCGGAAAGCACTCCCTCAGAAGAAAGCAGTGCGGCAAACCGGATAAAGTCATAGCCCAGTCCAACCCACAGGTCTGGTTTGCCAAGACCGGACTCGTCCAGCGCTGAGTTCAGGCTAACCGCTGCGGGCGCAGTGGATGAAGGGTTCCACGAGCCGGGAAAAACCGCAAGATTCGCGTAGCGTGTTTCTATGTCCTTTTCTGTGGAAAGGCCTTGTTCCCATAGTGCGGACCCCAGAAATACCAGCCTGTCTTCCTGAAAAAAGAAGAAGTGGGGCAGCAACACCTGCATGCGCTGCCAGCCGTCGGGCAGAAACACGGCCTCAAACGGAGGGGCCGGGGGCATGGGATCGTTCTCGCCGGGCCGGCGTGCGGGAACTCGCAGGAATTGTTTGAGCACTCCGCCCCACGTCTGCGTGTCCGGGGAGTAGCTGGCAGATGCTTCGGTGGTGGCACCCATGGCATTTCCCGCGGCGCTGAAGAGCGTGTTCATATGCGCGCCATAGGTTTCATCCGGGTAAAGCACGCCATACCGGGAAATACCCAATTCCTCTTTGGCGAAGCGCAGCAGCGTGCGGGCCTGATCTTGCGGGCTGGAGAAGAAACGCCACGCGCTAGCCCCTTCCTTCCCGTTGTCCAGACTGGAAAGAAAGGCAAAGACATTGCGTTGCTGTGTGATGCCCGTGGCCTGCATGCGAGCGAAGATGTCTTTACGCAGGGGGCCGCCTACAATGGCTGTTTCCGGTGGGAGCTGACGCAGGGCCTCTTCCCATCCCTTGTCCGCCGTATTGATGACGGTAACGGAAATTTCGTTGCCCTGTTTGGTCAGTTCCCATTGCGCCACACCCACACCGCGCATAATTTTCCAGCCTATCCCGCCGTATTGTCCGGTAAGGGGCAGCGCGAGCGCGATTCCTTGAACGGGACGCCCCATTGCTTGCTCAAGTGGTGCGAGAGTGCGGTTTAGCAGCGAGGTGTCGGCTAATGCGTTGGTCTGCCGCAGACGCTGTATGGCTTGCCACGCCATGGGCCAGTCCGCACTGTCTGAAGCGGAGCGCGAGGCTTTTTCCAGCAGCACAATGGAATATGGAAAGTGTATTTCGTCTTCCGGCGTCAGCAGCCCGGTTATGTGCGCCACGGTAGTGGCGTCTTCTGTTTGCAGCAGCGAAAAAAGGCGCTGCTCTAAAAACATTTTACCCTCTTGTGAGGCGTCTTCGTACAAGAGCGCAAGGCGCTTCATGGCGCTGCTTATGGTAGCGCGCCGCACTGCCGGGTCCGCGTCTCCCGCATCCCCGGCGGCCTCTGCCCATTGTATTTTCGCCAGCAGCAGGGCCGCGTCTGCCCGCAGGGGCCACGGGCGGGTGGTATCCGTCAGCAGGGGAGACAGTTTGCTTATGGCGGTGCGGGAGGGCATCGCGCTTAGTGCCTGCGCAAAGGCGTTACGCCATTCCGGGGAAATATCGGCATCCGGCTCCAGAGCGCGCCACTGTTCCAGCGCGTCAAGCCCAAGATGGGGCTTGCCGTTGGCTACGGCGCTAAGGGCGAAGCGCTGCCATGCTTCCACCCGCAGGGAGGGAGAAAGGTCGGGGAGTTGGAGCAGACGGTCATAGAGCACTTCTGCGCGGGGATACTCGCCGCGTGCGAAGGCCGCAGCCGCTTGTGCGCGGAGCGAGCCGTCTTCCGCGACAGCTATGTCCGCAGTGCTCCCGGATGGGGGTGCCAGCACGGTTTTCTGACAGCCGGTGACGAGGAGCAGCGCCAAAACGGCAAGAACAAACAGGGGGGCGGGCAGGGTGCGCCGCCCCGCAAGGGGGGTATTCTGCATAGTGTTCATGGTGTCCACCATAATGAAAAAGACCTAAGCCGCCAACGGCGAATCAGGCACGCTAAACAGATACTGGGCCAAAAGCAAGTAACCCGCCGCCTGAGAGCGTTGTCCAGACCGCAGAAGGCAGGGGGGGACATCCTGTTTCGGCGGCATGGGGTTGCGTCTGGTATCATCCCCGTTGCGGTGTTTGCGCGGTGGGGAATAGCTAAAAAAAGAGGCACCCCGGAAAAGGGGGTGCCCCGTGTTTACTCATATCGTGCCGGGAACTGCTATTTTTTCACTTCCGTGTAGTCGGCATCCACGACATCTTCGTCGTCCTTGGGGGTTTGTCCGGCATCGGCACCGGGCTGTGCGCCCTGATCCGTTTGCTGGGCCTGCTGGGCGTAGAGTTGTTCGGCAAGTTTGTGGGAAGCCTGCGAAAGCTCGTCGGTCGCGGTCTTGATGGCGCTGATATCTTCGCCTTCCATCGCCTTTTTAAGGGCTTCCACCTTGCCGTCGATTTCAGCTTTCAGCGCGGCGTCCAGCTTGTCACCCAAGTCCCGCACGGACTTTTCTGCGGAATAAATGAGTGTGTCTGCCTGATTGCGCGCTTCAATAACTTCCTGCTTTTTCTTGTCTTCTTCCGCATGAGATTCGGCTTCTTTAACAAAGCGCTGAATTTCATCTTCGGAAAGACCGGAAGAGGCGGTGATGCGGATGGACTGTTCTTTGCCCGTGCCCAGATCCTTGGCGGAAACGTGCACAATGCCGTTTGCGTCGATGTCAAAGGACACTTCCACCTGAGGCATGCCACGGGGTGCCGGGGGAATTCCGGTCAGCTCAAAACGGCCCAGCGTCATGTTGTCCGTTGCCATGGGGCGTTCGCCCTGCAGCACGTGGATGGACACCGAAGGCTGGTTGTCTGCCGCGGTGGTGAAGGTCTGAGACTTCTTGGTGGGGATGGTGGTGTTGCGGTCGATCAGCTTGGTGAATACACCGCCAAGCGTTTCAATACCCAGCGAAAGCGGGGTTACGTCGAGCAGCAGCACGTCCTTCACATCACCGGCGAGGATGCCGCCCTGAATAGCCGCACCCATGGCCACCACTTCGTCCGGGTTCACCGAACGGTTGGGTTCTTTGCCGAAGAATTCCGCAACTTTTTTCTGTACCAGCGGCATACGGGTCATGCCACCCACCAGAACCACTTCATCTATTTCAGCGGCGCTCAGGCCTGCGTCGGACAGTGCCTTCTTGCAGGGAACGATGGTGCGTTCCACAAGGTCTTCCACCAGCTTTTCCAGCTTGGCGCGGGAAAGCTTGAGCATAAGGTGCTTGGGACCGGTCTGGTCGGCGGTGATAAAGGGCAGGTTCACTTCCGCTTCCATGGAAGTGGAAAGGTCTTTTTTCGCCTTTTCCGCAGCTTCCTTCAGGCGCTGAAGAGCCATGCGGTCTTTGGAGAGGTCCAGTCCGCCGTTTTCACGCTTAAATTCGTCCACCAGATAGTGGATGATAGCCATGTCAAAGTCTTCGCCGCCGAGGAATGTGTCACCATTGGTGGCACGCACTTCCACAACGTTATCGCCCACTTCCAGAATGGAAATATCAAAGGTGCCGCCGCCGAGGTCAAACACGGCGATTTTTTCGTTGGCTTTACGGTCAAACCCATAAGCCAGCGATGCGGCGGTGGGTTCGTTGATGATACGCTTTACTTCAAGACCGGCAATGCGGCCTGCGTCCTTGGTGGCCTGACGCTGGGAGTCGTTGAAGTACGCGGGCACGGTGATAACCGCTTCCGTCACGTCCTCACCCAGATATGCTTCGGCATCGGCCTTCAGCTTTGCCAGAATCATAGCGGAAATTTCAGCCGGAGAATACGAACGGCTTTCAATTTCCACGGCGGCGTCGCCGCCTGCGCCGGAGACAATTTTGTACGGGGAATGCCCTGTCCAGCGCATTACTTCCGGGGAGTCGAACTGGCGTCCCATAAGACGCTTAATGGCGAATACCGTGCGTTCGGGGTTGGTCACTGCCTGACGCTTGGCAATATCGCCTACCAGACGTTCCTTGTCGGTAAAGGCAACGATGGAAGGAGTGGTGCGACCACCTTCAGGGTTGGTGATGCACTTGGGATCTTTCCCTTCCATTACGTACACACAGGAGTTGGTAGTGCCAAGGTCTATGCCGATAATCTTGCCCATGAAACGAGTCCTCCTAGCAGAGACGATCAGATATCGTCGTGAATTTCGTCTGATATGCGAACCGTGCCGGAACGCACGGTCTGTAAGCAACGTTGAGGGAAAACTAAGTTCGTTTTTGTGAGGGGCAAGGGGCCATGGTGAAAAATTTTACACATCGTGGGGGGATTCGGTGTCCGAAGGCGGATTTGCAGATTGCTAGGGTAGCTGTGGTGTGAAGCTGCTGCCCCGTGGCATATCGGAAAAAAAGGCCCCGGAATTTTTCCGGGGCCGGTAAAGACGAAACGGATACTGCTATCAGTTTCCGGCGGATATAATAACTCTGGCGGGGCGCAGCAGACGCTCCTTGAGCCGATAGCCTTTTTGCAGCACGTGCTTCACGTATCCTGCCGGAATTGTGTCGCAAGGCTCTTGAGCCACCGCCTCGTGTATTTCGGGGCTGAACTCTTCGCCAGCCGTGCCCACGGGTACCAGACCGTGCTGGGCTATGGCGTCCAGCAACAGTTTTTGCGTCATTTCCACGCCGATGAGCAGGTCTTTGCAGCCTTCCAGTTTGCGACCGTGGTCCAGCGCAAGCCCCAGATTGTCCAGCGTGGGCAGCAGGCTTGCCAGCACAGATTCCGCAGCATATTTGGCCTGTTCTTCTTTTTCCCGCTGGAGCCTTTTTTTGAAATTATCCATTTCCGCAAGAGAGCGCAGACGGTCTTCATCCGCGTTGGCCTTTTCCGTACACACGGGACAGACGCGGGTTTTGCAAAGCGCCAGCAGTTCTTCGTCCGTCAGTTCCACAGTGGGAGCCTCCGTTATATCGTCGGACCACTCGTCGCGCGGGGAGTTTAGTTTGCTAGCAGCTTCTTCGCTCAGTTCAACCGTATCTTTTACCATGGGAAAGGATTCTCCTTAACAATATGTTGTGGTTTTCCTATGCGGAAAACCGGTCTTTCAGCAGGGCGGAAAGCGATTTGGAAATACAGTCAACCACGGGCACCACGGTGCGGTAATCCATGCGCAGGGGACCGATGACGCTGACGGCTCCCTGTGCCCTGTCTCCTCCAAACGGAGCGGAAATGACGCTCAGGGCGGCAAGCCCCGCGTCCTCTTCCGGCGCGATACAGATGGAAACATCGGTGCCGCGCATGGTGTTTTCCAGTAAGCGGAGCAGACGGGACCGCTCTTCCAACAGGTGGAGCAGGTCGCGCATTTTTTCGGCGTCGGCAAATTCCGCCTGATCAAGCAGGGTGCGGGTGCCGTCCATGTATATCTGCCGCTCCTCATCCGTATCATCGTGGAAGGCGAGACGGGCCAGTTCGGTGGCACGCAGACGCAGGCAGGCAATGTCTGTCTGTGTACACTGTAGTTCGTGCCGTATGCGTGCGCGAACCTCTGCGAGTGTCAGCCCTGTGTAGTGGCTGTTCAGATAATTGCCGAAACGGATGAGGTCATCGGGCGGAACGTCTTCATCGGTACGGACCACCCTGTTGCGCACCATGCCGCCATCGAGCACCAAAACGGCAAGAATCAGTCTGTCCGCCAGCAGAGAAAAGTCAATGCGCCGCCAGCGCACATCGCTGCCGCCGGGCGCAAGAACAAATGCCACCTGATGCGACAGGGTGGAAACCATGGCAGAGGCTTGCTGGAGCATGTGGTTTAGTTCCAACCCTTGCCGGGTGAGGTGAGAGAGCATGGCGGTGCGTTCTTGGCGGGGGAGAAGGCGAGGTTGGAGCATGGTTTCCACATACACACGGAACGCTTTGGCTGTGGGTACACGCCCGGCAGAGGAATGGGGCTGGTCCAGATAACCTTTATCCGTCAGGTCTGCCATAGTGTTGCGCATACTGGCGGCGGAAAGCCCCAGATGCGACGCCCCGGCTACAGCGCGAGATCCCACAGGCATGGCTGTGGAGATGTACGACTCAATGATGGTAGAGAGCACGTCTGCTTCGCGTTGTGCCAGCGTCATGGTGTCTCCTGCGGGAAACCGGTGTTTGCCGGTTTGCTGTCGGAATTGCGCCCTTGCGGGCGAGCCCCCTTGCCAACGGTACGCGCTTCACGAGTATTCTCCGGGAGATATCTCTGGGGATTACCGTGAAGTGCGCTTCCTTCACGAGTTGACGGGTAACAACGCCTCCCCCCTGTGTCAAGGGAGCTGCGGTTGGCGTTGTATTTTTTGTGCTTACAATATCTTGATTTTACAGTGCTATGCAGTGAGTACCCGCACCACGTCCAATACGGCTTGCGCGTGTCCGTCCACCTTGGGCACGGGACTGAACACGTGGCGGACGACTCCCTGCGGATCAATAATAAAGGTGGAGCGGACGATTCCCATGGCTTCTTTGCCGTAATTTTTTTTCATCCGGTATACGCCGTAGGCGTTGGCGGCGGTCCGGTCTGGATCGGAAAGCAATTCCACGGTGAGGGACTGTTTGACGATGAAGTTGGCAATGGCCTTGCAAGAGTCGGGCGAAAGACCCACCACCACGGCATTGTGCCGTGCAAATTCAGGCAGCAGAAATGTGAAGCTTTGTGCCTCGCGTGTGCAGCCGGGGGTGGAAGCCTTGGGATAAAAATAGAGCACTAGCCATTTGCCTGCATAGCTTTCCAGCGAACGCGGCTCTTCCGTATTGGTGACAAGGGCAAAATTCGGAGCAGAGGCTCCGGGTTGCGGAACGCCTGAAGCGGGGGCTGTAACCATAATAACGTACTCCTTGGTCCGGCGGGAAACACCGAGCTGTTCCCCGTAGTATTGGCGCGCGGGGCGCGGGCGTCAATACCGGCACGCACAGGCGTGCTTATTTTGTCGGGCCTGTCTGGGCCGCCAGCGCGGAACATTGCGGTTCGCCTTGTCTGAAGTAGGGCCGGAAAGGGAGCGGTTCAGCCTTGCCGAACCGCTCCCCTAATTCGTTATTTGAACAGGTTTTTCAGCCCTTTTTCTAATTGCTTTAGCGGGTTGGCGGCTGGTTTATCCGTTGACTGGTTCGCGCCGGACTGATTCCCGGCTGGAAAGGGGATCAGATTCTCCAGTCCTTTAACCGTGCCACGCAGGAAGCTTTTGGCGTCAAAGCCGTAGGATGGAGAACTAAGAGTGCCGCTGATGACGACTGGCACATCCGGTAAACCGCTGATGCGGACAACGCCTTTGCCCCGTATTGTGTTTTGGGGGAGGTTCACATCGGCTTCACCAGCCACGCCAAGGTGGGGAGAGGCAAGCGTGATATCCTTGCTGCTGATGAGTCCGTTGCGGATTGTATAGGTGGCGGAGACGCGTTCAAAGGGTTGCTTGCGTACCGCCGCATCGGCCTTTGCCAGCCGAGATTTGGAAAGCTGCGTGCGCGCTGCCTCAGGAATAATCTGGAATCCGTATACCGCGCCATCTGTTATCAGAGCGGAACCGTTGCCGTTCAGCGTGCGGGATATCTCCTGCCAGCTTTCGCCTTTGGCGGTGACATCCGCCATAAAGCTCGCGGTGCCGTCTGCGTGCGTTTTGCCTGTCAGAGTCTTCACCAACGGGCCGACATAGAGTCCTGCGAGGTCCAGAGTGGCACCGGAGTGCGTGTTTGTGGCCTGCAATTCGCTGAAGAGAGAAGCGGTAATGGTTCCGCCGGAGAGCTTGGCAGACAGCGGCTTCACCCGGAAGAGGCCGTCCTTTCCTGTGGCGGTAGCTGTGATGTCTGTTAGGGCAATTCCCCGCACAGTCAGAGAGCGCATGGAGAATGTCGCGTGTAGTGTCGAGGCCCGGAGTACAGAGCGGCGGGCGGCGTCCTTTGCCCGTACGGCGTCGTTGACGGGGGGCACCGCGCCCGTTTGCGGTGTGTCTGCTGGTGTGCTGGCTTCTCCGGCAAGGGGAAGGTAACGGTCCAGATTCAGGTCGGTTACCGCTATTGTGGCGTTGAGTTGGGGGTGTTTGCCCGCTTGCAGCTCCGCCTCGCCTGAGAACGCGGTGCTGTCCAGCGCGCCGGAAAGGTCTTCGATCAGTAATTTCCGTGGTGTGAGAAGGAGCCGTGCCTTTAGGTCAGCCGTGGCTAACGCTCCGGCATCCGGTGTCTGTATCGGCATGCCTAGCGCCCGGAGGGCGGCTGCGGGCTTGCTGCGCAGGCTGATTTTTCCGTCAAATCCCGGAGAAATGCCCAGTTGGGCAGCTCCGTTCACGACGAGGGTGTTTTCATAGGCAGAGAGGGAAAACTCTGTCAGATCAAGCCGTTGGGTAGAGGGCCAATATTGCATGGCCCCCTGCTGACGGAGCCGTACTGCGGCACCGGGCAGAGCTGCCCCTTCGGCATCCAGCTCCAGCCACAGGTTATCCAGCGCGATGCTGGCGAGACCGGGGGCGATTTGCAAAGTAACACCTATGCGCAGATCGCCGGTCAGCTCCGGGGCATTGGAATCAAGATGGGCGGAAAAGGCCACGTCCACAGGTTTTTCCGCATGTATCGTCGAGGTGGTGAAGATGATGTCCTGTGCGCGAAACTGACGCCCCGTGGTCTGGTCGGCAAAGCTAACCGTGGCGTTTTGCAGGCTAACGGAGTCCACCAGCAACGATGCCAGCGGGGCGGAGATCAGCCCGGAATTTGAGGAGGCAGAGTCCTGTTGTGCCGGAGCGGACTGCGTTGGGGGGGCTGACGGGGTGCCGGAACCTGCCCAGTTTTCTCGTCCCGTCGCGTCCCGCACTAGCTCAAGGTGTAACCCCTCTATCCGCACGGCGGAAATCTGCACCTCGCCTTTAAGGAGGGGGAGGAGCCGCACATGCAGGTCCGCCCCTGCCAGTTTCGCCAAATCTCCAGTAAAATTCGGAGGATTCGCTACGCGTAAACCATCCACTGTTAGACCAAGCCATGGAAAGAACGACAGGTGAATATCGCCTGTAAATTCCACAGAGTAGCCGGTTTGCGAGTGCACAAGTGAGGCAATGTGCTGTTTGTAGTCATTAGGGTTCACCAGAGTGGTCAGCACTACGGCACCAAGGATGAAAATACCGAGAATACCGGCGATTGCGATGCCGATTCCGATGAAAAGCTTACGCATGGCGGCTCCTATACGGGCACTCCGGGGGGAGCGGTTGGCTGGCGGATGAGGGCGGTTCCGTGAAACGAGAGGAACCTATGTTTCACGCACAAGGCATGACCCTGCGATAATAGTCCGTATTTCGCTGCGTTGTGTGTCGGTTATGGAAAGAAATTCTACGCCGCAGCCGGGCGGGCGGCAACCTTCGCCCCATGGGGAGATGTGCACCACTTCCGCTTTAATTGCGGTGAGATCAGTCAGATTGGGAAATTGAAGCCAAAGCGATTCACCGGGGGGCCAAGCGGTGAGAGAGAAACAAAACGCGCCCCCTGTGGACAGATTCAGCGTAACACTCTTTTCGGTGGAGGCGGGGGGCAGCGTGGCTTCTTTGCCCAGCAGCACGCAAAGCGTGATGGGGTAGCGTTCGTGCCGCCTGATGGTGCGGCCCTGCCGCGCGATGCACTGGGCAACAAAGCGGAGAATAGTGTCTTCCTTAGAGGCGGTGCCGTGTCCGAACACGGTAAGCGTTCCTTCCGGGCTTGCCGTGCGGCACCGTAGCTGCGGGTAGTAGTCAAGCGCGTCATGCACGTTTTGTCTGCCCCGCCCTTGCAAGCGGAGCAGGGTGGGAACGTCGATGAGCACTCCTTGAAGCGGCTCGGTGCGCATGGCTTCCAACGCGGAATTGGCATCGCCCGCGAACACGCCGGTAAGCCCGTGGGCGTGTAGTAATCGCTGGTACACGGCGTTAGCCGCGCTTTCGCGGGATATGACAAGAACCGTGGTCATGCTGTTCCTCTTTGCGTTACCGGGGCGCTGCACCCTGCGGGGGGGCGGGACCGCTCCTTGAAAACGCTGGTTTTGTAGGGGCTATCACTATACACTTTGCACCATGCCAAAGCAAAGCCCTTATCGCAAGCCTCCAGCTATCATGCTGCAGGGAGTCAGCTCCAATGCGGGCAAGAGCGTTCTGGTGACCGCCCTCTGCCGCATTTTATTGCAGGACGGCATCGCCGTAGCCCCATTTAAATCGCAAAATATGGCGCTCAATTCTTTTGTCACACCGGACGGATTGGAGATAGGGCGCGCACAGGCGGTGCAAGCGGCGGCCTGCCGCATGGAACCCGACGTGCGGATGAATCCTGTGCTGCTCAAACCCTCGTCAGATGTTGGGTCACAGGTTGTAATCATGGGAAAACCCGTTGGGAATATGCGGGTGCGTGAGTACATGGAGTACAAGCCCACGGCGTTTCAGGCGGCTTGCGCAGCGTATGATTCTCTCGCCGGGGAGCACGAAGTCATGGTGCTGGAAGGGGCTGGCAGTCCCGCGGAGATCAATCTTAAAGCGCACGACATTGTTAACATGCGCATGGCTGAATACGCGAAGGCGCAAGTGTTGCTGGTGGGAGATATCGACCGGGGCGGGGTGTTCGCGTCGCTGGTGGGCACTATGGAGCTTCTGGACCCATGGGAACGACGGCTCGTGGCGGGACTGGTTATCAATCGTTTCAGGGGAGATGCGACACTGCTGGATTCCGCGCTTACATTCACCACCCAGAGAACGGGAAAACCGTTTCTGGGCGTGGTGCCGTATGTGCCCGCGCTGGGTTTGCCGGAAGAGGATTCCGTGTCTTTTAAAGACGCCATGGGCGCAGGAACTCGCTATCGGGGCGCGGGGCAGCCCGACGGTCCGTCCCTGTCTGCGGAAAGCAAGCCGGGGGGAAAGGCCTTTGTGGATGTAGCCGTTATTGACTTGCCGCACATAGCCAACTTTACGGACTTGGATGCCCTGACCGGAGAGCCGGATGTGTGGGTGCGCGGCGTGCGGTCTGTGGGAGAACTGGGCACTCCTGACTGTGTTATCCTGCCGGGGTCTAAAAATACGTTGGGCGATTTGGCGTGGCTGCGGGAAACGGGACTGGCTGCTGCGTTACAGGAAATGGCAGATTCCCCGCATGCTCCAGAAATTGTGGGAATATGCGGCGGGTTGCAGATGCTTGGACGCACCGTGGATGACCCGGAGCACGTGGAAACCGATGGACAACACGGTTCAAATCAGGGGCTGCGGTTGCTGGATGTCTGCACGGTTATGGGCGGCGAGAAAATCCTCACCAGAGTGCGGGGTGAGTGGCAGGGGATGGGAACCGTGTGTGGCTACGAAATCCACCATGGTCGGACTCAGGTGACAGATGCCGGGCGCACAGTTGCCTGCGTCCGGTTGGACGACGGCTCCGTTTCCGGGTTCGCACGCGTTGGCTTGCTGGTATGGGGCACCTATATGCATGGCATTTTTGATGCGGACCCCTTCCGGCGCGCATTTGTGGACCGATTGCGCGTGCGGCGGGGGCTGGCTCCGCTGGGCCGGGTTGTCGCCCCGTACTCGTTGGAACCGGCGTTGGACCGCTTGGCTGACGCGGTTCGCCACGCTCTCGACATGGACGCGGTATATCGGTTGCTGGGCCGCTGAAGTTTCCGTTTTGGAAAAACATCGCCGGGACCATGCGTGCCAAAAGACGCGACTCCGGGAAGCCGGGTAAAGAAAGGGCGGGAATGCTCCCGCCCCAAATCTTGCTATTGAATCCGCGCGTTCGTCGCGGACCGCACACGCACTACAGCGTTTGGAGAACCCACACCACGCGGCCAATAACGGCCTCTTCGTGCTGTTCCACGGAGAGATACTGTTCTGGGTACGACTGGTTCTCGGTGCGCATGATGAACCGGTTGTTCGCCGCATCGAGGAAGAGACGCTTGAGCGAAACTCCTTCATACGGAATGAACACGCCGTATAATTCACCGGAAAGAATGTTTTTTTGGCTGGTATCAAGCCCCACATATGCGCCCTTGTGGATAAGCGGCTCCATGCCGGAGGCTTCCACGCGCAGCACCTGAATGTGCGTGCCCGCGAACGATTGGGGGATACTCAGCTTGCCTACGCCCTTGAGCTGGCGTTTTCCGTTGTCGTCAGTCTCGCACTGCATGGAGTGGATGGTCACCACGGAATTGCGGGCGTCTGGGTCGCCGAATTTGGCGGAATCTTCAAACACCCGACCTGCCACCGGGCCTTCCAAAGGCTCGTAGCCCTGCTCGGTGCGCAGATACATGGGACCAACGCCCTTTTTGAGCCAGTCGGGGTTTAGCCCGAATTTTTCAAAGAGCTTCATATACCAGTCAGAGGGGATCGAATTGCGCCGTTTGGCGTCGGAAATGCTGGACTGACGGATGTCCAGTACCTCGGCAAGTTCTACTTGCGTGCGTGTGTGTGTGGAGAGCTTAATGCGCTCAAACACTTCATCGAAGGTAGACACGTGATTTCTCCCGCCTATCAACACGACCACGAACGGGAGGGCGTGGTTCTCATGTTGACACTATAGCTTTTCTTGTATATAAAATTTAATATGACGCGCTGTGTCCGTACCATTTCAGACACGCCCCGCCACACTGTCACCTCGCCGGTTTGCATGGTCCCATGACGGTGGGGTCCACGATTCCCAGCAAGCACGTTCCTTCCCAACGCGCCATAAAGGTGGGGTGCTGCTCTCCAGAGGAGGGCTGTGTGACAGGCATACCGCAGGTCGAAACGTATGTTCGGCCATCGCGCATCGCAGGATTGGGAAACTGCAGGTCACTTTCCCTGAATCCTTGCCTCTGCATGGAAACGCCGCTTAATGTATACAAAAAGTGCGATGTTATCAAACACCAAAGTTTTTCCGTGGGAAATCTGGTAACGTGCTGTCTACAAAGTATCTTTTTTGGGAATATTATGGCGCCAACGAAATACGCCGGAACCGTGGTCCGGTTCCGGCGTACTGGGATATGCGTAACTAGATAGTCGGTCCGTTTTTGAAAACGGTTACTGGAAGTACTTGAGGAAAGGATCTTCCGGCGAAAGAAGAATGCTGGTGTTGTTACTCAAGCTCTTCCGGTAGGCTTCCAGCGAGCGTTGGAATTCATAGAATTCCGGGGACTGACGCAACGCATCGGCGAATATTTTCGTGGATTCCGCTTCGCCCTCGCCTCGGATGATGGAGGAGCGGCGGCGTGCTTCCGCGAGAATCATGGCCTGTTCCTTGTCCGCCGTGGATTTAATGGCGGTGGATTCCTCAAGCCCTTCCGAGCGGTACTGGCGAGCCTGACGTTCACGTTCTGCGCGCATGCGCCCGAAGATAGCCCGCTGGTTTTCAGCAGGCAGGTCTGTCCGGCGGATACGCACGTCCACAATATCTATGCCATATTCGGAAATGATTTCCGAGGCCCGCTTGGTCACCATGTCCATGATAGCGAGGCGCTGGGAAGAAACAACTTCCGTCAGCGTGTAGCGCCCCACGAATACGCGCAACTGCGAGTAAATGATGTCTTCCAGACGGGCCTGCGCTCCGGGAATGGTGCGTACCGTTTGGTAGAACAAAAGCGGGTCGGTAATACGCCAGCGCACGTAGTTATCTAGGACTATGGCTTTTTTATCCTGCGTCAGGGCTTCCGCAGGTTCTGCGTCGTAATCCAGCACACGGGCATCAAAGTAGATTACGTTTTGTACGAAGGGGAGCTTGAAGTGCAGTCCCGGTCCGCGCACGTCGCCCACGGGTTTACCCAACTGCAACACAATGGCCCGCTGGGTTTGGTGAACGGTGTAGACAGACTGAAGCAGCACCACAATGGCGATGAAGCCCACAAGGGCAAGGCTGAGTTTCCGGTTCATGTTAGTTGGCCCCCTTTTTTCCGCGCAGCGTATCGAGCGGCAGGTAGGGAACCACATTGGAGAGTCCCTTGTCGGGAATGATCAGCTTTTCCATGCCCGGACTGGAAAGAATGGATTCCATGGTTTCCAGATACAGCCGTTTGCGGGTTACTTCCTTGGCCTTATTGTATTCTTCCAGCACAGCGAGGAATCGGTTGGCTTCCCCTTCCGCGTTTTTGGTCACGGTTTCTTTATATGCCTGTGCTTGGTTCACTATCTGTGCCGCGTCACCGCGCGCTTTGGGCAGAAGTTCGTTACGATAGGCTTCGGCTTCGTTAATGATACGACTGCGGTCTTCGCGGGCACTCGCCACATCCTTGAACGCGTCGATAACTTCCTTGGGGGGGTGCACGTCCTGCATTTGCACGGCAACCACGCGTAGGCCCGCGCCATACCTATCCAAAATTTCCTGCAGCAGGTCGCGGCAGTCGTTCTGGATCTGCGTCTTGCCTTCGGTCAGGGCGCTGTCGATTTTATTAGAGCCAATAACCTCGCGCATGGCGGCCTGTGCCGCGCTTTTTACGGTTTTGGCCTGTTGAGTGATATTAAATAGGTACGCGGCGGGGTCTTTAATCTGATACTGGACGATGAATTTCACATCGACGATATTTTCGTCCCCAGTGAGCATGAGCGATTCTTCCTGCACGGGACGCGTGGCCCCTTGCTGAACACCGCCCCGGTCCAGTGACCGGAAGCCCACCTCAACACGGCGTATCTCGGTGATTTTGGGTTTGTAGACCGTTTCTATCGGGAAAGGGAAATGGTAGTGTGGTCCAGGTTCCACACTGCGCACGTACTTGCCGAAACGCAGCACGACACCCATTTCGTCAGGCTCCACGATGAAGATGCCTGAGGCAAGCCATAAGACAACAAGCAGGCCGAGAATGAGCCTGCCCGCCGGGAATTTAAACCCGCGTAGCTTGTTCAGGGTTTCTCCGAGGGGGTCCGATCCAGAACCGCCCGGTCCCCATTGGGGGCCAGGCCCTTGGACGCCGCCGGATTGCCTTTGCCGTTTTTCTTGCAGTTTTTCCCAATCCCAGTTCATAATACATGAAAAATATGGCAGTTGTTGTAATAGGTCAAGCGAAAGCGGAAAACTACGTGGAGCATTTTTCAGAAACCGTCGGAACAGAAGTGGGAAGCAAGCATGAAGCCTGTTGTAGAAGGAATTTTTAGGGCCTACGACATCCGGGGCATTGTGGACAGGGACTTTGATGAGGAGTGGGTTGAAGCATTGGGCAAGGCGTTGGGCACCTTTTTTTTGCGCCGAGGACAACGCGCCGCTGTGGTGGGGTGTGACTGCCGTCATTCCTCTCCCGCCTATGAACGCGCGCTGGTGCACGGCCTGCTTTCCACCGGCGTGGATGTGACTTCCCTTGGCATGGTGGCTACGCCGCTACTCTATTTTGGTGTGGTGCATTTGGGGCGCGAAGCGGGGGTAATGATTACGGCAAGTCACAACCCTTCGGAATACAATGGCTTCAAGGTGTGGTCTGGCAGGGGGACCGTGCATACGACCGCGTTGCACGAGATTTATGAGATTATGTCGGAGGGCGTGTTTGCCGAAGGGCGCGGTGTGGGCGGCTCGCATGACATCGTGCCCGCCTATGTGGAAGCTGTTACGGCGCGTGCCAGCCTTGCCCGGCCTCTTTCCGTTGTGGTGGACGGTGGCAACGGCGCGGGTGGCCTTGTCTGCGCGGACATTCTTCGGCGTATGGGCTGCGCTGTTGAGATGCTGTATTGCGAGCCGGACGGTGATTTTCCTAACCATCACCCCGATCCCACCGTGGAGCGATATATGACCGACCTCATGACGCGGGTGCGCGAAAGCGGTGCGGATTTTGGCGTGGGGCTGGACGGCGATGCGGACCGGCTTGGCGTGGTGGATCGCAAGGGCCGCCTGCTGCTGGGGGACGAAATGTACTGCCTGTTCGCCCGCGAGGTGCTTTCCCGTCTGCCGGGCAGTACGTTGCTGGCTGATGTGAAGTGCTCGTATCGGTTATTCGATGATATCACCGCCCACGGCGGCACACCGTTGATGTGGAGAACCGGGCATTCAGTTATTAAAGCCCGTATGCTGGAACTGGATGCCCCCATGGCGGGTGAACTTTCTGGGCATATGTTTTTTAATGATGGCTGGTTCGGATTTGACGACGCCTTGTATGGCGCGGCGCGTATGGCGTCTATTTTGTCCGCACCGGGCATGGACCTCGCGGATCAGCCGGGCTGGCCCGCCACGGCAAGCACTCCTGAAGTGCATTTGGACTGCCCGGACACCGTAAAATTTGCCGTGGTGCGTAATGCGCAGGAGTATTTCCGCCAACACTATCCGGTGAACGAAATAGACGGCGCCCGTGTGGATTTTGGCGATGGATGGGGGTTGGTACGTGCCTCCAATACGCAACCGGTGCTGGTGCTGCGGTTTGAGGCCGCCACCCCAGAGCGGTTGGCTGAAATTCGGGAGAGCATGGAAACGCCTTTGCGCCGGTGGGTGGCTGAGGCCACGGCCCATCGCTGATGGCGCGGTTCTTCCCGGTGGACTTTTGGGCGTATGCTGCGTATGGCATGCCTCGCGTCTTCCCGGTCCGGTAAATACGGCAAGAGAGGGCTGTTGCCTATGTTGTTTAGATCCCGACGAGGCCCGCTCATTCGGGCGGAGAGCGGCGGCGAGTTTTTTCTGCGTGCCATGCTGCTGCTTTGTGTGGTGGCACTGGTTGGGGTGGCCTTTTGGTATCAGATTGGCGCAAATTTGCGTGAAATAAATACCCGCTCCACCGTGTGGGACGAAACGAGCCAACTGACGCGTGACCAGCAATCTGCCCTGCGCGATTTTGCCTCCGCGCTCCAGCAAACTCACGGAATCCGGCTCCGGTTACAAATCCGGTCCACTCCGGTGGAACTTCCCGTTCTTGACAGCCGGACGTTGTTTTTCGGTATTAATCCTCAAACCAGACAGGTGCTTATAGAATTCCCTCCTCTTTTGCGTAAGGCGCTCGGAGATGACTATATGTATCGTTTGCAAAACGTGCATTTTGGACCGTATTTCGACCGGGACGAGTGGCAACTGGGGTTGGCTGACGCGTTGTCGGCCCTCTGGCGGGACTTGGAACGGCGATAGTGATTTCAGCGAATCACGGTACATTGTGTAAGGTGTAGGATACCCACTATTCATGAAGCAGGTTTTGATATATACGGACGGTTCGTGCCTGGGTAATCCCGGTCCCGGCGGATGGGCGGCAGTTCTGCGTTGCAACGGCGTGGAGAAAGAGCTTTCCGGCGGTTTTTCCCGTACCACCAATAATCGTATGGAAATTCTCGCCGTGCTGGAAGGGCTGGGCGCGCTCACGGAATCGTGCAAGGTGGACCTCTATACGGATTCACAATACGTGCGAAACGCCGTGGAAAAGAAGTGGCTGGCTGGATGGCAGAAAAACGGTTGGAAGACCTCCAGCAAACAACCGGTAAAAAACCGTGATTTATGGGAACGTCTGCTGCCATTGCTCGCGCAGCACACCGTCTCCTTTCACTGGGTGCGCGGTCATAGCGGACACCCGGAAAATGAGCGCTGTGATGAGCTTGCGCGGGCACAGGCATCGCGTAAAGGCCAGCCTGCCGATCTTGGGCTGGAAGCCTGAGCTTCCCTGATGGGCGGTTTCGCCGATGTCGCTCCCTAGCATTCTATCCCAACGCAGGAACTGTCGCGGAATAGGAAAGGACTTTTTTTGGGTTTTGCACATCCGCGGTGCACGGATTTAGGTACCTCTCCGGGGGGGGAGGCAACGTGAAACGAGTGGAAGTACCTATGGATATAAACGTCGGGGCCAATGTCGGGGGCATTGGCAGCGTGCGCACGCGCGGTACGGGCATGAAGCTGGACGTGACAGTGGGCACCCGGATGCTGTTGAGTTTTTCGGGAACGGACACGCGGCACGGAACGGAGCTGGTAGGGCTTGTTCCCTATGAATATCTTATTCTGAAGATGCCGCTGGTTCCCGGCATTCGTTCGCGGTTGCAGCCCGGTGAGGGCGTGACCGTGCGCTGCATGCAGCAGGGCACCATCATTGGGTTCAGAACGCATGTGATTACGCAAATAACTAAGCCGGGCGCATTGGTTTTTGTAGAGTTCCCCGCTGTGCTGGAACAGTACGAGCTGCGGTCCCACAAGCGGTTGCGGTGCCTTATCCCCGCCGACGTCCACTGTTCGCATGGGCGATACCGCGCGGCTATCATCGATTTGTCCGTGGGGGGGTGCAAGCTGTGTTTTGAGGTGAAAGCCTCAGATCCGCTGCGTGGCCTTGAAGCCTTAGATATGCTGGTACTGCGGGCCAACCTGTTTGCAGGAGAGGAATCCACTCTTTCCTGCCTGTGCCGGAACGTGGAAGTGGACAAATCCACGCTGATAGCCGGAGTTTCCTTTACGGATATGGATAGTGAGGGATCGTTGCGGTTGCAGGAATATATCGAAACCGTCTCCTCCTTTCTCTGATCGGCGTCCGCCGCGAGCGAAACCGTTTTGTCCGGCCTCTGGTTTTCTCCGGAAGATCGCCCGCATTGCCCTGTGCACGCCCTGCGGGGTATGATAGCATGGTTCCCATGCCGTATCACACCAAGCTATCCCCACATTTTTCCGCATTGTCAGGATAGGGAGCACCGGTATGGAAACTCTGCATCAAGCAGGATTAACGGACTGGGCCGTGTTATGGTCGGGCCTGTTTTTCCCCCTGCTACGGCTGCTGTTTTTCATGGCGGTCGGGCTATTGCTGGGCACGCTCATTGAAACGTTTCACTGGACGCGCGGGGTGGCCCGATTCACCACGCCGCTTGTGCGGATGGCGCACTTCAGGGATGTGGCAGGAGCTGCGTTCGCCGTGGCATTTTTCTCCGGCATCACCGCAAACGCCATGCTGGCGAACGGGTATCAGAGTGGGGAATTGTCACGCCGGGAACTGGTGCTCGCCAATCTTTTCAATAGCGCACCATCTTTTTTTCTCCATCTTCCTTCCCTGTTCTTTGTGGCGGTTCCCTTTTTGGGACGCGCGGCCTTTGTGTATGTCGGGTTGGTGCTCGCCGCTGCCGTGTTGCGCACGGTGGGTACTGTTTTACTGGGCCGCTTGTTACTTCCTGAACCGGAGCAGGGATGCGTTGATTGTCACCTGACGGATGAGCGGACTTCATGGCGTGGCGCGGTGCGTGAAACCTTGCGGCGTTTTCAGAAACGGCTCCCCCGCATGGTAGGCATTACCATTCCTGTGTATGCGGCCATGTTTGTTCTGTCGCGTGTGGGGGGCTTCAGAGCTATGGGTAGGTTTATGCAGGAGCACGTGTCCCTGCTGGACTTCCTTGCGCCGGAAGGCCTGACCATTGTCGCCCTGCACCTTGCTGCGGAAGTTTCTGCTTCGCTCGCCGCTGCGGGGCAGGCGCTGCATACAGGCACTCTTGCGGAGCGGCAGGTTGTGCTGGCTTTGCTGGTAGGCAATGTGCTTTCTTCACCCATGCGGGCGTTCCGGCATCAATTCCCGACCTATGCGGGAATTTTTCAGACCCGGATGGCGGCGTTGCTGATAGTTGTGAACCAGACCGCACGGGCCGGTTCCATTGTGTGCATGGCAGTTTGTTATTACTGGATATCCGCCTGACTCTCGGTTGATTCTCGTGTGAGGGATTCCCTTTTTCCCGGCCGACCTTTCCCCTTCAGCATAGCATAACAAAGAGCGGCCCCTGTGCAGAGGCCGCTCCCCAACGTCGTTAATAGCCTACGGTGAATCGTTGGCGGATATGGGCGGGGCGTTCCAGTTCGTCCACAAAGGCAATGGCGTAGTCCTCAAAGGAAATGCTGGAACCGTGCTCATTGCTCAACAGGGAATCCGTGCCCAGCCGGAATTGTCCGGTGCGTTCTCCGGGAATAAAGAGCGCGGAAGGAGAGAGGAAGGTCCAATCGAGATCGGTGACTGACCGGAGAGCATCCAGAAACACCGCCCCTTTTGAGGCTTCCGGTTTGTAAGCTTCCGGGAAATCGGGCTGATCAATAAGGCGTTTGCCCGGCGCCACTTCCAGGCTACCGGCACCGCCGACAACCATATACCGTTTTACGCCGGACTGACGCACCGCGTTGATAAGCGTCTGAGGATCGGTCTGCCGGAACATAACCGCGCTGGCAACAGCGTCATGCCCGCGCAGGATAGCTGTGAGCGCCTGCGGCTGGGAGGCATCCCCCAGAACAGCGATAACTCCGGGCAGTGCGGGTATCTGGTTTGGGTGCCGGGCTATTCCGGTTACGGTGTGACCGCGACGGGAAAGTTCCGCGAGAATGCGTGAACCGACATTTCCAGATGCGCCGATGAGCGCAACATGAAGGGCTGTGGTCATGGAACCTCCTTGGCCTGTCTATGTGCAGACCTGCTGTGGAATACGCCGCAGTCTACGCTATGCAAAGGGATAAGGGCAAGACACAGCGAAAGGGAGCACATGCCCGTGGGGCAATGAGCCGGAGGAACTCAGGAAAGTCCGGGGGAGCCGGTTGGCAGGCATAATACGCGAAGAACCCCGGGACGGGTGGGGGCCGTGCCGGGGTTCAACACTTTGAGCTTATACCTGTATCTGAGACGCGGGCTTACGCCTTTGTCGCATTCAGTTTCCGCTCCTGCGGGAAGACCGGCAGGTAGCGGTAGGACAGGGACAGGATAATGGCACCGTATGCCAAAACCAGTGCGCTGGCACCCCATTCCGCCCAGTTGGGGTTGTACGTTTCCCACGAGTCGAAGGGCATGACGGGCATGGCCAACGCCTGCACGGTGAAGACGTAACGGTTTATGGTGATGCCAATGCAGTCAAGCAGGGCGGCGGTATAGAACAGCGCAGGGTTATTGCGCAGGCTGGGAACAAGAAGGATGACGCAGGGGATAATCCCGCACAGCCCCAGTTCCGCCCACAGCAGCCACTGACCGTAGATGGTTCCGTAGAAGTTTTGGGCAAAGGTCAGCCCCTGATCAGGCAGTAACTGGGTAGCCCACACATAGGTGTCCGCGAACTTGAAGATCAGGTACACGAACAGCATGGCCCCGGCAATCTTACCCATGAGGGATTTGATTTCCCAGCTCACCAGCTTTCTGCCCGTCATTTTTTCCATAAGGGTGGCAACCAGCACAGTGAATACCGGACCGGAACCGACCGCGGAAATAACGAATAGGAAGAAGGTCCACGGCCACACGAAGAACCCTTCGCGGAAGACAAAGGGGCGTCCGAAGAGTACCCCGTACATGCCACCCAAAGAGCCTTGGTGGAAGGTGGAAAGAAACGCGCCAACCCCGGCGAACAGCGGCATCATCACATGCAGGTTGTGTGCGAGATGGTGCAGTACGGGGATGCGGTTCAACTGGCGTTGCTCAAGAATCAGCGGAATGTATTCGATAATGAGCACGATGCAGTAACAGGTGATGCAGAAGATAACTTCGGTAAGCATCGAGTGTACGTTGGCGTGCCAGTAACCGAACCATGCGCGTAGGGGTTGCCCGATGTCCAGCACCAGTATGAGCATAGCGCCGGAGTAGCAGATGAATCCGACAATAACCGTGAGGTTAATGATGTTTTTGAGAGGATCAATATTCAGGATGTAGCGGAGCAGGCCGGTGAAGAACGCACCTGCACCCAGAGCGATGACGGCGAGGTCGAAAGTGATCCAGAGGCCGAACCCGAAGTAGTCGTCCAGCCCTGTTACCCCCAGACCGGTGCTGAGCACCCGGTAGGCAGCGTACAGCCCCCACAGGGCGACCACACCCACAACGCTCATCCACCCTGTGAATTTCATCAGGGAGCAGCGTTGCATGCCTTCCGGGAACAGTTCGTGGTCTACGGGAAGAGAGTAGTTCTTTTCCATGGCATTCTACCCCTTGACCTTTTCGTTATCCAGATAGTTATCAAGCTGGCGGCGTACCCATTCGCGGCGGCTCAGGTAGTATATCTGCGTTTCCGCGTGCAACCGCTCAAGCAGGCGGCCTGCGTACTGGGAACGTGCCAGATGATATACCTGATGGTCGGGATTGTTCAAATCGCCGAACACGATAGCTCCATTGGGGCAGGCCTCGGTGCATGCGGTCACATAGTCGCCATCAGCCAGGGCTTCAGGATCGCGGCCTTCCACGATGGCTTTGTCCTTGGCTTGCATAAACCGGTGGTGGCAGAATGTGCATTTTTCCACCACGCCGCGCGGACGAACCGACACGTCGGGCGTGAGCACTTTTTCCATACCTTCCGGCCATACGGGGTCCAGCCAGTTGAAATACCGGGCGTGGAAAGGGCATGCTGCCATGCAATACCGGCAACCAATGCACCGGGGGTATATCTGGCTGACGATCCCGCCTTCTTCGTTTTTGTCCGTGGCAATAACCGGGCACACGGAAACACAGGGCGGGTGGCCGCACTGCTGGCAGGGGCGGGGGAGGTACGCCACGTCGTGTTCCGGGAAGGGCTTTTTATTGCTCAGTTCGTACACGACCAGCCAGTTCATGACCTTAATCTTGTTGGTGGCGTCGGCTACAGGCGCGAGGTTATTTTCCGCCTGACAGGCGACCATGCAGGCACCGCATCCGGTACACTTGTCAAGGTCTATGGCCATGCCCCATTTGACTTTGAATTCTTTTACTTCCATGACGCTCGTCCCTTATGCCTTGCTGATGGTAACATCGGCCATGTTCCAGACGGATTGTCCCGATCCGGCCTCAAACCCGACGGTCAGCAGTTGCATGACGTTTTCGCCCTTGCCTTTGCTGAACTGGTCAAAGGCGGTGTGCCCAAGACCCATCAGAACGCCCACGGTGTCGTTCATGATGCCTTCGTAGATGTGCACCCGCGCGTCAATACTGCCACTTTTGTTGCCCAGAGCGATTTTGTCGTGCCGGGCCACACCCAGCTTGCGGGCCGTGGCGCTGTTCATGGCTATGTACTGCGTGTCGCCTTGCAGTTCCCAGCGGCGGATGGTCTTGTTGTTGTAAGGCGGAATGGCTGTCTTTGCCGTGCCGACATTCAGCTTGTGCACGGGAGCCAGTGTAATTCCCGTGACGGGCTTGCGGGCAGCCAAGCTTTTTCCCAGCAAATCCGCCGCGAACAACAGATGGGCGCTTTGGGTTTTGTCACCAACAAAAACACCGCCATCCATGAGGGAATCCCAGTCTGCGCCCACGGAATTGGCCTTGGCCTGAAGCAGCGCTTCCCAAGAACGAACGCCAAGGTTCAGCCCCAGTTTTCCGGCGAGAACAAACAGCGTGTCAGGAGCGGGGCGCACCGTGGCAGGCGTGGGAGCAACGGGGCGGGCCAAGCAATAGAGCGTCTGACCGTAACCATACGGGTTGCATACGTCGTCAAGACGTTCAAGCCCCATGGGAACGGGCAGCACCAAGTCGCACTGCGAGGCGGTTTCATCAAGGAACGTGGAGAAAGAAACCTTAAAGGGGACCGCGTTCAGCACTTCCGCCATTTTGACGGCCTGAGGCAGAGCGTACACGGGGTTGGATTCATAGAAGAGCATGACGCCGGGGGTCTTTTCCTTCCCGGCGCTCAGGCGAGAAAGGTAGGCCACCAAGTCTTTCTGCATCATTTCAGTGCGGGACATGGCATCGGGCAGCGCGGGGGCGGCCTCCGGCAGCAAAGAGAGTCCGCCGGAGCGGTTTAGCCCGCCGAGCAGCATGTTGACTCCCACTCCTGCCAGGGCGGTGCCAACGCCGGTGCCTTGACCAAAATCGGACCCGGTGATGACCAGCGGGCGGCGTGCCGTAAGCAGCGCGGTGCTTACAGCGCGGAGCTGGTCGGGGTTCACACCGGTAAGCTCCGCCACCTTGGCGGGTGTATACGGAGCAGCCAGCGCGGTGAACGCGCTGAAGTCCGATGCGGACGAGGCGGCCCCGGCTTTGATAAGCAGATGAGCGATGCCGAGGGCAAACACGGCTTCGGTGCCGGGTTTGATAGGTACCCATTCATCGGCGCCCGCAGCGGTGTTATTCTGCACGGGGCCTGCGAAAACAAAGCGTACCAGAGGCTCTTCGCCGTGCGGGTGCGATGCTTTGAAGGCTGCACGGTTGCTGATAGCCGTTCCCCACGACTCAAGAATGTTGGCACCGATGGCGAGCACATAGTCGCTCCCCGCGATGTCGTAGCCAAACTGGCCTTCACCGCCCATGGCAACCAGCGCTTTAGCGGCTGGCTGGGCATCGGTGGGCATGAGGAAGAACTGGTCTGATCCGCGTTTTTTCAGCAGGGCGGAAAGCAGTTCGTTGATGGTGCCGTTGTCGTCACCGGAAACACAGGCGATGTTGCGTTGTGCCGCGCCCACTTTTTCAGCGAGCATCGCATCGGCTTCTTCCCAACTGATGGCTACGTAAGCGCCATCGGCAGAGCGTTTGAGCGGCCGGCGCACGCGTGCGGGACTATACAGCAACTGGGCTTCCGCCACGGCGATGGAGGAAATGCCACCCTGAGAAAGCGGATGGTCTTTATCGGGGAGCACCCGTACCGGGCGTCCACCCACAAGGCGTACCTTCATGCCCACATTGGTGGGGCACAGCTTGCTCACGGTGGACACAAAGGTGTTTTCCCCGTCTACATTCGAGGGAATCCACGGCCAGTTTTGTGTCCAGATGCTTATGTCGTCCAGCAGGGTCCACGGAAGGGGGGTAACCATAATACCCGCACTGGCCCCTGCGACAAATTTCAGAAAACCTCTTCTGTCTACTGCCATTGCTCCACCCCTTTTACTTATGGCAGACATAACATGCGTTGCTGGAGCGAGTGGTGCCGTAATGCTCTGGATGGGCATGACACTGCTCGCAGCGCCACATCTTCATGGTCTGCTTGCTGTACTTGGTCAGCTTGTTTTCATAGTAAACCGGGGCTTCGTCCAGCTCTGCCACGCTGTAGTGACATGTGGAACAAAGCTCGGCCTCCGTAAAGTCGTGACAGGTATTGCACGAATCCACAGAGTGAGCCGCATGGCTGAAGAACACATTGTCCGGCTGCTTTTGGTAGACAAGCCACTCAACTTCTTTGCCGGTGTTAACGTATTCTTCGATGAAACGGATCTCTTCTGGGTCTTCTCCCATCGGTTCGCTGTGACATTCCGCACAGCTTTCCGTGGTGGGAAGTCCGGCAAAAGAGCCGTCTTCACGGAGGAAATGGCATGACGAACATTCCATGCCCGCATCCTCCATGTGCACCTTATGGCTGAACCGAACCGGCTGATGCTGTTGAGAAAACAGCATCTGCGGGAACGCCCACCAGCCCAAGATGAGTGCCACTACCAGACCTACGAAGAACGGGGCGGCGCCGCCAATTCGGCAGGGCGCGCTGTTCCCGTCGGCAGGATGTAAGTGCCTGTCCGCCATAACCCTTCGCCTCATAGCTGGTTTGAAAAATTAAAAAAATGCCCACATTTGCCACGCCATTACCTACTAGCAAGGGTTGCGGGGTGTCAAGGTGAAAAAATTCACGAACTCGATATGGGCAAGCCTAACCTTATGTACTTACTGGGATAGCCTGTCTGGTATCCCGTGAGTTCTTCGTCATAGACCAGTGAACCGGCGGTGCGCGTCAGTCAGTGATTTCCTGCCGATTGTGTATACTTCCGGCAGGATGCGCCGTGTAAAACCGGAGCGCGTCAGTAGACAACTGCAAGGTGCGAAACGGAACCGCGGGCATGTGTCGGCAACCGGGGGGCTGCCAGTATGTGCCTGATATTGCTTGCCGTCCCGTCTCTGTGCAGACAGCGAGGCGGCTTCCTGCGCGGATTGCTATTTTTCAGGCCAGACCGCGTTTCGCGGTATCGGCTCGTTTGTACAGACGGGCCGGACTGGTTTTAGTCCGTGAGTCCTTGGTCCGTGGCAGCCGGGTCAAAAAGGAACGGGCTTTCAAATTCCGCAAGGCGCGGCAGCACTGTGTCCTTATCGGAAAGGATAGGCGGCATCGCGGGCCAGACAATGCCTAGGTCGGGGTCGTTGTACCGGATGCCCGCTTCCAGTTGGGGGGCATACAGCGCGTCAACTTTGTATTGGAATTCGGTGCCCGGCTCCAGCGTCATGTAGCCGTGCGCGAAGCCGCGCGGGACCAGAAGGCGTTTAAAATTATCGGCGGAAAGGGTGATCGCGTAGTGGTGTCCGAACGTGGGAGATCCCCGCCGTAGGTCAACAACGACGTCAAGAACCGAACCGCGCGTTACCCACACCAGCTTGGCCTGCGCGGCGGGCGGAAGCTGGAAGTGCAGTCCCCGCAGCACGCCGCATTGTTCAGAACGGGCGTGGTTATCTTGTACGAATTCATGCGGAAGCCCGGCCTGTGCGAGCGTTTCTTTGCGGAATGTTTCCAGAAAGAAGCCGCGATGGTCCCGATGGACAACAGGCTCAAGGATAACAAGGCCCGGCAGGCCGGTAGCATGAATACGCAAGACGCTGCTCCTTACTGGTGCTGGCGGAGTGATTGTTTTTCTGCAAAAAGAATAAAAAATTCGCCGGTTGGAACTGTAGGCGTTTCCGCAGAAACGTCTGGGCGGGACAGTACAGCATCCGCACGCGGTTGGGAAGAGGACGGGCCATGTTCCGAGGATGAAAAAAGTTGTGCTTCCTCTTCCCAATAGGCGAGCGCATCGGTATAAGGGTAGCCGAATCTATAAGGGGGAATATGGCGAAGGAGGAACACCTCCACTTCGTTGCCTGTGACAAGGGGTTAGTCAAAGGGTATGAGCGAGAGACAATCACGAGATGCCGCAGTGCGGGCATTGGAGGAGCAGGGCGTGCTGCCGGGCAGTTGCCCGGACGCGGAATATGCCTTGCGCCTGCGCGTTGCCGAACTGGAGGCTGAGACAAGACACCTCAGAGAATCCGTTACCACGTTGCGCGATGAACGGCAGCTGCTTGAAGATATTTTGCAGTCCATTCCAGACAAGCTCACCGTGCATGACCGTAACGACCATGTGATTTTCAGTAATTGGAATGAGGAAGACGCCTACTGGGAGAATCTGGGAGGCGAGCGCGACGGCACGGTCTGCTATGGCTGTTTTTTCCGGGGCGAAAAGTATTGTGACCAGTGTCAGGTGGAGGAGGTGTTTGAAACACGCCGCCAGAAGGTTATTGAGCTGTACAATCCGCATACCAGAGAATACCGCTCCATTACGGTGTTTCCCGTGCGCCGTGCTGAAAAAGACGTTTCCATGGTGGCGGAATATGTGCGGGATGTCACCGCCACCCGCAAACTGGAACGGGAACTGCGCGTAGCCAAAGAAGCGGCGGACGCGGCGAATAAGGCGAAAAGTGAATTCCTCGCTTCCATGAGCCACGAAATCCGTACTCCTATGAATGGGGTGCTGGGCATGCTTGATCTCGCCATGGATACGGAATTGGACGAGGAGCAGCGAGAGTATCTGGAGGCGGTGCAAAATTCCGCAGAGGCGCTTCTGGCGCTTATCAACGACATTTTGGATTTTTCTAAAATCGAAGCCGGTGTGGTTGAGCTAGATAGTCAGGCATTTCGTCTGCGCAAACGGCTTTCCGCCCTGCACACCATGTTTGTGCACAGGGCGGAAGAAAAAGGACTGGATTTCCGGTTTTCCGTGCCGGATTCCGTGCCGGACGAACTGGTCGGCGATCCGTTACGCATGCGGCAGGTGCTGGTAAACTTGCTGGACAATGCGCTGAAGTTCACTGAACACGGGCACGTGCGTCTGGCTGTGGATGTGGAGTCCGTGGAAGGTGTTCCCGGCAAGGGTCGAACTGTTATCCGCTTCTCCGTCTCGGATACGGGGCCGGGCATCCTTCCGGCGCATCAGGATCGAATCTTCGACAGCTTCGCGCAGGCCGACGGTTCCTTTTCGCGCAGGCATCAGGGAACGGGTTTGGGATTAGCCATCTGCAAGCGGCTGGTGGACATTATGGGAGGGGGCATTAGGGTAACGAGCACTCCCGGAGAGGGGGCAACCTTCTCGTTTGCCTTGCCGTTTGAACTGGCTTTGCTGGATGACAAGCCTGTGCGCAAAACGCGTCAGGACGTGGAAAAGCCCGCAGCTATCGGCGTGCGGGGACGCATTCTGGTGGCGGAAGACCACCCCGTGAACCTTATGTATATTGAGAAGTTTCTCCGCAAGCAGGGCTTCGAGGTTCAGGTTGTCTCCGACGGCACCGAAGTATTGCCCGCCCTGCGGGAGCAAGGGTTTGATCTGGTCCTTATGGATATTGCCATGCCCGGCATGGACGGCATGGCTGCCACCCGCGCCGTGCGGGCCGCTTCCGGCTTGAAAACACCCTCGGATGTGCCGGTTATCGCCATGACTGCGCACGCCATGAAAGGAGACAGGGAGCAATTCCTTGCGGCGGGCATGGACGATTACATAGGGAAACCAATTAACTCAGATAATTTGCTCAACCTTGTGCTCAGATATTTGCATAGGGAGCATGTGGCGACTGTTCTACCGGTGCCGAGCTAGTGCCACACCGGGGAGGCCCAAGCAGAGCGAAAGCTTTGTGAAGGGGCGCGGCGGGCATACGGCGGCTCTTTGCGCATTTTCGGTTGATTTTCCTTGTGGGCGAGGCTATGCATTTCCGTCCATGGAATCATGGACGTTCCCGCCACTCCCGCGCGGAGGGATGGCAGAGCTGGTTGATAGCGGCAGTCTTGAAAACTGTTGAGGACTTGAAAAGAGCGCTAAAAGAAATCTGATAAAATTAAATAATAACGCCGAATTAACGATAGAAATGAATCGTTGATTCGGCGTATTTTTATGCAGATTTGACTTTTTGCTCCAAATTTGCTCCAATGAATTTCAGGCAAGGAGTAAAAAATGCGAATTACCGAGTTTAGAGCTTGGCTTCAGTCAGAGGGGATAAAATCTGGAGCTGCCGCCGACACCATTTCCCACCTCAAGCGAGTTGAAAAGCACTATCCGAATTTGGACGACCTCTTTGAAGATGATGGATTGGAGTCTTTGCTGGGAGTTTTAAGCACAAACGGCGTGGGGGCAATAAAGCATCAAATCCCAATCAATTCCCACGAGCCACAAAACGTCACTCATTCATTAAAATCCGCAGTAGTGAAGTATCGGCAGTTTTGTGAGGCCAAACCGCCCATAGTCAAATCTTTTAGACATAACGCCGGATTCGGCAAGCGAATGGAGTTTTGGATTATTGGCGAAATGCTGCGGCATGGCCTTGATGTCTATATCCCGCTGGTTGATGACCGAGGGGTGGATGCCGTTGTTCGGCGCTCAGATGGTTCGTTCGTTGAGGTGCAAATAAAAGCGCGATCCAATGATGTGACCATAGGCGATGCCGCGCTGTTTGCCGCTATTCCACATGAAGAAGAACGCAAAAATTATTGGTTCATTTTTTATTCCGCACGGTTGAATAAAACATGGATACTTAGCTCCAAAGAATTCATTGCCGAAGCCACTCAAAACAAAACTGGCAAGAACATTGGGAAGCGCAGTATTTGGTTTAACGGCTACAAAACCAGTAAGGAAACTGGCGAGCGCGAAGAATACGCCTACGAACGCTTTGAAAAATATGCTTGCAACGACTTTTCGCGCCTGAATGATGGAGTATGCAATGGCCTCAATTCGTAAGCGTGGCAACCTCCAATGGGAAGCCAGGGTAAGGCGTAAAGGACACCCCATCCAGTGCAAAACCTTTGACACCAAGCTCGATGCTGAAAAATGGGCGCGACTGGTGGAAAAAGAAATGGACGGCGGCTCGTTTATTTCGCAAAAAGAAGCCGAGCGCACAACAGTCAAAGAGGCCTTGGAGCGTTTTATCCCGGAGTATATCGAAAGGAACCTTGCTCACGCTCACAAGGAAACCGTCCGAGCCAAGCGGGTTATGCAGTACCCCTTTGCTCAAAAAACGCTTGCTTCCCTACGCGGCTCCGACCTCTCCGCTTTCATCCGCGAACGTGAACAACAGGGGCGTTCCCCGCATACCATCTCAAGAGACATTGCCCTCATTTCCCGTCTCTATGAAATAGCACGGGCGAACTGGGGTATGGAAGGCCTGCACAACCCTGCAAAAAGCATTATCCGCCCCAAGCTCCCGCCGGGACGCACTCGCCGCCTCCGGGGGGGTGAGGAAGAAAAAATACTAAAACACTCCCCGCGAAATTTCCAGGACGTAATGAAATTTGCCCTGGAAACCGCGATGCGGCGCAGTGAAATCGCAGCTCTGACATGGGAGTGTTTGGATTTAAAACGCGGCACAGCCCACCTCCCCAAAACGAAAAACGGGGAAGAACGCACTGTTCCGCTCTCACCCAAGGCGATAAAAATTTTACAATCGCGCCCTGAACCGGAATCGCCAAAAGAAAAGGTGTTCGGCTATTCTCTGGACAGCATCACCGCGACCATGAGGGCGGCTTGCGCCGCAGCTGAAATTGTCGATTTACGGTTCCATGATTTGCGCCATGAGGCCACATCTCGTCTGTTTGAAAATACGGATTTGGATATCATGGAAATCAGGATGATTACCGGCCACAAGACATTGCAAATGCTGGCCGGGTATACGCACCTAAGGGCGGAGCGCCTCGTCCAGAGGCTTGCGGGGAAAAAAAGGTAGGTGCCAACGAACAGGTTGTTTGAGAAAGGCAAGACTACCCCACATTAAGAGGGCTGAGAGTTTCCCCCTCTTTCTTCTTCTTTCTTTAAAACTATTTGAACTCGTTTTGCAATATAGTTAGTTTGTTTTATATATGAAACTAAAAAAATCGTGAATATAACAAGGCAAATCAATAAAACTTCAATGTTATTAGGAGTTGTTTCTTCAAATAAAAATATTTCATATGATTTTAAAATGACAAAAGCTAAGAAGGTTGAAAGAATAGAACGGTATGTATTGTTTGCCTCACTCAATAGAGATATTTTTTTGTCATGCTTCTCTGCTTTGACATACATTTCATATGGAGAAAACTTAATAAATTTAATTTTCTTTAAAAATGGTTCGATAACGATAGATCCTATTCTATTTAAAATCATTCCTGTAAAGTAAAGAAGAAATGCAGCTATTACTAAATTTGTATCTTCTTTAAGAGGAATCGTTGAATAATGCTTCACAAGGTAAGAAAAAATAACGCCCGGAAGTAAGTAGTTAAATAAATTATATGAATTTATTTTGCTTAATAGCTCTTCTGTCGCATTAGTCATACTATCACCATGATAGGCCCCGCTGGCAATTGCAAGGCTCTAGACCATCAGCTCTTTGTTTTTTGCCACTAAAAGCTTCAAGGCCGCAATGAGCTCTGGCAAAGTTTTATTGTAGCGCCATTCGCATTCTTTTAAGTGCAGTGCAAAGTTGCGCTTTACACCATTAAATTTTGCCAGGCGTCTTTTGGTAAAGCTCCAGAAGGCTTCAATGCCATTGATGTGGACACCATTTTCAGAAAAGCTCTTGGACTTATTGATGCGAAAATGCTTGTCATACCCAACGTCAACTAGCCCGGAATATCCTCTGTATCCATCAGTATGGATGATACTTTCAGGGGATACCTTGCCCCGGATAACAGCTTGCAAGGTTTTAGCGGAGCAATCAGGAATTATCTCTGTATATACCGCGCCACTTCGCTCGTAAATACCGAATACCGGTTGTTTAAGCGTGCCCCGGCCCCTTTTGCGGGGGCCGGGGTGCCCCCTGACTCTGGATGGCCCGAAAAAGCTTTCATCAAGCTCAACCACACCCAGGAGTTTTTCTTTTTGGGAAACCTGGTGATGGTAAATCAATGTCCTGAAAGCCAAGAAATACCTATTTGCGGTCTTCCGGTTGAGCTTCAGGAGTAAAGCTGTTTTGGTGGCATCAATGTCGATGCAAAAGCATTCAATAATTTTTCCAACTTTGTATCGACTTAATTTACTGTTTTTAAACATTTTTAAGACCTAACAGGTATTATCCTGATGGTCTAGAGCCATTGCAAAGATGTTTATTCCTCTTGGTCATCTGGATACGGCAAGCCTACCGCTGGTGAAGAATTTGGCCTTTCGGGCTTATTATAACCCGCCCGCCACCATCCACGCTCGACTGAACAAATTTTACCACCTCGATGATGAATTGCGCGAATAACAACTTTACGTGGGTGTGTCGAGTCGAGACGACAAGAATGAACAACCGCTGAAAAGCGACTACTTGACTCCGAGGACTGTTCCGAAAGTCTTTCCCCAAACAGTCGATCTAACAGCTCTGTTGACAGATTACGCCGCGAGCCATGATGAGGAACTTCAAAAAAGTCTATCTGGGGCACCGTTCCATACAACACTTCAAGGTAGTCCAAAGCTTCAGTTAGTCCTTCTCTTCCTGCATCACCAGTGAGCATAAAGTTATACTGTGGGCATGAAATAAATTGCACAACGCTCATTTCATTTTCAGCCGATGTCCCTTGAGAAGGAAAGTTTTCTTCTCCCCATAAGCCACGGATAAAATTAATTGCACGCTCGATGCCTTCAACAAATCCTCGCAAAAGTCCATCACTTGCAAAAGATTTTACAGCATCTGGCGTTTTTTCAGACTCAACAATTAAGTCTAAAAAACGTTCTTTTGTTGGTGCTAACACAAGGGCATTTCCAATATATCGCCCTTGGAATGGCTCATGAATTGGTATCCCCTTTTCCACTGCAATGTCTTCCAGGGCAGCCAAGTTAGAATACACATCACGTAATCTTTTTTCCAAGTTTTCAACAGAGGTAAATCTTGAGAATCTATCAATTAATTCATCCGCATACTTCCACGGGCGTAACATCCATAAGTTATCGACTTCATATGTTTCAAGAATATTAATAAGCCCGCTACAATGATCATTATCATTATGTGTCGCAATAACATTATTAAAAACGACACTCTCTCCATAAAATTCATTAATATGTGAAGAGACATCTTCAAAAGTTGATTGGTATCCTGCATCAGTCAAGTTAATGAAAGTTTTTCCATCAATATCAGAATAAAATATGGAACAAGCTCCATTTTTAGAAGACTTTATTTCAATACAATCCAAGTAGTACACATCGGCCATGTTGATTTTGCTCCTTCCGTTTGCGGCACCTGCCTTATATCACACTCTGCTCACCGTAAAAAGATGCATGGCTACCGTTTCCCCCCATGTTTATACTCGGCCTCGGCCCGTAACCACGCCTCCGCCAGCAGTATACGTTCATAGTTCAGCTCAAAATACGCCCCGAAATCTTCAAAATGGAACTCCCAGGCGGCTTTTTCGGTATCGGTCAGCTTGTCGAACGGGATTGGATGTTCCAAGGCCCGCACAAGGTCGTCAGGCGTTTCCACGCGCGGGTTCAGCTCATACAAATATTCCGCCAGGGCGGGAAAATGGCCGTTCAGCACACGAATTTCCCTGAGGTAAAAATCGCGCGGATGAAGCTTGTTCTCTTTCCGCACATCTGCGGGGTTGGGAATATCAACTTCAAGCTCGGCTAAAATTTCCAGCATACGCCTGCGCATGTTCTTGCGCCGCCGGTACTCCTTGCTGGTGCTCATTATGTCATGCACATAACAAAGCGGTGTTTTCTTTTCCTGCCGGGTGCGCGGAACGGAACGCCAGCAAAGAAAGCAAGTTTCAAAACCTCTGGCTTTGTCACTGGCTGTGGAATAGTCCGTGAATTCTTCCGGTAGCTTGTAATCCTTTTTTCTGGGAAGTGAACGCAGAATAAGGCGCACCTTGTCGAAAAAAGCTATCTGCCGGTGCTGTACTTCCGGCATGTCTTCCCAGCCTTCACCCAGAAATTTCCGTTGCCGTTCCAGCATATCCGCCATCTGGGAAAAGCCCTGGCACAAATCGGTGATGTTTTTATCCAGCGTTATCCAGGATGCCGCCTTTCCCCTTGGAGCCAAGGCCCGGATAATATCTTTGGCTGTTCTGCCTTTCCCTTCAAAACGCCGTTCAAATTCCGCCGCAACAATTTTCACGGCCTGGACACTGTTTTTGCCGATCAAAGCGTCCCGCAAAGCCACTTCATCCTTGGCTGACGAGCGCAAAAACCGCTCCAGCTTTCGATCAGCGGGCAAGTTGCTTTTTTGGGGGGTAGAGCCGTTTTTCATTTTTTGCCACAGAATAGTCGGTTGGCCTGAATACTCAGGCGTTTTCACACACCGCACATTCACGGAGGAATGAACAATGGTACAGAAGAGATTTTACAACATCGAGGAACTTTCCACAATTCTGGGCAAGAGCATTGCGGCGGTTCACGGGCATCTCGCCCGCAAGCAGTTTGACGCTGTGCCGCCGCCCATGAAGTTGGGCCGCAGGCTGGCGTGGCTGGTGGACTCCGTTGATGCCTGGATAGAACAAAAAGCTCTTCAGGCAGCGGCGCAATCGGAAGAATATCAAAACCTCATGCAGGCGGCTCCCAAAAAACGCGGCAGGCCCACCAAAGCGGAAGTCAAAGCCCGGAGTGCCCGATGAACGGCAACATCTTTCAAGAGGTAAAAGATGGCCTGCAATCCCGGTTGCCGGATGTGGTGCAAAACCTTCTTCCCGGAGGCCGCATTTCCGGCAAGGAATACCTCTGCGCCTCTCTTCAGGGCGGCAATGGCGATTCCTGCCGCACCAATCTGGAAACCGGCAAAGGCAGCGATTTTGCCTCTGGTGACGTATGGGGAGACATCATCGGTCTCGCCGCCAAGGTCTGGAATATGCGCCAGGGCGAAGCCGCCGGGGAGTTGAAAAAACGGTATAACATCGGCACAGCGCAGGGGTTCCGCCCACAGGCCACAAGTAGCGCCGCATCGACTGCCCCGGCCACCTTCACGCCGATTCTGCCTGTTCCGCAGTTTGCTCCGGAACCGCCGCGCCGCCATCCGCAACATGGGCAATACAGCCAGACTTGGTGTTATGAAGACGCACAGGGCCGCACCTTGGCCTACGCCGTCCGGTTCGACTTGCCGGACGGCAAGGCCGTTCTGCCGCTTTGTTATGGACGATACGGCTCCGGCAGTCCGCAGTGGGCATGGAAAGCCCTGCCTGAGCCGCGCCCGCTGTATGGTCTGCCGAAGCTCGCAGCCCTGCCGGATGCTTCCGTCCTACTGGTGGAAGGCGAGAAAACAGCGGACGCCACCCAAGCCTATTTCCCGCACCATGCGGCGCTCACCTGGAGCGGCGGCGTCAAAGCCGTTGGTAAAGCGGACTTCTCCCCGCTCCAGGGGAGAAACGTCATCATCTGGCCAGACAACGACGAGCCTGGATTTTCCGCCACCCTGGAGCTTGCCCGGATTCTGGACGGCACAGCGCAGAGCATTGCCATCGTCCAGCCGCCGGATACCTTGCCGGACGGCTGGGATTTGGCCGACCAGGCCGAACCGGGATTTCTCCCGCAGGTTCACATTGAAACAGCCATGCCGGTGTCAGAGTTCAGCCGCAGAGCAGCAAAACGCTATCCAAGTCTTGCGCCGTCCATTTCCATACCCGACATACCAGCGCCAGACGCGGAAGACATCACCATCAAGGAGTGGCCGGTGTTTTCCTTTGACGCTTGCCCCGGCATTCTGGGCGAGTTCGTGAATCTGGCCACGCGGGATAGCGAGGCGGACCCGGCAGCGGTCGCCATCACCGCTCTGGTGCGCTTCTGCGCGGAAATCTACGGTCATGCGCCCGATAACGGTTCAGGCCAAGGCCCCCACCTTTATATCGGTGAAACGGTTCACCCGCCGCGTCTGTTCGCCGTCATTTGCGGCAACTCCAGCAAAGCCCGGAAAGGCACGTCCCGGCATCCGGTCACAAAGCTCTTTGGCCGGGAGTATTGCTATCTTACCGATTTGCGGGAATGGGGCTTGCCCCTGCCCGCCAGGGAGAGCGGCGGGCCGCTCTCTACCGGCGAAGGGCTGGCCTATCACGTCCGGGATGAGTCGGACGAGGAACGGGAACGGCGGCAACGCCAAAACCCCAACGAGCCTATCCGCGAAAAAGGCGACAAGCGTCTGATGATTCAGGATGAAGAGTTTGCCAGCGGCCTCACCTGCACCAAACGCGAGGGCAACACCCTTTCAATGGGGCTTCGCTGCTTTTGGGATGACGGCAACTACGCCCCGCTGACCAAAAACAACCCCATCACGGTCAAAGGGGCGCATATCAACATCATCACCCACATCACTATGCAGGAGCTTGCCGTTTGTCTCGGGGACGTGCAGGCCTTCAACGGTTTCGGCAACCGCTTTCTCTGGATATGCGCCCGCCGCTCCAAGCTGGTGGCCATGCCGCCCCGAATGCCGGAAACGGAACTGGCTCCGATACAGCGCGAGTTGTGGCGGTTGGTGGCCCAGGCGCAAAAGCGTGGAGCCATGACCATGACCGCCAACGCCCTGGAAATGTGGGAGGGCTTCTACCCTGAAATATCCAGGGAGCACACCGGGCTTGCCGGGAGCATCATCAACCGGGCCGAAGCGCAGGCGCAGCGCCTTGCCTTGGTCTACGCGCTGCTCGACGGTCAGGAGCGCATTGACGTGCCGCACCTGAAAGCCGCTCTGGCAATGTGGGGCTACGCTCAAGATTCCGCCCTGTATATCTTCGGTGATCGGTCTGTTGACCCGCTTGAGGAAAAACTTTTGGAAATACTGAAACAGGGACCGCTTTCGGCCACGGATTTGAGTGCCGCGTTCAGCCGGAATATCCCCAAGGAGAGATTACAGCCACTCTTGCAACAATTGGAGGCGCAGCAACGTATCAGTATCCGAAAAGAAAGGAGCGGGAAAGGCCGTCCCAAGCAAATCATCACCCTGCGCGAAATAACGACAATAAACGAAGGAAACGAAAATAACGAATGTAACGAAAAAAAGGAGGCCACATGCTGATGCTTATTTCGTTTTCTTCGTTTTTTTCTTTCTTCGTTACCCAGCGGCATAGTCAGCGGATCACGGCATTGTCGGCTCACGAAAGAAACGAAGCATACGAACAAACGCGCTCCAGGACGAGGGGCATTTCTTCGGTAATTTCGTCAAATTCGTTTATTTCGTTTTCCGTATTCTTTCGTGACGCATCCAATATGTTGCCGTTTCGCCCCGGTGTTATTGCCGATAGCCAGCCTACCCGTTGTGGCCACACGCTGCGCGGTGTCCCCTGCCGGGGCTGGCGAGAGGCTGCGCCCCTTCGAACCCTGCAAAGACAAAAGCCATGAAGGCGAAAACCGAAACCCGCACCGCCCTGGTGAAGCTGCGCGTCACCCCTGCGGAGAAAGAGGCCATCACCGCCAAGGCCGAAGCCCAGGGCCAGACCGTGACGGATTTCATCCGGCAACGCGCCCTGGACTATCGCCTTCGGCAAACGCCCTTGGAAAAAGAGCGCGTCCGCCAGCTTGCCCGCATCGGCGTTAACCTGAATCAGCTTGCGCGGTGGGCCAACGTCCACAAGAGTCGCGCCGAAACGATAGACGTACTGGCCGCTCTGGTCAGCCTGGAACGGGAACTGAAAGACACAGCCCCGCCGCCTGACGATGGAGAGCCGTCATGTACATGAAAGTCTTTCCACACGGCCAGGGTGGCGGTGACGGCCCCACGCGCTACCTTGTCCGCCCGGACTACCCGGGCCGGGACGAGCTGCCGCCGGAAGTGCTGTGCGGGGACGTGGAAACCACCCGCGACCTCATCGACTCGCTGGACAGCAAATGGAAGTTCACCGCCGGGGTGCTTTCCTGGCACCCGGACGATGCGGTGACGCCGGAACAGGAACGGCGCGTTATGGACGACTTTGAGCAAATGGCCTTCGCGGGGCTGGGGCCGGATCAGCGCAACATCCTGTGGGTGCGGCACTCCCATGCTGGCCACCATGAGCTGCACTTCGTCATTCCGCGTGTGGAGCTATCAAGCGGCAAGGCGTTCAATCCCTGCCCGCCCGGCTGGCAGAAACACTTTGATGTGTTCCGCGACCTGCACAACCACCGGGAAGGTTGGGCCAGACCGGATGACCCGGCCCGCGCCCGTCTGCACACGCCGGAACATGCGGATTTACACAACGCCCGCCTGCTGCGCTGGGGCAAAACGCCATCAAAAGATGACCGTGCCGCCGCCAAGGGTGCAGTTCACCAATATATGCAGGCGAATATTGAGCAAGGGCTTGTGCGGAATCGCGCGGATATGCTCCAAACGCTTGCCGGGGCCGGGTTGGAAATCAACCGGGCAGGCAAAGATTACATAACCGTCAAAGACCCGGAGAGCGGGGAAAAACTCCGCCTCAAGGGAGGAATATATGCAGAACACTGGAAACTTGAACTCGCTAACCGAGAAGTTGAAGGCCAAGGCGGAACAGGAGCGCCAGGAGATGGAATCCCTGACCCGGAAACAGTTCGACGCCTTGAGTCGGAGTTTACACGAATCATCGACAACCGCGCTCAGTACAACCGAGGCCGCTATCCTGCGCCAGTTCTCCAGCCTGGAACAGAACGTGACTTCACGCTGCCGGATTCTGAGCGCCGCCTTTGGCTGGAAGTGCCTACAAGCCCTGGTCATCACCCTGTGCATTCTGACGGGCGCGATATTCAGCGGCTGGGGCCTGTTGACCCTGGCCGAGAAGAAAATCACGACCTTGCACCGGGAAATCGTCACGCTGTCGGAACGGAAAGAGTCCCTGGAAGTGCAGAGCGCCCGGATATGGGCCTCGTTCAAGGGGTTGGAGCCGTATCAGTCGGAGGGCAAAGACTACCTGCTGACGCCGGAAGGCTGGACAATCACCCACGGCGGGACGCTCGGCAAACGGGAAGCCTGGATAATAGTGAGGAAATAAGCCATGACCGAACTGGAACGCACTCTCAAGAACACTTTGCTTATCATGGAGCAGGAATTGAGCGCCACGCAGAAGATGCACAGCACATCCCTAAACAACCATCAGCGCAGCCTGAAGAACCACGCCCAGGCCATCCGGCAGCTACAAGAAAAAATCGGTCAACTCCAGACCGAACAGCAGGAATCAGCGCGGCACTTGCAACGCTTGAGCGATATACACGCGAGCTTGGAACCGCTCTTGTCGCGCTTGAGCGCCTTGTTGAACGCCAAATAGAACGATTTCGGGAACGGGAGCGGCAGCGCAGCCGAGGGCCGGGGTTCGGCAGATAGCAAAAATCCCTTGACGCTAAGTCTGCCAAGAGATTTTTGTGCTACAAAATACTGTACTGGCGGAGGGAGAGGGATTTGAACCCCCGTAGGGCGTTAACCCTAAATGGTTTTCAAGACCACCGCGATCAGCCGCTCTGCCATCCCTCCGCTGCAAGCAACGGCAATCACAACTAATAATTTATTCCTAGAAAATACTCAAACAAAAAATCCCGAATCCTCTTGGCATTAATGCTCCCGGAGCAGTCGGCGGCTTGAACCTTGCGATTATCGGTCAGGCAGGCTAACATGCATTAAGCAGCAATTGCACAGGGATATAAAATGCTTCAACTATTCGAAACTTCGATAAAAAGAGACAAATTGGCGGCAAAGCCCACAGGCAAATCCGCTTTGGGGCAATACATGACGCCGCCCAATATAGCGGCTTTCATGGCATCTCTTTTGCCCAAACCTTCCGGCGAATTCCATTTGCTTGATGCCGGGGCGGGGGAAGGGATCCTTACCTGCGCTTTTTTTGATGTCTTGCGGAATGGGGACACACCATTTCCTTGCGGTGAAAGCTCGCTGTTTGAATTTGATGCTGCAATGGTGCGGAAACTGCAGGAGAACACAACTCGTGCACTTGGCGTGTTACCCATAAAAAGGCATGTGTACCACACAGATTTTATTGAACACGCAGTGATGTTGGTTTTGCGCAAACAGCGCCCTTTCACCCATGCGATACTCAACCCCCCCTACAAAAAAATAAGCAGCAGTTCGCTCCATCGGGCATTTTTGCGTGACGTGGGGATTGAAACGGTCAATCTCTATACGGCCTTTGTCGCACTTGCCGTGGCCCTCTTGCAACCTGGGGGGAACCTGGTTGCCATCATACCGCGCAGCTTTTGCAATGGCCCGTACTATCGACCGTTCCGCGAGTTTGTTTTGCGCCATGCGGCTATCCGGCACATTCACCTGTTCACATCCAGAACTGAGGCCTTCAAGGCCGATAAGGTGCTGCAGGAAAATGTCATCATCCAGCTTGAGCGAGATGCGGAACAAGCGGATATCCTTATCTCCACTTCAACAAATGGCGATATGAATGATTACAACGCAAATCGCCACCCATTTGAGGTTGTAGTCAGACCCGGAGACGCCGAAAAGTTCATACACATTCCAGGCGTGGGGGGCGAGGTCGAATCACTCACCCAGGCCAACCTGCCCTTGGCTTCTTTGGGCGTAGAGGTTTCCACTGGGCCGGTTGTAGATTTTCGGTTAAAGGAATATTTGCGCGAAATGCCACAAGGCGATGACGTGCCGCTGCTTTACTCGGGGCATTTTAACGGCAAAACCGAGTGGCCCAAGGAGGGGTTCAAAAAGCCCAATGCTATAGTTTGTCATTCCGATACTATGAAATGGTTGTATCCCAGCGGCTGGTATGTCGTTGTGCGGCGTTTGTCTTCCAAGGAAGAAAAGCGCCGGATTGTGGCCTACCTCGTTGACCCCGCCTACTTCCCCGACAAGCCCTTTCTGGGCTTTGAAAACCACTTGAACGTCTTTCATTGCCGCAAAAGCGGCCTGAATAAAGACTTGGCTCACGGGCTTTCGGTTTATTTGAACTCTCGTTTCATTGATACTCTTTTCCGGCGCTTTAACGGGCATACTCAAGTCAATGCCACGGATTTACGCGCTCTCCCGTACCCGTCCGCAAAACTTCTTGTGGAACTCGGCGTGTGGGTAAAAAAACAAAAAGAGCTTACCCAGGAAGCGATTGAAGAACACCTGGAGGCGGTACTGGCGTGAGCGCGAAGGAAAAACTTAAAGAAGCATTGGAGATCGTCAAAGCGCTGGGGTTGCCAAGGGCGCAGCATAACGAGCGTTCCGCGCTGTGCCTCCTTGCCCTGTGCAATATGACGCCGGAAAAGAAATGGAGCCAGGCGGAAGCTCCGTATATAGGCATCACTCCCATAATGGATTGGGCGCGTGACAACTATGGCACCAGCTATGCTCCCAATACTCGCGAAACCTTTCGCCGCCAGAGCATGCACCAGTTTATGGCTGCCGGTATTTGTCTTTACAATCCAGATGAACCATCTCGCGCCGTAAACAGTCCGAAGGCTGTTTACCAAATCTCGCCGGAGGCTCTTGCTTTGATTCGCCTCTACGGCACAAGGGGCTGGAAAGCCGCTCTGCAAAATTTTCTGGAGCAACAGGAAAGTTTGGCGAAAAGATATGCCCGTGAACGGGAAATGGTGAAAGTGCCCGTGTCGTTGCCAGAAGGCAAACAGATAGAACTCAGCCCCGGCGCGCATAGTGAACTCATAAAAGCCATCATTGAAGTGTTCGCTCCCTGTTTTGCTCCGGGCAGTATACCTGTCTACGCCGGGGATACCGGCGATAAATGGGGATATTTCGACGAAAAGTTGCTGGCCCGCCTGGGAGTTGTCATAGACTCTCATGGCAAAATGCCTGATGTCGTCTTGTACTACAAAAAGAAAGACTGGCTGCTTTTGGTGGAGTCTGTGACCAGCCACGGCCCGGTTGACGGCAAGCGCCATGATGAGTTGGCCAAGCTTTTTGCCAGCGCCAAGCCAGGGGTCGTTTATGTGACGGCTTTCCCCAACCGCGCGACAATGGCCCGGTATCTGGGGGAAATCGCTTGGGAAACCGAAGTGTGGGTAGCGGATGCTCCCACACACCTGATCCATTTCAATGGCGAGCGGTTTTTAGGGCCATATGAAAAATAGTCGTGCTCCACTTGCTCCAATTTTGCTCCACCAGCTCTGAATATTCCTGATTTTTCAAAAGCTTTTTGAACATATATCTATATGATATTATTTGAATAAAAATGGCAAGTGGTGATAATTGTTGATAGTTGAATCGCACTTGAAAACTGTTGAGGGTGCAAGCCCTCCGGGGGTTCGAATCCCTCTCCCTCCGCCACTTCGGTATCCATTTATGTCCACTTAGGTGCGTAGCCGCCTAGGTGGACTTTATTTTTGTGCGTGTTGGGGGATTCGCCAGTCTGCGCGGCTTTCCTGTTCGCAGGGTGCCCGCCCGCAGGGGAGTGGCAGAAAATTGAAAAGGCGGCGGGGGCTGAAGACCTCCCGCCAGCCGGTTAGTTATGTGCTGTTTCGGGCAACATCCGCACGCGGCTAAATCATGCCGCCGTTGGCACGGAGCACTTGCCCGTTCACCCACCCGCCATCGGGACCGACGAGAAAGGCCACGGCATCCGCTATATCTTCCGGGGTGCCAAGCCGTTCCAGAGGGTTGGCCTTGGACAGCCTTTCAATAACCGCGTCCGGCTTTCCGTCGAGGAAAAGGTCTGTGGCGGTGGGGCCGGGGGCCACGGCATTCACGGTGATCAGGCGACCCCGGAGTTCCTTGGCAAGAATGGGGGTAAGCACCTCCACCGCAGCCTTGGTCGCCGCATACACTCCGTATGTCTCAAACCGCAGCGCCACGACCGATGAGGAAAGGTTCACGATGCGCCCGCCGTTGCGTAACCGTTTTGCAGCCTCACGCAGCGCGTAGAGGGTTCCTTTCAGGTTGATGGCGATATGCCTGTCAATGTGGGCGTCGTCTACCTCGCTCAGAGCACCGAGCTGCATAATCCCCGCATTGTTAACGAGCACGTCAATGCCGCCAAACGCCGCTTCTGTTTTGTCAAAGAGCATTTTGACTTCCGCCGGGTTAGCAACATCGGCCCGGACCGCGATAGCCTTGCCTCCAGCGGATACAATTTGCGCGACGACCTCATTGGCGGCTTTTTTCGAGCCTGCGTAATTAACGACGCTATTGAATCCATCTTTGGCTAACCGTGCCGCAATGGCTGCGCCAATACCGCGAGAGCTACCGGTGATGATGGCTGTTTTATTGTGCTGGGGCATACCCTCTCCTTTGCGTGTCTTGCCAAAAGTATGCGTGCATACAACTGGTTGAAATGGTTTGGCAGTTTATTCCGCCCCGGCAATTCCCGATGCAATAGGCCAATTCCGCATGCTACATCATTTTTTATGCATCGTCGATCATGGCATGTTTTTGTGTTGTCTCTCCCTGCCAGTAAGGGGAGAGACCGTCTATTCCGCAGTGTTATATTTACAAAATAAAGGTATAAGCCCGTATTAGGATGGGGGGCAATGTTCATTTACGCATTGTGACACGAAAAACGGTATTAGAATGAAGGTGTATGTAGTGTGCTGTCTGAAAAATGCAGTAAGACTTTTTAATAGGTGTGTGGTCAGTCAGCTTGTCCGCTTTTTGTGGACGGAATATTGTTTTCCAGATACAGCGAGAGCGGAACGATACAGTTTCAGGCGGAAGCGTGGGGGCGCTAGTTTGGGATGGCAGGGGGCGCGCAGGCGGTTCCTGCGGGAAGGCACTGGCGGGCATGGGCAGTCTGCCGGTTGGAGGCTCTATGGGCGCGTTGACTACGAAGAATTGGAGAATGGCGGGAATGCTGTTCTTTCTCTTTTTCTGTGTGGGATTGGGCTTTCCTCAACAGGGCGCGGCGGGACCATATGTAGGTTCCAAAGCCTGTGCGGAATGCCATGAGGCAGAATACACCCAGTTCACGACGCATTCCAAGAAGGCGCGTTCGTGGAAAAGTGTGAGCGTCATGGCGTCTGATTTAACCAAGGAAGAACTGGAAGGCTGCTACGAATGCCATACCACCGGGTACGGCAAGGGCGGTTTTGTCAGCTACGAAACAACGCCGCATCTGGCTGATGTGGGCTGTGAAACTTGTCATGGGCCGGGCGCCGCGCATGTGGAGTCCGGGGGAGATCCCGCGTCTATCAGCAGGCGGCCTTCCATAGAAAACTGTGGAGGTTGTCATAACGAAAGCCGTGTGGGCACATTTGGCTATAAGCCGCTGATCTACAGCGGTGGTCACTAGGAGGTTGTCATGGCAATAGCACGGCACTCCATAGGGGCCAAAACCACTCTGCTTGTCTCCACCATTTCGGTCATCGTGTTTGTGGTATTGGTGGGGCTGAGTGCGTATATGCAGCGTTCCACGATGCACAGCGAGTTGGATCGTTCCATGACGCGCGCGTCTGAACTGGTGCAGATGTCTATCGAAAAACCTATGGTCGTTGGCAACGATCAGGGCACACGTGAGGAATTTGCCCGGCTGAGAGAAAAGTACGGAGATCTGGCTCTCTACATGACGAATTTCCGGGGCAATATCACCTATAGCACCGACACGGCTGCGGAACGCCGCGACCTGAGTGAAATTCTTTCTTCGCCGGATATGTTGGCATTGTCGGAACGGGCACTGCGTGAACCTGTGCGGGCCGGGGCAACCATAGAAGATAAAGGGCGTACGTTGTTCGTCCGAGTAACCAGCATTGCCAACACGCCCTCCTGCTACCACTGCCATGGGAAATCCCAGCCTATTCTGGGCCAGTTGCTAGTAGCGCAGGATATTTCCCCTGTCATCGCGGATATCCGGTTTCAGTTGTATGAAAACATCGCGGTTTCGGCTGTAGGGCTTTTGGCTCTGCTGGGCGGGGTGTTGCTCTTTATCCGTAAAAGCATCGTGAACCCGGTGCGGTATATCACAAATGCTAGCGAAGAAGTGAGCCGGGGCAACCTAAATGCGGACTTGCTGGTCCGGTCAGAGGACGAACTTGGGCAGCTCTCGCAGCATTTGGGCAATATGGTCCGTAAGCTGAAAACGGAGCTGGGTTTTTCCAGAGGCGTTCTGGAGGGCATGACCAGCCCCATTGTTGTGGTGGATACCAACGGGCACGTCACGTACACCAACGAGGCCATGCTGCGGCTTGTCGGGCTGGATCAGCCGTCTTCGCAGTACATGGGACAGGATATGGGAGCCTTCCTGTTTGGCGATGCCGAACAGGAAACGGCGGCACACCGGGCACTTGCCGGAGAAGGGAGCGTAACGGGCGAAGAGCACATTTTCACCGCGCGCACCGGAAACGAAGTGGTTATGGTGATGGATGCCTCGCCCATTCATGACTTGGACGGGGCACGCATTGGCGCGTTTATTTTGTGTACAGACATGACCGCGACGCGGCGGCAGCAAAAAGTGGTGGAGGCGCAAAATTTGGCCATCACCGAAGCCGCACAGGCTGCCGGACAGGTTTCCGACCGGGTGGCTGCGGCGTCAGAAGCGCTTTCGACGCAGATAGAACAGTCCAGCGCGGGAGCGGAAACGCAGAGAAAACTTAGTGGTGAATCCGCAACTGCCATGACCCAGATGAACGCATCTGTCCTGGAAGTGGCGCAAGGAGCCTCACAGGCTGCGGAATCCGCCATGCAGGCGCATGAACAAGCGCAGGAAGGGGCGGAAATTGTGGAGCAAATGGTGACCACCATCCACATTATCGCGGGGCAGGCAGAGGCTCTCAAGCAGGAGATGGACGAGTTGGGGCGGCAAGCTCAGGGGATTGGGCGTATTATCACCGCCATTGAGGACATTGCCGACCAGACAAACCTGCTGGCTCTTAATGCCGCCATTGAAGCTGCCCGCGCAGGAGATGCCGGGCGCGGATTCGCTGTGGTGGCGGACGAAGTGCGGAAATTGGCGGAAAAAACCATGACCGCCACACGGGAAGTGGTCGCTCACGTGGAAGCTATTCGCCAGTGCGCGCAGGCTAATGCGGAAGCTACCGGAAAAACGGTGAGCCTCGTGGAGGAATCCACACGCATGGCTAATCATTCCGGGAAGTCGCTTCAGGCCATAGTGGGCATGGTGGAGGCCACGGCAGATCAGGTGCGGGGCATTGCCACCGCCAGTGAAGAGCAGTCCGCTGCCAGTGAGCAGATAAGCCATTCCGTGGAAAACGTGGATGCTATTTCACGGGAAACCGCAGAGGCGATGCGCCGTTCAACCGAGGCTGTGACAGACCTTGCCCGGCTTGCGCGTGAATTGAACGGCATTATTGAAACTATGCGTGGCGGAGAACATTCCTGACACACTGCGCACGGTGCAATGGACAGCTAGCGAACATCGGGGCCTTGGCAGTAACTGCACGAGGCCCCGTTTTATTTGCTGCGGCCCGGTGCGGTATCTGCTTGTTGCGCTTCCCGCCGTTCCCATTTGCTGCGGCTGGGAAAGCGCAAAAACGGCCCCTTTTTAAAAAAGGGGCCGTTTCGTACTTGCAGTTATCGGACAGGGGAAATGCTTTGGCTTACAGCGCGGCGATGTAAATGGCGCGGCTCACAGCTAGTGTGATGGTTCCGTGCTCACCCAAAGCTGTCTGCCCGTGCTCGCGTAATTGCGCTTCCAAGGCGTCCAATGCTTTTTGGAATTCTGGACCGTCCGCAACGGGCGCACCGTTGTCCGCATAGTCACGCAGGCGGGTGCCGACGTTCAGCGAGTGATACAGCGCTTCAATGGCCTGTATGGTGCGTTCGGCAAGGTCGGGGCCGTCCGGCAAATCAAAGACAGTGCGTCCCATTTGCTCCAGTTTGCCCTTTTTGACCGCCATTTGCGACCGCAGTAAAGACGGCTGCACCACGGCGAGTGTGCGGGCATGGTCGATGCCGAAAAGGGCGGTGAGTTCGTGCCCCAGCATGTGGGTTGCGAAGTCGCGGGGTACTCCCACACCAATGAGGCCGTTAAGCGCCTGATTGGCTGCCCACATGAAATTGGCGCGCCAATTTTCATCTTGCCGGTTGGCAACATCCGCCGTCAGCGAGGCGAGTGTGCGCAGTAGGGCCTCCGCATAGCCGTCCTGCACCATGGCACCGGCTTGGGTGGTAATGTACTGCTCACATACATGAACAAACGCGTCCACAAGCCCATTGGCGACCTGCCGTTCGGGCAGGGAAAGGATAACGTCCGGGTCCATAATCGCAAAGCGCGGCATGACTGCCGGAGAATGAAACGCACATTTTTCGTGTGTCGCCCGGCGAGAAATAACCGCTCCGGCGTTGGATTCCGATCCGGTGGCGGGAATGGTGAGCACTGCTCCCAGCGGGAGGGCCTGCGAAACAACATGCTTGCCGGTCAAAATATCCCAGCCGTCTCCAGAGTAGGCCATGGCGGCGGCAATGTATTTACAGCCGTCGATGACCGATCCCCCACCCACAGCGAGGATGAACGTGGCGTTTTTCGCCCTGCCCAAGGCCACGGCGTTATCCAGTGTCTCCACGGAAGGGTTTGGCTCCACCCCGGAAAATTCTACAACCATGCGCCCCTTCAGGGCGGTCATGACCTGATCGTATACTCCGTTATGCTTGATGGACCCGCCGCCATAGACGAGCAAAATAGTTTCGGATGGGCCTAGCAACGTGCTCAATGCGGCGATCTCTCCTTTGCCGAATTGGATGCGCGTGGGGTTGGCGTAAGAAAAATTGTTCATGCGATACTCCTTATATGGCGGATTGTGAACGCGCGGCATGTGCGTCATGGCGCGATCGGGAACGTATCTTTTTACACTAGGGGGGGGATAGCTTCGCGTCAAGAATAGGGGGAGCGTGTGACAAAATAGAATGTTTCGGGGAGCGGTTCCGGTTATCTGCGGGAAGAAGCTTTAAGCCGTCTTACAATAAGGTAGGCGGCACCCCACGATCCCGCAGCCATGAGGAGCAGGACCGGGACATAGTAGAGCATGCGTTCATATATCATAGTGCCGCGCAGCGCGGTGCTTGAGGCAAAAAAAAGCGCAGCGCCGATAATGAGGGTGAGCAGATGGTTTATATCCCGGATAACGCGGCGCTTTCGGCTGAAGAACAGGCTCCCCAGCCAAACCGCGACAGACAATATGACAACGAATTTAAACATGGCACCTAGGCGTGTGGCTGGGCCAACAATGCCGTTTCCGCCGTTTCTGCCATTTCCGGGGGCGAGTAGCTGTGCACCAGTTCCAGCAGGGCGTCCAAGGCGGCTTCCGGCTGATCTTGCTGGAAAATATTGCGGCCTATGCACACACCGCTGGCACCGCAGTCCATGGCTTCGTGGGTTACGCGCAACACCCCGTCAAAGTTCGCCGGACCTGGCCCCCCTGCGACCAGCACGGGAGCCGGGCAAGCATTTACGGCACGGGCGAAACTGGCTGCGTCACCGGAATAGGGTACGGAAACCATGTCTGCGCCCAATTCGCCTCCCAGCCGGATACAGTGCCCGATGAGGCTGGGGTCCAGCTCACGCACGATCCGGTCGCCTCTGGCGTAAATGACAGCAAGCACAGGCAGACCGTGCTGGTGTGCTTCGTCCGTTACCGCACCGAAGTCCGCAAGCATGCGGTCTTCCAATTCGTTACCGATGTTTATTTGCATGGCTACGGCGTCCGCGCCAAGACGCAACGCTTCGGGTATGGAGCAGACAAGGGCTTTGTTCCATGCGGGCAGACCGTGCCGCGTGCCAGCGGAAAGCTGGATAATCAGCGGAGTTTCAGGCGGTAAGGCAAGGGCGTGTGCTCTGGCGAAGCCCTTATTGAGCACAACCCCCTGCACGGGCCGGGCCGCAATGTGTTCCAGCAAATCGGGAAGCCGGGTAATGCCCGGCAGCATGCCGTCGCTGGCCCCGTGGTCCAGTGTGAGAATGGCTGCTTTCCCGTTGGGGGTGGAAAAAAAGCGTTTGAGTTTTCGCAAGGTGCCAATCATGAACAGTCTCCATCGGGTTGAGGCCCGCGGGGATTGCAGGCCAGATGCGGGCAGAAAGACAATGCCAGAGGGGTAAGCGTCGTGGCTGCGCCCTGCCCCGCGTAGAGGATGAGGGGGGGCTGGGTGATGCAGCCGGGCTTAGCGTTTTTCCGCGTTTCCAGCAAGACCAGTATTGCCTCGGTGTCCGCTTTGGAATGAACCATGCGTAGCCGTTTGGGTTCTAGTCGTGCGTTTCGGCAGGTGGTGATAAGGTCCGGCAGCCGTTCCGCAGGATAAATAGAGCAAAATTTCTGCCTGTTGCGTACCAGATAGGCGGCAGCCCTGACAAATGTTTCCAGTGCCCCTTCAGTTTCAAACAGAGCGCGCGTGCGACGTGTGGAAGCGGGCATGCGCCCCTGCTCTGGCCTGCGGTACGGCGGGTTGGCTACCACCATGTCCGCAGTTTCAGCCATGTGCGTTTCACGGATGAGGGCTATGTCTCCCGTGTGGACGGTGAACTGCCGCGCAAGGCCCAGCAGCATCGCGTTATGGGTCGCCGCATCGGTAAGTTCCCGGTCAATGTCCCATCCTGCGGCAGTCATGACGGGACAGTGCGCGGGGATGCGGCCCCGGACCCGCAGGTCATGGGCGTGCAATAGCATAGCCAGCGCCACCGCGCCGCACCCGGTGCCAAGATCGGCCACGCGGTGTTCCCGTGGAGCGGTTCCCTGCGGAGCTTCCATGGCAAAGGCGGCTAGCAGGAGAGCGTCCATGGAAAAATGGAAGGAATCTTCCGGCTGGTACAGCCCTCTGGGGAATATTGTCCGTGCCCGTGTAATTTCCGTCGGACTTGGCTGGGGAAGGGGGCGGCTGGTTTTTGCCGTCTCCGTCTCGGCTGAAAGGCTGCCGGTGGGTGTTTCGGCACACGCGGGAGAATTGACGTTAGTCAAGAGACGTCTCCCGTGGGCTGACAGGGGCAAAGAGTACCCGGAACGAGGCATTGCGCCCGCCCCGGTCTTGGGGAGCGGTGGCAACTTCCCGTAGGAGTGTCACCATGCGGTTTCGTTCAACCGGCGGGAGGGAGCGGGCCGCTTCGCGCAGCAGGCGCACAGCAAAAGGGGCCGCTTCCACGGTGGTCACACGGGCGAATGGCTGCGCGGTCAGCGCGAGTAACAGCGCCAGATTGGCTGCCGGAGCAAAGGCCGGGCCGTCCTCTCCCCGCGCAGTCCCCGGAGCCGGAGAGGGGACCATTGTCTGGAGCGCGGCATAGCGTATTAGCGAGGGATGCGTCTGGACGTAGTTTCCGTCAGGAAAAACGGAGAGGTACCCCAGCTCTGCCGTCCATCCGGGAGGCAAGGCCGGAGAAAGGTCCGGGGAAATGGAGGAGGTGGCGGAGTCCACGGGTGCATCCTGCCGGGAAGAGAGCGCACATACGATGACGGGAATTGCCCGGATGGTCGCGCCGGGCCGAGACTTGCTGGAGTCCGGTACTGAACCGGAAAGAGCTGTTCCGCGCGGGGCCGGGGAGCCTGCGAGCCTGTGAGCCGCATCAGCCAAGGCGTCCTGCACGGCGTCGGGAGCATAGCCTTTGCCTGTGAGCCAGACAAAGGGGTTTTGCATAAAGAGATTCCCGCGCGAAAGCGGCATCTGCCGCCAGCCTTCGGGAGCGTCCAGCCGGGTACGCAGAAAGAATGAGGCGAGCAGGCAGGCCGCCAGCAAGAGGATGAGCAGGTTCGCATTCCGCCAGCGAGGTTCGCGTTGTGTGTGCGCGTTACGTTGGGGAACTGGCGTTGAGGAAGCTGTCTCCGGGGGGCGTTGTGGAGTCATGAAGCGTTTCTCATGCGCGGTTATGGAAAAGGTGTGGCGGAGCCGGAACTGTATTTGTGTCTTGCATGTACATTTGGTACATCTTCTGGGTACGGGCGTATCCGTCTTTTGGCAAGACCGGAGACACGGCGTGCGCCTTCAGTTCCCGCTACTTTGAGGAGTCCTTCGTATGAAGCAGTTTCGGGCAGACCTGCACATTCATTCCCGTTTTTCCCGCGCCACAAGCAAAAAGCTGAATCCCCGGTATCTGGCTGCATGGGCCAGAATCAAGGGGCTAGATGTGTTGGGCACAGGGGATTTCACACACCCGGAATGGCTCAACGAGTTGGAAGAACAAATGGAGCAGGACAGCGTTACCGGGTTGTTCCGCCTAAAGGATGACCGGCGTCTGGACCGCGAAGTAGCTGAATTCACAGGCGTGCCTCTCACCGGGCGTACCCTGTTTATGTTGCAGGGTGAAATAAGCTCCATTTACAAGCGTGGCGGCAAAGTACGCAAGGTGCATAATCTGGTTTTCATGCCGGATATCGCCTCCGCACGTGCGTTTAACGCGCGTCTGGCGGAAGTGGGCAATATCACCTCGGACGGGCGGCCCATCTTGGGGCTGGACTCCCGCAATCTGTTGGAAATGGTACTGGAAACACATCCTCTGGCATTTTTGGTTCCCGCGCATATCTGGACTCCGTGGTTTTCCGTGTTCGGGTCCAAATCGGGCTTTGACAGCATCGAGGAATGCTTCGGCGATTTGGCTTCCGAAATTTTTGCACTGGAAACGGGGCTTTCCTCGGACCCGGAAATGAACTGGCTGTGGAGCCATCTGGACAGATTTCGGCTCATTTCCAACTCAGACGCGCACTCTGGAGACAATTTGGGCCGCGAATGCAATATGTTCAGCGGCGAAATTTCTTACGAGGGAATATTCCGTAGTCTGCGGGGCGAAGCGTTGGGACACAAGTTCCTTGGCACCATGGAGTTTTTTCCTGAGGAAGGTAAATACCATCTGGATGGGCACCGCAAGTGCGGGGTGGTTATGGAGCCGGGTGAAACCCGCGCGCGGGACGGCAAATGCCCCGTATGCGGCAAACCCCTCACCGTGGGTGTGCTGAACCGCGTGCTTGAACTGGCGGACAGAAACGTGCCCAAACAGCCCGTGTCACAGCCGGGATTTGTTTCTTTGGTGCCGTTGCCGGAGTTGTTGGGTGAAATTTTGGGCGCGGGGTCCAGAACTAAAAAGGTCATGGGGCTGTATTCGCGTGCGGTTGCCGCGCTGGGGCCGGAACTGACCATCCTGCGGGACGCGCCGGAGGAGGAACTGCGCAAGGTACATCCGCTGCTGGCGGAAGGTGTGATGCGCATGCGCCGGGGCGAAGTGCTGCGGCAGCCCGGATATGATGGCGAATATGGCGTGGTGCGCGTGTTTTCCCGGCGGGAGCGGGAACGTCTGCTTGGGGGCACGCTGGTTTCCTTGCCGGATATGCCTGATTTTTCAGTGCAGAACAAAGCGGAAGCCGGAGCGCTGGACACAGCCCCGCGCAGTGCCACCCCGGAAGATGGCGGCGTTTCGGGAAAAGTAGGGAACGGCGCATCCGCTACGGCTGAAGGCTCGCATACGCCAGTGCTGCAACGTGCGTTGCAGGAGCGCGGCGCAGGTTCTGCGCTGGCTCCGTCAGCGGAGGAGTCCGCCATTGTCTATAACGAGGGACAGCGCACCGCTCTTGAGGCTGGCCCGGAACCTGTGCTGGTTTTGGCTGGTCCGGGAACCGGAAAAACCCGGACGCTGGTGGGCAGGGTGCTGCGTCTGTTGGAACAGGGTGTCAGCGCACGCCATATTTTAGCGCTTACTTTCACCCGCCGCGCCGCTCATGAAATGGAAGAACGGCTGGTGAGAGCGCTGGGGGGAGAACAGGCCGCGCCACGCGCGGATACTCTGCACGCACTAGCCTTTGAATATTGGCAAAAATCTTATGAAGATGCCCCCACGCTTCTTTCTGAAGAGGGAGCGCGGCGGGTGTTTGCCGAGGCGAACCCGGAGGAAACGGCCCACCGGCTACGGGAGGGATGGGATACCATGAACCTGTGCCGGGAGCGTATGGCCCCGTGCTCGGTGGAATTTCAGGATATGTTTGTAAAGTATTCCGCGCTTAAGGACTCATGGAACCTTGCGGACTACACAGACCTGTTGGACTTTTGGCTGGAGCAGGTAGACGCTGGTGTCTACACGTGTCCGTGGACACACGTGCTGGTAGACGAGATCCAGGACCTTTCCCCTCTGCAACTGGCGCTTGTCCGACGGTTGGTGCCGGAAGGCGGGCAGGGCTTCTTCGGCATAGGCGATCCCGATCAATCCATTTACGGATTTCGCGGTGCGCACGGCGATGTGTCCGCTTTTTTGCGCGAGGCATGGCCCGCACTTCGGAGTATCCGGCTTGACCAGAGTTACCGTTGCGCCCAGCCGGTCCTAGACGTCGCCGCCGCGCTGCTCGCCGCTGGCAATACCCCGCAGCCCCTTGCCGCCATGCGGGCTATCCCTTCAGATTTGCGTATGTTCGCCGCGCCCTCACCGGAAGGAGAGGCTGCGTGGATAGGGGAGCAGATTCGCGGCCTTATCGGGGCCACCAGCCATTCGCTGAAAGACGCGGAAGAGGAAAGGCTGCTGGGGGGCGAACTTTCTCCCGGCGATGTGGCGGTACTGGTGCGGTTTAAAGTGCTTATTGACCCTATTCAGCGCACGCTTGCCCGGTTGGGCATTCCCTGCTCCGTACCGGAGAATGAGGCCTTTTGGGTGGACCCGCGCATTCACCGGATTCTCGATAGAGTGGGCGAGTTTCTCGGCATCGCGGTGGGAACGAAGGGCACCGGCACAACGGGGGATGACGAAAAGCCGCTCTCCTGCCCGGATACCATTTTAGCCAAAGGCCCGTTGGGCGTGGCGGCATATCTGGAAGACATGCCCCCCTTTGACAGGTTGTTCTGGAAGTCCACCGCATTCCGCGAATTGGTGAAGCGTTATGATGAACAGGGTGGCTGGGCTGGTTTGCTGAATTGGATTCATCTTCAGTCAGAATTGGAGCAGGTGCGCCGCCGGAGCGAAAAAGTGCAAATAATGACCTTGCATGCTGCCAAAGGGCTGGAATTTAAAGCGGTATTTCTTCCAGCATTGGAAGATGGCATTTTGCCCTTCGCGGGCATGGGAGTGCTCACAGGGAAAGCGGACAGAAACGAGGTGGCCTGTGACGTGGAGGAAGAACGCCGGTTATTTTACGTGGGTATAACCCGTGCGGAACAGGCATTGTTTTTAAGCTGGGCAGAGAGGCGGACCCTGTATGGTCGGGAGACACGCCTTAAAGAGTCTCGGTTTGTGGCGGATCTGCCACAGGCTCTGTTAAAGCGCTCCGCGCTAAAGGCGCATACCAAACATAAAGAAAAGCAGCTTTCGCTTATGTGAGAGCGGGGCGTGGTCAGGCCCGGCGATAGAGCCAGCGCTCATACACCCCGGAAACGCGGATGGCGGTCCGGGGACTCAGCCCGCAATCTACAAGTCTACAGTAGACGTGCAGGGGATTGAGACGGTGCTGGATAAAATGGCGTACCATTCGCATGGCGTAATCCTCATTCCAGAAGCATGAAACATATCCACAAAACGGCATTTCCCGCGCCATGCGGAGCAAGGCATGCCTAATCCGCATACGGTGCCGCAGGGGGCTTTGTCAATGCACGGGTGGCGCATCGCCGCTCCCTCGTGGGTCATAGCGGATTCTCTGGCGGCAAACTGCCGTTTTTTGGAAGGGCGGGTGAGCGAAGTTGGCCTGCTGTTTTTTGAAACAACAGCCTGCCTTGCCTACACCGAAAAAGATTTGCCCGCAGATATGGCGTCATTGTCCCTTGCATGGCACGCGCATCTGCCACTGGATCTGCCGTGGGAAGATGCAGAAACCACGGCAGATATCTGTCTTTCGCTTATGGACAACGTGGATTTTTTGGGAGTCCGCCGCGCCGTGCTACACCCGCCGGTGTCCGCCAGCATGGGCGAGGCGGCCCCGCGTGCGCTGGAGTATTTCGCCCGGCGTTGGCGGATGGCGGGGCGCGATATGCGGGATTGCCTGCTGGAAAATATCCACGGGGAAGATCTTACCGGACTCTGGCCCACCATCCGACGACTCGGATTCGCCGTATGTCTGGACATAGGGCACCTGTTGGCCTACCGTCAGGAACGCTTGCTGGCATTGCCGGACCTGCGCGCGGTGGTGCGCATGGTGCATTTGAACGCGCCGGGGCCGGGGGGCAGGCATCTGCCGCTCACCGCGCTGTCTTCGGAGGACGGAGAACGTGTGGCGCGTGTGTTGCAGACGGTGTGCGGAACGCCGGACACCGCAGGGGGAAAGATAGGTGGGGAACCCGTATTGATGATGGAAGTTTTCGACTGGGCCGGGTTTGTCGAGTCGCTGCCCGTGCTTAACCGTATGCTTATAGACGGCGGAACCGCATTGCCGGGCCGTACTCCTGAAGAGCGTTTTTTTTCATCATCACCGTCTCCTGCGGTATCGGGTGCACCGTTGCCCGCCACCGCATCCAAGGGGGAAGAATGATCCGGCTGGTGCTGGGGGGGGATAAATCCGGCAAGTCCGCACATGCTCTGGGGCTTTTTATGGCAGACCCCGGTCCGCATCTGTTGCTGGCGACAGGGCAGGCCCGTGATTTTTCCTTCCGACAACAAATTTTGGATCATCGCACGGCGCGACAGCCGGAAATTCCTGTGCGGGAAACTGGCGCACATCTGCTTGATGCACTGGAAAAAGAGGCGGATTCTGCTCGCGCCCTGCTTGTGGACAGCTTGGATTTTTGGCTGTTTGCCTGTTCCCAGCACCCTACCGGGACTGAGGTTCCTATTGCCCGTCTGGTGGAGGTGCTTGCTCTTCTTTCCTCCCGTGTTACTATTACACTGGTATCCTGTGAAGCCGGACTAGGGGCAATTCCGGCAAGCGCCGAGGTGCGCCGCTTTGTGCGGCAACTGGGAGCGCTCAATCAGGCAGTCGCCGCCGTGAGTGACGAAGTGTGTCTCATGGTCGCCGGACTGCCCCTGTACTTGAAGAGGTCCTAGCACATGTCCTATTTCAGGAAACTGGAACCGGGTCTTTCGCATCTTCTGGAACTGTTTTCGCGTGAAGAGCGGTGGCTCATAGTGGTTAACGCCGACCCGGACGCCATGGCTTCGGCTATGGCGCTCAGGCGCATTATGATCCACCGGGTGGCTGACGTGGGTATAGCAAGGGTTAACGAAGTGACCCGCCCAGACAATCTGGCTATGATCCGCTACCTGCGCATTCCCATGATGAAGCTCACCCCTGCGGTGGTGGCCCAGTACGACAGGTTTGCGCTGGTGGACTCGCAGCCGCACCATCATCCTCTCTTTAAAGAGATGCATTTTTCTGTGGTATTCGACCACCATCCCCTTTCGGAAGATAATCCTGTGGTGGTGGATTTTAAAGATATCAAGACCGAATACGGAGCGAACTCCTCGCTCATGACAGAGTACCTGTATAATCTGGGCATCCGCCCCGGCACGCGGTTGGCTACGGCGTTGGTGTATGGAATAAAGACGGACACCAATAGCTTTGAGCGGCGGTTTTGTGATATCGACGTGCGGGCCTTCAGGTACCTTTCCAAATGGTCAAGCCAGACCCTGCTTTCCCGCATCTCCCGCAGTGAATACCACCTTGCGTGGCTGGATTACTTTTCCCGTGGCATTTCCTCCATGCACAAGGTGCGGGCGGGTTTTTTCACCTATGTAGGCGAAGTGCCCAACCCGGACGCACTGGTGGTCATCGCGGATTTCTTCATGCACGTGCATGAAATTCGCTGGGTGGCAGTGGCAGGCGTCAGTGGGGGAAATTTGGTCATCATTTTCCGTGGCGACGGGGTAACACGAAATCTTGGTCGCTTCGCGGAAATGCAGTTTGGCGATATTGGTTCGGCGGGTGGACATAAAGCCATGGCCAGAGCGGAGATTCCGTTGGAAAAACTGGAAGGCAAGGATGCGGAACTGTTCGCGCTTAAGCGTTTGCTTTCCGCTCCCAGAAAAAAAGCTTCACAACCGGCAGTACCTGCGGAAGCGCCTGTCTCCGGCAAGGAACAAGCCCCGGCAGCCAGCGAAAAGGGCACGCCTCCGACCGGGGAATAATCCTCGGACTCCGTGGCGTATATCCGCAGGTCCGCACGGGGCTGGCACAGACTTTGGTTGCCGCCGGGAACGCGATGAATATAACGGAAAACAGGCGTTGGAGTGAATCCAACGCCTGTTCTGTATGGTGTGTCCGGCGTGTCGCCCGCGTGCGGCTTACTGCCAGCGAGCCATGAAGCTTGCCACCTCGCCGTGCTCTCGGAGGTGGGTAATAAGCGCGCTGCCAAAGATAACGGCGTCCATGCTGTCACCGAAAACGGCGAGTTGTCCCGGTTCTTTGATGCCAAACCCCAGAGCGAGGGGCAGGGAAAAGGCTTGCCGCGCACGAGCCAGAGTTTCCGCCAGCTCCGGGGGAAAAGCATCGCGTGCGCCTGTGGTGCCAAGCACGGAGACGACATATACGTAGCCGTCTGCGGCATTGGCATACGCCTGCATCCGTGCGCTGTCGGTGTTCAGGCCCACCAGCGGGACCAACGCTATACCGTGGCTACGCAGTGTGGCCCGGTAGGGGGCGTCTTCGTCCAGAGGCAGGTCGGGAATGATGAATCCCGCCACGCCCGCTTCGGCGGCGTTCCGTGCCAGCCGTTCAAAGCCATATTGCAGGAAGGGGTTTAGGTATCCCATGAGGACGAGTTCCGCTTGGAATTGCCCGGAACGGGCTTTCAGCCCTTCGAGCAATCCGGTGAGAGTAACTCCTGCATCCAGTGCTTGAATAGAGGCCTGCTCCACGGTGGGGCCGTCGGCGCAGGGGTCGGAAAAGGGAACGCCAATTTCTATGATGTCCGCTCCGCCAGCGTCCAGCGCCGCGAGGTGTGTCCAGAAGCTGTCACAGTCGGGAAATCCGCCGGGGAGAAAAGGGATTAACGCTTTGCGTCCATTGGTGTTGGCTTGGCGGATTCGTTGTGTGAGTCGGGAAATGTCCATGTGTGCCCCCTTATCCCTGCAAGGTCGATAACCGACCAAGGTGTTCTTCGATGATATCCATGTCTTTGTCGCCACGCCCGGACAGGTTGACGATAACGTGTGCTCCTGCGGGAATGCGGTCTTTGTTTTCCAGTACCCATGCCACGGCGTGTGCGCTTTCCAGCGCGGGCATGATGCCCTCTGCACGGGTGAGTTTCATGAAGGCGGCAAGGGCTTGCGCGTCGTTCACCATGCCGTATTCGGCACGACCACTGGCGTGCAGGTGGGCGTGTTCGGGGCCAACTCCGGGGTAGTCCAACCCGGCGGCTACGGAATGGGACGGCATAATCTGCCCGTCGGCATCTTGCAGGAGCATTGTCCGCTGACCGTGGAGCACGCCGGGAGAGCCGAGATTGAGCGGCGCGGAGTTGTGGCAGCCCGGCTCGCCCGTGCCTGCGGCTTCCACTCCCACAAGCCGGACGTCAGCATCCGGCACAAATGCGTGAAACGCGCCAATGGCGTTAGAGCCGCCACCCACGCAAGCCACTACGGCATAGGGAAGTTCACCGGTTTTTTCCAGAATCTGCTCGCGGGCTTCACGGCCTACGACGGATTGGAACTCGCGGACCAGCAGCGGGAAGGGGTGCGGTCCCGCGGCAGTGCCAAAGCAGTAATGGTGCGTGCGCTGTTCCGCTATCCAGAAGCGCAGGGCCTCGTTAATGGCGTCTTTCAGGGTCTTAGTTCCGTTTTCCACGGGAACCAGCGTCGCGCCTAAGAGTTGCATACGGCGCACATTGTGCGACTGGCGGGCCACATCTGTGGCACCCATGAAGACAATGCATTCAAGGTTCAGGGCGCGGGCTGCGGTGGCGGTGGCCACGCCGTTCATGCCCGCTCCGGTTTCCGTGAGCAGCGCGGGTTTGCCCATGTGCTTGGCAAGCAGCGCCTGTCCCAGTGTGTTGTTGATTTTGTGGGAACCGGTGTGGTTAAGGTCTTCCCGTTTAAGCCAGAGGTTGAACCCCAGTTCCGCAGATAGGGAAGGGCAGTGGGTGAGAGGACTTTTGCGCCCCACATAGTCTGTGAGCAACGTTGAAAATTCATCCTGAAACGCTTGGGAGGGCAGAATGGTTTCCATGGCGTGTTCCAGCTCGCGTAGTGGCGGAATGAGCAATTCCGCCACAAACTGACCACCAAAGTCTCCAAAGTATGCATTTTTCATAAGAGTATCCACTCGCTGAAGTAGAGATTGTCGTTTTGCCGGCGGCAGTTCCGCACGGCGGTCGCGGGAGTGTCCGCAGGGGCTTTGCCGCCGCCTTGCGTACCCCTGTCGCGGGCAGGCCAGACCGGGTTACGCTCCTGTGCTCTGCTGCGGTATTAGGGCGTCGAACACGGCTTTGAGCTTGGACTCGTCTTTCACCCCCGGAGCGCTTTCCACGCCGGAATTGAGATCCAGCCCGCAGGGGTTTCCTTCCTTGATAGCCTGCCGGATGGTGTTCGGGCCTAGTCCCCCGGCGATGAACCATGTTTTTATGCCGCGCAGCCCCGCGAGAAATGACCAGTCTTGCGGTTTTCCATGTCCGCCGCCGGTATTGCCAGCGTCCATAAGGTAGAATCGGGAGCAGGAGGCGTAGCGTTCGAGATCTGCCTCTAGGTCTTGTCTGGTGGCGTAGCGTTCAGGCCAGAACACCTTCATCACGCGGGTCTTGCCCACTGCCGCGCAGAACTCCACGTCCTGATCGCCGTGCAATTGCGCAAGGTTGAGGCGGGCGTGCTGCATGGTCCGGCGCACCTCGTCCACCGAGTGATCGGTGAACACCCCCACCCGCATAAGGCCGGGTGTGTGGATGGCGCGCACGGTTTCCACCGTCATGGCGCGGGGGCTGCGCTGGTCGAAGATGAACCCTATCAGGTCCGCTCCGAACCGGGCACACAGGTCCGCGTCGTGTTGGTTGGTAATGCCGCACACTTTGATGAAGAGTTCCTTTTCCACCATGCCGTTTCTCCTTCTGTCATTTCTCAAATCGCCTAGGCTACAGGGCGGGGCCTCAGGCCAGCAGCGCCTGTAGGGCGAGTTCCGGGGTGCCGTGCCGCATAAGCGCGGTTCCCACCAGCATGGCATCATATCCTTGGTCAGCCACGTAGCGCACGTCTGCCCCCGAACTGATGCCGCTGGCTGCAATCCAGACTTCAGCGTCAGTACGGTGGTGCCCCAGACGAGAGCAAATGGCAAGGTCGGTCCGCAGCGTATCCAGATCGCGATTGTTAACCTGAATAATGCGGGCCTGAGCCTCACGGGCCATGGCGAGGTCGCGTTCGTCGAATACTTCCACCACGGCCTCCATGCCTAATTCGTGCGTCAGGTCCAACATGGTGCGCAGGGCGTCCATGGAATTGAACATGCGCACGATAAGGAGCAGGGCGGAGGCTGGTGTGCCCGCTGTTTGGCGCACCTGTAACGGATGAAAGAGGAAGTCCTTGCGCAGTAGGGGAACATCCGCGAAAGCCATACGTTCTAAAAAGCCAAGGTTGCCTTTGAAGTACGTCTCTTCCGTAAGTACGGAAAGGGCCGAAGCCCCCGCGCGCAAGTATTGCCGGGCCACATCTTCCGGGGACAGATCCAGCGCGATATCTCCCCGCGAGGGGGAGGCCCGCTTGTATTCGGCGATGATAGCCAGTCCATGGGCGGACTCTCTGCCTCGCTGGCGCAGGGTTTCGCCAAAGGAGCGGCGTGGGCCGGTGTAGGGCGCGGGTAATGTGCCCTGATTGGCCTGTGCTTCCAGACGGCGAATTTCTTCTGCCTTGGCGGTGCGAAAACGGTCAAGCATGCAACACCTTCCCTCCCAGTCCGGCAGCCACGGCGTCACGGGCGTCATCCATGCATGCCCGTAGCGGTTTGGTGTCTTCCAGCAGATGTACCGCCACCCCCACATTGAAGATGAGCATCTCGCGCATGGGGCGGTTGCCGCGACCGTGCAAAAGCTCGCGCAGTACGGCAAGCCCCTCTTCTTTGCCGGAAACGGCCAGCTCTTCCGGTGCGCATGGGGCAAAGCCAAACTCCGCGGGATCAAAGGACACGCGGCGGGTTTTGTTACCCTCCACCAGCACCGCCTGTGCCGGGCCGATGGGAGTGAGTTCGTCATAACCGCCCGCGCCGTGGATGACAGCCGCCCGTTCCAAGCCGGAGAGTGCCAGAACGTCCGCCATGAGTTGCAGGTGCTCGGGGCGGGCGACCCCCAGTAGCTGGTGGGTAGGGCGGGCGGGGTTAAGCAGAGGACCGAGTAGGTTAAACAGGGTACGCATGCCCAGATCTTGGCGCACGGGCATGATATGGCGGAACGCTGGGTGGAAGTAAGGGGCGAAGAGGAAGGCGAAGTGTCTCCGCTGTAATTCATCAAGAATATCAGATGGTTCCTGATGCATGGGCAGTCCCATGCCGTCCACGGCGTCTGCGCTGCCGCAGGAAGAGGATACCGCTCTGTTCCCGTGCTTAGTTACCGTGTAGCCCATGCCCGCCAGAGTCAGGGCTGTGGCGGTGGAGCAGTTAAAGCTGCGTTTACCGTCACCGCCTGTGCCAACGGGGTCTATCCGTTTGCCCGTCACGCCGGGCACAGCCTTGGCGCGCTGGAGGCAGGCTTTTACCGCCGCCGCCATTTCCAGCGGGGTTTCACCTTTAAGGCGCAAGCCCAGCAAAAAAGCCCCCGCCTGTCCCGGACTCATTTCGCCGTCCATAAGCCGGGTGAAGGCCGTGTCTGCCATGTCACCGGAAAGGTGCTGCCCAGAGGCCAGAGTTTCCAGTATTTCTGTAGTCTGCATGTGCGTGTCTCCTTACAGTATCTGTCCGGGGAAATTGGCGAGCAGCGTTTCCCCTTGTGGCGTGAGAACGGATTCCGGGTGGAACTGCACGCCCACCCATGGGCGGTCACGGTAGCGCAGGGCCATGACTTCAGTTTCTCCCGCGTCGGTGGATACGGCGCAGCAGGTTTCCAGCAAGTCTGGGGCTTCATGCGTATTCACGACGAGTGAATGGTAGCGGCCTATGCGCATGGGCGATGCCAGCCCTGTGAAAAGCCCTGTGCCGTCATGGTCGAGCATGGACGATTTGCCGTGCATGATGCGCGGCCCCACTACCACAGACGCTCCGGCGAAATGCCCAAGAATTTGATGTCCGAGGCAGACCCCCAACACCGGAACCGTGGTGGGGAGCAAAGAGAGAAATTGCAGGCATAATCCGGCGTTGAGCGGGTTGCTGGGGCCGGGAGAAATGCACACCATATCTAGCTCACCACCACGGGCAAGTTCCAGAATGGCGGGATCGTCGTTTTTGAGAACGAGGGGAAATCGGTCGGTTTTCTGAAAAGCCTGCACCAGATTGAAGGTGAAAGAGTCGTAATTATCGATAAGCAAAAACATCGCCGTCCCCCGTGCCGTTAATAGTGACTTTAAGAACTCTGGCCTTGTTGTGGCATTCCTCCCATTCGCGTTCGGGAATGGAATCGTGCACTATGCCCGCGCCGCACTGCCATTGCACCAGACCGTCCCGGACCCACAGCGTGCGGATGAGTATGCCTGTGTCCAGATTGGCGGTTCCGTCCAGACTCATCCAGCCCACGGCACCAGCGTAAGGACCGCGCGGCAGGGCTTCCATGTCCGCGATGATTTCCATGGCCCGGACTTTGGGAGCACCGCTCACCGTGCCTGCGGGAAAGGTGGCTCCCAGTATGTGCAATGCGTCTGTATCGGGCGACAGGCGGCCTTTCACGTAGGAGGTCATGTGCATGACGTGGCTGAAGCGTTCCACCTGCATGTATTTGTCCACAGAGACACTCCCCGGCTCGGAAACCCGGCCCACATCGTTGCGCCCCAGATCCACCAGCATGACATGCTCGGCCTGTTCTTTGGGGTCGGACTGAAGTTCCTCCGCGAGGGCCATATCTTCTGTTTCCGACGCACCACGGGGCCGCGTCCCCGCAATGGGGCAAACTTCCACCTCGTTATCGCGGGAACGCACCAGCACTTCCGGTGACGAGCCGACCAAACTGATGCCCGGCAAACGCATGAAAAACATGTAGGGCGAAGGGTTAATCTGTCGCAGACGGCGGTAGAGCACGAAAGGATCGCCGGAGAATGGGGCTTGGAACCGGGTGGAGAGCACTATCTGAATGGCCTCGCCCTGACGAATAAGCTCTTTTGCGCGTTCCACATTCCGCACATAGCTAATGCGGTCTGGAATTGTGGTGAGTGTGCCTACTTCCGGCGGTTCCGCCTTGCGTTCCACAGCGGCGCGGTCCATGCGCACAGTAAGCCCGTCCGCCAGATTAAGCTGGCACATCCGGTTATATAGATGGTCGAAGAGCACGATGGTTCCGGGCAATACCAAACAGGCTTCGGCGTTTTCCGGTGGCAGTACGGTGCGCAGTTTGGGTTCAAACATCCCCGCGGTTCCGTAGCCAAAATAGCCGAACAGCCCTCGCGCGATGGAAGGGAGCGAGGCAAATCCCTCTGCGGGTTCCACGGTAATCGTTCGGCTGACGGAGCGCACGCCGTCCACAAAGTCCATTCCTTCGTAGTCCTTCAGGCAATCGAGGCGTCTGTCGCGGGAAGCCACTTCCAGTTTGCCTTCCTTGCACCCCAGCCGGAGCAGGAAGTTAAACCCGATCACGCTGTAGCGTCCCCACCTACCGTCCACCTCGGCACTTTCCAGCAGGAAGCCCTGCCCGGAGCCGACCAATCCAAGGAACAGGCTGATGGGCGTCTGGATATCCGCCGCCAGCCATTGGCCTGTCTGCTTGAGTAAAACTTTCATCGGGTTTTCTCCTAACTCGCTTGTTGTGATAAAAAAAACGCCGCGTTCCGGGAGGGAACGCGGCGTGTACTTTTGTCCAGTGACTATGCCGGGTGGTCAGGCTACTGACGCACTCCTCCCGTATCATTGTCCGAACGCCACCACCAAAGAGCGCGCTCAACGAGCACGTTCACGTCGCCACCGGCGGCAATGTTCAGCATGTTACGGAAGGAACGCACGGCGTCATGCGAACTGGGGTTGGCTTCAAACAGCCCCGCGAACAGTTCGGCATCTTCCGTGAGCATTTTTTGCGCGGCTTCAAGACGGCGCAGGAAAGAAGGAGTGAGGTAGGGGGTCATTTCATCCCGATGGGCCAGTGTGGCCAGATAGGAAACCGTGGTGATGAAATTCAGCCCCTGAATAAATGCGGCTGCTTCGTCGTGCTCTTCTGCCGTGGTGCGAAAGGTTTCGCATCCCATGCGGGCGAACAGCGTCTCCACTATGCGGACATGCGTTTCGTCCGCAGCGGAGGAAGGGGTGATGGCAACACGCGTTTCCCCGGCCTTCGGCTCCGGGCCGAAGAGCGGATGTGTGCCCACAATGGGGCCGGAATATGCGCTAGCCATTTGATGCATGGGCTGTACCTTCACCGACGTTATGTCCACCAGTATGTGCGGCGGACGCAGTTCCCCACGTAGCTTGTCCAATACAGAGACAAAGACCGCCGCTGGGATACATAAGAATACAACATCCGCTCCCCGCAGTCCAGTCCTAATTGCCATTTCTGTCAAAGGCTGGTCCAATTCGCGGACGTCATACCCCGCGGAGCGTAATCGTGTGCAAAACATACGCCCCATGCGCCCGCCCGCACCCACCACCGCGACGGTTGCAGCATCGGGAGCAAACCCGGTCGCGGTGGAGTTGCTAAAACACTCTTCCCCGCTCATGCCCGTACCCTGTTCCATTTGTGCCAGAAGGCGGGAAACGACTTCGCCACGCAGTTGGGGTCATCCAGCGTTACCGGAATGCCCGCCAATTCCAGCAGGGAAAGGCTCATAGCCATGCGGTGATCATTGTACGCCGTGAAGACAGGCTTGTGCGCTGCGTCAACGGCGGGGAGGCCTGCGGGGAACACAACCAGCCCGTCTTCCCGGACCTCCGCCCGCACTCCGGCTTTGGCGAGTTCCGCCACCGGTCCCGCGAGTCGGTCGCATTCTTTGATGCGCAGATGGGCCACATTGGTCACTAGCGTGGGACTTTGGGCGAAGGCCGCCAGTACCGCCACGGTGGGCACGAGATCTGGACATTTTCCCATATCGATCTCTATTCCCCGCAAGGGAGACGGGAAAACAGTGATGCCGGAAGCGTCTTGCTCCAGCGAGGCTCCCATTCGGCGCAAAATGTCCACCATGGCCTTGTCGCCCTGCAAGGAGTCCGCGCGTAAGCCGGTCACCCTCACGGGGTTGGGGCCTATGGCCCCCGCTGCGAGAAAGTAAGACGCGTTGGACCAATCGCCTTCCACGCGGTAATCCCCCGCGCTATACATGCCGGAGCGCATGGCGAAGCGGGTGGCACCCGGTGCAACTTCGTGCAGGGTGCGCCAGTCCCGTGGGGCCCACCCGTCTTCTTCGCGTACCTCTACCTGAAAGCGATGCCCAAAGTCTTCCATCACTTGCAGGGTAAGGCCCACGTAAGGCCAACTGACGGCCTTATCGCCCGTCACATGGATGGTCATGGACTTACCCAGTGGCGCGGCCATGAGCAGACCGGAGAGATATTGGCTGGAGTCGCTCATGCCAATGCTGACATCGCCGCCGGACATCCCATGCGTATTGATGCACAAAGGCGGATAGCCTTCCCGGCCTTCATAGTCCACGGTCACGCCTTGCGAGCGTAGCGCGGAAACAAGTTCACCAATGGGGCGCTCATGCATGCGCGGCGCTCCGTGAACCCGGAAATATCCCAGTCCTGCCGCCAGAACGGCGGTGAGCAGGCGGCAGGTGGTGCCGGATTCGCCCACATCGCAGGACACCGGCTCCTGCGCACCTCCAGCCAATGTCCCGGAGACGCCGCGCACCGCGTAGAGTCCTTCTCCCAGACGTTCGAAGTGCGCGCCGCCTACAGATAGAATTTCCATGGTGCGCGTCAGGTCTTCGCTTTCCAGCACATTGGCGAGGCGCGATTCGCCTGCGCCCAGCGCTGCCGCGATAACCGTGCGATGCGAAACCGATTTGGACGGTGGTGCCGCCACTTCCCGAATGGTGTTCATTCCCTGCATTCTCCGCACCTGTAATGGTATTTATTCGTTGAAGTCTGTGGGGACGGCGCGCGCGTCGCGCGTGTCCGCTCCGGCGGAAACGTCAATGTAATTTCCCGCCGGATAGCTGCCCAGAATGCGCAGGCTTTGGCATTGCCCGCGTAATTCCCGTAACAGCGCCGCGTACTCGTCGCCGGAGAGGTCCGATTCCACATCCACGAAAAAGACGTAGCGCCACTTTTCGCCGCGCATGGGGCGAGACTCCAGCTTTTTCATGTTTAGGCCTTCCACGGAGAGCACATTCAGCACATTGACCAGCGCTCCCGGCTGATCCGGCACGGAAAACAGCATGGACGTTTTATCGCGGGCTTCGTTAGCGGCTGGTTTAGGGCCGACAATGACAAACCGGGTCCAGTTGTCAGGCATATTTTCAATGCCCCGCGCCAGTATGGTCAAGTCCAGCAGGTCTGCCAACTGGCTATGTCCGATGGCTGCCGCGCCCTGTTCGTCTCGCACGCGGCGGGCGGCGGCAGCCGTGCTCTCCGTGGGTTCTATGCGGGCGTTGGGCAGATTGGCACGCAGCCATCCTCCGCATTGCCCCAGGGGTTGGGGGTGCGAATAGACGGTGGTAATGTCCGCGAGGGAACGCTCGCGGGTGAGCAGGCTGTGGCTGATACGGCAGAAGAGTTCTGCCTGAATGTACAGGGGAAAATCCAGAAACAGGTCGAGGCTTTGCCCCACCGAACCTTCCAGCGAATTTTCCAGAGGGATGACCCCCAACTCGCATTCGCGGGAATTTACGGCGCGGAACACCTCATAGAGATTTCGTTGCGGCAGGTAATCCACCGCCTTGCCCAGATACTCCACCCCCGCGAAATAGGAAAACGTGCCTTCCGGTCCCAAATAGGCGGCCCGTTGGGGGCGTTGCAGCGCCCGTGATGAGGAAAACACTTCACGATAGATGGATTGCAGGTGCTCAAAGGGCAGCGGCCCCTCATTGCCTTGGCGCAGGTGTTCCAACACTTCCATTTCCCGGAAGGGCTTGAAAATGACATCCCGCGTGCCCCGTTTTAGCTGGCCCACTTCCAGACTAAGCGCGGCCCTGCGGTTGAGCAGTTTAAGGATGTCCTGATCTGTGGCGTCTATTTCGTTTCGCACTTCCAGAATGCGGGGACTGTCTTCCTGCGTGGCGTCAGCATTATCAGACATACTCAGCCTTCCTTGATATCTTCCTGAATACGCATACCAAAATGACGGCCTGCCACGTCCGTGCGCACAAGAATTTCGTCGCCTTCTTTTAGTGCCACCACGCTGACGGGGGAGCCGTCGCGACCCACCACACGTATAGTCTCCGCATTCTGTAGGAAGACCGCCCCCTCTGTTTCCCCCACGCGGGCGCGGATGAGCAGCATGGGGCGCACTTCCACTTTGCAGCGGCCCACAGTGGCGAGAGAGGTGGTGCCGTCGTGATTGACGATGAGCACCTCATCGCCAGCGGCTAATTCTTCCAAGTATGTTGTGCGGTCTTCAGGCATGGAAACATAGGCGTGTACCGCACCCGCGTTTACGCGGAAAGGGCGGGCCGCGACATATTCATTGTGCTCGGTTTCCGCATGTACCAAAAATGTGAAAGCGCTGGAATTTCCCACAAGCATGCCTTGTCCGCGTTTGAGCACGGACATGGTGTCTACGCATACGCGATGCCCAAGGCCCACATTTTCCACAGCCACCACGGTGGCGGGCACAAGATCCAGCGTGCCTTGCGAGAGTTTGTATTCCGCCACGATTTGCTTCAGCTCCTTCACGCCTTCAGGCAGCACCAGTACGGCGCTGACACCGCGTTCCAAAATCCCCGCAGCCAGCCGGGCTTCTGTCAGGTCCGCCACTTCCACGGTTACGGAATCCGATTGGGCCAGTAAGTTTTCAATGGGGATGATCTCCCAGCCCCGCGCGATGACCACCCGTTCGCCACGTGCCAGACGGGTTGTGGCTTCTTCCTCATCCTGCTTGGCGGTGAGGGTGATTGTGGTCATTTCTTCGTCCGCCAACACCGTGCCCCGTGCGAGAGAGGCCACTGCGGACACGTTAGCCGCCGGTACGACAACGGCGTCTACTCCCGATTCCAGCGCCAGCGTGACGTGCTCTTTATTGAACGGAACGCTTTTGAACAGTACCTTTTTCATGGCTTTTCCAATTTTGTTAATCTTAGTCTTCGCCAACTATTTCGATGGCCTGTTCTACGTCCCAATCCTCATGTACCACGCCGCGCAGTGCTTTAATGAGCTGCGGTGTGCGTTTGTGCTGGAAAATATTGCGCCCTACGGAAAGTCCTGCGCCCCCTGCACGCACGGAATCGTGCACCATCTGGATAAAGTCGCGCGTGGAATTCATTTTAGGTCCGCCCGCGATAACCACGGGCACGCAGGAGGCGTCCACCACGTGAGAAAACGAATCCATATCGCCGGTGTAGGGCACCTTCACCACGTCGGCGCCCAATTCCACAGCCACGCGGGCGCAGTGAGCCACCACATCGGGGTCGTATTCATTGGTAATGTGTGGTCCGCGTGCGTACATCATGGCCAGCAAGGGGATGCCCCAGTCAGAAGCCATGGCTGCCACTCGTCCGAGGTCCGCCAGCATCTCACGTTCACTTTCATCACCCAGATTTACGTGTACAGACACACCGTCCGCACCGTGTTTAATGGCGTCTTCCACTGAGGCGGTGAGGGTTTTGGCGTTGGGTTTGGGAGACATGGAGGTGGAACTGGAGAGGTGTACAATAAGTCCCACATCTTTTCCGCCTTCCCGGTGACCGCAGCGGACTAGCCCTTTGTGCATGAGTACGGCGTCCGCGCCACCTTCCGCGATGCTGTTTACGGTTTCCCGCATGTCCACAAGACCTTCAATGGGGCCAACGCTCACGCCGTGGTCCAGCGGCACAATGATGGTGCGTCCGGTCAGTCTGTTGAAAATACGCTCAATTCTGATTTTTTTTCCGATATGCATCGCTGTTTCCTCGCTGTAGGTAGGGGCTAGTTGTCGGTAAGAAGCGTTTCCATGGCGCGGTCCACCGTCCATTCGCTGTGAACCACACCGTGCAGGGCGGCTACAAGCAGGTCGGGCCGGTTGTGCTGGAACACATTGCGCCCCATGGAAAGCCCGGCCCCGCCCGCTTTGACGGAGTCGTGCACCATTTCCAGCAGCGCGCGGTCAGAATCCATTTTGGGTCCGCCAGCAATAACTACCGGCACACAACATGCTTCGCATACCTCAGCGAAGGAGTCCATGTCTCCGGTATAGTTCACCTTCACCACGTCGGCACCTAGTTCCATGCCTACACGGGCGCAGTGGGCAACTATCTCCGGGGCGTATTCGTTTGTCACCTTGGGACCGCGGGCATACATCATGGCGAGAACAGGCATGCCCCACTCCACAGCGCGGGATGTGACGCGGCCCAGATCCTCCAGCATATGCCGTTCGGTTTCATCGCCCAGATTTACATGAACGGAAACAGCGTCCGCGCCAAGGCGCAAGGCATCTTCCACCGTCCCCACGAGCGATTTGGCATTGGGCAGGGTTGCCACGGTGGTGCTGGCTGAAAGATGCACGATGAGGCCCACATCTTTACCGTATCCCCGGTGTGTGCAGCGGGGTAGGCCCTTGTGCATGAGAACGGCGTTCGCTCCGCCTTCCGCCACTTTGTTCACGGTGCCGGGCAGGTCCACAAGGCCGTAAATGGGACCAACAGTCACACCGTGATCCATGGGAACGATGATGGTTCTTCCGGTATTGCGGTTGAAGATGCGTTCCAGACGGACGCTTTTGCCAAGCAACATACTAGCCTCCTTAGCGATGTTGGAGCCTGAGGCGGTTTTTGCCGGAGGCCCATACACGAAAAGGGCCGCCGGCTTTCGCCCGCGGCCCTTGTTGTTTCGTGCTTGAATTTACCGTTCGTTTCGGCTTTCAGGCACCAGCAAGCTCACCACGGGCTTTCCCATAGCTAAAGTAATACCAAAAGAAAAATTCGGTATTGAAGCTGGTAAAGGCGGTGGTGGGCAAGTGGTTCATAACGCTTCGTGTGTTCCTGAAAACTTTCGGTTCAAATTCTGAATGAACGGACAATAGGGGAGGGGAGAAGTGCCTGTCAATAAAAATATTGTCTCTTTGAAAATTCATTTTTGTATTTAATTTACAATTTTGGGATTATATGGATTAGCTATTGGTACATAATTGTAAAAATAATGCGCCTCGTTTTGTGCGACAAGCCCAAGGTCAATACCATTTTTTATGTATTTCACCATGTTAATTCGTTTGGCACGCATGATGCTCATCCTGTGGCAAACGATATGGGAACAGGGGTGTCAACCCACATTAAGGAGGATTCCATGTTTTCGAGAACTTTTTCCATGCTGCGGAAGCTGCCGCCAGCCCTTGTAGGAGCCGCGCTGCTTTCCCTCGTATTTGCTCCAGGCGCGTTTGCTGAGGAAGCGCCAGCCCTGCTCACGCAGGACGCGGCAAACATTTTGTGGACACTGGTCGCAGCCATTTTGGTCATGTTCATGCAGGCCGGTTTCGCCATGGTGGAGTGCGGTTTCACCCGCGCTAAAAACGCCAGCAATATTTTGATGAAGAACTTCATCGACTTTGCCGCGGGCAGCCTCGTCTTTTTCTTTGTCGGCTACGCCTTCATGTTTGGTACCGACATGGGCGGCCTCATCGGCCTGTCGGGCTTTGCTCTTGGCGGAGTCACTCCCGCGTCTCCAGAAGGCGCGTGGACGTTAACTTTCTGGTTTTTCCAGTCTGTGTTTGCCGCTACCGCCGCTACCATCGTTTCCGGTGGTATTGCGGAGCGCACCAAATTTTCGACGTACATTGTTATTACGATTCTGATCTCCGCCGTTATCTACCCCGTTTCCGGTCACTGGGCATGGGGCGGTCTGAATGGCAACCCCGGCTGGCTTGAAAATCTGGGATTCGCCGACTTCGCAGGCTCCACCGTGGTTCACTCCGTGGGTGCGTGGGTTGCGCTGGCTGGCGCTATCGTGGTGGGACCGCGTATTGGCAAGTATGCGTCTGACGGCACGCCTAAAGCCATTCCCGGTCACAACATGCCTCTCGCCGCTCTGGGTGTGTTTATTCTGTGGTTCGGCTGGTTTGGGTTCAACCCCGGTTCCACCACCGCTGTGGACGGCACCATCGGTTACATTGCCATGAACACAGGCCTCGCTGCATGTGCCGGTACTCTTGGCGCTATGTTCACCATCTGGATGCGCTTCGGCAAGCCTGAAGCTTCCATGACCATGAACGGCACGCTGGGCGGTCTGGTAGGTATTACCGCTGGCTGTTTTGAAGTCTCCCCGGTGGGTGCCATTATCATCGGCGCCATCAGCGGTGTGCTGGTAGTTCTCTCCGTGGAATTTATCGACAAAGTGCTGAAGATTGACGATCCGGTGGGCGCAGTCTCCGTGCATGGCACCTGCGGCGCCTTTGGCACCATTGCCGTGGGCCTGTTCGCTTCGCCTGACTACGGTTCCCTGACTGGTCTGTTCTACGGCGGTGGCTTTGGCCAGACGCTTATCCAGTGCATCGGTGTGGTCGCCGTATTCGTATGGGCCTTCGGTATGGGGTATATTGTCTTCTCCGCGATGAAGGCGGTCATGGGACTGCGCGTAAGCCGCGAAGAAGAAATCAAGGGCTTGGACATCTGCGAGCATGGCTCCGAAGCCTACAACGGTTTCCAAGTCTTCACCGTGGAATAGGCTGGGAGGAACAAGTTATGAAACTCATCATTGCATACATCAGGCCCGAACAGCTGACCCCGGTCAAGCAGGCGCTGTACGCCAAGGATATCTACGCTCTGTCCGTCACCAACATTCTGGGCAGCGGGCAGCAGAAAGGGTTTACCGAAACCTACCGCGGCGTGGTTATGGAAGTGAATCTGCTCAAGAAGGTACGCATCGAACTCGGTGTTCCCGATGAAAAGCTGGAAGTCGCTCTGGACGCCATTCAGGCGAGTGCCAAAACCGGGCGAGAAGGCGATGGGATCATCTTTGTGCAGGATATTCTGAAGACCGTTCGTGTTCGCACGGGCGAAGGACGCTAACGTCCGCTAGTTCCATGTTACTTCGGGGGGCGCTCCGCCCCCTTACCGTGTTCGCGCACCCCGCGAAACAGCGCGCTCCACGCAAACGCCGGACCGCTCCGCTCCGCCACCCCTTGGAGCGGTCCGGCCCCTGTAAGAAAACGCTTCCCCGCTCAGGTGGGGAAGCGTTTTTGCGCGGGAAGTAGGCTCCTAGGCCGGAGCGGCTGTAAACCCGGCTTGAAAGTTTGTCTCCTGCTGAGAACAGAGGTCAGTCTGCCGTCCGGCGCAGGATCAGCGCGGAACGGAGTCATCCTGAAGGCGGAAGAGGGGTAGCTCGGCGGTCGTTTTTCCGGCAAGCTCATGGTGGAGGCCGCCACGAGATACCACGCATTCTCCCGCATGGCGTGTTGGCACTTTCCCACTGCGGACAATTTCGGTATATTCCCCGGCATGGTACGGCGTAAGCATAGTATTCAGGGACAGGTGCAGGGCGTGGGGTTTCGTCCCTTCGTCTACCGCATCGCTCTGGAAAGCGGTATCACCGGGACGGTGAGCAATACCGCCCGCGGAGTCTTCATTGAGGCACAGGGCGATGTCGCCGCTGTGAACCGGTTTGGCGAATTGCTGCGGCGCAATACACCGCCGTTGGCGCGGGTGGTTTCCCACACCGAAGAAGAGCTTGAAACGGTGAGTGGAGAAACCGCGTTTGGTATTGTGGCAAGCAGCGGGGACTGCGGGAACACGGTTCTCATCAGCCCGGATGTGGCTACCTGTGATGACTGTCTGGCTGAAATGCGTGACCCGACCAACCGCCGCTATCGTTATCCCTTCACCAACTGCACGAACTGCGGTCCCCGTTATACCATTACCCGGTCTGTTCCGTATGATCGGGACAAGACGTCCATGGCCTGTTTCCCGTTGTGCCCCGCGTGCCGCGAGGAATATGAGAATCCGCTGGACCGTCGGTTCCACGCCCAGCCGAATGCCTGTCCGGTGTGCGGTCCCCGTGTGTGGACGGCATTACCCGTGCGGCAGGCCGATGCCGACGTCACGTCCCATCCCGGTTCCGGTTCTTCCGATGTCTCCGCCCTGCGGGAAACCGCGCTGGCGCTGGCGGCGGGGCGCATTGTGGCTATCAAAGGGCTGGGTGGATTCCACCTGTCGTGCGACGCCACGAATAAAGAGGCGGTGGGCACCCTGCGGGCACGCAAAAATCGTTGGGGAAAGCCCTTGGCTGTGATGGTTCCCGATGTGGAAACCGCTGGTTTGCTGGCGGAAATATCCGACGCGGAAGCGGCTCAACTGACAGGGCGAGAGCGCCCCATTGTGTTATGCCGACGACGGGAAAAGAGTTCACTAAGCGTGCAGATTTCGCCGGACACGCCGTTTGTGGGCATCATGCTGCCCTATACGCCTTTGCACCACGTATTGGTGGAGTTGCTTCGTGAAGAGGGGATTCCCGCGCTGGTCATGACGTCTGGAAACCGCAGTGGCGATCCCATTGCCTTGGGAAACAGAGAAGCGTTGGCGCGGCTTTCCGGCATTGCCGATCTTTTTTTATTGCACAATCGGGATATTCTTATCCGCACGGATGATTCCGTATTGCGGGTGGATGCGGAAGCCGGGGAACGGCGGTTTTTCCGCAGGGCACGCGGGTTCGTTCCAGAGCCTGTCTTTTTGGCGGGGGATGGCCCGTGCGTTTTGGGCGTGGGCCCGGAATTGAAGAATACCCTGTGCTACACGCGGGGGGATCAGGCTTTTGTTTCTCAGCATATCGGCGATATGCAAAATCTTGAAGTCGCCGCCTTTCATGAGGAAATTGCGGAGCACCTAGCAGGGGTGCTCCAAGTGCGGCCCGAAGCCGTGATTCGCGACCTGCACCCAGACTATCTGTCCACCCGGTTCGCGGAAGCCTTCGGGCGGCGGTATGGCGTGCCCGTGCTACCTGTGCAGCATCACTACGCGCATATTTACAGCGTGCTGGCGGAGAACCGGTTTAACGGCCCCGCGCTGGGGCTGGCGCTGGACGGCACGGGATATGGGGAAGACGGTACCATCTGGGGGGGAGAACTGCTTTTTGTGGATAGTGCCATGCTGGAACATGAGCGGATAGCGCATCTGGCGCACATGCCGCTACCCGGTGGCGAGGCCGCGATTCGGGAACCATGGCGCATTGCGCAGGGCATGCTGTGGCAGGCGGGTATTCAGGAGACACAGGCGCGCCCATGGGCATGGAGTGCGGAATTTGCCGAGGCATCCGCCTTTTTACCGCAAATGTTGGCACGGGGGGTTAATACGCCCCTCACGTCGTCCTGCGGGCGGCTTTTCGACGCGGTGGCAGCGCTCTTAGGGCTGTGCAGCACGGTGCGGTATGAGGGACAAGCCGCTATTCTGCTGGAATCGGCGCAAGACTTTTCCATAACAGAGGCATATGACTGCCCCCTGCGTATTGACGCGCAACCTGCGGTGGTGGATACCGTGCACCTGTTCCTGCTCGTGTACGCGGACTGGCTGGCGGGAGTGCCCCCCGGAACTATTGCCAGAAAATTCCATTTGGGTTTGGTGCAGGGCGTTGCGGATTGCGTTGCCATGGCGGCTGAAGCGTTGGGGATTTTTGAAGTGGGCCTTTCCGGCGGTGTGATGCAAAACCGCACCGTGGATCAGGAGTTGCCCGCGGCGTTGCGCCACAGGGGAATACAGCCCATGGTGCACACGCAGCTTCCCCCCAATGACGGCTGCATAGCCTTGGGACAGGCGGCTTGGGGGCGGAAGAAATTATTGCGTATGCGCTCGTAGGCGTCCCCCCGGAGATTCTTGGAAAATATGCCGCCCGGCGGCGTGTAATGGGGAATGTGTGCTCATGGTGTATATACATTTGCTGCTCACGGCTATCGTCTGGGGCGGCACCTTTGTGGCGGGGCGGTTGCTGGCAGGGAATGCGGGGCCGTTCGCCTCTGGATTTTGGCGGTTTTTTTTGGCCTCAATTTGTTTGGTGTGGCTTGTGCGTAGGCGACAGGGCGGGGTGCCCTCGCTGGATTGGCGCGGTTGGGTAGGTATGTGCCTTTTGGGGGCAACGGGCGTGTTCGCCTACAATGCTTGTTTTTTTGTAGGACTGCAGACGGTTCCCGCTGGTAGAGCCGCGGTTATCGTAGCGCTGAACCCCGTCTTTATTGCCCTGCTGGCAGGGTTTTTCTTCGGGGAAGGGCTGTCACGAGTGAAGTTGGCGGGCATTACGCTTTCCGTTTCCGGCGCGATTATGGCTATTTCGCGAGGGGATATCTCCGCACTTACCGCATCCGCCCTGAGTTGGGGAGATATTACCATTTTCGGCTGTGTCATCAGTTGGGTCAGTTATTCGCTGCTCGGAAAATGGATACTGCGAACGGTAACGCCCCTTACGGCGGTGACGTTTTCATGCCTTATCGGTACCGCCATGCTGTTCCCCTTTGCCATAGCCGAAGGAATGCTCACTGATTTGGCGTCGTACTCCCTCTCCACATGGCTTTGTTTCGTGTATCTTGGCGTATTGGCCACGGTAGCGGGCTTTACGTGGTTTTACGAGGGCGTGCGATCTTTGGGGGCGGCTAAGGCCGGGGTGTTCATCAATTTTGTGCCTGTTACCGCCATCCTGTGCGGGTGGCTTGTCTTGGGAGAACCCATCGCCCTTTCTTTGCTCGCGGGGGGGCTTATGGTGGTAGCGGGAGTGTTTTTGACGAACCGGGGCTAGGCTATTCCGCGCGGTTTGCTCTGTGGTGGCGTGCGGCCTGTACCACGTTGACGGCCCAATGAGGCTCACCGAGGGCGAAAAGGTGGGTGTAGGAGGCAAAAACATTGTGGTGCGTCAGCCCGTCTTTTTCTGCTCCCATCCCGAACCCCCGGTCCATGCGCAGACAAAAAACCGGAGCGCTTCCCGTATCAACCACGCAGCGGGAATAATGAAATTCATGCCCGCGGATGGTGCTGCCCAGAGGATGGTAGGGGTTCTCCGTTTCCACAACGGCTTCCACATATCCCAGCCCCTGCGGGCGTGGGCACACCTGCGTGCTGACAGGGAAGACGCCCGCCATGGGATATTCCGTTCCTTCATACACAAGACTGCGGGACAGAATCATAAACCCGCCGCATTCGGCGTAGATGGGGAGGCCCGCCTCTGCTTCTGTGCGGATGTGCCGGAGAATGGGGTGGTTGTCAGCGATTCGGGCCGCCATGGTTTCAGGAAAACCGCCACCCAGATAGAGCGCGTCCACCACGGGCCATGGGTCCGACGAGAGGACGGAAAGCTCTATCAGCTCCGCTCCCGCGTGGCGCAGGGCCTGTAAATTCTGCTCATAATAGAACCAGAGCGCGGCATCGCGCACGTAGCCGATCCGCACAGGAGGCTCGGTGGGTTCTGCCATGGGCAGCGTCTCCCACAGTGGGGGGAGATTTTCCACACCGGGGACGGAAGGGGCGGCACAGGCTATATCCCACAGACCTTTCACATCACAATGCTGGCTTATCAGGTCGGCGACGGTTTCCAGCGGATCGTCCTGCGGCGCGTATTCCTGATCGGAGACAAGTCCCATATGCCGTTCCGGGATAGGGTTGTCCCGTAATTTTGGCAGGGTTCCCAGCACGGGAATGCCTGTGTGGTGCTCTATGCTGCGGCGGAGAATATCGCGGTGGCGATCATTGGCAGTGCGGTTGAGAATGACTCCGGCAAGACGTAACCCCGGTTCAAAATTAGCCATACCAGCCACAATGGCAGCTGCGGTACGCGTCATTTTGGTGCAGTCCATGGTCAGAATAACCGGAGTATCCAGCAGGCGTGCAAGCTCCGCCGTGGAGCAGGAGCCGGAAAGGTCTTTGCCGTCGAATAATCCCCGGTTGCCTTCAATAAGCGCACCATCGCATCCCGCAACGGCGTCCCGGAAGAGCGCGCGCAGCACTGGTGGGGTGAGCAGGTACGGGTCGAGATTGGTGGCGGGGTGGCGTGCGGCAAGGCCGAGCCACTTGGCGTCAATATAGTCCGGTCCCTTTTTACAAGGGCAAATGGAAAGGCCGCTGCGGACCCATGCTCTGGTCAGGCCAAGGCTGGTGATCGTTTTTCCGGTGCCACCGTTCAGACCGGCGATAATAAGGCGTGGGCACTGCATAATGGTGTTGGGGCCGCATGGGGAAAAAGGTCATCAGAAAGAGAAAGAGCGTATGGACGGAGGCCCATACGCTTTTCTACTATACGAATAGGGAGAAGACTACCCTTCGTGTTCAGCGGAAGCCTGCTTGCCGGCGCCTTTCAGGCCGTACATGGTGGTGGACCCGGAGGACCAGTATTCCATCACTTCCTGCTTCACGAGTTCGGAGAGGATTTTCTTGACTTCACGAGCTTTCATGTCCGGGAAAAGGGGAAGGAAGTCGTTGAAGTAGAACTTGGACTTGCTTCCGGCCTTGGACTCAAGAAACTCGACGATAACTTTTGCTTTGTCTTCCATAGGAAGCCCCTTTAACGGTTAGGCGGGCGGGGAATATCCCCGCCCGACATTAAGTGCTTTGATCAGCCTAGAACTTGAACTGGGTCGACTGACGCCAGGTGTAGTAGGCGGGATCGCGGAAGTCGTCGATGAGGTGGTGGGTGAACTCAAGGCCGGTCAGTTCGAAGAACTTTTCCCAACCAATGCGGTTCGCCCATTCGCCCAGACGTTCGTACTTGCGTGCGTTGGCAGCGTACACTTCAATGATGTGCTTGATCTTGTCGGTGAGGCTGGGCCAGCGCGGCGGTTCGTTGGGGATGTATGCCACAACAACCTTCGAGAACATGGGCTGGCTGATACGGTTGGAAACCTTGCCACCGACCATGATAACCACGCCGTCGCCTTCTCCGTCGGAGATGGGGAGTGCGGGGCACATGGTGTAGCAGTTACCGCAGTACATGCAGCGTTCGTTCTTGATGGCGATGGAGTTCACCTTCTTGTCGCCGATTTCGATCTTGGAGGGACGAACGGCGGCGGTGGGGCAAGCAGCAACAGCCAGCGGAATTTCGCACAACTGGTCGGTCCATTCATGGTCGATCATCGGGGGCTTGCGGTGGATGCCCACCACGCCGATGTCGGAGCAGTGCACAGCACCGCACATGTTCAGACAACATGCCAGTGCGATACGCACGGGAGCAGGCATACGCATGCTCTGGAAGTCTTCAAACACGGCGTCCATGATCGCCTTAACCGGGCCGGAGGCGTCGGTTGCGGGAGTGTGGCAGTGCACCCAACCCTGCGTGTGGACGATGTTGGAGATACCTGCGCCGGTACCGCCGATGGGGAACTTGTAGGAACCGCCATCAAACTTGCGGGAAGCGAGGTCTTCTTTCAGAGCAGCCAACGAAGATTCGTTGTCTACCATGAATTCCACGTTGTTACGCGTGGTGAAGCGCAGATGACCGCCGCAATACTTGTCAGCGATATCGCAGATTTCGCGGATGTGCGTGATGGACATCAGGCGAGCGGCACCCACACGAACGGTGAACACCTTGTCGCCGGATTCACCAACGTGCACCAGCACGCCGGGTTCCAGAATTTCGTGGTACGCCCACTTGCCTTTGTTCTTGGCAATAACGGGCGGCAGGAAATCGTTGTAGTCCCGGGGGCCGATATCAGTGATACGGCCTTCCATGGGCTTCGCGGGATTGTATCCTGAAGAGATGAATGCCATTGTTCAGTTCTCCTCTTTCGACTAGCGCAGGTGGCGCTTGCGGTATTCGGTGATGTCGCGGTCCCAGCCTCCGGGTACTTCTTCTTCTTTGAAGAAGATGTAGGGGTTGTGGCGGGGTTCCATAACATGGCGGGGGTCGGCCTGCTGGCCGGTGACTTCCAGAAGCTTCTGCAAGGACAGGCGCTTCATGGTTTCACCAAGGCGCTCGCGGTTCTTGCCTTCTTCCATCCACCAGTCCCAGATGTTTTCGATGACTTCTTTCACTTCATCATAGGGGTCCTGAACTTCAATGAAGGGGACCACGAGGGAAGACATCTGTGCACCGTCGAGAATAGGAGCCTTTGCACCGCAGAGGATGGAGGCGCCGCGTTCGTCGCCAATGTGCAGGGCGCGGGGCATGGTGTTGATGCAGTGCATGCAACGCACACATTCTTTGCGGTCGATGGAGAGCTTGGAGCCGTCCCATGCCATGGCCTGCGTGGGGCAGCGGTCCACCACTTCAGCCACGAGGTCGAACTTACCCCAGTCGCGACCGGAGTGTGCGCCAGCGTTGGGCTTAAATTCGCCCGCCACATAGGCTTTCACAGCGGCCTGATCGACTTTGATGTCGTCTTTCCACGTACCGATCACGGAGAAGTCGGAACGGGCGATAGCGGACACGCAGCCGTTGGGGCAACCGTCGAACTTGAACTTGAACTTGTAGGGGAATGCCGGACGGTGCAGTTCGTCCTGGTATTCGTTGGTCAGCGCGTACGACACGGCGGAGGTGTCGTAACAAGCGTATTCACAGCGGGTTTGGCCCAAGCAGTCTGCGGGGGTACGCAGGTTGGAGCCGGAACCGCCGAGGTCGGTGTTGAGGTCGTGGGTAATTTCCCAGAAGATTTCTTCCAACTGGGGCGTGGTGGTACCCAGCAGCACGATGTCACCGGTGGAACCGTGCATGTTGGTAAGACCGGAGCCGCGCAGATCCCAGATGTCGCAGATCTGGCGCAGGTAATCAGAGGTGTAGTATTTGCCTGCGGGCTGGTTCACACGAACGGTGTGAAAGTGAGCTACGCCGGGGAACTTTTCGGGCTGGTCACAGTAACGGCCGATAACGCCGCCGCCGTAACCGAACACGCCTACGATACCGCCGTGCTTCCAGTGCGTTTCACCGTCGTTGTAGGACAGTTCGAGCACACCCAGAAGATCTTCGGGGCAGTCTGCGGGGATCTGGTAGTCCAGTCCCTTGGGGTTCTTGGCACGAACCGCAGCTTCCTGCTTAATGTCGGACACGAAGCTGGGCCATGGCCCGGATTCAAGCTGGTCCAACTTGGGAGTCGCATGTTTCGCCATTGCCTTACCTCCACAAATGGTATGGTTTGGGTTCAAAACCAGACAACACCCACGCTACTCACTGGCGAGTCTGTGAGGTTTACGTGGTCGTGCGGCTGCCTGTGCGGTGTCCGGTCTAAAACACAGCACGCAAGGCACGTGATTTTTTGGACAAAGTATCCGTTGAGTACACGGCGGATAGTCTTTTGTCAAGCCCGAACCCCATTTTCCATAGCCTGACTAGCATGAGGAAACCCGCGTTATCAGCGGATTTTTTCTTAAACCGGGCAGGCCGCCATTCTGCGCGCCATACGCCCGATGCTGCCCTGTGTTGGCACCTGCAAGCTGTGGTTTTCAGCGTGAAGAAGGGGATTTGCGTCTTGACCGGAGCCGTAAAAGAGGCCACATCCTTGGCGCAGAGATGATAGGGAACACAGAGGGAGGCTGGTCATGAAAGATGAACGCGGACTGTTCTACTACCCCGATCCGGCAGATAGGCAGACACGGGTCTATGTCGCCATAGAGGATAACGAGGTGCATTTTCGCATCTGGCGCGATGACCGCCCCGATGTGTGGGACCGGCATGGCTGGGTGCCCTACTCCGCCATTCAGCAGGCTGCGGAACTGTACCGCCAGATGGGCCGGGAAGCCGACCCCATGCTGCTGTATGATATTGCCGTGGCCAAGGTGCTGTTACGCGAGGGGCAATAGCCGCCGCGTTCACACTTTTCACTACGGCTGCCGCGCTATGCACATAAGGCGCCCCGTCCGGTAATCCGGGCGGGGCGTTTTTTATGAATCGGTGGACAGCCGGGGTTCGCGGTCATATGAAAATGGAGACGGACGCGCGGTTTTGCACGTGTGAGAGGGCGGGAAAACAGCCGGGAGAAACGCTATGCACGAAGTGAGCTTGGGACAGAGCATCCGCGATTATCTCACGGGCGAGCAGGTGGACGCGACAACCTATGAGGATTTGCGTCAGGCGCTGGCCCGTCTGTTGGTGGAAGAACGCGGCTATCCCGCCACGGCCCTGTGCCCCAGAGTGGAGGTGCGGTTTGCTTTGCCAGACGCGGCTTCCGGGAAGCTTCGAGGGGGTGTTGCCGTGCCGGAATCCCGGAGAGGCAGCGTTCCGACGGGGGCAAGCCAGCCCTCTGCGGTCCCTTCCGCCGGGGCGGCGTCAGAGGATGCGCGAATCGGGGAGGCTTGCCGCGTGGTCGATTTTGTGGCGATGGGGCCGGACGGGCGACCATTGCTTGCTGTGCTGTTTTGCGCGGGTCAGGTGAACACCTATCTGCGTGAAAGTCTGGCTGCCGCGCGGCTTTTGCCGGGAGGACCGGCACCACTTGTCGTCGTTACCGACACGCGGGACGCGTTGCTGGTCGCCACGGAGTCCGGCACCGTGCAGGGCGAGGGAATGCGGGCCATTCCCGCATGGAGTGACGCCCTCGCGCTGGCAGCCGCGCATCCATCCCTTGCGCTTTCAGCAGAGCGGCGCGATGCGGAAGCACGCATTCTGCACGCTTATACAGGATTTCTTAAAACATGCTGTGGCGAGAGCGTGTGTCTGCTGTAGTTTATTTTTTGTTATAAAACAATGTGTTGCGCGTAAGTTTGCGGGTTTTGCGATTTTCGTAATTTCATGTATAACCCTCTCTCTTACCCGACGGAGTACCGCCACCATGTCCAGACGCTGGATTGAAGCCAACAAAAACGAATTCGCACGGGATGTCATGCGGGACTTCTGCATGGTGGCCCACGTGCTGGAACAGGAAGTTGACCGGTTCGAGGACACTGGAGCCGTTTCCTTTGCCGCCATGGTGAACCTGCTGGGCACCATGATGAACAAGGGACAGTTGTGGCGGCTTAAAGATACAGCGCACCACCTTTTCCGTACCGATCCTGACGACCATGTTTCGGCCCGTATGCTGGACTGGTGTATGGGCTATGTGTTCCACGAATGCCTGAAACTGAAGGAAGACGCCTATCAGCAGCAGCACTACGCCCCCATGTTCCGCGCGTTGCAGCGTCAGGAACAATATGCGGAAGTGCGGGAGTTGGGGGATTCTCTGTTTGGCGTTCTGGCACAGACGCGGGAAAGTATTGAACGCGAAGTGCGGCGCATTGTTTTCATGCTGGAGAAAAGCCGAAAGCTTTTTTGTCTGTATTACGCGCATCACGGTGAAAACCGGCTGCTGGCAAGATTCCTTTTTGACCAGAACCAATTGGTGCGTGACGTGTTCAAGGAAACATATGATGCGTTGATCGCAAGCATCTACCAAGACGTGCCGGAGCGTATGTATATTCAGGCTGCGGAGGGATTAATTGAGTGTGGTCGTCCAGAAGAAGCCTGTAAGGCCGCTCTGGAAGGCGTGCGCCTTAACCCCGTCTGCTCACGTGCCAAAAATGTGCTTGCGCTTGCGGAGTCACAGCTTCGGAATACATCTCCAAGGAGGGGAATGAACCCATGAGTCTTCTGCATCTGAACCGGGCCGCTTCCCGTCTGATTCTGGACAACCCGGAAAAACCCGAATTGTACCGTGACCTGTTCCCGTACACACAGGTCAGCCGTATCGCGTTTGACGATATTTTTCTCATGCCCCGCCCCGCCAACCCTATGTTTATCACGGATACGACGTTCCGTGACGGGCAGCAGGCGCGTCCGCCCTACACGGTGAAGCAGATTGAGACTATTTTTGAACTCATGCATCAGTTGGGGGGAATGAGCGGGCTTATCCGTGCATCGGAATTTTTCATGTATTCCGACAAAGACCGCAAAGCCATTGATGCCTGCCGGGCCAAAGGCTACAAATATCCTGAAATAACTGGCTGGATTCGCGCTAATAAAAACGATCTAAAAATCGCGCGTGATATGGAATTTCGTGAAGTGGGCATGCTCACGTCGGTGTCGGACTATCACCTCTACCTCAAGCTGGGGCTGAACCGCGAACAGGCGCTGCGTAATTATCTGGACGTCATTGAGCAGGCGCTGGAGTGGGGCATTTCACCCCGCTGCCATTTTGAGGACGTGACCCGCGCGGATATCCACGGTTTTTGTCTGCCCTTTGCCCAGCGGCTCATGGAGCTTTCCAAAGAAAGCGGCCTGCCTATCAAGATCCGTCTGTGCGACACAATGGGCTACGGCGTGCCATACCCCGGAGCGACCTTGCCGCGTTCGGTGCCGCGTGTTGTCCGCGCGTTTACCGACGAGGCCGGAGTGCCCAGCAACTGGTTGGAATGGCACGGGCATAACGATTTTCACAAAACACTGGTTAATGGTGTCACCGCGTGGCTGTATGGGTGCAGCGGTGTAAACGGAACCTTGCTGGGCTTCGGTGAGCGTACCGGCAATACTCCGGTGGAAGCGCTGATTATCGAGTACATTTCCCTCACTGGCGAGGATGACGCCGCTGATACACGGGTTATCTCTTCCATAGCGGAATATTTTGAATCTGAGCTGGCGTACAACATACCGGATAACTATCCGTTTGTGGGCAAGGACTTCAACGCCACCAGCGCGGGCATCCACGTGGATGGTCTGGCTAAGAATGAGGAAATTTACAACATCTTCGACACAAAGAAGATTCTTAACCGCTCAGTGCCCATCATCATCACGGATAAGTCCGGGCGTGCGGGCGTGGCCTACTGGATAAATCAGTACCTGAGGGTGCCGGAAGAAAAACAAGTTTCCAAAAAGCATCCCGCCGTGGGCAAAATATATGAACGCATCATGGCGGCCTATGAGCAGGGGCGCAACACGTCACTTTCCAATAAGGAAATGATCAAGTTGGTTAAGCGGTACATGCCGGAACTGTTCGCTTCGGACTTCGACCATCTGAAGGCCGTGGCAAACGATTTGGCAGCGCACCTTATCGCACGACTGGCTGAGGATTGCGAAATCCGGTTGGGCAAGGAAAATCAGTTTTGCCTCAAGGAATTTGCGGAAGCGTATCCCTTTATTCAGTATCTCTACCTCACGGATGACGAAGGGCGGCTTATCGCGGCGGAGATTACAGACGAAAGCCACAAGGACAAATACGCCTCGTTGGCACCCGGATATGATTTCTCCAACCGTGTGTGGTTCAAGGAACCCATGAAGACCGGCAAACTGCATATCACGGATATGTATTCCTCGTTCTTTACAGGCAAGCTCATTCTCACCGTGTCCACGGCTGTGACCGACGAAAACGATAATATCACGGGTGTGCTGGGAGCGGACCTGCAACTGGAACAGTTGCTCAAGCGCAAAAGCGAACTGGACGATCACCTGCACCCCGGAGAAATGGTCTAACGCGGTATGGTCCGGGAACTGGTTCCTCTGCAAAAAGGAATCAGTTGCCGGAATAGTTGGCAGAACGTATGTCTTGGCGGCTCTTCTTTTGCTCCCGGCAGAAAAAGAGCCGCCTCGCGCACCCTATCCGCAGCATCTCTCTACGCGTTTTCGCGGGACATGCATGGCTGATGTGGTGACAGAAAAAATGGTGCCGGATACTGGCTGCTGCGGAAAACGGTGTGGCGTTTTCCGCTTTGGCGGAACGGGCAGAACGCTGCCTGTGGCTGCCGGGACGGGGTCAGCGATGGCTTTGTCAAACACGATTGACGGTCTGCGCGGAGAGTATGCAACCCGTGCCTGAACGCGTGCACGGCGAGTGTTTCTCATCGCCACGCAGGCGGACGATCTGAACATGATGTAAACGGAAAGGAAGACGCGATTCATGAACAACACGATGCTTCGACGAATTTTGGCCGGATGCGGCATGGTGCTGGCATTGATGCTGCTCGCACACGATGTAGCCGAAGCTGCTAAATTTGGCGGCGGACGCTCGTTCGGTGGTAGATCCTCCTACCAGCGCAGCGCACCCGCCCCTACCAGAACGTTTAACCAGCAACAGGCGACGTCCCAACCGCGTAAAGACATCGGGCAGCCGGGAGTTTCTCCGCTGGGCGGTCGCGGAGGACTGTTGGGCGGTCTACTCATGGGCGGGCTTATTGGCTCCATGTTCTTCGGCGCGGGGCACGGTATTGGTGGTCCCGGCTTGTTAGACATGCTGCTCATCTTTTTTGGTATTTCGTTGTTAATGCGCTTTTTGCGTTCTCGCAGAGAGCGCGGTGCGGCGTATCCGCGTTCTGACAGAAGTGCGGATGCACACGCAGGCGAGGGTGTGCATCAGTATTCTTCCCAACATGCGTGGGGGGGCGGCATGAGCACCGCACAGGCAGAAGAACCCACCGCGCCGCCCTGTCCGCCCGGATTTGATGTGGACGGATTTCTGCAAGGAGCCAAAACCATCTATACCCGTTTGCAGACTGCGTGGGACGCCCGCGATCTCAACGACATCCGTCAGTTTACTTCCGACGCGGTGTTTACAGAAATCAGCCGACAGGCTGAGGAAGATCCCACCCCCGGCAAAACGGAAATTTTGCTGGTTACCGCACATCTGGTGGAAGCCCGCGAGGTGGATGACGATATCGTCGCCACTGTCCTCTATGATGTGATGCTGCGCGAAACAGGGGATGGCGTGGCCCGGCAGGATCGCGAATTGTGGCATTTCAGTCGACCGCGTTCCGAGGCTGACAGTTTCTGGAAGCTGGAAGGCATTCAACAGATTGAAATATAGTCTCCTTCTGTAAAGCAATGGCAAGAACGACTGCTGACTCCCAGCCCGCTGGTCCGCACGGACCAGCGGGCTGTTTGCCGTGACAATGGCTCCCGGTCGTTTGTTGATTGCCCCCCCAGTGCATGCTACTGTTCGGCCCACGCTGCACAGAGGGGGCCGGGGTGCCCCTCTGCAACGATGAGGCGAATTTCGGCGTGTTTGCCGGAAGTGTGCGTATACCAAGGAGCAGGAATTCGGTGATGGGTATCATCAGAGGCATCAGAATGCCTCTTTCGGTGAAAATCGCGGTGCTGGGAACGGCTTTTTTCGCCTGCGCGGGGATTGGAGTGCTGGGGGTGCTGCTCACGCTTTCTGCCAGTGCGTCCCTTACTCCGATGGATATTCTGTGGATTATGGCGTGCTGCGCCGCCGTTTCCGTACCGCTTTTCTATTTCCTTTTTAACCGGCTGGCCCGTGAGCTTATCTCCCTGCCGCTGGAAGACCTGACCGCCACCGCGCACGATTTGGGCAGTGCGCCGTTACCCACCCGAATTCCCGTGGAGGACGAACTGGACGCGCTGGCTATGGCGCTCGTGCGGTCCGGCGAGGCTCTGGCTGAACGCCTGCGGGTATTGCGCGGCGCGAACAGCACGCTGCAACGGTTGCTGGACAGTCTGCCCGGCTTTGTGAGCGTGCAAGATAGCGCTTTTCGTGTAAGCCACTGCAACACCGCTTTCACCGAAATGTTTCACTCAAGGCCGGGCGATTCCTGCCGCAAATTATGCAATCGCGCGGCCCCCGGCGGGGATTGTCCCGTGGCGCGTACTTTTGCCGACGGCAAACCCCGCCTGCTCGTTGAAACGGGCGCGTACCCAGACGGCACCGCCACCCGTTGGCTCATTGCCACCGCGCCTGTACGCGTGGAAAGCGGCGATATTACCCACTGCATTGAGTTGCGTTTGGACATTACCGCCGTGGAATGGAACAAAGACGACTCGTCCTGCTGATTTCCCTCCCCCGCCTTTTTTCTCTTTTCTCCTTTTTTCTTTCCTCCCGTCACACTATTGCTGTGTAATTCAGCTTCGTTTTCGGTCACTTCATCCCGCAGATATGCATTTCGCAGGTTCTCAAGGATATTTTATATATAGTGCGATATAAGCGGGACAAAGAAAGGTTTGCGTCAAGGAATGCCTGTTTCCTTTTGCGCCTCGCTGCCACGGCGTGTTGATTGTCGGAGGCCGGGGAAGGGGACACCATCCGCGCAGACCATAGGAAGGGTGCATGAAACGCTGCGAAATGCTGCGGCAACATGCGTGAACAACCACCTTTGTCCTAGGAGTGAGGAATGGTATACTTCTTTTTAGCGTGCGCGTTGCTTATCGCGGGCTATTTTGTCTACGGGAAAATTGTTGAAAACAATTTCGGTATAGACACTTGCCGCGCCACTCCGGCCTGCCGCATGGCGGACGGAGTGGACTATGTGAAAATGGACCCCAAGAAAATCTATCTTATCCAACTACTTAACATTGCGGGACTTGGTCCCATCTTTGGTCCCATCCTCGGCGCGTTGTACGGTCCCATGGCGTTGCTGTGGATTGTCTTCGGCAGTATTTTTGCCGGGGCCGTGCACGACTATTTTTCGGGCATGCTTTCCGTGCGGTATGACGGCAAATCCATCCCGGACGCAGTGGGCTACAACCTTGGCGCGTTCGCCAAGCAGTTCATGAATGTGTTTTCCGTGGTGCTTTTGCTGCTGGTGGGCGTGGTGTTTGTGCTTGGTCCCGCCAAGCTGCTGGCTACCAAAATCGGCTTCCAACTGGACACAGGCACCGCCGTGGTGGTGTGGACGCTGATTATCTTTGCATACTACTTCCTTGCTACCGTGCTCCCCGTGGATAAAATTATCGGTCGGTTGTACCCGCTGTTTGCCGTGTGCCTCATCATTATGGCAGTGGGACTGACAACGATGCTCGTTGTGAAAGGGTATGACTTTTATCCTAATGGGTTGAGCTTGGCTAACGTGCATCCGCAGGGGCTGCCCCTCTGGCCCTTGCTGTTCATTACCATTGCATGCGGGGCCATTTCCGGGTTCCACGCCACGCAGTCGCCGCTTATGGCGCGTTGTATTCCTGATGAAAAATGCGGGCGTCCCATTTTTTATGGCGCAATGATCGGCGAAGGCATCATCGCGCTGGTTTGGGCAACGCTGGGTATGTCATTCTACAAGACCCCGGAGGCCCTTCAGGCAACGCTGGCTGCTGGCGGTCCGGCTGCCGTGGTTGATCAGGTGGCCACCACGCTCATGGGGCCGGTTGGCGGATTTCTGGCTATTATCGGCGTTATCATTCTGCCCATTTCTTCCGGTGATACGGCCTTCCGTTCCGCGCGGTTGATTATCGCAGACTTCCTGAAGCTGGGGCAAAAGGCTCCGATCATGCGCCTGATGATTGCCGTTCCCCTCTTCGCCGCTGGTTATGCCATCACGTATACTGACTTCGGCATTATCTGGCGGTATTTCGGCTTTTCTAACCAGACGCTCGCCACGATTGTCCTTTGGGCGGCCGCTGTGTATCTGGTCCGCCATGGCAAGTCGCACTGGATGGCAAGTCTGCCAGCCACTTTCATGACAGCGGTGTGCTCCACGTATTTGTGCGTGGCTCCTGAATTCCCGCTTCATCTTGGAGAAGACGCGGGCAACATTATTGGGGTTGTCGTAGCCGGGGTCTGCTTTGCATGGTTCCTGCTGAAGGCGCGTACTATCCCCGTGGAACAGAACGCTCCCGATTCTCCCGGTATCATTGGATAACACCGGGTCCGTTTGTAATAATTGTCTTGGACGCCCCCCGGAGGATTTTTACCGGGGGGCGTTTGTGCAAGTGCTGACCAGTGGACGCACGGTGGAAGTGCGACGGAAACGCAGTTGAATTTCGGGAAAAAACGAAAAAAGACTTGCCAATCGGCTGGACTTTCTCTAAACACACTCTCTCGTTGTGCCTCGATAGCTCAGTAGGTAGAGCAGGGGACTGAAAATCCCCGTGTCCGCAGTTCAACTCTGTGTCGAGGCACCATTTTTGATCTCAGGCGGCGTCGCGCCAATGGGTAAGAATACCTTGCCAAGGCGAAACGCTTGCTGTACATAAGATTTCCTCGTTGTGCCTCGATAGCTCAGTAGGTAGAGCAGGGGACTGAAAATCCCCGTGTCCGCAGTTCAACTCTGTGTCGAGGCACCATTGCAAGAACCCCCCGCTTCTCAGCGGGGGTTTTTTGTTATGCGCTCCCATGGGCCAGCTATGTATGAAGGGGCCGCCCCGCGAAATGCGGGACGGCCCCTTTGCCATTTGGGATAGGTGCGCGGCGGTGCTAGTCTGCCGCCATGGCGACAATGCGTTCTCCGGCGGGAGAATTGAGCACTTCCTTGAGCTTTTCCACAATGATGGGATCGTAGCCGTACAGGTCGTCCACGATTTGCAGCGCGGTTTCCAGCGGTTTTGCGGCGCGGTAGGCACGGGGGCGAAGCAGCGCACAGAAGGTGTTGGCAAGCCCCAGAATTTTGGCTGCAGGGCTTATCTGGTCGCCCTTCAGGCCCTTGGGGTAACCGGAGCCGTCCAGACGCTCGTTCATCTGGGATATGGTATCCAGCACGGGGAGGTCGAAATCAATATTTTTCAGCACCTCGCGGGCATGGTCCACATGCCGTTCCATCTCGGATTTTTCCGCTTCGGTGAGTGGGCCGGGCTTATTTAATATTTCCTTGGGAACAAACATTTTGCCGACCTGTGAAAGGTTGGCGGCGGCCTGCATGGTATCCATTTCGGCATCGCTCATGTTCAGATTTTTCCCCAGTTCCACAGCCAGCGCGCCGAGCATGCGCGTGTGCCCGCCAAGATACGGGTCGGCGCGCTCAATGGTAGCGACCAGCGCGTCCACGGTCTGGCGCACCACGCGACGGCTGCGTTCCTGAGCGGTAACCGCATCTGTTATATCGCGGAATACGGAAACGATGCCTTCAGAAATCTGTGCGTCTCCATAGGGAACCTTGGATACCTGCACATGATATTTACGCGATTGCAGGAAGATGGTTTCCTGTATCGTGACGGGCTTGCCGGCAAAGTAGACCAAATCGTCGGACTTCTTGAGCCGGCGAGCCGTCTCGAAACCGAAGATGGCGGCATCGTCCAGACCGAGCATTTCTTCCACCGGACGCCCCACGGCTTTGGCAAAAGCCGGGTTCACATAGCGGTAGGTGCCGTCTGTGTCCTTGAGGGCGATAAAGTCGGTAATGGCATTGTTAATGGAGTCCAGCAGCACCTTTTGGTCGTTGATGGTGTCGGCAAGAGCTTTGAATTCCTGTGCCTCGCGTTTGTTTTCCACGCCGACGAGGAACCACCACAGACCGCCAACCAGTAAGGCCACGGCAAGGGTAACCAGTGTGGCAATGGTGATAATGGTTTGGCTATGCATAGCCAGTTCCGTGCGAGCGGCGGCATAGCTGGTTTCCTGCATGATCCACCAGTCCAGCGAAGGAACCTTGATGGCACTGGAATAGGCCAGTCCGTCCCCTGTGACTGCGGGGCGTGCGGCGAACGGAATGTTCTGTCCCGCGACAGGGGCGTCCAGCGCTATGTTACGCAGTCCTTCAGCCAACCATGGGGTAGCTTCTTCCATCTCTGCGGCGGCTGTGCGCTGCACTATGCGGGTCTGCATAGAGGCGCTTGCCAGCGGCGATGTGGCGACAAATTCGGAAATTTTTCCCGTCACCTGTTTAGAGAGCATGAGGACGGATACCGGCGTGCCGTGGCCCTCTTCAAATTGTGGCGGGAAAATGGGAAGAAACATATCCAGCAACAGCCCGTTACGCCCCATACGCAGGGGGGCGAACTGGGGCTTTGCCGTGTTTAGTGTGCTGTCCACATAGCTGAGTTGGAGTGCGGAAAGAGGCGTTATGGCGGCATCGGTAGCTATGTACGTTTGTCCATGCGCGTTGACGATGCGACCGGAGGCGAAATCGCTGTACGCGGTAAATTCGGTCAGCAAATTGTTCATCATGGGCAGTTGCTCTGAAAGCACGGCCTGATGCCGACGTGCTGCCCCTGCGGTGGGAGAGAGTAAGCTGCTCAGGTCGTTGCCTAGGTCATTTACCTCTGAGGCAAACAGCCGGAACATATCGGCATTGATGAGCCTGTCGCCCTGCTCCGCAAGGTTGGAAAGCCACGTCTCCACCACTTCCATGCGGCTTCGGGCTAAGACCTCTTGTTGTCTGGACAGGGAATCCACCATCCGGCGCTCTTGGTCGCGTATGTTCACCACGGAAAGCGTGACGGACGCGGATGCCGCAAGCACGAGCAGAAAAGCGCCAAACAGCAGCATGCGGCTTCGTCTGGCTTTTTCTCTGGCGGTGCGTGGCGTGATTGGTTCTGCCATGGTCAACTCCGGGATGGGTTTCGGCGTATGCCGGGTTAGCAAAAACAGGGCGTTATTTGGCGGGAACGTGCGCCCATCTGGTAAACTCGTTAACGGAATACTGTGGCACATAATGCCCGTAGCGTGTGTCTGGCAGCACAAGGTTTGTCTGGTTATCCAGCACCCACTCGGTGTTATTGGCAAGTACCACCAGCACCGCGTGGCCTATGCCTCTGATGCGGTCCCACAGGGCGACGATCCGCATGGTCTTCGGATCTACTCCCAGATCTTTAAGCGCGTAATATTTTGAAATGGCATAATCTTCACAGTCGCCGGAATGGCTGGCAAATTCCGAAGGCGTGGCCCAGTAGTCCGGGACGCCCCATACTTCTTCGTCAAGCCGGTAGGGATACCGATTGAAATACGCGTTGACGCGGCGCACTTTTTCCATGAGCGGCTCATGAGCCACTGATGCGCGAAATGCCAGCCACGCTTCGCGGGCGTTGGGGGTGCCCGTGGTGGGAAGAGTGGCGGCGAAGTTGTCCGCGTGTGGGCGCATGCCCCGCATCACTCTCTGCCATTGTGGCAAAGAGGAAAGGGAACCTTTGAATTCCACGGAACCGAACAGTCCGGTGCCTTTCTGTTTGGGCTGCGTTTCTGTTTTTCGGGCTTGTTCCAGAAATAGCCGGGTGGCGGAGGGGCGCTGCGTCACCCGTTTGCGAATGTCTGGTTGAGGGATGGTTGCTGTGCCGCTGGTGCGTTCGGAAAGGCGTTTTTCCTGTGTCGTTGGCGCGGTTGCGTTTTTTGCGGCAACTGCCGTGACGGCAGAGGAAGACGCACGTGTTTCGTGAATATCCTGAGGCGTGTCTGAGGCGCTTGTTTGAACTGCCCGGCGGGGGGCTTCCGGCGTGTTGGACGCGTTGACTGAACTGGCAACGCCCGCAGGTGGTGACGCCAGTGGTTTCCCCATGGCAAAGGTGCGAATTCGTTCCGAGGCATCGGTAACCATAACCGGGTGCTCCTGCCGCGCTAGCGCGGTGTACCATACGAGGCTGAACATGAGCGTGGCGCTCATGCAGGCAAGGCATGTCGTCCATGACGACCATGCGAAATTGCCGGTAGCCTTTTTCAACTTACCGTTCCCGCAGCGCGTTTTGTTTGGCTTTGAGAATGGGTTTGAGCAGATAGTCCAAGACGGACTTTTCGCCAGTCAAAATATCCACCGTAGCGGTCATGCCGGGCATAATGGGCAGGCGCTCGCCCCGGTATTGCAACGAGTTTGTCTTGGTGCGCAGTTTGACGAGGTAAAAGAACTCCCCCCGCTTGTCTTCAATGGTGTCCGCGCTGATTTGTTCCACGATAGCTTCCAAGCCGCCGTATATGGAAAAGTCATAGGCGGTTATTTTCACCATGGCCCGCTGGTCCGGGTGGAGGAAGGCTATATCCGCAGGGCGGATGCGTGCTTCGATAAGCAGAGTGTCGTCCAGCGGTACTAATTCGATAATGGTTTCTCCGGGGCGGATAACGCCGCCAATGGTATTGTAGTTGATCCGCTTGATCGTGCCACGCATGGGTGCGCGGATTTCCGTGCGAGTCACACGGTCCTCACCTGCTGAAAGTGCCTCGTGCAGAGAGCGCAATTCGGCCCGCCGTTTATTTATTTCTTCCTGTGCCTGATTGCGAAATTCCGCCCTGCGTTGCTCAAGTCGGCTACGCGCCTCATCGGCGGCCCGGCGAACGCGAGGTATGCCAAGCGAAAGGGAATCAATATCGCCTTGCAGCTTGAGCAGGCTTTCTTCCAGTTGGAGATAGTCCACTCTGGGATAGACCTTTTTCTCCATCAGCGGACGGGCTATGTCGCGGCGTTCCTGCGCAAGTTTATGACTCTGGATAAGTTGCTTGCGGCGGCTGATCATTTCTTCCACTTCTTGCTGCTTTTGGAAACGCTGGGCGTCTAGCACGCTCAGTTCGGCATTCAGTTGCTCCTTGCGAGCGTGGAAGATGTCCGTTTGATCGCGTATGATGGTGGGGGCTTCCTGCGTCATCGAATCGGGGAAAACAGGCTCTTTGCCTTCCGCTTCGGCCTCCAGACGGATGATGGCTGCCTCGTGTTCCAGACTCTTGGTGGCGGCGTCTCGGAAGACGCTGCGGGCCTGCTCGTTGTCGATGCGCACCAGAACCTGATCCTTCTCCACTACCTGCCCTTCGCGGACGAGAACTTCACGCAAAATGCCGCCTTCAAGATTTTGCAGTTCTTGCAGGCGTTGCGAGGGGATCACGGAGCCGGTGCCTCTGGTTACTTCGTCCAATACAGCGAAATTGGCCCAGACGATAAAAATGATAAACCCCGCTACAAGGGAAAGCGAAAGAATATAGGCATAGGGGTGACCGCGGTGTCTGAGGGCCGCGTCCACCTCACTCATGAATTCAATATCCTCGCGTCTGGTCTTATCCATGGGAGTCTCACTATACCGTGCGTGGGTTTGCCGCAGTGCGAATTTGTTCGTTTTTCAGGGCGTTCAGCACCATCTGTTTGGGACCGTCCGCGATGATGCGTCCGCTGTCCATAACGAGAAGGCGGTCCACCAGATCCAGCATGCTCATGCGATGGGTGATGAGCAGAAGCGTTTTTTCCTGAATGATGGTGGCGAGGCGGCGTTTGAACATAATTTCAGCCGTGTTGTCCATGTTGGAACTTGGCTCGTCAAGGATGAGAATGTCCGGGTCGTTGAGTAACGCGCGCGCCAGCGCCACAGATTGCCGCTGCCCGCCGGAAAGCGCCATTCCGCGTTCGCCCACGGGCATGCCGAAACCGGCAGGATGGGTGCGCACGAACTCTGTTACTCCCGCGATAGTGGCCGCCCGGAGTATCGCGTTGTCGTCCGCGTTGGGGTTGCTGATGGCAATGTTATCCCGCACATTCCCGTAAAAAAGATAGTTATCCTGAGAAACATAGCCCACGCGACCGCGCAATTCCGCCACGTCCACCTGCCGGATGTCCACTCCGCCCAGCTTGATGGCACCTTCCGTGGGCTGATACAAATTTACGCAGAGTTTGCCCAATGTGCTTTTTCCCGACCCCATACGGCCGATAATCCCTATTTTTTCACCGGGACGAATGGCAAAGTTCATACCCTCCAGCGCGAAGCGCTCTGTGCCGGGGTACTTGAAAAACAGTTCCTCAGCGGTCAGAGAGGGAGATAGTCCCATGTAGCTCACCGCTGCGGCATCGTCTGATTTTTCGGTGGGCACGGTCATGAGCAGGTCGAGCGATTTGAGTGCCATGCGCGATTGCTGTAGGCGTGAGAGCATGGCTGCCACCTGTCCCAGCGGTGCCATGGCGCGTCCCGCGAGAATGTTGCAGGCGATAAGGCCGCCCATGGTCAATTCGCCCTGTCCGATGCGATACACGCCCCATACTATAATGGCGACGCTTACGATTTGCGTGGCAAGCACAGAGACAGTGATGGAGAGATTGGCGAGGCTCTTGGCCCGACTGTTGGAATGGGCGCTCATGCCCACGACCTTTTCCCACAGCCGTTGCATGCGGCCTTCGGCCTGACTTGTCTTAACGGTTTCTATGCCGTTGAGTATTTCAATAAGCAGGGCGTTTTTTTGCGCCCCCTCTTTGTAGCCGGACTCGATGGCCCGCTGGAAAGGATACTGAAGCAGTAACCCGACGATGATGACCACGGGCACGGCTAACCCCGGAACCAGCGCCATGGGACCACCGATGAACCCCACCAGAGCTACGAATACAAATAAAAAAGGAAGGTCTATAATGGCTAGTAATGTCGTGGAGCTGAAGAACTCGCGTAATGACTCAAATTCCCTCAGATTATTAGCCAGCGTGCCTGTTGACTCTGGTTTGTAGTCCAGCCGCATGCCCATGAGGTGCTGCATGAGCCGTGAGGCCAGCACAATGTCGGCGTTGCGACCAGCCACATCGCAAAAATAGCTCCGTAAGTTTCGGAGAATAAAGTCAAATAAATATGCGATGCCTATGCCTATAGCCAGTACCCACAAGGTGTCCAGCGCGTTGTTGGGCACCACCCGGTCGTACACATTCATGAAAAAGAGCGGAGAGACAATACCCAGCAGGTTGATGATAATGCTGGATAATCCAACGTGCTTATATATGGGCGCATAGTGCCATATGGTGCTCCAAAACCAGCGTTTGGTTTTGAGCAGCTTCAACTCACTGGCGCGTTTGTCTAGCCTGCCTTCTACCTGCCCGAAAATGGCGTAGCCCGCATACTCTTCTTCCAGTTTGCTGCGTAAAATTTCAATGGGGGCATTGCCCATTTCCGGGAAAACGATTTCGGCGGTGTTTTCCTCAAGGTTAGTCAGAACGCAGGCGCCTCTGTTTTTGAGAAGGAGAACGCAAGGGAGCGTGAGCGGGGAAATATCGTCCAGACTGGCGCGGTGCACGGCGCGGACGTTCATTCCCGCCTGTATGGCGGCTCGCAGGCAGGCAGAGGTGTGCGATGGCGCTCCGTGCTCAGGCAGTCCGGCCTTAAGTTTCTCTAAAGAGATGTTTCGTCCGTGCAGAGAAAAAAGAACCACCATGCAGCGCAGCAGGGGGGAGTCATAGTCGACATCCGCCGGAGCGGGGGCCACGGCTTGCCACGGAATATTCGGCGCTTCGTCCAGCGCACTAGAGCGTTCCCGCGATGCGGGGGCGTCCGCAGGGGAAGGAATGGATTCTCCCTTGGCGGGATTGTGAATGCTGGGAGCTTCTTCCGGCCTCCCTTGAGCTGCCACATCAGCCGCTGCTTCTTCTGTCATGGCAGCCTGTTGCGGTTCAGCCGTACCCTGTGCGCGCGCGGGAGCGGATGCCGGTTCGGAGTGTGTTTCAGCCATGTACTGTCCTTTTCTTCCTCTAGCGCAGCCGTGGTGGCCTGATGGAATATACTCAAGTGTTGTGGGCGTACGTTACGGGACGCACGCGGCGTTACCAAGACGCATGGCGGAAGCCTGCCGAAATATCGGCAGGGCGGAAAAGTGCGCGTCTTTGAATCTGGTCCCCCGCGGGCAGCGTAGTGCGGCCCCTTTGTGTAGGTAACACAGCCTCGTCCCGCATACAATCGTCCTATTATGAATATCAGTTTCCGGGTTGCCATAAAAAAAATTCGTCTTACCTTTGACGTAATAGTAACTTTTAGCTTATAAGGCGGGGCGCGTTGGTGCCGGGTGTAACTATCGCGCGTGGGAAATTCCGATCCGCCCCGGAAAGCGGGTGAATTTCACGAGATGGCTATCTGTTTTTCACAAGGCTGACCACAGGCCAGCACACGGGCCTGTTACGTAGTATTGCGGCGAGAGGGAGCGGTTCCCACTCAGCGAGCGTAAGGATGTGTAAATAAAACATCCGATAACGAACTGCTTGCCCATGGGCAAAGTCTTGTGGTACTGTAACGGAGCAAAGACTGTGTTTTTCGGCAGGGGGCCGGAAGGACGGTCTTATCTATCGTCCCATAGAAAAAGGGGGGGGCATGAAAGACGCCAATGTCATTCGACTAGTTGCGCCCGGTTCCGGGCGTGTTGTCCATATTAAGGCAGAGTCCGCAACAAACCTAGAATTAGGGTTTGATCTTGATTCCGCGACGGTCACTAAGGCTGGCGCAGACCTTGTGTTTTCTTTTGGCAATAACGGACAACTGGTTCTGGTAAACTTCGTGGAGCTTGCGCAGGACGCGCAGGCACCGGATTTTGTGCTGCCCGACGGCGTGGAAGTTTCCGGGGACGCCCTGCTCGCCTCCATGGGTGACGGCGTGCTGGAAACCGCTGCCGGAGCGGCGTTGACTGGCGGTGGTTCCACCTATTCCGATGATATGGGGCAGTTGCTGGACGGTTTTGACTCCCTGCGGTTTTCCGCCACTCAGGAGTTTGCCGAATCCGCGCGTGTTCCCAGAGACGGAGCGGGTGTGTCTAATGCTGGTAACGAACAGGCTGGCGACACCCCGAACCCGAACCCCGGTCCTGACCCTGATCCCAACCCCGGCCCCGGACCTGACCCTGATCCAGAACCCGGCCCCGGCCCCGGTCCTGAAGAGCCCGATCCGAATACGCCGCCCTCGCTGGGTTTCGAGCGGGGTGACTCCCTCTATGGAGACAATATTATCCTGAACAGTGAGTTCGCCGGAACGGTGAACACTGGCGGGACTGTTGCGGCGTGGTTCACGGATGCCCACACGCAGTTTTTGCCTAACGGGAATGAGAATATTCTTCTTAACAGCGGAATGACCAATATTTCTCAGCGGGTTTATCGTGCGGCGAATAATGATGACGGCACACCCCGCGAATATATGCTGGAGTTCCGCTTGCAGGGCGTGGCAGGCGACTCTGTCGAGGTGTACTGGGACGTGGACGGAGAGAAACAGCTTCTTGGCGTTGCGGTCATTGGAGCATCCGGGCAATGGGAAGATTTCTCCTTTCCCGCTCCGGGGGCCAGCCTGAGTATTGGCGGCATACTGACGTTTTCCTATTCCGGTGCCGGCTCTGTGTTGCTGGACGACGCATATATGCGTTCGGAGATCATAGCTTCGGACGACACCACCTTTTTGGTGCGAGAAGACGCGGCGGCGGGAACACTTGTTGCTGACGCCAACGGGTCCGATCCTGATGCCGGAGACACGCTTTCTTATTATTTTGTCAATGGCGCTGGTGCCCATGTGTTAACCCTCGGCGGATTTTCCATTGATGCGGCTACCGGGAAAATCACTGTCGCCGGTGCGCTGGCGCAGGGCGGGCATTCTCTGATCGTAGGAGTTGTGGATTCGCATGGCGCAAGCGCCGAGCGGACTATTACCGTGGACGTACTGGAAGGGCGCAACACCACAATGTTTGCGGTGAACGACGCTGAAACGTCGTTTCCCATATATGGTGGTGGTCCCAACCCGGAAGGACACTACTCCGACGGAACCTTCCAGCACGACGAAGGCTCTGTCACCATTTCCGGTCACGGCACTGCTGTGGCTGCCGATGGCGATTGGGATGAGCTGAAGAGTGTGAAGGCCGACGCCTCGCGCGATGCCGATGTCACGGTGGACAACTTCGTCCGTGCGGATGTGCGGCTGGGAGCAAGTGCCCACGACGGAGGCGACGAAGGCAGCACTGTGGTGCTGAACAATACCAAGCGCGGCTCGGTGAACACGGGTGAAGACAATGACGTTATTACCGTCAACGCGTATTCCAACGGCGGGCATGACGGGTGGGACAATACCTTCATCATAAATAGTGGTGAGGGGGACGACCGGATAACGCTTCAGGATTCTTCAAACGCACCCGGTCAGCACGTCACAGGCATGACTGAATATGTGGTGAACGCCGGAGATGGCGACGATGTGGTGAACGTGAGCGGAGCCTATGGCGCGGCATCTGTCGCGGGTGGAGCCGGAAACGATACCATTACCGTGCAAAGTTCCAACCCTTCCGCCTCGGTTACTGTGGATGGCGGTGAAGGACGCGACACCATTACCGTGGGGAATGGTCGTAATCAGTCGTTTGATTCGATCACCGTAAACGCTGGTGCGGACGACGACACCGTGGAAGTGCGGGGAGCCTATACCACCGCTACGGTATCTGGTGGTGCCGGAAATGATGATCTGAACGTGCGCGGCACCAACGCCGCTGCGGAGCGAATCGTCAACGGCGGAGACGGCAACGACGATATCCTGCTGGAAGGTACCTATGCCACCGGCGATGTGCAGGGCGGCGAAGGCGACGATGTGCTTTTTGTACAAGGCGCCTACGACTCTGTTGACGTGGATGGCGGTACTGGAAACGACACCATCACAGTGCGGGGCGGCAATGCCGGTTCCGCCGTTACTGTGGACGGTGGCGAAGGCGGCGATACGATTTCCGTGGAAGGCCAGCACAACACCGTTGTCGTGGACGGCGGCGGCAGTGAAAAAAATACCATTATCCTGAACGGCGAGTACGCGTCCGGATCTGTGACCGCAGGCAGCGGAGGAGATCGGATCGTCATGCGCGGGGATGATGTTGACGCCACCAACACCGTAACCGGCGGCACAGGCAACGACGATATTTTGGTCGAAGACCGCTACAACCATGCCGAAGTACATGCCGGAGCAGGGGATGACACCATCCTCGTGCAGGGCAGCACATACCAGACAGCCGAGGTGGACGGTGGTTCTGGAGACGATACTATTACCGTAAAAGGCAATGATTCCGCTCCAGTGCTTACCGTGAACGGTGGCGAAGGGGACGACTCCATCACCTTGAGCGGAACCTATACGTCTTCCACCGTTGACGGTGGTGACGGCAACGACGTGATTACTGCGGGCGCGGGCGCGGATGTGATTACCGGTGGCGCGGGCGATGATACCATCGACGGCGGCGCGGGAACGGATACTGCTGTATATTCCGGCTCGTGGACGGATTACACCGTCACCAAGCACACGGATGCGCAGGGCGAGTTCTATACTGTCGTGGACAACCGCGCGGGCAGCCCGGACGGTACCGATACTGTGAGGAATGTGGAAAATATCCGTTTCTTAACGGACGACGTGGAAGTGCCCGTGGACCGTCTGGTCAATAGCATTACCTACACGGTGGACGACCAAGAGACGTCTTTCCCCGACTATAGCGACGAAGTTTCCGTCTCGCAGGACGGCAGCTATACGCATCGTCAAGGGGATTCGTTCACGGTTTCGGAACATGGCAGCCACGTGGAAGCGGCAGGCAACTGGAATTCTCTGAAGAGCGTGCAGGCTACGTCTGATCAGGACGGTACTGTTGTTGTGGATAATTTTGTCCGCGCGGACGTGACGTTGGGTGGCGGTGCCTCAGACGGCGACGGCATCGGCAGCACCGTGGAGTTGAATCATACCAAGCGCGGTTCTGTAACCACGGGTGGAGATGATGATACCATCACCATTAACGCCTACAGTAACGAACAGTCGTGGGACAACACGTTCCATGTGAATACGGGTGCCGGAGACGATACCATCACGTTGCAGGACTCTGCTGGCTCCAAGGGCTACACGCGATACGTGGTGGACGCCGGGGACGGCGACGACACCATACATGTAACCGGAAGCCACAGGGGAACGACCATTTCCGGTGGTGAAGGGAATGACACGATCACCGTGGGCGGAAAGTATGTCGCCGCCACCGTGGATGGTGGCGAGGGTGACGACACCATTGTCACCGGCGCGGGTGCCGATACCATCAGTGGTGGAAAGGGGAACGATACCATTACCGCCGGAGCCGGAGACGATGTGATTACCGGCGGCGCGGGTGACGATATCATCGATGGTGGTGACGGTACGGATACCGCTGTGTATTCCGGGGCGCGTGACGACTATATGATCTCCCGGAACGAAGACGGCTCTTACACCGTGCAGGATCTGCGCGCAGGTAGCCCTGACGGAACCGACACCGTGCGGAACGTGGAAAACTTCCGGTTTGGTGCGGGAGCGGCAGAAACGGTTCTTGGCGCCGATTCATTATTCAACACCGTGACCTACACCGTGGACGACGCGGAGGTGGCAAATCCGGTTTATTCCGCTGAAAATGCCCTTACCGAAAACAGGACATATGCCTTCAGAGACGGCTCTGTCTCTGTGCTCAATGGCGGCTCGGAAGCGGTGGCAGATGGTCGGTGGAACACCATCAAAAGCGTGAAGGCTGAAACGCAGTCCGGCGAAGACGCTGATGTGACAGTGAAAAACTTCGTCCGCGCGGATGTGACCTTGGGCGCTGCCGCGGGGACTGATGGCGATACGGACGGCAGTTCGGTAACGCTTGATACGGTTAAGCGTGGTTCGGTGACCACTGGCGCGGACGATGACTCTGTTACCATCAAAGCATACAGCAACGATTCCGGTCCCGGAACGGGCATGCCCGACACGTTCGTGGTGGATACCGGCGCGGGGAACGATACCGTTGTCCTTCAGGACGCGGACGCACCTTTCCGCGAGGGTAACACGGAATATACCGTGCGCACCGGCGACGGGGACGACACGGTTTCGGCTTCTGGAAAGTACTACACGGCAAACGTGGCAGCCGGTGACGGAAACGACACCATCACGCTGGAAGGCTCGTATGCGGGTGCCCGAAATACGGTGGACGGCGGCGCTGGAAACGACACCATCACCGTGGGCGGCACGTATGACACTGCCACCGTTACAGGTGGTGGCGACGGTTCCGGCGGCGGAGCGGGGCACAATGTCATTACTGTGGGCGGCGCATACAACGCCTCCACTGTAACCGCTGGCGACGGCGGCGACAGCATCACCACTGGGATAGGCTCTGACACCATTGCGGGTGGCACGGGAGCCGACAGCATTCGCGCGGGCGCGGGCGATGATATTGTCAATGCCGGAGCCGGGGATGATGTCATTACCGGCGGGGCTGGCGATGACATGCTCGACGGCGGAGACGGCACAGACGCCGCCGTGTATTCCGGCACGCAGGATCAGTATACCGTTACCATGAGCACAGATGAGCTTGGCGAATACTACACCGTGGTGGACAACCGCGATGGTAGCCCGGAAGGCACGGATATTCTGAGGAATATTGAAAACATCCGGTTCGGCGGAGAAAGCGGCGCGGATGTTTCGCTGGCAAGTCTTGCTTCGCCGAGTGGCGAGGGCGTGTCCGTTGACATGGACGGCGACGTTACTACGCGTGTGAAAGACGCAGATCAGGCGGTTATTCGTGTGGGAATGCCTCCCTTCCACGATACCGGCAGCGATGGCAGCACGGTAACGCTGGATACTGTTGCTCAGGGCCGCGTGATGACTGGGGAAGACAACGATACCGTCATCCTGTTGGGCGAATCCTCCGCAACGGAAATTAATACCGGAGCCGGAGACGATACGATTCTTGGCGGGGCTGGTGTGGAAACCGTGGTGTACGCTGGAAATCAAAGTGACTACCTCGTAACACGGGTCACAGGGGCTGGCGGAGAGCCGTACTACACTGTGTTAGATACCCGCAACGGCGAAGCTAAGGCCGATACGCTGAAGAACGTGGAATTCCTCCGCTTTGCCGATGGCACGCTGGAACTCGCTGCCGTCACGGCCTCCGCTGATGGAATGACACTTTCCGACGGAACAGGCATCACTCTTGACGGAGGTACCGGAGCTGACACGGTCACATTGAACAACTGGAAAAGCGGCGTTGTGGTAAACTCCGGTGCCGGGGATGATACCATCGTTGTAGCCGGGATGAACAGCGGCACCATATACGCTGGTTCAGGTGACGATACCGTTTCCGTGAACGGAGATTTGAACGGTCGGATTGACGCAGGTTCCGGTAACGACAGTATTGAGGCCGGTGGATTGAGAGCCGGTAGCCTGCTGTACGGTGGGTCGGGTAACGATGCCATTACGGTACGGAACTACCTGAACGGAGATGTCGATGGCGGCTCTGGTGACGACACCATTACCGTGCAGGGACTCAACTCTGGAAGCTCTCTGCATGGCGGCTCCGGTGACGACCTTATCCATGTGGTAGGCAGTCTTAACGCTGCCGTGTACGGTGACGATGGCAATGACACGATTACCATCGGTGATTCGCTCAATGCGAACGGTCATGTATACGGAGGGGCCGGAGACGACACCATTACTGTGTCCGGCTATGTTAATGCCCTCGTGAATGGTGGGGAAGGAAACGACCACATCACCATCAAGGGGTTGAACGGACCGGGTGTCCTGCATGGTGGAGCGGGCGATGACACCATCCTCGTTCATGAGCACGTGGACAGCACCATCGATGCCGGAACTGGAAACGACTCCATTACGGTGGAAGGATATCTCAATGGTGAGGGTAAGCTGTATGGCGGTGACGGCGACGACACTATTCATGTGAAGAGTGCCTATGTGGACGGAAGCATCTACGGCGGTGACGGCGATGACACGATCACCATCGACCACGCGCTCCAAGGGTCCGGCACCACTATTGACGGTGGAGACGGGCACGATACCCTGATTTTGCATAACTACTCTGCGGGAGACATCCCGTCCGTTACGGATGGCGCTTTTAGCATTGGCGGGAAGACCGTGCAGGGGGTGGAAACCATAGTGTTCAAGGATGGTCATTCCTACACTGTGGGTGAGCATGCTCTGCTGCAAGACGGTCTGCTGACCGGAACAGACGGGGTGGACGACACTTTCCATGTCACGGATACAGAGTCGGGAACGACCTATATCTCCGGCTTCAATGCCGCCGAGGGAGACGCCCTGAATCTGCATGACCTGCTCCCCGATGCTTCAGCGGATTCGCTGGGAGATTACCTTTCTGTCACCTCCCGTGGTGGAGATGCTCAGATTGACGTAACAGTTCCCGCGACTGGTGGAGCTGAGGGGCATCACACGATTATCCTGAGCGGCATTTCGGAAGACACAGTTAATGATCTGCTGGCAAACGGAAAGATCATGACTGACATTTCGTAGTGTATGACGCCTCCCTTCGCCAACACGGCGGAGGGAGGCTCTGTATACGGGAAAAGCAGTTCATTTATAACGACTCCCGGCGTATTCGGGTGACCCGTCGCGGTCTGGCCGGGGTATACTCATACATAATAAGGTAATGCCATGCATCTGAGAAAACGTGTTGTTTCTACGGTGTTTGTTGTCTGTTCGTTTTGTCTGCTGTCCGTCGCAGGGGCGCAGGCGGAAACCTCCTTGCGGGATACGGTGCTGGATACGTTAAAGCAGCACCCCGCCTTACGTTCGCTTCAGTATGCTGAAGGCGCAGCGCAACAGGATCACCGGCAGGCACGGGGCGGATACTTCCCCCGCTTGGACGCTTCCGCGCGCTACGGCGCGGAGTCCTACAACAGCCCGGAAACACGCCGGGAAGACCGGGAATGGGATTTCCGGGATCGTATGGATGCAGGGCTGACCGCACGCCAACTCATTTGGGACGGGCACAGAACTACCAGCATGGTGGGAGCGGCGGAAGCCGCCATGCGTTCCGCCAGCAGCCAGTACATGGACGCGGCAGATACCATCGGGTTGGACGCCATTATCGCGCATGTTGGCGTGTACCGGCAGATACGCCTCGTGACTCTTGCGCAGGATAACGTGACCGAGCACCAAGACATGCTTGCCTCTTTGGAAGAACGCGAGCGGCTTGGGGCGGGGAGCATTGCGGACGTCACGCAGACGCGTGGTCGTCTGGCCAGAGCGCTGACCACACTTTCCAACGCCCAGAGCGATTTGAATGTAGCCATGGCTAACTATTTGCGGCTCACCGGCATTTCCGCGCAGCAACTTGCCGCGGTGTCCGGCCCTGTAGGGGTGCCCGCCAGTGTGGAGGAAGCCGCGGCTACGACGCTGGAAAACAATCCCAAGGTGGCAACGTTGACGGCGGAAATGGACCGCGCCGAACAGCTTGTCGCGCAGAACGAGGCTAACTACTACCCGGAATTCGCTGCTGAGGCATATTCTGGATTCAGACAAAACGCCGATGGCAACACCAGCTACATCAAACAGAACCAGCTTATGCTGACTGTGGACTGGAACCTCTACAAAGGCGGTTCTGACGTGGCGGGCGTGCGCGCGGCGAAAGCCCGCAAGCTAGCTGCGGAAATGAATTTACGCGATGTGCGCGAATCTCTTATGGAAAATGTGTCCGCAAGCTGGAGCCAGTACGAAGCTGCCCGCGAGCAGGTTGGGCTATACACTGAAGCGGCAAAGTACAATCTGGAAACGCGCGATATGTATCTGCAACAGTTTTCCGTGGGCCAGCGAACCTTGCTGGACGTGCTGGATGCTGAAAATGAACTTTTCACTAGCCGTGGACAACTTGTTACGGCGGAAATGAATGTGATTGTCGGTGCCTACCGCCTGCTGGCGTTAAACGGCGGCTTGCTGGAATCGTTCGATATCACGAAGACGGAATTTACGCCGTTGGAGAGCAAGTAAACATTGTCTCCGCTGAATGAAGATCCCCCGCAGGAGAGTCTCCTGCGGGGGATTTTTGTATGCTCCGCGCACGTTAGTTGCTATGTCATTTTTTTTGCGGTACCCCGGATTTGTGTGTGTCCTTAGCTAGATGAATAAAAGAGTTGTGTGATGAATGACGTATTTTCTCAAGATATTCTCGCCAAAAGATTTATGGTCATTGATGTAGACAGATCTGAAATTTTGTTGTCCCGCATGCCCACGCAGCAATGCGAGATAGCCAGTATACAAAAATTATTGACGGCGCTTTTGATAGTGGATCGTGGAAATTTGGATGAGCGTATTGAAATTGTTCCTGAGGACGTTTTGTGTGAGGACGTCCGCGCGGGGCTGCATGTCGGGGAGAATTATTCCAGACGGGATCTGCTGGCCTGCATGCTGATAGGTAATGCGAATGACGCTGCCGAAGCGTTAGCCCGCGATCATTCCGGGAGTATCAGCGCTTTTGCGGACGCCATGAACGCGCGGGCGCAGATTCTCGGCATGACGTCGAGTGTGTTCCGCGTTCCGCACGGGCTGCCCTGTGCCGGGCAATATTCCACAGCGCTTGATGTCGCGCGGTTAGCTGTCGCGGTGGATGCAAACGAATTTTTGCGCAGTGTGATTTCGCAGCGCCACTGTGAACTCCGCCATCCCGATGGCACCGTACAGGAGTTTGTCTCCGCCAATCTCTTGCTTTCCACTCTCGTGATCTGCGATGGCATGGCAACAGGATTCACCCGCGACGCAGGGCACTGCCTTCTGGCGAGTGGGGAACTGGACGGACGCCGCCGGATTGCTGTTTTGCTTGATTGTTCCCCCGGAAGAATATGGCAGGACACACACCATCTCCTTGCATGGAGTTTCGGGGAAACCCGCCGGACAAACAGGTGTCTGCATAGCGGTGGAAATGAAGATCTGGAGTGTGAGGAGAGCCGCGCCTGCGAGAAGGGTTTTGCAGAAGAAGAAACTGAGAATGCCAGCATAGCTAATCCTACTGCGGAGAAGGCTACAAAAACGCTTGATGAGCTTTTTTCCTGTTTTTCCGATACCTACATCGCGCCCTGTACCGCATGGGCTTCCGCCGGAAATCTTCCTGAGTCTGGTCCCGGAACCGTTTTTTATCCATTTGGCGGTCCAGACCTGTTATTTCCCCTCGCCCTGTTTCCCCACGCGAGGACGTTTGTCCTTGTTGGCAAGGAGCCATGGGGAGGCCTGTCGTTAGAAGGGGATATTCCTTCTCCCGGAGTACGGGAATCGTTGGACCATTATCTTCGCACATCGTTTTTTGTCACGTCAGATATGACCTCGGACATTCAACGGCACAGCCTGTCAGGCGTTCTTCCGCTCATGCAGGCACAGCTGTCATGGAAGGGATACCAAATTGCCTCCATGGAAGAAATTGGTAGCGGGGATGGAGTGCGTCTGTCTGTGGCCTCAGCACAAGGTTCCGCCGCGTTTACAGTATATTATTTTCGGCAGAATCTGCTGAACGAATATTTTTCTCCAGAAACGATGCTGGCTTATCATCTTTCCAACTGCGATGGGTTTTCCGTTCTGGTGAAAAGCGCGAGTTATCTTTTGCATGAGCCTGATTTCAGCAAGTTAGCTGAATACATTGTGGCAAAGGCATCCTTGATTGTGCAAGATCCCAGTGGAATTCCTTACAAACATCTGTGCGATGCGGGATGGAAGACTACCTTACATGGCAAATTTGTGGGAGATATCCCTCTTTTTGGAGAAAGGCATGCACAGCCATTATTGCACGAGGCGTACCGGCACGGAGCGGACGCAAGGCAAGCGCTGGGCTTTGGTTTTGGGTACCTGAAGAACCCCGCGATTGCCGCGATTATGGTGGCGAAGCCGGATGGCGCGAGGCACTTATAGGCATGGCACGGACAGATAGGCGTGAACGAACATGGCACGGACAGACGTGGCACAGACGAACTTTTTGCTCACACAGCGGAAACTTGTCGGGTCGGGGAAAGCCCCTCCGCAGGTGAAACGGCCCCCCAATCACCTCTTGCGGACCTGACGCGCAGACGGCGGGTCCATTGTTGCGCTGGTGCCACGCGCGATGAGGTTAGCCTTGGTCCACTCTGTTTCTGCCAGCTTGCTTTGCGCGGTAGAGTGCGGCGTCCGCTCTGGCTATGAGATCTTCCGGCCTGTCTTCTATTGAGGACAGCGCAGTGCCAAAACTGGCGGTCTTGCGTCCCACCGTGGGGAAGGATTGTCCGGCGACGTTTTGGCGTAGTTTTTCAGCGAGATGCGCAAGGCCGTCGGCATTGGTTTCTGGACAAATAATAAGAAATTCCTCACCACCCCATCGCCCCGCCGTGTCTGTTTTGCGGACAGAAGCGGAAATGATCGCTGCGAACCGCTGGAGCACCATGTCTCCCGTCTGGTGCCCGTATTGATCGTTGACGCTTTTGAAATGGTCTATGTCAACGATGATAACACCAAGCCGGTCCGTGCCTTGGCGCATGTGGTTTACCTCGGCCTCCAAAACTTGATCCAGATGAACTCTGTTGCATAATCCGGTGAGTTTGTCCGTGACGGAAAGGTGCTGGAGAAGCGTGTTCTTTTCCGCCAGTTCTTTGGTGCGCTCTTCTATTTTGCGTTCCAAATTTCGCTCATAGTTTTGAATGGAGCGGGACATGGAAAAAACGGACTTCGAGAGAGCGTCTATCTCTTCAACATGCGTATGTATTCGTGCCACCTTATCAAATTCCCGTCTGGCTACTTTATCACTGTCGTTCTTAATTGCCGCTATGGGGCGGGCGATAATGCTAACAAGGTATAGAAGCAGAGGCAGCATGAGCAGAAAGGAAATGATACAGGCAGCCAGCATCTTGTAGCCGCGCTCCCTGTAGGCGGCGATAACCTCGGCGTGAGGAGCCACCATGCCCAGATAGTTGCCGCCAGATTGTGTGCTTTTCATTTTTTTCAGGTGGAAAAAATGAGAAACGTTGTTCACGTCTTTGATGGCGTGTGTTTCGCCGTTTGTGGCATTCTTCGCCATGGCGATAAGCTCAGGAAATAACGCGTTTTCTCCATTGTCTGTTCCCGCGAGCATCATTCCCCCCTCTCTCCAGATGTATGCCTGCGCGGAGGGGGTATATTTGAAGGGAGAAAGCAATTGTTCAAAACCGTTCAGAAGCACGTCCATCGCAAGCACTCGGCCATCATGCTCCAGCTCCAGCGCATATGTGACCCCGCTTCCCGCTGTGGTTGCAAATTTGTATGGCTCTGTTTTTATGACGTCATCAGATTTGATAGCCTGTATATACCACGGCCTTTTGCGCGGGTCGTAGTCGGATGGTGTTGTGCTGCTTTTCATAACATTAAATTTAGAATCTAGTATTTCGATACGTTTAATAAGGTCGCCCCTTTTGTAGTCTACAATCATTAAAAGCCATTCACTTTCGTTATTTGTATTATGCTCTTTTCGTAATCCTTCATCAGCATCAAGGTTTACTATTTCGTAAAAACTTCCATTTGGGTATCCTATATATATAGAATAAAATTGCGGTGTATTTTGAAGAATAGTTGTAAATATATTTTGTAATTTGTCATGATTAAGATTTTCATGATTTTGATTAACTTCATAAAAATTAGATGTGATTTTTAATAGGTTTCGTATGTTTCCTTCAAGGGCATTTACTGTGGTTTCGGCATTGTTTGACAGACGATCAAATTGTGCATGAATATCGTTTTGTATTATTATTTTGTCAAAATAAATTAAAAAAGAAAATGTAACTGCAATAAGAACAGATGAAAGAAGCATGCATAGTGAAATAGTAATAAGACGAAATGTCATGACTGTGGGCATGCGGAACTCCCTTCTGCACGGCGGTGGATAAATGGCGGGCTTTAGCTGACAGAGGTATTGTACGGCTCAGGATTGATTTTTCCTTTATATTTTACACAGACGCTGACAAAACCTGTCGGTCTTTGGGGCAGAAGCGCGCTGTTGTGCGGGAGGCGCTCCTGCGGTATGATGGAGGGTGAAGAGATTTTTCGGCAAGGAGAAAAAATGCTTGAGTATTTTTGGCAACATCCGTGGTTGCAGGCGACAGTCTGGATTTGTGGCTTGCTTGCCGGAGCGTTGTTGGTTTTTTTGATTGTACGAAAGGTTTTGTTGAACCTTTCCGGGCGAGTGCTCAGTTTCCTGCATGTCCGGGACCGTCATGTCATGCTCTCGGTTGTCCGGCATCTTACCCGCATTGCGCCGGTACTCGTTATCCTTGTGGGCATCGACACGGTTCCCCACCTGCACGTTACGGCAATTGCGGTTATTAAGAACGTCGCCAATGCGTTTCTCGTACTGGTTATAGCCCTGTCCATTTCCGCCTTGCTGGATGTGGCAGATGTGCTCTACGAGCAGCGCACTAGGGATAAGCAGAAACCCATTAAGGGGCTTATTCAGGTCGTCAAAATTGTTATGTTTGGCGTGTGCATCATTTTGATGCTGGCTGCGTTGGTTGACCGTTCTCCCCTTATTCTGCTTTCTGGTTTGGGTGCCATGGCAGCGGTGCTCATGTTGGTTTTTCAGGACACGCTGCTATCTTTTGTCGCGGGTATTCAAATTCTTTCCACTGATACGGTGCGCTTGGGGGACTGGGTGGAAATGCCCAGCATGCGCGCGGACGGGTCGGTTATAGAAATTGCGCTGCATACTGTGAAAGTGCAGAACTGGGACAATACCATCACCACTGTGCCCATACGGAAATTGGTGTCGGACCCCTTTATCAATTGGCGGGGAATGTCGGAATCTGGCGGACGCCGGATTAAGCGTTCGCTGTTTCTGGATCAGACCAGCATCGGCTTTCTGGACAGGGAGACGTTCCAGCGGCTTTCCACCTACAATTTGCTGGAAGAGTATCTGGCAGACAAGGCTCAGGAAATTACCGAGTGGAATAGTAAGGTTCGCAAACACGCGGATGTGGCGGCAAACCAGCGTCATTTGACCAATGTAGGCACTTTTCGGGCCTACACTTTAGCCTATCTGCGGGCTAACTCCCGCATTCATCAGCAAATGACCCTGCTGGTGCGGCAGATGGCGCCGGGACCGCAGGGCCTGCCGTTGGAAATATACTGCTTCACCAACACCACGGCATGGGGTGAGTATGAGGAGATTCAGTCCGACCTCTTTGATCACCTTTACTCCATTCTGCCGGAATTCGGCCTACGTGTTTTTCAGGAGCCGAGCGGCGCGGATTTGGCGCGAGGTCTTGAAAATGCGCGCGGAGGCGCTTCAGCCTGAAGAGCATGGAGCGGATGATTGGGAGCCACCGGTATCGCACTGTCTGGCAGTGCGATACCGGTGTTTTTTAAAGATGGCTTTGAATTACCAATTCCAACTGAATCCGAGTTGAATTTCCGTACTGCGGTATTCGCGGGAGCCAAGTTGATAGCCGATGTGCGTCCATATATCGATGTCTTCCGCTACGCGCCCTGCCAAGCCGAGTTTGGCTTCCGCAACGTTTCTGCCAAATTCGGTGGACAGGTTCTCCTCCGCCAGTCGTGCGTTTGCGTCCACCCCGTTGTGCAACCAGTTTGCTTCAAAAAAAGGGGTTAGACCATCCACGCCGACGCCATTTTCAGGCCGTTCGCCATACAGGCGTGCTCCCAGCCGGGTTGAGACTCCTTCAGCTCTGCCGTCATGGTAAGAGCTGTTCAACCTGTCGGAGAAGTCATCCGTGCGCAGCGTGGTGTAAATGGCCTGTGCGTGCGGTTCCAGTATCACCCGGCTTCCAGATTGCATGTCGTATACCGGAATGCCGTAGCCCGCTTCCGCAGAAAGCGAAAAGGCCGCGCTGTCGTATCGCACGGGGGCGTGCCGCATGCCCGCCCCGCCAAGTTCATTGTCGAACCATGCGTAGTAGGTCCAGAAATCGGCAAACGCCCCCTTGTTCTTGTCTTGCGGTAACCAGCTTGCGTAGGCACCCACGTGGTACCCCTGCACATTGCCCGTTGTTTTTGTTCCCGTTGGGCGGGAGGTGTTGTCGTGGCTGCCGGAGCCAAACCCGGCGTACACGCCGAGAATGTGTTCCTTGTCGTCGCTCTGGTACACATCCGCACCCAGTTGTACAACGGTTGTGTGCATGCTTGTGCCGATATCGTCCAGAATCTCTCCCTTGCTGTAGCGGTGGTTCGCCCGAATCCAAAGCGTGGAGTCCGGCACGCGCACGGTGTCTCGCCGGTCCAGAATATTTTGCGTGAACATGCTGGCGGCCATGTGCTGGTTGGCAAAGTAGGCAGCCGCGTTGGTACTGTACAGAGGCCCGGAGACAGTGTTGTCTTCCACGAGGTAGCTACGCAGGTACCAGTTATTGTTGCCGTCCAGTCCGTTTCCCAGAACATATTCATACGGCCCGTAAAGGACCGGTGACGCCAGAGCAAAACTTCCGGCGTCCTGACTGCCCAGCACTTCGGCAAGCATGATGCCATTGCCTTCCGTCAGTGCGCCGGGACTGCCCGCCGTGGGCATTACGAGCAGCCCCGTGGCTCCAGAACCAAGCACCACGTTGTCCAGTACGACTACGTCACTCACGCTGGCAGCCCCGCCTTCATTTAACACGGTGTCCAGTCTGATTCTGCCACCATTCGAGACGTAGGTTCCGCCGCCGTTGCTTCCCGCCGTTGTTCCGCCTGTGATGACCAGCACGTCTCCCGCCAGACCATTGTCGCCAAGGTCGATACTTCCGGCATTTTCAAAGCGTTCGAGTTGGAGCAATTGCCCGTGGACAATACCGGAGGTGGTGACGGCCCGCGCCCCGGATGGGAGATATTGTCCGGTGGGGTCCACCGTCTGTTCTCCGGTAACGGAGAGCAGACGTATGGTTCCCGATGCGGAGTTGATCAGGGTATCGTTTCCCGCGCCGAAGTCTGAAATGGCGACAGCCTTGGTGTCACGCACGCCATCTCCGTCTGTGTCCGTGAAGTTGCGCAGGTTCACGCTGTTGGCGCTTTCATTGCGAAACGTGGTGTCTTCATCACCGAAAAGCAGCCTGCCGATCATTGTGCCGGTATTGACTACGGTAATGGTACTGCCACTGCTCGCAGTGCTATTCATGGCAATGTCGCTCAGGGAAGTAATCGTTCCGGTGTTGCGGATGTTCTGGTTTCCTGTGGAGCTTTCTGTTCGGATGCCTGCGGCGTTGCCCCAGCCCGCATAAATGGCGTGTGTGTTAATAAGGGATACCGCTGACCTGCCCTGGAAAAACTGGTCCAGGCCCAATGTTAGGGGTACTGAGACCGCAGGAGGTTTTCCATGGGCAAGAAGAAGCACGCTCCTGAGCAGATCATCGGCAAGCTGAGAGAGGCCGAGGT
>JAEWQB010000027.1 GCA_023460395.1 Pseudomonadota bacterium | reverse complement strand
GGGGCGGACGGACTTTCCCGGTAATGAATCCGTTACAGGCCCCGCTTTGCCATGTAGGCCACAAGATCGCCAACGCGGCAGGAATAGCCCCATTCATTGTCGTACCATGCGTACACCTTAGCCATGTTGTCTGACTGTACCAGTGTGAAGTCGGCTTCCACAATGGAAGAGCGAGGATCTCCCACAAAGTCTGAGGAAACAAGCGGCTGTTCGGAGTATCCCATGATGCCTTTAAGCGGTCCTTCTGCCGCCGCTTTGAGGACGACACGCAGGTCTTCCGTGGTCGTGTTCTGCTCCAGATCGCATACAAAGTCCACCAGCGAGACGGTGGGGGTTGGCACTCGCACGGAATATCCAGAGAATTTGCCTTTCATTTCCGGGATAACCAGCGCTACGGCCTTGGCTGCGCCCGTGGATGTGGGAATCATGTTGCAGGCCGCCGCACGGGCGCGGCGCAGATCGGAGTGGGGCAGATCCAGAATTCGCTGGTCGTTGGTGTAGGAGTGGATGGTGGTCATCACACCCTTGGTGATGCCGTAGCGTTCGTGCAGCACCTTCACAATGGGGGCAAGGCAGTTGGTGGTGCAGGAGGCGTTGGAAATGATGTGGTGTTTTTGTGGGTCATACGCCGCTTCGTTCACCCCCATCACAATGGTGATGTCTTCTTCCTTGGCGGGAGCGGTGATAATGACCTTTTTGGCTCCTGCTTCCAGATGCATGGCGGCCTTGGGACCGGTGCGGAAGATGCCGGTGGATTCCACCACCACATCCACCCCCAGTGTTCCCCATGGAATGAGCCGGGGGTCGCGTTCCGCGAAATTTTTTACGGCAAAGTCGTCGGCTACGAGAATGGTATCGCCGTCCACCCGCACCGGAGCCGCAAAGGCTCCATAGCTGGTATCGTGCGCCAGCAGGTGGGCGTTGGTGGCAATATCGAAAAGATCGTTTACCGCTACCACTTCAATGGTCTCGCGGTATTGTTCCCAGATGGCTTTTAGAACCTGACGGCCAATCCGGCCGAAGCCGTTAATGCCGACGCGTATCTTACTCATGATATCCTCCATTGGCGAGGGATGGCGCATAGGGTTGGGAGCCGGGCCATAGGGGATCGCCGGAAATTACAGAAATATGGTTTCCTCAGGCGGTCCAGCCAGTTGGCGCTCCGTGCGACTGATTAGTCTTCAAACACCTGATACATATAAGCATCTGCAAGTTCGCGTGTGCGCTTTAATGTTTGGAACATGCGGGCGTTTTCCAGCGCAATGCCGCACAGGTTGGCAATGCAGCCCATGAATTCCAGCTCTTCTTCCGTGAAGACGCGTGGGGTGGCGGAATAGACGCGCAGGACGCCGATAATTTTGCCGCCGCGTGCCACAAGGGGCACAACCAGCAGCGAGACAAGCCCTTCTTTGGCGGCTTCCTGCGGATATTGGAAACGCTCGTCTTCACGGACATCCGCAATGGTGACGGTCCGTCCTTGCAGCACTTCCTGATCCAGACGGCTTTTGGATACCTGCACGGGGCCTTTCCGGGCATAACGGTCACTCAGCCCATAGGAGGAGTCAGGCTTGAGCACGGTGCCTGTCCTGTCCAGCAGGCGGATAAAGCAGCCTTTGGCGTGCATTGCCGTGGTCACTTGCTCCACTATTTGGGAAAGCACTTCCTTGGGGTCCAGAGAACCGTTCACAACCTTGGCGATCTTGTAAATGGTCTTGTACAACGCGTTGGGTTCCATGATCTCTCCTGCCTTTGTCGGAGTCGTTAGGTGTGTTTCGGGCCATGATCCGCATGTACCTGCGAAAGGTCGCAGGGCGGGATGGACCGATAGAACGCATCATAGCATCTCAGGGCACGAGAACAAGCAGATTATGTGAACGGAGGAAGTGCCCGTCATCCGGGGCTTGCGAGGGGTGCCTGTGAATAATTTCACAGATGGTGGGGCGGCATGTGGCGGCCTGAGAGCATTACTGCAACTCGCAGAAAAAGCACATCCCCCCGCCGGGCGAACCCGGCGGGGGGATGGTGTGAGAAACAAAAGAACCCTGCTGGCTAGATAGCCATGATTTCAGCTTCTTTGGCGTTGCAATGCTCATCAGCCTTGGCCACGTAAGCGTCTGTCAGCTTTTGGACTTCATCCTGTCCGCGCCGGGCATCGTCTTCCGTGATTTCTTTGGCTTTTTCCAACTTTTTGATTTGTTCGTTGGCTTCGCGGCGCACACTGCGCACAGCTACCTTGGCTTCTTCCACATATTTGCGGGCCACCTTCACGAGTTCCTTACGGCGCTCTTCCGTGAGCATGGGAATGCTGATGCGGATGAGGCGCCCGTCATTCATGGGCGTAAGACCCAGATCGGACGTGATGATAGCTTTTTCCACGGGACCGAACGCGCCCTTGTCCCACGGCTGAATGGTAATGCTGCGGCTGTCGGGAATAGCGACTGAAGCCAACTGCTTGATGGGCGTGGGGGTGCCGTAATAGTCCACCATGATGTTGTCCACAAGAGCGGTACTGGCGCGTCCTGTGCGTAGTTTGCCGAAATCGCGGTCCAGAGACGCCACGCTTTTTTCCATTTTCTCTTCGGCTTCGAGCAGGATGTCATCCATGGGGGTTATTCTCCTTGTACGATGGTGCCGACCCTCTCGCCGAGCATCATACGCTTGATGTCGCCCTTATGCAGGTTGCAGACGAGAATCGGAACGTTGTTTTCCATGCACAGCGTGATGGCGGTGGAATCCATGACGCTCAACTTTTTTTGGAGGACCTCAATATAGCTCAACTGCGTATACATAACGGCATCGCTGTGCTTTACGGGATCCTTGTCGTAGACGCCATCCACCTTGGTTGCCTTGATAATGGCGTCGCACTTCAGTTCCATACCGCGCAGTGCCGCAGCGGTGTCCGTGGTGAAGTAGGGGTTACCCGTGCCGGCCGCGCAGATAACGATGCGTCCTTTTTCAAGGTGGCGTTCAGCGCGGCGGCGGATATACGGTTCGCAAACTTCCTGCATGGTAATGGCGGAAAGCACGCGTGTGGGGTGTCCCAACTTTTCCAGTTGGTCCTGTACGGCCAGCGCGTTGAGCACTGTGGCCATCATGCCCATGTAATCCGCCGTGGAGCGCTCCATACCCTTGGCGGAAGAGGACAGGCCCCGGAATATGTTTCCGCCGCCGATGACCAGCGCAACTTCGATACCCATATCAGCCACTTCGGCGATTTCTCGACATATCTTTGAAACAGTGACAGGGTCAATACCGAATTTTTCGTTACCAGCCAAAGCTTCGCCGCTCAGTTTAAGCAGCACGCGTTTGAAACGCTGATCGCTCATTTCCGAACCTCTGGTTTTTCGTTGCGGTGTTCTTGTAGAGAATATGGCGAGTCCGCCGCCATAGTCAGGTTATTGATGATCGTAGGGTTTGCCCCACGAGGCTTCTTCCACACGGACATATTTCAAAAAAGCGTAAAACGAGCCGTGGCAAGCGGCGAGAAAGCCCGCGCGTCCGTCAAGAAATCCGCGCTTAAGCAGATAGATGCGTAAAAAGCGGACAAGGCCGTGCGTTATGCCGCGCCAGATGCCCCCTTTCCTTTGTTTTGCCCGCAGTGCCTCGGCCCCTTGTTCCGCATAGGTGTTGAGCTTCGCAAGCTGGTGGAAAAACCCAGTGTACGGATAATGGATAAGCTCCGCGCCATTGTGCCCATCAATATGGTCTTTACGACCCATGGGGCGGTAATGGATGTGGGCGTCCTGATAAAATTCAACAAAGTTGGTGCGGAAGAGGCGTAAAATATGGTCCGGGTGCCAGCCCCCGTGTTTCATGAATCTGTCAAAATACCAAGATGTTCTGCCCACGGAATAGGCCACGGGTGAATCCTGTTGCGCCCCAGACTCACTATCCGCATGGGCGGTGGTGTCCAGAATACGTTCCGCAAGAAGAGGCGGACAAATTTCGTCTTGATCCAGAATAAAAAACCAGCGTGTTTCCACCAGTTCCTGCGCGAAGCGAAACTGCACAGCGAATCCATCCCATGCATGGTGGACGAAGCGGCAACCGTGCTGCTCACAGATGGCGCGGGTGGAGTCGGTGCTGCCCGAATCTACGGTGAGTATTTCGGTACAAAAGGAAAGAGAGGAAAGGCACTTTTCCAACAACCGCTCGCCATTGCAGGTAAGTACCACTCCCGTGATACCGGGCTTCATCTGGTCGCTCCTATGCTGGTGTGCCGCAGGTCTGCGCCTGCTGTGAACAAGAGTGAAACAATGTGTTCCCTAAGGTTTGTCCGGTCCGCACGTTATCCGGCCTGTTCGGCTGTACGTCCGCGCCATGCTCCGCGCACAGAGCACCGCAGAAGTATACCTAAAAAAAGGGGGTCTTGCGACCCCCTTTTACAGGCTGTGCGGATTCGCTATTCAGCGGCGTCTTCTTCCGCCGGGGCGTCTTCGCCCAGACCGAAGCGAACAAACTGAACCACTTTGGCTCCGCCCTTGAGCAGATCCTTAACGGCCATTTTGTCGTCGCGAATGTAGGGCTGGTCCAGCAGCGTAACTTCTTTGTAGAACTTCTGCATGCGGCCTTCCACAATCTTATCCACGATGTTTTCAGGCTTGCCTTCATCCAGTGTCTTCTGGCGGTGAATGGCGCGCTCGCGCTCAATCACTTCAGCGGGGATGTTGGAAGCGTCAAGGGATACCGGGTTGGTGGCGGCTACCTGCATGGCAATGTTCTTAGCCAGTTCGGTGTCATTAGAGCCGACAATTTCCACCAGAACGCCAATCTTGCCGTTACTATGCACATAGGAACCGATCACGCCGTCGGCGGACAGTTCAATGCGGGCAGCGCGACCAGCGGACATATTTTCACCCAGCGTGGCAATCGCGTCATTCACATCGGCGGTTACACGCTCGGCAAAGCCTTCTGCGCCGTTGGTGGCTACGTCTGTAGCCAGTTTGCTGGCGAGGGCGATAAAGGCTTCGTTGCGGGCAACAAAGTCGGTTTCGCACTTCAGTTCAGCCAGAGCGCCCACCTTGCCTTCGACGATGCAGCCGATAAGACCTTCGGAAGTAGCGCGGCCAGCCTTCTTGGCAGCCTTGGAAAGACCCTTCTGGCGGAGCCAGTCAACGGCCTGCTCTTCATTGCCGTCACATTCGGTGAGGGCCTTCTTGCAGTCCATCATCCCTGCGCCGGTCTTTTCACGCAGGCTTTTCACCATGGAGGCGGTAATCGACATGTTCAATCTCCCGGAATGAATTATTCTTCGACCTTGGCGGCTTCGTCAGCGGCGTTTTCGGCCACGGGGGCTTCAGCCTGTTCGGCTGCCTGCACCATTGCGGCTTCGGGGTCGGCGTCTTTGGTCATGGCCGCGCCTTCAATGCAGGCTTCGGCGATGTGGGATACAAACAGTTTGATAGCGCGAATGGCATCGTCGTTGCCGGGAATCACATAGTCGATCACGTCGGGATCGCAGTTGGAGTCGGTGATGGCAACAATCGGGATGCCCAGCTTGCGGCATTCCTTGATGGCAATTTCTTCGCGCTTGGGGTCCACAACAAATGCGAGTTGCGGCAGGCGTTCCATGTTTTTGATACCGCCCAGCGTCATTTCCAGCTTGTCCAGTTCGCGGCGCAGAGTGAGCACTTCCTTTTTCTGGTAGCGGTTCACGGTGCCGTCTTCGAACATGACTTCCAGCTTCTTCAGGCGGTCAATGGACTTGCGGATAGTCTGGAAGTTGGTGAGCGTGCCGCCCATCCAACGGTTGGTCACGAAGAACTGGTCGGCGCGGGAAGCTTCGGAGCGCACAGCTTCATGAGCCTGGCGCTTGGTGCCAATGAAGATAACCTTGCCACCCTTGGCCACGGTTTCAGCCACTTTGTCATGAGCGCGGCGGAACAGCTTTGCTGTCTGCTGCAGGTCCATGATGTGGATGCCGTTGCGGGCGCCGAAGATGTAGGGGCGCATTTTGGGGTTCCAACGGCGGGTCTGGTGACCGAAATGGACGCCGGTTTCCAGCATCTGCTTCATAGAAACGTAAGACATGTAGAACTCCTTACTGTGGGTTTTCTTCCACACCGGGCCATGACCCTCGACCTCCGTGCGGTACGCGTAATGCGCCGGACACGCAGGCACCCAAGGACGAAACCCGGAGTGTGCTTTATGTGTTAAAGGCAGGGATACATACGTCCTATCGCGGAGTTTGGCAAGTGCCATGAAGGAGAAAAAGGCTTTTTGCCCGAAGGCGCGGAGCGGAATGCCGCGAGACTTCGTGTTTTTCCGTCAGCTACGGACCAACCACGGAGTTGATGAGCAGGGCCACGTTTTCCACTTCCACGCGGATGTCGTCTCCGGCAGCCATGGGGCCTACGCCGGGTGGAGTGCCGGTGAGTATGACATCACCGGGCAGCAGCGTCATAACATGGGAAATGCGTTCCACCAGTTCGTAGGGGGAGAAGATCATATCTGCGGTATTCGCTTCCTGCCGCACTTCACCGTTTTGGATGAGCCGAAGAGCCAGTGCGTCTGGATTGGGCACATCTGTCTCTATCCACGGGCCGAGAGGAAGAAAGGTATCAAACCCTTTGCAGTAGCCGAACATGACGCCCTGCGTTTGCAAATCTCTCGCGGTGACATCGTTGGCGCAGGTGAACCCGAAAATGTGTTCTGCCACGTCTTCCGGGCGCAGGCAGTGGGCTGTTTTGCCCATGACAATGGCAAGTTCTGCCTCGTAGTCAACGCGCTGCGACACGGCGGGCAGGGAAATGGCTTGCCCCGTGCCGATAATGGCGGACGGCGGCTTGAGAAAAAAAGATGGCGCGTCCGGGACGGGCATATTCAGCTCCGCCGCGTGTTCCCGGTAGTTCAGGCCCACGCACACCACTTTGGATGGCGCTGCCACAGGCAGCACAAGAATGTCTGCAAGGGGAATAGGGTCCGCGAACCCCAGCGCGGGATTAAGGCACTGTACCGAGTCTCCGGTCAGCATGGCGTAGAAGCTGGTATTTTTATAGCGGACTCTGAGAACTCGCATCATGCCTCCGGTGCGGCGGGGCCGCATAAGCTTGGCCTGCCGGTACCTTGGGGGAGCGCCATGCAGACGTTTGCCGGATCACCCTGCCGTGCCTTCAAAAAGAGCGGGCGGGCTACCGTCAATGGCGATTCCCTGCCGTAGAAGCGGATGTTTCGCCCGCTGACCCGGCGGAAGGTGCCAGCCTGTCACGAAGTTGCCCGGAGGTCGAGGACTTCCTGTAAAAAAAAGACAGCTACACCATGGTGATAACCGGCAACACCACGGGGTCGCGCTCTAAAACCTTGCGGAAAAAGCGGCGCAGGGTGGAGCGGATGCGGTCTTGCAGCTTTTCAATATCACCGGGACTTACATTTTCCAGAATATCCAGCACGATGCATTTGGCGTCTTCCAGCACATGGTTGTAGTGCGCCTCAAAGATGAAGCCTTTGGAGATAATGTCAGGCCCGTGGAGGATTTCCCACACCTGTTCATCAAGGACCAGAAATACTACCACCAGCCCTTCGCCGCCGAGGATGTGGCGTTCCTTAAGCACGGAGGTGCCCACATCGCCCACGCCCTTGCCGTCCACCAGCACGGTTTCCAGATTAATGCGCGGTTCGCGGCACAGAGAGCCGGGGCGGAGGGTGACAGGCTCGCCGTCTTCCAGAATGACGGTGTTTTCCGGGGGCACGTCGCATTCGTGGGCTAGGCGACAATGCTTGACCAAGTGCCGGTATTCACCATGTACCGGGATGAAGAATTGCGGACGCACGGTATGCAGCATGGTGCGCAGTTCTTCGCGGTAGGCATGACCGGAAGCGTGGATATTGCGGAAATTCTCATAATAGACTTCCGCGCCCATGCGGTACATATCGTTGATAAGCTTGGTAATGGCGCGTGCGTTGCCGGGAATGAAGCGGGAGGACATGATAACCGTGTCGCCGGCTTTAATGCACAGCGAGCGATGCTCTCCGCGGGTAATACGAGCCAGAGCCGAAAGGGGTTCGCCCTGAGATCCGGTGACAAGGAGTACGGTTTCCTCATCGGGGAGTTCTGGCATTTCCAGCGGGTCCATGTATACGCCGCCGGGAACGCGCAGGAACCCCAAGTCGCGTGCGATGTCGATATTGTTCAGCAAGCTGCGGCCCGAAATGGCGACTTTGCGTCCGTATTTCGCGGCGATGTCAAATACTTCTTGGATGCGCTGAATATGGCTGGAGAACAGGGTGACGATAACGCGTCCGCTGGCGCTGCGAAAAATATCATCAAACGTGTCACGGATTTCACGTTCTCCCAGAGAATGCCCGTCGCGTTCGATATTGGTGGAATCAGAGAGTAAAAGCGCCACTCCGGGGTCGGAAAATCGCCTGAAGGCGTCCAAATCGGTGCTGTGCCCGTCTATGGGGGCGGGGTCCAGCTTGAAGTCGCCGGTGTGCACCACGCGCCCCGCCGGAGTTTCCACTCCCAGCCCGAAGCCTTCAATAATGGAGTGGCATACGGGGAAGAAATTGAACACCATATCGCCCAGCGCCAACCGCTGGCCGGGGCGTACTTCCACCAGCGTGGTGCGGTCCAGCAAGTTCGCTTCGCGCAGCTTGTGCTCCACCAGCGCCAAGGTGAACCGGGAACCATAAATGGGCACATGCAGCCATGGCATGAGCCACGGCAGGGCGCCTATGTGGTCTTCGTGCCCGTGCGTGAGCACAATGCCGCGCACCTTTTCTTTTTGCCGCAGAATATGGTCGAACTGGGGGATAACCACGTCGATGCCGAGCAAATAATCATCCGGGAACATGAGTCCGCAATCCACCACCACAGCCGACGAGGCTGTGGACCAGATGGTGCAGTTCATGCCGATTTCGCCGTATCCCCCCAACGGGGTAAGCGTCAGGAAGTCCGTCTGGTCCGGCATGTGCGCATCTCCTGATATGTTTGGCTCATTGCGGTGTGCAAGTCGTCCCGAAAGCGGTCGCGGTCGCGCAGAGTGTAGAGCGCGGTATCCAGCGGGGGCAGAGCGCGGGCGGTAACCACTTGGCGCGGTCTGAGCGTAATATTTCCTTTAGGCAGAATGTCGCCAGTGCCTTCCAGCACCACGGGGACAACCGGAAGGCCCGTTTTCAGCGCCAGCAAAATACCGCCAATGCGGAATTCACCGAGTGCGCTGGTGTCTTTTTGACGGGTGCCTTCGGGATAGATGATAATAGATCTGCCAGCCCGTGCGATTTTTGCCGCGTTATCCAGCGAACGCATAGCCTGTCGGCTGTTGCGTCTGTCTATGGGAATATGTCCGCCCACCCGGAAGCACCAGCCCAGCAGGGGAATGCTGAACAGGCTTTTTTTAGCGACAAACGCGGGGTACTGCTTTGCCAGCAGAAGCATGGCGATGGGGATGTCGAACTGGCTCTGATGGTTGAACACAAAAACGGCTGGCCCGTTTTGGGGAACGGCTGTCATGTCGGCTTGAAGATCAATACCCGCCAGAGTTACGGCGCACTGACCCCAGAAAATGGAAATAGAACGGCGGAAAGTGCCGGACCGGTCCACCGGGGTCAGCATAAGCATGACCGTGGCAAGGATCGCCGTGACGGTGAGGAATGAACAGTAAAACCACAGGGTGCGGATCATGGAGCCTTCCAGTCTGGAATAAGAAGCATAACCTAGCCGAAAAACAGGCACGGCTCAAGAGGCAAGGCAACATATCCGGCCCATGGAGACAGGTTCGGGGCAGTGGTATGAGGGCAGGAGAGCTTGCCGGACCATGAAAAAAGGGTCGGCGATGGGCCGACCCTTTCTCACGACTCGGTTGCGATGGCCTAAGGCCTGTTGCTTACCAGCGGTTTTTGGGCTTAATGCGGGCAGCCTTACCCTTGCGGTCGCGCAGGTAGTAAAGGCGGCTACGACGCACGCGGCCTTCCTGCACCACTTCGATGTGGTCAATAGCGGGGGAGTGCATGGGGAACACGCGCTCTACGCCCACACCGTCAGAAATTTTGCGGACGGTGAACGTGGCACCGGTGGTGCCGTTACTGATGCGGATGACGGCACCCTGAAAAACCTGGATGCGTTCCTTTTCCCCTTCGGTAATGCGCAGGTGCACCTTCACGGTGTCGCCGGAGTTGAACTTCGGCAAGTCGATGCGCAGCTGTTCACGTTCAATCTTTTCAATAGCATTCATTGTAGTATTCCCCTTTGGCCTGATTTTCCGCAACACGGGTTTCGTGGGGTTTGCGTTCGTTTTATACATTCGCGGCGCGTTTTACAGAGCGTCGCCCAAAATCCGGTCGATGGCGATAGCCGCCGCTGTCCTGACGGAAAGATGGTTGTAGCCATCCAGATACCGAATGGGTCTCAGTATCCCGTCGCATTGGTCCAGCACCTGCGGGGCAAGCCCGTGACCAGTGCCGAACAACAGGAGGACTGGCTGATTGGCGAGGCGGGCGCGAATGTCGCCCGGATGCATGGTCCCGGCACCTTTGGCGCTCGTCGCTACCAGAAGGGGCCGTTGGCCGGTCCTGTCCGAAATATCCCGCACGGCGTCCTCTATAGAGGCGACACCGCGAATATGCCGCAGCGCTTCCCCCCTGTCGGGGTTGGCTGCCGTGCCCGGCCCTGTCACCCAGTGACGCAGCAGCGAGGCGAGCATGGTTTGCTGGTCTTCAATGGGGGTGGTAATGTAGTACCCACCAAGACCATACGTGCATGAACAGCGGCCTATATCGTGTATATCGAGGTTTGTCAAAGAAACCGCGACAGATTTTTTTTCTTTGTTTACAACAGGATAATGCACCAAAGCGCAGAATAGATTGCGCCCCGGTCGTTCCCTGTCTGTTTTTTTCAGTATTTCCAGATCGTTAACGGTTAGCTCGGCTTCCTGCAAAATGTCCGGTCTGTGCAGCAGCGTTGTGCGTAACGATTGTTCCCGCCGCCATGCGGCAACGCGACCATGGTCGCCGGATGTGAGTACCTCCGGTACGCCAAGTCCGTCAAATGTTTCTGGACGCGTATAATGCGGGTATTCCAGTAACCCTGCGGAAAAACTTTCTTCTTCCCCGGAATCTTCGTGTCCCATGAATCCGGGGATGAGCCGGGAGGTGGCTTCTATGACAGCAAGCGCGGCGGATTCTCCCCCGTTAAGCACAAAGTCTCCCACAGAGATTGGTTCAATGGGGAAAAGTTGCTCCAGTCTTGCGTCAAACCCCTCATAGCGACCGCAGATAATGGTAATGTCCTTCTCCTGCGATAGTTCGCGTGCAAGGGCCTGCGTGAAGGGGCGGCCTTTGGGTGCCATCATCAGAATGCGACCGGGAGCAGGCAGGGCACGTAAAGCGCGGGCAAGCGGGTCGGCCATCATCACCATGCCGGGACCGCCGCCGTATGGGCGGTCATCCACCGTGCGGTGTTTATCTGTGGCGTAATCACGGGGATTGGCGAAGGAGAAGGAAACTAAACCGGACGCTGTGGCGCGTCCCATGAGGCCGCATGCGAGAGGGGAGTCGAAAAACTCCGGGAAGAGGGAGACAAGGGAAATTCGCATGGTCGTTGCAACTATTCGCCGCCAAGGTAAAGGTCGAGCAGTCCGTCCGGCGGTGCAATATGCACGGTCCCGGATTCCAGATCAATAGCCGAGACAAACTCTTCCGCGGCGGGGAAGAGCACCTCTTTGCCGTCAGGCGTGCGAATAGTCCAGACTTCAGAATCCCCTACGAATTGAAAGTCGGCGAGCGTTCCCAGCAGCGTACCGTCTGGCAGGTGCACGGCAAGCCCTTCCAGTTGGTACAGATAGACCTCGTGCTCATCCGGGGCGGGCAGTGCTGCTTCCGGCACCAGTACCTGCGCGTTGCGAAGGCTTTCGGCGCGGGTGCGGTCGGCAAAGCCTTCCAGCAACAGCAGTTCCCGGCCCTGATGGGCACGCGAAGAGACCACCCTGTGGCGGGTGGGCGCGGCACGACCTTTGCGCAGCCACACTGTGTCGTGTAGCAATAAAGGGGAGTCCGCGTAGTATTCAACGCAGACTTCCCCCCGCAATCCGTGTGGCTTGACGATCAAGCCTATCTGTATGAGTCGACTGTCTGTCATCCGCCGGGCGGAGGCTTATTCCAGAATTTCCAGAACAGAGCGCTTCTTGGCTTTGGTGGAGGCGGCACCGAGGATGGTGCGCATTGCACGGGCTGTACGGCCCTGCTTGCCGATCACTTTACCGAGGTCTTCTTTGGCAACCTTGAGTTCGAGAACGGAAGTCTGCTCGCCCTCCACTTCGGCCACAGAGACCGCGTCGGGGTTATCCACTAGCGACTTCGCGATGTACTCAACCAGATCCTTCAACATGGCTCACCTCCAGTCGTTGTTCAGCAGGATGTCAGCATTCGGTGAGCTGCCTAGGCAGGTCGCCATGAACAGAAGCTACTGTGCTTGCTTGAGTAGTGCGCGAACGGTGTCGGAGGGTTCTGCGCCTTCTTTCAGCCATTTCTGGACTTTGTCCATGTCAATCTTCACTTCGGCAGGCTCAACCATGGGGTTGTAGAAGCCCAGATATTCAAGAGGACGACCGTCGCGGCGGGACTGAGTGTTAATAGCCACGACACGGTAAAATGCGCGCTTCTTGTTGCCCATACGGGTCAGTCTGAGTTTAACGGACATTGTGATGTTCTCCCATTATATTGTGTAATACTATGGTTTTTTCCACAAAGCGCAAGGAGAATCTCACTTGCCTATGCGGTGGTTGTCTCTTCGGGGGACTTCCGGCCCTGCGGGCGGGATACCGATTGCCGGGCGTGTTGGGCTGGGCCTGATACGCTTCCGGCATGGGGCCGCCCCATGAGGCGGCGGAAATTTGTATGCGGAGTCTTCCCGGACGTCAACCTTTCTCACAGCTTCTCTGGCAGAGTTTGTGGCTGCGTATTTACCTGCGAGGTAGGGGAACCCTGTGCTGGGACCGGGAAAGCGACGTCTTATTTTTTCTTGCGGCCCTGCTTTTTCTTCAGCTTTTCTTTCTTGCGGGCATCGCGTTTTTTCTTCATCTCTTCCCGCGAGGGGCCGCTTGGAGCGTCCATTCCGGGCATTCCCGGCAAGCCGGGCATACCCATGCCACCCATGCCTTGCATGGCCTGTAGGGCGTCCATGTTTGGCATGCCCTTGCCTTTCATACCGGGCAATTGGGGCATGTTGGGCAATTTGCCTTTTTTGCCCTTTTTCCCGCCCCCCATCATCTGCTTCATCATCATGCGCATCTGACCGAAGCTTTTGATGAGATTGTCCACATCCTGCACCTTCATACCACAGCCACCGGCGATACGCTTCTTGCGACCGGGGTTGATGAGGTCCGGGTTGTGGCGCTCTTTGGCGGTCATGGAGTTGATGATCGCCTCAATGCGATGCATCTCCTTGTCCGGTACGCTCAGATCCCCTAATTTTTCACGCAGCGCGCCCATGCCGGGAATGAGTTTGAGGATGCCTTCCAACGAGCCGAGCTTACGCATGCGGCGCATTTGGGTACGGAAGTCTTCAAAGTCGAATTCGGCCTTTTGCATCTTAAGGGCCATGGCTTCGGCTTCTTCTTCAGAAACTTCGGCCTGCGCTTTTTCCACAAGGGTGAGCACGTCGCCCATGCCGAGAATGCGCCCGGCGATGCGATCTGGATGAAAGACTTCCAGATCGGAAATTTTTTCGCCCATCCCGACAAACTTCACAGAAGTGCCGGTGACGGTTTTAATGGAGAGCGCTGCGCCACCGCGGGCGTCCCCATCCATTTTGGTAAGCACCACGCCAGTGAGCGACAGCTTTTCATTAAAAGCGTCAGCCACGGTTACCGCGTCCTGACCGGTCATGGCGTCCGCCACGAACAGAATTTCCTGCGGCATAACGCGCTGGCAGATAGCTTCCAGCTCACCCATGAGCTGCTCGTCCACGTGCAGGCGGCCCGCCGTGTCCAGAATAACCACGTTGCACTGCTGCTGCCGGGCGTCTTCCACTGCGGCAACGGCGATATCCACGGGGTTCATCTGCGTGGTGGAGGCGTAGGCCGGAATGCCAAGCTGCTTGGCCAGCGTGTGCAACTGGTCAATAGCGGCGGGGCGGTACACGTCGGCAGGCGCAAGGTACGGCTTCATCTTCTGCTTGCGCAGATAGTTGGCGAGCTTGGCGGACGACGTGGTTTTCCCGGAGCCTTGCAGGCCCACCATCATAATGACATACGGCTGCTTACCACGCAGATCCAGCCCAGTGGTTTCGCCGCCGAGTAGGTCTACCAATTCGTCATGGACGATTTTGATAACCTGCTGGGCCGGGTTGATGCCCTTGAGCACCTCCTGACCGAGGCAACGTTCACGGACCCGGTCGGTGAATTGCTTCACCACCTTAAAGTTTACGTCCGCTTCCAGCAGGGCAAGGCGAACCTCGCGCAGGCCCTCCTGCACGTTTTCCTCGTTCAGGGTCTTCTGACCGCTGAACTTCTTGAAAACAGAATTCAGTCTGTCGGAAAGAGTCTCAAACATCAGCACTCCACGTAAAAGACATAAGAGCGAGTTCGGTAATAGAGTCAGGGAGGAAAGTCAAGGGTTCCTCTCCGGCTGTCAAGCGGAAAAGCCGTTTTGTTGTGCGTGGTATGCGTGGTTTTTGGCCCGATTTTATACGGTTTTTTCGCATCTTGCGGTGCGGGCGGGCGTTTTGGGGCAAATGGCGGAGGATTTCGGTAAAGTTACCTGTGCGGATAAAAAATGGTCCCGGTGCGTGGTTGCACCGGGACCGAAGCATTGCTTTGTGAGAAAATGCTAGCCCTTGGCTTTGCGGAATCCTTCCAGAGAGCGCTCAATGACTTCTTCATTCACGCAGAAGGTCAGACGGAAGTGTCCGGGACCGCCGAAGCCGGAGCCGGGCACGGCAAGCACCTTCTGTTCCATGAGCCGTTGGCAGAATGCCACATCGTCTCCACCCGGAGCCTTGGGGAAGAAATAAAACGCGCCTTTGGGCATAAGGAAGTCATACCCCGCCTCGGTGAGCACACGGGCCATGACGTCGCGGCGTCTGCGGTAAATGTCAGCGTCAACCTGCGCGTGGGGGGCTACCTTAAGTAGGTGCTGTCCGATGACCGGAGGATTCACGAAGCCCAGAATGCGGTTGGCAAGCATCAGGCCAGCCATGAGGGTTCCCCGTTCTGGCATGCGCGGGGAAAGGCACGCGTAACCCACGCGCTCGCCCGCCAGAGAAAGATTTTTAGAGAAGGAAGAGAGCACCACCGCGTAGTCATACATCGGCAACGGGCTGGGCACCTCCGCGCCGTCAAAGGCGAGGAAGCGGTAAGGTTCGTCGGATATCAGATAGATGGGGCGACCGTATTCTTCGCTTTTGGCCTCCAGCACGCTCACCAGTTCCGCCAGTTCCTCGCGGGTGTAGATCGCGCCAGTGGGGTTGTTGGGCGAGTTGATGAGCACCGCGCGGGTTTTAGGTGTTATGGCTGCGGCAATAGCCGCAGCATCAAGCGCGAAGGTGTCTGGCTTGGAAGGCACTGCGCGGAAGGTGGCGTTATGGTTGGCGGCGTAAAAGCCATATTCCACAAAATAGGGGGCCACGCCGAGAATTTCGTCACCGGGGTCGCATACCGCGCGGAAGAAGGCGTTCATAGCACCAGCCGCACCGCACGAGATGAGGCAGTCGTCCGCTGAAACGGCAATGCCGTGATCGCGGGTAACAAGGTCTGCGATGATCTGGCGTGCCCATGGAAATCCGCCGTTGGGCATGTAGCCGAAGGTGAACGGCTCGGCGGCTTTGTCCGCCAGTTCGCGCAGCACGCTACCCACGGCGGCGGGAGCGGGCACGTCGGGGTTGCCCAAACTGAAGTCACACACGGCGTCTTCACCGTATTGCTGTTTCAGGGCTATGCCCGCCTCGAACATTTTGCGGATCCATGATGAGTTCGTGATGAATCCAGAAACCTGACTGGAAAGAAGCGTCATGCGGATACCTCAGATACCGGCAGGCGCGTGCCGGTTGAATGATTGGGAGAAGAGCCTATTCCGTTGGGATAGGGCAACCGGCTGGCGATGTCCACTGTTTCGGGAAAGCGCGGCGGAGCACCGCGCGGTGCGTTGAGAAAGATTGGATGGAACGGACTTGACGACCGGGGGATGGCGATTTAGTAGTGGAAAAGATCATTACGAAGGCGTGAGAGACCTGGCTCGTTGACCGCCTAGCAACCTGCGTGCCCGCGCCCGCCGTTTCCGGCGGCCGGACGCGAACACAAGGTGCTACTGCCAGCCCGCTTCGGCGGGAGCGATGAGGAGAAATTCCATGTATTCCCTTTCCCCTTTGGCTTTTGATATCGCCGCGCTCATAGCGGCGGTGCTTGCCGGTCTGGGGCTTGCCGCCACAGCACGTCCGCAAGCGCAGCCGGTTCCGGTCCGCGTTCCTGAGCCTCGCCGCTTTTCCATTGCCCGTTCCCCGCTATGCTTTCCCGCCGCGTTTCTGCGCGCGCGGGAGTCTGACCGAATGCCCCGCCCGGTTTCCACGCGGACGGCAGAAGCGTCTGGTCGAATGCGGCATTCCCTCCGCTAGCGTGTCCGATTGCCTCATGGCGTGCCGGAATACGCTCCGACCGCGTGGTCGGCTGGGTGCTCAGATATGCGCCCGGACACTCCATGACTCCTTGATTGTTCCATCCCGATTTTTCCCGCTCCGCGCGGAAAAATATGAAGACCACAGCCACCGCTCCCGCGTGATGGTCGGGGTGCCGTATTCGGCGTCCGCGTCAACGGAGAGCTGGCGGCAGGCCAGAGGTAGTTATGACTCAATCAGAAACAGCAAATGTGGCGGAAAGCGCGCAAATTTTTACATTGCCGCAGCCACTGACCTTCCGTAGCGGAGCGGTGTTAGACGGCGTTCATCTCGCCTATGAAACGCTGGGCACGCTTTCTCCCGCACGGGATAACGCGGTGCTTATCTGCCATGCGCTCACCGGCGATGCGCATGTCGGTTCGCGACCCGGCGTACCGGGGGAGCGCCCCGGCTGGTGGGATGAGTATGTCGGCCCAGGGAAACCCGTGGATACCGACAGATTTTTCGTTATCTGCTCTAACGTGCTGGGCAGTTGCTACGGCTCCAGCGGTCCCGCCAGCGTTAATTCTGCCACGGGCAAGCCGTATGGACTAGAGTTTCCCGTGGTCACTATTGCCGATATGGTGACCGCGCAACACGCGTTGGTAAGCCATCTGGGCATCACACGGCTGCGTGCCGTGGTGGGCGGTTCCTTGGGGGGCATGCAGGTTTTGGAATGGGCTTCCCGTTATCCGAATATGGTGGGAGCCGCAGTTGTCATAGCCTCCACCACGCGGCATTCCGCGCAGGCGATAGCGTTTAATGAAGTGGCGCGGCAGTCGGTTATTTCCGACCCTAATTGGAAGCACGGGGCCTATTATGAGAGCGCTGGGCCAGACCTTGGTCTTGCTGTGGCCCGGATGATCGGTCATATCACCTATCTTTCTGACGAGTCCATGCATGCCAAGTTCGGGCGGAACCTTCAGGACCGTGATCACCTGTCGTTCAATTTTGAAACAGACTTTCAGGTGGAAAGCTATCTGCACCATCAGGGGAAAAAGTTTGTGCAGCGGTTTGACGCCAATTCCTTTTTGTACGTGACCAAGGCGGCGGACTATTTTGATCTGGAGCTGGATAATCCTGAAAGCGAAGCGTCCCGAAGCTTTGCCTCCACGGAAACCCGTTTTCTGGTGGTTTCATTCACTTCGGACTGGCTGTATCCCACCTACCAATCCAGAGCGCTGGTAGCGCATTTGCAACGGGCTGGCGCGGATGTGAGTTTTTGTGAGGTAACGGAAAAATGGGGGCACGACGCCTTTTTGCTGCCTAATCAGCACTTCACTGAGATTCTTGGAGGGTTTTTACACCATGTCGGATAGGGCACCCCAAAATACTCCGGCCACGGATTCCACGGACTCCACAAACTCTGCGGATTCCATGGACTCTGCGGGCTCCGTTTCAGAAAAGCCGTCCGTACTCCGGTTCGACCAGCAGGTTATTGCCTCGTGGATAACTCCGGGCAGCCGCGTTTTGGACCTTGGCTGCGGCGATGGAACGCTTTTGGGCCATCTGGTGCGGGAAAAAGGCGTGCGGGCCAACGGAATAGAACTGGATGAGGCCAAAACGGCACGGTGCATCGCCAAAGGGCTTTCCGTGGTGCAGGGCAACGTGGATGACGAACTTATCCATTACCCGGACAACGCCTTCGAGTATGTGATTGTGGGGCAGACCCTGCAACAAGTGCATTCTCCCGAAGCTGTGGTGCGTCAATTGCTCCGTGTGGGCAAACGCGGTATTCTCAGCTTTCCTAATTTCGGGTACTGGCGGGTGCGTCTTCAGGCCATGTTCAGCGGGCGTGCCCCCAGAACACGGGAATTGCCCTATGAATGGTATTCCACGCCAAACATTCGTGTGCTGACATTGGATGATTTTCGCCATTTCACGCGGGAAATTCCTTGCCGTCTCGTGCGGGAGGAAGCGTTAATTATGTCGGAAGGCACACTGCCCCCGCGCCGGGTACGTCTTTTCCCCAACCTCCGGGCCTCCTACGGTGTGGTCATGGTGGAACGCGCGGTCTGATTACGATATAGTCACTTATCTTTTTATAGTACACACGGAGAAAACGCCATGAGCGACACATACCGCTTTGAGACGAAGGCCCTGCATGCCGGATTTGCACAAGATACCACCCATGCCTGCGCCACACCGCTTCACCGCACCGCAGCCTACCTGTTCAGGGATACGGAGCATGCCGCCAATCTCTTTGGATTAAAGGAACTGGGCTACATTTACTCCCGGTTAGGCTCCCCCACGCAAGATGTGCTGGAACAACGCCTTGCCGTGTTGGAAGGGGGCAAGGCAGCCGTGGCGTTGGCGTCCGGCACCGCGGCTATTCACTACTCCGTACTGAATATCTGCCGCAAGGGAGATGAAATTGTCTCCTCCGCCCATCTGTACGGCGGCACCTACACCATGTTTGACGCCATTTTGCCCGATCAGGGCATCACCACCCGGTTCGCGGATTTTTCGCAGCCCGACGCTATTCGTCGTGCCATCACGGACAAAACTCGCATGCTGTTTACCGAAGTTATCGGTAACCCTTCGCTGGATGTCGTCCGCATTGCTGAGATAGCTAAGGTGGCGGAAGAATTCCATCTTCCCTTGGTGGTCGATTCCACCTTTACTCCGCCTTGTCTGTTCCGGCCTTTGGAGCACGGTGCGCATGTCGTGGTGCATTCTTTGACAAAATGGATAGGCGGGCACGGCACTGCGGTTGGAGGCGTCGCAATAGACGGTGGCACTTTCGATTGGACCGATCCCAAGTTCGCGCTTTATAACGAGCCAGACCCTTCGTATCACGATATCCGCTACGCGCACGACTTGGGGGAATTGAACCCCGTGGCCTTCGCACTGCGCATGCGCTTGGTGCCGCTGCGCAACTTGGGCGGCTGCATCAGCGCGGATAACTGCTGGCTTTTCCTGCAAGGACTGGAAACCCTGAGCCTACGCATGGAACGGCATAGCGCAAATGCCCTGCGCGTGGCAGAATACCTTGCCGGACACCCCGGTGTGGCGTGGGTGCGCTACCCCGGATTGCAGAACGATCCGGCCCACGCCGCCGCGCGCGACCAGTTCGGAGCAACGGACATGGGGTACGGCGGCATGGTGGTGTTTGGCATTAAAGGCGGTGTGCAGGCCGGGGCCAGCTTCATCAACAGTCTGGGGATATTCCGCCATGTGGCGAACGTGGGTGATGCGAAGAGTCTTGCCATTCACCCGGCGTCCACCACGCATTCGCAGCTTACCGAAGCGCAGCAGGCCGCTGGAGGCATTACGCCCGATCTTATCAGGCTTTCCATCGGCATCGAGCACATCAACGATATTCTGGAAGACTTGGAACAGGCTCTGGCCCGGTCGGCAGGATAGCCCGACAGCAGGGCTACGGGACGGAAAAGGGCAGCCTGCTGTAGTGGCTGCGGCGGTCTTTCGTCGCTCCTTTGGGGCAGTACGTCCCATGCCGTAGTGTGCTGGCGGAGCGGCTGCGGAACACGCAGAAGGTATCGACGGCATACGCATTTTTCGCGGCGGGCGGGGTATTCCCCGCCCGCCGCGTTGGCATCTGCCTTTTCCCCGTTACGATGGTGGCGCATGGACTTGCCTTCGGCGGGCTTTTCCCGTACCACTCCGGCACTGGCGAAACCGCCCGGCCTTCTGCCGGTAAACGTCCCGCATTTCGCTGCCCGGAGCCGACACATGGTCAATATTCTTAATCTCACTTTCCCTGAACTTGAAGCCTTTTTGGTGGAGCGAGGCGAAAAGCCCTTCCGAGCCAAGCAGATATGGCAATGGCTGTGGAACCGCTACACCCGCGACTTTGACTTGATGACCAACGTCTCCAAAGCCACGCGCGCCATGCTGAAGCAAGAGGCGCGTATTATCTGGCCGGAGATAGTGACTATGCAGAAAAGTCAGGACGGCACCACCAAGTTTTTGCTGCGGTTGGAAGATGGCGCATTGGTGGAAACCGTGCTCATTCCCGGTTCCGGCGGCAGACTTACCCAGTGTCTTTCTTGTCAGGTGGGCTGCGCCATGGGTTGCACGTTTTGCTCTACGGGCACTATGGGCTTTGAGCGCAATATGACCATGGCCGAAATTTTGGGACAGGTTTTGGTGGCACGTGAGTACTTGCAGGACGATGCCGCCAATCCCACGCTGCGGAATTTGGTATTTATGGGCATGGGTGAGCCGTTGCTGAACCTTCGGGAAGTCATGCGCAGTCTGGAAAGCCTGAATAGCGTGCTGGGACTGCAATTTTCCCCCCGGCGCATCACTGTTTCTACCTGCGGCATAGAAAAAGGACTGAAGGAATTGGGTGAATCCGGCCTAGCCTATCTGGCAGTCTCTCTGCACGCCCCCACGCAACAGTTGCGCAAGCAGATTATGCCGAAGGCCGCCAATTGGGATTTGGAAGCGCTTATCAACGCGCTGGAAGCGTATCCGCTAAAAACACGCGAGCGGATTACCTTTGAATATCTGTTACTGGGCGGCATAAACGACTCGCTGGAACATGCCCGCCAGCTTGTACGGCTGGTTTCGCGTACCAAAGGCAAGCTGAATCTGATTGTCTACAACCCGTCCGACGGCGATCCTTATCGCGCACCCACGGAAGCTGCCGTGCTGGCCTTTGAGCAGTACCTGTGGTCGAAGAATGTGACCGCTATTATACGCAAATCAAAAGGTGCGGATATCAAAGCCGCCTGCGGGCAGTTGAAGGCGGAACAGCAAGCATCGGGTGAATAAGCGTCTTTGGGTGCGCGTGCCGGGGGGCCTCCGGCGGGCAAAGGCAAGCGTATCTACGAGGGTGGGCCGTTTTATGACGGGCTTCCGGCTTGACAGGGCGCGGGTTGGTGAAACTGCGAAATCGATACGAATAAGGCGTTGGAGCTTCCTCCAACGCCTTTGTGTTTTCAGCATAGGGTTTGTTCAGGGATCGCCGGATTCTGCCGGGGAAAGGCAGCGCCTTTCCCGCCGGGGACTTTGCATCCTGCGCCCGGTCCCCGTACGGTCCTGATACCCCGCTGTCCCTACAGCGTGTAGTTTTTCACCCAGTCCACGGCTTCTTCCACGCTGTTTACCTGTCCGGCGATTTGCGCTTTAAGCAGGGCGTCCCGGATGATGCCCACGTGCGGTCCGGGCTTGAGGCCGGTGGCTCCCATTATCTCGTTGCCGTTGAGGAAGGGTTCCACCATCTGCTCCGGCGTGTCCGCGCGTTCCAGATATTTCATGTTGTGATTGAACGAGGTGAGAGCCTTGCCGAAGGCTTTCAGTTCGGCGCGGGCCATTTCGATAAGGCGCGGGTATTCGTCCAGCGCACGGAACCGGCGAATGCCACGGTCTGTAAGCATGGAGTGGAAGCGCAGGTGGTTGCGCACCAAGTGGCAGATAAGGTCCGCGTCCTGCGTGGGCATGGAAAGCCGCGAAAGTAACTTGCGGGCCACTTTGGCTCCCACGCGGTGGTGCTGGTAGAAGGTCCAGCGGTCGCCGTCAAATTCAGCGGTATACAGCTTGCCCACGCCGTGAAAGAGCAGGGCGAGCGTACCCAACCAGTCAAAGGGCAGCTCTTCCGGGTAACGGCGCATGGCTTCTATGGTGTGATCCAGCACTGATTCTTGATCGGTGTCGTTCTTTTTTTGCATCACGCGGGAGAGCGCGGCTATTTCCGGCAACAAGCGGTGCAGGATCATGGTGTCGAACAGCAGTTGGACAAAGCGCCACATATTTTCGGCTTCCACCTTGCGCCATTCGTCCATGATGTCGGTAACGGGCACATAGTCCAAAATACGGGATGCGCCTTTGACGATAGCCATCCACGTATTTTTTTCCAGCGGCAGGTCAAAGTTGGCGGCAAACCGCAGTGCGCGGATGCCTAAAAGATAGTTATGGCGGAGCGTCTCGTCCGGGATGCCCTGCATGCGGATTTCGCCCACGTGGAAATCGACGAATCCTTCGTATGCTTCATACGTGCGAGGTACGTAGGGGCAGGCCATGTGCGCGGAACCGGCGCCGGATTCTTCCAGACGCCTGAGCATGCGCGGTGTAATGCGCGTGAGCGTGGTGTCTGGGTGAGACGCGTTTTCCACGTCGGTGGGGTAGAAATGGTAGGTTACGCCGTCTTCAGTGAATGTGCCTATGGAACCCGGTTCTTGGCCCGGCTGCGTGCCGGGGAACAGGCGTGCTAATTCTTCGGCGCCGGGTTCGCAGGCGATATCTATTTCCGGTTTTTTGTCATTTTTGCAAAGCTCCTTTTGTAACAGGGTGTTGATGACGTAAGCATCGTACCCGTTACGCATAATAGCTTTGCATATTCCTATGGCATCCTTGAAAGGCTGGCTCATTCATCCTCCTTATGTACTCGCCCGCTACTGCCTTGCGGGCTTACATCAGACAGTCTCCAAAGATCATTGCTTCACAGGGCGGAGGCGACTTGTCAAGTGAATCCTGCCTGTTTGAGCGAACAGTTGTAGTGCTAACCTGCCGATGACACAGAAATTGCTTATGACTGATAGTGAAAGAAGTCCCGCAGATGCGTAAGGCGGGGAGCGTTTTTATGAAAGGCGTTCCCCGCCCATACGGTATCAATTTGTGTCGGTCCGTCAGGCCACGCGGTGTCCGCCCAGCCAGTGTGCCGTTACCTTGCCGGTGAGCTTACGACCAAGGAAGGGGCTGTTTTTGCCTTTGGAGTGCATGGCCTCCGGTGTGAGCACCCAGAGTTCTTCCGGGTCGAAGAGGAAAAAGTCGGCGGGGTCGCCGGGGTTGAAGCGGTTGGCGGAAAGGTTGAATATCCGCGCAGGCTCATGGCACCAGCGCAGGATGAGATCCTGTTCGGTAAGCACTCCCTGCCGCACCAGTTCCCACGTCAGAGCCACGGCGGTGTCCAGCCCGGAGATGCCGTTGGGGGCTTCGTCCAGCGTGCATTCCTTTTCGTGCTCTGCGTGGGGGGCGTGGTCCGTAACGAGGATATCTATTGTGCCGTCCTTGAGTGCGGCACGGATGGACGCGACGTCCGCCGGGGTCCGCAAGGGCGGGTTAACTTTCGCCATGGTGGAGTAGTTTTCCAGTTCCGTGTCATCGAGCAGCAGATAATGGGGGCAGGTTTCCGCTGTGACCGGCGCTCCCCGTTCCTTGGCCCAACGGATGAGATCCACGGATTGTGTGCAACTGATGTGTGCCAGATGCACGGGAATGCCCAGATAGTCGGCAAGCAGAATGTCGCGGGCTGCTTGTAGGGATTCCGCCACCACGCTTTGGCCTTTGACACCGATGCGTCCGCTGGTGGCCCCTTCATTCATGTGCGCACCCTTGGCAAGGGTGGGGTCTTCGCAGTGGTCAATGACTATGCGTCCGCAGGTGTGGGCGTATTCCATGCAGTGGCGGAACAGTTCGGCACCGCCCACGGGAACACCGTCGTTGGATATGGCAACGCAGCCAGCCTCGGCTAGTTCTGCCATGGGGGCCAGTTCTTTGCCTTCCAGTCCCACGGTGGCAGCCCCCACGGGATGCAGACGGGGACCGTGCGGGTACAATGCGCGGGCTTTGTCGATCATGGTGCGCGTTACGGAGGCGGAATCATTCACCGGGCGTGTATTCGCCATAGCCATGACAGCGCCGAATCCGCCATGTGCCGCCGCTTTTAGACCGGAGGCGATGTCTTCTTTATATTCAAAGCCCGGCTCGCGCAGATGGACGTGGCAGTCGATGAAGCTAGGGAAGATTTTGAGGCCCTGCGCGTCTATGTTTGCATCGGTGCCGGAGGAAACGGCAAAGGAGGCGGGGAGGGTGCCGTGTGGCGCGACAGCGGCGATTCGTCCGTCCTGCACGGCGATATCCACAAGTTCGCCCAGATACTGGGCGTTGGTTACAATAAACGATTTGCTCATTTGCTGACTCCGTCCTTACGGGTTGCGTGTAGGAAGAGGATGGCCATGCGCACAGCCACACCGGACGCTACCTGATCAAGCACCAGACTTTCTGGCTGGTCCGCAATGTCGGAAGCGATTTCCAAGCCACGGTTCATGGGACCGGGGTGGAGCACCAGTGCGCCGGGAGCGGCAGAGGCAAGGTGATGACCGGTAAGGCAGAAGGTTCGGGCGTATTCGCTCAAATCGGGGAGAAGACCCGCTTGCTGCCGTTCCAACTGCAACCGCAGACACATCACAGCGTCCACACCGCGCACGGCCTCGGCAAGATTTGTGTACACGGTAGCGGGCCAGTTCTCCACGCCAGCCGGTAGCAGCGTGTGCGGGCCGCACAGGCGCACAGAGGCCCCCAGCATGGTCAGCAGTTGCACGTTGGACCGCGCCACGCGGCTGTGAAGAATGTCGCCGAGGATAAGTACGGTTTTTCCTGTGAAGTCCGTTCCCCAGCGCCGGCGCAGGGCGAAGGCGTCCAACAGGGCTTGCGTGGGGTGGGCATGCCATCCGTCACCGGCGTTGACCACGGAGCATTCCAGCCGTTCAGCCAGATACTGAGCCGCGCCGCTGGACCAATGACGGATGACGATGATGTCGGGATTCATGGCCTGTAGTGTAAGCGCGGTGTCCTTCAGGCTTTCGCCCTTGGTAAGGCTGGACCCGCTTTTGGCTAATGAAAAGGTGTCTGCGGAAAGCCGTTTGCCAGCCACATCAAAAGAGGTTTTGGTGCGCGTGCTTGGTTCGGCGAAAAACAGCACCACACTGCGTCCGCGCAAGGTGGGCACCTTTTTTACGGGGCGTTGGTTAACTTCATGAAACTGCGCGGCGGTATCCAGCAGATAGTTCGCTTCCATCTGCGAAAGCTGGGTAACGTCCAGCAGATCCTTGTGTGGCCACGTGATGCGTTGGGTTTCTTGCATGTGCGCACTCTGGGTTAGGGAGCCTGCGCTCCGTTGGTCAGAAAGAAAAGTCGTCCGGCAGCACGGCATACCGGAAGAGCTTGCCCGGCTCCAGCGTGCCGAGCCGGTCCGCGATGCCCAGTGCATGCGCTCCGCCAATGGTGAGCATACGCAACAGGATGTCGGGAGAAATCATATGGGTGTCCCGCAGGGCACGCGCCTCGTTCCACAAAGAAAGATCGTGGTTGGAGGCAAGGCTGTCTGTGCCGAGGCACAGGGGAAGCCCCGCTTCCAGAAAGGCGGGAACCGGAGCCTGTCCCACACCGATAAGCGCGTTGGATCGGGGACAAAGACACACGGACGCGCCGCTTTCGCACAGCAGAGCTATGTCAGACCCGGTGCACTGTACACAGTGAACCGCCAGCGTGTGTTCGTCCAGCAGGCCCAGTTCCGTGGCGTAGGGCACGGGGCGTAGTCCCGGTGCGTGAAAGTCTGGGGGGAGCACCCGGTGTCCTAGCATGTCGCGCAACAGGCCCGTGCCATGGACGAGTAATTCTTCTTCGCCGGGATGTTCTGCCAGATGAAGCGAAAAATGCCGCTCGTGGGAGCGGCACCATTGTTTCGCCAATACCAACGCGTCGGCGCGGGTGGAATACAGGGAGTGTCCGGCAAGCAGACCGTGCCGTTTTCGCGCGGCGGCGGAGAGGAAAAACGCATCACGTGCCGTGCCTGCGCCATGCAGGCCGTCTGCGGTGTCGGGTGCTGTTGCGTGCGCAGAGTCAGAGTGCGTCCCGTCCGCAGGCAACGCATCGGACCAACTCCACACCATGTCCCAAATATGTTCCGGCGTGGAAGACTGGAGGAAGTCGTAGCCAAAGACTTCCATCTGCAGGTCCACCTCCACGTCGTGGCGGCATGCTGCGCGGTATACGGCGGCTGGCGCGCGGCCCGTCACGTCCGCCGCGTGGGCGGTGCCACAGGCCGTCATTTGCTTGAACGCGGCGTTTAGAGCCGCGTCCAGCACAGCGGGCTGTGCCGGTGTATTCATGTGACTGAGCAGCGAACCTATCCAGCGCTCAAATCCGTGACCGAAAACAGCCATGCCGCCGAGATGGGAAAGTTCCAGATGGGTATGGCAGTTGATCAGGCCGGGCAAAAGCGTGACGGGGCCAAGATCTTGCGCGGTGAGGGCGTAGCGGGCGCGAAATTCCGTATAGGGCAAAACGGCTTCGATGCGGCTGCCGCGACCGTCGCAGTCGTCGCGGGCCACCACCACACCGTCATGGAGCATGGCCGGAACAGGTGCCGCATGGCAACCGGGAGACGTGGCTGTGGTCGTGCGGACTGCCCGCGCGGGCGTCCCGGAAACGGGAAAAGACGGAAGATGGTCAGACTCGCAAGGGGTCTGCCGGGCCGGGCAGTGGTCTGCCATGGTCAGGATGCGCTGGGCGCGAACGGCTGTGAGCATGCTGTGTAGGCCGGGGCTTCTGAATCATCGGGCACACGCCCACACAGTTACTTCACACAACAGCCTCTGTTTGTAAAGAAGGGATTGCGGTGCGGGGTGTTCCACCTTTGCCGGAGGGAGGTTTTTTAGGAAACGTCTGCCACACAAAGACAAGCGCCGGCATAGTGCCAGCGCTTGTCTGAAATACTGCTGAGTGCGCAATTTCCGGTGGTGCCGCCGATTCCCTGCCTAAAAAAAGGGGGAGGGACGCTGGCTTTTGGCGTTCACCGGAAACGTTTTCCGGGCGGAGAAGGTGCCGTTCCGGTCAGCCCTATCTTTGTGCCAAAGAAGCCTTGACGCTATTCCGCCGTCTTGGGAGGCTCAATGAGCATTTTCCCGGAAGTTCCGGTATCCGGGTGTCCGGGAGGCATTCCCGTCATGCCCTTGGGAGGCATGCTCATGCCGCCGCCCATGCCACCACCCATACCTTGACCACCCGCGCCGTGCGAGCCCATGAAGGCGTGCCATTCGTCGTGGGAGATCGCGCCGTTCGAGTCGGTATCAATGGCCTCGAAGGCTCCTTTTTTCATCTGGGGATACTGGGTTGAAAATTCTTCCCATGTCACGGCGTCGTCGTTGTTGGCGTCCATGTGGGTGAATTTGTCGTCCGCCTTGGCGGGAACGGCCCACAGACAGATCAGCAGGGCCGCGAGGGCGAGTCGTTTCATTTCTGTCTCCTTGCTAGCGTCTCCGCCGTATCCGGTCTGTCAGACCTTTGTGGTGTGACCGACCATAACCGCGTTTGTTTACGCGGCGTGCAGGCGGGGTGATGTTGGCGGCATACCGTGTTGGGCCTTCCCTGTCCAGTATGGAGGCCGGCAAGGAGGCTAACCGCGCGAGGTGTGATTCCGCAGAGCGGTGGCGGCGATTATTGCCTATACTCTGCTGCTCCCCTTTGCCGTGGTCGTGCTGGTCTGCTATCTCGCATTCTGGCTGAGGTAGCGACTTCGCGGCGATGCGGCGGGTGAAGGAAGGGGACGGGGCAGGCGTTGGAGCGGACTCCGCCGTCTGCCCTGCTCGTATTAGCTTTTGAATGAGATAACCACATCGCCGGGGGCGTAGCCTTTGAGCTCGGACAGCATTGCCGTGACCCCGGAACGCACAAAGCGTTCCACAAAGGGGTTAAGGGCGATGGGAGAACCGTTAACTGTAACGGAAAAGCCGCCGCCGTTGTCCACACTCTGGCAATCCGCCATGGATGCTTCACCCTGCACGATGCGCCGGGCAAGGTCTGCACAGTCCGCTCCGCCGCAGGTGCCACAGTCCAGACCGGGAAGCATGAAAGCCCGCTCTTCCAGCATGGCGGCAAGCTTGTCCAATGTTTCCTCGCGGAACGACTTCAGGTAGGGGGCCGCCACACTCCCATAGGTGGCGAGCGCCAGACCGTGGTCAAGGGAATCGGCCTCGGAAGCGGATTTGAGGCACAAAACGCGGGGCAGCCACGTCAGCTCTTTCCCACCTTCCACTAAAAGAAAATCGGCGGGGCGTACTAATGGCAGCAGGTCAGTGAGATATTTTTTTTCACCCCAGAAAAGTGCGGCCTCTTCTGGACCAATGCCAACGACAGTGCGTCCCGGCCCAGAGAAGATGCCCGTATCTGTGCCCGCTTTGTCCAGCCCGTGGTGTGTGAATTTGGCAATAGCCACACGGTGTCCACGCGCTTCCAGCGTAGTGGCTAATGCGGCGGTGAGTGTGGTCTTCCCGGAGTCTTTGTATCCAACGATGCCGACAGCTTTCATAAGAGTCTCCTTGGCTTGTCCCGGATACGATAGCATGTCCGGGCTGGTCAGGGAAAGAGGGGGGACAGGCAGAGAGGAATGCACAGAAAGGGCTGTTCTCACCCCGGCAATGTATGATATACTATCGTATGTAGGAGTAGCGTTCGCTAAAATGATTGCGCTGTGCTATAATTGCACGGAAGGCTCTTTGTCACAGAAACTAAACATACATAAATGTTTGGAATAATATTTAATAAAAACACAGTATTATGGTGTGGTGTGACGGAAAAATAGAGGGAATCCTCTTGACAGCGGTGAGCCGTTAGTCCATATCAGGCAGGAAATGTTACCTTGCTAACTATTGTTGTAAACATGTTTCCGGTACATCCCGGCAGTGAGGCATGAGGGATTATGACTGTATTGCGTGAAATTTCGGGTAAATATCGAGCAGCCATTCTGCTGCTTTCCACGTTGACGCTGCTGGTGCTGGCTGGTTGCGGTGAAGAGAAGTCGGAAGGTGCCGCACAGGGCGCTCCCCCTTCTCCGGTGCGTGCCATGGTCATTGCCCGGCAGGACGTGCCGTTGGCGTATGAATATGTGGGGCAAACCGAAGGTTCACGCGCCGTTGGCGTTCGTGCTCAGGTTAGCGGCATTCTGCTCAAACGGACCTATCACGAAGGAACGTATGTGCATGAAGGGGATCCTCTGTTTTTGATAGATCCCGCCAAGTACCGCGCCTCTTCCGCCCAGTCTGGGGGAGAACTGGCGAGCCTGCGCGCCAAGCTGGAACAGGCCCGTTTGGATAACCGGCGCATTAGCGACCTGTTTGCACGCGGCGTAGTAAGTGCGCAGGAACGGGACGATGCACTGACCAAATACGAGGCCGCCTTGGCAGACGTGGCTGCCGCAGAAGCCAAGCTGCGCGAAAATCAACTGGACCTCGGCTACACGCAGGTGCGTGCGCCCATTTCCGGTGTGACCAGCAAAGAGACGCGTTCTGAGGGGAGCCTGATAACTGTGGGGACGGACAGCAGCCTGCTGACCACCATTACCCAACTGGACCCCATGTATGTCGCCTTCGCCATTCCGGGTACGGAGTCTATGCGTATTCGCCGTATGATTCAGGAAGGCAGCATTGTTTTGCCAGAAGGCGGCTACGATGTGCGTCTGCGGCTGGCGGACAATTCCCTGTACGGGCAGATTGGCAAAATGAATTTTGAAGACAGCAGTGTGGACCCCGCCACCGGTGCCATTAAGGCCCGTGCGGAGGTGGCGAACACCGACGCGCTGATTCTTCCGGGCGAATTCGTGCGCGTGATGCTGGAAGGTGCGGTGCTCAAGAATGCGCTGATTATTCCGCAGCGGGCGGTGCTTTTCGCGCAGAAAGGCTCCATGGTATACGTTCTGAACGAGGCCAATGAAGCTGCGTTGCGGCCCGTTGTGCTTGGTCAGAGCGTGGGAGACAACTTTGTCGTGGAAAGCGGCCTTGAGGACGGAGAGCGCATTGTGGCGGACGGCATCATGAAAGTGCGCCCCGGCGGCAAAGTTATGGTGCTGAAAGACGAAAAGCCCGCCACTGACGCCGCTAAACCCTCCGCAACTGGAGAAGGGAGCGCAAACTAATGTTTTCGCGTTTCTTTATCACCCGTCCGGTTTTCGCCACCGTGGTCTCTCTGATCATTGTGTTGGCGGGAGCGCTTTCTCTGCAAGTTCTGCCTGTGGCGGAATTCCCTGAGATCGTGCCGCCGGAAGTGAGCGTTTCGGCTACCTACCCCGGAGCCAGCGCGGAAGTTATCGCACAAACCGTAGCCGCGCCACTGGAACAAAAGATCAACGGTGTGGAAAACATGCTGTACATGCGCTCGGTTAACTCCGGCGACGGCACACTTTCCCTTACCGTGACCTTTGCTGTGGGTACGGATGCCGACCAAAACACCATTAACGTGAATAACCGGGTGCAGGCCGCGTTGGCTTCACTGCCCGCGGAAGTGCGTGCGTATGGCGTCACCGTAAGCAAGAAGTCGTCGAGCTTGTTGCAGGTTATCATGCTGGTGTCTGACGAAGGCTTGTACGACACCCTGTATATGAGCAACTACGCGCTGGTGAACATCATCGATGAACTCAAGCGCGTGCCCGGCGTGGGCGACGCCTCGGTTTTTGGTTCGCAAGATTATTCCATGCGTGTGTGGCTGAAGCCGGACCGGCTTGCCCAGCTTGGGCTTACCCCTTCCGATATCGCCTCCGCCATTGCAGAGCAAAACGCGCAGTTTGCTGCGGGGAGTATAGGCCGCTCACCGCAGGCTTCCCCCGTGGAACTTAGCTATATGGTGACTACGCAGGGCCGGATGACCGACCCTGAGCAGTTTGGCAACATTATCCTGCGGGCCAACCCGGATGGTACCATCCTGCGCCTGAAAGATGTGGCTCGGTTGGAATTAGGCTCACAGAGCTACTCGCTTAAGGCGAATCTTTCCGGGCAGCCCTCAGTTGCCATGGGTATTTATCTGTCGCCCGGTGCCAACGCGCTGGATGTGGCTGACCGTATCGGCGAAAAAATGGCGGAACTTCAGCAGCGGTTCCCGCAGGGCATCAAATCCACCATTCCCTACGATACCACTACGTTCGTGCGTATTTCTGTGGAAGAAGTGACCCAAACGCTGTTCGAGGCGTTCCTGCTGGTCTTCGTCATTATTTTCGTGTTTTTGCAGAACTGGCGGGCCACACTCATCCCCTGCCTCGCGGTGCCGGTTTCCATTATCGGGACATTCGCGGGCATGTATGTGCTGGGTTTCTCCATCAATACGCTTACATTGTTCGGCCTTGTGCTGGCTATCGGCATCGTGGTGGACGACGCCATCGTGGTTATTGAAAACGTGGAACGTATTATGACCACGGAGCGTCTGCCACCGCGTGAGGCTACCATCAAGGCCATGAACGAAGTGTCCGGGGCCGTTATCGCCATTGTGCTGGTGCTGTGCTCCGTGTTTGTTCCCGTGGCCTTTATGGGCGGTCTTGCCGGGGAAATGTATAAGCAGTTCGCCGTGACCATTGCCGTTTCCGTGGTGCTTTCGGGCATTGTGGCGCTCACGCTCACCCCCGCGCTGTGCGCGTTGCTGCTTAAGCCGGGGCACCCCACCCCCATTGCGCCGCTCCAGATGTTCAACCGCGTCTTTGACCGCATTACCCACAGGTACACCGCTGGCGTGCGCTTCTTGTTGCGCCGCTGGGGGCTTGGGGTAGCGCTGCTTTTGGCGCTTCTTGTCTGCACATGGACGCTCTTCCAGCGTGTTCCCACGCAGTTGGTGCCTGATGAGGATAAGGGGAACTTTATCGCTCTCGCCATGCTGCCCGACGGCGCATCGCTTGACCGCACCGAGGCTACCATGGCGCAAGTGAGCGGTATGATCCGCGATCTGCCTCAAGTGGATGAGGTGATTTCGTTGAGCGGTCTGGACCTGATTTCCGGTACGAACAAGACCAACACGGGAACCAACTTCGTGCGTCTGAAGCCGTGGGACGAGCGTAAAAGCGAAGATGATTCTGTGGAGAACACGGTGGCTCAGGTGTTCCGCCGTGGTTTCAGCGTGCTGGACGGGTTCATTTTGGCCTTCAACATGCCGCCCATTTCCGGCATGAGCAACACGGGTGGCTTTGAAGGCTACCTGCAAAGCCGTGGTGGCGGCAGCCTCACGGAATTGGCGGATCAGGTTGCCCTGCTCACCGCCGAAGCGGCAAAGCGTCCTGAACTGGGCAGAGTAAGCTCCACCTTTAGTATGGGAGCGCCGCAACTGAACATCGAATTGGACCGGGAAAAGGCCAAGGCCATGGGCGTGCCCGTGAGCCGCGTGTTTGATACCATGCGGGCTACTTTCGGTTCTTATTATGTGAATGACTTCAACAAACTGGGACGCACATTCCGCGTGCAGTTGCAATCCGAGTCTGACTACCGCAGCCACCCTGAAGATATTGGCAAGGTGTATGTGCGCTCAGATTCCGGTGAAATGATTCCGCTGCTGGCGTTGGTGAACGTGGAACAAACCACCGGACCGGAAGTGGTGGAACGGTTTAACGTGTTCCCCGCCGCCAAACTGGTGGGAGAACCTGCTCCGGGCTACAGTTCCGGGCAGGCGCTGAACGCCATGGAAGAATTGGTGCATGAAAAGCTGCCTGCGGAATATGCGCTGGCATGGACCGGATCGGCCTATCAGGAAAAGCTTACGGGCGGAACCTCGTTCGCGGTGTTCGTGCTCGGCCTGCTCATGGTATTCCTGATTCTGGCTGCGCAGTACGAAAGCTGGAGCCTGCCGCTTTCTGTGGTCATGGCGGTACCGTTCGCTCTGTTCGGCGCTATTTCGGCTAACTGGCTGCGCGGGCTTTCCAACGATGTGTATTTCCAGATCGCACTGGTTACACTCATCGGGCTGGCATCTAAAAACGCCATTCTTATCGTGGAATTTGCCGTGCAGTTGCACCGCGCGGGCAAAAGCTATATGGAAGCCGCTGCCGAAGCCGCGCATCTGCGTTTCCGGCCTATCATCATGACCTCACTGGCATTTGTGCTAGGCGTGGTACCGCTGGCAATCAGCTCCGGTGCGGGAGCGAACAGCCGTCACTCCATCGGCACCAGTGTTATTGGTGGCATGCTTGCGGCTACCTTTATCGCCACGTTCTTCATTCCCATGTTCTACCGAATCATCTCGCTGGGCTTTAGCTCTAAAGCGCGTCAGGAAGAGCGGAATCGCCGTTCGGGGACCGTGGCAGATGGAACTGGAACACGGGGAAATGACGACACCACTGTATAACCCCCACGGGCCGCGCCATACGGGCGCGGCCCGTGTTTACCTCATGGTGAAGGACGGTGCGCATGCGTTTCCGTCGTGGGCAGGAGGAGGTGAAGCATGAACGCTGGCAGACGATATGAACCGCGGCAAGGCCGGACCAAGCTAGGGCTGACTATTTCCGAAATAGCCCGTGAACTGCGGAGCATTTTTGACGCAAGGCTGAAAGAATACGGTATGAGCAATGCCCGTTGGATGGTCTTATGGGCCATGGACGAGTTAGGCGCTCCCACCCCCCAAAATACCTTGGCCCGGCTGATAGGCATAGAGCACCCTACACTGGTGCGCATGCTGGACAGGCTGGAGGAAGACGGGCTTGTGCGCCGCGTTCCTTCGGAAGAAGACAGGCGCGTGAAGCTGGTGGAGCTGTGCGAAAAGGCCGATGCGTTGCTGGATGATATGTTCGCGCGAGCTAAAATGGTGGAGCGCGAGCTTTACTCGGATATTGATGACACCAAGTTGCAGTTGGTCCACGAAGTCCTGCTCAAGGTACGGGATAACGCGTTTGCCATGTCGGGCAAAACGCCAGAGGATGTGCTTTCCTGCCGGAGATTCTGTTGCGGCGGGGAGGGCAAAGAGCTTTCCTAGCTATTTTCTGACATGCATTCTGTCGCCGTGCCGTGGTTGCTGCCATGGCGCGGCGTTTTTTTATGCCTTTCAGCGTTCGTCCTGTGAGGCGGGGCTGGTGTGGGGGCAGTACGGAACGGCGTGGCGCCCTTCGCAGTGGGGCGCGTGGAACTGTGCGGGAACGCTGTCGCACAGATAGCCTGTGAGGCGGGCGAATAGGTCGTCTTCCCGGTGATTGAACCGGAATTCCAGCTCCTTGAGGTAGAGGGGAAAGCGTTGCGGCGTGATACCCTTGAAACGTTTGAGGCGGGGGCCGGCAAATTTCCAGAACGCTTGCGACTCTAAGTAGAGCGGACCATCATTCTTACGGATATACGAGTAGGGCAGGCTGTCGTTGCCGCAAAAAAGCAGTGCGTCGTAGTGGCGGTAGCGGTTGGTGTATATAAGATTTCCCGCCCGCCGCATATCCAGATGAAAGCTGTGATTGAAGTGCAAAACGGTTTCAGGGTTCATACCGGAAACGAGATCGATAAAAACCCACCCATTGCGTTCCAGAATACCGAAAACAGGAATAGGCTGCGTGCCTTGTTCCTTGGGCGTGCCTGTGAGTTTGGCCCCTTTCAGGTAGTCGCGCAACCCGGTTTCCGGGCCGAACATTTGCGGGGCATCCGGCGCGTGCGCCATAATGGCAAAGCGGATGGCGGTTACCGCTTTGTAAGCGGCATTGTATGAAAGCTCCAGCTCCGTGGACAAATCGTGGACAGTGTGCTCCGCCAGAAATAGCCGCATGAGGCGGGTCCAGACAAGCGCGGGCAGATTCCCGTTGTTTATCCAGCGTCCGCTGAATTCCTGAAAGGTGTAGCGGCATGCCGCACAGCGATATCGCCCGCCGGAGAGCGCATACAGCTTCGTGTCTCCGCAGCGCGGACAAAATCGTCCCTGCGGTGGCCAGCAATGGGCGACAAGGTAGCCCCGCGCGTCAGCTTCGGTAAGCAGTTCTGGATGCGGCGGCATGGCGGGGTCCGTGTGCATGGCAAGTAGGGTCCGGGTGGGAGATTGCACCGAAAAGCGGCAATTTTCTCCTCATGATATGCGGAACAGTATGGTATGGCAATGTATTTTGCATTCTTCGGCGGAGGTGCCGCTTGCGGGAACGGTCCCAGCCATGTAGGTATACCGTCAGTTCGGCGAACCGCCTTGGGAGAAGACCATGCTGCCCAGACTCTTCTTGCTCATAGCCTGTCTGCTGCTGACCGCGTGTGACGGCTCCCCGGTTGCGGGGGCTCGTGAAGCTGGCCCCGTGCCCGGTGTTTCCGGCACAGAAGTCCGCGTTGGCTCGTCGCTTCCGCTTACCGGGCACGCCAGTTATCTGGGCATGCAGACACTGCGCGGTGCCATGAGCTACCTCATGCGTGTCAATGAGCACGGTGGCGTGCATGGGCGACGCGTTTTGCTGGACGCGCGGGACGACGGGTACGATCCGCCCCGCTGCCTCGCCAACACACAGCAAATGATGGTTCACGGCGACGTGTTCGTCCTGTTCAATTATGTGGGCACCCCCACCACCATGCGCATTTTGCCGCTGATTGAAGAAGCCAAAGTGCCTCTGCTGGGGATGTTTACCGGTGCCAATGGCCTGCGTGAGCCTTTCAACCGATATCTCATCAACGTGCGGGCGTCTTATTATCAAGAAACAGGCGCGGCGGTCCGCCATCTGGTTCAGGATATGGGGATCACCCGTATCGCCGTGTTCTATCAATATGACGCCTTTGGTTTTGACGGCCTGACCGGGGCGGAATTGGTCCTGCGCGAGTTGGGGCTGGCGCCGGTGGCGCGTGGCTCATACACACGGGGAACCGCTGACGTGGCAGACGGGCTGGCGCGTATTTTGGAAGCCCAGCCGGAAGCTGTGGTGCTGGTGGGCACTTACGAGCCGTGCGCGGAATTCATTCGCCGTGCTGATGCCGCAGGGCTGAACGCGGTTTATTACACCTTGTCGTTTGTGGGGGGCGAAGAGCTTGCCCGCCGTTTACCGCCGACCATCCGGGGTCCGGTGCTCCTTTCTTTGGTGGTGCCGCCGCCTCTGGCCCCCGGTGCGGACCGGATACTGGGGCTGGTCACTGAATATATGCGGGATTTGGAAACGTATTTTCCCGGCGACATGCCCAACGCGGTGGGGCTGGAAGGCTACCTGAACGCGCGTGTTTTGGTGGAGGGGCTGCGGCGTGCGGGGCGCGACCTGACGCGAGAAGGGTTCATCGACGCCATTCAGTCTATGCACGATGTTTCTTTGGGGGGCACGGCCCGTGTGGACTTCAGCCCATGGGACCATCAGGGCATGGACGAGGTGTTTTTCAGCGTCTTACGACAGGGGCGGTTTGAGTTGCTGAATGACTTCGCCTCGTTGTCCCGGCCTGAGAAGATGTCCGGGGGGACGGAAGGGAGAAATGCTCCCGTTCTTCCCGTTCCAGACGGAAACGCGGCGGGGAATCCGGGAGACGGACCAATCGACGCTGGAGAAAACGGGTTGGCAGGGGGGCGGTCATGATCCTCCCATCACGTATCCGACTGAACCTGAAAAACAAGTTTTTTACATACAACCTAGCGGTTATTTTAATTATCAGCGGCATTATCGCACTTCTTGCCCGTTGGATTTTAGTCTCCGGTCTTACGCAGGAACTGGAATTACGCGGTACTGCGGTGGCGCAAAGTGTGGCTGCGCGTGGTGGCAGCTTTATGCTGGAGGGGAATCTCCCGGAGCTGTTAAGCCTCATGTTTGATGAGAAGCAGCTCCGCGAGCGCAAACATCTGGTGGATTATATTTATGTGGAAGACGCCGACGGCAAGGTGTTAGCCCACACATTCACCCGGCCCTTTCCCGCCCGTTTGCAAGGCACAAATCCGTTGGTTGAAAACTCGGTAAAGTCAGTGCGCCTTGTCCACGTGGAATCCAGCGAGGCATATGACATTGCCGTACCCGTTAAAGAGGGCCTGTACCGTATCGGCACAGTGCATGTGGGCTTGTCCAAGCGGCATATCGATAGTCTGGTGGGCAAGCTGCGGGTGATGTTTTTGGGATTTATTTCTGCGGTTATCATCATTACGTTTTATATATCTCACCTGCTTGCGCGGCATATTTCCGATCCTATGGTGCGGCTGACGCGGATTTCAGACGACCTGTCCCGTGGAGATTTTCGTAGTGCCAGCGCGCTCGACGTGCCCGATGATGAATGGAATATTGCCAATTGCCCGGCCTTCGCGGACTCCGACATGCCGTGCTGGCATTTCGACCAGCAGCGCGGGGCGGGAAGGCGCTCGCCCGGAAAGGAAGCCTTGCATCGGTGCCCCACGTGCGTTTTTTACCGCAAGCGCGAAGGCGGTGACGAAGTGGCGCAGATGACGGACGCGTTTCGGAATATGGTGTGGTCCATACGGCTGTACCGCCGCCGCCTGACGGAATCTGAAAACACCTACCGTTCGTTGTTTGACAGCGGGCCGGACCCTATTTTTGTGGTAGACTGCACCTCCCGGCGGGTGATGGACGCCAATCCCCGCGCGGAGGAAGTGTATGGCTTCACCCGTGAAGAGCTGGTGGGTATTGATTTTTCTATATTGGGACCGGGCTGGTTCAGCCGCTGCATGGAATTGTTGGATGAAGGTAATGACACGGGGTGTGTGCGCACCACGCGGGTTGTTCACCACCGCAAGGGCAACGTGCCCATGTTTGTCAATGTGACGGCGTGTGCCATTGGATATCGCGGACGTCCCGCTATCATTGTAGCCGCCACAGACGTGACGGAAATGGTGGAAAAGGACGCGCAGCTCATTCAGGCCGCGAAAATGAAGTCACTGGGAGAAATGTCCGCCGGGGTGGCCCATGAGCTTAATCAGCCGCTCAATGCCATCCGCATGGGGAGCGACTACTTAGCCATGACGCTGGAACAGGGGCGCGGGATCGCCCCCCAAGAGTTTCATGCGGTTGTTACGGAAATCGGGGCTCAGGTAGACCGCGCGTCCGGTATTATCAATACGCTGCGTTCCTTCGGGCGTAAGGCGGATTTGTTTGACGAGGAAGTAAATCTTAATGCCACGGTGCGTTCGGTCACTTCGCTTACCGCACGGCAGCTTTTACTGCATCAAATAGACATACGGATAGATCTCGCGGACAATCTCCCCACCATAACCGCTCAGGATAACAGGCTACAGCAGGTGCTGTTTAATCTTGTGACCAATGCGCGTGATGCCATTGTGGAAAGCCGTTCCGGCAGGGATGATGTCCCTCGCGGACGCATCACTCTGCGAACCTATGCCGAGGGCGGCGATGCGTGTCTGGCTGTGGAGGACACGGGAGTCGGCATACCGGAGACGATGGTGGAAAAGGTGTTTGAACCCTTCTTCACGACCAAGGTAACAGGGGAAGGCATGGGGCTTGGGCTGGCCATATCCTATGGCATTGTTCGTGATTATAAGGGAAGCATTTCCATCCGCAGCCGGGCCGGGGAAGGCACGACCTTTTTGTTGCGTTTTCCGCCCATGGTGTATGCACAAATGACCGAGCAAGGGGTAGCGTGATGCGTATTTTGGTTATTGACGATGAAATGCCTACCCTGAAGATGTTTGTGCTCATCCTCACGGCTATGGGGCACGAAGTGTTCACGGCGGAATCGGGGGAGCAGGGACTTGCCGTGCTCTTGAAAGAAGCACCGCCGCTGGTGCTTACAGATATCAAGATGCCCGGTATGGATGGAATAGACGTGCTGTGCCGGATAAAGGAATTGAATCAGGCCACCGAGGTTATTGTCATTACCGGGCACGGCGATATGGATTTGGCTCTTAAAGCGCTGAATTTGGACGCTACAGATTTTATTAACAAACCGGTGCGTCGCGAAGCGCTGCAAAGTGCGCTGGCCCGCGCGGAAGAGCGCATGCAGCTTGCGCGGGAGCACGCGGCGGCATTGGAACTGGGGCAGACCGACCGGGCTGTGGTCATCTTTGTCCGGGGGGCGCTCTCGTCTTCCTCTGAAGCGGCGTTGAAAGAGGTCTTTCAGCAGGCGGCGCAGCGGTGTCAGGCCCGGAGAAACGTTGAGCTGCATTTTGCGGATAACACTTCCGTCAATGGGGCCGCCATCGCCGTGCTGGCGGATTGTATTCGCACCGTGCGCTCCGAAGGGTGCCGTGTCGCGGTGGTCGGTCTTTCGGATAATCTGCGCCAAGTCTTTGAGGTTATGGGTATAGCCCGCCATGTGCGCATGTTCCAGAGCGCGGAGGATGTGGCGTTTTCCTGACCTCGGCGCGGCCTCACCGCCCTTCGTCCGCCTCCGTTCCCTCTGGGGAGAAGAGGCTCAACAGACGGGATATGGCTGCATATACCGTCTGATCGCGCACTTCTCCGCGTTTCCCGGAAAAATGATGGCACTCCGCTTCCGCACCCTGCGGGAGCAGTGATTCGGGTACGGCAATAGCCACCCACACGGTGCCTACGGGTTTGTCGGGAGTGCCGCCCGTGGGACCGGCAACGCCGGAAACCGCCACGGCGCAGTCAACACCTAACACCCGTTGCGCCCCGCGCGCCATGGATAGGACCACCGGCTCGCTGACCGCGCCGTGTGTGCGGAGCATGTCGGCAGGAACCCCCAGAACAGCTTCCTTTACCGAGTTGGCATACGAGACGATGCCGCCGGAAAACCACGCGGAAGAGCCGGAAATATCGGTGCAACGGGCGGCAATAAGCCCACCCGTGCAGGATTCCGCTGTGCCAAGGGTGAGGCCGTGGCCGGCGAGGAGTTTTCCCAGCGCGGCAATCTGCGTGGCAACGGGTGCGATGGCGGACGTGGCGGCATATGTGATGTCAGGCGAGATGTCAGGCGAGACGGCTGGCTCCGTGCCGTTATCCGGTCGGGTGGCGCAAGAGGCAGCTCTGGGGGGGATTATTTCAGAGCAAGAGGGCGCACCGGCTGTCTCAGGCTCCGGCGTTACCGAAAAAACGGCGGGAGCGCCCCATGTGGAAGCGGTGGCGCGTGTGCCGTCCGGCGTATTTATGGCGCTCACGGGTTTTCTCCTTGGTTGCGCGGCGTCTGCCGCAGGTTTTCTCATTCCTCGGAATCGGGCTAGCACTGGCATCGGTTCTTGGCAAGGCACGCTGGCGGCTGCTACACTGCCTGAGTGGGAAGATTGCGCTGCGGTCTGTCCGAAATGTGAGTAGCGTGGTTCCCTACAGTTTTTCCCGGGTTGTCCGAAAAGGGAGAAAGAACTCTTTTCTTTGCGCAGGAGAATGCCATGCCCTTGTCTGTCATTATACGAGCCGCCCTGTGCGCCTTGTTCCTTGTTTCGTTGGGACTTCCCGTGTTCCAGCCGGAGGTGGCGCGTGCTGATGCGCCCCTGAAAGTGGTATACGGGTTTGACCGGGAGCATCCGCCATATAGCTTTGAAGAAGCGCAGGGCAAACCCGCGGGGTTTGATGTGGATCTCCTTCAAGCCGTGCTGCGTGAAGAAAATGTGCGGCTGACCATGCGCCCCTTGGAATGGGACAAGGTGCAGGTGGAACTTTCCGGTGGGACTATACAGATATCGTCCGGCATGGCGAAAACGGAGCAACGGTTGTTGCTGTACAGTTTTTCCGAAAAACCCACCATGCCTATGCAGATTAAGCTTTTCACCAAACCCGCCGCGCGGGTGGGGAATATTTCGTTGCTGCGCGGGCAGACCGTCTCTGTGGAGAAAGGTTCCTACCAGCAGCGCGTGCTGGAAAATTTTGGCGGGCTGAATATAAAATTATACAAGAACAAGATCGAAGCCCTGAAAGCTTTGGCTAACGACGAAGTGGTTGCCTATGGCGGTCCGGTGCAGACGGCCTATTATTATATCAATAAGTTGAAGCTGGGGGCCATTAGCGCCGTGGGCACGCCGTTAACGGTGACGGATATGTATTTTGCGGTAAACCGCGAGGCGGGCGACCTGCTGGCGATGATTAACCGGGGCATGCTGCGCGTGATGCAGAGCGGCGAGTATGACCGGATATACCGCAAGTGGTTTGTGCCCGAAGTATATCCTGAAGATTACCAGAAGCTCTATCTGGCTGCCAAAGGGGCCGCTATAAATGCCTATGCCCCATATTCCAAAACTCCGATAGGCGCGGCAGTGCTGACCCGTTCTGGAAAAATTGTCACCGGGTGCAATGTGGAAAATGCGCAGTTCCGGGAGTCGGAAAGCGCCATCCGCACGGCGACGCTCAAGGCTATATCCGAAGGGGAGTACGAATTCCGCGCAGTAATCGCCGTGGGGCCGGACGGGTCCGTACTGGCTCCCAATGCCGATGACCGGCAGTTTCTGTTTGAATTCGGGCGCGGTATTCTGTGCGGTGTGCAGCCGGAAAAGGGGCGGGTGGAGTTGCGCATGGTGTCAGAACTTTTGCCGTATCCTGATACGCAGCGACCGGAATCTTACCAATACTAAAGCGTTCTCACCCCGTCGCGCCAGTCTGTGGAAGCAAATCGCGGGCTGGCGCTGACGGTATTGTGCGCGGCTGTCTGTCGGTTGTCCGGTTGTCCGACCAACGGGCTGGCTCCCGCCCGGCTGCCCATCCGACTGCCATCAGGCTTCCCGTCATCTAGGGGGCGGGGTTAGCCGGAGTCGTTTTTCCGAACAGGCGGCGCACCCGTTGTTGCGCACTCTCAAGATACATATAGTAGACGGGAGTGAAGTAGAGCGTGAGTAGCTGAGAAACCAGCAATCCGCCAACCACGGCGAGGCCGAGCGGACGACGCGCTTCTGCCCCTGCGCCGAAACCGAGGGCTATGGGCAGCGTGCCCATAAGCGCGGCTAGTGTGGTCATCATGATAGGCCGAAAACGCACGATAGCGCCCTCGCAGATCGCCGTGCGTGCGTCCAGCCCTCTCCCCCGCTGGGCTTCCAGCGCGAAGTCGATCATCATAATGGCATTTTTTTTCACTATGCCGATAAGCATGATAATGCCCACAAATCCGTACAGATTCAGGTCCACCCGGAAGAGCATAAGCGTTGCCAGCGCTCCCACCCCGGCAGAAGGCAGCCCGGAAAGAATGGTCAGCGGGTGGATGAAGCTTTCATACAAAATACCCAGAACAATGTAGATGACCAGCACCGAGATTCCCAGCAGCAGGGCAAGCCCCTTGAGGGAATCCTGAAAGGCCTGTGCTTCTCCCTGAAAACTGGTGGAAACAGACGGGGGCACGACTTCCGCGGCCACAGCCTCCACCTGCTGCATAGCCTGCCCTAGGGAAATGCCGGGGCGCAGGTTGAACGATATGGTAGCCGAGGTCATCTGACCGGAGTGGTTCACGGAAAGCGGACCCACGCTCATGGTGCGGTCCACAAGAGTGTCCAACGGCACGAGTTTGCCATCGGCGGATCGCACGTGCAGGTAGGAAAGGGCGTCTGGATTCGCCTGATATTCCGGCGCAAGCTCCATGATGACCCGGTAGGTGTCTGTGGACGCGTAAATGCTGGAGATGCGCCGGTTGCCAAAGCTGGTGGCTAGCGCATCCTCTATCTGGTAAGCGCTGACGCCCAATGCGGAGGCTTTGTCGCGGTTAATGACCAGTTGGAGTTCCGGGTTTTTCAGTTCCATATCCGAAGATACGTCCTGCAAATCGGGCAGCCCGCTCAGGCGTGATTCCAGCGCGGTGGCGGCGTCGTACAGCGTGCGGATATCCGGGCTTTGCAAGGTGAACTGGTATAATGCCTTGCTTGTTCTGCCGCCGATGCGGATGGATGGCGGGTTTTGCAGATACACCTGCACCCCCGGAACCTGTGCCAGTTTGCCGCGCAGACGTTGGAGTATCTGATCCGCAGATTCCGTGCGTTCGGCGTGGGGAGCCAGCGTAAGCATCAGCCGCCCTGCGTTGCTGGCAGAGTTGGGACCACCTGCCCCGGCCACGGACATATATCCCACCACCGTAGGTTCGGCGTCCAGCACCGCCATCAGTTCTTTTTGCCGCCGGACCAGAGTATCAAAGGCAATGCCTTCCTCATAGACCAACGAGGCCTGTAGTCTACCGGTGTCTTCCTGCGGTAAAAAGCCTTTGGGAATAATGGCGAACATCCATGCCGTCAGGGCCAATAGTGCCACTGATATCAGCATGGTGAGCCTGTGATGGCGCACGCATGAAAAGAGAGTGACCTCGTAGCCGCGCCGCCATGCCTCAAACAGGCGTTCCATGGTGTTGTAGAACCGTCCGTGGGTCTGGTTGTCGCGGTGGGGCCGCAGAATGAGTCCGCACAGCATGGGCGTGAGTGTGAGTGAAACAACGCCGGAAAGAAGAATGGCGGCGGAAATAGTTACCGCGAATTCATGGAACAGTCTGCCCACCACCCCGCCCATAAAGAGCACGGGGATGAACACGGCGGCGAGTGATATCGTCATGGAAATGATGGTGAAGGCAATTTCCCGCGAGCCATCCATAACCGCCGCGCGCACGGTTTTGCCCATTTCTTGGTGCCGCACAATATTTTCCAGCATGACAATGGCGTCGTCCACCACAAACCCCACTGACAGCGTGAGCGCCATGAGGGAAATGTTGTCCAGACTGAAGTCCATCAGATGCATAACCGCAAAGGAGCCGACAATGGAAAGCGGCAGCGCCAGACCGGGGATAATGGTGGCTGTTACCTTGCGCAGGAACAGAAAAATTACCATGATGACAAGGCATATGGTCAGGACAAGGGTGAATTTTACGTCCGCTACGGATTCTTTGATGGATTCGGAACGGTCATACAATACGTCCAGATTAACGGCTGCGGGCAGCATACCGCGAAATTCCGGCAGCAGGTTCCGCACGGCGTCCGCCACTGCCACCGTGTTGGAACCGGGCTGGCGCTGAATGGCGAGCACCATGCCGGGGGTGCCGCTATGCCAGTTGAGGCGGCGGGTGCTTTCCACACTGTCGGTTATGGTCGCCACTTCGCCCAGCCGCACGGGCGAGCCGTTACGCCACGCCACAATGAGCGGGCGGTAGCTGGCGGCATCCATCAGTTGTCCGCCCGACCGCACGGAATATTCCCGCGATGTGCCGGAAATGGTACCCACGGGCAAATTCACATTGCCATTGCGCACCGCAGTAGCTACCTCGTCAACGCCCAGTTCCCGCGAGGCCAGTGCCTCCGGGTTGAGCTGGATACGCACTGCGTATTTTTTGGAGCCGTATACCGACACCTGCGCAACGCCGTTTACCATGGATATCCGCTGCGCCATCATGCTTTCGGCGTACTCATTCACGTCCGACAACCGCATGGTGGGGGAGGAAATAGCCAGATAGAGAATAGGAAAGTCCGCCGGATTCACCTTGCGGAAGGTGGGGGGAGAGTCCAGATCTTCCGGTAGGTTGCGCATGGCGGCGGTGATGGATGACTGCACATCCAGCGCCGCGTTATCAATATTTTTATCAAGGTTGAACTGCAAGGTAACGCGGGTTCTGCCCAGAGAGCTGACGGAAGACATGGAGTCCAGACCCGCGATGGTGGAAAATTGTTTTTCCAACGGCGTGGCGACCGAGGACGCCATAGTCTCCGGGTTGGCACCAGACAGTTCCGCTGAAACTTCAATGGTGGGAAAGTCCACGTTGGGCAGGTCGCTCACGGGGAGACGTTCATACGCCATGATGCCGAAAAGAAGCAGCGCAAGCATGACCAGCGTGGTCATGACCGGGCGGTTAACAAAAATGGCGGATGGATTCATGGCTACCGTTCCCCGGCGGCGGTTGCGCCGTTGCTCTTTCCCGTGACAACGTTGTTTCCGCTCCCGTGTGTTTCAGGCGCGGGAGTGACGTCCGCTGCCTGTATCGCCGCTGGCGCGACGGAGCGGGGTTGCCCCGGCTCTTGGGGTGCGGGAGCAATGTGGCGGATATCCACGCGAGTGCCGGGCGCGAGGCGGACATGCCCATCCAGCACAACCTGCTCGCCCGCCGTCAGACCGGAAGCGACTACGGTTGTATCGCCGGAAAGAAAATCAACGCGAATGGGACGGGCCTCGGCAACGTTGTCCGGGGTAATAACATAGACATACGATCCTTCTATGCCGTCCAACACGGCTACCGTGGGGACAAGAATCGCATTGGTACGTTCCCGCAGCACCAGCCCCACCCGCACAAATTGACCGGGCCAGAGGCTGCGATCGTCGTTTGCGTACTGCGCACGGAGCCGTATGGTGCCTGTGGTGGTATCCACGGCATTGTCCATGGCGGAGAGTGATGCTGTGAGCGTCGCATCGGCATCCCGCGGGTCTGCGGCGTCGGAAGAGGTGGGGAGGATGGATACGGGCACAGTGCCACCCCGCATCACCTTCATGAGGTCGGGCAGATATTTTTCCGGCAAGGCAAAAGAAATGCTGATAGGTTCCAACTGATTAATGACGCATAGCGTGCGATCATCGTTGGCCTTAATGACATTGCCCTCAGTGACTTCCACCATGCCTACCACACCGGAGATAGGCGCGGTGATAACCGTATAGGCAAGGTCCAGCTTTGCGCGTTCCAGTGTGGCTACGTTGAGCTGGATATCACTTTCCAGTGACTTGGTGTCGGCATAGGTTTTATCGTACTGCTCCTGCGCGACCACATTGATGTCATTCAACTGGGAGTAGCGACGCAAGTCTTTTGTCGCCTTATCCAGCAGCACCCGGTTCCGGTCCAGCCGGGCCTGCGCTTCGCGTATGGCAAGCTCAAAGGGGCGCGGGTCCAGCCGAAAGAGCAGGTCGCCTTCCTGAACTTTTTCGCCATCGCGGACGCGTTGTTCCACAATGGTTCCGCCAACCTGTGTTTTTATGGCCACGGTGGCTTGCGCCTGCACATTCCCCACCGCATTGACAAAAAATGGCGTGTTGGCCTGCCGCACCACCGCGATATTCACGGGAACGGCAGATGCGGCACGCCGGGCTGTTGTTTCTTCGCCACATGCGGTAAGCAACAGGCAAAGTGCGAGGAGCAAGCCTAAAGCATAGGGGCGTGCCGGGGGGCGCATGCGGAAGTGCGTGTATGGTGTGCTATACTCTGAAAGGACGCGGGCAGGGGAGGCGATGCGGCTCACGGCTGTCTCCGGTTGCGGTGTGGGGGGGAGAACCCCCGGTATGGTAGCGGCTCATTCTTTGTCGGAATGGCGGGGGGAGTCAACGGAAATTCATGGGATGTATAAAAAAGATACATGCCCTATTTTTCCTTCTCCGTGTATATATAGCGCGTTTTCTGGGGCAATCCGGTTACATTCGCGGACAATCTGCGGCTGGGGTGGCGGGAGCGGGGGAGATATGTTTACAGCGGAGTGGAAATGGCGCATGAGTGCGCACAGAGTTGCGCCGTGCGCGATTCCCGGCGGAGCCTTTCACCCGTCCGCGAAGATATGGTTTGCGTCCGCGTTTGGCGGCAAGAAGGGAGGCCTTTGTGATTTTTGATTCAGTACATAACTGGCGGCTGTATCCGCTGGGACAGATGTGGGAACAGGCGTTTTTGTTTCTGGAAGGGGTCGGGCCGGATCTACCGCTGGGGCGGTATCCCATTGCGGGAATCCACCCCGATGACACTGCCGATGTTTTCGCGGTGGTGGAGGAGTATACTCCGGTGCCCGCAGGCACTAAAACGTTTGAAACGCATCAGCGGTATGTGGATATCCAATACCTGCTGCGCGGCGAGGAGTGGCTGGACTACGCGCCGCTGACGCCGGAACTGGCAGTGGACACTCCCTATGACGCGGCGCGGGACGCGGCGTTTCATGCCGTGCCGGAAAAGGTGTCCGCGCGGGTGCTCTTGGGCGGCGGAATGTTTTGTGCGTTGTTTCCAGACGATGCGCACTGTCCCGGTTTGTCCGCGTGCCCGCCGGAAAATATGGGGGAAGAGCTGCCCGTGGTGCGCAAGCTGGTGGTGAAAATTCGCGTTTCGTTGCTGGAGCGGCATAATGAGCCGCCGGTTGGAGCCGTTTAGGCCGCGGCCCCACTTTGACGCAGCGGCAACTGGATATGAAAGCGCGTGCCGCGCCCCACTTCGGAATCCACTTCAATGCGCCCGTTATGGCTGCTGATAACGCTGTGTGCGTAAAAGAGGCCTATCCCCGTGCCCACCGGGCCTTTGGATGAGAAAAACAGAGTGAACATGGCATCGCGGGTTTCTTGGTCCAGCCCGATGCCATTGTCCTCTATCTCAACATGGGCCAGTCCGTCTTGCCGCCACGCGCGAAGCCGCACGGAGTGTTCTCTGGGGGACGGGTCGAAGAGGCACGCGTCCACGGCGCTGTCCAGAATATTGGTCAGCGCGGAGGAAAGAGCGTGGGTATCCGCTTCCAGAGCACCATTCGCCGCGTTGGTATCCACCAGCAGCGTGATACCGTGGGCTGTTGCCTTATGGCGCACGGCTTCGGCCTGATCTTCCACAAACACGCGGAAATCCGCCATGCCCAGTTCTCTGTCACGGGAACGGGCGTAGTCTAAAATATCCAGCGCGGTTTTGCGTAGGCTGCTCAGTCTGTCGCGCACTTGCTGCCAGCCGGAAGCCACCCGGTCCATATCGCCCTGCCGCAGACCGGACTCTACCCGGTATACGCCGCCATCCAGTGCCATGAGCAGCCCCTTCATGCCGTGCGACATAGAGCCGAGCATGATGCCCAGTGAGGCTAGATGATCCTGAAGGCGACGAATCATGGTAATGTCCGTCGCCAGTTCGATAACCTGCGTTACGGTTCCCGTATCGTCGGTGATGGGCGCTGTCTGCACCAGAATATTGCGGGCGTCTCCCCGTGGGGTGATGACCTGCATTTCCCCTTCATGAGACAGGCCGTCTTCAAACGTTTTGAGGATAGGGCAATGGGGGCAGGGTTCGCTACGGTGTTTGTACGCCGCATAGCAGTGCAGGCCTTCAGTGAAGCCAAAAATATCACGGAAGCGGCGGTTTGCGTCCACTATGCGCAGATCACGATCCTGCACGGTGATCAAGCATGGCGATTCGTCAAAAAGCCTGCGGTATTCGCGCTGTGCGCTGAGTAGTTTTTGCTGCTGCGCTTCCACCGTGGAAAGATCCACCGCAATTTCCAGTGCGAGACCGTGCGTGGGGTCCGTTCCGGGGATGGGAAAGGTGTAAATAAGCGCGGGAAGTTCCTCCCCGCTGGTGGTGAGAATAGGTTCGCACCGCTTGCACGCCGTGCCGGAACGAAAGGTTTCTTCCACCGGGCTTATCCAGTCCGCGTTATCGCGCGATTGCAGATACTCAATACCGGTGGGGCGGGGATGCCCCGCCTTTGTGGCAAGAAGCGAGTGTGTCACCGCGATATCCTGAGGGAGAAAGCGTTCCCGGAAGGCGCGGTTGGCAGCCACAATGCCGCTTTCCTGTCTGTCGTTTCGTTCGTGCAGGGCCGCGAAGGTAGGAAGCGTGGCTACATATTGTGCGCAACGGGCGTCTTCCACCGCCTCTACCATGGCTCGTGAAAGCCCTTCCACGATGTGCCCCGCAGCGACAATTCGCTCGTCGTGCAATTGCTGGTCGGCAATGCGCAGGGCCGCGTCCTGTGCGTTTTCCTGATGGCGGCGCAGCGATTGCCGCATCAGGGCGTCATCCCATGCCTTTCTGATGGTCGCGAGCAGCAGTGTGGGAGAATAGGGTTCCGGTACAATGGCTGACGCGCCCTCGTCCAGCAACGTGGCTGCGTCGTCAAATTCTTCGGGAAAGGCGAGCAGGACTATCTCAGAATCCAAAATGTCCGGCACGGAATGGGGCCGCGCGAGAATGACTGTGGGCGCGGCGTCGGCCTGAGGCAGGGCGTTGCAGCACAGCCCCCCCACTGGCTGCTGCGTGGAGAGCACGGTGAAGCCTGCCTTGTGGAGCAGACGGATGATATCCGGCGCGTCGAACGTGACGAGAATAGACGGAGTGGGGGTGGGCAACATACGGAATACCTCAACGGCGACCGAAGAGGCGACAGCGGAGCTGGCGCTGGAGTATCGGCGACGGGCTAGAAAACGTGGCGCCGGAGTATGCGGCACCCTGCCATGGCGACGCAGTCCGGTGGCTGCGCGCCGGGGAACGATACTCCCGTAAGGCACAGCGCCTGCGACCACAAAAAATTCCCCCGCACGTGTGGACGGGGAGCCGCTGCGGCTGATTACAGCAGGAACGCGGCCTTATGCCACGCGTTCCGCCACGGTGTTCAGCAGCGCGGGAATGTCCACAGGTTTTGAGAGGGTGGGAATGCCCGTGCGCAAGGCTGGCGGGCGTGGTCCCACTCCGCTTACCACGATGACCGGGGTATCGCGGATAGTCTCTTCGCGGCGCATGCTTACGTAAAACATGGTTCCGCCCTTGCCGGGCATTTCCATATCCAGCAGTACGAGGTCGGGCTTTTCCTGCCTAACTTTTTCCAGACCGTCCGCACAAGAAAACGCGGTGCAGGTGCTGTAGTTGTTGTCACGCAGGATATCTTCCAGAAACGCGACACTCTGCGGATCGTCGTCCACGATAAGGATTTTTTTTGACATGGCTTCTTCCTCCCATGTTCACAGGTTTTTCGTCCCCGCTCTCCCGGCGGGAGCAGCGTCCGCACCGGGAGGAGGGGAACCGGAAAAACCGGATTTGTACGAGCTACTTTCGCTTGCCCAGAGCGGTAAGCAACTCGGTCATAATGCCCAGAGCCTGTTTGGATTCCTTGCTATGCAGCTTGCCCACCATGCCCAGCGGGCTAACGCTGGGAGCATGTTGCAGGTCTGCATCGGCGAGGCGTTCCAGCAGTCCGGCCATGTTCACCAGTGCGGTGCCCATGCGGCCGAATTCCTCCGGGGTGTATTTTTCAGTTATACCGCCCATGGCTTCGCCCAAGGCACCCACGGCAGCGAACACACCTTTCTGCTCCAACTCATCGAATTTTTCGATGGAGGCGAGGAAGGTGGGTTTAATCATGGGTTCGCAGGTGCGCCACAGTTCCACCATGTTTTCCATGGATTCCAGCAGCCACGTGAGATCGCGGACGCTCATGAGGAAGCGCTTGGAAAGCGCGCCCAGATCTTCCATGGTGCAGCGTTCCTGCACGTCTGCGAAGTTCTTGAGCATGACATTGTTCATCACGTCCCGCACAATGGGGGTGATGGTTTCTTGAAGATCCTGCATGGTTTCCGCACGACTGTGCATCATGCTTATCTTCTGCTCAAGCGACTCGAGGCGTTCGAGAATGCGTTCTTCGTTGGTCATTTTCAGCGCCCCTAAGCTTTCTTGTTCTTGCGGACGTCGAGCTTGCCAGCCATGTACATGTCAGGCTCGAACGGCAGTTCGTGTCCCTTCATCATCAGGTTGAAGTAAATCCAACGGAACATGAGCTTGCCGTAGTAGTTTGTGCGGCTTTCGCCCAGCAGGTCGAAGGGGCCTACGCCGGGCAGGGGGAATTTGCCGGGCAGCGGCTCCACCGTGTAGTTGAAGTCGATAAGGGATGCCTTGCCGAATCCGGTAACGATGAAGCAGTTGGAGTGACCGTCAAAGTGGTGGTGTGGTTCCTGTCCGCAGATTTCGGCGTGCAGGTTGGCGCACACAATGTCGCACTCGAAGTGAGCCACGGAACCGGCTTTAGAGGTGGGCACGTTGGTGGTGTCACCCAACACGTACACATTTTCCATCTGCTCGGCCCGCAGGGTGGCGTTGTCGGTGGGCACATACATCATGGCGTCGCCGATGCCGGAATCTTCTATGACCTGCTGGCCGAAGTTTGGCGGAATGGACACGCACATGTCGTAGTTGAGTTCGTTGCCCGTCACGTCCACGAGCACCTTGTTTTCGGCGTCCACGTTGTCGAGTACGAAGTTGGGCACCACTTTAATGTTCTTCTGGTCGCACAGCTTGCCCAACACGTCGGCAGCCACAGCCTTGGTAAATGCGCCGGTAAGCGGAGTCACCAGCTCAATTTCCACGTCTTTGCGCACACCCATCTTGGTGAAGAACCAGTCTGCCATGTAGACGAATTCGAGCGGAGCGACGGGGCACTTGATGGGCATTTCGGCGATGTTGAACACCATGCGGCCCTTTTTGAAGTTGTGCATCTCTGTACACAGGGCTGCCGCGCCGTCAGGGGTGTAGAAGTCGAAGATGTTCTTGCGCCAGCCATCGGACATGCCTTCAATTTCTTCAGGCATGATGCGGCAGCCGGTGGAAATGACCATGTAGTCATATTCATAGCTGCCGTTTTTGGTGGTGACGGTCTTGGATGCGGGGTCGATGTTGACGATGGTATCGAGAACAAAGTTGACACCGCGGGGAATGAAATCGGACTTGGGCTTTACGCAATCCTTCAGCGTGTAGATGCCGAAGGGAACAAACAGCCAGCCGGGCTGATAGTGGTGAACGGGGTCGCGGTCGATGATGGTGATATCCCATTCGGATTCCGCCAGCAGCTTGCGCATTTTGGCCGCGACCATGGTGCCGCCGGAACCGGAACCGAGAATGAGCAGTTTCTTCATGCCAGGTCTCCTTGTCGAATGCTCTTCCAAAGCACGTGTTATTGTTTGCCCCCGGTATCGGAAGCCTTGTGTGCGGACAGGTGAAAGGGGGCCACATTCCCTTGGGGGGAAGGGTATTCTCCGTTCAACTGAGGCATTGGTTGCGCCGCATATACGGCTCACGTTGTAGCTAGTACCCCGCGCCCCGCATGCCTGTGCGGCATTACTGGCACGGATAGGCGGTAAGGTTGTCTTTCATGAGGTCGGCAAGCGTGATGGACTCAAGTGTCTGTTCCAGCGCCTGCGTTACGTTGTTCCACGCGCTGCGGGCGTTGCAGTCGTGCTCGCCGCACTGGTGATCGGGGCAGCAGTGGGGGGGCTGCACTCCACCTTCCATAACGCGGAGCACTTGCCCCAGCGTTACGTCTTCCGGGCGGATGCACAGCATGTGACCGCCGGATGCGCCGCGCACGCTGCGGACGAACCCCGCGCTTTTGAGCGGGCGGATAATTTTTTCGATGAATTTAACGGAAATACCGGTGCTGTCAGACAACGCGGCAGCCGGTACGGGCTTGTCGGAGTCGTGCATGGCCAGTTGCGCCAGTAGGCGCGAAGCGTAGTGGGCCGTGGTGGAAATCCTCATGAGAACCCCCAGTGCTATGCCGCCCTATGTGGGTAGGCGGTTTCCGTTGCATCGCGCCGGGTAGTTCCGTAACGATGGGGAAGGCCCGCCACGCTGGCAGGGCGGTCAATCAGAGTGAATCAATGCAGATTAATTTAATTCAGATTAAATTTATCTGGATTCGCTATGTCTGGATTAATGGAAAGTGAACAGTGTGTCAAGCGGAGCCTCTTGACAATATTTCTTGATAAATAAAATAGTTGCCGTATTTTTTATGAGAAGTTTGTTTGTTGAGATACGGCGGAGACGCCGCTCTGGCAGCCGCGAGTGCTGGGGGAATTGGAGAATTGTGGGAAGACTGCGGGACGAGTTTGGGAGGAGTGTGGGGAGAACTGCGGGGGCAGCGGAGGGCGCACCCGTGCGTAACTGTGCGCAACTGGGGCACAACTATGGCACAACTGGGGCGTAAACGGCGCGTAAAACTACGCAGCCGGACAGGGGCTGGTGTGTTGCCGGGGCTATTCGTCGTCTAGGGTAATGTCACCGTGCGCGAGGTCTGCCAGTGTGATGGCGTCCAGTTCGCGGGCCAGTGCGCGGGAAGCGCGAAGCCAGACCACACGCGTAAGACATTTGCCCATGCGTGGACAGTCTTTGGCAATGGCTTCCTGACAACAGTGCGTGAGGTCTATGCCCCCCTCCATGACGCGGATAATATCGCCTATGGAGATGGTTTCCGGTGTTTGCGTGAGCAGGTGGCCCCCAGAGGCGCCCCGGACGCTGGACACAAGACCGGATTTTTTGAGCGGTTTGAGTATCTGCTCAATAAATTGCACGGAGATCCCAGAATGCTCTGAGAGCGTTGTGGTGGTGACCGGGTTCTCCCCATCGCCATGCATAGCAAGGTCGAGCAGCAGACGAGTGGCGTAGCGGGTGCGGGCGGAGAGTTTCATAGCGCGAGTCGTCGGTAAAGGGTGGCGTAGGGCGCGTGTCCTATGGGTACCGGGGAACGGTATGTACGCATGAGACTCCGAATGCCGCCGTAATTCGCAGGAACGTGAGAAGACGGCGCGGTGGCGGGCGCACATGGCGGCAGTTTCCGACACGTGCTTATTCCTACATGCCCCGTGGGGCGGCGTCAACAACAGGGCGCAGAGTGGCGCGGGGACGGAGCGTGCGGTTTGGAATCCGACGAGGAGGAGCGCCCATACATGCCTTGTGAAGGACGCCCCGCCTTGTTCACCTTCTGCCGGAAAGTCCCGCTCCGGTTATCGTTGGCGCGAGGAGTTCCACATATCCCAGTCCATGGGGCGATTCTCCGTGGCCTGCTCCGGCTCACGGGGGGACTCCGCGCGTTCTTTGGCGCGGCGTTCCCAGCGGGTTTTGTTAAAACAGGTCCACATGTCCCAGTTCTTGGGCATGTTGGCCTCATCTTGACGGGTACATTGTTGTGCAGCCATGACCAGCCTCCTTCAGGGGTATACGTGTCTGTCATATATCATACTTTAAAAGTATGAATTATTTGCGTGCGTTCCCCAACATGGTCGTGAATGTGACGCAGTGGTACACATACCCAGTAAGGGTTTATGTAGCAGGGCCAAAAGTTGCGGAATGCTCCGTGTTATCCATGGGGGAAACACGGCAGAACTCTACTGTGGCAAGGCTTTTGTTGGCCTGCGATGAAACCCTACTTATTTTGTATGAATTTGGCAAGGCTTTTCCTACAAAAGAAGTATGAATTAGTTTGCAGTTGCCGCACACGGGGAAATAGGCAACACTGACGGTCAATCTGGCAACGCGAATACCCCGGACCACCCATGCACGACCCCCTCTGGTTCTTCCTGCATCTTCCCCGTACTGCGGGAACCACACTGAATGCCATTTTGCGGGATAATTTTGCACCGCAAGAAATTTTGAGCGTCTACCGGGCCGAAGACTACCGGGCTGCGCGTCATTTGGAGCCGCGTCAACTAGACAGCGTGCGGCTGATTCAAGGACATCTTTTTCTGCAATCCTACCGCCCGCCGCGTATGTACGACCGGGATGTGCGGGTCTTCACCTTTTTACGCGATCCTGTGAGCCGGCTGATTTCTGAATATCGGTTTTTAAAAACGTGGCGCGCTAATCATATGTACACGTTTTTAAACGATAATAGGATTAATTTTCGGGAGTATTTACTCAGCGGGCATCAGCGTTTGGTGTACCGGGGTAAGAACTTCATGACGCGTTTTTTTTCCGGCGAAGGGTTGCCCGTGGAGCGTTTCCCCCGCCGGGAGTTGGAGATGGCTAAACATAATTTGGAGCATGAATTTACGGTGGTGGGCATTCAGGAGAGATTTGACGAGAGTCTGCTCATATTGGCGGACGCTATGGGCCTTACTTCCTTATATCATGAGCGGCACAACGCACTGGTGCCGGTTTCCCAAGGGGAAATCGGCGATCCCGCAGTGACCGGAGGCGCGGAAGACGGTGCCAAGCCGGGAGCCGCGACCATACCTGTCGCAATGTCAGGCACAGACTCCGCCGAGGTGGGGCCTGCGCCGCACGGAGCGGGGGACGGCGCGGATCTGCCCGTCAGCGATGAAGACCGGGCACTCGCTATGGAACTGAATGCGGCGGATCACGAACTCTACTGCTTTGCCTGTGAGCTGTTTTCCACCCGTGTGGAGCGGCAAGGCGCGTCTTTTCCCCGGCGCGTGCGCGATTTTGTGCGGATAAATACCCGGTATCAGCGCATGTGCGACCTCATAAGTGCCTCCGGTCAACCGCCTGCCGAAGGGATAGTGCTCCCCAAATGATAGCAGCGCGGAAACTCGAAAGGTGAAAAAGGGGAGCCTCTCTGTTTGGGTAAAGGCTCCCCCGTAATGCGGTGATCAGCGCAGCATGTACCGGAGGGTATACCCGAAGGAAGGATAGGCCCATGTCATGGAAAGCAGATCGTGTATCGTCAGATTGGCGCGGATAGCGAGTGCAAAGAGGTTAATGGTTTCTTCCGCCCTGTCGCCCAGCACGTGGGCACCCAGCAGACGTCCGTCTGGACTGTGGACAATGAGTTTATAGCCTGCGCAGGACTGCCCTATGCGTTTGTATTCGGACCATGTGGCGGCGTCACCTGTGCGCACGTCCACGTCCAGCCCCTGCTCGCGGGCTTTTGCCTCTGTCATGCCCACAGCGGCGAGGGGCGGGTAGGTGAAGAGCGCATACGGGGTAACGCCATACTGCATGCTCCGCGTATTGCCATTAATAATATTCGTAGCCACGGCTTCCGCCTGTTGGGTGGCTACCGGAGTAAGAGGCAGGCCCTGCCCCACCGCGTCTCCGGCGGCATAGACTGCGGGATTGGATGTGCTCTGCAAAAATTCGTTTACCGCAATGCCGTTTCCCTGTGGCTGCACTTCACCCGCGGCGAGATTCAGGTTGGCTATATCCGGTATGCGCCCGGCTCCATGAACCACCATATCCGCCGTGAACAGAAATTCTTCGTGTTCTCCGGCACGCAGTTCCAGCAGACCGTCCGCGTTGCGGGTAAGTGAGCGGGGAGGGGCCTGTGTATGCAGCTCCACCCCTAAGCGCTGCATTTGGGTGGTTAGCCGTTCCACAAGGTCTGGATCAAATTGTCTGAGCACGCGGCTACTGCGCTGGACGATGTGCACCTGCGCTCCCGCCGCCGCGGCGATGTGTGCTAGTTCAAATGCGATGAACCCCCCGCCAAGGAAGAGTATGCGCTTGGGAAGCTCCGGCAGATCCAAAAATTCCGTGCTGGTGGAGAGCCGTTCGCTGCCGGGAAAAGTAAGCGGGCGGGGTGTGGCCCCCGTGGCGATGCAGATGCGGGATGCGCTGATCCGAGTATCCCCCACGTCAATGCTGTTGGGGGTGGCAAAGCGGCCTGCTCCTTTATACAGTGTAATGCCTTTTTGAGCGTAGTGCCGTTCCACCCTGTCGGACAGAGTGCTGGTGAAGGTGTTTTTGAAGGCCATAAGTTTGGGCCAGTCAATGTGGGCTTCGCCAGCGGGACCGGTTCCCGCTGTGTTATGCAGGCGTTCCACGGTTTCCGCTGCATCCGCCAATACTTTTTTGGGTTCGCATCCCCGGAGGGGACATGCACCGCCAAATCCGTCGCTCTCCACCAGCGCCACAGAAAGGCCAGCCGCGTGGCAGCGGGAAGCCACGTGACCCCCGGCGGGGCCGGATCCAAGAACGATTACGTCGTACTGCGCGGTTGCCATGGCAAAGCTCCTTTTTGTCTGCACCATAGCATAGTCGTGGCATAGAACAAGCCGGGTATGCTATGGAAATATGCTTATGAGGAAGAATATGGAAAGAGCCGTGGTTGACTTAGCGGCGGGGAACGGTATGATGAAGTAAGGTCTGCCCGCATGCCTGTGACCATGCCGGGCGCGGTGTGCCGGGCAATAGGGCGGGTTGCGAGTCTGCCTTGATCTGCTCGCCCGTACCTTTAGTAACCGCGAAAGCAATGGAGAATGCCATGAAACGCATTGGATATTTCCCCCTCGTCCTTCTTCTTATGCTGGCCCTTTTGGCGGCGGGTTGCGCCAGCCAGAGCGGCAATGTTTACAGCACCAAGCAAGCTCGCGTGGAGCACACGGTGGAGTACGGCACTATTATTGATGTGCAGCCCGTGACTATTCAGGCGGAACAATCCGGTCTGGGGCTTCTGGGCGGGGCCATCATTGGCGGCGTGTTGGGCAGCACCATAGGCGGTGGGCGGGGGAGAACCCTTTCCACGTTGGGTGGCGCGGTGTTGGGTGGTGCGGGTGGCGCTGCGGCGGAAGGCGCTGTGGGCACCAAGCAGGCGCTGGAAATTACCGTGGAGCAGGATGGCGGCAAGGTTGTGTCCATTGTGCAGGAAGCGGGCGGGGAGTCCTTCTATAAGGGAGATCGGGTCCGTATTCTGCGTGCGGGGGATGGTTCCGCCCGCGTGCGGCATTAGCCTCTTCCGACACTGAGACGAGTCTGTAACGGACGCCGGAGAATACTCCGGCGTCCGTTTTGTCGTTTGGTCAGACTCTGCGACCATACAAAAATGTGGCTTCTTGCCGCATATATGGAATCTATTCTACAATGGTATTCCACCCGGTTACGGAATTTCCCGCACGGGTAAGTCTGTGTACCGCACCGCTGGAGGAAGCCGGAATGAAAACGCTGGATGCTCTGCTGTCATCCGTTCGCGCTATGGGGGAGGAAGGGCCGTCTTTTCCCGGTGAAATGGATTTATTGCTGTATGCTCCCTGCCCGGTGAAACTTGCCGTGAAGGAGCGAGTGGAAGCCATACAGGCGGAGTATGCGCGGGGCGGCGCGCTCGTTTCCGTGCATATTCCCATGGGATGCACGTCTGTTGATCCGTATGACCCGCTGTACCACGCAACGGATGTGGATCAGCTTCCCGGCATTATCGCGTCTATAGGATTTGGGGATTTTTTCCGTAAGGAATTTGTCGAGCGGTTTGTCCATGCGGATGTGTTCGGCGCGGTTCTGCCGGAGACTGTTTCCCCGATGCATCTGGAAGCGGGCATTCTGGACCCTGCGGGACGGTATGTGGTTTACGGACTCACTCCGTACATATTTCTGGTTGATACTGAAAGGTTGGGAGATTTACCCGTACCGGAAACGTGGGGCGATTTACTGAACCCCGTGTATGCGGGCCAGATAAATATGTGCGGCGATGGCGACGATATGGCGGACGCGGTGCTCATGGGGCTGTACAAGGAGTATGGCATGGACGGCATTGAGCGTTTTGCCGCCAATTGTCACGGGCTGATGCACTCCTCGCGTATGGGGAAGTCCGGCGGCGCGCCTAACGTGGGGGGCATTTACATCATTCCCTACTTTTTCGCGGAAAGCTCCCGGCAGCCGGGGCACATGCGGGTTATCTGGCCCAAGGACGGAACCGCCGCCAGCCCGCTGTATTTTTTAGCCAAACAGAGTGAGCACGCGCGGCTGGCCCAGCTTCTTCATTTTTTTACCCACGGTTTCGGAGCTATAGAAAGCGCCCGGTGGTTTTTGCCGTTAGGTGGTCCCTTGCCGGAAAATCTGCCAGCCGGGGCCGCAATACGGTGGGTGGGATGGGATTTTATTGCCAAGCACGACATCACCGTGCTGCGCGATATGCTGAATACCCGCTTTCGTGAACTGGTACGGGGGAACGAGTGCGCCTCATTACGGTAGCTGGTCCGCCTTCGTGTGGCAAAACTTCTCTTTTGGTCCACTGCGGCACGGCACTGCGCGAGCAGGGAGTGCGGTGCGCCGTTATTAAATTCGACTGCCTGCAAACCAGAGACGCACAGGTTTACGAGGCGGCGGGTATTCCCGTTACTGCGGCGCTTTCCGGTGGATTGTGCCCGGACCACTTTTTTGCCGTGAATCTGGAAGAAGCTTACGGCTGGGCGCGGGGGACTGGGGCAGACTGCTGCATTATCGAAACAGCGGGGTTATGCAATCGCTGTTCGCCACATTTGCGCGGGGCCTTGGCACTGTGTGTCATCGACAATCTTATGGGCATCACCGCGCCGGAAAAAATAGGCCCCATGCTCAAATTGGCGGATATTGTGTTGGTAACGAAAGGCGATCTCGTCTCGCAGGCGGAGCGTGAGGTGTATCGCCACCGCATCCGGCAAATGAACGCCCGCGCGATTATTCGGCATATTAACGGACTGACGGGACAGGGGTGCCGGGAGCTTGCCGCTATTTTGGCGCAGGCTCCTGCCGTGGCTTCCGTAACAGATATGCGGCTGCGTTTTGCCATGCCCGCCGCTGTGTGTTCCTATTGTCTGAGCGAAACGCGCATCGGGGCGCGGTATCAGAAAGGTAATGTGCGCAAGGCGACGTTTGGAGGGAAACATGGCTAAGTACCCGGAGCCGGAGTACGATGCGGGCAGAAGCATCGCACAACCCGGCGGGGCGGCAGACACTGCGTATCTGACAGATGCCGCGCTGGCGGACGGGGACTGCGTGAGAATAACCTCTGTGACCGTATGCGCCGGGCATGATAAATCGGGCCGTTCGGAAGAGGAGGACATTCGTTTTGTGCCGGGCGAAATTACCGCTCTGGTTGGTCCTACCGGAGCGGGGAAAAGCCGTTTTTTATATGATATAGAATCATTAGCTTCGCACGACACGCCTTCCGGGCGGCAGATTCTGTTAAACGGGCGCGTACCGGATGCCGAAGAACGCTTTGCCCTGCATGGCAGACTTGTGGCGCAGCTCACGCAGAATATGAACTTTGTGTTGGATATGCCCGTGCGGGAGTTTGTACGCATGCATGCGGAAAGCCGGAAGGCAGCCGACCCGGCGGAGGTGACCGCGCGGGTGATTACAGCCGCTAACGAGCTTGCTGGTGAGGCGTTCGCTCCAGAGGCGCAACTTACCCAACTGTCAGGCGGGCAGTCGCGGGCACTTATGATAGCGGACGCGGCTCTGTTGAGCTTTTCCCCCATTCTTCTGATTGATGAAATAGAAAATGCTGGAGTGGATAAGCGCCGGGCGCTGGAATTGCTTGTGCGCAGTGATAAAATCGCGGTTATTGCCACGCACGATCCTGTTCTTGCGCTTTCCGCCCATCGGCGGTTGGTGTTTGGGCACGGCGCGGTGCGAGCTGTGCAGTGCCGCTCTACGGAAGAAGAGGTGCTTCTGGCCCGGCTTTCGGTTGTGGAAGAAACGTTTTCCCGCATCCGCTCTCAGCTGCGCCGGGGGGAAGCTCCCACCTTTGAGGACCGGGCTTCCGGTAGGACCAGATCAGAGAGCTGACGCGGACCGCTGCGGAGCGGAATGCCCCGCCGCGTCATATCCAGCGGTATTTGCGCACGGGACGTCCCACGGAAGGGTAGTCTAGGCTGCTGGAAACTCTGCCTATTTCTTCCAGATGGACAAGATATTTTTTTATGGACACGCGAGACAGACCGATGCTTTGCTCCAAGTCTTTAATGCTGCAACTCTCGGTGCGGGCGGCAAGGTCATCCTGAATAATCCGCAGTGTGTCCGCGTCCACCCCCTTGGGGTGAGCCGGGTTGGCGCGGATAAAAATACGCTGGTCCAGCATACTCTGGTCTAACTCTTCCTGTGAGCCGAGTAACCTGCGCCGTTCCTGATATGAGAGAAGCGCGGTCTGAAACCGTTCAAAGGTGAATGGTTTCATCAAGTAATCAATGACTCCCAGACGCAAGGCCCGCTTGATATCCTCGCTGCTGCGGTCGGCGGTGATCATAATCACGTCCACGCGCGGGTGTGCGCTGCGAATACGCTGGAGGAGTTCCAAACCATCCAGACCGGGCATAAAAACGTCCAGCAGAACCAGCACATCGTCATGGGTTTTTAAATACGCGAGGCACGCCTTTCCCGTGTTAAAGCTGGCGCACAGGCTGAACCCGTCCAGCCGGGCGAGATATTCCGAATTGATGGACGCCACCATGGGGTCGTCTTCGACTATGATGACCTTAATCATGCGTCTGTGTCCCTTTCGTTGTCGGGGCGCGGTGAATTTCGTGGTTCCGGTTCCTCCCCGGTTTGCTGCGGTCCCGTGGTGCGGGTATCGGGTGTTTCCCCGTCTGCGGGAGAGCCGGTATCTGAAGCTACATGCGGCGTGTCTGTGGAACTGCCAGAACTGCCAGAACTGCCGTGACTGGCAGAGTTGGCGGAAATGTATGTGGGGGACGTCAGCGGCGGGGCAGTGCGGGGCAGTTGCACCGTTACGCTTGTTCCCCGCTGGGGAACCGAATCCATCTCAAGCGTTCCCCCCAGTGAATTGACGGTGAGTAACACCAGATATAGGCCAATCCCTCTCCCAGCGCCCTTGGTGGAAAAATTTCGGGTAAAAACGCTGTTCATCAGTTCCGCGGGGATGCCTTCGCCTGAATCAGTGATTCTGATCCATATATTCTCATCATCTACGGTAAAGGCAACCGCCATGTGCTTTTTATCCGCTTCCGCCATGGCATCCAGTCCGTTGTCAATGACGTTGCCAAGGACCGTCACCAGCCCGTTTCGCAGTTTGGGATCGTAAAGTTCTTCCAACTCGCCTTCAATTTCAAATTCAACCTGCACGCCCAGTTCCCGCGCTTTGGTGAATTTGCTGGAGAGAAATCCCGCGATAACCGCGTCCCGCACTCCAGATGCGATGGCTGCGTTGTCTTTAAGACGCATGCCGATAAGGTTGGATAGGTATGTGGACAGCGCGGCGTACTTTCCCTTTTGCACCAGCCCGTAAATGACGTGCAGCCGGTTGAGAAATTCGTGGGACTGCGTGCGCAGCGCGTCCACATAGCGGTTCACGCCGGTCAGGTCTTCGGCGAGGCGGCGTACTTCGGTCATGTCGCGGAAGGTGGCAATGGCTCCCACCAGTGACCCGTTGACGAGAATGGGGGTGCGGTTGGTCAGAATAACCGTGCCGTGCAGATCCTGTTCATTGTCATATTCGGCACGTCCGCTGGCGATAATTTCATTGAGGCGGGAATTTGGCACCACCTCATCCACGGGTTTGCCTATAAAATCACCGTGCACGCCTGCCGCGTTCAGGATGCGCGTGGCCTCGGCATTGACCAGCGTAATGCGTGCGCGGGTATTTACGGCGACAATACCTTCCCGCACGGTACTGAGCATGGCCACACGTTCTTCCAGCCGGCGGGCTATTTCTTCCGGCTCCAGCCCGTGAAGAATACGGGTGATGCTGCGCGAGAACAGCACCGCCACCAGCAACGCCACTAGCAGCAGGACGAACAGTCCCGGCCATACCGGAGCCATGAACCGGGCTATGGTGCGCTCTATGGCGTCTGACATAATGCCCACAATAACCACGCCAATCTGCTTGCCATCGTCGGACCAGATAGGCTGAAACGCCCGTAGGGAATAGCCAAACGTTCCCTGTGCGAAAGAGATGTAGCTTTTTCCCATAAGTCCGTCACCCGCGTCGCCTCCTTCTACGTGGAGGCCGATATTTTCGCGGACGGGGTGAAACGCCCGTATGCCGTTCATGTCGATAAGGACGATGAATTTTACCTGACTGGCGTCAGCAAGCATGTCCAGTTCCTGCCCCAGTTCGGGCAACAGGGCGCGTTCTCCCTGCATGAAGCGTTTCACGCGGGGCATTTCCGCCGTAATTGTGGCTACATTCATGGCCTGATCGCCAGCGACATTGCGGTATTCCGAGTCGATCAGATAGTGGACGTGAATATTTAGCAGAACCACGGGGGGCAGAAACATGCAGCAGACAAGCAAAACGAGTTTGGTTCTGAGCCGTGTTCTGCGGGAAAGAAGGGCGAGCCAGTGTTTCATATTAAAAACAGGGGGGCCGCGAGGACAAGGCGGCGTTGGTTGAGAGCAAATGGAAAAATAACACAACCGCCAGCAAGTCCGCGCATCCGCCGGGGCTGATGTTTCGTTCAATACATCGGCGTTGCAACGTCAGAAGGAGTTGCGTGCCCGCAGGCGTTGTCGCACCGCCCGCGTCCAGCACCGCTGCCGCTTCCCGGCGGAGGAAGGTTAGCCCTTCCTGCCCGCCCCGGTGCAGCACGTTGGTATCCGGCATGTCGCGCATAAGCAACAGCAGAGCGTTTACGGCAGCGGTGTTCAGGCCGTGCCGCTCCAGCAAGGAGTCAAATACCGTTTTAGCCGCAAGCACGTGGGGGAAGCCCTGTTCGGCCTCACCCCTAATGCCTGTGATACCGTGAAGCATGAAGAAGGTTTCTCCCGCCGTCAAAGGACGTCCCGCGACAGCGCGTCCGTGTTCCAGCAGTGCCGTTTCAGGCAGGGACAGGGAACCGTAACGCGAACGCGCCGCCAGAAGAGGGCCGAAGTCCCGCTCCACAATGCCCCGGACGAATGAGGCGCCTATGCGGCATATGGCAGCGCAGTCCATGGTATGGCCCAGTGCCGCGCCACGGCCTGAAGCCGCCGTGAGAATGCCGAGCGAAAAGATAAGCCCCTTGTGGGTGTTCACGCCTCCGGTAGCGGCAAGCATGGTGCGTTCTGCGGCGCAGCCTTGCCGGCGGAGGACGGCGAAGGCCTCACGCGGGGGCATATGCGCGCTTCGTATACCGTGGGCGGCGGCGGCGCGGAAGTACGGGGCAAGACTCATCGCACTGGCGATCATGGTGGTAATGTCCATGTCGCGGTGTGCGCCTTGCGAGTCGGGACAGACCAGCCCCGGCTTGTGCGTGGTTGTCGCTTCGTGGATAGCCGCCCGCACTGCGGCGGTTCCGATCTGTCCGGCAAGTGTTTCCAGCCCAAAAGGCAAAAGGATCGGAGCCTCGTCCGCAGCGGGAGCCGGGGCGGGTGCCGCGCTATGTGTCACCGGAACCGTACTATGTTGTTCCGGCAATACCCGCGCGAGGCCGTTTGGGCGGAATATCCTCATGGCGCTACCCCCGTATGAAATACTTGAAGATCAGCGGCGCGGTAACGCTAACAATAATAAGCCGCACGGAATGGAAGGCCGCCACAAGCGCCACATCCGCCTTCATGTCACCGCTCATGGCAACCAGCACCTGCATGGCTCCCGGACTGCCCGCGATGTACGCTGTGGGAAAATCTATGTAACCCAGACGGTAGAACGCGTATGAGGTGCACAGCCCGGCAAGGATGAGTACCGTGCAGGAGATAAGCATGGGCCACATCAGCTCCGCCAGTTTTCTGAGCAGTTCCCGGTCGCATGCTTCCGCGATGACCATTCCGATAAGCACTTGGGCCATAAAAATGATATACTTGGGCATATGTACTTGCTGCGAGGCCAGATAGCGATAGGCCAGCACGCCCAGAGCCGCGCCCAGCATGGCTCCGGCGGGAAAGCGGGATTTAAAGCCAAGAAAGCCTCCGATACAGGCGGCAATGAAGGAAAGGAACAGGTTCATGGAAACATCCTCCGCCGCGGTATTGTGCCGTGGATCGGGCGGCTGCGGCGTTACATTTGTGGTTTCTGAAGCGGCGCTTGGCGGGCTGCGGCTTCAAGGATTCTGTGCACATGGTGCCACACTACTGGGGCTGGGTGGCTGGCGCGGGAACAGCAAAGAGCTGCCTCCTCCCCGCAGATAAAACATTTTCGGGGCGCAACGCCCAAATCCCGGCGGGAGATGGGCCTCCCGCCGGGCGAAAGCACGTCAGCATCCGCCAGCCTGCCAAAGAAATGCACCTCTTCAAGTTGCATGGCAAGGCGTTTCATATCCTCCGGCGGCATATCCAGCGCGAGCAGACGGTACGCGCCGTCCGCGCTGTGCACGGTCTCGTCATGGTATACTCTGTGCTTCCCAAGTGTGGCGTCTGCTGCACGCAGCAGAGCATCCAGCGCGTCACTCAGAATGCCTAAGAGTTCCAGCGAGCCGGGGGGCGTTTTGTCCGGGCCGGGAATATTCAGTCCCAGCGCCAGTACGCTGACGCCAAACCGTTCCGCCAGCTCCTGCTTGCGCTGCCAGCGTGCTTCACGGGCGTTAAGCACGGCGGCAAGGACCGGATTGCGCGATGCGGAGTCTCCCAAAGACGCGGCGCTGGGCGAAACAGCGGTGCCGTGTCCTTGGGGGAGTGTCGGCGTGGAGACGGATTCCCCGTTCCTTGCAAGAATGGCGGATGCCTGCGTGCTAGATGGCATAAACCTTATCCACAATGGTTCCGTCGCGGTATTCCACCACGCCCACGATTTTGTCGCTGTGCTCCGCTGCGTGAGGCGTTCCGGTTATGCGTAGCGCGGTTTCCCGCAGTTCTTCAATGGTGCAGACGGGAAGCTTGGCTTCCTTGAAGCGGTCGAGCAGATCGGTGCGCAAGGGGTTTACCGCAATGCCGCGTTCAGTGACCAGTACGTCCACAGTATTGCCGGGAGTGGTAATGGTGGTGCAGCGTTCCACCACTATGGGCAGGCGTGCCCGTACCAGAGGAGCCACGATAATGGTCATCTTCGCGCCAGCGGCTGCGTCGTTGTGTCCGCCGGAGCCGCCGATAATGCCGCCGTTGGAATTGGTCAGCACGTTAACATTGAAGTTGAGGTCCACCTCGGAGGCACCCAGCAGGACCGTGTCCAGAAACTCCACGCAGCAGCTTTTCTGCGCCGGATTTGCGTAAGTGTCTGCGGAGATTTCTTTGTGCGACGGGTTTTCCCGCATGGAGCGCACGCTGCTCAGATCGAAGCACTGTACGTCGAATATGGTTTCAAATAAGCCTTCTTCAAGCATTTCCACCATGTACTTGGTGATGCCGCCCAACAGAAAGCCGCCTTTAAGCTTCATGCGGCGCATGTCTTCACGCAGGAAGGTGGAAGCGGCAAGGGATGCGCCACCCGCGCCCGTCTGGTAGTTGAATCCGTCGCGCAGCAAACCGGAGGCGCGGATAACGGCCTGCGCATTGCGTGCTATGGCAAGCGCCAGAGGGTCGCGGGTGAGGCTGATGGAGCCGGACACAATGCCCGCCGGGTCGCCGATTTTATCCACGACAACGATGTGGTCCACCCGGTTGTGGGGAATGGATATGCGGTTGAGCGCACCATCAGCCACAAAATCGGCAATGGCGATAACGGTGTCAGCATGCTCCACATCTGGCAGAATATACCCCAGTGAACCGCAGGCGGAGGGGCCTTCCGTACCGTTGATGTTGCCGTATTTGTCCACGCAGGGAGCTGCTACAAAGGCAATGTCTATTTTGAGGGAACCCTCGCCGATGGCGCGGGGGCGTCCGCCATGGGAGCGGAACATAACGGGAGTGTCCATGAGGCCATTGCTGATGGCCGCAGCCAGCGGGCCGCTCATGTAGTCCGTATCCAGCGCGGCAATCACACCACTTTCAATATGGCGGATCATGGCCTGATGAACCGGGAACAGCGAGGACATGGCTATGGTCAGGCCCTTCACGCCCATCTGCGCCGCAGCGTCAAGAACCATATTGGCAACAAAGTCGCCGTTACGCAGATGATGGTGAAAAGAAAGCGTCATATTATCGGTAAGCCCGGCTTCCCGCAGTGCGGTAATAACGTCGGGCAGGAACTTCTTGTTCACGATGTACCTCCGTGGCTACTCTGCCATTTCCAGAATGCGCTTGGCACGCTTGATGATGGGCAGGTCTATCATCATGCCGTCGAGGGACACGGCCCCCTTGCCTTCGCGTTCCGCCTTGTCCGCCGTGGCCATGACTCTGGATGCCCAGACAACTTGAGCTTCTGTGGGCAGAAACGCTTCTTTAACCACATGCACGTGATGTGGTGAGATAAGCGCCTTGCCGGTAAAGCCCAACTGCGCGGCGAGTGCGGCGTCTTTTTCTAGACCTTCCATATCCGTGACAAAGGGGAATGGCGTGTCTATGGCGGCAATGCCCGCGGCCTTGCAGGCCATGAGCAGGCGTCCTCTGGCGTAGGCTATTTCCACACCTTCGGGAGTGCGGCGTGCGCCCAGTTCTGCGGTGAGGTCTTCCGCGCCAAGCAGCATGCCCGCCAACCGTCCGCCGGAAGAGGCGATGGCAGAGGCGTTCTCAATACCCTTGGAGCTTTCTAACAGTGCAATGAGCTGGATAGCGTCTTTTTTGTCGGCAGATACAGGGACGGCGTCGATGCAGGTGGAAACCGCGTGCAGGGCATCGGGGGTTTCGCATTTGGGGATAAGGATAGCATCCGCGCCGCCGGTGACGGCCGCCAGCGTGTCTGCTTCCCAGTACGGGGTATCCAATCCGTTAATGCGCACCACGCACATAACCCCCTGCGGACGCAGGTCGGTGAGTGTGCGGCGGACCAGCACGCGTGCCGCGTCTTTTTCTGTTCTCGCCACGGCGTCTTCTAGGTCAAGAATGACCGAATCCGCGCCAAGGCTTCCCGCACTGGTCAGCATTCCGGGGTTGTTGCCCGGCATAAACAGCATGGTTCGGAATGCTTTCATGACAGCATCTCCTTATAGCGGGCTGCGGCGGCTTCCACGCGGGCCATGATGGTGCAGGTAAGTGCGCCACGGTCGTTGGCATGTACGTCCACCCCGGTCAGACCGGCATCGGCGAGACTCTGGCGGATGGTTTTGAGAATATCGTCGCCAAACTGTTGCATGACGATGCTTTCAAGGGAGATGGAGCCTTCCGCTCCTTCCGCCGCTTTGGTCAATCTGATGAATATGTCGTTGGACTCAAGAGTCCCTGCCTGAGCATTGGGTGTTTGCTCCATGGCTGTTGCTCTCCTCCGGCGTGTAGCCGTGTTTCATGTTCGTCGCTTTCATGCGCGGCGGAATTAATGCCGCCCGGTTCTGTGACGCAACCGGGCCGCGATGGCTTGCCCTTTGCCGGAAAGCAAAAAGGCCAGCGTGGACGGCGGCACGAGTTGGCTAAGTTCGGGAATACGGGTGGCGTAGTTTTCGTCGCGCAGAAGTTCGCGCACTTTGGATGCGCTGATGCTCTCATCGCCGCCTGTGCGGCGCGGGATTTCTCGCAGTGTAATGCCGTGAGCGGGCAATACCGCGTGCAGAGTTTCGTTATAGGTTGCCGTTGCCGCGCAATATGGCTCGGTGCCGACAAACCGGATGGTAATGCCAAGATCCGGTGCTATGCGCGTGGCGAATATCTGGGCGTCCAGCCGGGCATGCACGGCCGCGTGGGCGGCTTTCCCTGAAAAATAGGCGGGAAAGCTGGCACGGGAAACCATGTACGGGCCTGCCGGAAGTACCGCCACGCCGGGGAGGTCCGCTGTTCCCCGGCGGACAAGGGTAAGGCGTTCCGCAAAGGGAAAGACCGACGCGTCTTCCTCCACCACAAAGACGGCAACCCGGTGGCAACAGGCTGCCGCTTTTTCCACCAAGGCCCGGTGACCAAGAGTAAACGGGTTGGCGTTCATGACAATGGACCCGGTAGCCGGGGTGGTGCCCTGCGCACTCCCATGGGCGGAGGTGTTTTCTGCGGTTGCTTCCGCAAGGCGCTTCTGCGTTTCGCGAATCCATTCCGTATAGTCCGGTGTGCCAAACTCCAGCATAGCGGAATCGTCTGTGGCGGCTACCAACCGAAATCCCAAGGCTGCGAATTTGTCCGCTTCCGCCGACTTGGTGAAGATGTTGACGCGCGTGGCACCGCCCGCAAGGGCTGTGGTGAGCATGCGTCCCACCAGGGACGCGGAAGTTCCTTGTCCCCGGTGGTCGTTGCTGACGCATACGCCGCATATCGTGTTGCCCGCGAGAAAGGCGGTGCCAACAAGGCGACCATCCTCACGTAGGCCAATTCCGGCATCAATGCCTTCCGGCATGTCCAGCCCGGACTGTTGCAGCAGCGCAGCGGCTTCCGCATATTCTCCGGGAGTGATGATGTCCTGAAATCCTTGGGCAACCACGAGCGGCCTCCTTAGTAGAGTAAGGGAATGGTGAGTCCCACTATAATCAGAATGAGCGCACCGCCCAGCCGTGAAGAAATCTGGGCGAACGGCATAAGCTCAAACCGGTTGGCGGCGGAAAGCACAGCCACGTCACCGGTGCCGCCCATATTTGCCATGCACAGCCCTGCGGCAATGGCGGATTCGATGAAATTGAAACCTACCATCAGGCCGCCCAGCCCGGCGCCGATAACCGCGCCAACAACCACGGCGAGAACCAGAACAAAGGTTTGCAATGTGAAGGCGTCAATAACCACGCCCAGATCGGTATAGGTTACCCCAACGCCCACAAGAAGGGGAGCTGTCATATACTTCGCCACAAACTGGAACCATGCGGCGCAGGATTCTTGCAGCGCCTGCGGTACAATGCCGGATATTTTCAGCAAGGCCACCGCGATAATCATAAGAGCGTAGTAGTGCAGAGGGATGAACTTGGCGAGCACGTGACCCAGAATGAGCATAGTGCACGAGGTAAAAAGGCCCACTCCCAACGTCTTGATGGTCACAGGAATTTCGACAGTGGGACCATGGTCGTCGTCACCGCTTTTGATAAGCTTGCCATTGCCGGTAAGCTTGGGGAAGCTTTTGCCAAGACGGTCCAGCACGCCACCCGCGATAATAGCCAGCACGTTGGCGATAGCCATGGGCGGAATGAGCATGGAAAGTATTTCTTTGGTATCCATGCTTGTGGAATTATGCAGAATTTCTGACATGGGCAGTACACCGGCACCCAAACCGCCGCCCATGATAGGGTAGCAGACAAACGCCACGGCTTTGTTCCAGCCGAAACCGGTTAGCAGACCAACGGCACCAGCCAGCAGAGAAGCTACGCCAAGTCCCAGCACGATGGGCACAGCGAATCGCAGACCAGCTTTAACCAAAAGCTTTGCCTGCATGCCGAAAATGGAACCGCAAATGAGTGCGGCAATGTAGAAGTCGAGGAAGTTCGTGGGCTTCATGAAGCCGTCGATCACTTTCTTTACTTCAGGCGGCATAATACCAAAATAGAACAGGGCGGCGCTGATGAAGATGCAGAAAAGCGGGCCACCACCCAAGTAGTTATTCACAATGGGGGTTTTTCCGCCCAGCCAATCCAGCAAAAAGCCCATGCTCATAGTAATGGCGAACCCACCCGCCATACCACCCGGCAATTTACCCAAAGCGCAGGCAACACCAATCAGCACGGAAAGCGCAAGCAAGTGCGGCAGCTTAATCCCCATAATTTCCGTATTCATACACTCCTCACTAGATAACGGTTGAAAGGTCCATACTCACTATGGGGAGAACCCTAGGCGCTCTCCCATGATAATTGGGAGTTGCGTAATTAAAAAACGACTTTTGAAAGTTTTGGAACGGGAGAAAACGTCAGGGAAGGTTGTCCAAAAAGGGAGGCCTGAACTGGTTATTATGCCAATTTATTTGAAAATATCCGACAGAAAACCACCGTTTCGGGCATAAGGGCGGGAGTATAGATAGGCTTCGGGAAAACAGGGAAGCGCGTGAATATTAGGTTTGTGCCTTCACGGGCAGCGGCGCGACGTGTGTAGTCTCGTGCGTTTCTGGATTGAGGCGGCGTAGCGCGAGGGAGCACACTGCGTTTGTATAAAGGCGCGGGGCGTTCCCTTCTGCTGCATGAGATTCGCAGAACCACGGAAGGGCGGAGAGGGTGTCCCGGTCCCGCGTTGGGGGCTTCGGCGTGCTTTTCGGATTAGGAGATGGTCAGCTCCGCGTGGAGTGTCAGAAGAAAAGCCGCAGTGTCACTATCCGCAGTTGGAGTATCCCGGAAGGCGAGAGCAACGCGGGGTATCTCAATCTGTAATGACGAAGGATTCGGCAGCGTTATAAAATTCGCGGTGCATGGTGTGGCAAACGGGGTTGTTCTGCGGGGACGTCGCGGGGTAGCTGTGAACACCGCTTTCTCCGCAGGCGTGCTACGCGCGGGCAAGGCGCGGATCTAGCAGGTCACGCAGGCTTTCGCCCAGCAAATTGTAGCCCATTACTGTAAAGAGAATGGCAAAACCGGGGAAGAGCGACATCCATGGGGCAATTTCCAATACTTCCTTGCCTTCCATGAGGATATTCCCCCAACTTGGCATGGGGGGCTGCACGCCAAGTCCCAGAAAGCTCAACGCGGATTCCGTGAGAATGGCTCCCGCCACACCAAGAGTGGCGGAGACAAGCACAGGAGCTAGCGCGTTGGGAAGAATGTGCAGAGCAAGCAGGCGGGGAGCGCCGGCACCCGCCAGCCGGGAGGCCGCGATGAAGTCCCGCTCGCGCAGCGAAAGTGTTTCCGCCCGCACCAGCCGCGCCACGCCCATCCACGATGTAAGGCCGATGACCGCCATAATATTGCTCAGGCTCGGCTCTAAAAAGGCTATGACCGCGAGGATAAGAAAGAACGAGGGAAAGCAGAGCATGATGTCCACAAGGCGCATGATGATTTCGTCCACCCATCCCCGGAAGAATCCGGCGATCAAACCAAGCACAATGCCCACACTGACGGAAATACCCACAGCCACAAATCCTACCCACAGCGAAACGCGGGCACCGTAAAGCATGCGCGAGAATACGTCCCGCCCTAGCGCATCGGTACCAAAAAGGTGCAGGGCGCTGGGCGGTTGTAGAATGGCATTTAGATCCAGTGCGGTGGGGTCGTGCGGTGCCAGCCATGGCGCGAGGAGGGCGGCACAGGACATGGCCCCCACGATGGTCAGACCTGTTGCCAGCATGCCATATCGACCAAGAAAACGCCGGAGTGAACGCGGACTGGAGAGGGCAAGGGTGGACATTTACGCGTTCCTCCCCGTACTGCGGATGCGGGGGTCCGCCAGTCCGTAACACAGATCGGCAATGACGTTACCCGCCAAGGTCAGCATCGCCCCCAGTACTAAATTGCCCATAATCATGGGATAATCTCGCGCCATCACTGCCGCGTAGAAGAGCTGGCCTAAGCCCGGCAATGCGAAAATAGACTCAATGATTACCGACCCGCCGATAAGTCCCGGAACAGAAAGTCCCAAGATGGTGATGACAGGTAGCAGCGCGTTGCGCAGTGCGTGTTTGAATATGACAGTGCGCAGTGGCAGGCCCTTGGCGCGGGCGGTGAGGATATAGTCCTGCCGTAGCACTTCCAGCATGGATGCGCGCATAAATCGCGACATGCCCGCCAGACTGCCGAAGGTGTAAATAAAAATAGGCATGATAAGGTGCTTTGCCACGTCCAAAGCCTTGCCTATGGGGGAAAGCGAGGCGTAGTCCAGCGAGACAAGGCCGGATATGGGAAGCCACTGCAAATGGATGCCAAAGTATAACATCATAAGAAGCGCAAGCCAGAATCCCGGCATGGCAAAGCCCACAAAAACGAAAACCGTGCTGAATGAATCGAACCAACGGCCTTGATAGTAGGCACTGGCGACACCCAAGGGGACGGCAATAAGCAGTGTGAGCACCATGGACGCCACGTTCATGCCAACGGTCAGCGGCAGGCGCTCCCGAATCTTGTCCCACACCGGTCGGAAATCGCCGGACATGGACTGACCGAAATCCAGTCGGACCAAGCGTTCCAACCAGTGTATATATTGTATGTGCAGAGGTTGATCCAATCCGTACAAACGCTCAAGGCGGGCGCGGGTTTCCTGCCCGGCAAAGGGATTCAGGGTTGTCTGCATGTCGGTGGGAGAGCCGGGCGCGAGGTGGATGACCCAAAAACTGATGACGGTGATCCCCCAAAGCACGACCAGCATCCAGCCCAGTTTAACCAGCAGGCGCACGCCAAGGGCCTGTGCCATGCGCAAGGTACCCCGTTGCGCACCAGCCGGAGAGGAAGGGGCGTCCTGTTGGGGGGATTGAGGGGCTGTCATCTCCATGCGTGTCCTGCTCTTCTGAGGCCGGATCGGCCAGCTAGGGAGGTTCGGGAGGTATGGGACTGCGTGTTACGCCGTCTGCGAATTATCTCCGCGTTTCCCCATTCCGCCTATGGTCGGTCTGTCGACGTTTTGCGGGTTTCTGTGCGGTGTACGGGCTGGCCCTTACTCCACCTCAGCCAGCCAGCGGCCCACCTGTTGCACTTGGTCGGGCCATTCCGCAGAAAACCGTACCGCAAGAAAGTCTGCGTAGGCGGCGTCTAAGTAGACCAAGCACTTCTCGATAAGATACATCTTTTCTAGAAATGCGGCATCTGGATCATCGTCCTCAGAGTCTGCCTTTTCCACCTTTGGGGTTTTTAGGCTGCCCAGCGAGAAGTCTTCAGCCTTAAGGCTGAGTTGCCACGCTTCGGGATCATGCTCTATGCGGATGAGGGCGCGGTTTACCTTTTTACCCATGGAAAGGCCAAGACGGGCTTCCCGCAATTCGGAAAGGTTGCCGGAAACCGTGGCGGTTTCAAGGGTTTCCCCCTCGCCGCCTTGCACGGAAACACGCTGTTCCACATAGAGGAAATACGGGTCGCCATCGCGGGTGGAAAACTGACCGCTTCGAGTTTCGCTGCGGAACCAGAGCCATGTAAGGAATTCCTGACCAAGCACCACATCGGTTGTCTGACCAAGATAGGGAGTATCGGGCATGGTGTCTCCTAACACATTACTGTGCTGTAACGCATATGTCGTGGCGAATTCAGTCCGCCGTATAAAGGGCCACGGGACGATCCGGGGCAGATCGCGCACGGGCTTTTACTACACAGATACGGTCACTCTAACGTGACGCCGGTGCGAACCGCGCGGGTTCAAGGGAATCCAGCGAATGGGTTATGTCGTCGCCAAGGAGCCGCAGGGCAAGGGAATACGGAGTCAGTGGTTCAATATCCAGCCCGAAGGTGGTGGAAAAATATTCAGTGAACAAATCAAGAACCTTCGATTGGGTGGACGCAAAGTAAACAACGCCATTCTGTATGTTCCACACCGCGTTGAACTCGGCGGGAATGGGCATGGCGCGGGCACGTAACTTTAGTTGTACCTGTTCTTTCAGTTCCTTTTTCCGTTCGCGGGAAACGTACTTTTTGCCCTGCTCTTTGATTTTGCGTTCTTCTTCACGAAGGGCGAGAGCAAGGTGCTTTTTCGTGACAGCGGCGGGAATGCGTCGCGTATCCAGCCTTAGCGAGAACGTGAGGTATTCCCCCTTTTCCGGGGGGGCCGTCCGCCAGAAGGAATCCAGCATATCATCATAACATACCCAGCCCCATCCACGTTCCGCGGCGGTGTCCTCAATTTCAGTAAAGGCGAACTGCTTAAGCTTGTCCGGTATTTGAGCCCATAGCTCCGCAGGCACCTCTTCTAGTATCTGAAAACGCGTAAAACTCGCGCTGGCGTTCATGAATCCCATGGCACTCTCCTTTCATGTTCGTAAGGGGATGTAGCGTATCTCCCGGCATATCACCAGAGGCAAATTGCGGTATCCGTGCAGTGGGCCACTCTGTAGGGGGGTGAAAAACAACTAAAAATATTTAATAAAATCAGCGTAATAAATGTATAAATAAAACTTTTTGAAAAAAGCGATTGACTAAACCTCAAAAGCGAGTAGTTTCCACCACCGCGCCAACGAGGCGCAGATGAACAGCTCTTTGCCAAAAGAAAGTCGCGGATGTGTCGCTAAGACGACAAAAAAGTCACAAAATAGTTGACACGCTCCGCAGGTTTTCATATGGTCAAAATTCGCCGCTACGGAAAACCATCCGGGGCGAGCGAGAGAGTGAAGCGCGGAAGGGCAGGCGATGGTTCTGCTGGAAGCGGTTCAGATTGAGAGCGAAAGATGCTTCGGCATCATTCAGATGCTCTTTGACAAGTGAATAGCGAGTTGGACGAAGAAAAGTTATCAGCTAGCGTGACTGAGACTGCGGT
>JAEWQB010000026.1 GCA_023460395.1 Pseudomonadota bacterium | reverse complement strand
ACCTCGGCCTCTCTCAGCTTGCCGATGATCTGCTCAGGAGCGTGCTTCTTCTTGCCCATGGAAAACCTCCTGCGGTCTCAGTACCCCTAACATTGGGCCTGGACCAGTTTTTCCAGGGCAGGTCAGTGATCCTCCGAATGGTTACAGGTGTGCCACCCATACCTGGGCGATGCCCGAGAGGGTGATAAAGACTAGGATAGCCCCGAGGCCATAGACATATTGCAGGAGGCATTCTAGCGCGGCGTGTAGAAGGGGGGATTTGACGGGGTGCTGCATGGTCTTTCCTCCTGCGGGTTGTATCCCGACTTGCGGTAGGGCTGTCCGGCGCCACGATTTACCGGACAACCCTGCCTTTTCGGTGTGCTTACCGGGACCACCCCGGCAAGCCCGCAAATCGGGATACGTGGTTTGTTTTTCAATCCCTCCCGCCTTAATGGGCCTCGTTCGCGGCGGTCCTACTAGTTTCCGTTCGGTGCCTCCCTGCCGCCCGGCGGGGAACACTCCCGGCGCGCCCTGGTGCCTACTCTGTTCCATGGAACGTGTTCGGCGGGTTTGTCGTTCGTGTTGAAGGTATGTTGTCATATGCCAACAGTTGAGTCAAGTGCGCGGTGACGTAAGGCAACAAAAAGGCAAAAGAAAAAGCCCCGCCGAAGCGGGGCGCTGTTTCATGGAGAGTGTGGGGACTATTCTTTCAATCCCACCTTTTTCTTTTCTCGTTCCAGTTGTTTGATGCTTTTTTCTGGGGTGGGTAGGTGCTCTGGCATGGTTCCACCAAGTTCTTGAATCGTCTGGCGGACCTTTGCGCCGACTTCATAATGGGTTTGGTTTGCCTCTTTTTTACCTTGAATATTGTCCCTGCGGAGCTTTTCTTCTGTCTGTGTGGCACGGAAGAGGTTTGCTGCCAACTCTGTGCTACCCATATGGTCCAGTATTTGATGGCTTTTTTTTAGCCCTTTGTGACGGTGAATATCCTTTGCCCCCATCCCGCCATAGAGTCCCTTGTACCCGTGGTCTTGAAATATTGCATAATCCAAGCTGGTTTCAACGCCAGCTTCCTTTGCGGCGGCGGTGAGGGCCTTGTTGTGTTCGGTCATCTCGCGGCGCAGCATCAGGCGTCGCTCATCTTCTGACAGGCCCGCAAAAGCCGATTCATCATCAAGCTCTTGCCTTCTAGTCTGGATCGCAAAATATGCTTGTCCGTTTGCGATGACGGGCTTTGAGGGGTCTGCGTTTTGAACTATGAGATAGCAGGCGTAGCGGGAGAGACGAACGTCTGAGATTGTTCTTTGGGTGTTAGAACCGATCCCAACCATTTTGCTGACCTCAGCAAAATGGTCATCCGATATTTGCCCGGACTTTTCGCAAGAGAGCCTTGCTTTCTCTATGACAACAAGGAAGTTCCTCCATTGCTGGTATTCCAGAACCGGAGCTAAATCTCTCGCAAGCCAAAATTCGTTACCGTTCTCGTCGGCTTGCTTGATGCTCTCGAATGTGTTGTGCTGAGTATCTTCAATCTTATTCAGTGTCACAAGTGGCCCCCTTTGGTACTTTGCACTTCCTGCATCATCTGCACAGCCCTACCCACAAGGTGGCTAGTCCCTGCTTATTTGGTTAGAGGTTTTTTCCTAACTGCTCAGGGGCTGCCCCGCCCTCGTAGTGCTATTCTGAATCGTACCATCTCACGGTTTCGACAAGAACGTCGCTGTAGCTGTATATATCGTCCAGCGCGTTAATGTCGTTGCGGGTTTCGTTCTTGTCGGCGTCAAAAATGCCGAATTGTTTCTGCCGTCTGTCGAAGTGAAGGCGGCAAAGGGGCTTGCGGTTGTTGTCGTCCAGAAGGATGCCGCAGTATGATTGACGGTCGCGCATGGCAATGCGGGTGGGGGCCACAACAGTGCGAAGGATGGATTTGACTATAAGATAAGCTTCCACTTCTTCCTGTGTGGTTGTGATGCCCTGTGACTGCGTGGATTCTTCAGCCTGCTGTTCGGGCTTGGGTGCGCCGTCTTCGGGCTGGCTTGTATAATCGTTGGGCTTCATGGCCCCGCGAAGGCGCTCGTTAAGCACGTCGTTCAGATGGTGCTCTGCTGCCTGGATCAGGCGCGGACGGAATTGGTCTATGATGGTGGCGCGCATCTGCCCTGAATACACCTTGGATGCAAAATACTTCACAAACTCATCGGAAGGGGCGGCGAGTTCTGCGGCCAGGTGTTGCTTGATCTGGCGGGTGTATTTCAGGTCTTCGGCGGCGTCCAGCGCAGTATTGATGTCAAAGCGGTCACAGGCCAGCTTTTTTAACTGCGGGATAAGGGCTTCTTCTATCTGGTTAAAGTCAAAGATCATGAAGGGTCTGTCGTCCATGATGTTCGGCTTATCCAGGTCGGAAAAGAACTTGTAGGTTATGCCGTCGGTCAATATGGCAATGCGGGCGTTTGTGGCGTGAAAATAGCGGTGCAACTGGTTGGCTTTGTCGCCGTTAAGCGGGGTGCCGCACGGCTTGCATTCAATGAGCATGATGGGTTCGCCATCGCGTATTATGGCATAGTCCACCCGTTCCCCTTTCTTGGTGCCTACGTCTGCCGTAAATTCCGGGTTGACCACGCGTGGGTCAAAGGTGTCATAGCCCAACAGGTTGAGAAATGGGAGTACAAAGCTGTTTTTGCATGCCTCTTCCCCTGTAACATGCGCCCGAAGGTCCGCAATGCGGGCACCTAAGTCATGAATGCGTTCTGAGAAATCCATGTAAGCGTTCTCCTGTGCTCTCGCTATAGTGCTCTAGCTGCCCCACGTTACGTATGGAGCTAGTTTCTTACATCATTGTGTCGCACGCGATGCCGTTTTGTTACAGGAGATGGCACAGGCTTCAAATACCAGTGAACGTCTTGATTATATGGTTGCCTGTTGCTAGATACGTGAGCATTCCCCCCAACAGAATACAGGGCTATCCTGCAAGGGTTTGCTGAACGGGTTGTTCTGCCCGTGCGGCTTCCACCATCTCCGTAACGGTTTTGATTAGTTCTTCCGGCTGCTGGTTCAATGCAACGGCAATCATCGGTACATCGCTGGCCCATAAGGGGCCTTTATTTTCTAAGAAGTCGAGTATGCGTTTTTGGGTTGCGTGATTGTCTTGCGCTGCTTTTTTGGCAACAGATTCAGCTTGTTTGCGCTGTATTTTGATGAATCCATTTAAATAGTTGCGTAATTCATCGTCGAAGATGGTTGATTGCCATTCCGGTTCTTTGTTGGCCTCAACGCTGAGTGAACCAGACAAGAGGTCTTCAAAGGGTATCCGTAAGGCTTTGGTGTAGCGGATCATGGCCCCGAATGTGGTTCGTTCGCCGCCGCGTTCCTCGCTAACCCATCGTGAAACGGTATCACGGCCAACGCCAAGCCGTTTGCCGATAGCGTGCAAAGTCTCGCCACGGTCACGAAGTGTCCGAACCTTGTCCATAATAACGGACCACGCCTGAGCGTTTTCTTTATCGTAAGCACCCATTCTTCTATGTGTATGTGATTCTTTGTTGCCTTGTGCCATCTTTCAATTGACCTCTTTTGTTGACATGTGGCATCATGACGGACATGAACGCACTTGAGCAATACCGAAAGCAGAACAAGCAAACGTATGCATCTATAGGTCGCCTGTGTGAACTTCGCCGCGATACTGTGCTTCGCCACTGTAAAGGGGAACGCACGATAAGCGGTGAAGCTGCCTTGCGGTACCACATTCATTTAGGGATTCCGCTTTGTGACCTGCGCCCAGACCTTTACAGGATGGGGGCTGCCAACGCGGCCTGATTGTGACCAGTACCTAGTTTGCTCTAATGGCAACTATTTCACGAGACGAATTTAAGCAGGGGTTTCCCTGCGTAGGGGGTAGGCGATGTGTCTGAATTCTAGCGGGTTGGATAGGGATGAGCGCAAACAGGAAGCGATATGCCGCGCACGGCGTAAGTTGCTGGAATGGACCTTGCGCAATTCCGGTGAGGATTTTTCCAATATGGCGCATTGGCGGATTCAACCTGCCTGGCCTGTGATTGAAGGCTCTCGGGAAGAAAGGCTTATCGCTATGCGGGTGATGCTTAAGCGGAAAATTCTACTCGCGGAACGCGGGATGCGCGTTAACGAAATGCTGTGCCGCAAGGGTGGGGTGAAAATGCATCAATACACCCGCAAGGCGTATGCTGACGCCCTGCGGATGTTGGAGACGGTGTTAGCGGATGAGGGTTAAGGCGCTTGCGATGGTGGCGTTTAGGGCTTCAACGTAGATGGTTTCTCGTGCGCCTTGGCTAACGTTCATGACTTCCTGGTCTCCGTGTTCGTCTTTGATGTGCGAAATAATATCGCCCTTGGAAAAGTCGCCACCGAGACTGTCGAAAACGATGTGGTCACCGTCTTCAAGTTGAACGGCTACCATGCCGCGAACACGATTGACCGCGATAACAGTACCTTTCATTTCCGCTCCTTCTGTTGCGGGTTGGCGTGTCTGACTTTTCCGTAACAGAAGGGCGGAACAAATAGAAGTAGGGCGATATATGACCAAGCACAGACTGCAAGCCTGGGAAATGATGCGAGAGGCAAAGGACTGCCTGGGCATGCCCGCGCTTGAGCGCATTTTCAGGCGTGGACACAAGCAACTCTACAAGCAGATGCGGAACCCGGACTATGACGGCGATTCCGCGCGCCCGGACATACAGCGGGTGCGCATCCTACTGCACGATCTGCACGAAGCGGGCGGCACGAAGCTGGCGCATGCCATGCTGAACTATATGGCGGAAGCCCTGGGCATGCATTGTATCCCCGATGCCACCGGCACACCGGACAAGGACAATGTACTTGCCGAATGCCTGGACGATTACCCCGCCTTGACCAGGCTGCACACTGCCATACAGGAAGGTGCGGACATGCGCGAGGTGCAAGCCCTGGCCGAAGAGGTGAAGGGCGAGGTGGACGAAACGGTTGTTTCCTACCGCCGGGGAATGGAGGGGTAGGGGATGAAGGCCATAGCCATTCTGTACCCCCGTGCGGACCATTCCGCATGGCCGCTGCTTCGGGCCGCACAGGAACTTGCCGCCCAAGCCTACGCGGTAGGCATGAAAGAGCAGGGCGCTGCCGTACTGGTGCCGCTTGCCTTGCACGAAGAAATCATACTCGCAATGGACAAGCTGGTCGCTGTGCATTTGATCTGCATGCCGGGCTGGAAAGAAGACGCTGCCGTATCGGTGACGGTTCGTACCGTCATGTACCACGGCGTGCCCGTGCATCGTTTTTACCCGCCTAATCCTTGCATTGTCTGTGGCCCCGCCATTGTGGCCCACAATTCAGACGCCTTGCCGTGCGCATGGCGGCCGTGCCCGTATGGCGTGAAAGACCCGCAGTATGTCAAACAATAACTTAAGTCCTCCAACTACGCTTACTGTAGGTAGTTTGTTTTCCGGTGCAGGGTTAGGCGATCTTGGCCTTGAATGGGCCGGATTTCAGCACTGTTGGTTTTGTGAGGTGGATAAATACGCCCAACAGGTTCTTGCGGCAAGGAATGGTGAATTATCATGTCAGAATTGATCTACATGGGCGCGCCCCTGTCGCACCCTAACCGGCGCGTGATGGATGCGCGGGTGTTCGCCGTGAACGCCATTGTTACCCGCCTGCTTTTACAGGGCGACCTCATCCTTTCCCCCATAACCCACGGGTACCCCTTGGCGGCGCATGGCCTAGGCACAAGTTGGGAATGCTTCGAACGGCTAGATTTGGCCCTACTGGACCGTTGTGACAGGCTGCACATTCTGCCCTTCCCCGGGTGGCATAACCGATCATGGACCCCCCGCACCCTTGGCGACCTTGCCGCATCCATCGCCGCAGAGCATGGCCTTACCCCTGCCGTAAGCCCTGCGCTGGCAAGTCATACGTTGCCCCACCTGGACCAGGCGGACGAAAGCAACATGAACCTGCTTACCCGCGTTGCAAAGAGTGTTGGCGGCATTGCCAAGGCCAACGACGGCAAGTTGATTATTGTACCCCAGGGCGAAGGAAAGACCATAAGCGGCAAGAGTATGCCCACGGTATCCATCGTCAGGACAAGCGGCACAAGCCACTCTGTTAAGCTGATAGGGCGACAGGACTATAAGCGGGTTGTCTCCGTGTGGCGCGATACCAACGCCGCCCAGGATAAGGAAGCCACGGCCGGAGAAGGGGAGCCGGTTCGCCGTATCCGGCATGTATACCCTGACCAGGCCGCCGCAGAAAAGGCCGCCCAAACCTCTTTGGAAGCATACCGCCGAGGAAAATCCACCCTTTCCGTAAGCCTTCCCGGAAGGCCGGAGCTAGCCGCAGAGGGCCGCCTAATCCTTTCTGGCTTTCGTTCCGGCGTGAATGGCGAATGGAGCATTACCCGAGTAACACACAAGTTGAGCGCGGGCGGGTATGTTACGGATGTTGAGGGCGAGGTACCGAAATAGTTAATCCCCCATTGACATGGTGTATCCGAATGGATACAAGTATGACATGAATCACTTCGACCGCACAGACCAGTTTGACCGTTGGCTTACCAAGCTGAAAGACCCGATGGGCAAGGCCAAGGTACTTATTCGGATTCGGTCTGCGGAGAAGGGGAACTTTGGCGACTGCGCCCCTGTCGGGGAAGGCGTATCCGAGATGCGCATTCACACAGGGCCGGGGTACAGGGTGTATTTCACCAAGCGAGGCAACAAGGTGTACCTGCTGCTTGCTGGTGGCGACAAATCGTCGCAGCAGCGGGATATAGACCTCGCAAAGAAGTTGGCCAAAGAATTAGGGGAAGAGTAATGAGCAAGACCAAGATCACCAAGTTTGATGCAGCCGATTATCTGGATAGCGAAGAAACCATTGCTGCCTACATCAATGCCGCAATGGAAGAGGATGATCCGGATATCCTGCTTGCGGCCATTGCCGATGTTGCTAAGGCGAGGGGTATGAGCAGGCTGGCAAAGGATGCCGGACTAGGGCGCGAGAGTCTGTATAAGGCGCTGGCTCCCGGTGCGAAGCCGCGCTATGATACGATATTAAAGGTGCTTTCCGCGTTGGGGGTTTCCCTGCACGCAAAGCTAAATGCTGCGGCGCTCCACTAGGAAGTGAATGGCCCCCATCCGGAAACGGGTGGGGGCTTTTGTGTTGGGAGTTGTGAGAGGAAGGTGTTCAGGGGGGAAAATTGTCTTTACTTTTGAAATTAACTTGACATAGTGAAATTAATTGGTGACGGGGGTTCCGACCGGGTGGAAGGTTGTTCTGCGTGTGCTTAACTTAGTGAGAGGGAGTAATGTATGCCTACTGCAAAAGACGTTGCTCAGTATATAGTTGAAAAAAAAGGAAGAATAACCACAATCAAGCTCCAGAAGCTTGTTTATTACTGCCAGGCGTGGTCTTTGGTTTGGGACGATAAGCCTTTATTTGATGACGAAATTCAAGCATGGGCAAATGGTCCCGTGGTTCCTAGTCTTTTTCAGGCTCACAAGGGGTCTTATAGCATAGACATCATCCCTGGGGGCAATAGTGCCTCTTTGACTAAAGAACAAAAAGAAACTGTAGATGTAATTATTCGGGATTATGGCGATAAATCTTCCCAGTGGCTAGTAGATCTGACTCATTTGGAAGATCCTTGGAAGGATGCAAGGGGTAGTTGTCGGCCTGGTGAAAGATGCGTTAATGTCATAACTCTCGATTCAATGGCCAATTACTATTCTGGCATTTAGTTATGGCGAAAGAGAAGCGAGCAAAATATAAACAGCCTCCCACTGAAAAGAAAGAAGTGAGGGGCTTTTCTAATTTGCAAGATGGGAAAAGGGCTAAGTTTAGTCAGGATATTGATACAATCCATGCCAAGATGATTGGTTGGAACTTTCATAGAATGGATGAATATGGACCTTGGCCATGTAGTTTTAGGAAGCTGACCCAGTATCGGGATTTGATGCTCGCCTATGAAGGGCAAACAATTGAGCAAATATTACAAAAGCGACACTGTCATCCTACTGGATGTGATGTTGTATGTGTGCGTGCTCAAAGCAGGCTTGTCTCTTTAGATATCGGTGGTGATATATTCCAGTTGGATATTGGTGGGGCAGCGCGTTTGTGGGGGATCTTGCAAAATAATATTTTTCACTTGCTGTGGATTGATCCAAATCATGAAGTGTATAATTCAAAAAAATGATTATAAAAATTTAGTGACTTGCTTCAATTGGTTGCTTCCTTGTGCCGTCTAGCAGGTCTGCCCAGTCCTGCATCATTTTCCTTCGCTCTTCCAAATACTGCGCCCGGTGATATGCCGCCCGTACCTTGTTCGTTTCCACATGGGCAAGCTGTCTTTCAATCACGTCCGGGTCGTACCCTTCTTCATTTAATATAGTAGACGCCATTGCCCGGAACCCGTGGGCGGTCATTTCCTCTTTCCCGTATCCCATTCTTCGGATAGCGGCATTCGCCGTGTTGTTCGACATGGGGTAGGCGGCGGATCGGATAGAGGGGAAGATAAAGCGGCCATGCCCGGAAATGGGGAGTGCGGCTTTCAGCACTTCAAGCGCCTGACGCGAGAGCGGCACAAGGTGTTCGCGCTTTCCCTTCATGCGTTCGGCCGGAATGGTCCATAGCGCTGCATCCAAATCAATCTCTGACCACTCTGCGCCGCGAATTTCGCCAGGGCGGCAGAAGGTGTAGGCGTGCAGTAGTAACATCAGGCGCGTAAGGGTGAAGCCTTCAAAGTCATGTATTGCCCGCATCAACTGGCCTGCACCTGCCCGCGTGGTAATCGCAGCAAACTGGCTTCGCACAACCGGGGCCAGTGCGCCGCGTAAGTCTCGGGTCGGGTCGCTTGAGATAATGCACGATGCCACGGCATAGCGGAAAATCATGCTACAGATGCTCATGGTCTTATGTGCCGATTCGCGCACGCCTCGCGCTTCCATGAGCTTTATGGTGTCCAGCACTTCAATAGGCTGTATCTCGGATACGGGGCGCTGCCCTATGAAGGGGAAGACATTTCCTTCAAGGCGTTGCACGACGGTGCGGTAGTGGGACTGCGCCCAACCGTCTTTTTGTAGGTCCATCCATTCGCGCGCGATCTGTTCAAAGGTCTGCGCTTCTGGCTGTGCGGTGATCCGCCGCCCGCTGTTCTTTTCGGTGGAAGGGTCCAGGCCCTTGTCGAGCAGGGCAGAGGCGTTTGCCCTGGCTGTTCTTGCACCCTTGAGAGATATGTCGGGGTACACGCCAATAGCGAGAAGCTTTTCTTTCCCCTGAAAGCGGTACTTGTATCGCCAGTACCGGCTTCCGTTCGGGCGCACTTCAAGGTAGAGGCCGCCGCCGTCAAAGTAGCGTTTGGCGGTGCCCTGGGGCTTGATTTTCCTGATTTGCGTGTCGGTAAGCTTCATGGGGGTACATCCTCGCGTGGGTATCAAAATGTACCCCCTTTGTACCCCCACTTTGCTTGTGCTGTAAAGCGATGGGGTGAGACATGCAGGAACGGAAATTGGGCAAAATCAAAGGGTTTCATGGTGTTTTGAAACTCCATGAAACCCTTTGATTTTAAGAAATGGTGGAGGCGGCGAGAATCGAACTCGCGTCCGAGAATGGTCCGCTCAAAGCTTCTACAGGCTTAGACCATGTTCATAATCTCGCCACAAGCGTTACCCATGGTCAGGTGACTTGCAGCCAGTCTGTCTAAATGTTCTTACTTCCGCGGGGATAGACGCCTTAGGAAGCCAGCCTGATGAGTTTTGTCATTCATACCGCCTATCAGGCGTCAACAGTATGAACGAGGCAGCAGCTAGGCTGCCAGTGCGTATTCGTAATTATCGTTGGCAATTACTTTTGTGCCGCTTTTAACGAGGCCAGCGGCGCCTCGGCCTGCCACTCCGGCATCTTCAATCCCCGTCGAAACCAGGGCGCCCCCATGAAATTTCTGTGCGGATGAAACCGGCGGGAATTTCTTCCCGTTTGGAACATCATATAATGCAGTTTCGCGTGTTGGCAAGGTGCATAGCGTTTTGCCAAGCCACTACAGCGAAGTCGTGCTCTTTTCATGGAACGGTGGCGGTGTCAAGTTGGATTGCGTGACAGGGGCAGTATTCCAGTATGCCGGGCTACAGTACCTGTGTGCGTGGGGGGGATTTCCGGGAACTGCTAAGTAAATGCGGCGGGCAAGTGTGCCGCGCGGGCATGCCGGGCGAGTGCGCCAGACGGGGGGGGCGAGCAAAAAGACAAAAAGGGGGGCGGAATTTACGCCTTGCTCACGCCCCCGATGCAAAATAAAAATGGGAGAATGTGCCGCGCATACTCACGGCATACGATTCCGCTCCGTTGTTTTCCATAGCGGCAACCTCTGCATACTGGGCTGCGCCGCCGCGGCTCCCCACCACCTTGCGAATATTGCGGATATCGCGCACTAGTTCAGACTGTCCGGCAATTTCCTGAAAGGCATCCCGCAGGTCCGGGCTGTTTTCCAGCACGGTTGTTATGGTGTCCGCGTCGGGATGCGCATTAGTCAATTGCAGGCTTTCCGTGCCATCCAAAGCCAGAGTGATCTTATGTTCAAGGCTCACTCCTGCGTTTTCCAGTCGGCTGTGCAACGTTTCCAGAAAGCCGTCCTGCAAGGTGTTTATGTTATTTTCCAGCACGTCAATAACGTTTCCGCCACGGTCGGAAATATCTTCCAGTACGGCCCTCAGGCGTGGATCAATAGCGGAAAGGCTTATGGAATCCGTCAGCCCGGCAAGATCCAGCGTGCTTCCCGTTTCCTGTGCGACCACTTCGCCGGAGCTTGTGCCGGAAGCGGTCTGGCGCTGGATGGTCAGCATGGTGCGGACGCTATTGCCGATGCCGCCGGTAGTATCAAGGCTGTCGAAGCCATCAGAGGTCACGGATGCCTCCTTTTGTGCGCTGTGAATGCTGCATATATTTCCCCGTGCGTTTCTGGCTGGGGAATGAGCAAAAAGGGTGCCATGCATAACGGCAAGGAGGGCTTCTCCAGAAGTGAGGTAAAAGAAAAGGCCCCGTGAGAACACGGGGCCGAATTATTGTGGTAGCGAGGGAGGGGATTGAACCCCCGACACTGCGGATATGAGCCGCATGCTCTAACCATCTGAGCTACCTCGCCACGAAACGCCCGCAGAAGGCATGTCGCGCTCCCACACTTGGCGTGCAGAGGCTTTTGCTGGAAGTTGACGGGAAAGTCAAGCCTAAAATATTGTGGGGGAAACTCATGGGGGAAACAAAAAGCCCCGCAATGCGGGGCCGTAAAATCTGGTAGCGAGGGAGGGGATTGAACCCCCGACACTGCGGATATGAGCCGCATGCTCTAACCATCTGAGCTACCTCGCCAATCAGGTGCGCCAAGCTGTATGTGGCGCAACGCGGAACTCAATAAACAAAAGTTACGCGCTTGGCAAGTGACTTTTCAGGGAAAAGAGTTTCCGCAAGGGCGAAACTGTCAGGCAGAACGTCCGGGAAAAGGGCCTTGCAGGGCGATATCCGCCAACGCGTTTGAGCATTAACTCCAGAAGTAGAGCACCACGGGAGCCAGCACCAGCCGATACCACGCGAACGGACGAAAAGTAATGCGGCCCACCAACGCAATGAAGGTTTTTATGGCAACCCATGCGGAAAGAAAGGATACGACAAATCCTGTGATCAGAAACGGCAGGTCCGCCGCTGAAAACAGGCTGTGGCTTTTTAGCAAATCATACCCCGTGGCGGCGAACATAATGGGCACGGCAGCAATGAAGGAATATTCCGCCGCCAACGGTCGCCGTGCGCCAAGCAGCATGCCGCCCATGATGGTTGCGGCAGACCGGGAAAAGCCGGGCCAGAGAGCGAGGCACTGGAATACGCCGATGCCCAGCGCCAGCCGGGGAGTCACATCGTCCAACGATGCGATGCGGCCTGTTTGCTGGCTGGCTTTGGTGCGGTGCTCCACCCACAGAATAAAAACTGCCCCCACGGCTAAAGCCAATCCCACCGTGAAGGGGGTAAATAAGTATTGCTTAATGATGCTGTGGAAGAGCAACCCCGCGACGCTGGCGGGCAAAGAGGTAAGAAATAGCAGCCACAGGCCACGCAGCCCGGAAAATCGTGTGCCCGGCTGAGGACGCAGCAGACCAAGAAAGCGGGGAAAGTAAAGAACCACCACGGCGAGAATGGCACCAAGCTGGATCATAACTTCAAAGGTTTGCGCCTTGGGGCCTTCTATCCCCAGCAAGTTGCCCGCGAGAATAAGGTGCCCGGTGGAGGATACCGGAAGAAATTCTGTCAGGCCCTCTACTATGCCTAACCAAACGGCGGGGAGAATATCTGTCATGCTAATATGGTCCTGTGGTAGTAGTAAATAACTTCAGCGGTGAACGTGTTCCTCGCTGGGCCGTGCGCGTTTAGATCGGCTCATTTGCGGGTGATGACGGGAAAAATCGCCACACGTGCCTGTTGCACAATCCTTGTAACCACGATAGCACGCGCGGACCGTGCGTGGTTCTGCCCAACAAATTGCAGGCAGTCCTGCGCCGATCCGCCGTAAATCGGATGTCCGCAGAGCGGAAAACGCGGTGCCGGTCAAACGTCGGAACAATGCATTGTGGGGAAATACCGCAATCGGCGGCGTGTTGCAAGCACGGCCCGACTGGTGTAGATTTTTGCGATTTCAAGAAACATATTCGTCATTATAAAGGACGATCGCCTATGACAACCGTGATGCCGCAGAGCGAACTTGTTCGTAAGGCCGCGCTCTATATCGGCGAGATGCTGCGCGAAGGCAAGGATCTACGCACGCTTTTGGATGAAGCGGGTATGCGCTTCAATCTAAGCCCCAAAGAAGCGGAGGCGCTTCGACATTTTTTCCAACCCGCAAACGGTGAGGAGTAGGGGTCTGTTGCATTTGCCTTTTTTACTGCACCGGCAGATATTTAAAGAGTTGTGTGGGCTGTTTGCCCTATGTCTTGGAGCGCTGCTTACCCTCATCATCATAGGGCGCGTGCTGCAACTGCGCGAATTATTTATCGGGCTGGACGTGGGCATAGCCGATATGGCTATGCTATTCCTGTATCTGGGGCCGTTTTTTCTGCTGCTCATCGTGCCCATAGCCTGCATGCTCAGTGTTTTTCTGACCTTCCTCCGTATGAGCACAGACCGCGAGCTTGTCGCCTTAAAAGCGGGCGGGCTGAGCCTCTACCAGATGCTCCCCGCACCGATTGTTTTTTGTCTGTTATGCACGGTGCTTAATCTCTACGTGGCGTTGTTCGGCCTTGCGTGGGGCATGAACAGCTTTAGAACCACGCTCATGGACATAGCCCAGACACGGGCGCGCATTGTCATCCAGCCGGGGGTGTTCAACCAAAGCATCCCCGACCTTACGGTTTTTGCGCGGCAAGTGGATAGCGCTGACGGCACTATGGAAAACGTGCTGGTGGAAGACCGTACTAGGGAAAACACCAGCACCATTATTGCCGCGCCGCGCGGGCGCATGGAAATGGATAAGGCGCAGGGCGATATGCTTGTGCGACTGTGGGATGGGAAGATTTATCGTGACGATGGCGATAGCATGAGTGTGCTGGCCTTTGGCGAATACACCGTGCGGCTGGACCTTAGTTCGTTGCTTGGCGGATTCGATCTGGGCGAGGTAAAACCTAAGGAACTCTCGTGGGAGGCGCTGGGCGCAGTGCTGGAAAATCCCGGAGATAAGGCAGGAAACACCACCTACCTGCGCAAGGTCGCATTGGAACAACAAAAGCGCCTTGCGCTTCCGCTCGCATGCCTTGTGCTGGGGCTTTTTGCCATGCCACTTGCCTGTGCGTTTGAGGGATTGGAACGGCAGATGGGAGTGGTCCTCGCGCTGGTCAATTTTCTACTCTATTATAGTCTGCTTTCTGTAGGGCTTTCTGTGGGAGAATCGGGGATGCTGTCTCCTGTGGTAGCCATATGGTTGCCCAACGTGCTCTTTGCCCTGCTCGCCACGGTGGGCATGCGCCGTGCCGCGCTTGAGCGTTCGCTTAATGTGGTTTCCCTTGTGCGACATGCGCCTCTCTGGCGGCGGAAAAAGGAGAAAGACGGATGCGCTTGCTAACCCGTTATCTCCTGCGGCAGAACATATTTCTCATGTTCACTGTGTTAATCGTGGGAATGGGAATATACCTGCTGACGGATTTGTTCGACCGTCTGGACGATTTTTTGGAAGCCGGAGTCAGCACTAGTGTTGTGCTGCTGTATTTTTTCGCCAAGCTCCCTCTCATCATTTCGCAGATACTGCCCGCGGTCTTTTTATTAGCCACAATTCTTCAGCTCTGCATCATGGCCCGCAGCAGGGAACTGGTGGCTCTACAGGCTGGTGGGATTTCTTTTCTGCGTATCGCACGCGTTATTATTCTGTACGGTCTTGTATGGGCCGTGGCCCAGCTTGCCTTCTCCCAGTTCCTTGGGGTGAAAGGCGAGAATATTGCTTCGCGCATATGGAGCGAGCAAGTACGCAAACGCGCACAGCAAAAGCAAATTATTTCCAATGTATGGTTCACGGAAGGACTGTATGTGGTGCACATGCAGTCGGTGCAGCCAGCCCAGCGCAGGGGCAACGGCATTACCATATACGAACTGTCTCCTGATGAGGTTGGTGTGCGCCGGGTCATGCGCGCAAACTCCGCAGACGCGCGGAAGGGGGAATGGACTCTGCATGCTGTGTCTGTTTTGGACCCGGAGGCCATGACCTCTTTCTCCGAACGGGAGCGCGTTGTTCCTCTGGCACAGGATGTGGGAGCGTTTTCAGTGATTGACCCCAAAGCAGACCTCCAGCACCTGCCCCTGTGGCAGCTTTGGAGCGCCATGCGGCAATTGCGGGAGTCCGGTTCCAATGTGGAAGCGCTTGCCACTGCGTTTCAGATGAAGCTGGCCTACGCGGGCTCTGTCGTGGTTATGGGGTTGTTGAGTCTGATGCTCATCACATGGAAAGACAGTCTGGCGGCCTGTCTGACTTTGGGCCTAATGCTCACCTTCTTTTATTACGCGTTGTTTACGGTGGGTGGCTCGTTGGGCGAACGAGGTCTGTTGCCTCCTGTCCTCGCGGCATGGGGAACTGATATCATCTTTGGCGGAATAGCCCTTGCTCGCATTTTGTGGGTCACACGGCAGCGTGGCGGTTCACAAGCAATGCAGACGGCGTAAGGCGGAATGCTCATGACTGGCAGTTCCCGTGGCGCCGTTTCACTCCGTGCGCTGTGCGCCGGTCCGCAGAGGGGTGTATGACGGAAGAAAGCAGGTTCTCTCCATGGATTTCCTCAAGCATCGGTCGGGATGTGCCGGACAACACTGGTGGCATGGCGCAGACTGACAGGCCGGGGAGTCCCCATTTCCACGATTCTGAAGGCGTTCCACACGCTGAGGCAATGCCCGGCGTTTGCTCCTGCTGCCGTTTAGTGGACGATGACGCGTTCGGTGCCGCTTACGATAGTGTGCCCGCAGAACGCAGGGCGTGGCTTAAAACGTCCATTGCCCAGTTGCATACCCTGTATGGCATGAACAACCGGGGAAAAACGCGTTGCGTTACCCAGTGGCGGCAAGCGTTTGCCACAGAACAGACGCACACCCCGGTGGACTGGGTGTTGCTGGTGCTTCCCGCACAGTATGCCGCCGCCCCGCGTATGCTTGCCGCCCTGATGCCCGCGTTTTTAGCGGGAGTGGACGATGTGCTGGTGGTGCGACTGTGCGAAGAGCGGTTTGTTCCGGTGGAAAGTATGAACGAAAGCGCTGCCGCCGTGAATGCTCATACCGGCGCTGATGCGGATAGTTGGGGTACCCATGCAGGTATCGCTGCAGGGGGCTGCACACCTGTTTGCACAAATATTTGCACAAATATTTGCATAGACGCTTGGCAGCCGGAGATACTGGCAGCGCTGGAACTCGCGGGGCAAGAACTCGTTGCGGATATGACGCGGGCACGGATCTGCACCATGCTGGACTCACTGGCAACGGGAAAGCACGGAACAGGGCGTTGCCTGTTCTTAGGAAACGCGTTGCAGACCGTGGGGATGTCCGCAGAGCTGGCCTCTTCATCCCCTCTGCGCGTATGGAGCGAGCCAACGTGTACAACGCTCGCCGTGGAAGACGCGGCGGCATTGGATACGGCAGTGCTCGCGTGGGCGCATCCAGACTGGGAACAAGTCGCATTGTCCACGCTCACGAATTTTTCCGGGGAGCGCCGAGTCTACGCCGCAGTGGTGGCAGACCCGGTTTCTTCTCGCCATGTGACGGAACAGGCCAATATTCCGTTGGTGCTGGGGGCGGGGCAGGAAGGTTGTTGGATCTGGCCTGAACTGTCTCCCGCATTTTTTCGGCATCAGCGTCTTCACGTATTTGGGGACGCATAAGTCGGTCCACCGGCATGTGGCAGGCTCCCATATCCTTGGCGGAATGTGGTGGGCCGCGATTTCCGTATGGAGTTTGCGGAGGGGAAACATATGAGCGCTGCGACATCATCCACTAGCTATTTGAATATGCTGAGAAATTTCGGTGTTATCGCGCATATAGACGCGGGTAAGACCACCTTGACCGAGCGTATTCTCTTTTACACCGACCGCATTCATCGTATGGGCGAGGTACATGAAGGTACCGCGACTATGGATTTTATGCCCGAAGAGCAGGAACGTGGCATTACCATTGCCTCGGCATGCACTTCGTGCCTGTGGGACGGGCATACCCTCACTATTATTGATACGCCGGGGCATGTTGATTTTACTATCGAAGTAGAGCGCAGCCTGCGTGTGCTGGATGGCGCAATCGGCGTATTTTGCGCAGTGGGGGGCGTGGAGCCGCAGTCTGAAACCGTGTGGCGGCAGTCGGAAAAATTTCATGTGCCCAAACTTGCGTTCATTAACAAAATGGACCGGGCGGGGGCCGACTTCAATGCGGTCTTAGACGCCATGCGCGAACGCTTGAAGGCGAATCCGCTGCCTGTGGTCATTCCGCTGGGGCAGGGGGCCGACTTTGCCGGTGTGGCGGACGTTATCCGCATGGAGCGCGTGCGGTTTGATGACGCGACCCAAGGGCGCGTTATGGAGCGTTTGCCCCTTTCCGATGAAGAGCTGGAATGCGTGCTGCCATGGCGAGAGCGGCTGCTGGAGGCTGTGGCGGACTTGGACGATGGGTGCATGGAACAGTATCTCGCTGGTGAAGAACCCAGTGAGGAAGAATTGCGCCATGTTATCCGGCAGGCCACACTCGCACTACGTGCTGTTCCTGTTTTCGCGGGATCAGCTTTGCGGAATGTGGGCGTGCAACTGGTGCTGGATGGCGTTGTGGCCTATTTACCGGGACCGCTCGATATTCCCGCTCCAGTGGCGCACGTGGGCGAGGGGCGTCATGTCGGTGAAGAGGTTGTCTTGCAGGTTGCCCCCGATGGGCCGTTAGCCGCTTTGGTTTGTAAGGTCACAATGGAAGAAGGGCGCAAGGTGGTGCTTGTGCGGGTCTACGCGGGAGCGCTGCATGCGGGAGAGGCCTACCGTAATGTCACGCAGGGAGTTTCAGAGCGGGCGTCGCGTCTTTTCCGGTTGCATGCGGACCATCGTGAAGCGCTGGAAGTGGCCCGCGCGGGTGACATTGTTGCTATGACGGGAATGAAGTCCGCCCGCACGGGGGACACGCTCACCCAACCGGACCACCCCTATCTTTTGGAAAATATCAACGCGTATCAGCCCGTCATTTCACTTGCGCTAGAACCGCGCAATGCGGAAGAGGCCGACCGGCTGGACGAAGCGCTGGGGCGGTATCTTCAGGAAGACCCCACCTTGCGGTTTGAACTGGATGAGGAAACGGGGCAGCGTCTTGTTTCCGGCATGGGGGAACTGCATCTGGAAGTGCTGGCGGAACGGTTGGCGCGCGAATACCGCTTGTCGCCCCGCGTGGGGAACCCGCAGGTGGTATATCAGGAAACTGTCACCAAAGAGGCGGAAGGCTCCGGCGAGTTTGATCGTGAACTCGGTGGTCAGCCGCATTTTGGTCGGGTGGGGCTTCATGTTGCTCCTCGCGCGCGTGAATCTGGGAATTTGGTCGTATTTTCCATGAACACGGAGGGGTGGCCCAAACCGTGGCTTGACGCGGTGGAACACGGTATTACGGATAGTCTTATGAGCGGAGTGCTCAAGGGCTATCCCGTTCAGGATGTCGCCATTTCCGTGGTTTCTTTGGAGCGCCGGGAGGGGAGTTCCTCTCCTGCGGGATATCACATGGCTGCGGTTATGGCGGCAAAGGACGCCCTTTCCGCAGCGGCTTCCGCTTTGCTCGAACCAATAATGCGTGTGGAAATAAGCGTGCCTGCGGAACACGTGGGAGACGTGGTAAGCTTGTTGGGTATGAAGGGCGCCAAGGTGGAAGACCTGTTTGACCGGTCCGGGCAGAAGATAGTACAGGCTCTAGCGCCCATGCGCAGGCTCTTTGGATTTTCTACGGCGTTGCGCTCTGCCACGCAGGGACGTGCCGGGTTGGTACTGGCATTTTCCCGGTTTGACATGCTGGCGTAACTGACGGGGAACATGATGCGGAAAACTCTGCCGGAGGAGACGAACACTCGTGAGTAAATGGGATGCTGTAAAACGTTCACTCCGATACAATTATCTGAAAATCATGCGCCTTAAGGCTTCCACCCATGCGGTGGCCTTGGGGCTGGCTGTCGGAGTGTTTGTGGGCTTCTTGCCAGTCATTCCGTTTCAGACGGTTATCGCCCTGACGCTGGCTTTTCTGGTGCGCGGCAGCAAAATTCCGGCAGCACTGGGGACGTGGGTTTCCAATCCGGTCAATATGATCCCTTTTTATGCCATGTTGTTCTATGTGGGGCGTTTTTTATTGCCCGGCGTGGAAACACCGGAACTTAACTTTCACCACCTTGAGTTGGAATCTATGATTCACCAAGGCTGGGGGCTGGTGGTTGTCATGTTTGTCGGAGGGCTGGTGCTGGGCATTCCCGCTGCGTTTGTAACGTATGTGGTCACATTCCGCGCAGTGAACAGCTATCGGCAGAAACGCATGATCCGGCTTATTCGCAAGCATCAGGCAAACCGGGTGAATGCCGGAAACAACAACGCTGCCGGGACAGCCCCGGATGCTACGGCGCAGCGCCGCGAGGGGCCTGAAGATCTCGCGGGATGTTCGGAAACTGAGAAACAGAAGCGCTTTTGCACCTCAACGGACCGGCAGAGTCAAACGCGTGAAGGCAGACTATGATGACCGATGCTTCCTCCCCCCCGCGCGCCAAAAAAAGTCTGGGCCAGAATTTTTTACAAGACCGCAATATCGCCGAACGCATCGTGAACCAACTGGACATCGGGCCGGAAGACCACGTGCTTGAAATCGGCCCCGGTCCCGGCGCGCTGACCCGGTACATTCACGCCAAAGGCCCCCGCGCGTTTTTTGTGCTGGAGAAAGACGATCATTGGGCGGCAGAACACGCGACAAACCCACCTGCCGGTGACCCCGTGTTAACAGTGGTACAGGGAGACGCTCTGTCGTACCCGTGGTGTACGCTAACGCCGGGCATATCGTGGAAGGTCATCGGAAATTTGCCGTATAATGTGGCTTCGCCGCTCATGTGGGATATTCTCAGTCAGGCCTCCGGGCTGGTCCGGGCTGTTTTCATGATTCAGAAAGAAGTAGGCGACCGCATTGTCGCTGTTCCCGGAAACAAACAATATGGCGCGCTTTCTGTGTGGTTGCAGAGTTTTTGCGTGCCCCGCCGTGCGTTTATTGTGCCGCCCACAGTCTTTAAACCCCGGCCCAAAGTGGATTCTGCGGTTTTACGGTTTGACCCGCTCCCCCGGACGTCTATGGATTTTGATTCCGCGGCGTTATCGTGGTTTCTGAAGGTCTGTTTCCAACAGCGCAGAAAACAAATGCAAACAATTTTAAAAGGATACTTTGGCTCCGCCTTGGCTGAAGGGTTAGCTTCCGCAGGAGTGGAACCCACCGCCAGACCGGAAACGCTTTCTCCCCGACAGTTTCAGATTCTCGCAACCACCATGAAAAACAGGATACCCGCTTGACTTGCGGGGAGAAATCATGTTTGCCTTCTGAAGACGATTTTCCCGTTGCGCCTGTTTTCCGCATCTGCTAAGGAATTTTCGGGTTTGAGAAAAAAATCTCAAAGTCGCCTCAGTTCGCAGACGCGGGTTGGGCGGCATTTTTGCCAAGCGCATTTTTTTGGTAACCCCAGAGAGGAGGACGTGGCAGATGACTAAGGCTGATCTTGTTGAAAAGATTGCTGAAAAGGCGAACCTGACCAAGGCCAATGCAGAGCGTTCGCTCAATGCGTTTCTCGACGCCGTAGAGGACGTGCTGGTTAAGGAAGGCAAGCTGACCTTGACCGGTTTTGGCACCTTTGTTGTGGAAGACCGTAAGGAACGCAAAGGGCGCAACCCGCGGACCGGAAAGGAAATTTCCATTCCCGCCGCCAAGGTGGTAAAATTCCGCCCCGGCAAGCTTCTTAAAGAAGCTGTAAAGTAGTGGGGCCGGAGGCGTAATGTTACACGGCGAAACGATTCATAGCCCGCTCCCCATGGATATTCCGTGGTGGATGGCTGACCATTTCGTGTTTTTTGGGGTTCTGTACGCTGTTTTGTTTGTGATTTGTTCCGGGCTTGGCTACGTGATTGTTAAATCCGTACTTGAAGCTCGCCATGATACGGCGTGTCCCGGTCATAACAGCGGACATTAGAATCACGTCTGTCCGGTAAAAATCACCCGCCCCTTTGGGGGCGGGTTTTTATTGGCTCCCCGTATGGGCAGCCGCAGCACCTCCGGGAGAATACCCGCCCGGAAGGGGCGTGCTCTTCTCTGTGGAAAAGGCTTGCCATATCGTGCCTGAGTGGGTAAAAGACTTTCTTGCCCCGGCGCACTTTGTTGGGGACATTGCATGAAGGTGGTGATTCGGTAATGCCCGGAGTTTTCCTTGATGAAGGCGATTACAACTTTGACATCGCTCTGCGTCGCTTCAAAAAGCAGGTGGAAAAAGCTGGTGTGCTTTCTGAAATGAAGAAGCGCCAGCACTTTGAGAAGCCCAGCGTGATGCGCAAGAAAAAGAAAGCCGCCGCACGCAAGCGTCTCGTTAAAAAGATGAGAAAGATGAACGCGGCCTAGCCGCGTTTTGCGGTGTGCCTGAATTGGCATGCCGTTACAAGCATGAAGTCCGCCTTCGCGCGGTGACAATGCATTTCTGGCGGGGATTCGGGTTGTTTCGAATCCCCGCATTCTTCTTCGCCTTTTCTCCCCCTCTTACCTTCAGGGTGAATCCATGAGTCTCGCCAAACAGCTGGAATCGGATTACATTGCCGCATACAAGGCCAAGGAGCAGGTTACGCTCGGCGTGTTGCGCCACCTGAAAACCGCCGCTAAGAACCTGCAAGTGGAACTGCTGCGCGAACTGACGGATGAAGATATTTTTACCGTCATCATGAAGCAGGCCAAACAGCGGCAGGACTCCATTGAGCAATACACCGCCGCGGGCCGTGCGGACCTCGCCGCCATTGAGCAGGCGGAGCTTGTCGTATTGCAGGGGTATTTGCCTCAGCCTCTTTCCGATGAAGAGCTTCGCGCTTTGGTGGAGCAGGCCATAGCGGAATCCGGCGCTACCAGCATGAAAGATATGGGCAAGGTCATGAATCCCATCATGGCTGGCTATAAAGGGCGTGTGGACGGCAAAAAGTTGAGCGCGCTTGTTCGCGAAAAACTCGCCTAGACCCTGCATTTTTCTGCATATGGACCAACGAACCCTTCAGAACCTTGAGTTCGGTAAGGTGCTCACGCATCTTGCCGGATTGGCTGTCTCCGAAGCCGGAGCGGCAGCGTGCCTGACTATTGCGCCATTGCCATCGCCTGAAATGGCGTATGACGAGGCGGAGTTCTTCCGACAAGGGCAGGTATGGTCAGCTCATAGTGGATTCCGGCTCAGTCCGTTCACTCCTTTGGCGGGCATGTTTGAGTATTTGGACGCGCCCAACGCCGTTTTGGACATTGATGACTTGTGGGCGCTGCGGCAGGTCTTGGCGCAGGCGCGCGAACTGCTCGACTCGTTGGGTGGGACAGGGGGAGATGCTTCCCGCTGGCCCATGCTCGCAGCGGCGATGGAACGCTATCCGTGGCCGGGGCAATGCTGGTCCGGGCTGGCCCGTTGTCTTGCTGAAAACGGGCAAATTCGTGACGAAAGTTCGCCGGAATTACTTTTGGTGCGTCAGGAAATACGCCGTATTCACCAGACGTGTACCCGAAAGGTCAAAGAAATCGTCCAGACCTACAACCTGCTCCAGTACATGCAGGACGATTACCTTACCCTTGCCAATGACCGCTATGTGCTGCCGCTTAAGAGTAACTTCAAAGGCCGCGTGCAGGGGATCATTCACGATTATTCCCAGACAGGGGAAACCTGCTATTTCGAGCCGCTTTTTTTGGTGGAGCTGAATAACGAACTTCAGGATCTCAAGCGGCAGGAGCGTGAGGAAGAACGGCGGGTACTGGCGTACCTGACCGGCCTTGTACGTGGTCAGATGGTATCGGTGCGCGGCGTTCACGGTCTGCTGGTGCGCGTGGACGTTTTGCTGGCAAAGTGCGCGTTGGCGGCGGCCTTTAATGGTCGCGCCTTGGACCTCGCCTCCGGGAATGGCGATACCGTGCCCGTGAACCTGATTCAGGCGCGGCACCCCCTGTTGGCGTTGTCTCCGGCGGGTTCGCTGCCTGTTACGCTGGCGCTGAAACCGGGACAAAAAGCTCTGGTCATCAGCGGTGGCAATGCGGGCGGTAAGACGGTGTGTCTGAAAACGCTGGGACTTGTGGCGCTTATGGCACTGAGCGGTCTTCCCGTGCCGGTGGCGGCGGGCAGCACGCTGCCGTACTGGTCGCGCATGTTCGCGTTTATTGGCGATGAGCAAAGTCTTGAGGGCCATGTCTCCACGTTTACCGCGCAGATTCAGCACTTGAGCGGTTTGTGGGAAAACGCGGATGAAGCCACTCTTGTTATTTTGGACGAGTTTGGTGCGGGGACCGATCCTTCACAGGGAGTGGCTCTGGCGCAGGCGGTCATAGACGGTCTGCTGGAAAAAGGTGCCACCGTGGCTGCCGCCACACATTTCCCCGCGCTTAAAGCCTATGCTCTGAGCAGAGATGAGGTGCGCGCGGCGTCGGTACTTTTTGACCCGACCACGAAAAAGCCGTTGTTCCGGCTGGCCTACGATCAGGTCGGCGCTTCGCAGGCCCTCGACGTGGCCCGTGAGCACGGCATGCCGGAAAGTGTGCTGCGCCGGGCGGAGAGCTACCTGCTGATGGACGGCGAAGATACCTCTGCGCTCATAGATCGGCTGAATTCCCTTGCTGTGTCCCGCGAAGAAGAGCTTGCGGAATTGCGTAAGGAACGCGACCGCTTCCGCGCAAAACGCGACAAGCTGGAGGAGCGGTTCTCCCGCGATCGGGAAACACTGTTTTCTCAGGTACAGGGACAGGCGCAGGATGTCCTCAGAGACTGGAAAGCCGGTAAGGTGAGTCATAAGATTGCGCTCAAGCAGTTGGCGAAGACGCGGGAACAGTTGATTGCGCAGCCGGAACAGCAAAAAGCAGTGCGTCCTTTCGCCGTGGCGGATGCGCGTCCGGGAGAGCGTTTACGGTATCTTCCGTGGAGCAAAGTAGGCGTTGTCGAAGAGGTGGACGGCAGACGCAATAGGGTGAAAGTAGATCTTTCAGGAGTTTCCTTGTGGGCGGACGCTAAAGACCTCGCTCTGGTGGACGAAAAGAATGTAGCAACGCCGGAACGCGGTGCCGCGGCTGTCAATGCGGAAAGAAATGTTGCGCTGCGTCTTGACTTGCGTGGCATGCGTACTGATGTAGCACTTGACGAACTCGCACGGTTTCTTGACAGAGCGTTGCTTGGAAGCCTGACGCAGGTGGAGATTCTCCATGGACGTGGCACGGGTGCTCTGCGCAAGGAAGTCCATGGCTTGCTGCGCAATTTTCCCGCCGTGGCGGGATTCCGCCTCGCTCCAGAAGATATGGGCGGCGACGGTATGACCATCGTGGATTTTAAATAGCGCGAATGCCGCGCCCTGCGGGAGAGCATATGATGTCGCAGGGGTATCTGGCGTACGGGCGGTGTGGTGTATGAGCGGGCGCGACTATTCAGCGGTACGGGAAATTAAGGCCCGGATCAACCTTGCCGAGATGGCGCGGCGCTATATGGACCTGCGGCTCGTCAGCGGCAGGTGGAAGGGGCTGTGCCCGTTTCATCAAGAAAAAACTCCTTCCTTCACCATTAATGAGCAGGAAGGCTTTTTCTATTGCTTCGGGTGCCACGCTTCAGGCGACCTTATTGATTTTTACCGGATGATCAACGGATTGGAATTCCGTGATGCGCTCACCATGCTGGCGGAAGAGGCCGGGGTGGAACTGACGGAGCATAAGCCGGACCCCCACGCCGCTCAGGAGCGTGATCGTAAGCGGCAATGCCTGCGCATGTACGAAGTTGCGAGCGCCCATTTCCAGCATATGTTGCACGGCGCGGCTGGCGCGGCCTGCCGCGACTACATAGCGCGAAGACACATGGCCCCGGAGATTGTGAAAAATTTTGAGTTGGGCTGGGCACCGGACGAGTGGCAATCTCTGGCTGACGCCTTGCAGGCGGAAGGATTTTCACCAGAACAGGGTGCCGAATCGGGGCTGCTTTCCCGCAATGACCGAGGGCGGACATTTGACCGCTTTCGGGCACGGTTGATTTTTCCCATAAAAGACCTTTCCGGTAGGGTTATCGCCTTCGGCGGTCGCATTATTGAGGCGGACCCGGAGAAAGAGCAGGCCAAGTATATCAACAGCAGCGATACTCCCATTTACCGGAAGGGGGAGCATCTCTATGGGCTGTTTCAGGCGCGGCGGGCCATTTCCGCCCATAAGCGCGCTCTGCTCACGGAAGGGTACATGGATGTGCTGACCTTGCACCAGTTTGGCTATGACAACGCCTGCGGCGTGCTCGGCACCGCGCTGACGCCGGATCAGGTAAGCCGGTTGGGCGGTTTTTGCTCTAGCATAGACCTTATTTTTGATGGTGACACGGCAGGCCGTAAGGCAGCTCTGAAAAGCTGTGAGATGATTCTGGGCCGGGGCATGCAATGCCGCGTGGTGCTTATGCCCGATGGCGAGGATGTGGACAGCCTGCTGCAAGGGCAGGGCACAGAAGCCTTCGCGGCCCTGCTGGACTCTGCGCCGGATGGTCTGGAGTATTGTGTGGATGCCATTGCACAGCTGGCACCGCGCGAGATACTTGATTGGGTGAAGCGGTTTTTAGACTCGCTGGCTCAGTCTGAGTTGCGGTCTTTTTATATTTCGCGTTTGGCTGGAGGCTTGGGACTGGATGAAGCGGAACTGCGCGGCAGCGTGGTACGGACGGACAGCCGACGTTCTCCTCGCCAGCAGCAGTATCCCGGTCGTCAGTCAAGCCGTCAGCCCGCTGTTTCCTCCGGTGCCAGAGGGCAGGCTCCTAGTGCGGGCGGAGCGTATGGTGGGCCACACAACGGGCAAGCTGCGCCGTTCCCACAAGCGGACGGTGGTGGCCCGTTTTCCGCCAAGCCAAACTCTGCCCGGTATGGCGTTGAGAGTGGTCCCGGATGGCACCCGGACCGTGAATATGGCGGTCAGTCCGGGCAAGGTGCCGGAGGCAGGTCGCGCCGTCCGTGGAAGGGAAGGGGAAATTTACCACCGTCCCCACCTCCCTCGCTGGCTGTGCCGCTGGAAGAAACAGTCCTGTTATTTTTGGTCCGGTACCCGCATCATCTGCCGGTACTGGAAGAACATGGCGGACGCGAACTCCTAGAGTCTCCATGGGCCGAGCGCCTGTGGGAAGCCATAGTGGAACATGGTCCGCAAGACGTGGCCATGCATTTGACCGGTGAGGAAAAAGATTTCTGGATACGGCACGTTGTGGAAAGCGGCGTGCCCGCCGAAAAAGAACAGGAAGAGCTTGCGGATGTCTGCGCGTTCCTCGAAAAAAACCGCCGCCAACAGCAAGGGCAATCCCTTATCGCCGCAATGCGGCACATGAAACAGGGTGGCGAACAGGATGCGGATATGGAGCTTCTTCGCGTGTTAAACGAATCATTGGGGAGGTCCAATGGGGAATATTAAGGACATCCAGCAGATCAAGACGCTGATAGCCAAGGGCAAAGTCAGCGGCTTTCTGACCTTTGACGAGGTCAACAAGGCTCTGCCCGCAGAGGTCAATACGCCGGAGCAGATCGAAGAGATCATCGGCATCTTTGACCAACTGGACATTGCTATTGTTGACACGGAAAAGGAAGGCAAGGCCATTGCCGTCACACCCAGTGAAGCCGATGAGGACACCGGTGAGGTGGACATTGAGCTGACCGAGGATGAGGACGCCGCCGACTACGCAACCCGCAGCACCGACCCTGTGCGCATGTATCTGCGTGAAATGGGGGCAGTGCCCCTGCTGGATCGTGATGGCGAAGTGGTCATCGCTAAAAAGATTGAAATGGGCGAGCAGGACGTACTGTACGCTCTGGTTGAAGTGCCCGTGGCGGTGGAAGAGCTCGTTCACGTGGGAGACGACCTTAAGGATAACCGCATCAAGCTCAAAGATGTGGTGAAAACCATAGAGGAAGACGACCCCAGCGAAGACGAGATGAATCAGCGTGAGCGGGTAATTAAGCTGCTGGACGAGATTAAGTCCATCTACCGCAAGCGCCGGAAAATATACGCCAAGCTGGACGAATGCTGCACTCTGGATAAGCGTGTTACCCGCATTCAGACCGAGATCATCACCTTCAAGGAAGAGATTGTCACCCGGCTCCGCGATATCAAATTGGAAAAAACCCTTATCGACCGGATTATTGAGACGGTGGAAGACTACGTGCGGCAGATGCATAACTGCCAGCGCGACCTTTCCGCCTACATCCTGTCCACGGGGAAGACGCAGGTAGACATTCAGGATCTATTCGCCAAGCTGGAAAATCGGGAAATTAATCCCATGCTGGCTGCGGATGAACTGGGACTGACTGTGGAAGAACTGTTCTCCTTTAAGGAAATGATCGTTGGGAAAATCGAAATTCTGAAGCGACTTCAGGAAAAGTGTTGCCACAACGTGATGGACCTTGAAGAAGTGCTTTGGCGTATCAAACGCGGCAACAGCGCAGCTATGCGGGCCAAGCAGGAACTTATCCGTTCCAACCTGCGCCTTGTGGTGAGCATTGCCAAAAAATACACCAACCGCGGCCTTCAGTTCCTTGACCTGATTCAGGAAGGGAACATCGGCCTCATGAAGGCCGTGGATAAGTTTGAATATCAGCGCGGGTACAAGTTCTCCACCTACGCCACATGGTGGATTCGGCAGGCCATCACCCGCGCTATCGCGGATCAGGCCCGTACTATCCGTATCCCTGTGCATATGATTGAAACCATTAATAAACTTATCCGCACCTCCCGGTATCTGGTTCAGGAATTGGGACGCGATCCCACGCCAGAAGAAATTGCCGAGCGGATGGATTATCCCCTTGATAAGGTGAAGAAGGTTCTGAAAATCGCGAAGGAACCCATCTCGCTTGAAACGCCTATCGGGGATGAAGAAGATTCCAGTCTTGGCGATTTTATCGAAGATAAAAAGGCGGTTGCCCCCGCTGAAGAAGTGGTGAACACCAAACTGAGCGAGCAAATCGCCAGTGTGCTGGCGGATCTGACTCCCAGAGAAGAGCAGGTGCTCCGCAAGCGGTTCGGTATTGGTGAAAAGTCGGACCACACCCTTGAAGAAGTGGGCAAACTGTTCAACGTCACACGAGAGCGTATTCGACAGATTGAAGCCAAGGCGTTGCGTAAGCTTCGCCATCCCGTGCGTAGCCAAACGCTGCGTTCGTACTACGAAAGCTAGCAAGACAAGACGGGCGGTTCTTACGGGAGCCGCCCGTCTTCTTTTGTGGTCCACGGTGGTTTTTCAGGCACTGTTTTTGTGAGTTTCTGCCCTCTCTCGTGTTTTTGGGGAGACAATATGGCCCGGCGTTTTTCCTCACGACGAAAGATTTTTCTCTTTTTGGTCGCGCTTGCCGCGTATGGTCTTTCGTTTTGGATGCCGTCCGCGGATATGCGGTCAGATGTGCGGAGCGACTACGCGGCGCGGCAGGGAGAGCCGGAGTACCGGGAACGACATGGGCCGGAAGGGCCGGAGCATGTTCGGCAGAAAAAAGCACGGGCTGGGCAAAATTCACCGGAGTCGCAGCCGCAGGGCCGCGCATTCCGGCAAACACGGGAACAGGTTTCCGTGCGCCGTGTTTCAGATGGTGACACCATTGTGCTGCACGACGGGCGCACCGTGCGTCTGCTCGGAATAGATAGCCCGGAATTAGCCCGGCAAGGGACACCTGCCGGATTTTATGCAACAGAAGCCCACACGGCGCTTCGTCATTTGATTGAGGACCGTCCCCTGCGGATTGAAACGGAAAATATAGATCGATATGGCAGGGTGCTCGCAGTGCTGTATGCTGAGGACGGCACAAATATTAATGAGCAGTTGGTGCGGATGGGGGCAGCGATGGTGTACCCCTCAAACGATCTGCCCCCGGCATTGCTCCGGCGTTTTCAGGCGTTGCAGCGCTCCGCTGTGAAAGCGCGGGTGGGTATGTGGCGGGCCTTGGATAGGGCAGGAGCGTTTTCCGGTCCGTATGTGGGGAATGTGCGCAGTTATCGCTTTTTTAGTCCTTCATGTGACGGAGTGCAGAGTATTGCCGTGACGAACCGGGTGGAATTTGCGGATGCGGAATCCGCTTTCGCGGAAGGGTACTCACCTGTCAGGCATTGCGATATCTGGCCGGAGAATGAAATATAGACAAACTTGGTTTGCAGAACAACGCACGGCATCGGCGCATTTTGTTACAACTACGGTGACATGGCGCCTTTTTTTGTGCATAGTCGAGGCAAATAGCATAAAGTGCGACCTCGCTCTGTCTTCTATAGCTCGGCAGAAGGATTCCGTATGCCAACATCCAATACTCCATGCGACAGGGAACCGTGCGATTTTAGTTCTGATGACCGTGTTTGCGATATACTGGACAAAGCAGGGGTGCCGCGCGATGGCAAGTGGCGAACCCTTGTGCTCTATCTGCGGGGGTTGCGCGACTATTCCTATCTTTCTGAGATACAGCAATGCCAGTTGCAGGGGGTGCTTTTGGATCTGCTGCGTAAACGGGATTTCAGTGAGGCGCAATATCAGGACATCCTCCGGCGCGAGCGGGAAATTCTGGTGGCCCCGCATGAAGAACGTCTTCGCGCTGCGCTGCGGGAAACAGTGCAAATGGCAAATGAATTTAAACGGTTGATACAAGAGAGACAAGGCGATGTGAAGGCGCTGGAAGCACGGAGCGTGCAGGCCATCGCCAGTGGACAAGATGCGGAAGAGATTATCTCCATGTTGCAGTCCACGTTCCGGGAAGTGCTGCATTTGATGGAAAAGGATGCAGCGAACCTTGATCGCCTGAGCCGCACGGACCCGCTTACAGGACTGAATAACCGACGTGCTTTCGACGAGGTGCTTGCGCGTTGTGTGGCGGGCTGGCGGGACAATTCCGTACCGTTGTCGCTGTTGATGCTGGATATTGATCTGTTCAAACGGTTCAACGATGAGTTTGGTCATCGCATCGGAGATCAGGCGCTGATCACTGTTGCCACACTTATCCGTAAATCTATTTCTTTGCACGGCGGTGACGGGTTGGAAATATTCCCCTGCCGGTACGGTGGCGAAGAGTTTGCCGTTATCCTATACGGGGCCTCCGCGCTGTTGGTGGAAGAGTTGGCGGCGGACATTCGTCAGCGGATAGAGCGGTACGACTTTGTCGTGCGTGATATTAATGGCGATATTCTGCGACCGGACGTGCGCCTTTCCATATCGGTCGGCATGGCGGAAGCGGATTCCGCATGGCGTGAGGCGTTTGGGGAAAACCTCATCGATGCGGCAGATAAGGCTCTCTATTTTGCGAAGCGGACAGGCCGGAATCGGGTGGCAAAGTTGTCTCCCGTCAACGGTGAAGAAACTTTTGTCACGCTCTCCATCGGACAATCACCTGATAATTCGTAGATCATAGGGCGATAACGCGCCGCGCGGGCATATTCTGAAAGGAGACGCTTGACACGTCTCTGGGCTACGCAGTAGCGTTTGGTACGTATTCTCAGGGCAGGGTGCAATTCCCTACCGGCGGTAATCCGAGCAATTCGGAAAGCCCGCGAGCGCTCCGTTTCTGGCGAAGGTCAAAAGAGACGGGGGTCAGCAGATCTGGTGCGAAACCAGAGCCGACGGTTATAGTCCGGATGAAAGAGGATAGGATAGCCAGTATTCCGCCGGGTGTGTTTTGCACGCGCCCTCCTTGGCATCTGTGCCGCCATCTGTCTTTTTTCTCACCCTGATTCAGGTAACACCTCAGTGATCATAGAGGAACTTTTGCCATGAATCAGTCTTTACTCACTTCCTTTGGTTCTCCGTTGCAGCGTGTTGAAACCGCGTTGGCTTCCTTGCGTGACGGACAGGGTGTTCTTGTGGTGGACGACGAGAACAGGGAGAACGAGGGCGACCTTATTTTTTCCGCCGAACTGCTCACTAAAGAGCAAATGGCCATGCTTATCCGGGAATGCAGCGGCATTGTTTGCCTGTGCCTCCCGGATGAAAAGGTTCACCAGCTTGGCCTGTCCATGATGGTGGAACATAATGAAAGTCCGTATCAAACCGCATTCACCGTTAGTATAGAGGCCGCAGAGGGCGTGACTACGGGCGTTTCGGCAGCGGATAGGCTGCGCACCATTCAGGCTGCGGTGGCAAACGGGGCCGGTCCGTCCGACCTGCGGCGTCCGGGGCATGTATTTCCCTTACGGGCGCGCCGGGGCGGAGTGCTCACCCGGCGCGGGCACACTGAAGCGACGGTAGATCTTATGCGTCTTGCGGGACTAAGCCCTTGCGGCGTTTTGTGCGAGGTGACAAATCCTGACGGCTCCATGGCCCGGTTGCCGGAAATTGTGGCTCTGGCCCGTAAACATGCCATGCCCGTGCTGGCTGTGGAAGATATTGTGCAATATCGCCTGCTGGGCGAGGTGCAAGCTGTTTAGACTCTTCCTCCGCCGCGTAGATGCCGCCTGACTATCGGCAGGTTATACCCAGAAGTTGTGAAAAGGGCCGGGGATATTCCCCGGCCCTTTTGTATGTAGAGAGGTGCTGCTAGATCGTTCCTTGAAGCAGTGCGCCACGCCGCATTCCCAAGTGGAATCCCCCTGTGGTTAGGGGTGGGCAGCGAGATCATCGCCTGCCAGCTACGGGAATATGTCCCGCTTATGCCCCCAGCAAATTCAAAGCGAGTCTGGGCAGGCTGTTCGCCTGCGAAAGCATGGCGACTGCGGACTGCGTGAGAATCTGTTGGCGGACGAATTCCGTCATTTCGGTGGACACGTCCACGTCCGAGATGCGGGACTCTGCGGCTTGCAGGTTTTCTGCCTGAATAGTCAGGTTGGAAATGGTGTTTTCCAGACGGTTTTGCAATGCACCAAGAGCCGCACGGATTTTATCCTTGGAGATGATGGCGTTGTTAATCGCATCCAAGGAATTCTGCGCTGCGGATTGTGTGGAAATGGTGTACCCGGCTCGGCTTGAATCGCCTTGGTTGCCCACGCCCAGCGCGGACGCGGTGGCGGTGCCTATCTGGATGTAGTAGTAGTCTTCCGAGCTGTCGTTCGCGGTCCCAAAGTGCACCTTCATTTTGCCAGTGGAGGTAAGTCCGCTTCCGTTGTGCGTGTTGCTGGACAGGTTGCCGTTCAGCAAGTGCACGCCGTTGAAGTCTGTGGAATCGGCGATACGGGTGATTTCCGAAGCCATGGCCTGATATTCGGAGTCGATCATCATGCGCTGGTCGGAGTTATAGGTACCCGTGGCTGCCTGTTCCGCCAGTTCCTTCATGCGGATGAGCTTTTCGTCAATAACGCCAAGTGCGCCGTCTGCCGTCTGAATCATCGAAATGGCGTCGTTGGCGTTACGCACGCCCTGATTCAGTGCGGCGATATCGGCACGCATAAGTTCGCGAATAGCCAGACCAGCGGCATCATCCGCTGCGGTTCCAACACGCAGGCCGGACGAAAGACGACGAACCGATGTGGAAAGGTTTCCATACGATGCGCCAAGATTTCGTGCGGCGTTCATAGCCATCATGTTGTGATTGATTACAAGACTCATGACCATTCCTCCTTGAATCGGTCATAGGTTCGTACTTGGGCAATACTGGTCACCATGACGCGCATTTTCTGACCAGAAGCATTCCTCTCTTACAGCACAGTATCGGTATCAATATCGAAAGACTTAATGTGTCTTGAGGTATATTTTATTTATTTTCATATATTATGCTGTGCTGATTGATTCTTTTCAGAGAGAAATATTTAGGGCAGGACACCTCAATCGGGGAATTCCCGCGTACGTGGCGGCCTGTCAAAGCTATGGGGAGCGTGGAGGAATGGCGGGTAGAGCCGCTTTCAGCCGCGTGGGCAGCGAAAAAATGCCCTCTGTGGGGGGACAAAAAGGGGAAAGTGGGACGGGAGAGTGGGGCGTAGCGCAGGGGCGAGCGCGGCAGTGCCGGGGCACAGGGCTGTTCCCGCGGGGGGCCTTGCGGTTATGAAAAAACGGGTGGGGGAGCGAAAGCTATGCGCGTGTTCGTTTTGCTTTGAGAATCTCGGCTATGGTGGAAGCTGTGTGGGTTACCGAGAAAATATTTTCATGTTTAAACGTCTCATGCCAATTGTCCCACATATCGGGTCGGCTTTTCAGAAAAAGAACAAATTCGCCCAACCGCAAAATAACCTGTTCAGGGACTACATGTTCAAGCGCACAGGCTGTTGTATCCGACGTTTCTGTGTCTAAGAGAAGGACTTTTTCCAGAAATGCCTGAAAGACGAAATGGCAGTGTGCGATTTTTCGTCCTATATCGCGCCCCTCTTCGGTAAGATATATGAGGCTATATGGAGAATATTCTACAAGCTCAAGTCCTTTGAGCGTTTTCAGCGCTCCGGTCACTGTGGACCGGGAAACCTGAGCCATTTCCGCAATAGTACTGGCTCTGGCAGCACCATCGCGTGCTTCTAAGCGAAAAATCACTTCAAGATAATTTTCTAGAACAGGTGTCAACTGGGCGCGTTTTGCATCAGTGGAGAGTGGCATTGTCCCTTCCTGAAGGTAAGAACGTGAGAGGTGTAGGATGCTGGTTACGCATTTTCCAAATGAATAGTGTAGCGTATATTTACAGGCTTTTGATTCAAATTCAACCCCAAATGAACAAAGTTTAGTATTTTCTAACATTCCCAAACTTTGGTGAACTAAAAGCATAACATACTTAAATATATTATTTTATATAAAAAGTTTGTATGAATAAACTTTTTTTGCCTCCCCTAATTGACAGTGATTTTCAAGTTCGTTATCACCGTCGATAGTTTGTTTGTACAAACTTTATGAGGAACCACAAAACAAAATATTCTTGCCGCAACTGAGGCGGCCTAGTCATGAAACCGATACTCTCTTCCTGCTCATCTCCCGCGACAGAAGCCGATCTGCCCATGCCTACCGATTCGGCAATGCCTCACGCTCACCTCGCAGGTGCTCATGCTTTGTTGGAACACCCGGAAGGTCCTGCGGGACAGGGTTCAGACGCCGCGCCTCACGGAAATGCCGCACAGCCTGCCCAAGCCCATGGACATCCTCACCATAGGCTGCCGATGGGAGGGCGTTTTTTGATGCCGCATAAGAGAGATTTCGGCGATTCAAACCGTTTTTTTGCCCGCGAAGGGGGAAACCCGCTTGCGGACGCGTTTGAAGGCAAGTTGACGGTGCACCCCGGTATGGGGGGGCTTCCTGTGGCGGGAGAACGGCGGGCATCGCTTTTGGAGTCACTTAGCCGTAAGCCCGCGATGGGACCGCGTCTGGCCTACATCCATGTGCCTTTTTGTGAAATTCACTGCCTGTATTGCAGTTTTTACCAGAATAAATATCGCCGGGAAGCGGGAGCCGAATACACGGAAGCGCTGATTCGGGAATTACAACTCTGGAGTGACCGCGAAGCGCAGAACGGGGCACCTGTACACGCACTGTATCTAGGGGGAGGCACACCCACTGCGCTTGAGCCGGAAGACCTCGCGCGGGTCTTGCGTGCGGCGGCTACGTATCTGCCTCTGGCAAACGATTGCGAAATCACATTGGAAGGACGTGTCGCCGATCTGACCGCGCCGCGTATCGAGGCGGCCCTTGCGCACGGAGTAAACCGTTTTTCACTGGGTGTGCAGAGTTTTAATACGGATGTGCGCCGAGCTATGGGAAGGCGGGCCGACCAAGAGACATTACTGAAAAATATCCACTTGTTGCAAACCTACAATCAGGCTGCGGTGGTCGTGGATCTTATCTACGGCATGCCCAACCAAACTATGGCGGTGTGGGAGGACGATCTGCGTGTGGCCCGCTCGCTCGATTTGGACGGGCTGGATTGCTATCAGCTCGGCGTCCATACCGCTTCCCCGTTAGCCACCGCCATAGCGAATGGTCGCATCGCCCCGGCTGCAGACGTTGCCATGCAGAGTCGCATGTTCGCTATGTCGTCTGAATTTTTTGAAGATTCGTTGTTTCGCCGTCTTTCTATCAGTCATTGGGGGAGGACTCCGCGAGAACGCAATCTCTATAATCTGTACACAAAGACAGGCGTGGACTGTCTGGCCTTCGGACCGGGGGCCGGGGGCAGTCTGCATGGACATATGACGTACAATTCCCGTGATTACGCCGCATGGCTCGCGCAGGTAACTGCGGGGCAAAAGCCGCTAGCCATGCTCATGGAGCCAGCCCCCCGGTTTCGGCTGGATAAGGCGCTGGTAAGTGGGCTGGAGCAGGGGGTGCTTGATTGGCAGCGAATAGACTCACTTTGCGAAGAACAGCCACTGGGGGATAGCAACGGCGGAAAAAGTCTGCGCGGAATGCTGCTCCCCTTACTTTCCCAGTGGCAGCGGGCTGGACTGTGTGAATGTACCGGCCGGCACTGCACGCTCTCGCTGGCTGGGCAGTTTTGGTATGTAAATCTCACACAGCTATTGCTGGAATACCTTGATGAGCAATTGCGACAGGCGGCGTAATTCCACGCCGCTTGGCTGGCCTGAACGATAGACGAAACAATTTAGACGGAGAGGAGATAGGGATGTTTTCTAAATCTGGAATTACCGCGTTCCTGCGTGACGAAAGCGGTGTTACCGCCATTGAATACGGCATTCTGGCTGCGGCTATGGCTGCTGCGGTGGGCTATCTTTTTAGCAGCGACGGAGCGTTCATTTCTGCCCTGCGGAAAAAGTTTGAGGATATAGCCACTGATATCACCGATGCCGGAACGGACATCAACAGATAGGACCACGCATGGCGGCAGATGCCATCGCGCAGTTGGGAGAATCTAAATGATAGCCCTTAACCCCGGAGCCGCCGCAGTGGCGGTAGCCCTCGTTCTCGCTGCCGCCGTATGGGATATGGCGTGTCGCCGTATCCCCAACAGGCTCACCCTGTTTTTGCTGACCGTTTGGTGCGTTTTTTTGGGCATTGAAGGGGTTCGGCACGGGGGAGCGATTCTTCGGGTAGCGGAACTCCCGGAAGGCGTGGGTGCGGCGGTGGCTGTGCTGTGCGTGGGGTATGTGCTTTTCAGCCGTCGACTTGTGGGAGCGGGGGATGTGAAACTGGCTGCCGTCGCTTGCCTCTGGGCCGGGAAAGAGGCTGGCACGTTTCTCATCGCCGCATCGCTGGTTGGGGGGCTGCTGGTGCTGCAACTCCCGTTACTGCGCAGACTGGAAATGCTGGGAGCGTTTTTCCTCACAACAATTTCCCGGCGATGGGACTTGGACGTGGACGTGGTTCCCGTGGGCGATGTGGGAGCGCGTGACAGGGGAATGCCCTACGGACCCGCGTTAGCGGCGGGGTTTGCTTTCACGGTGCTGCATGCGTGGTCATGATCAGATGTTTTTTGAAAAAGGATAATGCCGTTATGAAATTGAAACCTTCATCCATCCTGCTGCTTGTTTTCGCGCTGTCACTGGCGGGTGGTTCTGCCCTTGTGGCACGAGCGCTGATGCGTCCGCAGGAGCCGGTTAAGGTGGTGGTTGAGGAAAGTGTGTCCAAACCCGCCCCCGCGTATCTGCTTGTTGCCCTGAAGAATATTGAACCGGGTGATTTTGTTGACAGCACCTCCATTGGTTGGCGTGAACTGCGCGAGGGGGAAAACCGCCCGTGAAATATCCAGCATATACATTGATCACTCGTTCGTTCAGAAGATGTTAGGAGGCCCGGACTTACCGGCACCGAAAGGACGGACGTTAAAACCGGACAGCGCCAGCCTTCATGCCATGAAAGGTCTGCACCACCTTTTCCGTCCGTGAAGCTTTGACACCAAAAATACCGGTAATATCCTGTAGCCGGGTTACCACTTTCCCCTCCTGCGGCATGGCGGAAGGCTCTTTCATGCTTCGCAAAGCCACCTGTAGCGAACCGGCTTCCCGGCCGACAGCCAGCAGTTCGGCATCTTCCGGCGACACTTCCAGCGTAATGGTTTCAAACACCATCCGGCGGGACGTGTTTCCCTTATTTCCTGCCTGTTCCGACTTGGCCTGCGGTTCCACATACGCCGGAACGATGCTTTCCGTGCTGCTATTAAGCGCGAGCACTCGCACCTGACGTAAAATGGTCTGTGCAGCCAGATAGTTATACATGGACGCGCCTTCCACCTGCGTGGACAGCATAGCGGCTTCATCTCGCTCCACGCTGAGAATCACATCCACCCAGTCCCCGGCGCTCACAAGCCCGGCGTTACTAGTCACCGCTGAGGTGGGTATGGAAACGGCCCGCATGCCGGGTGCCAGCACAGCGGCGATGAAACCGGGATCGCCGGGCCGCAGCAGCAACGGGGTAGTGATAGGATTTCCTTCCGCCACCACACTGCGCACAGTGGCGCCAAATATGGTCATTTCCTGCTCTCTGCGCCGGGCATCTTCCCGCACGACAATCCGCCCTGCCCGGTTTGTCGTGGCTCCGAACCAGCGGGTGCAACAAGGCGACTTGTTAGTCCGGCTGGATGCGCGGGAATTGGAAGGCAAACTGGAATTTGCCCGCCAGACACTTGCCGTGGCAGACGCGGAACTACGGCAGGGGCAGCAGCAGGCGCTGTTTGATGAACGCAGCAAAGCCGCGCTTGGTGTCCTGACGGGCCAACGGGAGCAAGCCGCAGGCGATGTGGCCTATCTGGAGAGCATGCTGGCGCGGACGGCTATCCACGCGGACCGCCCCGGAGTCGCGGTGTTTGACGATCCACAGGAATGGACAGGGCGGCCTGTAGCGCTTGGTGAGCGGATTTTAAGCATTGCTGACCCCGCTGATGTGGAGTTGGAAATGCATATTGCGTTGGCGGACGCCATAGCGCTTCAGCCCGGTGCCGATGTACGGCTTTTTATGAATGCCGAACCGGACGTTCCGGTAGATGCCACCCTTCGCCGGCTCGGCTACAGAGCCGTGCCTGTGGCGGATGGCACCTTGGCATACAGGGCGCGGGCCGAATTTTTTGAAGAGGAGGGGACTAGTCCTCTCCGCATAGGACGAAAAGGCACCGCTAAATTGTATGGGGAACGGACGGTGTTAGGCGTGTATCTTTTCCGCAGGCCGCTCACTTCCCTGCGGTTGTGGCTGGGAATATGAGTGCTTCCGCCGTAATGGCCCCCCTGCGCGAGGAATTACAACTGCACCGGGGGCCGAATGGGGCAAATGGTTCTCCGGTGTGGGTTTTGGAAGATCCGGGTCGTGATACGTATTTTCAGATTGGTTGGCTGGAAGCTGAAATGGTTTCCCGCTGGCATCTGCGGCACCCGGAACGGATAGCGGCTGACATCAGCACGGGAACAACGCTGCACGCCACGGCGGAACAGGTCGTGGAATTTGGCAGGTTCCTTGAACGGAATAGCCTTGTCCGCGACGCCGGAGCCGTCGCCCGGTTCATGCGGGAGGTCCGGGGACGAACGGAGCAGACCGTAGGCAAGTTCCTGTTGCGCAATTATCTGTTTTTTCGCATCCCGCTGGTGAATCCCGACGCGTTTTTGCTCCGCACACTCCCTGTGGTGGAGCGGCTCTTTTTCACCCGTCTTTTCGTGTGGCTCACCATGGCTTCCGCTACGCTGGGAGGATATCTGGTCACTCGGCAGTGGGATGCGTTTCGTAGCACCTTTCTTCATTTTTTTTCTTTGGAGGGGGCCGCGTTAGCCGCAGTGACCATGGCGGGGGTGAAGATTATTCACGAGTTGGGGCACGCGTACACCGCCCGCCGTTACGGATGCCCTATTCCCGGCATGGGGGTAGCCTTCATGGTTTTGGTGCCCTTGCTCTATACGGACACCTCCAGCGTATGGCGTTTGCGGTGCAGACGGCACCGGCTGCACGTGTGCGCGGCGGGCATGCTGGCGGAGCTGTGCGTGGCGGCGTGGGCGACCCTGCTCTGGAATTTCTTACCGGACGGTCCTCTTCGCAGCGCGGTATTTATTCTGGCGACAACCACGTGGATTATGACAGTTGCCGTAAATTTGAGTCCGCTCATGCGTTTTGACGGCTACTTTTTGCTTTCCGACGCGCTTGCGGTGCCCAATTTGCAAACCAGAGCCTTCGCCCTTGCCCGTTGGCGGTTACGGGAATGTCTTTTCGGTTTTGGGGATGAGAAGCCGGAAATATTTGAGCCGTGGCGAGAGCGGGTGCTTGTGGTTTACGCGTTTTGCACATGGATTTACCGCTTCTTCTTGTTCACGGGGATAGCTCTTGTCGTTTACCATATGTTTTTCAAACTACTGGGAATATTTTTATTTTTTGTGGAAGTGGGAGTGTTCGTCATGGTGCCGGTGGTTCGAGAAATAAAGGAATGGTTGCTGCGCATGCGTGGTTCTGCCTTAAAAACACGCGGCATGGTCACATTGTGTCTTCTGGGTATGTTGTGCGGTGTGGCGCTTGTCCCATGGCATGGAGAGGTTTCAGCACCGGCTCTTCTTCAGGCCGGGCAGCATGTGCGGCTCGTCGCTCCGGTGGGAGCGCAGCTTGTGGCAATGCCCGTTGCTGTGGGGGACACCGTTGCGCGGGGTGCCTCCCTTTTCCTTCTGCGTTCTCCAGAGTTGGAGCAGGAGATATCCAGATTACGTAGTAGGTTAGAGTTGTTGCAATGGCGCATATCTTTTCTTTTTATGCGGCGGGAAACCGCAGCGGATGTACCCGTGGCGCAACAGGAACGGCAGGCAGCCATGCGACGGCTTGCCCTGTTGGAACGGCAGCAGCTTCAGATGCGTGTGGTCGCTCCGTTCGCGGGCAGCGTGGTGGACATAGCCGAGCCGCTGGAAGAGGGCGAATGGGTTGCGGCGGGAGAGTGGCTGGGAACGGTGACGAATGATGCGGAAATGCATGCCATAGCCTATGTGGACGAGCGTGATTTGCATCGGCTTTCTGCCGGAGCCAACGCGCGGTTTATTCCCGAAGATCCCGATGCGCCTTCGGTGGAACTTGTGGTGGAGCATGTTGCGCATACCGCCAGCCGCCATCTCGCCGCCGCGCCTGAACTGGCTTCTCCCAATGGTGGAGCTATTGCCGCCATGCGGGCTTCGTCGGCTGTGGCTGGGGAATTTGGCCTTGAGGGTGGCGTGTGGGTACCGGAACAGGCGGTGTATCGCATGGTGCTCCGTTCGCTCCCCGGAGCGCGGAACGTGGAAACTGGCGAGCAGGGGCGGGTGCTTCGCGGTTCCGTGGTCATTGATGCGGAACGGCAGAGCTTCGCTACGCGGACTGCACGATATGTTCTGGCGGTTTTTTTACGGGAATCCGGGTTTTAAGCGTCTGAAAAGGGGAATCTGCCGTGTGGGATGCGCATGCCGCTTTGGCATCTGAGACAGCCCTCGAATGGCGAGAATGGCTGGTAGTGGGACTTGCCGCCTTGGGGGGCTTTTTCACAGGACGCATACTCCGGCTGATCGGCGTGGGGAGTCTGGCAGACAGGAGCGCTGCTCTTTTATTTGGGGCGGTCACCTGCGATGAGCTTAGGCGGGAAGGCGGGGGAACTCCCTCTGGACATTCAGGAATGCCGGGAGTGGCGGATGGGGTAGGTGTGCCGGGTTCGTCGGGTTCGTCGGGTTCGCCGGGCGTGGGTGTTTCAATTTCACCGGGGGGCACGCGATCGTCTTTTTTTTCCAAGGTACAATATGTGATCAAATGGTCTGCACTGCGACGTTGGCACGCATTGCCGTGGGGCTGCGCCGTGGGCAGCGGCGTGCTTGCCGCCTGTGTGCCGCTTTACGGGAGTGAGGCGCTGTTGCTGCCGCTGGGGTGGGTTCTGCTTTGCGTCAGTGCGGCGGATTTACGGTATCGCCTCGTGCCGGATATGCTGTCTGTTCCTCTGGCGGCAGCCGGGATTGTGGTCAGCATCAGCGGTGGTCCTGTCCTCGTCGAAGATGCCGTTTTGGGGCTGGTCGCCGGGTACATGGTTCCTTGTGTATTCAGCGCCATGTTTCGCATGGCTACAGGCAGGGAGGGCATGGGGCAAGGCGATTGCAAACTGCTGGCGGCGATTGGAGCATGGGGCGGGTGGCAAATTTTACCAGCCACGGCGTTCGGGGCCGCGTTAGGTGCCTGTTTGTTGGTTATCTGCCGGGTATCCGGCAGAATGATGGCGCGTGGGGCGGCCCGGAGCGTGGGCCGCGAGCGTCTCCACCAGTGGTCTGGCATATCGGGAAATGCGGCGCGGTTGCGAACACGTTTGTGGAATGATGATTTTCCCTTTGCCCCCTATCTTGCCGTCGCTGGATTTTACCTGCTTGCCCTTCAATATTGGGGGGGGTGAGCGTGCCGGAGGGCCGCAGCCGGTTTGAAAAAGATAGTAAACCGTAATGAAATAGATTAGCGGAGAAATACTGCGGGGAGTATTTTTCTTTCCGTGAAGTCGCAGAAAGGCATGTTGTGGCAATGTGCGGATCTTTTTATGCAGCGGTCAGTTTTGGCTTCAAAAAAATAAGAGCCTATGGATTTTCTCCACAAGCTCTTGATTTTTATGGTCGGGATGGCGCGATTTGAACGCGCGGTCTCTGCGTCCCGAACGCAGCGCTCTACCAAACTGAGCCACATCCCGTGCGGAGGAGATAGCTAGCGTAGCTGGGAAATGATTGCAAGCCTTTTTTCGCGCGTTGCCAAACTATTTCGTTTTTTTTACTATTGCATAAAGCGCGTATTTCTCTACGATGCCGGACTGATTGCACACAGTGGCGGAACACTGCTTAGGTGCGGAGAAAAGGGGGGACGCGTCCCCGGAATATGCTGCCCGCTTGGTGCATGGGGTGAATTCCGAGAGCGTCGTAATTGTGAAGGAGTGCCGGGTGATAACTGTCGTCGTTGTCGATGATTCCGCTTTCATGCGTAAAGCGTTGAGTACTATGCTCGAAAAGGACCCGGAAATCCGGGTGGTAGCCACCGCCCGTGATGGGCAGGAGGGGCTGGACCTGATTCGTAAGCATGACCCTAATGTGGTGACGTTAGATATAGAAATGCCGCGTATGGACGGGCTTACCGCCTTGCGGCACATCATGATGGAAATGCCCCGTCCGGTATTAATGGTCAGTTCCCTTACCACAGAGGGGGCTGAAGCCACCCTTAAGGCCATGGAACTGGGTGCGGTGGATTTTATTCCTAAACAGCTCTCCAAGGTGTCGTTAGACATTGTGCGCATTGAAGAAGAGCTTCAGGAAAAAGTTAAGCAAATTTCCCGCAGGCGGTTGCGTCCGCCCCGTCCTATTTCCCGTAGCGCGCGTACCCCGCTGGGCGGTGCGATACCGGGCATGGGGGCCTCTGTTCCCCCACGGGCCGTTGTCTCGCGTACAGGCAGGCCGGTTCGGGATGTTGTGGCGATAGGAGTTTCCACCGGCGGCCCTCCGGCGGTGCAGAAGGTGCTGTCGCAACTGCCGGGCGACTTTCCCGCTGCTATCCTTATCGCCCAGCACATGCCCGCCGCGTTTACCGGCCCGTTTGCCAAGCGTTTGGACGGCGTATGCAAAATAAAGGTGAAAGAAGCTGAACCGGGAGACAAGGCCATGCCCGGCGTGGCCTATGTGGCACCGGGAGGCAAGCATATTCGGCTGGAACTGCGCGGCGGACGTATGGAAGTGGTTGTTACGCCAGATCCCGCGGAGGCGTTGTACAAGCCGTCAGCCAACGTGCTTATGGAATCAGTGGGCATGGCTATGGGGCGTAAAGCGCTGGGCGTTATTCTGACAGGCATGGGCAGCGACGGTGCGGAAGGCATGCGCGTGCTGAAACAGAAGGGTGGCCGGGTGCTGGCACAGAATGATGCGAGCTGTGTCGTATACGGCATGCCCAAAGCGGTTGTGGAAGCCGGGTTAGCGGACGAGGTGCATGATATAGAAGACATGGCGGAAGCCATAATGGCTGGAATTTACAAGTAACCGGGGGTCCGGTTTTTGGGGATTGTCAACGAACGGGCAGCAAGGATGGGACCATGTCCGAGCACACGGAAATTCTTACTCAGCTTCGGAGCGGTGAATCGGCGCAGATTCGTGAAGCGGCGTTCTCCGCAGGCCTAATGGGGTTGGTAGAGGCTATCCCGCTTCTTGCCGAACACATTCAGAGCGCCAATCTTGGCGTGCAGGAAGCGGCGGATAGAGCGTTGCGCCAAATTGGCGGAGCCGGGGTAGTGCGGGCTGTTGTTCCGCTATTGCGGTCAGACGACGCACCCATTCGCAACATCTCCATGGATATTTTGCGCGAAGTAGGCGCGGGCGATTTGCCAACACTAGTGAGCCTGCTTCACGATGACGATGCGGATATCCGTATTTTTATGGCGGACGTTTTAGGCACCTGTGGAAACAGTTTGGCTGTGGAACCGCTTTGCGGTGCCCTGCTGGACGATTCAGAGGTGAACGTGCGGTATCAGGCTGCGGTAAGCCTCGGCGAATTGGGCTTCCCGGAAGCTGCTGACTGCCTGAACAAAGCCATGCAGGACGAGGAATGGGTTCAGTTTTCCGTCATTGAGGCGCTTGCTAAAATCGGGGCGGACTCCTCGGTTAAGGCATTAGCGCGCGCACTGGATACCAGCTCCGACCTTGTCTGCTCCATGATCGTGGAAGCGTTGGGAGAAATGGGCAACGTCAAAGCTGTTAATTTGCTCATGCCACGGCTGGATTCGTCTCCGGGACCGTTACGCAACAAGATAGTTAAATCCATTGTGACCTTGCTGGGCGGCAAATCGCTTAGTCTGTTGGCTGATGGTGGGCAAGACCGGTTCCGCCGGTATTTGCTTGCCGCGCTTGAGGACGAAGACGTAACCATTCAGGACGCTGCCGTGCTGGGGCTGGGATATGTGGGAGGCGCGGACGCGTCCGCCGCCCTTATCCAGCTTGCCTCGTCTCTGACACCGGACAGGGACCATGAACGCCTGCTGGCCGTGGTGGAAAGTATTGCGGCTATCGGTTTTAACGAGGCGGTAGAAGACGTCATTCGGACGGGCGAGGAATACCCCGTTCGGATTGCGGTGGAGGCGGTTTCCCGCATGCACGATGCGGGTGCGGAACATCTGCTCATGGAGGTTTTCTGGGATAAAAGCCGCGATGAGCAGCGGGCGGTGCTCCACGTGCTTTCCCTTGTGGCGGATGAAAGTGCGCTGAACTTTTTCCGGGACGTGCTGGCCCGCCATAGCGACGGCGATGTGCTTAAAGCCGCGCTGCACTACCTTGGTCGTATGAAATCGCTAGAGTGCGGAGAGCAGATATTCTCCATGCTCGACCACCCGTATGACGATGTGAAGGAAGCCGCGCTGGAAGCGTGCATCGCATCGGAAGACAACTCCATGACCGGACGGTTTCGCGAGTTTTTGCACAGCCCCGACCCTATACGCCGGATGATGGCTGTCTATGCGCTGGGTAAGCTGAGTGTGGAAGAAAATATAAACGAACTGTCCGCCGCATTGGAAGATGAGGTGCCGGACATTCGCAAAATTGCCATTGAAGCGCTCATCAGCGACTGTACGGATTCCGAAGACAGGCTCGCGCTGGTTATGCCGAGGCTGCATGATGAAAACCGCGATGTGCGCCTTGCGTTGGTGGAACTCATCGGCAGTTTCGACTGCGTGGATGTGATCCCGTACCTCATTCAGGTTCTCCACGACCCGGACGATTGGGTGGTGGTGCGCGCCGTGGAGGCGCTGGGGAGGCGGCGTGACCGAGGCGGCGTGGAACATCTGGTTCCCCTGCTGCACGCGGAAAGTACGCTTGTCCGCTTGAAAGCGGTGGAGGCACTGGGGGGAATCGGCGGCAGAGATGCTTTGCGCGCCCTGCTGCCTCTGGTGGATAGTGATGACCCGGACGTGCAGCAAGTGGCGCGAGAGGCGGTTTCCAGCATGCGCGCAGACGAGAGGGAGGGCGCCTAGATGTCCTCCCTGTTTTCGAAAACGGTTACGCTGAACAAAGATCACAAGGTTACCGATGAAGAGTTTCGCCAACTGCGCGATTTTATCTACGAGCAGTGTGGTATCTACATCGCGGACAATCGAAAATATCTTATAGAGAACAGACTCGCCAACAGGCTTAAGGATTTAAATTTAAAGACTTTTGGCGAGTATTACTATTTCCTGCGCTATGACGCCAACCGGCGTTTGGAACTGAACCGTCTTTTTGAGGTGGTAACCACCAATGAGACGAGTTTCTATCGGAACCCGCCGCAACTTAAGGTATTTGAGGAAAACGTGTTGCCTCCGCTGCTTGATACGTTGCGCAGCAGCAGGCAGAAGCGTCTGCGTATTTGGTCTGCGGGGTGTTCCACCGGGGAAGAGCCATACACCATTGCCATGATTCTCTCCGATGTCCTTAAGTCTGAGATGGCATCGTGGGATATCAAAATTGTGGCGAACGATCTTTCCGAAGCCGTTCTCGCTGCCGCGCGCAGGGGAATTTATTCGGAGTATGCTTTGCGCACCACCCCAAAAGAAATTGTGGCCCGTCACTTTACTCAGCATGACGCACAGTACAAGGTTAACCCGGAAGTGAAGCGTCTGGTCACCTTTGGACAGATAAACTTAAGCGACCGTATGCAACTCAAGCGGGTGGAACGCTCGCACATCGTATTCTGTCGCAACGTGATCATCTACTTCAATGACGAAATGAAAAAGCAGGTTATCGGATCGTTTTACGACAACTTGCTCCCCGGAGGTTCTCTGCTTATCGGGCATTCCGAATCGCTGCATAACATTACGCGCGCATTTAAGCCGGAGCATCACAAGGGAGCCATTGTCTACCGGAAACTGGAATAAGGGGAACGTTGTGGGGCATTCGCATTACGGAGAAGTCCTATGAGCGGGGCTGTGCTGGCGGTAGCCAACCAAAAAGGGGGAGTGGGAAAGACCACTACGGCGCTGACGCTGGCGGCTGCGCTGTCCCGGATGGATAAGCGGGTTCTGGTGATGGATCTCGACCCGCACGCCTGTGCCTCAGTCCATTTGCGGTTTTATCCAGACAACATTGAGCACACCGTACACGATTTGTTTGTTAGTCCGGAAGAGGACTGGCCTGCCGTTTGGCAAAATATCCGTTTCCGGCAGGAAGGACAGACGTTTGATATGGCCCCCGCGTCCATCCGGCTTTCCGAACTGGAGGGCGATCTGCGCGATAGAGCGGGGAAAGGCGGCATTCTTAACTCGGCGCTTTCCCTCGTGCGGCAGGAGTATGACTATATTATTTTAGATTGTCCGCCACATTTGGGATTGCTTCAGGTAAACGCGCTTGTCGCGTGCGACCTGTTGATTATTCCCATCCAGACGGATTTTTTGGCACTGCACGGGCTGAAGTTGTTGTTTGATAGCATCAGGTTACTGAATAAGGTGCTGCCCGTTCCCGTGCGATACCGCGCGTTGCCCACCATGTACGATAAACGCGCAGGTGCCTGCCGCCGGGTGCTCGCCTTGCTGGAAGGCAAAATGGGAGAAAATATGTTTGCCACCGTGATCGGGGTGGATACCCGGTTTCGTGATGCCAGCGCCTTGGGCAAGGTAGTATATGACGTAGACGCGGAATGCCGTGGGGCAAAGGGATACGCGGGCCTCGCAAAGGAGGTTGTGGCGCTGCTATGATGAAGACTCCAGAAGAATATTTTAAAGATCAGGAATTTACGGTTGGCCCGGACGCGGAGAAAGGCCACTTCACTCCGGCTGAACTGGCCTTCATGCAGAAGTATCTGGGGTTGGACCAGACGGCTGCTCTAAAAAAATTGGGTCTTGAAGCTCCGGCGCAGGCGGAAGCGCTTTCCCGTTCAGAACCGGAACCAGATATTGCAATGCCGGTACCACCGAGGGAAGAATCGGGAACACAGGCAGAACAAAGCGCCCCTGCGACGGGTGCTGCCGATATTCCGGCGGATGCGGGGCAGCCTGTGTCCGGTTCACATCCTGCCATTGAGCGGGAACCGGACCTTGCGGACCAATTGCGGCTTGCCCCAGAATTACAGATGGTTAGTTTCTTTATGGGAGAACAGGAATTTTGTTTGCCCATTATGACCGTGCAGGAAGTTATTCGGTTTCAGCAACCGACCCGGTTGCCCGCTGCGCCTTCTTTCATCGCGGGAATTATCAATTTACGGGGCAGGGTAACCCCCCTCGTCCGCCTGCGGGAGTTGCTGGGTATAGAGCAGCATGGCGATGCTGAGGATAAATTTATTATTGTCTGCCGCCGCCATGGCTTGCAGTTGGGGATGATGATCGAATCGGTACACACCATGTACCGCGTGCCGCAAAGCTCCATTGATTGGGCGTTGGAATCCAATCTGGGATGTAGTGTGGAATTTGTGTCCGGGCTTATGAAGTCTGGAGAGAAGTTGATTAGTATTGTTTCAGTTGATCATATAGTGGACAGCGTTCTTCAGGTTTAGGAGGCCGGAATGAGCAAGCACATCCTGATTGTTGATGATTCAAAAACTGTCCGCAACCTTGTGGCCTTCATTATGAAGAACGAAGGGTTTCGCGTGACAACAGCGGAAGATGGGCTGGATGGTTTGGAAAAGCTCTATTCCTCTGAGCGTATAGACCTTATCATTTCCGATGTGAACATGCCGCGCATGGATGGCTTTACATTCATCAAAAGCGTGCGTGAGCAGGAAATGTACAGAGATCTTCCCATCGTCATGCTTTCCACGGAAGGCCAGGAAAAGGATATTCAGATGGGAATGAGTCTGGGGGCCAACCTGTATATGGTTAAGCCTGCGCAACCAGAAAAGATGGTGAAGAATATACGAATGCTGCTGGGGTAAGTATTTTTGATAATATGCCGATATACCATGAAGGCACATTGAATTCACTGACAGGCGCGGACTTGCGGTTCCGCATACCTGCCGCTCGCTGTATCAACGTTCGAATGGGAAGAGAGTCCTGCCTCTCCGAAGGTGCGATATGAGTCAAGATTTCATGGATCCCGAAATATTTTCCGATTTTATTGTCGAGGCGAAAGAACACCTCGAAACTATTGAGCCGAACCTTCTGGAACTGGAGAAGGAACCCGACAATATCGCGCTGCTGAATGAAATATTTCGTCCCATGCACTCTCTCAAGGGAGCATCGGGATTTCTGGGGCTGAACCGGATTAATGTTCTCGCGCACAAGGCGGAGAACATTATGGATGAGTTGCGTAAAGGCGACATGAGCGTCAACGCGGAAATTATGGATGTGATCCTGTCAGCCACAGACGCCCTGCGCCAGATGATTGATAATCTGGAAACACAGGGTACCGAAGGTGACGTTGCTATTGAGCCTATTACCGAAACACTGGACGCGTTGCTTGCCAGCGGGGGGACTACGAGCACTCCGGCAGCCGCGCCAGCCGCTCCGGTAATGCCCGTGGTTGATCCGCTTTCCGCCGTCGGATCGGGCGACGGCGAGGTGACATCGCTGGAAAATATGGAAGACGCGTTGTCCGAAGGAACTCCTTACGCTCTGACAGCCTTTGGGGAAGGGCACTTGCGTGACTTTATAGAAGAAGCGCGGGAAATGACGGAAAGCTTAAGCAGCGGGCTGCTGGAGCTTGAAAAGAACCCCAACGAGCAGGGAGAACTGGTCAACGACCTGTTCCGATATTTCCATAACCTCAAAGGCAATAGCGGAATTATTGGATTTAATGAATTAAATAGCCTCACGCACGAAGCGGAGACTTTGCTGAACAGAGCGCGGAAGGGCGAACTCCCCATTTCGCAGGGTCTTATTGATTTGTTACTGTTTGTTGTTGATATTATTGATAATTTAGTGACGCATATTGACCCCGCCAGTGGTATGGTCACGCCGTTGGATATTAAAGACGCTGTGGCTGTGTTGCAGCGTGCCGTGAATGACGGCGTGATTGAAGCCCCTGTGCGTGGTCGTGCGGAGGCGGCAGCCACAGGACAGCCAGAGTCCTCCGTAGCGTCCGGCCTAGGGGAACAGCCCAAGGCGGCAGCGGCGTCCGGCGCGTCTAATGCAACGGGTATCACTCCGCCTGAGGGATTGGATGTGGATGACGTGGAGCTTTTTGTTACCACCGTCGCCCAGCAGAAAGCCGCCATTACGCTCGCCATGCGTGAACTGGAAAAAGACGCGTCACAGCGCGACTATGTGGACGCGCTGTACCGCAGCCTTACCACAACGCAGAATTCGTGCGGGTACATGGGCTTTGAGCCTGTGAAGGTGCACGCGGAGCGCACCGCCGGTCTGGTGGATAACGCGCGGAATAGTGATTTGGATTTCAGCCTCATGCTGCCCATTCTGGCGCAGGAAGTGGACATTTTGTTTGATATGGTGGGGGATGATCTGGAAAAGATGGGCGTGAGTAAAACGCGGATGGAAGATGGTACCACCGCAGTGGGATCACCGGAGTCCGCTCTGGGGGCCAAAGCTTCATCCGCCTCATCTGGCCCGAAAACGGCTGACGCTCCGCAATCGGCTGCGCCGCAAGGCACTGGTGCCAAGGCGGAAAAATCCGGCGCGGCGTCCGCAAAGGCGGCAGCCGCGGCACCTGCTGCGCAGGCTGCTACAAAATCTGCGCAAAAGGCGGGAGAACCGGCCTCTTCCGCAGTGGTAAAGCCGGCAGCCGCTCAGGCTCCCCGCCCGGCGGCAAAGCCTGTGGCAAAACCCGCAGGGCAGGCAGCAGCCAAACCGGCAGCCCGTCCCAACCCTTCGGGACAGCCAGCGGTGAACAAGCCCGCCGCACCTTCTGCCCCGGCACAGGCGGCAGCGCCTGCATCTGGAGCGGACCATAAGGGTAAGTCCTCATCCACCATTCGTGTGGACCACGAAAAGCTCGATCACCTGATGAACCTTATTGGCGAGCTGATTATCAACCGTAACCGGTATACCATGCTGGCACGGCACCTTGAAAGCGGGCAGGATGTGGATGTAACGGATGTGGCGCAATCCCTGACCGAGACAACCTACGCCATGGCGCGTATTTCCGACGATTTGCAGGACACCATCATGAAGGTGCGCATGGTGCCCGTTTCTTCCGTGTTTTCCCGGTTTCCCCGTTTGGTGCGCGACCTTTCCCGCAAGAGCGGAAAGGAAGTGGACCTGATTATGGAAGGTGAGGAAACTGAACTGGATAAGAGCGTGGTAGAGGTGATCGGCGACCCGCTGGTACACCTTATCCGTAACGCTATGGACCACGGAGTGGAAGCCGAAGACGTGCGCATAGCCGCAGGCAAGCCACCCAAGGGAAAGGTGTGGTTGCGTGCGTACCACCGGGGCAACTCTGTCGCCATTGAAATTGAGGACGACGGAAAAGGAATTGACCCGGAAAAAATGCGCGAAGTGGCTATTCGCAAAGGTATTATTACTGCGGAAGAAGCTAAAAACCTTGATGATCGCGAAGCGATGGAATTGATTTTCGCTCCCGGTTTTTCCTCCGCCGAAACTATTACCGATATTTCCGGGCGTGGCGTGGGCATGGACGTGGTGCGCACCAATATTAAAAATTTGAAGGGCAGTGTCACCATCACTTCCGAGGTGGGGAAGGGAACACGCTTCACGCTGACCTTGCCGCTGACGTTGGCCATCATTGACGCTCTGATGGTGCATGTGGCTGGTGAAAATTATGCTATTCCTCTGGACGCGGTATCTGAAACCACCAAGATAGAGGCTGCGCGGCTTACCAATGTGAACGGTCGCAAGGCCGTGACGCTGCGGGGTGAGGTGCTGGGCATTGTCAGCATGGCGGAATTGCTGGGACTACCGCAACCCGCTGAACAGCCGGAAGTGCTTTCCGTGGTGGTCATTCACGACAACCAGCGCCGTCTGGGAATAGTGGTGGATCGTCTGCACGAGCGGCAGGAAATTGTCATCAAGCCGCTTGGGGAATACCTTGGAGATGTGAAGGGGATTTCTGGAGCCACCATCATGGGCGACGGCTCGGTTATTCTCATTTTGGACCCGCACGAAATCTACATGCTGGCAACCTCAAAGGCTGTCTAGCGCGTTTTTTTGACATCTTGTAGCGGGTGCCGGAACTTCCGGTGCCCGCTTTGTCTTTTGATGAGATATCTGTCGGACGTGGAATGTGTCTTGCGGGAACACCTTGAAAAATTTGGCGTTCATGTCCGTACGAAGATATGAATTCTTTACTTTTAGGGGTAAATATCGCATGCTCTTGCGATTACATCTCAGACCTAGGTACTCCTTACATGATTCAAGTTACCGATCTCTGCAAACAATACGGAAGTCACGTCGTTCTGCAAGACATCAGCATGCACGTGCGCGAAGGCGAGATTTTCGGCATTGTCGGGCATTCTGGTGCCGGAAAATCCACCTTGCTGCGATGCCTTAACGGACTGGAGCCATATCAGGGCGGCAGCGTCAAGGTTATGGAGGTGGAAGTGGCTTCGCTGGGGGCAACCCCGCTGCGTGAGCTTCAAAGCAAAATGGGTATGATTTTTCAGAATTTCAACCTGATGGCCCGCAAGAACGTGTTTGATAACGTGGCATTTCCGCTTTCGCTATGGCACAAGGCGCAGCGGCGGGAGCGGGTAATGGAATTGCTTGAGCTTGTGGGCCTAAGCGATAAGGCGTGGCAGCGGGTGCAAAGCCTCAGCGGCGGGCAGAAGCAGCGGGTGGGCATCGCCCGTGCGCTTGCCCTGAACCCCAAAGTGCTGTTGTGTGATGAAGCAACCTCCGCGCTGGACCCCAAAACCACATCGTCCATTCTGGATTTACTAGAAGACATTAACGCCCGTCTGAATTTGACCATCATAATGGTCACCCATCAAATGGAAGTGGTGAAGCGGCTTTGCCACAGTTTGCTGCTTCTGGATGCGGGAAAAACCGTGGCGATGGGAAAAACAGAAGACTTATTCCTTTCGCCCACTCCCAGCATGCAGGCCCTTGTGGAAAACGAATTCACCTTTATTCCCGGTGGCACTAATATTCGTTTGGCGTTTCCGCGAGAGATTTCCCAGCAGAGCATTATCACCCGTATGGCACGGGAACTGGGACTGGACTTTTCCATCGTGGGCGGCAAACTGGAGCGGTATCTGGACGACGTGTTTGGCTTTCTTATTATCAATGTCGCGGATAAGGATATGGATACTGTGCTACGGTACCTGAAGAGTCAGCAGGTGTTCTGGGAAGTGCTGGAATGCCCGCAAAACGGTGGAGAGGTGGCGTAATGAACGGCACGGAAAGCAGCGTAGCCTCGTGGATGCTTACGCTGGAACCGCTTTGGCAACGTCTTCAGGACAAAATGCCGGAGATTTTAGTTGCCACATGGGAAACGCTGCACATGGTGTTTCTCTCCACGTTCTTTTCCTTGATTATAGGGTTTGCGCTGGCTATTTTGATGATCGTGACGAACCCCATCGGGCTACGCCCCTGCCGGGCGGTGTATCAGGGCGTGGACTTCGTGGTGAACCTGCTTCGTTCCTTTCCGTTCATTATTTTGCTCATCGCCATTATTCCGTTTACGCGTATGGTAGTGGGCACTTCCATTGGTAGTGCTGCGGCCATTGTGCCGCTTACCGTCGCGGCAGCTCCCTTTGTGGCCCGGTTAATTGAAACCTGCTTTCTGGAAGTGGACCGCGGAGTCATAGAAGCCGCACGGTCCTTTGGCGCCAGTAATACCCAAATAATTTTCCGGGTGCTTTTTCCAGAAGCGTTACCTTCCATTGTGCTGAATGTGGCGGTTATAGCCATTACGCTGCTCGGCTATTCAGCCATGGCGGGTACCGTGGGGGGCGGTGGATTGGGTGATTTGGCGGTAAAGTACGGTTATAACCGCTTTCAACTGGACATAATGATTTATTCTGTGATCATCCTGTGTGTGCTTGTGCTGCTCATTCAGGGTGTTTGTAATGTGTTGTACAAACTGTTGCGTTAGGTTCCCGCTGTTTCGGCGGGTGAAAAGAAAACTGCGCTTTATATGCGAGGAGCAACCATGAAACGTTTGTTGCTGTCTTTGGCGATGGTTTTGGCATTGGCTTTGCCGTCTTTTGCCGCAGAAGATATTGTTGTGGGGGTTACACCTTTCCCGCATAAAGATATCATGGAGGTTGCAAAGCCTGTGCTGGCAGCCGAAGGCTACAATTTGGTCATCAAAGAATTTACTGACTACGTCCAGCCGAATATGGCGTTGGCTGGTGGTCAGCTGTTCGCCAATTTTTTCCAGCATGAGCCATATCTGGAAAATATGAATTCTGAAAAGCAATTGGGCCTCGTGTCCATCGGCAAGGTGCATATCGAACCGCTGGGCATCTACTCCAAAAAGATTACCAAGCTTGCTGAGTTGAAGAAGGGCGATGCCATCTCCGTGCCCAATGACCCCACCAACGAAGCCCGCGCTCTGCGCTTGTTGGAAGCCAACGGCATTATCACCATCGCTCCCGGTGCATTGGTGACCGTGGCGGACATTACCTCCAACCCCCTGTCCTTGAAATTTCATGAGCTGGACGCCGCACAGCTTCCCCGCACGCTGGAAGACGTGACCGCCGCCGTGATTAACACCAACTTCGCGGGCGAAGCCGGGCTGATCCCTTCGCGTGACGCGTTGGCTATGGAAGGTAGCGAGTCTCCTTACGCCAACATTTTGGTGGTACGCGGAGCCGATGCCAACTCTCCCGAAGCCAAGGCATTGCTGAAGGCTGTGCAGTCTCCTGAGGTAAAGAAGTTCATTGAAGAACAACTCGTGCCAAAGGGCATTGTCCCCGCGTTCTAAGCGAGTCTTTCCCGGTTATGGAAAGGGCATCCGCCGTAGGTGGATGCCCTTTTTTGTCTTCTTGAATGAAGAATGGCGAGATAACGTACGGTATTTTTCGCACATTCTAAAAATGGAAGTAGCCCGCCAAGTCGGTTAGTTTTGGTCATGGTCAAACAACCGCCAAACCAACAAGGAAGGGCTACGAATGAAGGCTATCAAGGAG
>JAEWQB010000025.1 GCA_023460395.1 Pseudomonadota bacterium | reverse complement strand
GGCCCTTGCAGCGCGGGACCGTCGCTTCGCGTCCCGCTCGCAAGGCCCGCGCCGACTCCTCAAGGCAACGCCAAAACCAACGCTGGCTGGCTGCTACAAAATGTGCGAAAAATTCTGGACACTACCCAATACCTGAATTGTGATAGCGCAAACAGGGCAGCCCGTGCTATGCTGCCACCAAAATGGAGGTCTGGTATGGCAAAAACAACCAAAGTCTCACGCCGAAATTTCCTTAAAACCACCGGCATGGCAGCCGGAGCCGCCGCATTAGGCACTATGGCTCTCACCTCGGCGGAAGCTGCCATGCAGCACGAGGCACACGCCACTGCCGCATCTGACGATGTGAACCTGCAACGGGGCAGAATGTTTTTTACCAACGAGTTGGAATTTTCCACTCTGGCCAGCGCGGCGGAACGCATTTTCCCAAAAGATGAAAATAGCCCCGGCGCTATTGAACTGGCTGTGCCGTACTTCATTGACAACCAGTTGGCCGGTGGGTGGGGCTATAACGCCCGCGAATACATGGTTGGCCCGTTTGCTCCGGGTGCCCCCACGCAGGGTCCGCAGACATCGCTCATCCGCCGCGATCTGTTCCGACAAGGGCTTCTGCTCCTGAACAACGCGGCGCAGCAGCGGCACACAAAAGATTTTGCCAAACTAACTGGGGCGGAACAAGACGCCATTCTCACTCTCTGCGAAAAGGGCGAGCTTCCCGGCGAGGGATTCACTTCCTCCTATTTCTTCACCGAACTGCGGAATGCCGTGCTCGCGGGTTGTTACGCAGACCCCATCTACAATGGCAACAACAACATGAATGGCTGGCGTCTGAAGGAATATCCGGGTGCGCAGATGCTCTACACATACCTTATTGAAAACGATGGGTTCGACAAGATTGATCCCGTTTCCCTTGCCAGCATGCAGTAGGAGGCACCATGGTAAAAGAACTGAAAAAAGTAGACGTGGTTACCGTGGGCATGGGATTCACTGGGGGGGTGGCTCTGGCGGAATGCGCCAAAGCCGGCCTGAAGGTGGTTGGCCTTGAACGCGGCGATAGACGCGGTTTGCCTGATTTCATGGAAATCCATGACGAATGGCGTTACGCCATCAACTATGGTCTTATGCAAGATCTTTCCAAAGAAACCATTACGTTCAGAAACTCCGAAAGTATGCCCGCCCTGCCCATGCGCCGCCTTGGCTCCTTCTGTCTGGGAGATGGCTTGGGAGGTGCCGGTGTTCACTGGAATGGCATGAACTACCGCTTCAAGCCATACGATTTCCAGATAAAAACCATGACCGACGAACGCTACGGCAAGAACAAACTGAGCAAGGACTATCTGCTTCAGGATTATCCGTTCACATATGATGAACTGGAACCGTATTTCACCAAGTTTGAATACGCCATAGGTGTTTCCGGCGATCCGGGACCGTTTGACGGCAAACGCTCCAAGCCATGGCCCATGCCGCCTCTTGTGAAAACCCCGTCCATGAAGTTGTTTGAAAAAGCGACCAAAGAACTGGGCTACCATCCCTACCACATTCCGGCGGCCATCGCTTCCGAAGACTACACCACCTCGGACGGTATGAAGTTAAACGCCTGCCAGTATTGCGGTTTTTGCGAACGCTTTGCCTGCGAATACGACGCCAAAGCCCAGCCGACCAACACCTTCCTGCCCGTGGCGGAAAAAACTGGCAACTGCGAAATACGCTGCAACGCCAACGTGGTCGAAATAATCAAAAAAGGAAACAAAGTCAGCGGAGTACGCTATGTAAACACGCTGACTATGGAAGAGTTTATCCAACCGGCGGATGTGGTTGTGCTCTCCAGTTACGTGCTCAACAACGCAAAACTCCTGATGGTATCGCAAATCGGACAGCAATATGATCCCGCAACCGGCAAGGGCACGCTGGGCAGAGGATATTGCTATCAGATCCTTCCCGGAGCGACCGGCTACCTGAAGGAACCGATGAATCTCTATGCCGGGGCGGGAGCGCTCGGCATGGTTATAGACGACTTTAATGCCGATGCGTTTGACCACTCCGCTCTGGATTTCATCCACGGCGGCAGCATTGCCATATCACAAACGGGCAAACGGCCCATCGCCAGCAATACCACCAATCCCGGAACCCCCACGTGGGGAGCGCAGTTCAAGAAGAACTCCATATACAACTTCAACCGCACTATTGGCGTAAGCTCGCAAGGCGCGTCCATGCCGTATAAGGACAACTTTCTGGACTTGGACCCGACCTACCGGGACGCTTACGGCCTTCCGATGCTCCGCATGACCTATAACTTCACGGATCAGGACAAGGCTCTCTACACGTTCCTCAACGGGAAAATCGCGAAAATCGTCAAGGCTATGGGCACGGAGTCCGTTGCCTCCAAGGGGATGATATCAAATTATAATATCGTCCCGTACCAGACAACGCACAACACGGGTGGCACCACCATGGGCAAAAGCCCGGAAAACAGTGTGGTAAACTCGTACATGCAACACTGGGACGCAGAAAACCTCTTTGTTGTCGGTGCGGGGAACTTCACCCATAACGGTGGCTGCAACCCCACGGGAACAGTGGGCGCGCTTGCCTTCCGCTGCGCCGAAGGAATTATCGAATATTCCAAAAAAGGCGGCATGTTAGGTTAGTGCATATCTAATACCAGCTTACGCTGAAGGACCATTCTTCGCCAGAACACCACAAGGGGCGCGTGGCAGCACCGGAAATACTCCGGTAGCCACCGCCCCTTTCCATTTTTCCATCCGCTCCGGCCTGTATCTTCCCGGTGCTGCCAGCAGCGCACCGCCGCCGTTCAACCGCAACGGGCGCACGTCCCCCCACTCTCCACTTCCTCGGTGGAACGGGCCATATGCCGAAGGCAGCAACTGATCATCCACTCAGCCTTTTGTACTTTTTATCACATAATGACAGTCAACTTGCACTTCTGGTATACCTATGTTTGTTACGTTTTTTATAATAAACGTGTTAGGTAAACAGCATATTCTTCAGTCCGTTGCAGATTCCCATAAGCCAGCGTCCTCCCAAAAGGATGCATCAACCGGATACTGAAACGCATACGGGTATTGCCGTGGAGCAGCCTCTGCCAGCACTGGCCCTTTCCACGGAAACACGCGCATCCTGCCAGTGCGGAAGGAGAAAGCATGGCGCTAATTGAAACAGGTGCAGCAGTCGGGACGGCTGACACACAGAGCAAAGCGGACACCGGAAACACATCCGTATACAGCGTATGTGGCATGTGCAGCGTGCGGTGCCCTATTCTGGTGGAAACACGTGGGGGCAAGGCTGTCTGGATACAAGGCAACCCGCACTCCGCAGTAAAAGGTGGCCTCTGCGCACGCGGCGCGGCGGGTATTGCCCTTGAGCAAGACCGGGAACGTCCCGCCACTCCGCTTATCCGTATCGGGGCGCGCGGCGAGGGAAAATGGCGCGAAGCCACGTGGGAAGAAGCGCTGGCATACGTGGCGGACAAGCTTGGTGACATCATGACGGAATATGGTGGACGCAGCGTTCTCTGGTCTGACCGTGGCGGACCTTTTGTGGACCTGCATCAGGCGTTTGTACGCGGACTAGGCTCCCCCAACTACTGTAATCACGACGCCTCGTGTGCGCGAAACGTACAGCATGCCGCGCAATCAGTGCTTGGCATGGGCCGTAAAATGGTTTCGTATGACTTCCGCAACGCCCGTCATATTATCCTGCAAACGCGTAATATCCTTGAAGCCATCAATGTGGCGGAGTGCAACGCCGTCATGGATGCGCTGGACAAGGGGTGCACGCTTTCCGTCATTGATATTCGCGGCTCCGTAAGCGCCAGTAAGGCGCACAATTTCTTCATGGTGCGCCCCGGAACAGACTACGCCTTTAACCTGGCTGTTATCCACGAGCTTATTACCAACAAGCTGTATACTGCCGCCTATGTGGACCAATTTGTTGACGGGCTGGATGCGCTAGCCGAAAAGGTGCGCACATGTACCCCGGAATGGGCGGAAGCGGAAACCGGAATCCCCGCCGCGCGAATCTCAGCCTTTGCAAAAGAATTGGCGGACGCCGCTCCCAACGTTATCTGGCATCCCGGCTGGATGACCGCACGATACAATGATTCATTCAATGTGTGCCGCACCGCGTACATCATCAATGCATTGCTGGGGTCCATAGGCGTAAAGGGGGGGCTGCCGCTGGTTAACAGCCCCAAAGACGTAGGGCGCAAGGGACTGTCCAAACTGGTGGACTTTTTCCCCAAACCCGATGAAAAACGCTGCGATGGCGTGGGCTGGCGATACCCTCAGTTTGACGCGGGACCGGGACTCGTCAATCTCGCGTATGATGCCATTGTCACAGACGATCCCTATCCGGTGAAAGCGTATATCTGCTACCGGCATGACCCCCTTATGGCGTTACCGGACCCGGAAGCCGTCAAACGCAAGTGGGACAATCTGGATCTGCTGGTCAGCGTTACCTTTAGCTGGTCAGACACGGCGTGGCACTCTGATGTGGTGCTCCCGCTTTCCCCCTACCTTTCCCGCGAGAGCATAATCGCCACCAAATCCGGCCCCAAACCGCAATTCTTCGTGCGCAGACGCGCCATGCAGCCCACGATGAATACCCGCTCGGATTGGGAAATTCTATGCGATCTGGCAACACGACTCGCACCGCGTTTTCCAGACATGGACAAGCTGGCGTTCTCCTCTATTGAAGATATCTGGGAATACCAACTACAGGGCACCGGATTGTCCATAGCAGACTTCGACGCCACAGGGTTTGTGGAGCTTGCGGACGCCCCACTCATACGCACAATAGAGAGCTTCCCCACTCCGTCGGGAAAGCTGGAGATGGTCAGCGCCAAGTGGGCCAAGGCGGGCTTAGACTCCCTGAAGCCGTATGAATCCCCGGCCCATCCTCCGCAGGGGATGTTCCGCGTGGCGTTTGGCAGAGTGGGGGTACACACGCAAGGGCATACGGTAAATAATCCGTTGCTCAACGCCCAAATGCCGGAAAACGTGGCGTGGATGCATCCTTCCCGCGCTGAGGAACTGGGCGTGGCAGACGGAGACGCTGTGCGGGTGTTCAGTGCAAACGGTCCGGCTGGCACACTCAAAGCATTTGTAACCGACTGCATTCACCCGGAAGCGCTCTTCATGGTGCATGGCTTTGGGCATACGCTTCCGGTGGAATCCCGCGCGTTGGGGAAAGGTGTGGCGGACCAATGCCTCATGCCCCACGGACTGGAGGAATGGGACCGTTCCGGGGGCGGAGTTTCCATGCAGGAACACTTTGTCACTGTTCGCAAAGCGTAGTTTGGGAGTACACCATGAGCATATATCGCATGAAGTTGGACAAAAACCGCTGCATCCATTGCAAAGCCTGCGAGGTGCACTGCCAAGCTAAAAACGCCATGCCCCCCGATCTAAAACTTGGCGTTCACACATCTTCTCGGCTGGAAATGAAGAATGGCAGGCCCGTCATGAACGCCTCATACCGGAGCTGCTACCACTGCAAAGAACCGGCCTGCGTGGAAATATGCCCCACAGACGCCATGCGCATACGCGAAGAGGACGGGCTGGTATACATGGAGCCGAGCCTCTGCATTGGCTGTGAGGCCTGCATTGACGAATGCCCATGGCACATTCCCGTATTCAACGAAGCCACCAACGTCGTTATGAAATGTGATTTTTGCATGGACAGGCTAGACAACGGACTGCTACCGGCCTGCGTCACAGCATGCACTACTCACGCACTTTCATTCACCAAAAAATAGCGCGCGCCCACGGCCTGCCCCGGAGCCTGTGCCGAACATTTCGGCACAGGCTCCGTCTTTTTCCGGCACCGCTGTAACCTTTTCGTAACATAGACTCGCTATCCAGTTACCAAATCATGGCATTAACAATATCCTCTAACCAAATCCACCGGATAGTGCGAGGTGCCAGAACAAAAAATAAATGAGGCTCCGCCATGACCATACGTGTCAAACTGTATCTCGTCGGCATTGTCGCTCTGTTAGGCTTGGTGTGCATTTTCGCAGCCAGCCAGACGGGCAACCGCATTATCGACGGCACCTTCGCTTCTTCTGAGGCACTTCAGTCTGCGGAAATACATATGTTACAGGCCCGCCGCCATGAAAAAGACTTTTTGTCACACAAGGATCTTACATATAAGACCATGTTCCACTCCGCCGTGGTCACGGCACTGGAAAGCCTACGCACCGTGAACCGCGCCGTCCCTTCTTCCGAACCGGCAATAGCCGAACTGACGGCGCAGATACAGGCTTACGAAAATACCTTTGACAGACTTGCCGGACAGGTGGAAGCGCTGGGGCTAAATGAAGATATGGGACTAAGCGGCACCCTGCGCACCGCCATCCATCAGGTGGAAAGCATGGTCGCCGCACAGAATAATCACGCCCTGCTGGCAGATATGCTGATGCTACGCCGCCACGAAAAGGATTTCATGCTGCGCGGCAGCACCAAATATCTGGACAAATTTCATGCGAGCCTGACCACCATGCGCGAACGCCTTGCCGGGACCGAAGAATTTAACGCCGGACAACGCGAACAGATAGAAACCCTGCTTAGTGCTTATCAGACTGCGTTTGAAGCCTATGTGCAGAAAGCGCAACAGGCGAAAGATACGTTAGCCGCTCTGCGGGAAACGATTCGCAAGGCCGACCCCATGCTGGAAGAGCTTGTCCGCGCAACCCGGAGCGAACTGGAAACACAACGCCGCTCCGTAGCCCGGATTATTGTATTGACGGAAGCCGGAACCGCTGTGGCGCTCATCCTGCTCATACTCTGGGCTATCCGTTCCATCATCGCCAATCTGCAAACCCTGCAACAGGCATCCCGTCAGGTGGCTCAGGGAACCCTTGATGCCTGCTCCCACATTACATTTACCGGTGAACTGGAATCGTTGCGGCGTGATATAGTGAGCATGGTGGACAGTCTCAAACAAAGCACGGAACAAGCCAGAAACAAAGAACAGCAGGCGCTGGAACAATCAGCCAAGGCTCAGGATGCCATGGAAGAAGCGCACCGGGAAAAAGAACACGCGGCCCACCTGCTTGCCTCCATGCAAAAGGCGGCAACTCGCGCCGCCCGCATTGCCGCCGACCTTTCCACAGCGTCCGACGCCCTGACCGTTCAGGCGGCTGAAATACGCGCAGGCACCGGACGCCAGCGTGCCCAGACGGAAGAAGTGTCCACAGCCATGGAAGAAATGAACGCCACGGTACTGGAAGTTTCTTCCAACGCCTCCAATGCGGCGCAAGGCGCGGAGCAGGCACGCCAACATGCGCTTTCCGGGTCAGACGTGGTACGCAACGTCATTACCGCCACCACTCAGGCGCATACGCAATCGCTTGCGCTTACCGCCTCCCTTGATGGGTTGGGCGAACGCGCGGAATCCATTGGTGCTATCATGGGAGTAATTACGGACATCGCGGACCAGACTAACCTGCTGGCACTAAACGCGGCAATAGAGGCCGCCCGTGCCGGAGAGGCGGGCCGTGGATTTGCCGTGGTGGCGGATGAAGTACGCAAACTGGCGGAAAAAACCATGCATGCCACCGACGAGGTACGCAAGGCCATTACCGGCATACAACAAAGCGCAAAGTCCAGTATTGCCGCCATGCACGATGCCTCCGACGTTATCCGCAACAGCACGGAACTGACGCAGACTGCGGGCTTGTCACTGGATTCCATCGTGCAGATCACCAGCGAAACGGCGGACCGCATGCACTCCATAGCAACCGCCGCCGAAGAGCAGTCCGCCGCCAGCGAAGAGATAGCCAGTTCCACGGAAACAATCACTGCCGTCGCTGTGGAAACCAACGAAAGCATCGCCCGTGTGGCACAAGCCATTGAGCACGTGAACAGTCTGACACAGGAACTCAACACCCTGATAGGCGAACTGAACGCCCAGTAACGGGCCTTAAACCCCGCTCCCGGCTGGCAGCGGTGGCTTCTCTTCAGCGGAGTTGCTATTTTTCCTCAGAGGACAGTCTGCGGTGGTGCTCTCTGTTCGCCTACTATGCCCGCACATATTCCTGCGTCTTCCACTGGTCCCATACACGGCGTGGTTTACATTTTCCCTCTCTAACCGCCCCTCTTCCGCCTTTCTGCGCAAATGCCGCCACGCGGTTGCATTTTCCTCCATCGGGCGTACAATAGACAGACTTCTTCATACCTCACGCCATAGACCACACAAAAACACAAACAAGGAAGCGCATATGTCGGAACGCACCAGCACATCGGGGCTTGTCATTGCAGCTTTGGCCCTTGCCGCCAGCATCGTTGCGGGCAGCGTCATCCTCGGCAAAGCCGTGGGCGAGTTTAAGGCCTACGACCGCTACATTTCCGTCAAGGGTCTGGCTGAACGAGAATTCCCGGCAGACAGTGTTATTTGGCCCATCAGCTTCACTGCCGCAGCGAACGAACTGCCCGCCTTGCAACAACAGCTTGCGGAATCGGAACAGGTCATTCGCGCATTTCTCGCTGATAACGGGCTAGGCGATGCGGAAGCCACCCGCTCCACCCCCCGCATCACAGATAACTACACGGCCTACGGGACCAATGCGGAGCAGTTGCCTCCCTACCGCTATTCCGCGCAAACGGTGCTCACCGTGCGGAGTGATAAAATCGCGGAAGTGAAAAAAGCCATGTCCGCGTCGGGCGACCTGCTCGCTAAAGGCGTTATGATCGTTTATTCCTACGAGTTTCAACCCCGGTTCGACTTCACCCGGTTGAACGAGGTAAAACCGGACATGATTGCCGCCGCCACCCGGAATGCCAGAGAAGCGGCACGCCAATTCGCAGCGGATTCCGAAAGCAGTGTGGGCAGCATCCGCACCGCCCGACAGGGAGTTTTCTCCATTACGGAGCGCGACCCTTATTCTCCAGAAATCAAAGTTGTCCGGGTAGTAACCAGCGTGGACTTTTTTCTGGAGCAGTAATTCCTTTTCCACACATTCCTGAACAGGGTGACGTAGGGGTGGCCTGAGGGTAGTCTGGGGTCGCCCTGTTCTTTTCCGAATGCCTGCGGTTGCCGGTTGGGTAACACTCGTGGTATGGTATAGACGAAGAGATGCCTTATCTTCCGCATCCGCCACGGCTCCGGTAAACGGCACAGAGCGCGCGGGCCAGCCTGTTTCACGACAGACAATTCGCCGGCCTTAGGACTCCGTGCTCCATCACGTTCTTGCGCGGAGGGAAGTTGGGCAGACATTCGGGGGGCGCAATACATGCAGAGCAATAACGAGGTGACACTGTGGCTCTTTTCCACTGCGCGCGTTGTGCGATCTCCCGGCACGTTCCTGACCACTTTGCGGGAAAAAAGGCCCGATGCCCTTCGTGCCGCGATGCGATAACGATTATACCTGATGAATCCAATGCGACGGCGGAGCCAGATAGCCCGAACGCAACGGACACAACTGACGCCTCCCACTCCCGTCCCCCACACCAAGCGCCCGCTCAGGACGTTGGCACGCAGCAAGGCTCACCCCAAGGGGCGACGTCTGGAGGAACGGCTAGCACGGCGCTTCCGCCCTCTTCTTTTCAGGTCGACGTCGGCACCACTCCCGCCCCAGCAAGAACGCTGCTCTATGGCGGAACCTTTCACAACCTTTTCAGCGGGTTAGAAAGCGGCATTCTGCTTGTCCTCTTTTGCCTCACCTTCTCGTTACTCATCCATCAGGCCGCTCCCGGAGCAAGTTCTCTAAGCGCCCTCACCGGTATGGCGCTTGTATCATGCGCCATTTTCTGCCTGATCATGTCCCTGCGGGGGCGCCTGCCCGTTCTGGCAGCGGGGCCTGAAACCGCCACCTGCTGCATCCTTTTTCTTTTCGCGGGGTTCGTCCAAAATTCTGCTGCGGACATCACCCTGCCACAAGCCCGCGCCACTCTGGTGGCGGGATTCATCCTCACCGCGCTGGCGGTGGGTATTGCCGCTCAACTTGCAGCCCGGCTGAATCTTGGCAGGGTACTGCGCTACATTCCTCCCGCCATTACAGGCGGACTGCTTGCCGCAGTGGGCGTGATCCTTGTCCGGGCCGCAGTGGATATGGGTTCTGCCAACAGCTTTTGCCTTGCGACTCTCCTGCCCGATATGAACGTGCCCTTCTGCCTGCGCTGGTTGCCCGCCGTGCTGTTCGGCGCGATCCTCTGCCTGCTCCTGTACCGCTCAAAAAATGCCCTGCTCAACATTACTTTGCTCGTGCTAGCCACTCTGGGCGTGCACATTCTGCTCTGGCAAAACGGAATGCCATTAGCCCAAGGGCAACAGACAGGGCATCTGGTTCCCTTCTTTTTCCCTTCCGCACCATGGCAAACGTATTCTTTAGGTATGATTAACGACATCCGGTGGGATATACTGCTCAACGGATTGCCCTATTTGTCCGCGGCAATTGTACTCATTATCCTTTCCCTGCCGGATAAAGCCTATTCGCTAGAATTACTGCTGGAAGACGATGTGGACATCAATGACCTGCTCCGCAACGTGGCTCTGGCTAACACTGTGAGCGCGCTGGCAGGAGGACTCCCCGGCTCGCTTTCCATTAACCGCTGCGTAAGCGCCCAAAACTCCCGTCGCCGTGGACCACTAGCGGGGATAACAGCCGCGGCGTTGTGCATTGCCGCGCTGGTGTGGGCAGGCCCGTTCACCGGGTATGTGCCCACCATTATCCCCGCAGGGCTGCTCGCCTTTTTTGGGCTATCGTTGCTGCGCACTTGGCTGATTGATACCCGGCGCAGCTTTACCAGAACAGACGACTACGCTCTGCTTGTTCTCATTTTTCTGATCTCCCTCGTCTTCGGACTTCTGGCGGGCATGGCCTCCGGCTTTTTACTCACCATGCTCCTGCTGGCACGCCGCAATAGCGATATTCCCGTTATTCGCAATACACTTTCCGGCAGCACCCACCATAGTCGGGTGGACCGCGAGGCGCAGCATTTCGCAGCACTCCGCCAGCGGGGAGACGAAATTCTTATACTCCGTCTACAGGGCTTCCTTTTCCTTGGTGCCACGCGCGCGCTCATCGAAGCCACTCGCCTGCGTCTAGGCGATGTAAGCCGCCTGCCCCTCCGCTACCTTATTCTCGATTTCTCACAAGTAACGGGGCTTGCCGCGCGGGTTGCTCTGGGCTTCACCCGGCTGGGCCAAATTGGACGTGCCCACGGGTTCCGCCTCATTTTCGCCAATATGCCCCTTGAAGTGGGACAACAACTTGAAGCTACGGGCTACGCCCTAAACGCGCCAGATGGTTCCACTCTCTCCTTTATGGACGCGGATTACGCGCTGGAATGGTGCGAGGACCGCATCCTCTCGGAAGCAGGCATGGATGAAACAGAAGAAAAGGGGCTGACCGCCATGCTCGCCCCCATTTTCCCGGAGCCTGCGCTGCTCCCGCGCCTCATGCCGCTTCTGGAACGAAGGGCGGTGGGGAAAAGGGAAATCATCTTTAAGCAAGGCGATGTTCCCAAGGCTCTATACCTCATCGAATCCGGCATGGTAACCATCCAGCTTGAGCTGGAAGGCGGTAAAACCACGCGCGTCGTAAAAATGGGACCGGGTACCGTCTTCGGCGAGATGGGGCTGTACACACAGGCTCCCCGCTCCGCCACAGCCGTTGCTGACAGCCGTTGCGTTCTCTACAGCCTTCCTCAAGACACCTTACGCCCGCTGCAAGAAAACGACCCGGAACTTCTTTCCGCCCTGCACCGGTTCGTCGTCACGCTGCTCTCCCGGAGAGTGTACGAAGCGAACACGCATGTGGCGGACCTTTTGCGCTAAGTCCAAACCGCCCGTTCTGCTTTTTTTAAAGAAAGGCGCCTTCTCACAAAAGGGGCCTTTCTCACTCTCTCTCCACACAAAACTTCCGGGGAATACCGGAATGTCTCCGAAAAGAACGACTCAAGGTGCCCAAACAAAACAGCCTCCGTCTGCGACGGAGGCTGTTCGAGTTAACTGTATGCAGTATGGGGGGAACCCCTCTACAAAGGCTACTTCGACGTGACGGTCGCCTTTACGATAACCACAGGTTCCTGCGGCACGTTTTCATACATTCCCACATTATGCGTAGACACTGCCCGGATGCGATCCACCACATCGGCACCTTCCACCACTTTGCCAAACACGGCATAGCCCCAGCCCTGCATGGTCTTGGAGGAGTGGTTCAGAAAGTCATTAGCGTTCACATTAATAAAAAACTGCGAACTAGCCGAATGTGGAGCCATAGTCCGGGCCATGGCAACAGTATAAGCTTGGTTCTTCAAGCCATTGTCAGCCTCGTTTTCAATCTCCTCATGCGCGGGCTTTTGCACCATATTGGAGTCAAAACCACCGCCCTGAATCATAAATCCGTCAATGACGCGGTGGAAGATGGTGCCGTCGTAAAAGCCCTCTTCCACATATCGTATGAAGTTTTCGGCGGTCTTGGGCGCTTTTTCCGCGTCCAATTCCAACACAATATTCCCCATAGTAGTTTCCAGCGTAATCATGGGATGTCCCCCTTCAGCCCTTACCGGGCCTCCTGTCATGGTTGTCAGGACAAGCACCAATGCCGCACACATCCACCAGATGGTTCACATAGCATTGCACCTCATTGGGTTTCTCGTAAAGGCATAGCCTTTTCGAGGTGACGGCATCCTTAACAAAAGAACGGTAAATGAGCAACCGTGCTTTTTTGCATGCTCTCTGTGTTCAAAGAGAGCAGGAAGCCAGAGAGTACACAGTCCATTCCCACGCAATGCCACCTAGTGAAATGTTTCAACAATGCCTTCGCACTGTACTACGTGGCTAAGATGGATAGACTGACCGCCTGTTACACAGTGCGGCGCCCCTTTCTCTGTACAGAAAAATGGAGCGCCGCCGTAATACGTTACGGAAGGAAAGCAAACACTTTCGCGCTACACGTCCTGAATAACGCTAAAAGTTAATGCATCTCCCTGTACGCCAATATTTACCGTTTTGGAATCCGGCAACTCACCGGCGATAATCTTACGGGCCAAGGGCGTTTCCACATGCTGCTGCAAATACCGGCGCAGCGGACGTGCCCCGTACACAGGATCATACGCGGACATGGCAATGAAGCTTCGTGCGGCATCGTCCAGCCGCACGGTAATATTCCGTTCAGCCAGCCGCCGGTTAATACGTTCCATAAGCAAACCTACAATTTGCTCTATCTGGTCGCGCATCAGCGGTTTAAACAGCACGGTTTCGTCCACGCGGTTCAAAAACTCCGGCCGGAAGGCGGCACGCAATTCCTGCATCACAGCGTCACGCACGCCGGGACGGAATTCCCCATCTTCGGTAATACCTTCCAACATAAGCGGTGCGCCGATGTTGGATGTCATGATGATGATGGTGTTTTTAAAATTCACCGTTCGTCCGTGACTGTCGGTAAGGCGCCCGTCGTCCAATATCTGGAGCAACGTGTTAAACACGTCCGGGTGCGCCTTTTCTATTTCATCAAACAACACCACGCTGTATTGCTTACGCCGCACCGCCTCGGTAAGTTGTCCGCCTTCATCGTATCCCACATATCCGGGAGGTGCGCCAATAAGTCGGGCGACCGTGTGCTTTTCCATGTACTCGCTCATATCCAGCCGCACGATGTTTTCTTCAGAATCAAACAACGCGGCAGCAAGCGTTTTGCACAATTCGGTCTTGCCCACCCCGGTAGGCCCAAGGAAAATAAAGGAACCAATAGGCCGGTTAGGATCGGAAAGCCCCGCGCGGGACCGCAGCACGGCTTCCGCCATAGCGGTAACGGCCTCTTCCTGTCCTATGACACGACGGTGCAGTTCTTCTCCCAATTTGAGGAGTTTCTCCCGCTCCGCTTCAAGCAGCTTGGCAACGGGAATACCCGTCCAGCGGGCCACAATTTCCGCCACGTCGTCCGGGTGCACTTCTTCCCGCAATAGCCGTACATCGGGATGCTCGGCAGCCCGGAATTCATCGAGCTGCTTTTCCAGATTAAGCAATGTGGAATATTTCAGCTCCGCCGCGCGGTTAAGATCGTAGTTACGTTCCGCTTCCTCTATGGCGCGGCGGGTGCGCTCAATTTCTTCCTTAATGCCGCGCTCCGAATTAATGGAGCCTTTTTCCCGCTCCCACTGCGACATGAGCGTGGCCTGATTTTCCCGTAGCCCGGCAAGTTCGTTCTCCAGCTTGCGCAGCCGCTCCCGCGACGCCTCATCACTTTCGCGGCGTAGGGCCTCGCGCTCTATCTCCAACTGCATGATTTTGCGGTTGGCCTCGTCCAGTTCTGCGGGCAGCGAATCAATTTCTGTACGGATCATCGCTGCGGCTTCATCAATAAGGTCAATAGCCTTGTCCGGTAACTGCCGGTCCGATATGTACCGGTCAGAAAGCACCACCGCCTCCACAATGGAAGAATCGCTGATCCGCACTCCGTGGTGCACCTCAAACCGTTCTTTCAGCCCTCGGAGAATGGAGATTGTGTCTTCCACCGAAGGCTCATTCACAACGATAGGCTGAAACCGGCGTTCAAAAGCGGGGTCTTTTTCTATATATTTTCGGTACTCATCCAGCGTGGTAGCCCCGATACAATGCAGTTCGCCACGCGCCAGCATAGGCTTCAACAGGTTGCTGGCATCCATGGCACCATCGGTCTTGCCCGCGCCAATGATGATGTGCAGTTCGTCAATAAACATGATGATGCGCCCTTCCGCCTGCTCCACTTCCTTGAGCACGGCTTTAAGACGCTCTTCAAATTCACCGCGATACTTGGCACCGGCGATAAGTGCACCCATATCAAGCGCAAACAGGCTTTTATCCTTCAGGCTTTCGGGAACGTCGCCGTTAAGAATGCGGTGTGCCAAACCTTCTACAATAGCGGTTTTGCCCACCCCCGCCTCGCCAATGAGCACAGGATTGTTTTTAGTACGCCGAGAAAGAATGCGCACGGTACGCCGGATTTCCGCATCGCGCCCGATAACCGGGTCTAGCTTTCCCTTACGCGCTTCTTCCACAAGATCGCGCCCATACTTTTTGAGCGCCTCATACGTTTCTTCTGGATTTTGCGATGTAACCCGCTGCGCACCACGCACATGGGTAAGGGCTGCGAGAACCTTATCTTGCGTAAGGCCAAAATCTTTATTCACCTTGCCCACTTCCGAAGAAGCAGGCTCTTCCAACGCGGCACAGAACAAATGCTCCACGCTCACAAACTCGTCCTGCAGACGCTTGGCGAAATCTTGCGCGCGAACAAGCATGCGGTTAAGCCGCTGCGTTACATAAATAGAGTCGGGATTCGTCCCCGGACCGCTCACCGACGGACGCTTGCGCAATTCCTGCGACAACGCATCCAGATATGCCTTAGGGGAAAGCTGCATCTGTTCCAGAATGCGGGGAACAAGCCCCCCTTCCTGCTCCACAAGAGCCACCACAAGATGTTCCACGTCCACCTGTTGATGACCAAGCCGAATAGCCACGCTCTGGGCCTCGGTGATGGCAAGCTGCGATTTTTCTGTAAACTGGTTCAGATTCATATGTCATTACTCCTTAGGCCCACGCCTTCCACGGCAATGGAGCCAATGCAGACCCAAAACCTTAGTCTCGTAATAACTGGTCCAATTCCTGAACTTTGCGCTCCAGCACGTCGATGCGTTCCAATAGGTCTACAATAATGGAACCACCCACGGCAGGCAGATCAAAATCCGCACAAATACGCTGCAATTTTCGCAACCGGTACACATCCCTACGGGAGAACAGATACTCTTCCTTCCCGGTTTTCGCCGGGGTCAGCCAACCGAGTTCCAACAACTCACCAAGCCGCGAGGGATGCACCGAGGTCAGCTCCAAAAATTCGGCCCATGCGAGATATTCAGAGTGAATGGGAAGGTCTTCCTCATATCTGTACTGGTCCATGTACCACCTCCATACAACGGGGCACTAAAAATCTCTGGGAGAATAGGTCGAAACCGACTGCAACTCTTCCCACAAGGCACGTTCTTTATCTGTAAGCGAGGCAGGAACCTTAATCACCACGCGCACAAACTGGTCACCGCGTGCGGTAACTGGTCCCAACCCTTTGCCGCGCAAACGCAATTTGCGACCACTGCCGGTGCCTGCCGGTACCGCCAGTTCAATCTCGCCATCCAGTGTGGGCACACGCACTGTGGCACCCAACGCGGCTTCCCACGGTGCCAATGGCAAATCCAGCACCACGTTCACACCGTCCAACTGAAATCGAGGATGCGGTTGAATAGTCACTTTAAGGTACAAATCTCCGCTGGGACCACCGGCAGCGCCCTGATCGCCCTGACCGGAAAGACGGATTTTCGCGCCGTCCTTCACCCCGGCGGGAATATTTACCTCCAACGTTTTGGTACCGCTTCCGGCAAGATCCTGTATAGTCACAGCCTTACGTCCGCCCCTATACGCTTCCTCCAGCGACAGCCCCAGAGAGGCTTCCACGTCCCTGCCCCGGCGCGGACGATTGCTATATCCGGCAAAGGGGTCCGCCCCAAATCCGCCACCGGAACGACGGAATCCGCCGCCACCGAACAGCGTCTCAAAGAAATCGCTGAAGTCGCTCCCTTCAAAATTGCCAAAATGCGCATTCTCGTAGCCGGGAGGCCGTTGGAAATTCTGTCCGTGCTGCCAGTTGGGACCAAGTTGATCATAGAGTTTGCGTTTTTCGTCGTCCTTGAGGACTTCATACGCTTCGTTGATCTCTTTAAACTTGGCTTCCGCCTCTGGATTATTCGGATTTAAGTCTGGATGATACTGACGGGCCAGCTTCTTAAACGCTTTGGCAATATCGTCTTTGGAAGCAGTTTTGGAAACACCCAGTAGTTTATAATAATCCTTGTATTCTACACCCATCTCGTATAGCCCTCCTCATGAAGGCGAATGGCGGATTCACGTCCATAGCATATGGTGCCGCTTTCCGCATCACAAAGAACGCCTTCCCCCGCCTGCCCGCACTCGCTATACTGCAGAGGCTGCGGAAAACTCCCTCCTGAACAGGCCGCGCACGGGGAAGACTCCATCGGATACTGCGGACAATCCGCGTTTTCGGAAACAAACATAACGCGCCATAATTCATAGTCAACTGGACTACACATAGCGACATGATCAAATCTGTTCCGGTACTCATGTACCACTATATTTCACACTGGAAAAATGCCAACGCTCTTTCGCCAGACAGGTTTGAAGACCATTGCCAGACCCTCACCCGCAAGGGATGGCGTGGCATAGGACTGGACGAGGCGGAGCAGTTTTTTCTCAAAGGCAAACCCCTGCCCGATAAATGCGCCCTTTTCACCTTTGATGACGGCTATCTGGACAACTACGTTTACGCCGCCCCCATTTTACAACAGTACGGGCATCAAGGAGTGGTCTTTGCCGTCACTGGCAAATTAGAACCGGCGGAAACGCCTCGCCCCACACTGGCGGACGTGCGCGGTGGTTCATCCTCGCAGACCGATCTGCCACGAGTGGATGCGCCCATGGTGCCGCACAGGCTGGGATTTGAAGAACGCGAAGACACCTTCATGAACTGGGAAGAGGCCCGCACGCTGGAACGGACGGGCACTATGCGAGTTTCCTGCCATTCCGCGTGGCACAAGGCCGTTTTCACAGGACCGGAGTTCTCTGGTTTCTACCAGCCTGAAGCCCGCACTCGCACCTTTGACCGGGTGGACGCGGACGTGGTGTGGGGACTCCCCCGCTTCGCCACGGGGTCGCGTCTGGCGCATCGCGCCTTCCTGCCCTCCCCCCGGCTGATACAGGCCATCCGCAATCTGGTTCCGCAAGAAAAGGACGAAGCATTCGCCTTTTTCGCAGACCCGGAAAAAACGGAACACCTGAAAGCGCTTGTCGCCGAATTCCCGCAAAATGAGTTGGGCGCATATGAAGACAGTATGAGCATGCAAGCCGCGCTGCGCCGGGAACTCAGCCTTGCCAAAGAAACATTGGAACGCGAAATGGGCAGGGAAGAGCGCTCGCTTTGCTGGCCGTGGGGAGCATACTGCGCGGACGCCCTCTGCATTGCCAAAGAGCTGGGCTTTCGCGTGTTCTTTACCACGGCTATGGGAGCGAATCCCCCCGGAGAGGCGGATCACGTGCATCGCTTCAAAGCCAAGGACAAACCCGGCCCGTGGCTGGCCTCGCGGCTGAACATCTACTCCCGCCCGTGGATATCCAAGCTGTACACGCTGGTGCGCATGTAGCGATACCGTACTATTCTATTTACGAAAGCGGCCTTTCTTAAAAAAAAGGCCGCTTTCGTGCGTTCGCCCCGAAATCCCTATCGCATTTCTATTAGGGAATGCCTTCTCTCTCAGCAATCTGAACAGGGCGCTCCCCGTAAGGAACGCCCCCTGTGGTGCTACATATACCCCTGCATGACAGCTTCCAGCCCGGCATAGTCCACGGGTTGTTTCCCCAGTGGTCCCTTCCGGCACGGTGCCAGCCGCCTGTCTAGCGATTCCTTTTCCGTTTTCCAAATAATCCCGGTGGGAATACGCTCGCCCGTTTCGTAGGCCTTTGCCATGGCGGCGTCCCAATTGGTTGGATCGTGATCTTCCCCCAGTTCGTAGCAGCGCTGCTTATACCAACCGAAGGTATTGACCTTATTAAAAGATATGCAAGGAGAAAACACATCAAGCAGGGCGAAGCCGGGATATTCCACCGCGGCTTTAATCATGCGCACGAGATGCGGCACATTGCCGGAAAAAGCCCGCGCCACAAAGCCCGCACGCATAGCCACAGCCACTGCTATAGGGTTGAACGGCGTATTGGACACGCCGTCAGGCTGCGCCTTGGTCACCTGCCCTTCCGCTGTGGTGGGACTGGCCTGTCCCTTGGTCAACCCGTATATCTGGTTGTCATGAGCGATAAGCGTGATGTCTACATTACGGCGAATGGCGGCAAGAAAATGGTTGCCACCTTCTCCGTAGTTGCAGCCGTCGCCACTTTCCGCAATGACGGTAAGCTCTGGATTCGCCAGCTTTATGGCCTGTGCCGGGGGCAGGCAACGACCATGCAGTCCGTTGAATCCATTCGCCGTCATATAGTGCGGAGCCTTGGCTGCCTGCCCGATGCCGGATACGTGCGCGACCTGATGCGGAGCGCGGTCCAGTTCTGCCAGAGCCTGCTTAAGAGCTTTAAGCACATCGTGGTTGCCGCAACCGGGGCACCATGCCGTGGTGTATTCGCCGTATGCGCTAATATCAATCATATCCGCACCTCGCTATTCGGCTAGCTTGCCGAGAATATAGCCCGCCGAAAGGGGACGTCCGTCATACCGCAACACTGTTCCGTGCACCTTAAATCCCGTCTCCTGCCGGAGAAGACGCGCAAACTGCGCGGTCTTGTTTCCCTCCACCGCGATAACCTCGCGGGCGGAGTCCAGAAAAGGTAAAAACTGATCGGGATTCAGGGGCCATACTTGTGCGAAACTTAGCAGGGCTACCTTTTCTCCTTTGCGATTCAGTGTTTCCACCGCCTCGCGGGCCGCGCCTTCTGTCGATCCCCAGCAGATCAGCACCCGTTCCGGCTGTTCCGCGCCAAACCGCTTGGGCGGTAGTGCCTCACTCCGCAGTCCGTCTTCTTTTCCGCACCGCTTGTCATTCATGGCTACGCGCACATCTATTTTTTCGGTGATGTGACCATCTTCCGTATGTTCGTGGCAGTCAGCGAAGACAAGAGACTTGCCAAACCCCGGAATCCGCCGTGGGGAAATGCCGTCCTTGGTCAGGGTATAACGATGATAGCCGTCAGGATTGGTGTCCGTATGATCCGGCTGGGTAACGGCAGGCAGATTGGCGAGATCAAAGGGCGCCACGCCCATGTATCTGTCCGCCAAGTCCTGATCAGTCAGCACAAAGACCGGCGTTTGATATTTTTCCGTCTGATCAACGGCACGGTGCGTGAGATGAAAACATTCTTCCAGCGTGGCGGGAGCAAAAACCGCTCTGGGGAATTCCCCGTGTCCGGCGTACAAAACAAGATTCAGGTCCGCCTGTTCTGTCCGCGTGGGCAGCCCCGTCGCGGGACCGGGGCGCTGTGCCACCACAATAACCAACGGCTGCTCCATAACACCGGCGAGGCTCACCGCCTCGGTCATCAGGGCGAATCCTCCCCCGGAAGTGGGAACAAGCGCGGTGGCTCCTGCATAGGACGCCCCCAGCGCCATGTTAATGGCGGCAATTTCGTCTTCCACTTGCTCCACCACCACGCCAAGCTTCCGACCATGCGTTGTCAAATTCTGAGCCACGGACGAGGCGGGAGTCATGGGGTAAAACGAACAAAATTTCACCCCCGCAGCCAATGCGCCAAGCGCGATGGCCTCGTTGCCATTCAGCAACATACGCGGCTCGGTAATGGCGGGAGCGGACAATTTTTCGCACATATTGCCATTCCGCTCTTCCCACTCATACGCGGCGTCCAGCACAGCGTGATTCTGCTTTACGATTTCCTCGCCCTTTTTGGCAAAGGTCTGCTCCAACAGTTTGGCGGGAATGGATTTAGGAAGCCCCAGCAGGCTGCACACCACACCTAACGATGCGACATTCTGAAAAATAGCCTTGGGGGCGAGCGAGGAAAAAGGCACCGCAAGAGCGGGTAGACCTTCTGGATCTAACCCTTCGTCCAGAACAACAAGCCCGCCTTTATTCATGGTGTCTTTATGCAAGCTGACGGTTTCTTGATTCAGCGCTACCAAAATATCCCATGTGTCCGCGGGGCCAGTAGCAGGTTCCACTCCTGTGCGTATGTTATACGTATTATGCCCCCCCCGCACGCGCGACATGTAGTGCTGCGTTACCAACACCTCATATCCCCCGCGGACAAGGCTTTTGCACAGCAGTTGACCGACGGTGACCAACCCTTGTCCGGCGGCTCCGCCTATGACTATATGCCTGTTTGTACTGCTCACGGTTATTCTCCTGTACGTTTCCGGCTAACGGGGAAAAAAGAGCCATGTCCGTCTTTACGGACATGGCTCTCAACGTCTGTTACGCCACGGTGGGGGGCGTGAAAACCCGTGCGCCCAACTCGGCGTCCAGCATCAACATGCCATGCCCCTGACCGTTAATCATACGCAATTTTCCCAGCACGGTCTTTACACTGTCTTCCTCTTCCACCTGCTCGGAAATAAACCACTGCAGGAAAATTCCTGTAGCGTGGTCGCGTTCGTCCTGTGCCAAATTTGCCAGCTTGTTAATACGATCAGTAACATGCTGCTCGTGTGTAAGGGTATCGTCAAACACCGTAATGGTGTCAGACCATTCATAAGGCGGCGCATCCACAGGCTGTAGGCGAACCCGTCCGCCCCGCTCATTAATGTAGTCATAAAACCGCATGGCGTGGAAAAGTTCCTCTTCCGCCTGCACGCGCATCCACTGCGCGAATCCGGGCATATCCCGGTCCGCGAAATACGCGGACATGGAAAGATACAGGTAGCTGGAGTACATCTCCCATTTGACTTGCTCGTTAAGAGCCGTATTCATCGTTTCGCTCAGCATGGCGATCTCCTTGCAGCGGCACCCGCAGGTGGCGTGTCAGTTATGTGCTCTCATCCCGTTTTTACTGTGCGGGGAAGGCTGTGCCGGGGAGAGGCAGCGCACCAGCCCCCGTGTTCCTCAGAGGAAACACAATCATTGGATATAGTACACGTTGTCCGGGAAGATGCAAGAGGTCAAAAAGATAAACAGCAATCCCCCCCTTACGGATGTTCGACACGGCGGTTGCCCCCACCGGGGTAATGACGTATTCCCAGCTTTCCGTTCAGGAACTACCGCCAGCCCTTATGCGGAACAGAAAAAATACAGACGGAAAAAACCGGGACCAACCTCGCGCTCTCTGCGCATAACGGAGTGGGACAAGGCGAAGCCCGGCACGGTTCTGCGACGGGACCGGCAGCTACAAAAAAAACAAAACACCGCTCATAGCCGGGATACTCTCTGTGGAGCACCAAAGACGGACTATGAACGGCGAAACTTAGAGGGGGAAGCCATGTGGGGAAAAAGCAGAAACGCGCAGACAACCATTCCCTGTAAACACTGTGGCAAACCGCTGACTGTCGTGCGCAGTTGCCAGCATGTGTATATGCAGTGCGAACACTGCCATCAGAAAGGGGAATTAAGAGACTACATCTCCCAGATGGACGATGCCTTGGAAGCTTTTATGGAAGGCGTGTACTGCGATAGAGTGTAGCCGCTAAAAATATCCCAGACTGCGCAAGGTTTCCATTCCGGCCTCTTTTTCCACGGCACGCCCGGAACGTTCGCTGCCCCCAACCGTGCGCTCGGTGCAGGGAACGCAGCCCAGCGAGCGATACCCTTCCGCGTACAGAGAGCAATAGGGTATATTCTCCTGCATGATGTAGGCCCACACGTCCACTTCTGTAAATTCCAGAATAGGGTGAAGCATCATGCAGTCCGGGCGCTCCCGGCGTTCCCGGAACGGCCTGTTGCGGTCCGGGTGCTCGTCACGCCGGATGCCTGAAAAAAGCGCCTCTATTCCCATATCCTGCACACCACGGGCGAGCGGCTCTACTTTTAAATCCGCGCAGCAGGATATTTTATCCCGCGCCACAGGATATGTTTCCAAATCCACAGCGGGACGGACAATCGTCATGTCCAATTTCCATTCCAAAGCCAGACGATCACGAAACGCTGTCACTTCGGGGAATTTCACTCCTGTGTCCAAATTAAGCGCCTGTACATGAGTAAGCCCCATGCCCGCCAGCACATCGCGCAGAAGGTGTAGCACGACAGTGGAATCCTTTCCTCCTGTCCATGCCACAGCCACGCTGTCCGGGCCAAATTCCAACAACGTTTCTTCCAACAGATCCTTTGCCTGTTCCACCTTTTCCCGAAGTGTCATGCGCTATCCAATTGCGTATATCCATGGCGGAGCCACGGCGTGTATCCATTTCCACCAACAAACGACCCGTAGCGGAAAATCAGGCTTCCCTGTGCCGCATTGCCGGTGCATGTAGCCACCCAATCACCGTACCGCTCCTGCGCTGCCCCGCATCCGAGCGGCAAACCTCTCGCTCATACAGCGCAATCTGAATAATGGCAAGAGTATACACGCGCCTTATTTCATTTTTTCACATCACACCGAAGTTCCGTGCGCCGTAACGGGAAGTTCCCACTGTTCCGCCGCACCGCGCAAGACGAAAAGTAAAGCCTACCGCGAAGTGACGCAAAGAGGGTGAGGAAACTGAATTTTCCGGGAGAAAATGTTTGACAGTTCAATGACTCCCTCTTATAACCCATTCCTCGTTGGCGCGGGAATGTGCCGACACGTGTGGGGCTGTAGCTCAGCTGGATAGAGTACCTGGCTACGAACCAGTTGGTCGGAGGTTCGAATCCTCTCAGCCCCACCATGACAAAAAAACGCGCACGGCATCGTGCGCGTTTTTTGCTGTCTTTCCGCAGTAAGCCAAAGACACCATAATTAGGCCATATTCTACTGTTTACGCAATATTTCCGTCAGGTAATACGCGAACCAATGTGCCGGTTATAACCGGGCTTCCAGATGCAACAGCGGATACGGGTTGCCCTGCGCATCGGTTTTTGAACGCCCGACCACAACAAACCCCACGTGCTGGTAAAACGCCAAAGCGGAAGGATTTTGCTCATTCACGTCCACCCGCCGAATATTTTTCCCCAGTGCGTAATCCAGCAACCGCCGCCCTACCCCTCTGCCCGTGTACCGGGGATGCACAAAGAGCATCTGCACCATGGTGGCATCGTACCCCATGAATCCCACAGCAAGGCCGTCTTCCCTTCTTACCACCACGAGACGGACGGCGGGAAGATACACATCCCGCACCTGCTGGCGCAAAGCCACGATAGCTTCTTCCCGCAAAAAATGGTGCGTATGGCGAACGGCAGCCTCCCATAACTCGGTCAGCCAATCGTATTCCAACGGCACCGGCACTTCGGGAAGAGAAAAAATAGCAGCGTCGGCACAGGGGGACATACCATTTCTCCAGTTCATATCGCAGCATGATCACAAGAAAACCGCAGGCAGCGCACGGCAGCGTCCGCCCGGACATTGCAAAGCAACACCGCCCAGCAGGAAGTCTTGCGGACTTGACCACCGGGCGGTGTAAACATTTCAGGCGATATTTATCCGCCCGATAAAACTAGTCGTATTTAACAGCGCTGATACGCATGAGGCGGTTCCAGTTGTGTATAGCTTCCATATAGCGCAACGAACCGGTTTTGCCACGGATGACCATGGAGTGTGTCACCGCACCGTCCCCAGTGTATTGCACGCCGCGCAGAAAGCTTCCGCCGGAAATGCCGGTAGCAGCAAAGAACACATCGTCGCTACGGATGAGAGTATCCACGGTATGGATTTCGCGCAGATCAATACCCGCGTCCTGAATGGCTTCTTTTTCCACATAGGACTGCGGATCAAGCCGCGCAAACATCTGTCCGCCAATACCCTTAATGGCACAGGCCGCGAGCACGCCTTCAGGGGTGCCGCCCGTGCCCATCATTACGTCCACTTCCGAGCGCGGGTCCACAGCCATCAGCGCACCTGCGACGTCGCCGTCCGTGTGCAACTGAATACGTGCCCCGGTGGAACGAATTTCACCAATAAGCTTTTCATGACGAGGTTTATCCAAAACGAAGACAATCAAGTCGTCCACGTCTTTGCCCAGCGCCTTGGCGATATTAAGTAAATTTTCCTTCACTGGGGCGTCAATATCCACAGCGTCACGCGCTGCGGGCGGCACCACAAGCTTCTGCATGTAAAAGCTGGGACCGGGGTTATACATGGTGCCCGCAGGAGCAGTGCCCACAACGGAAATGGCGTTAGGCCGTCCGTAGGCCAGCAGTTTTGTACCTTCCACAGGGTCCACTGCCACGTCCACAGCCGGACCATCGCCAAAGCCCACCTTTTCCCCGTTGAACAGCATAGGGGCGTTATCTTTTTCCCCTTCGCCGATGATGACGGTTCCCTTGAGATGCAAGGTGTTAAACGACAGTCGCATGGCGTCCACGGCCGCGCCGTCCCCCGCATCATTGTCCCCCTTGCCAAGCCACCGGGCCGAAGCCAGCGCGGCAGCTTCCGTAACACGGACGAGATCAAGGGCAAGGTTCTTTTCCGGGGCTTCCATCGGTATTCCTCCAGCGTGAAAAATCAGGTTTCGTTCGTATACTATGCGTGACCGGGCTTACAGTATGCAAAAAACAGGAAATTGAAAAGCCGCTACGGCTCCCATTCCACAGGCCGGGCCATCAAGCGCGTGACTGTAGCCTAGCCGTGTAACAGCTTCAAGACAAAAGAAGGACGCATTCCGCAATAGACGGGCATGTTCACAAAAGCAGCCGCCCCGGCGTACACAGTACACCGGGGCGAAAATGTGGAAACCGGCCCGTGCGACTATTTGGTTGCGGCGGGGGCGGTTTCGGAAGAAGCATTGGCCTGTGCGGGGGGGGTAGCACCCGCAGCGCCTTCCGGCTCTCCAAAACTAAGCTGGACCGTATCCATAACGGCAATAATGGCTGGGGTAATGTCTGCCGAAGCGCCAAAGGCCAGAGCCTGCTCAGAAGGCAGAATAATATCCAGCCCATGCTCCACCCGGTAGGTGTCCAGCGCCTTGCGGAAGGCATCGTTCAGCTTGGTGATAACCGTCTGCTGTTCGGAATTCATCCGCTGCTGCAGTTCGCCAAGCGCACGCTGCATGCGCATGCTGTCTTCTTCCGAGGGGGCCTTGCCCTGTCCCTGTGCCTGCAATGCGATGAATTCGTCCTGCGCCTGCGTGCTTACTTTTTCCAGATAGGCCACGCCTGCCTTGCCGGGAACGGATTCCTGAAACACTTTGCCTGTGTCTACAACTGCCACCCGCAAGGCGGCCTGCTCGGATTTGTTACAACCAATGAGCAACGTCATGACGCAAAGCGCAAACACAGCCGACAGTGCCAATCTTTTCATACAAACTCCGTATGTTAGTGCTAATTATATAAAAATGGGAACGCCGTCTTCACAACGGAATGAGCGTTTAGCATGCACACCTGCCGTGCGCAACCGGCACGCGCATTTGAATATACGAGCATAGCGCAGAGGCCGCCATGGCACAATAGCGGAAAGCATCTTATTGCAATCCTACAAAGTCCCTACGGGCGGACACCACCTTGCCAAGGTAGCGCCGTGTTTCCTGATACGGCAAATATCGCACAAGCTTTTCATAAACTTCCTGCGGCGACATGCCGTTGATAATTTCCACAGCTTTACTGCGATTAGCGTGGAAGGTGCGTAACACAGTGCCCATTCCTCCATTATACGAAGCAATTACGCAGTATTCCCGGGCCACGGGGTTTGCAATTCCCGCAAGATATCTGCTCCCCAGAAGATGCAGATACGCCGTGCCATACCGGATATTATCTTCAGGCTGATATAAAAGATCAGACGAAGGGTACCCCTGCTTCCCGTTCAGAAACGTATACACATCCGCTCCGGCTGTTTTAGGTACAACCTGCATCAGGCCATACGCGGGAACGGGGCTGACCGCCCACGGGTTAAAATCGCTCTCCGTCTTGATGACCGCGAAGACGAGATTCGCGCTTATGCCATATTGTGCCGCATACCGGTCCACATGGGGTTTGTACTTTCTGGCCCGGATATGCACATGGTCCGCCACCATGGGAATTTCCACTGTGTGCACAGTGCGGTACGTGCCGTCCACCTTCACTTGCCGCATGCTTCTCTGCCGCCGGACAAGCTGGTCCGCAAATCGCTCCGCGCGCCACATGTAACGCACATTTTGCCCGTCAAAGTCACGCACTTCGCCCAGCAAAAACGGCGTTTCTCCCAGTTTCACCTCGCCAGCGGACCACAGGTCCATACCACGAGGATCGAAAGGGGTAAGCAGTGTGGTGACAATAGCATTTTTCAGACTCGTCTGCGGATCTGTGGAATCCATGGTTTCCACAGTAATAAGCCCTTTATCAAAGTCCACCTGTGCGCGGCTTAAATAATTTTGCGTATACTTAACATACGTTTTCGGCTCAGATTCGCGCACATTGTCTTTGCCCCACACGCCCCCCACCGCATCACGAAACGCTGCAAGCCGTGCGGCAAAACGCTTTACATCCGCTTCAAGTTGCGCGGGGTTCAGTGCATACCCCACCCCTTTTTCTGCGGCCCATCTCCCGGCCCCCGCAGCATCACCACTGGCGATAAGCCGACCAGCCCGCAGAGCTTCCGAAGCGGTACAGCCGCCCATTGTCACAAGACCGACCATTCCTCCCAATCCAATGGCAAGGCATAGCAGCAGCGAATATCTGTGTTTCATGGCACCGAATTGATTCAGAGTTATTCCGGCCCCTTCATCCGCCGCGGCGTCATCTGAAGAGGTACATCACGCACTGCCGATGCGGGAGCTATTCCCCCACGGCTCCGGCATAACACCGGCTGGCCTGCCCGGCGGGGACGGGGGTACCGGCACGCAGACGATGCGACGGATCGCAACAAAGCCGCACTAGGCGAGAAAGGCCTCTACCAGCCGCTCCATACCAGCGATATCCGCTCCGTCCACCCAATGAATGGATTCTTCCCGCTTAAACCATGTCAGTTGCCGTTTGGCGTAGGCACGGGTGTTCTTCAACCACAACGCGCGGCATTCCTCCAGAGAAAGCTCGCCTGCGAGATGCCGGTATATCTCGGCGCAGCCGATACCGGACCAACCCGGAGCGGCGGGGTCGTCGCACCGCATGCGGGCGGTACGGGCCTCATCCAGCGCTCCCGCCTCCAGCATATAACCTATGCGCACGTCCAGCAACGGTGTCAGCTCTTCCAGCGAGGTGCGGATGCCTATGCGCAGCCCCCGATAGGGTGACGGTTCCATGGGCTGGGCATGCCACCAACTGAACGACTTTCCCGTTCCTTCATACACTTCCAGCGCCCGGCAAATACGCTGCCGGTCGTGGGGATGAATGCGCTCCGCGTAGTCCGGGTCCACCTCCGCGAGGCGCTGGTGCAGGCATTCCGGTCCCACCAACTCGCATTGCGCTTCGTAACCGCGCATAATAGCCGGGTCCACATGGGGAATCGCCGCCAGTCCGTCCAGCAGCGCACGCAGGTATAGTCCGGTCCCCCCCACCAACAGGGGCAAACTGCCTTCCGCTCGGCACTCCGACACGGCGGCGTTCGCCATATCCATAAACCGCCCTGCGGAAATCTTTTCCTGCGTCGGCAAAAAGCCGTAGCCCCGATGAGGACAAACCGCCTGCTCCTCTGCGGAGGGCTGCGCCGTGATAATAGGAAAATCGCGGTAGACTTGCCGGGAATCCAAATTCACCACCGCGCCATGAAAGCGTCTGGACAAATGCAGGGCAGCAGCGGTTTTGCCCGCCCCCGTGGGGCCGACAAGACAAACGAGAGGAACACGTTGCATGACGAGCTAGCTATTCAGCGGATATGGATATCCGTACTTTTCCCGCAAGTTGCGGTATACGTTGTCGGGCACAAGCCCCTTAATGTCTCCGCCCAGCTTTGCCGCCGCCTTTATTATCGTTGAACTGATATACAGCCACTGATAATCGGTCATCAGGAAGATTGTCTGAATATTGCGTTTGAGCTTCCGGTTCATGAGCGCCAACTGAAACTCGTACTCAAAATCCGAAACCGCACGCAGACCACGCAAAATCACACAGGCACCACGTCTTTCCACATAGTCCACCAAAAGACCGGAAAAGGGTTCTACCTGAATGCTGTCGTCATCGCGAAACACGTCCTCCGCCATGGCGACCCGTTCCGTAATGGAAAACAGCGGCGACTTGGGCGTATCATTGGCCACCGCCACGATAATGCGGTCAAAAATACTGCGCCCGCGCCGGATAAGACTGACGTGCCCGTTGGTTAGCGGGTCGAACGTGCCGGGATAAACGGCTATGCGCTCTCCGTTCCGGTCCATAGCAATATCCTCGTCTGCCCGTAGGCCCTGTTGGCGATGCATTCCAGATCGGGATGTTCAGTTTCCGGCGGCAAGGGCAGCTTGGCCTCCACCTCGGCGCACACGAAACCACCCTCGGCAAGCCAGCCGTTACGCAATACCGCGGAAAGCGCGGGGCTAAGGAAATTAAACCCATACGGCGGATCAATGAAGACCAGATCAAACGGCTCCGCCGCACGCTTGCCCACCACGTTGCGCATGTCGTCCGCCAACACGCGGTAGCGTTGCGAAGCAATACCCAGCCGTTCGGCATTTTCCCCGATGAGGGCGGCGGCCTTGGGGTTCATTTCCACAAACCACCCCTCTTCCGCTCCCCGGCTGAGTGCTTCAAACGTAAGTGCCCCACTGCCCGCAAACAAATCAAGCACCCGTGTTTCCGGCCAATACACCCCGCGTGATTCCAGCATGGAAAAAACCGCCTGCCGTACCTTAGACGTGGCGGGCCGATAGCCCGGAGCGCTTGTGGTCTTCAGGGTTCTTCCCCCAAATTCCCCCGCAATAATTCGCATAGTCGCCATAGCCCTTATACCTGCGAAAGCAGGCTAAGAATTTCACTATTCAATTCAACAAGGCGGTCGCGCACTTCCACCTGTTCCACCCAGTCACGTTCTTCCATCCGCTCAAGCCGCGCACGAAGCAAGGCCATTTTTCCTTCAGTTTCCGCCAGTAAGAATGACCAATCCACGCGGGGATGGGCACGCTGCGCATCCTGCGCCACTTCCATGGCTCTGCCGGGTTTAAGCGTAACCTCTTCCAGATAATCGGGCACGTGCACAGGTATGCCTAGGCGTTCCTGTAGCAACTCCGCCAGCACCCGCTGGGAACGCTCTTCCCCGTGCAGCAGAAAAATTTCCATTTCCGGTCGGGCAATGCCACTTACCCATTCTACAAGCTGACTTTGGCCCGCATGCCCGGAAAAACCACCGATGGTAAACACTTTAGCGTTTATGGCGATGTCTTCGTTGAACAGGCGCAGCGTTTTCGCGCCATCTACAATTTTCCGTCCCGGTGTGCCCTGTCCTTGATATCCTACAAAGACAATGGACGCCCCTTCTTTCCATAAATTATGCCGCAGGTGGTGCTTAATGCGTCCCGCGTTGCACATGCCGCTGGCGGAAATGATGATAGCCGGACCGTCCAGACTATTCAGCGCCATGGATTCCTGCGCCTTCAGAGTAAACCGCAGGTTGGGCAGGTCCAGCGGGTCTTCCCCGCTGTCCAGTACGGCCCGGATGCTATCGTCCATATAGCGAGGGTGCTTGCGGAATACCTCTGTGGCGCGGATAGCGAGGGGGCTGTCTAAATAGACGGGCATGTCTTCCGGCAAGCGCCCTTCACGGCGCAGCAGATAGAGCGTGTACAGCACAGCCTGCGTGCGCTCCACGGCAAAGGCGGGAATGATGACCTTTTCCCCCCTTGCGTAACTGTAAGCAATGGCTTCAGCCATTTCGTCCCGGCTATGGCCTGTGTCTTTATGATCCCGGTCCCCGTATGTGGACTCCAGAAAAACATAGTCCGCCTGTCCCGGAACTTCCGGGTCGTTGACCATAAGCTGGTTGGGACGCCCTAAGTCGCCAGAAAAGATAAGCCGGGTCACGCTGCCATTTTCGGCAATGCGCACCTCAAGGAATGCGGAGCCGAGAATGTGGCCCGCGTCCCGGTAAACCACTGTCACGCCTTCGCAGGGAGAAAACGGCGTATCGTATTCCACCGTTTGAAAAAATCGGGAAACCCGCGCAGCGTCAGCCTGTGAATAAAGCGGTTCCACTGGTTTGCGGCCTTTGCGGCGCAGTCTCCGGGTGGCGCCTTCCGCTTCCATTTCCTGAATGTGGGCGCTGTCCTGCAACATTATTTCCAGCAAATCGCGGGTAGGCTCCGTGCAATATACCGCACCCTTGAACCCCATACGCGCCATACGCGGCAGTAGCCCCGTGTGGTCCATATGCGCGTGGGTGATAAGGAAAAAATCAATACGCCCCGGCTGGTAAATATCTGCATCAAGGTTACGTGTCTCAATCTCACGGTTTCCCTGATGCAAGCCGCAATCCACGGCAAACCGCCTTTTTCCCACCTGCATCATGCAGCACGATCCGGTCACCGTGCGTGCCGCTCCCAGAAACTGTATGTTCATGCACGCTCTCTTTCTACTGGATAACCCGCCGGAGCGGAAGTTTCCCACTATGTATACAGAAGACGCCAAGTGCAAGCAATTTCCCCGGTGAACAGTCCGTGCCGTAGTTGCAAAGGCTGTTGCGCCATGCATGAGAAAATCGTATGGTGCAGATGGTATGGCTTGCCCGTAAGCCACGTATCCAGAGGGAGTGGCCCTCAGGGAGCTTCCGGGCGTAGCGTGTCCGTATGCACCCCGGATGCACCGTTGGTGCCTCATCACGCCTCGGAACATTGGCCCGCGGCATTCACACGGAAACGACCCGTTCATTTCACGCACATACAGGAGATCTCATGACCGCGTCATCCAAACAATATGTCATCGACAGCCTTTCCATAAAGGAGTCATGGCGTCTTTTCAAAATCATGTCTGAATTGGTGGACGGTTTTGAAACCCTCAACGACATCGGACAATGCGTTTCTATCTTCGGTTCCGCCCGCGTTCCGCAGACCGCCCCGCTGTACAAGGAAACGGAAGAAATCTCCCGAATGCTGGTGGAAGCGGGCTACGGCGTGATTACCGGCGGCGGACCCGGCCTTATGGAGGCGGGAAACAAAGGGGCGACCTCCGCCAACGGCACCTCTGTCGGGCTGCACATTCACTTGCCCATGGAACAGCACTCTAACAACTACATGAACGTGCGGTGCGATTTCCGTTACTTTTTCGTGCGCAAGCTCATGTTCGTCAAATACGCCATGGCCTACGTGGTCATGCCCGGCGGTTTCGGCACTCTGGACGAATTAAGCGAAGCCTTTGTGCTTACGCAGACCAACCGCATCAAGGCCTTTCCCATTATCCTCTACAAAAGTGAATTCTGGAATGGCCTGCTGGACTGGGTACGCGACCAAATGGTGAAAAACGGATATATCGCGGAACGGGAAATGGACCTCATCACCGTATTGGATACGCCCGCCGAAGTGGTGGCGCATATTCTGAAGCACACCCCGCCCCAACCATGACCACCCGGCGGGAACTGGAGCATCGTTTAGCAGACCTGACCGCACTGCCCGCAGGGTGGACCTGCTGGGAAGACCTGATGGCATTGGCCCTGCACGAAGCCGCCAACGCGGAAGCGCTGGATGAAGTGCCCGTGGGCGCGGTGCTGGTGGCTCCAAACGGAGCCATTCTCTCCCGCGCGTGCAACCGGACCATCACTGACCACGACCCCACGGCCCATGCCGAAGTATTGGCGTTACGCCGGGCGGCTCAAGCCGTGGGGAATTATCGGGTGGAAGATGCCGTGCTGGTAGTCACGCTGGAACCGTGCCTCATGTGCGTGGGCGCCATGGTGCATGCTCGTATACGCGGCGTGGTATACGGTGCCGCAGACCCGAAAACCGGCTCGTTAGATTCGCAAATACAGGGGCTAACGCTTCCTTTTCACAACCACGCCCTGTGGCACACGGGTGGCGTACTTGCGGACCGGTGCAGTGAGCAGCTCTCCGCATTTTTCCGACGCCGCCGGAAGGAGCAGCGCCCCCGCGCCGAACAGGCATAACGCAAAAACAGACGGACAGGCACGGCGGGCAAACCGCTACACCAGCGCGGCAGCAGCGCGAATAAACGCGTCCACCTGCGCCTCAGTGGTATCGAAGGAGCAGACAAGCCGCACCCGATGGACCGCCTCGTCCCACGTATAAAAGAAAAAGCGTTCCTGCAGCGCGGCAATGTGCTCCGGTCGCATGGTGGCGAAAATCTCGTTCGCTTCTACCCGGTTATCCACCCGCACATGGGGCAACGCCGCCAGCCCTTCCGCCAGCTTCCGGGTCATGGCATTGGCGTGGACGGCATTCTGCAACCACAGGCCGGAGGAAAGCATTTCCTCAAACTGGCAGGAAACATAGCGCATTTTGGAAAAAAGCTGCAAATTCTGCTTTCGCAGATAGGGAAAGGCCTCCACAAGTTCCGGGCGGGCGGACGCGTTAAAAAGGACCACAGCCTCGCCGTAAGCCATGCCATTCTTTGTCCCGCCAAAGGAGAGCACGTCCACACCGGCATCCCGCGTCGCCTCCGCCAGCGAGCATCCCAGATAAGCAACGGCATTGGCAATACGTGCGCCATCCATATGCAGGAACATGCCATTCTCATGCGCGAAATCCGCCAGAGCGCGAATCTCTTCCGGGGTATACACTTCCCCCATCTCCGTGGCCTGCGTGAGCGAAATAACTTTGGGTTGGTTGTGATGCATGACACCACGCGCGGCAAGCAGGGGGCGCACCATATCTGGCGTCAGTTTGCCTCCGGGGGCAGGCAGGGCAAGAAGTTTGCATCCCACGAGCGCTTCCGGGGCACCGGTTTCGTCCACATTGATATGAGCCACCTGCGTGCACACCACGGCGTGGTGGGAACGAACAAGACTTTTCAGGCCCAGCACATTGGCTCCGGTGCCATTCACCACGTAGAATACGGCAATATCGTCACCGAGTAACGCACGAAATGCGGCGTCAGCCCGTTGTGTGGCGGCATCATCTCCATACGCCCCCGCCCATCCGCTATTCACACGCGCCATGGCCTCCAAGACGCGAGGATGCACGCCGGACGCATTATCGCTGGCGAAATTATCCATAGCCCAAGCTCCTTATGATGAAAGAAGACCCTGATACAGGGAAAGCGTGCGCTCCAAAAAGCGCTCTCCGCTTAAAGTACGAATACACGGTTGCTGCTCTGCGCGGAGAGCTTCCCGCCATGCCGGGTCCGTGACCGCCCGGCGAAGAGCGCGTGCCATGGCAGGCGCATCCGCCGGGGGAAAAAGCGCGTCCGGTGTCAGCAGGTCGGGCATAACTCCCACGGATGTGGAAATAAGCGGACGCCCGCAGGCCATGATTTCCAGAGCCGCACGGGCAATGGTTTCCGACCATTTGGAAGCAACCACGCCCACATCCACAGCGGAAAGGCAGGCCGCCACGTCCGGGCGTTTACCCGTAATACGCACCACCTCGCCAAGCTGCCGTTCCTGTATCCAGCCTTCCACCGTCTGTTGCGAGGTGGCGCTGTCAAAACCCAGCAATAACAACCGCACCGAGCGCAATTCCTGCTCATGATACAGCGAGGCAAGCGCGTCGAGCAGTTCCCGTTGCCCTTTAACCTCGTCAAATCTGCCCAACAGACCCAGCACACAGTGTTCCGGGCCATAGCCGAATTCCGCGCGAATCCGCTCCCGTCCCGCCGCGTCAAAGGCAAAACGGGCAGTGTCCACTCCCCCCAAAATCGTATGCACATGCTCCGGCGGAATATGCAACGCTTCTGTAAAATGGCGGGCCATCACGCTATTTGTCGCCACTACCGCATCCGCCACAGAAGCGTGCAACCAACGATTCACCGCGGTGTTTTTGGGCAATCGCTGATCGCCCCGTGTGCGCACAAGCCGAAACGCATTCGGACCACCAGCCAGTTGCTTCTTCAGCAGTCCCCATAAAAAAAAGCCCTCGCCACGGTGACAATTCACAATGTCCGGGCGAAAGCCTTTAAGAAAACGGCCCATCTGACTGTATGTGCGGGAAAGACGCAGCGGATTTGAAGTGTTCAAATCCATAAAAATAGGATCAAACCCCCACTCGCTTACCGTGCGGGCGCATAAGGTATGACGCGGGACCACAACCCGTGAATCGTGTCCTGCAGCACGCAGGAGAGACGCGAGATATAGCCCGTACCACGCTGTGGCGTTGAACCAGCGGACATTAATAATCTGAAGAGTTCGCATCCGCGAAGTCATGCCAGCATCACGGGAGAATGACAAGGGTAAGCCGGGTAAAACAACGGCTGCCAGCCCATACCAGCAGTGAGCGCGATGTGCTCCCGCCTACCCGGAATGGCTAAATAGTCAGACTCAGCCCGAACATGCCCGCAGTGTACCCGGAACTGGAAAAATCCATAAGCTCGGAAACCAACGACATGCCATTACCCTGAGCCGTATTCATAAATGCGCTCACAGCCTGCATTTGAATTTCTTTGCGCATGTCGGAAACGGGTTTGCTCTGATACTGGCGGGCACGGTCAAAATTCCCCAGCATTTCTATTTGGGAAAACTGTTCCGCCATTTCAGGATTCGCTTTAAAGTACCGTTCCACCATGGCGGCGTCTTCGTGGTCGGAAACCACGCTCACCCCGCCGCTGCTGTTGGAAACCAGACGGAATTCAATATCCTCATCCACTCCCAGAGCCAGCAGATCCTTTTTTACCTGATTCGCAAATTCTTCCTCTCTGGCCTTTTTGTGTTCAGCCACGCGCTGGAAGGTGATGCGCCCGTTTTTGTCCGGTTCCACACCGGACAAAGCGGCCTCCACTTCGCGGGCGATGCCCGCCATGGTGTTGCTGCTTCCAGTATACATGGAAGCGCGCCGTGCCGTAATGCGCGAGGTGCTGCTCTCAGAAGCGGCGCTTTCACCAGTTGCCGACTCATTTTTCAGGCCGGAATAGGCAAGGCCTTCCGAAGTACTCAGGCCAGAGGTATACATATGCGACTCCTTAGATACTGAAAAAAACGGCAACTCTTGCCGCCAGACTTACGTTTCTTAAGGAAAAGCAGGATTCGTACCAGTACCCGCTGAATGAATTCGCCTCCCCTGAATACCCTCCATTTCCCCACAGTAAGCCCCCCCGGCACACGGAAAAACACAACAGACACCGGACTGTAACCATGAAAATTATTTTGATATATCAGTCGAATATACCCAATCTAAAATGTTGGACGCACTCGGCAAAAAAGGATAGATTCTGCGAAACACATAAAAAGAGAGCTTGTTCACATCCTCATGTCCACGCCGCCCATAACCAGAACGCTGGAATTTGACGACGCCCAATTGGCAAATGACCTATTTGGGCCACAGAACAGCAACCTTGCGCTCCTTTCCGAAAAGAGCGGTGTGACCCTACACACCCGTGGAGCTTCGCTGACAGCGGTTTCCGAGAATAAAGACGAGTTGTGCACCGTGCTCAACCTGCTCTCGCAGCTCTATGGCCTGCTTAAAACGGGAAACCCGCTCTTTCCCCGCGATGTGGCCTACGCTTACGGCATGCTCAACCGCGATGCCTCCACGGAATTGAAGGTTATCTTCAAAGAATCCGTATTTGTCGCGTCTCCCAAAAGGACCATCACCCCCAAGACGCTGAGTCAGCGAGACTACGTAGCGGCCCTGCGCGACTGCGAAATGGTTTTCGCCGTGGGACCGGCGGGAACGGGGAAAACCTATTTGGCTGTGGCAATGGGGCTTTCCAAGCTTCTTTCCAAGCAAGTTAAACGCATTATTCTCACCAGACCCGCAGTGGAAGCCGGAGAAAAACTGGGCTTTCTCCCCGGTGATTTGGTGGAAAAGGTTAACCCCTATTTACGCCCGCTTTACGATGCGCTCCACGACATGCTGGACTACGAAAAAGTTGCCGAAATGATGGAACGCGGCGTTATTGAAGTCGCCCCGCTGGCGTTTATGCGCGGTCGCACGCTCAATGACGCCTTCATCATTTTGGACGAGGCGCAAAACACCACGCCGGAACAGATGAAAATGTTTCTCACCCGGCTAGGATTCGGCTCCCGCGCGGTTATCACCGGCGACGTGACACAAATAGACCTGCCCGCCACAGACCGGGGCCGCTCTCCCGCCCGCTCTGGCCTTGTGGAGGCACAGCGCATTCTGGACGGTGTCAAGGGAATCCGCTTTCTCACATTCCATGAAGACGACGTTGTCCGCCACCCGCTTGTGGGACGGATAGTACAGGCATATGAACGTAATCAGGCCAAATCCAGCAAAAAAGCCTAACGCGCACATGGGCATGTCTCCCTTGTGGGGGAGGCGTAAATCCATCGCAGGCACAAGACGGCCCAAAGCTGGCATCGTCTTTTTCCTTTTCGTACTGGCAGCACTTGCCGTTATCGGCGGGGTGAACCTGCGCACCGGCCCCACACTCTTTGTGGCTGGTGAAATAGCCACGCAGGATGTCATGGCTGATCAGGATCTGCTGCTGGAGGACGTGGAATCCACCGTTGCCAAGCGCAAACAGGTGGAAGAATTGCAGCCCGCCGTGTTCGATCTAGACCGTATTCCGCTCGAACAAATGCAAAGCCGGGTGCAAACCGTTTTCTCTCTCGCCTCGCAGAAACCTGCCGACACCACCGAAGCGGAGCAAATCCGCTGGCAGATTGCCGAGGCCCTTACCGCCGAAATTCCCCAAAAGACTATTGACGACTGGACCTCGCCCGCCTTCCAGCACACCATTCTTGAAAATGTGCTGCCATGGCTGGTCGCGCGGCTCAATATGGGCGTGGTGGCCGATGCCACCACCTTGCAACAGTACCGCAGCGGCATTGTGTTACGCGATCTTGCCAGCGGAACCGAAACCATGCGCATGGACATGCAGGGGGTTACGGACGAGAAAACCCTGCGGGATGAGCTTGCGGAAATGCTGAAGTCCGGCCTTAAACTTCCCTTACGGGAACGCCGGGCAGCTACCGAATTGCTTACTCCCCTCACCTTCGCCACTCTTACTCCCAACAGGGAAACCAGCCGCCAGCGCAAGCTTCTGGCACGTGAGTCCGTGACCCCGGTGTATTACCACATCAAGCAGGGCGAAATTATCGTCCGGCAGGGGGAGCGGGTTTCCGAGGAAGACCAGCGGCAGTTACAGGCGCTCATCAACCATAAACGCCAGCATGTTTTCCCCATGCGCATCGCGGGGATATTTCTTGTATCGCTGCTGCTGTGCGGCGGTCTGGCCTTTGCAAAACCGGGACGCCGCCTCTCGGAAATAAAAAACAAAGACCTTTTCTTCACCAGCCTACTCATTCTCATTTTCGCGGGCGGGTGCAAGTTGCTCATGTTGTTTGCCCACAGCCCTATAACCGACCCGCTGACCGGTCCCGCTGGAGCGGCCCGGCTGGAACTGCTGCCCCTGCTCTATCCGGTTCCCGGTGCCGTGGGGCTGGCAGCCATGGTCTTCGGCTTTCGCCGTTGCAGCGTTATCGCCCTGATACTGACGTTTCTCTGCTGCGCCATGACGGGCGCGGGACTTTGGTACTTCCTGTTCACCTTCATCACATCCATGTGGTATGTTTTGCTGGTAAAACGGGCGCAAACACGCACGGATATTGCCCTGAGCGTTTTTCCCCATATGGCGGGCCTACTCGCCGCATGGCTGGGCATTGCGCTTTTCGCGCGATTTGAAGTTATGCAGATGGGCATGGGAGCGCTCTACGCCGTGGGCAACGGCCTTCTTTCTCTGCTGGTGTTGTTCGCCCTCAGCCCGCTTATTGAAATTATTTTCAACTACACAACACGGTTCCGGCTCATGGAACTCATGAACCTTGAACAACCCGTGCTGCAGGAACTAATGCTGGAAGCTCCCGGCACATACCACCACTCCCTTATCGTCGCCAACATGGTGGAAGCCGGAGCCAAGGCTATAGGTGCCAATAGCCTGCTCTGCAAAGTAGCGGCCCTCTATCACGACATGGGCAAACTGGCGAAGCCGGAATACTTCATAGAAAACCAAGGCCGCGCTAAGAACCCCCACGACAAGCTCGGCCCTTCCATGAGCACGCTAATCATCATCTCCCACGTCAAACGCGGCGTAGAGATGGCCCGGCAATACAGGCTGGGAGACGAAATAGCGGACATCATCATGCAGCACCACGGCACGTCGCTGGTCCGCTTCTTTTTCAATAAAGCCAAGGAAGGAAGCGACACGCCCCGCGAAGAGGACTACAGCTACCCCGGCCCCAAGCCACAAACCCGCGAAGCTGCCGTGGTTATGCTGGCGGACGTGGTGGAAGCTTCCAGCCGGGTGCTCGCCGACCCCACGCCCAGCCGTTTACGCGGACACATTGATACCATTATCAAAGGGATTTTCGCGGAAGGCCAGCTTGACGAATCTGAGCTTACCTTGCGGGATCTGCATACCTTGAGCGAGAATTTCCATCGCATTCTCACCGGCATCTTCCACCGGCGTATTGAATACCCCGAAGAACGGCGAGATAAGGCGAACGGCACCACCGGGAGCAGAAAAGCAGATCCGCGTGCCAATGACAAACCCGATGCCAAAGGCCAAACCGAAGCAAAGCCGATGGGATTCCCTTCCGCAGCAGAGGTGACGAACACGGCAGACATGGCAGATGCACAGCGGGCATTTGCTGAAACTCGTACCACGCCCCTTGTAGCCCAACTCACGCTCCAGTCCGCCATCTCTGCGGAAAAGTCCGCGCCAGTCCCTATGTCTGGCCCTACCGCTGGCACATTACAGGGTACCTCGCCGGATTCCTCGCCCGGCGATACAAAAAGCTAGCATGAACGATGGCACTGACCATGCTACCATGACCTGCATCTGCATCAATGACGTTTCCGGGATGCGCTGGCAGTTACCGCTTTCCCGCCCGGAATTACGCGCGGTTTTGCGAGAGATCTGCCGGGCCGTTGGTCACGCAGATGCGTCGATCGACCTTTCTCTGGTGGATGATGCGCAGATTGCGGAACAAAATGCCGCTTTTCTTGGCTGCCACGGTCCCACAAACGTTCTCTCTTTTCCCGCGCGGGAGCCGGATGCCGTGCCGCTGCCTCAGTTTTCCGGCACGGCGTGGGAAGAGGAAACGGCGAAGATAACGGACACACCGAGAATTTATGATTTAACAGATATATCAGATAGATACAGAGCACACGCTGTACTACCCCCGTCAAACATTCCGGGCGCCGCCAGCACAGATGACGTGCCATGGCACATGGGCGAACTCTCTTTGTCCGTGGAAACTGCCGTGCGGGAGGCGATGCTTTACCATCAAGACCCTGCGGAACATCTCATCCGGTTGCTGGCCCACGGCACACTGCACCTCGCCGGATACGATCACGGAGAGGAAATGTCTGCCCTCACCGATCTGGCTGTGCGAGCAGCCCAAACGGTGCTGCCCGCCACAAACGGTTAGCCCGTTACCGCAATTTCCCGATAAGCCCGTTAAGCTGGTGGGCACTTTCGGTAAGCCCGCGCACCACCTGCTCCGACTCTGTCATGCCAATGCCAGTTTCCGCCGCTATGGTGCGAATGTCTTCTACAACCTGCGTGACCTGCCCATGCTGCTCAGAGTGTTCGCGCGTTAACGTGGCAATACGCTGGATACGCTCTCCCATGGAGACGGAAAGCTGCACTATCGCGTCCAGCGAACGGCCCGATTCGGTGACGAGTTCATTACCTTCCGCCACGGCGCGGACTGCCGCATCTGTGTGTGTAAGATTATCCCGCGCCGCAGTTTGCATGGCGCGGACGCTGGCGTCCACTTCACCTGTGGCAGACATGGTGCGCTCAGCCAATTTGCGCACTTCATCCGCCACCACGGCAAATCCGCGACCGGCGTCTCCGGCACGCGCCGCTTCAATGGCGGCATTCAGCGCCAGCAAGTTCGTTTGATCAGCAATTTCGCCGATAACCCGTAAAATTCCGCCAATAGCATCCGCCTGTGCCCCCATCTGGTGCATACTTTCCCCAAGCGTGTGCGAAAGCTGCTGTACATGGGCCATAGCCGCTGTGGTGCGGGACATAACGCCGGTTCCCTCTTCCGCCCGCCGCATGGCGGCGTCCGCGTCCGAGGCCGCCTCTTCAGCGTATTTCGCCGACTCCTGCAAATCTTTATTCATAGTTTCCAGCGTACCCATGGCCTCTTGCAGTCGTTTCACCTGCTGCCGCGCTCCGTCGCCCACATGCTCCACCTGCCGGAACAACTCCTCGGCCTCAGTGGAAACGTCGGCGGCAATTTGTTCCGCCTGTACGGCAACTTCATTCATCATGCTATTCTGCCGACTGATGTGCGCTTCCTTAGTGCGTATATCAGTGAGGTCCGTGACTAACGCGATGGCTCCTATCAACTGCCGGTCTAAATCGTATAGCGGCGCGCAGTCTATGCGCACAATGCGCGGGTTGCCTTTTTCCGTCCTCCACTCGCGCTCCACGTTAAACACAGGGCGCTGATCCCGCATGGCGGACGATGTGGAGCCTTGCTCCCCTTCGTGATGTTGCAGCAACATGGCGGCGGGTTTCCCCCGGAAGGCCTCTGGAGCGCCCTCAAGCTCCATCATTACCAGAAAATGCTGGTTGACAAACATCACGCAGTTGTTTTCGTCCACCACCACAACCGGGAGTGTCATGCCGCCAAGGATGCCTTCCGAAAATCCCAGTTTCTCTTTGAGTTGCCCCACCATAGCCTCTGTGGACTGAACCACTTCGCCCATTTCGCCGTGGAACGCGCCTTGGGGCTGCGCGTGCAGGTTCCCCCCGGCAACGGCTCGCACATATTGCAAAATTCCCCTGAAGGGCACTGCCATCGTGCGCCGCAAAAATACCCATGTTATCAGCATTACCGCCACAGCCGTTCCTATGCCCAGCAAAAGAACAGCCATGCGCAGTCCCCGCACCGGGGCAAAGGCTTCCGCTGTGGAAATTTCTGAAACCAGTGCCCATGAAACCCCCTCCGTTTCCAGCGGAGCATAGGCAGTCACACAGGCTTCGCCACGTTGCCCCATAGCCACTGCCGCACCGACTTCCCCGTTTAGCGCAGCTGCCACAATGCTCGTATCGCACCGCCCCGTCTCAGAAAGCGCACCCGCTTCTGTCTGATTGCCTTCCGTTACGCGGGAATGAAAACGCACCAGCCTGTCCTGTCCTACAAGGTAGGATTCCCCCGTCTCTCCCATGCCCGTGCGCTGCGTGATGATATCGTTGATCGCGTTAAGAGGAAGCCGCAATGCCGCCACTCCCAGAATCTCTCCCGTGTAACTGTACACCGGAGCCGCCATAAACGCGGCGGGCTTCCCGTTCAGGGGCGCATACGGCTCTACGTCCACCATGGCGAAGGTACCCTGCACCGCGGCTTTCCACGCCCGCGCGAGGCCGCTGTTGGCATATGCCCCTTTCGCCATGTCTTCTCCCAAATCTTGGTCACGCGCTACGGAGAAGAGCACCCGCCCGTAATCATCCAGCAACAGGGCGTCTTCAAAACCAAGCTCTTTGACGAAGGGAATAAACGCGGCCTTCACAAAGTCATATAACCCCTCATATTCTTCATCCAGAGGCATGCGCTCGCCCTCATGCACCCGACCGTATGAAAAATCGCGCAACATACCTATGGCGTTGTAGACTTCTTTAACTTGGGAAAAAATGACAGTTTCCGCCCGCCACCGCGCTGTGAGCGCGAGCAAGCTCTCCCGCTGTACGTCCCGCACGGCCTCCAACTGGGAAACCGCAGCTTTTTCCAAACTGCTGGAAGCGGTTTGCACGCTGTAAATCCCCATCCCCAGAAGGGGTAACACCCCGATGACCATGCAAAAGACCATAATCTTTGTCCGCAACAGCATGAGTGCTCCCGTTACCGCAATGTTACATATGCTTTGTCACACACGCCTTGATGCGCCCCGCGACAGGCACGCAGGACATTCCCTTCCGGGAGAATGCGGCGGTTCACCAATGAATTTCACAAGGCGCAGTCCAGTACGCCCCTGTTATTCATAGCGCCCCCCTATCCACCTGAAGTGTCCCCCTTGTGCCTGATAATTGTTACGATTCTGTGAAAACCGGATGGCTGTTTTGTGGCGTCGAACGAGAAAAGAAAACACACACACTCGCTGAGAATCGACTACAGATGAAAACTGATGCGCATGCCCCGATTATGACGGCTACAAATAAAAAAATCGCCCCCCGGTAAACAATACTGGGGGGCGATTGCGGAACACATAGTCCGCTTACGTTTTCAAAGTGCTCCAGAAAGTAACATTTCCCGCGTGACGGAAAGACTTTCCTTACAATAGGGACACAACATACTAACGCATTTCTGCGAATCCCCCATCGGTCTTACTTTGAGCTTGAAGACCTTCTGGCAATAGGGACAGCGAATCCGCCGTTCTTCCGACATAGTGGCAGCTCCAGTACAACTTTTCCAACAATTCCCGACAACACGGACCAATCCGCATCGTGCAGCGCTTCGGGGAAACCATACAGCGTCCCCTCATGCAAGGCAACCAAACTACCGGCATGTTCCCCTCCGGCCCTTGTCCCGTCCGCAGAGGGAGCAGCTTCTTTTTCAACCACGGCTTGACGCTCCCGCTCCCCCGCACTACAACACAACCTTGCCTTAACGTAACTTTTTCCCACGAGCCAGCCATTGCCCCGCACCCCCGCCCGCTACAACCTGCTTATTGTTTTCGGCATAACTCTCATGGTGGTCATGGGGGTATCCAGCATCATGCCGGTCTTACCACTCATCGCCAAGGAAATGCAGGTTCCGCAGGAATCCGTCAGCCTCATTCTTACGGCGTTCACTTTGCCCGGCATCTTTCTCGCTCCTGTGGCTGGTGTGTTGGCAGACCGTTACGGGCGCAAAAAAGTGCTCATTCCCGCGCTGCTGGTCTTCGGACTGGCCGGGGCAGCATGCAGTCTGGCTGACAATCTGCATACGCTTATCGCGCTACGCTTTCTGCAGGGCATGGGAGCCGCGCCGCTGGGAGTGCTCTACACCACACTTATCGGCGATCTATATAGTGGCAGTGACCGAATCCGCATTATGGGCTACACGGCGGGCGTTCTCGGCATGGGCACAGCCGCCTTTCCCGCGCTTGGCGGCCTGCTGGGAGAATTAGGCTGGCACTGCCCCTTCGTGCTGCCAGCGCTTGCCCTGCCGCTCTGTTACGCGGTGCTGCGCCACCTGCACCTCCCGGAACACCATACTTCACAAGGATTCCGGGAATACGCCCGTGCCACCTTCGGCATTATTTCCAGCACGCAGGCCAAATCCATTTTTCTTGTCACGCTGTTCACGTTCTGCATTCTGTATGGTCCCATGATCACCTTCTTCCCCATGCTGGCAGACTCGCGATTCTCCATGCCGCCTTCCGCCATTGGCGGGCTATATGCCTCTTCCTCGTTAGCCACTGCGCTCGCCTCTTCCCAGTTGGGCAAGCTGAACGCATGGTTCAGCGAACGCACTCTGCTTTGCTTCGGGCATGCCCTGTATCTTGTAGCCATGCTTCTTATGCCCTTTATTCCAGAATATTGGTGGCTGCTGCTGCCGGTCTGCACCTTCGGCATGGCACAGGGATTAAACTTTCCCAACCTCACCACCCTGCTGACCGGGCTGGCCCCACAGGAACAACGGGCCGCCGTCATGGCTATAAATGGTATGGTGCTGCGTCTTGCCCAGACCATTGCGCCGCTGGCCTTTACTCCTCTTTTCTGGCTGGGCGGATTCTCCGGCGTATACGCAGGTGGCGCAGCACTGGCTGTCGTCATGCTCTGCGTCACGCTGTTCTGGATGAAGCCGCCAGCAACACCGCTTCGTCAGACGGCGCGGACTGACGAACTTTCCGGCCTGTAACCATCTTGCGCGCATAGCAAGACAGGCTGCCCACAAAATTCAATCCGCCTGTTCCATAAAGTGCCTTCTTTTGAGATAGCCCGACACCGCATTTCTTCAAGCTGCGGGAGCAGAACTTGAACTATCCATCACGCAACAGCCCTCCACTATTCTGAAATCGATAAAAAGAGGGCATGCGCACCCTTGCCCTACATGATTTTCTTCATTATATCTGCCTTGCCACGCGCCACAACAACCTGAGACACTTTGCGCGGCAAGGGGATTTTCGTGAAGCATCTTCCGAACCGGATTCAGTATCTGGATGGCACGCGCTTTATGCGCGTTCTGCAGGCCGCCACTCACCGCCTTGTGGAAAAACACGGGCACCTGAACGATATTAATGTGTTCCCCGTGCCGGACGGTGACACCGGCAGCAACATGGCCGGAACCATGCGCAATATCGTTACCCGCTCTACCCAGTCGGTGGAGCGGTCCATAGGTAAAATGAGTGATATTATTGCCGAATCGGCGCTCATGAGCGCACGTGGCAATTCCGGGGTTATACTGGCCCAGTTCCTGTGCGGGTTTTCGGAAGGCGTAAAAGGGCTGCGCCGCGTCACTCCCAACGACTTTGTAAATGCGGCAACCACTGCCGCCAGACGCGCCCGCGAGGCCATATCTGACCCCAAAGACGGTACTATTCTGACCGTCATCAACGATTGGGCCACCCACTTACGCGATAACCGCCACCGCTACCAAAATTTTCACGAACTCCTGAACGATTCGCTGGAGCAAGCGAAGCAATCGGTTCGTTCCACCACCATGCGGCTTGCCTCACTAAAGAAGGCGGATGTGGTGGACGCGGGCGGTCTGGGATTTGTTTACTTGCTGGAAGGCATTGTGGAGTTCACCGAGCGCGGTTCACTAAAAGGCTGGCCCGCCGATGCCCTGAACAATACTGCCCTGCTTCACGAATCTGTGTCGGCGAATCGGGTTCAAGACCGCGTGCAAGTTGATTCACTAGAATTCCTCTACTGCACGGAATGCCTGATCTGCCGGGAGACGCCGGAACACGGTACAGACGCCGCCCTGTCTCTGGACGCATCCGGCACCGTACATGATGCGGCGCAAGAGAACAGCACCGCCGCTCTGCGCGCGGAACTTTCCGCCATGGGAGACAGCCTTATCGTGGCTGGCACTGGGGACCGCGTGCGTGTGCACGTACACACCAACGAACCGGAGCAGGTCTTCGCCATAGCGGAACGCTACGGCACGGTTACCTGCCGTAAAGCGGAAAACATGCTTGAACAGCACCGGCGGCTGCTCGACGAGCCTTACCAACGCACCGGTATTCTTACCGACTCCACATGCGACCTGCCGGAAACGCTTCTCACTAAATATGATATCCGGGTTGTTCCGCTGCGCCTGTATCTGGATGATGAGGAGCATATTGACGGAATGACCATTTCGCCGGACGCCTTTAACGCCCGGCTGGCTGAATCCGACTCCGCCCGCACCTCGCAACCCGCCCCCAGCGACGTTCGCGCCGCATATGAAGGCATGCGCGAACATTTTCACGAAGTTGCGGCCCTGCACGTTATGGCACGCTACAGCGGCACATTGCAATCCTCCGCCAATCTGGCGAAGACCGTGTGGGAAACGCCCCGCACCATGGATTCCGGCAGCCTGACAGGCGGACTGGGCCTGCTTGTTCTTCAGGCCGCGCAACGTGCCCGCGCGGGTATGGGCGCGGAAGAAATCACGCGTCTCGCGGAAGAAGACAAGCGGAACCTGCACGTCTTTGTTTCCATGGACACTCTTGAATTCGCCGTGCGCGGTGGGCGTATGAGCCGGGGACAAGGCGCTCTGGCCCGCTTGCTCAATATCAAACCCGTACTTACCTTTGACCCCAGAGAAGAGGGCAAGCTTTCCGTGGTTGCCAAAGCCTTTGGCCCACGCCGCGCGGAAGAACGCCTCTTCGCCCTGCTTCACCGCGAGGTAGCGGGAACGACAACTCCTCCGCTCTTCACGGTAACGCACGTTGCCGCACCGGCAACCGCAGAGCGCTATGCCCAACGCATCGAACGGGAATTCGGCGTGGCTCCGTTATTTATTCTTCCCGCGTCGCCCGTGCTCGGCTGCCACAGCGGTCCCGGAGCTTGCGCGGTTTCCATGCTGCTGCCTACGGAATCCGCCCCCTCTGCCCCGGCAGAGGCAGATTCCATAGACATGCTCCCGGAAACAACAACCCCGCAATAGTGCCCCGGTGCCCCTTACGGCGGGACACGCTGACGGTGAGTAAAAAGGAATCATGCGCCACCACTTTGCTTTTTGCGCACTTTCCTTCATAGTGGAAAGGAGCATTCAGGAGAATACCCATGAAGTATGCCCTTTCCCGCCTGCTGGCGATCTGCCTTCTGGCAATCTGTTTCGGCGCGTTATCCTCTGTGCCCGCCATGGCAAAAAACGGTAAACAGCAAGCACCGCTGACCGTAAAAAACATAGGTGTCACCAGAGAAGGCGATGGCGAGCTGCTCTGCCTTGACTTCAGCGAACCCTATGTTCCTGAACTCAGCACCATTGACGATGCGGAGAAACCCCGTGTTTTCTTCGACGTGCAACCTGTTGCGCAATGGAAGGGCAAGGCAACCTATGACGTAAACGGCACCTTCATTCACCAAGTGCGCACCGGGCACACCGAAAAAGAGCAGCGTCTGCGTGTGGTTCTTGATTTAGACCCCCGCTATAATTATATGGTAAAACCGTCTTTCAACGACGAATACAACCTGTTCTGCATCGCTATTAGCGCCCGCTCCATTCGCGAATAACATTTCCGGTTCACCGGAAAGGGGGAAGTTTGCATGGCAGTTATCCGCTCTGATCTCACCAAATTTGAAGGACGGCGTATCCTTATGGAAGCGTTTGCGGAACAAATTCGCACCGGAAGACGCATCACCGTAACGGACGACCTGCTCATGCGCTACTTCATGTCCATGCGTATTGTCGAGCAATACCCCGCCAAAGTGCAGACGGCAGAAGCCCAGACAGAACTGCCGGAATACCTCGTGGGTCTGTTCGCCAATATGGATATTTAGTCCCCTCCGGTCCATTGCTCCCGCCCTGCGCGGCTGCCCCGCAAAAACCAATCCGCATATCGTTATGGTTGTCATACCTCCGCAGTGCGCCTACGATGATGGGCACAGAAGTTAGCTTTGCCCCTCCTGAGCCGGTATCAGTAGGGGCAGATTACACCGCGCCATGGCGCATTGCGGCGAGGCCGGCTGCTACGTCCGGCGGTTGATATGTCCGGTCAGTTGAGACTTCGCCAGACGATGCATTTGCCAAATAACACATTCCTCAGATGATACAGACTATATGGCGCAGCGAAAGCCGGGCCATGTAAAATAACGAGTGTTGTGATGAATGGAAATGAAGATCGTACGCCGGTGGTGCTGGTGTTCGATTCGGGGGTTGGGGGGCTGTCGGTTTTCGCGCAATTGCGCAAGGCACGACCTGATGTCCACTTCATATATGTCGCCGACGATGCTGGTTTTCCATATGGACCCAAGGCAGCTCCGGTGCTGCTGGACCGAGTGGTCGGGATAATGGGGGGACTTATCGCCCGGTACACGCCCGATCTCGTGGTCATTGCCTGTAATACAGCGGCGACATTGGTGTTGCCGGGACTCCGGGCGCGCTTTCCGCTACCGTTCATCGGCACAGTTCCCGCGATTAAGCCCGCAGCCGCGCAGTCCGTAACACGCGCCATTTCCATTCTGGCCACCCCCGGTACAGTTCACCGGGATTATACGCATGATCTGATTCGTGATTTCGCGGGCGATTGCGCAGTCACCCTCGTCGGGAGCACGCAACTTGCGGGCTATGCCGAGGCCGAACTGGCGGGCACACCAGTTGCGGATGAACTCATCCGCGCCGCAGTGGCACCAGCGTTTGTCGATCATGATGGGCGATGCACGGACACGGTGGTGCTGGCATGCACGCATTATCCATTACTGCTGCCGCGTTTTGAAGCACTGGCCCCGTGGCCTGTGTCGTGGATCGACCCCGCTCCTGCCATCGCCCGCCGCATGGTTCAGCTCATCGGCCCGGCAGTACAGCCAGCAGTGCCCGACGGATCAGCCGATTTCATCCTGACATCAGGTCGTCCGGTGACGGCGCCTTTGGCCTCAGCGCTTGCCTCTTACGGATTGTGGCCCCTTATGGACGGACACGAACGCATGGTCCCCCCAAAGGCACACGCCAAAACCCTCGCCTGAGTCCAAAAACACCTTCGGCTATGGCAGGCAACTCGCATTCTCCGCCCGCAACGGCCTCCCCGATACCCGACAGCCAGTGAAGAATGAATGCCTTGTTTGGGAGCCACATACCCGGCGTGCGTCTTTCCCGCGCCGCCTGTGCGTTTTTTCCGTCCATCAACGAGCGCAGCCCCGGAATGACCGGGGCTGCGCTTTATACCGTTTTTTGAGAAGTGCTGGCAACGAAGCGTATACGCCGTTGCAGCGGGAAAAATCCCCCGCTACGCCTCAGCGCCGTCCACCCATTCCTGCAGTGCGGCGATAACCTTTTTGGCCTGATCCGCGCTGCTGATGTTAAATTTGGACTGCGCCCGGTATTCTCCGTTCATCTTACGGTACCGGCGGATAATATACATATCCGGCCCGTAATCTTCCCGTTTCGCTTCCCATTTCTGATACCGGAACATCACGGTAGCCCATGCGCCTTTGGAAAGGATAACTTTATCCAGTTCCTTAACAACAAGCTGCCCGTCCTCTTCATAATTCACGGTAAGTTCTTCAACTGTGGTGCTCATGACGCCCCTTCTTCATAGGTTTGCGGCACAGGTACTACGCAAGATGCCATCTGGCAAGATCCGGCAGTGGGAGGTGCGTGGTAATACAGGGTGATATCCGGTAATCCCGCCCATACTGCGAGCCTGCCTCCCGTCCCGTCCGCGCGGAACGGCGATCGAAGCATACCTCCGCCGCGCTCCCCGTTGCCACACGCCCCTGCTATTCCACGCGTTGCCCAGTACCTTAGTACCCACCATCCATGCGCGGAACAAGCCTGTCTAGTCGGAAAAATCATCCTCCGCCTGCGCTTCTTCCTGCGCCATTTCCCAAAGGGAGGGGGTTTCGCCAAACTGCTGTTTCGCCTGTTTTAATCCGAGGTTAAACGCCTTCAGGTTCACTTCGTGAATCTTCTTAGGCAAATTTTCCAACAATGCCGCCCGCATTATCCGGGGTTCGGCAAAGGGCAAAATATGTGTAACCGCGCCAAACACAAGCGTGTTCACCGTAAGTGGATTACCCACCTTACGAGTGGCTAATTCCGTAAACGGAAGCCCCAGAAACACGTTGGTGGGCGGTTGTTGCACCAGTGAGGTATCCACAAGAAGAATGCCGGTACGTTTCATGTAATGATAATAGGCGTTACATGCCTGCTGGGAAAGAGCCACCAGCAAATCCAACGTCTCCGTCTTCGGATAACTGATGGGGTTGCTGCTCACCACCACATCAGCGCGGCTGGAGCCGCCACGCGCCTCTGGCCCGTAGCTCTGAGTTTGGGTAACGAAATATCCCTGCCCAAGGGCCAACGCGTAGCCAAGCATTCTGCCCAAAGTAATTAAGCCCTGCCCTCCCGTACCGGAAAGACGAATTTCAAATCGGTCAATATGTCTGGGCGTTTTCATTCTGCCTGCTCCTTCGCCCGAAGCCGCGCCTTCAGGTCCGCATAGCGCTCTTCCAGACCGGGGGTATCCAGATTACGGAATACACCAAGGGGAATGCGGGTATCATTCTCCTTACGATGTTCCAGCTTCACAGTATTTTTCTTCAACCACTCGTACATGCTCACCACATCGCGGAAGCCATTTTTACGACCGTATTGCGTGGGACACGGAGAAAGGGCCTCCACCACGGAAAAGCCGGGATGCGTAATTGCCTCACGAATAAGCCCGTCTAACATGGTCGCATGAAACGAGGTGCCCCGCGCCACGTATCCGGCACCCGCCGCACTTGCCAGTTCCACCGTATCAAACGGTGCCTCCAGCGAGCCGTAGGGAGTGGTCATGGAGGTGTTGCCACAAGGAGTTGCCGGGGAACACTGCCCCCCGGTCATACCGTACGTTTGGTTATTAAGGATAAGGGCGGTAATGCCGATATTGCGGCGGGCGGCGTGGATAAGATGGTTTCCGCCAATAGAGAGCGCATCCCCATCACCCATAACACAGATAACGGTAAGCGCCGGGTTAGCCATTTTAATCCCGGTGGCAAAGGTCAGCGCACGACCGTGCGTGGTATGCACCGTATTGAAATCTACATACACAGCCATACGCCCGGAACAGCCGATACCCGCCACAATGACCACATCATCTTTACGCAGCTCCAATGCGTCCACACTGCGAATAAGTGAACCAAGCACAATACCGTGCCCGCAGCCGGGGCAAAATACATGCGGAAACTTTTTATTATGCCGCAGATATTCATGAATACGTTGCGTTACATCCGACATGGCGCACCTACAGTATGGCTTTGAGGATTTCGGAAGGCGTAATAATCTGCCCATCCACTCTATTCAGAGTCCGTACACGAGTTTTGCCATTGTTCACGCGTTTCACTTCGCGCGAAATCTGTCCCATATTCATCTCTGGAACCAGAACATGCCGACATTGCAGGCATAACCGTTCCACTGCGGGACGGGCAAAAGGAAACAGCGTTTTCAGCGTCAACAGCCCGGCACGCACGCCCCGGTCCCTCGCCTGCTCCACGGCGTACCGGGCCGAACGCGCCACACTGCCATATGCCACCACACCCACTTCGGCATCGTGGGTCATAAACTCGTCCACCATCATAATATCCCCGTAAAACTGATCTATTTTACGGAATATGCGCTTCATAGCTTCGTTCACCTCGTCTGGGCGCGAGGTAGGAAACCCCATTTCGTCGTGTGTCAGCCCCGTTACATGAATACGGTAGCCGGACCCTATGGCAGCCATGGCGGGCACCGCGCGGGTGGCTTCCGCATATGGTTTAAACCACTCCGGGGGAACGGTGGGGGCCATGCGGGAAAGAATTTCCAAATCACCCGCATGCGGGATGACTATTTTTTCCCGTGTATGCGCGGTTACTTCGTCTACCAGCAAAATAACTGGTGTGCGGTATTTCTCGGCCATATTGAAGGCCACCACCGTCATTTCCAAGCACTCCTGCACTGTGGAAGCGGAAAGTACAATGATGGAATGATCTCCGTGTGTGCCCCAGCGGGCCATTTGCACATCGGCCTGCGCCGGGCTGGTGGGCAGGCCGGTACTGGGACCGCCCCGCATCACGTTCACAACCACTAAAGGCGACTCCACCATGCATGCGTATCCGATATGCTCCTGCATTAAAGCAAATCCGGGACCGGAAGTGGCGGTCATAGCTTTTCGCCCGGCAAGCGATGCACCAATGATAGCGCCCATGCTGGCGATTTCATCTTCCATCTGCAGGAATACCCCTTCCTCGGAGCGCGGCAAACGCTGCGACATAACCTCCATAATCTCTGTGGATGGAGTGATGGGATACCCCGCGAAAAACGTACAGCCCGCCAGCAAGGCACCTTCGGCTATGGCTTCGTTTCCCTGTGCGAACGCCTCAATATTCTTGCGCCGTTTCGTTATGCTTGCCATGGTCAGCACACCTCTCCGTTAGGGGACCGTTCCGGTCCCATGTCATTGCCAGCCCCGTCCTCCGCCGTAGTCCCCAGAGTCGGGTCGGGAGCACTGTTTGGCGCGCCAACAGGCCGGATGGAAATTGCGAAATCAGGACAGTGTAGTTCGCAAAAGCCGCAATTAATGCAGTCGCTCTCGCGCACCGGGACCGCCTTGCCCAACGCATTCAATTCCAGCACCTTGGCGGGACAGAAGGCCACGCACAGCCCGCATCCCTTACACCAATCCTGATACACGCAAACTTGTGATTGCCCTTTCTTTTTTTTTGGCATTACCGTACCGGATACCTGTTGCTTGCGGCAGCACGCTGCCATGGGAACATATCGCCGGCGCATGGGCACACCGGAGCCTGTGAGTTCTCTGCCTTCCCGTGTTACAATGAGTCTATGCTGCTCGCAAGGCAAAAGAGGAAAACTGTAAAAAAACCTTCAACTTGTGTGATCACACAATTCATAAGGTGTCGCCATGTCCGCTTCCCAACCCGCTTCCTTTTCCTTTTGCTCTCGCCGTTCTGCCGTGTTTGCAGACCGGGGTATGGCGGCGGCGTCTCAACCTTCCGCCGTCGCGGCGGCACTGGAGATGCTCCGCGCAGGCGGAAATGCCGCCGACGGAGCGGTGGCGGCGGCAGCAGTGCTGGCTGTTGTGGAACCTTGCTCCACAGGACCGGGAGGCGACGCATTTGCCCTTTGGCACGATGCCGCTACGGGTAGCGTTCATGCGCTAAACGGTTCGGGAAGGAGTCCTGCCGCGCTTACGCTGGATACGGTACGCGCAACCCTAGGAGATGACTGCAACGCCATTCCGCCCCGGCATGGACTCGCGGTCACAGTGCCCGGAGCGTGCGCGGCGTGGTGCGCTCTGCACAACCGCTTTGGTAAACTGGATATGGCACAAATTCTGGCACCCGCCATACGGCTCGCGCGAACAGGTTACGCGGTAGGCCCCGTAACGGCGGAACTCTGGACACAGCACGAAGCATTACGCGCGCATCACGCGCACAGCATCCTTCTCCCTCAGGACCGCGCGCCCTTACCCGGAGAAAGAATACGTAACCCCGACATAGCCACTGTTCTGGAACGTCTTGCCCGATACGGAATGCAGGGGTTTTATGAAGGGGAATTCGCCGAACGCATGGTCACTGCGGTGCAACGGGCGGGTGGGGTGCTCACGGGTGAGGATCTCGCGGGATGCCGCGCAGACTGGGAAACGCCCCTTTCCGTAGAATACGGTGGCGTGACCGTGCACGAATGTCCGCCCAACGGGCAGGGTTTGGTGGCGTTAAACGCGCTGGGCATTTTACGCCATACGGACCACGCCCAATTCGCCCCGCTTTCTCCTGAACGTCTGCACCGGCAAATAGAGGCGCTCCGCCTCGCCTTTGCAGACGCACACCGCTACATTTGCGACCCCGCCCATGCCGATATCCGCTGGGAACATTTGCTAAATGACGCCTACTGCGCCCAACGCGCCACCCGGATTCTTCCCCGGCACCGCAATGCCGCCATTATGCACGGTGCCCCGGAAAACGGCAGTGATACGGTACAGTTTTGTGTGGCAGACCAAGACGGCAACGCAGTCTCCATGGTCAATTCCGTCTATATGAATTTCGGCAGCGGCATTGTGCCGGACGGACTGGGGTTTGCCCTGCAGAACCGGGGCTGCAATTTCAGCCTCGTACCTGAGCACCCTAACTGCGCAGGCCCGGTGAAACGCCCCTATCACACCATCATTCCCTGCATGACTACTCTCCCGGACGGCTCATTGCACGCCGCGCTGGGAGTCATGGGTGGCTTTATGCAGCCACAGGGGCATGTGCAGGTACTCAGCGCTCTTCTGGACGATCATTGCGATCCACAAAGTGCGCTGGACCGTCTGCGCTTTTGCATCGAAGCGGACGGTTCCGTGGCGGTGGAAGAAGGCATGGACACGGTAACGCAAGAAGGGCTGTACGCCCTGCGTCAGCCCATACGGGAACTCCGCAGCTATGAGCGAAAACTCTTCGGCCGCGGGCAGATACTCTTACGCAACATGAGCGGATTTTACGAAGGGGCCAGCGATCCCAGAGCAGACGGCTGCGCTTTCGGCCTTTAAGAGGAACTTACGAAGGTTGCAGCACCAGCGGACTGGGCATGGATGACGCGGGAACTGCCACCAGAGGCAGCCGCATGGTCACGCGGAAGCCGCCATCGTGCATGTTTTCCGCCCACACGCGACCGCCGTGGCGAATAGCCACATGCCTGCTGATGGAAAGCCCTAAGCCTTTGCCTTCCATAGCGGCTGGGGGTTCGGAATTTTCACCGACTGCCATTTCCCGTGAAGACGATCCCCGCACGAAGGGTTGGAAAATGCTTTCCAACTCGTCTTCTCTCACGCCCGGCCCTTCGTCGCACACACGAATCATGGCGCAGGGACGTCCGGCACGGACGCCACATTCCAATCCCACCGTGACTGCAGTTCCGGGGGGCGTATGACGTATGGCATTGCGCAACACATTCTCTACCATGCGGTGTAATAATTCTGGCATGCCATCCACAGTCAGTCCACGCGGCAATTCTCCACAAATGACCCGTTTGCCCGCAGCTTCCGCTTCAAAACGGGCATCCTGCACCACTTGGGCAAGAATCTCCGCCACATCCAGCGACATTTTTTCTGAAAAAGACACGCCCTCATGCCGACCGGAAAGCACCGGAGAGATGTCTTGCGCACGGGCAAGCTCTAACATTTCATTGGTCAGCATACCCAACCTGTCGGCATCACGACGAATACGATCCAGCAACCGGACAACTTCTGGAGAACCGGACCGCCCCGCCAACTCCACCGCCAAGGCCATACGGGAAAGGGGTGAACGCATTTCATGCGACAGTTCCCCGAAAAGGCGATGCTGCTCCGCGTGCAAATGCCCCATGCGTTCAGCCATGGCGTTAAATTCATATGCCAGCTTGGCTAACTCGTCTCCCCGGTGGATGTGTTTCACACTCACTCTGGCATCGTATTCTCCATGAGCAAAACGGCGCAGCGCCTTACGCATCTCTCGCGCCGGATGTTCCGAGGCACGGGCCAGAAGCAGGACAATGCCTCCCGCCACACCAAGGGCGAGTAGCCGCGCCGCTATCCATACAGCGGCATCGACTCCCGGCAGGGCGCGGTGCTCCTCTACGCTGCCCGCCACGTAATACTGCTTTCCGTCTGGAGCCACGTAGGGCATGGCGTAATCTTCCCACGCCCCTTTTGCCGTTAACGACGCGGGCAAACCACCCACGAATTCCTGCTTTTCATGGGCCACGTTCACCAGTTGGCGTAAATCAGGGTCATCCCCGTTTCCTGCCACAGGTTCCAGTGCCTCAGAAAAAAGCATGTAGGTTCCTCCGATTTCCCCCATGTCTGCGGAAAATCGGCCACGCGCGGTAAAATCCGAAGAATGAGAGAGCCAGAACAACAACTCGCCCGCGATAGCCAACTCACGGGCGTTGTCTTCCCGCAGCCGATTAGCCACCGGACCGCGCTCCAGCACTTGGGTACAGAAGAAAAGTGATAACGCGATGGTGCCCGATGTGATCAGAACAAAGGCCACGCCACGCAGTAACCAAACTTTCATTGAATCTCTCCCGGCAGTCTGATGAAAGCCCCTCCCTGCTCCTTGCTCCGTTCGCTCTGCTCTCCCCACGGCGTGGTGAGGTTATAGAAATATCCCGCCCCCCGCACAGTAACAATACGTTCCCCGCCACCGGGAGATGTGCCCAACTTTCGGCGCAAGTTGCTCATATGCACATCAATACTGCGGTCATACGCCGCCAATTCACGCCCCAAAGCCTTTACGGAAATGGCCTCACGCGAAACGGTATCGCCTGTCGCATCGAGCAGCATTTCAAGAATTGTGTATTCCGCAAAGGTCAGGACCGCCGGTTCTCCGGCGCACATCACAGAGCGTGAGGCGCGGTCGAGCACGAGATCGTCGGCTACAATCTGCCTGTTCCGTTGTGGCATAGAAGCCTTGGCAAGCCTGCTGCGGCGAAGCACGGAGCGAATACGCGCCAGCAGTTCCCGTGGCACAAAAGGTTTGCATAGATAGTCATCGGCCCCCATTTCCAATCCCACAATGCGGTCCACATCCTCAGACCGACCAGTGAGCATGATAACAGGAACCTGTGACTGACCACGGAGTTCCGCCAGTACGTCAAACCCGTTTGTATCAGGAAGGCCCACATCCAAAATAACAAGTTCAAACGAACCGGAGGTGGCAATGGCAAGCCCCTCCGCCCCGCGCCGCACCGCCTGCAGGGAAAACCCTTCCGGGGTCAGATAATCGTCAAGCAATGCGCACAGTTCAGGGTCGTCATCAATCAATAGCAAAGAGTGCATTTCGTTCCCCTAATGGTGTGGCACATTTTTCCCTCAGACCGCCTGAAAGAAAAACATGCAAAATCAGCACCATGGACTGCGGTTTTAATCTTAAGATTTGCAAAGAAAGTTTTTGCAATAACATAGTGATCTTAATGGATTCTTACGAGACGCGAGCCGCAGCAATCCGTATATATTGTCTACGGAAAACAAGTGGTGTGGGTTACATCCGCACCTGATGATTTTACTCCAGTAGTGGCGCATTTTTCCCGACCGCCATCGTGAAAACGCCAGTATTGGAGGATACCATGGAATCGTTAGTTCTTTCCGAACGTGCGCGTGAGCGTGCGCTTTCCAAAACACGGAATGCGCAGGGTGGTTGCCTTGCCAACATTCCCGCTTGTCTTATTGGCGACATGCAGGCGTGGCGAGAATTCGTCCGGCTGTACGGTCCGCTCATCACCAAAGTGGCAGACTGGACTCTGCGACGCGCAGGTGCGCATTCCGCATCTGAAACGGACGATGTGGCACAGGAGGTCTTTGCCCGCCTCGTGCGCGGTAACTATCGCCTTCTGGAAAGCTGGGATTCCGCCCGCGGAAGCTTTTCTACTTGGCTCACCGTGGTTTCCCGCAGCACCGCGCTGGACTATCTGCGCGACAAGCGCAACGGACTTTCCGGCTCTTCGCGCCATGTGCCGTTGGATGACTACCCCGAAATTCCCGCCCATATCGCTCCCGAAGGCGAACGCCTCACTCTGCCTGAGGGGATTCTTTCACCCCGTCAACGCGCAGTGCTTTTTCTGCAATTTGAAAAAGACATGACACCGGAAGAAATTGCCGCCTTTCTGGATATCCACCCACAAACGGTACGCAGTGTCCGGCACAGTGCGTATCTCAAACTGAGGGACTACTACAAAAATAACGGGAAATAGGTTAAGGGTACGTTTAGATATATGTAGTTTTCAAAAGAAGTCTCAACATTAGCAATATACTATCATTACAACGCGTTGCATAAGAGGAAATTATACCAAAAAATTAATGCCCTTCATGATCATGTCCGAAGAGAAAGCAACTGAGACACAGTTCTCATGCATGCACATATAGCGCACTGCATTTGCTGCACGACATCAAAGGAATGATGTCGGGGACTGACAACATCTTCATGGAGGAAGTATTATGTCACTCGTTATTAACCACAACTTAATGGCTGCCAACGTTGCACGTAACCTGAACTCTGCATATGGCAATCTGGCTACGTCCACACAGCGCCTTTCTTCTGGTCTGCGTGTCAACACCGCTGCCGATGATGCCGCGGGGCTGGCAATCCGCGAACTCATGCGTTCCGACGTTTCAGCCCTTAATCAGGGCGTGCGAAACGCCAACGACGGCATTTCCCTTATCCAGACGGCGGACGGCGCACTTTCCGTCATCGACGAAAAGCTCATCCGCATGAAGGAACTGGCGGAACAAGCTGCCACGGGTACGTACACCTCTGACCAGCGTCTGATGATCGACTCCGAATATCAGGCCATGGCTTCGGAAATTACCCGTATCGCCAACTCCACCGACTTCAACGGCATTCACCTGCTGAACGGTAACCTTTCCAGCGATACCCACGACGGAAGCGGCCTGAAGGCAGAAGGAAAGCTGAAGATTCACTTTGGTACGGCGAACGACAGCGCGGAAGACTACTACTACATCCAGATTGGCACCTCCACGGCGTCTGCTCTGGGGCTGGGCAACCAGACCACGGCAGGCCGGGCCGGGTACAGCATTTCCACACAGGAAGCCGCTCAGGAAGCTCTGGAAGCCATCGACCGGGCCATTATCTCCAAGGACAAAATCCGCGCCAATCTCGGTGCCCTCCAGAACCGTCTGGAAAACACCATCTCCAACCTGCAAATTCAGGCGGAGAACCTGCAGGCAGCTGAATCCCGCATTTCCGACGTGGACGTTTCCACTGAAATGACGGAATTCACCCGCCAGCAGATTATCACGCAATCCGCAGTGGCTATGCTCTCACAGGCAAATTCCCTGCCTCAGATGGCACTGCAACTTATCGGCTAACGGTAAGCCCACAAACCAAAAGCGGCCCACCTCTTCCGAGGTGGGCCGCTCTGTTTTTTCGCTCCGGTGCCGAGGCTGGGCCGCGCTACAGTTCGTCAGGCAGTTCCTTTAGTTCCGAAAGACGGAACACCGGACCGTCCACGCACACGTAGTGCGAACCGATGTTGCAACGACCACACAGCCCCACGCCGCACTTCATGCGCTTCTCCAGCGTGGTGATTATTTGATCATCCGCAAAACCCAACTTTTGCAGGGCCTGAAGAGTGAACTTGATCATGATAGGCGGACCGCAGGTGATGGCAACGGTGTTTTCCGGTGAAGGATTCAGTTCCGTCAGCACGTTGGGAATAAGTCCCACGTGCTCGTTCGGACGCTCTCCCCAACCTTCTGCCGGATTGTCCACGGTGAGCACCACTGTCATATCGTCCCGTTCACGCCATTCGTTTACGTCGTCTTTATAGGCCATGTCACGCGGGGAGCGGGCACCGTACAGCAACGTTATCTTGCCGTAGTCCGCGCGATTGTCCAGCATGTAGACCAGCAACGTGCGCAACGGTGCCATGCCTATGCCACCGGCGACAAAGACAATGTCTTTGCCGCGCATGTCATCCACAGGGAACCAGTTGCCCAACGGGGCGCGAACGCCAAGCGAGTCGCCTTCCTTGAGCGTATGCAAACGGCTAGTCAGTTCTCCCACCCGCATAACGCTGAACTGTAGATAGTCCATCCGGGTTGGAGAAGAGTTGATAACAAAGGTGGCCTCTCCAAACCCGAAGGCGGAGAGCTGGCCTACCTGACCGGGCATGAAGGAAAAGGCCTTCATGCGGTCTTCATTATCAAGGCGCACGCGGAAGGTGCGGATATTAGGCGTTTCGTCCACCACTTCCATGATGGTCGCCATATCGGGCAGAATGGGATTAGCGTTCATCGCTAGCGTCCTCCGTCTTCTGAACAGCATTCTGGGCCGCACGTTGCTGGGCCGCCTGTACCATCGCGCGGATGTCCACGCCCACGGGGCAGCTCTTAATACAACGACCGCAGCCGCAGCAGGCGGGCACGCCGTGCAGTTCCGTGTAGTAGGCAAACTTATGGTTCACTCGGTTACGCATACGGTGCGCCTTGGTAGGACGCGGATTGTGCCCGCTGCCTTCCAGCGTGAACTGAAAGGACATGCAGTTATCCCACGTGCGCACCCGCTTGCCCGTAAGACCGGCGGATTCGTCTGTGATATTGAAACAATAACAGGTGGGGCAAAGGTACGCGCATGCGCCGCAGCTAATGCATTTGGCAGCCTGCTCTTCCCAAAACTCCATGTCGTTGAACACAGCCGTAAGGCTTTTTTCCGCATCGCTATAGTCATGTGGCGCAGGCAGCTTGTCGCGAGTACGCCGCTTGGTTTCCTCAGCTTCGCGCAGCCGGTCTTCACCAGCCGGGCTAAAGAAGGGGAAGTCGAGCAGCGTTTCGCCGCGCTCAGTTACCGGTTCCGCCACATACCCTTCTGGAACTGGCACAAGCAACACGTCTGACGCTTCAGGGTCCGCAGGATGGCTGCCCACCTCGTGGCAGAAGCAGGTGGAGTCCACCCGCGTACACGCCATGGTCACATACATCGTATTTTCCCGTCTTTTCGCATAGTACGGGTCGCGCACCTTGTCGCAATTGTACACACGGTCCAGCACACTAACCCCGCGGGTACCGCAGGGGCGAGCCCCCACCACGACCGTGGTTTCCTTCGGCAGAGTCTCGGTAACGCTCACGCGGGTACGCTCAAGGTTCTCAGGGTCTTTTTCGTACCGGTAGCGCAGCAGAACTTCATTCTGCGGGAAGACCCCTTCCTTGGGTGCCATCACGGCAGCCCTGTCCAGCAGGGGGGTGCGGCCCTTCACATAGGGTCGGAAGGTAACTGCGGAATCGTCCCACATAGGGGCAAGGACCACGTGCTTTTCAGAAAGGGCGTCCAGCCAACCGGTCACATCGTCATGTCGTATGAATCGTGCTTCCATGACTACCCCCTCTCCTCTATATTCTCTTCATCTATCTTGTACGTCAGCAAAGGCGGCGTGGCCTCGGAGTCCGTGCCGCTTTCATAGCCAAAAGCGTCCCGAACGGCATGGGCCATGGTGTGCCGCAGCAGCATGATGGGCAATTCCACCGGGCAAGCCCGCTGGCATTCGCCGCACTCGATACACCGGCCCGCAAGATGAAGAGTATGGATCATCTGAAACATGAAGTTTTCAGAGGCACTCGCTTCCTGTGACACCCAGTGCGGATTGCGCGACGTGGATATGCAGTGGTCGCGGCACACGCACATAGGGCACGTGTTCCGGCATGCATAGCACCGCACGCAACGGCGCATTTGCTCCTGCCAGAAGGTAAAGCGCTCTTCCAACGACAATGCCTCAAAAGCCTCCAGCGAAGGTACCTTGTCCCGGCGCGGATTCACAGGCACTTGTTCACCCGCGAAATGTTCCGTTTCCAACGCATTGGGGAACCGGCAGGTCAGACACTTCTCCAGACAGACGTCATCAAAGGGGTATTGAACGCTTTCACCATCCAGAACAACGTCCACGCTGTCTCCGCAAACAGACACACCACGCATGTCTTCCGCGTATTTTCCATCTTTTTCCAGTTGGTTGCTCAGGCGTACAATGTCCAGACACCCGGTACATCCAAGCCCGAAGAGCACAATGTTCTCGCGCGGGATCATGCGTTCCTGCGTGAGCTGGACGATAGCGCGGGAATCGCATCCCTTAACCACCAGCCCCACTTTTTTTGCCGTGGGCGTGCGGGTGATGCCGGTAAGATAGGTGCCCAGACTGTGCACGCACAGCGGACTCCAGATGAGTCGGTCCACATCCTTTTCGGTTCGGATGAACAGCGGGGTGGCGTGCATGGCGTCAAAGCCCTGTTCCCAGCCGATGACCATATCCAAGTCGGGCAGCGCCCGGCGTATCTGTTCTTTCAATTCGTCCAGCGTATTCATGACGCCTTCTCCTCATGGCAAGGGCAGCCTTCGCCCTGCGAAACGCCTTCCCGTATCTGCCGCAGGCAGAGTTCGTCATAGCCGCTACCGCCCCGCATATGCGGTGCGGGCCCCAGTTCGTGAATACGCCGGGTAAAGGAGGTGACCACATCTTGCCAGCGTGCGCCTTCGGATGCGGAAACCCATGTATACTTGAACCGTTCTGGGTCTATGCCGGTAACGGGCAGGAAACGCTTCAGCATTTCCAGTCTGCGCCGGGCGTAGAAATTGCCCGCCGCATAATGGCAGTCTCTGGGGTGACAGCCGGAAACCAGTACCCCGTCCGCGCCGCTGATAAGCGCACGCATAATGAATAGCGGGTCAATACGACCAGAGCAGGGAACCCGGATAATACGCAGGTCTGTGGGCTGTTCAAAACGCGCCACACCCGCGGTATCCGCCCCGCCGTAGGAACACCAATTGCACAAAAAACCGACTATCCGCAGTTCGCGCGGTGCCGTCTGCTTTACGGTTCCATCAGACATAGGGCGTTCACCTCCGCGAGAATCTGGTTATCGGTAAAGTGCTGCAACTGAATGGCCCCGTGCGGGCAGGTAACGGTGCAGATGCCGCAGCCCTGACACACCGTTTCCACCACTTCGGCCTTGGGGTTGCCCGCCCTATCCTTCACGTCCTTAATGGCTCCAAAAGGACAGGTCATGGTGCATTTAAGGCATCCCACGCACCGGGTGAGGTCCACTTTGGAAACTTGAGGATCGCTTTCCAGCTTATCTTTGGAGAACAGTGCCATAACCTTGGCGGCAGCGGCACTGCCCTGTCCCACCGAGGTGGGTATGTCTTTCGGTCCTTGACTGCACCCGGCGAGATACACGCCAGCCGTATTGGTTTCCACGGGCTTAAGCTTGGGGTGCGCTTCCATGAAGAACCCGTAGTGATCGTAGGAGATACGCAGTGTTTCCGCCAGCTTCGGAGCACCCGAAGCTGCTTCTATGCCCACCGCGAGCACCACAAGATCGGCCTCCACTTCCACCTGTGTTCCCGCCAGCGTGTCCGCCCCGCGTACCACAAGCACATCCCCTCTGGGATACACCATGGAAACACGACCGCGAATGTACTGCACGCCGTATTGTTCCTGAGCGCGGCGGGTGAATTCGTCATACCCCTTCCCCGGCGAGCGGATGTCCATATAGAAGACATATGAATCGGAATCGGGAATATGGTCTTTGGTCAACACCGCCTGTTTGGCGGTGTACATGCAGCAGAAGCCGGAACAGTACGGCCTGTCCACGGACTTATCACGCGAGCCTACGCACTGAATGAACACCACGCGCTTAGGCTCTTTGCCGTCCGAAGGGCGCTGTATATGCCCGGAGGTGGGACCGGAGGCATTCATCATGCGTTCGTACTGAAGGGACGTTACCACGTCAGGATAGCGCCCTCCCCCGTACTGCCCATACACAGTCCAATCGAAGAGGTCGTACCCGGTGGCAGCCACAATGGCCCCCACTTTTTCGGAGACAAACGAATCCTGCTGCTCGAAGTCAATGCATTGCGTGGGGCACAGCTTGGCGCAAGCCCCGCACTTACCTTTCTGGAGCATGATGCAGAAGGCAGGATTAATAGCCGCCTTCTTAGGAATGGCCTGCGGGAACGGAATGTTTATAGCGGTGGTGGTAGCCACGCCTTCATTAAACGCGTCAAAACTCTTTTTGCTGGGGCATTTTTCCATGCACAGGCCACAGCCCGTGCAGGCATCCCAGTTCACATATGTGGCCCGACGGCGGATTTTTACATCAAAGTTTCCCACATACCCGTGCACTTCCTCCACCTCGGCGGCGGCATACAGGGTTATGTTGGGATGTTGCGCCACATCCACCATTTTGGGGCCGAGAATGCAGGAAGAACAGTCCACCGTGGGGAACGTTTTGTCCAGCTTGGCCATTTTACCGCCAATGCTAGTTTCGCGCTCCACCATGATAACCTGAATACCGGCATCCGCGCAGTCCAACGCGGCCTGAATGCCCGCCACGCCTCCGCCGATAATAAGCACTCGCTTGGTCACATCAAAACGGTTGGAGAACAAGGGCACGTTACGCCGCAGCTTGGCGGCGGCGATGCGGACAAGATCTGCCGCCTTGCCGGTGTTCAGCTCTTTATTTTTGCCAATCCATGAAACGTGCTCACGGATATTAGCCATTTCCAGCATGTACCGGTTTAACCCGGCGCGTTCCAAAGCCCGCCGGAATGTTGGCTCATGCATACGGGGTGAGCAGGAAGCCACAACAACCCCGTCCAGCCGATGCTCATGGATAGCCTTAATTATGCCGTCCTGCCCCGGTTCGGAACAAGCGTACATGGTATCGGAGGCGAATACCACGTCCGGGAACATTTTGGCAGCTTCCGCCACAGCGGCGCAATCCACGGTTCCCGCGATATTGCTCCCACAGTGGCAGACGAAAACACCTATGCGCATGGTTTCATCTCCTTGCTAGAGCACGCCGGCCTGTTCAAGGCAGGGTTTGGGGTCCACGACCAGTTTGGCAATGCCCAGTTCCTGTGCCGGAATCCCCAAGGCAAGCCCCATAAGCTGGGTAAAATAAAAGACCGGCAAGGCGTGGTGCGTACCACGCGCCGCATTGGCCTGTTCCTGCCGCAAGTCAAGGTTCATCTGGCACAGCGGGCATGCCGTTACCACCGCATCCGCACCCAGTGCCGCAGCCGCGTCTAACAATCTGCCGGTAAGTTCCGCCACAATATCCTTGCGGGGAATACCCGCCGCCGCTCCGCAACATTCCACCTTGAGGGGGAACGGCAGAACCGTGGCGCCACAGGCAGCCATAAGATTATCCATAGCCATGGGATTTTCAGGATCGTCAAATTGCATAAGTTCTGGCGGACGGTTCATAATGCAACCGTAATAGCAGGCCACCTTCAAGCCGGAGAGCGGGCGAGTTACCTGCTCTGCCACGGCGGTTGTTCCCACCTCTTCCACCAGAACCTGCAAAGTGGAGCGCACCTCAGCCAGTTCGGTACAGTCTGTTTCCAGTAAAGCCCGCACGCGGCTGGTAAACTGCGTGTCGTGCATCTTATGCCACGCGGTGCGCAGATTGGTGAGGCAACTCGGACACGGCGTAGTCACCATGCTACAGCCTTCCTTAGCCGCCAATTCCAAATTGCGCGCGGAAAGCGCGGCGGAAAGCACATGGTCGACCGTGTGCGCGGGGGTGGAGCCACAGCAGCTCCAGTCTGGAATATCCGCAAGCACCACACCAAGGCGCTGGCAAACCGCACGAGTGGAAAGATCATATTCCACAGAGGTGCCGCTGCCGGAACAGCCGGGGTAATACCCAATGGTCACACTCATTATTCGGTACCTCCGCTGGACTGCGCCGAAACCTTGCCCGCTCCCTGACGGTAGCGTTCAAAAATGCGGACTATGTGCTTCGCCCCCCGGATGGAGTGTGGCAGAAAGCCCAGTTTGCCTTTGGGCAGCATTTTGGGGGCAAGGTCCACATCGGTCCAGACTCTGCCTGTTTTCACGACGTAGCTGGCCAATAGACCCACCTCATAAACACGGCCATGCCGCTCCACAGAGCGAAGAAAGGCGTCGCCAAAGGCTTTGACGCTAGGCTCTGTGGCATAGCCCGCCTCACGCGCCATATGGCGCAACACATCCATGACGCGGGCAACGTCTATCATGTTGGGACACCGGGTGGTGCAAGACTGGCAGGAGGCACACAACCATACGGACCGGCTGCGCAAGACAGCCTCTCGGTCCCCTAGTTGCAGCAGCCGCATAATACGGCTTACCGGGACGTCATACGCGAAATTATACGGGCAACCGGCAGTACAGTTGCCGCACTGATAGCAGGTGGAGATTACCTGCCCGCTGCGCTCCTGTACCTCGCGGATGAACGCGTCATCCCGTTTTTGCGTGGAGATTGTTTCCATGTCGTTTCCTCTTCATAATGCTTCGTCATCATTTCGAGCTGGGGTGAAACAGGAATGCCGTGGACGAACCGCCACGTCACACGCATTTCCCGCGCATCAGGCCGGAAAGCGCAAGGCGCGTTCCGTGGGCTTGCCATCTGACAGAAAACACGAGTTCCGTGGGCGACCATGGGTCGCTCCAGTATGGGGTTCTTGGCAAAATCAAGGGAAGAAAACCGGCCTCGCTGGCTCGAAACAGCGTGGCACGTAGCCCGCGAACGGGCAGACAGGGGACATTTGTGGTCCGGGGAAAGGACGAAGGAAGAAAAGAATGCACGACCACTATCCGTTTGGGCGAACGGATAAAGGCGCAAAGCGCGAAATACCGGACCCGCCGCTCTTCCGAGCGGTAAAGTGATACCGGCGTTTATATACATTGCGGTCGTCATGCGTTCCTCACTGCCAAAGGTCCACACGTGTGACTCGCCCCGAACCCACATTCGGTTCAAACGCAAAATCACACCCCCTTGCGGAACGGCATGCCTATGCATGCCCGAAGCTCGCAAGGATTCAGAATCAAGAGACGGAAAGTCCGTTGGGTTCCCTTGGTTCCGAGACAGAAACCACGCATGCCGCATACTAAGAATCGCCCGCAAGAACAAGGGATAATTGCGACAACACCTCCGTTATCCGCAGCGTCCCATTGCTCTGTTGAGGCTGCGAAAACGCCTAACCGCAGGTCTGCCAACATCTTTTTGCAGGGCCGGGGGCACTGCATCCGTTGCATCAGTTTTTTTATGTAAACGCGCCCGGATGAGTGGCGGGAAGCGGTTTAGCTATTGGTTGTTTCTTCAACCTATATTCTATACTCGGATCAGCTATGCGGTACAGGGCAGACACCGGGAGTGCTGAAGACATAAGAAGTGCCCCCCGTGCATGCAACGCCCGGCGGGAAAAGAAACACGGGCCGGAAGATATGACTTACCGCCTTGTTCCTCCAAATATTCCCTGACTCAAGCAGACCCCGGCGAGGACAACGGCACACCCCGCATATTGCCATCCCGAAAGCTGTTCATCCAAGACCAGCCAACTGAGCAGCAATGTGACCACCGGAACCATGTTGACATAGGCCGAGGCCCGTGCGGCTGTTACCTGCGCCAGCGCATAGCTGTAGCACCAGAAAGCTCCCAACGATACCGCCACTCCCAAATAAACCACCGCCAGCAGGTTAGGCCAGATATTGGGCCAGACAGCGGACCCAAGACTCACGTCCGGTATGCCGGACAGCAGCATTCCCGGTAAAAACCACACCAGCCCCATACTATTTTGCACACCGGCGAGCACCCATGGATCGTAGCGTCCACTTAACTTGCGCACTCCCAATGTATATCCGGCAGCCGCAGCCATTGCCGCGCACTCCAAGGCATTACCCAACAGAGGCATCGGCCCGTGCTCCGACGGGGTGCCCGCATAGGTAAGCCACCCCACACCTATGCAGGAAAGCAGCAATCCTCCCACCATGCTCAGGGAAAGACGCTCCTGCAAAAATACGGTAGCCGCCACGGCAACCATCAAAGGCATAAGAGCGGAAATAGTACCCGCTGCCGATGCCGAGGTGTAACGCAGCGCGTAACTTTCCAACGTGAAGTACAGGCAGGGAAGGAAAAGAGCCACTACCAGCAGCCACAAGGCGTCCCCCCGCTGATAACGCGAAAATGCGCCCCTTCCCTCCCGATGAGCCACCGGTCGCAGCTTAGGCCAAATCACGGGGACGATAACCGCCATGGCGAAAGCCAGCCGCAACCAGATAACAGACAACGGCGCCAATTCGCGCAGGGCGAGCTTCATCCCGACAAACGAACTGGACCATAGCACGACAGCGCCAACTAGCGCCGCCACTGGCGCATACTGCGCGCGCCGCGCCCAAATGCCCTGCGCCGCTGAGGCAGGAATGTGTAATAGTGTCATAATGTCCCAAGAAATAGCGCGCCATTTCAGTGGCACGCGTGAAATTACAAGAGGGGAAGATGTCCGGTTAGGCGCGTGACAACCCCGCGTTCGCCGTAAAGAACAATGCCCAGATACCGCAAGGCATCCGCCGGGAGCTGGGCCATCCGCGCGGCATATTCCTCGTATCTGCGGGAATGTTGAGCCGTGTGCGAAAAATCCGCCACAAACACTCCCTCTTGCCGCTGGGCAAGTGCATGAAGACGGACCACTTCTTCCGTGGATGCTTTGAGCATGGGAAATGCCACCTGTGTAATAGCGACGTGCACCTCCCCGTCGGCATCGCTCACATCCCATCCCGTCACGCCACGCAATGTATTTGTCAACGCCGTAGCCAGCACGGCTGCCGCGTTGGCTGCCAAACCTGTTGAGAGTGTTTCATCCAAGACAAACACACACTTTCCGGTTTCCGTAACGAACATAGTGCCTCCTTCTAGGTACAGGGCGGCACTCTAGCGCAATGTGAGTCGGGAGTATGGTACAATCTTGCGAAACAAAGGCATTGCACAAAGGCACCCGCAAAGGCGGCTGCGCGCAACACGCGGGGCATGAAGAGAAAAAGTTGTCCGCCGGATGAGGAAACGGGCACGACACTCAGAGCATGAAGAGGAAAAATTATCCGTCAGACGGGGGAACGGGCACGCCCGCAAACGACATGCGGACAAACGTCTCTACCGGTACGGCAGCGCATCCCCGGCGGACGCTGCGGGATTCACACCCGCGCGGTGGCAATGCCGGCGCAGTGTACGGCTACGGCTGACTGTATACACGCGGAGTTGTCCCGGACACACTACGGAACACTCTGGTGAAATGGCTTTGGTCCGTAAACCCGGTCGCGCATGCCACATCGGCGATGGAAACGCCGTCCGCCAACAAACGCCGGGCGTGGTTAAGCCGGAGTTGGGTGTGCCACTGATGCGGTGTTAGCCCCAGTTGATCACGAAAAACACGCAGCAGATGCCATTCACTCAATCCGCTGGCGTGAGCCAGTTCCCGTAACGTGACTTTATCCGCCAAGTGAGACGCCAAATATTCCCGCGCCCTTTTCACGGCACGCCTCGCTTGCACGCCGTTACTAGCCACAGAAACTACTCGCGGAACATCGTGCCCGCCGGTCCCACGCCCCGCTGTCTCCGGCACAAGGAACCGCGCAAAGGCCTCCACCATGGCGCTTCGAGTCTCCAGCGGGCCTACCCCCCCAACCAGACAGTCATAAATCCTGTTCAGATTTGCGGAAAACGAACCGTCTGTCAGCACGGGAGCGAGGGAACAACACACCCTTTCGTCAAGGGAAACCCCCACGTCATCCGCAAGGCCGCGCAGCCACGCATCCCGGACATGAAACATGCGGTAGGTCCACGCGCCAACCCGCGGATTACAATCATGAACCGTGTCCGGGGGAATGATGACGATTTGCCCCGCGACCGCCTCCATACTGCGTCCCGCGATGCGGGAAACCGTTCGCCCTTCGTCGATGAGTCCCACCGACCACGTGTCGTGAACGTGCGCGGGAAACCGGTAGCCTTCGAAATGGGAATACCGCACTTCCACAGCATCCAGTTCCGCATCACGCCAAAAACGAACAACAGCGGCATCCGTCGCACAGGTCACGCGCATTTCTCCTTGTTTCCCCGATCTTTTTCCACCATCGCTCCGCGTAGGTGTCCCGGAAAATCTTTTCCTAGCCCGCTCGCATCGCTTCGTCAAACGCATCCGGCGCGGCACAAGAAGATTGACAGCAACACAAGGTTGACGGACCATCTTCACAAAAAAGGTCACACCATGCACCTGCTGCTTGTTCTTTTCTTTCTGATTATGGCGGTGCTGCTCATAACCGCATCACGCCGGAACCACATCCCCGCCTCAGGCGGGTCCGATGACCCGTTCTGGTTCGACATCCGCTACTTTCAGGAAGGATTGGCAATTCTTGATGATGAAGAGGTGCGAACATTGCTGGATTCGTGTCTGCGCGACGGCGATCTTGACGCAGCCATGATTTTGCGGACCGGAGCGCTGGTCAATCATCTGCGTTCAGCACCCAACAGTCTGCATAGTCCGGCGGCACGCCGGGTGGCTCTGGCCCTCGCAGAAGCTTTAGAAATGCTACTCCACGCACTCGCGGGAGAGAAAGAAACTTTGCCCGCTATCCGCGAAGCTGTTGCCGCCGCAGACGCGGCATACCTGACCTATCGATCATTTTTTTACACGCTGACGGGAGAATAACCCCCAACGTCAGCCCTGCGCGGTCCACGTCCGGCAAGTCGGGCAGACCCGGCAAAAACCGCGAGGTGCCCGCAGGCAACAAGCCAACACCCGGCGGGATACAGAAGGGGAATGGGGATAGCTACAGGCAATCCGGCACTTGGCCCCCACGTAAGGACCGCGAATACGCCGCCCCGTTCAGGGGAAGCCTGTGCCAAGGCCCACGGCTACAACCGTGCGAGAATACGCAGGAAGAGATCGCCCGTCCACGGGCCTATTTTACGGCCCAACCCTTTCAATCGAATAGGACGTCCGACCACAAAATCTTTGGGGAGAGTTATCTCTATCTGACGCGGCTCGTCATGCAGCCCCTGTGACAGCGAAATGCGCAAACGGGCACCGGGTAAAAGGCTCTGCGGCGGCAGGTGAATAGTTTGCTCGTCGTCCATCTGCTTACGCAGCCACCCCTTCACCCCTGCGGTCAGGCCGTGCGTCATGTCAAAGGTCAGCTTGGAATTACCCCACTCAAAACTGAGACGGCGCTTTTTGGGCAGGACGGGTGCTTTTCCCCCCTCCCGGCGGATTTGACTATAAATATCCTCAAACACCCGCCGGGCAAACGGATCGCGCAAAATATCGTGCAACACGTCCTCTCGCTGCGCATTCCCCTGCTGCGAGGCGGAATACCGCGCGCCGGACGGAGAACCGGTCGGCTTCTGCCGTTGCGTGCGGGTATAGGCTTCCGACGCCCGGCGTTCCTGACCGCTGGCCTGCCCGGCGTCGCCGGATTTCGCTCCAGCGGCATTACTGCTTTTTTGTGAGGAGGGACCGGATGCCTGTGCGCCAAACCCTTTTTTAGCCTTTTCGTAAGCGCTCCGGGCCTGCGTGCGCGCGTCAGCATCTGCCCCGGCACCGGTACGTGTCAGATGCACATAGGCCTCATTCAGCAATTGAAACTGCCGCCCCGCATCAGGATTTCCGGGATTCAGGTCTGGATGCAATTCAAAAGCGCGGCGGCGATAGGCGGACTTAATCTCTTCCTGCCCTGCGCCTTCGGCGATGTTTAGTATGCGGTAGCATTGCTGCGACGTCACGCGCTTCCCCTGCCGCTTCGTGCGGTCAAACGGCTTGCAACATGCCAAGGCATGCTGTGTGTACAAAATAAAACAGCCCGTACCGTATGAGCACCAGCTTACGAGAATCCCACATTCTGGCCTTTGATGCCAATATATATGCGGAGAGAAACACCAACGCTCCACATCGGGACGGACTTTTTTAAAAATCCCTTTCCTGTTCGGTCAGATCCGCCATAAGTTTATGGCGGATCTCAGTCGTCCAAAATAAGGGCCCGCGCCTCACAGGTGGGGTCGGAAGCAACTAGCATATGCGCTGCGAGATAGGCCCTTCCCTGCCGCGCAAACTCCGCGTGCGTTACGTCCTTGCGAATTCCGGGGCAATATTCCTTGGCAAACTCCAGTGAACCCGCGTCCAGCACGTTACCCCGAAAAAAAGGCCACGCGCGGCAGATGTCCGGTTTAGCCACGTGTACGCCACACCCTTTACCCTGCGTGAAGAAAAGGCAAAAGCCGTCCTCTCCCGCTCGAATAAACAGCTTCCCGTTCCTCCGCACACCATACTGCGCGGCGAACTGGTCAGGTGACACGGCAAGATGATCCGCCAAGCGCAACAGATCGCTGGGACCAACGACAATGCCCCCTTCACCCTGACAACACTGCCCGCACATTTTACAGTCAAACGCGTCAAAAGACGGGTCCGGCACCGAATCTGGCTCTGTGTCGGTCAAACGCGCCGCAGGCGTTCCGGCTCCGGTCAACGCCTCCGCGTCAACCGCAGCAGCCATATCTACAGTGGTAACAGTGGCAACTCCAGCCGCTCCGGTCACAGCGGAGGCGGCTGACAAATCAGCTTCAGCGGACGCACCGGGTGCATCCGGCAACTCATCCTGTCTACGGGCAAGCCCCGGCAACAGACTTCCTTCAGATCGCATGGCATCCCCCATAATATTCTCCGCCTCCCAACGGCATGTGGAAAATGACGGCAGCTACCTCAGCAACCGTCTGTGATCCACCATCAGGCAGCGGTCTTCCACCACGCGCACGCCGCGCGGCACAAGCATTTCCCTTGCCACAGCACTCTGGATGCCAGACTGCATCCAGAAAAGCGCAGGCAGCACAGCAAGATCAAGCACTTCGCCCGCATGGGCCGGACAATGCTCTGATGCACGAAAAAGATTTATAATATCAACGGAGAAAGGAATGTCCGCAAGAGTAGAATATGTTGGCAGCCCCCACACGTTCTGCCGCACAGGATGCACGGGAACAACCGAATACCCCGCCGCAATGAGGTAGCGCCCCACCATATCCACGGCGGTACCGGGCTTATCTTTGGCTCCCACCACGGCAATGGTCCGTGCGGCGGAAAGAATTTCGCCAAGCCCGTCAAACAAAGCATTATGAGGATCACCAAACTGAACGGGACAGGCAAGCCCCTGCATATCGTCTGGCAGCATACGATCTCCTGCGGCCTACTTATGAAAAATTCATACATCAAGACTGTTCATCATACTCCGCAGCACAAAGAAGCGCAATGACCACCACGCGGAGAACCCCACCTGCATTGCGTCGCGCATCCGGTTCGCGTAAAAGGAAAGACCACTGTATGAAAAACGGCTCTGCGCCGCGACTGCCCGGTCAGTCACCGTTTCCCCGCCACATCCAAGAGGAGCCATTTGTGCCACAGAGGTTATTGAACTCCCGCAGCATTGCCCCGTCTTCCCGTAAAGCCGAGCAGATAGCCAGTTCTCCCGCAAGTGCCCAGTGCCCGCATACCGCCAGTGAGGTCTTGCCCGCAGACGAATTGCACGCCCGGCACACCCGATGCCGCGACCTACTGGAACACGCGGCCCCGGACGCTTCCGGCATGCTCGTATTCTCGCGCGTATCCATCTATTATCTTACCGGCACACTGGGGAACGGTGTTTTCTGGCTGCCCAAAACCGGCAACCCGGTTTTACTGGTCCGCCACGGGTTGGAGCGTTGCCGGTTGGAAAGCCCGCTGGAACACATTATTCCCTACCGGTCCTACTCCGAACTGGTACCGCGTCTTACCGATGCGGGATGCCCGCCCGGTCCCGTCGTTGCCGCAGAATTTAGCGGGTTAACATGGCAGTTTGCTTCCATGTTGCAGGCCCGTATGCCCAACACACATTTTGTGCCGTGTGACACGGTGCTTTCCGACGCGCGGTCCGTCAAATCCCCATGGGAACTGACCAAACTGCGGCTTGCCGGAGCGCGTCACCACCAAAGCCTGTATCACGATCTTCCCCGGCTCATCCGGCCCGGCATGACAGAACGCGACATATCCCATCTTGCATGGCAAGTTTTTTTCCGCCACGGACACGCGGGAATTATGCGCATGAACAGCTTTGGCGAGGAAATTTTTCTTGGGCACATCTGCGCGGGAGAAAACGGAAACTATCCCAGCCATTTCAATGGTCCCCTTGGCGTTAAAGGGGAACACCCCGCAGCACCGTATATGGGGTATGCCGGTGCCGTATGGTGCAAGGGAATGCCGCTCTCTGTAGACATTGGCTTCAATCTTGAAGGGTATAACACAGACAAAACACAGGTCTACTGGGCCGGACCAGCCAGCACCATCCCCGACACAATACGCCGCGCCCACGATACCTGCGTAGCCATTCAGCACCATGCCGCCACCCGCCTTATTCCGGGAGCCATACCATCAGAAATATACGGCGAAGCTCTTGCCATAGCGGAACAAGCCGGATTTTCCGACGGGTTTATGGGATTAGGCAACAACAAGGTACCGTTCCTCGGACACAGTATTGGCCTTGGTGTGGATGAACAGCCGGTCATAGCCAACCGGTTCGACAGCCCCCTCGCAGAACACATGGTCTTCGCCGTGGAGCCTAAAATCGGCATTCCGGGCGTGGGCATGGTGGGCGTGGAAAATACATTTGTCGTCACCGCGTCTGGCGCAGACAGTCTGACCGGCAACGAATATGACATATGCTGCGTGGAATGACCGCCAGAAAACGGAAAGCCGGACGGCGGGCCAGCGCCGCACGGGCACAGCCACACGTCTTTGCCCTTTTGGGCACACCAAAAGAAAGCGCCTCGCGTTACCGCGAGGCGCTTCTAAATATGGTGGGGCATCAGGGATTCGAACCCCGAACCAATTGATTAAGAGTCAACTGCTCTACCGTTGAGCCAATGCCCCTACTCTTTGTCGCCAAAGGCGTTGTTTGCATGGTGGGCCATCAGGGATTCGAACCCCGAACCAATTGATTAAGAGTCAACTGCTCTACCGTTGAGCCAATGGCCCATGCGTGGCGCACGGAATAGATTTGCTTCCACCCGCGGCGGAGTGCAACCTAGTGTGATCGCCCCCATCTGTCAATATTAATTTTGCAAAAAATTCACGAAAGGCGCATACTGCAACCATGCAAACACAGTGCTCTTCCTTCCTTCGGTATCGGCATCTTCCGGCCAGCTTTTTGCTTCTGCTCTCCTTCATACTGCACTGTCTGATAACCTGCCCCCTTG
>JAEWQB010000024.1 GCA_023460395.1 Pseudomonadota bacterium | reverse complement strand
AAACGAGCAGCATTATCACGCTTCAGCGATCAAGCTGTCCCCATCGCACCATTTTTGGAGTCAATCTTCTCCCGGTTTCTGCCGAGGAAGGCTTCAATGGGCCCCCTCCGCTCGATTTAGGTCAGGGCCATTGCGGTGTCGTGCTGCACGGTTTTGTTGCGGGGAACCATCGCGTCAACCCGCCTGAGTAATGTTGATGCCTTGCTAAAATCGCTTGCCATTTCACCGTTCAGAGCAAAAAAAAGCCCGGCGAGATAGGTCGTGTAGGGATTCACAAAATCTGGATACGCCTGCCATTCTTTCATCTCCGGCATATTGTCCTGCACAAGAGCTGCGCAGGATTCTTTAGTGCGGGCGAAGTCTAAATCTGAAGGTCTTTCTTTCGGGGTGGCCGTTTTTTGCTCTTCAGCCAACCTTTCCTGTTCCGCCGCAATCTCCTTCGCAAATTCCTCAACAGCGCGACGTTGCCTATCATACGCGCGATTAAACTCCACCCGTGCGCGCTGTTGATCCAACAGTGCCATTTGGGCGAGTCCCTTATACGTATTGATAAGCACCCTGTCGCACGTGCGAGGCTCGTAGTCCATAAATTCACGATTAAACAAGGCTTCGCCGATAAATTTACCCGCAGCTACGAGTGTATGCTCCGTATCGTCATCCTTGCAGGCAAGTTCCGCTTCGTCCAACAAGGAGACTGCCTGTTCATATTTTCCCGCCATAAACATAACATTGGCGCCATCGAGCACCATAGGCATCTTATGAGATTTGTTTTCAATGCTTTTCGATGCCTCTTCATATTGACCTTGCGTATACAGCGAGGCTACTTTTTCTTGGGTATTCCGAGTCGTCGTCGCACATCCAGAAACAATCGTCATACATACAAACACGACAATGATATGAACAGCATGTCTCATTCTCAACCTCCCCAAAGGCAGTTAATTTCACTCCACTGTATGCACCCATGCGTATATCACCATATATTTTTACTATATACAACCAGTACAGCGTATAATTTTTAGGGAAAGAGCCATACACGAGCATAGAGACTTAGCGACATAGCTATCTATCTGTATTTTTTGCTCTGGATTCTTGATTGGGAACGTTACTTATCCGAAGGACACGCAGAAACTGTTTTCAGCTATGTACTCACCTGCACAAGCGCGCAGTCAAATTATGATTTGCGACAAAAAGTTTTACTTGGGATGGAATGGCAAAGAAAGAATCGCTGTAGTGGCATGTGCCATGAAACGAACAGGCCGTTTGCCTTTCGGGCAGAGCAAATTCGGCATAGTGAGTTGTCATGCATGTGAAGAGTTTGTTAGTATCGGCGCAATTCTTTTCCCGCGAGGTACGCGCCACGTGCCTTGCCCACCTTCCAACGGCCAAGGAGGACCCATGCGTCTGACCACCGAAGACCGTCGAGAATTTGTCCGCCTCCCCAAACCTTTTTCCGTTCAGGCCTTTGAATTTTGTTTCCCCATAGCTGCAAATCCCAGAGTAGAAACCACCTGTGTAGACATAAGCTGTGGCGGACTATGCATTGAGTCGCCCTCTCTCTTTGAAAAAGGGGCGAAACTCCAAGTCCGCGTTAACATCCCCACATTAAACAAATTTTCCGGCGGATTTTTTAAACATCACGAAAACGACTATGAACAGTATCTCACCGCCATTGCCGAAGTGACGTGGGTAGAGAGTTCTTACGGCAATTATTTGATTGGATTACAGTTTTTGGACATCGATTGGGACACGCAGCAAGCGCTGACCCGTCTTATCGAAAAAACCCTGCGCGATAACCGCTAACACTGGCACCCCACATGGCTCTCTTTTCTCTCGCTCCGGCGCACTCTCCGGCACTGACTCTCGACGAAACCGAATTTTCCTACACAGCCTCCCGCGCATCCGGCCCCGGCGGACAGCATGTGAACACGACAAGCTCCCGCGTTACACTCCGTTTTGATGTGGCGCATTCTCCCTCGCTTACCGAAACGCAACGGGAACGAATCCGGGAAAAACTGGCGGGATATATGGACAGCGAAGGCGTTTTTTCTGTCTCCTGCGACACTCACCGCAGCCAGCACGCCAACCGGAGAGAAGCGCTGGAACGGGCCTTGGCCCTTTTAGAAAAAGCCCTTTCCCGACACGCCCCGCGCAGATCCACACGCCCGACTCTTGCCAGCAAAACTCGCCGCCTGAGCACCAAAAAGCAGAGGAGTCAGACCAAACGTCTGCGCGGCAAAGTGCAAGACGAGTAGTTCCGGCTTCTCTCCCCGCGTATCTGATACGCTTGCGCCAGCAAAAATCCCGCTGAACGCGCTCTCCTGCCGTTTTTTACAACCAGTCAGCACGTGACCTCAAATCGCGCCCGCGTCCCCTATATTTGGCCCGCCCCCCCTGCGGCGTCTTCCCCCGATACGAACAAATAGGTTCATTAGATGTTAATAAAATATGTATTAATTTTATATAATTATACTGGTTATGAACACTTTGCACGAGTTACAGAGAACACTGCGAACATGCAGCGCATGCTCCAAGCACATGAAGTCGCGGACACCACCCGCGACTCCGGTTGACGGACGAATGCACATGGCTTATCGATAGGTTACGATTTTTACGCAACGCGGGGAGACGCTATGAGCGAGACAACACTGACGCATAGAGACTTGGGGCGGATGCTAGGGGTTTCTGAAACCACCATTAAAAGCTACCGTCGAAAATTTCCCGACTGCATTCCCGTGGCAAACGGAGGCAAGCCCATTCGCTTCACACAGGAAGCGGGCGCAGTCTGTCTGCGCATTCGAGAGCTTTTCAGCCGGGGCATGGCTGTGCCGGAAGTCCGTGACCGGCTGGAAAAAGAATTTCCGTGGGTAGGCCCCGCCACGGAAACACCAGCCACGGAAGCCGCTGCGCCCCAACCGGTCATAACCGGCCCGCTGGAAGTGGAGCTGCCGCAGGACTACACACAAGCCCTGAGCACTCTTGCCAAAAGCATGGTAAATCTCACTATGCGGCAAGACGCGCTGCTCAAAAAAATGGAATCCGTGGACGCCCGGCTGGAGCAATTGGGACTGCGGGGAACCACGCTCCCAGAACCATCCGCCATGGAGGAATCCCTTTCCGCTGCTATTACTGAAACTCTTGCCGCATGGGTGGACAAAGCCGCCGGAGTAATAGCCCGGCTCGAACAGCTTTCCTTACGGGAAGAACTCGCGTCATCCAGAACTGTGCCCCCGCATCCCGCCAGAGCGGTCGCCTCGCCTACTCTGCTGTTTCCAGCATCTGAAGGAACTGGCTCGCCGTCAGGCACATTGCACGACACCTCAATGGCGCAGGCCCGAACCACCGCGGCACACGGGAATATGGAAGCACAAAAGCCCCTCGCCACCCCAGATCAAACACCAAACGGGCAGGATAGCATAGGCAGCTTCGCCGCGAGAACGCACCCGGAAGCACGCGACGGTGCCACTACCAGCGGAGACACTGATCCCATGCCGCGCGAGGAAAAAAAGGCAGAGCCGTCTGGTGCCAGCACCACCGCGCAGTCCGGCGCTGCTTACGCCAAACGCATCCGGGTGCGCGATGCGCACGGCGAAATAAATGAATACGTAGTGGGAACGACTTCCTCCCCCGCACACGGCGAGGACATCATCCGCACCCTTTCCACTGAGGACACGGATTCTGCCCTCCACGCCGCAGCACACCTTTCGCATGGCACAGACACGGCGACCGACGTGAGGCCGAACATCACGCCAAACATCACGGACACGACAATCAGCCCGGTGCCGGATACAACCCCGCACACAACGGAAAGCCCCGCCCGCCCTTCTCCCATTCAGGAGCCTCCCCGCGCCCTGCTCACAGCACCACTGGTCATGCAGTCGTCCGATGGAGAGTTTTTAGGGGTGGCCGGGAAAAATCGAGGCCGCTTTTCCTTGAATGACCTAAAGGCCATGTTCATGAGCCATTACACAGGACAAGAGCGGTACTCCATTCACTGGGAGCTGACAGCCGGAGGCTGGCAGATGACCCTTGAGCAAAAATCCGCCGATACCCCACAGCATCTGACCCTCATTGTGGCGGAAACCGTTACCCCGCGCGGGAATTCTGTGTCACTTATCGAACAGCTATTGATTAATAGCGCCCCGGAAAAACCTGTGGAACTCCACAATATCATTACCTCCATCTACAATGCGTAATGTTGACGGCCTGATAAAACCCGCCATGGAATGCAAATGATACTCAAAGTTTTTCTTTTGTTTGTGGGCACTGCCATAGCGGAGATAGTGGGGTGTTACCTCCCCTATCTCTGGCTCCGCAAAGGCGGTTCACCGTGGTTGCTAGTACCTGCCGCCGCCAGTTTGGCCCTGTTCGCATGGTTGCTTACCATGCATCCAGAAGCCAGCGGCAGGGTATACGCCGCCTATGGCTGCGTATACGTGGTCACGGCGTTGTCTTGGTTGCGTCTTGTGGACGGCGTTTCGCTTTCCGCCACTGATCTGCTGGGCGGCGCGATAGCCATTGCGGGCATGCTCATTATCGTTTCCGGCTGGGGCAAGGCGGTATAGGCTGGCAATCTAAGCCACAACTACGCCTGAGACTGTTCCAAACCACGCACGGCCCCTTTTCTCAAATTCACCGGGAATGAAATTTCCGTCCGTTTTTTCAATACAGCACGGCCCCGGCAGCGCGTTTGCGTTACCGGGGCCGTGTTTATTAACGAATTTCAGACTCCCGATTACCGGGCAATCATGGCACGCAGCATATCCGCACAATTTTCCGCGTTATGCGACATATCGTTCAGGCATTCCACAAAGTGGAGTAGTTGGTAGATGTCTTTGAAATCCATGTCGGAATTATAGATGTCGGATGTCAGCTTCTGCCGCGAGCGAAATACCTTTCGGTGGTTGTCCCGGATGGCACGATAGGTATTTTTTGTGGCTTCACGGTCCAGCGATCCACCGCCAAGGACGAGATTTATGGTCGCTTCCAGCGCAGGCCCCAGCATATCCAGCGTGCGGCCCACATCCTCCATATATTCCAGAAAAGACCGGTGGAATTCCACAGGCACTTCCACCCGGCGCATGGCAAGCCAATTCAGCGCTTCCTGCCCGGCGTCCAGAATATTGTCCTGACTGCGGGTGTAGTTAAAAAACAGCGTCTTATCCACCGGCATGAAAAGGCCGCGTGGCATGTGGTTACGGATGTTGCGCTTTATTTTATCCGCTTTTTCCTCCACGGCGTTCACGTCTTCCTGAAGACTGTTGAACTCGCGGCAGGTTCCGCCGGTAATATAGCACTCCATGGATTCCCGAAGGAACGCCATGCCCTTGCCTATCTGGGCATAATGCTCCAGCAGCCCGGTCATGGGGTTGCGTTCCGAAAGAAGACCGAAAAACGGTACGCGAAACGTCATGAGCTTATGTCCTCCAAATAAAATGGCCATCCCCGCTGGCGCACATCACAGCACCAGCCAACGCAGAATCTGAAAAATGACAATACTGCTGAATGCGGCAATGGGAACGGTAAGAAGCCAATATATCACTATTTTAAAGAGCACACGGAAGTCTACTGCGCCAAACCCGCGTGCCAACCCAACTCCTACGATAGACCCCACCGCCGCATGGGTGGTGGAAACAGGCATACCCATGTTAGACGCCATAAGCACTGTGGTAGCGGCCCCGAAATCTACAGCAAACCCACGCGTGTTGTTCAACTTGGTAATGCGTTCGCCCACCGTATCCATAACCCTGTGACCCAACAGCGCTATCCCCAGAGCAATACCCACACCACCCAGCATAAGCAGCCAGACAGGCACGTCCGCCGTATTCAGCATGTTATGGTCGCGGGCTATCATATAAATAGCCGCCACAGGCCCAATGGCGTTGGCCACATCGTTGGCGCCCTGCGATATGGCCACGTAACAGCTGGTGCCCACCTGCATGGTGCGGAAAAGGCCTTCCACTGCCTCAGGCTGTTCCGGCACGTTGGGGATGAGCCTGTTCACACACAGCCGGATAATGCCCCATACCACAAACAAAAGGGCGGGCAAAATATACGTCATATTGGCCCACGTAAGCCCCATGCGCTTGCCCAGCGGAGTCTTGAACACAAACGACAGAAAGATGAGGCCCACGGTAACGGTAATCCACAGGGGTGCCCACCTACGTGCCGCCTTGATCATATCTACCTTAAACAGGATATAGCGCCGGATCTGCCAAAAGACGACAAAGGCTATGCCCGCCCCGAAAAGAGGCGAAATAACCCATGAAAGAACCACAAAACCCAGTTCTCCCCAGTTCACCACGTCAGGTCCGCCAGCCACAAATCCGAAACCAAGAATGGACCCCACGATGGAATGTGTGGAAGACACGGGCAATGCCGTAAGTGTGGCGACCAACACCCAAAGAGCCGCCGAAAGCAACGCGGCAAACATGCCGATCATAAGGACTCTGTGGTCCGTGATCATGTCAGGATTGATGATGCCTTTCGCAATAGTGTTAGTTACGTGCGAACCAAGGAAGACCGCTCCGACAAAGTTCAGCACGCCTGCGATCAGCACCGCCTGCTTCACCGTAATGGCCTTTGCCCCCACAGCGGATGCCATGGAATTGGCAACATCGTTGGCGCCTAGGTTAAACGCCATTAGGAATCCGGCCATTACGGCAAGAACAAGAAAAACGGTATAGATGTCCATGTATCTCCCGATTTGTTCTGGGCTGGGTGCGGCAACACCCGATTGCATGCTGTACACCGTGCGTGTACCTAAAGGGAAAACGGGCTATTGTCAAAAGACGCGAGCCTTCCTATCACGCAATTGTAACAACTCTGTGACAGTGTGGACGCACTGTTACAATAGGGTGTTCCGATGAAAAATTCCTCCCTGCGCCAACGATTATTCGGCAGTATGGCCTTGCTCCTGCTGGTGGCCTTAATTCCGCCATTCTATTATTATGACAAGATGTTACGAAGTGACATTTTGCAGGAAACCACAGAGCGGGCCATAAAATCGCTAGATACCGTCAGCATGGTGCTGCGCGAAGAACGCCATTTCGTCGATATGAACGAATTAGACGCATTGCTCACCCGTCTGGGCGCAAGCATGGGGGTGCGCATTACCTACATTGTGGACGGCAGGGTTGTGGCGGATTCCAGCGTGCCCTATGACGATGTTTCTAAGCTGGACCCCCACGACAGTCGTCCTGAAGTACGGGCCGCTAACCATGGCAGAACCGATGTGGAGGTGCGCTACTCCACCACACTTGGCAAGGAACTTTTCTATGCTGCCCAGCCTGCGGTGAACATTCCCGGTATAGCCGACGGAGTGCTCCGCGTAGCCATTCCGGTTTCCCTTGCCACAGAACGGCTGGACAAACTGGAATCGGGCATGCTGTGGGTGCTTCTGGCTACCATTTTAGCGACCGGGCTTATCGGATTTTTTTCTACCAGACCGCTTTTGCGCTCCATCGAGGCCCTTTCCACTGCCGCCCAGCGCATAGGGCAAGGGCATTACAAGCGCCGCATCCGGGTCTATCCCGGTAAAGAATTCAAACCGCTGGCGGACGCCATTAATGGTATGGCGCACAATATCGAGCAACACCTCTCCCAACTCATGGAACAAAAAGGGCAGCTCGAAGCCGTATTTGACGGCATGAACGAAGGAGTCATGGTTCTGGATGCGACCGGGCGTGTTCATTCCTTCAACAAAGCGTTGTCAGCCATGTTCCCCGGTCTAAAGAGCAGACAAGGGGCGACCCCCATGGAAGCCACAATGCGACCGGAATTACAGCACATGGTCACGGACCTCTTAGACCATGGCATAGAGGCGTGTCTGCGTGTGCAAATTCCCCTGCCCGGAACAGGCCGCCACGCGGAAGTAAACCTTGTTCCGTTCACCGATCCATCCAAAGTACGCAGGGTGGTTATGGTTTTCCACGACATCAGCGAACGGGAACGCGTGGAGCGCATGCGCCGCGACTTTGTAGCCAACGTTTCCCACGAACTCAAAACACCGCTCACCAGCATCAAAGGCTATACGGAAACCTTGCTGGAATCTCCGGCGACCACACCAGAACAGTCCGCGCATTTTCTTGGCATCATTCTTAAAAATGCCAATCATATGATTAAGATGGTCAATTCGTTGTTGGTGCTGGCCCGCACGCAGCACAAAGGTGAGGCAACAGATCTTGTTCCCGTGGAAATGACGCCCCTGCTACGCCAAGCCCTACGCGATGTGGCCCCGGTAGCGGAAGCCAAAGGAATCATTTTGGAAGAGGCTGTATCCGCGCCTATTCCCCCAATCATGGGAGACAAGGATGGCCTCTCGGAAGTGTTCCGCAACCTGCTGGACAATGCCATAAAATACAGCCCCACAGGCAGCACTGTCACTCTGGCGGCGCACATAGAAGGGAACCAAGCCGTATTCGCGGTGCGCGATCAGGGACCGGGAATTCCCGACGAGGCGAAAGACCGGATATTTGAACGCTTCTACCGCATAGAGCATCCCGGAGAACCCGCTGTAAAAAATGGCAGTGCCGGACTTGGCCTTGCCATATGCCGCCGCATTATCAAATCACACCGGGGCGAGATCCGGGTAGAGTCCCCTCTCGATCCCGCCACCCACACCGGTGCGGCATTTTTGGTTTTTCTGCGGCTAGCTTCGTCCCACGAATAGTGTTCCGGGATTTATGAACAATATATTATGTAGTGTTTTTATATGATTACATGACTAACGAACACCATATGTTCGTTAGTCATCTCAAAAAAAAGAAGCGGTCAGCTTTTCCCAGTATGGCATTGGGAAAAGCTGACCGCGTATCATTCTGAACCTATATCCGCCGGAGTCTTTGACCCGCCAGTTCAGCAAGGTGGACTCAAAGCCGGAGATAGTGTTTCTTATTTACTTACGTTTTTTTGTTCCTGCGTATTCTGAGCAAGTGCTTGTGCGGGAACAGATTCTTTGTTCTGTGCGGCCTGTTCCGGGGTATCCAAGCGTTCAAGCTGCGGTTGCAAAGAATTCACTAGTTCGCGGAACCGTGCCATTTGCGCTTTGCTCACAGGCTCGGAACGGGGACTTGTAATAGCGCGGGGATTCACATAACTGCCGTTCTTTTTCATACGGAAATCAAGATGCGGGCCAGTGGCATACCCGGTGGCACCCACATATCCGATCACCTGCCCCTGCTGTATTTTTTTACCGTTCTTCATCCCGGAAGCAAACTTGGAAAGGTGCAGATAACCGCTTTCATAGCCGTTTCTGTGGCGAATTTTAATATGCTTTCCGGCGGCATGGTCGTTCCCCACCTTTACCACGGTGCCATCCCCGATAGCGTGAACGGGGGTACCTGTGGGGGCGGCGTAGTCCACACCATAATGAGGCCGGTATGTCTTCAGCACAGGGTGAAGTCGGCTTGGACTATACGAAGAAGAAATACGTTTAAATGAAAGCGGCGCTTTTAAAAACGCACGGCGCAAATTGCCGCCTTCCGCATTGAAAAATTGGGGAATACCGTGCTCATCTTCCATCCGGTATCCTTGGAAACTTGTGCCCTGATTTACGAATGACGCTGCGAGAACCTTATTGTATCCGGCAAAGTTACCATCACGATACCGTTTTTCAACCACAGCAGCAAAGCTGTCGCCTTGGCGAATATCCCGAATAAAATCCACTTCCCAACCAAAAATATCCGCCAAAATGCTTGCAAGCGCGGCATTTTCGCCACTCTGCTCCACTGCGGAGAACAGATTGTTAGTGATGATTCCCTGTACAGATTCCACTGTTATTTCATAAGGAATATCACGCAGTTCCGCAGTAAACATATCCGAACCACCGTCTGCTTCCGCCGACAGCGCGGCAGGAGAAACGGCAAGGTATCGGTCACTGTCGATTTCGTATTCAAATCGGAGAAGCCTGTCTTCCTGTGTGACAACGCGATAGGGCTGTCCAGAGCGCAATCCCCGCAAGTTAAACACGGGTTTGCATATTTGGGCCAACGCGTGAATATCGCTCGCGGAAAGCCACGAGGAAAGAATGGACGACACCGAATCGCCGCTGCTCACCACACCAGCCACAATTACTGGCTCCGGTGCAACCGGAGCGGTCACCGCGTCCGCAATGGTTTCATTCTCCGGGTTCACACGGATCTGGCTTTCTTCAGCCTCGTAAGAGCCTGTGGGCAGATCGGCGCTACCAAAAAACGAAAAATACCCTATTCCTACCGCGATAACGGCGAACACAGCCACGGAAATGAGCTTTCCGGGAAACATTTTTCGTCTGGGATCGAAAGAGATTCTTTTGTTTTTACCCATAGCTGATGCACGCTGCGCGTGTGGGTTAGACATGCTGAATGAGCAGTCAGATTAGGAGAACCAAGCAAAGGAACAGCTTTTGGCTAACATTCCCATGTGTCTAAGCCACCATGGGACACCGGCACGCGAAGGGCTATCACATAACGCCGAGCGTGAAAACCACCAGATTACTCTCGCCAGCGTATCAATATCTATATAAAAAGTCTAGACTGTTTTTATTATGTGTCTATTCCGTGTATATCTTCCACGGCATCGCAAATTTTCCATGCCAGCGCCAGCGAGGTAACGCTGCATCCGCCACATCCGTTTGTCCGTTTGTTGCGATACCTAGTTTCCCACAATGTGGAAAACTGTGTCGGCTAACCAGCTTCCCCTTCTGTCCCAAGGGCGAAGAGGCTTGGCTTGCCAATGCTTTTCTGATATGAATGGCAGGTTGATGGGTGAGCCAGACCCCCGCGGGATTCATAATTTTCTGTTTACGAAACGCATTGAACCACCTTTCTTTCGTTATACGATTTAACATACTTAAATAACACAAAAAGAATTTTTCCTGTGCTAAAGAAAGCCTTACGAACGCATCTTTCCGTCACCTTTTCCGATAAGGATCTGCAGCAATGGTTCGACCCGTTGTCGCTTGCCCTTAGCTCGTCGGAAAAGCGGCTTTCCATACTTTTTCCCCACGCCTTTTTCGCCCATTGGTTTCAGGCCCATGCGCAACGAAATTTTGAAAACGCGCTCAGGGAATATCTAGGAGAAGGATACCGGCTGGACTACGCCGCCAAACAGACCGGAACGCATGGTAGCCCGCTTGCCGCCAGAAGCGCCGCCCTATCCAACAATCTTGACCTCCCTTTTGGACGGCAGTTCACCTTTGACAGCTTTATCCACAACAAAAAAAACGAGTTTCCTCTAGCCAGCGCACGTGAAGTAGCCAAAACGGGAACACCGCCCCGGTATAACCCCCTCGTGCTCTGCGGTCCCAGCGGAACGGGGAAAACTCATCTTCTTCGCTCCATTGCCAACGAAATTGCCCGCCATACCGACCGGCAGCAGATATTTCTTGGCGGAGTGGATACGCTGGCTTCCGTCTATGAGCTGGAATTTTTAAACGACCCGCACGGAGCGCGGAGACATATTCTGCGGCACTCCTGCTTTTTGCTGGACGATGTGCAGCGCTTTAAAGATTTTCCGTTGCTTCAGGAAGAAATGATTAGCCTGTTTAACGCGTTGCACGACAGCGGTAAGCAGATGGTTTTTACTTCCACTACAGTTATTTCCGCGTGTGACTTCCTGAAGCCCAAATTACGCTCTCGGCTGGAATGGGGTCTTATAGCGCAAATCAAACCGCAGGATCTTGATGTGCGGGTACGGTTTGTCCAGCAACGTCTTCGGCAAGACAAAGTACGCCTCTCCAAAGAGCAGGTATTTATGCTTTGCCAGCGCTTTCCAGACTTCCGCAATCTGCAGGGCATACTCACCAAGCTCACGGCGTTTCGTGACCTTATGAGCAAAGAAATGACCGATAAGGATTTTGAACAAATCCTTACTCACACAGACGACAGGCAGGGCAGCGCCATTACCCCGGAGACTATTATCTCCATTGTCGGCGAACATTTTGGCGTGCAGGAAACGGATATTACCGGCAGCAAGCGGCATCAAAAGGTTGTTCTGGCCCGGCAGTTGTCTATGTTCATCTGTCGGCAGCTACTGGGCAGTTCTTATCCGTCTTTAGGGCGTATATTCGGTGGAAAGGACCATTCTACGGCAATCTATGCCGTTAAAAAAATTAAAGAATTTCAAGATACGAACAATGATATGAAACTTTTAGTAACTGAGCTGAAGAAAAAGTGCCTTACTCGTGACCGGTGAAGTGATTAGCACAAAAAATGTGCGTTCAGTTCCCAAAATGTTTCCGCAAATGTTTCCATAAAAAGTAAATAAAAATAGCTGACTAGAGCTAGTAGGAACAAAGGAACTTCCCCTACTACTATTACAAGGAGAACATAATGCATTTAAGAGTATTTAAAGAAGACGTCATCGACGGTCTCCAGAAAGCCGCGAATATCATTCCCGCCAAAACAGGCGCTGCGTATCTGCGGTCCATCTGGCTTAAAGCGGAATCCGGTGCCCTGCATGTGCTCTCCACGGACTCCAATATCGAATTTCGGGGCAATTATGCCGGTGAGGTGCAAGAAGAGGGTCTTGCCGGAGTGCAGGGTCGTGCTTTTGTGGACTTGCTTAAAAAGCTGCCTTCCGGCGAAATAACGCTGCGTCTAGATGCCTCTTCAGGCAGTCTTCAAATAGAGCAGGGGAGACGTAAGTATAAATTACCCGTAAACGACGCCACGTGGTTCCAGAATTTTTCCGACTTCCCGGAAGAAAACTCCGTTTTCTGGTCAGGCGACTTCGTTCAAGAACTTATCGATAAGCTTTCATATTGTATTTCTGACGAAGATACCATGGAAGCCATTGCCTGCATGAGCATGAAACCCATGGGCAATGGCGTTATCGAATGCTGCGGGTTGAATGGACACCAATTCTCTATGCAGCGGTTTACCAATGACGAACTGCACACCATGCTCCCGCAAGACGGTATGCTGGTACAGAAGAAGTATTTGGGGGAACTGAAAAAATGGCTCGGCGGAGACGAAATTGAGCTGAACATCAGCAACAAACGTCTCTTCTTCCGGCGTGGCGACAAGCGTGAAACGTTCAGTCTTCCGCTTTCATATTACCAGTATCCCGACTATAATAATTTTCTCTCCAAACTGAACGCGCCCGAAGTGGCCACGCTGGACGTGGACCGCAAAGAAATTATCGAAGCCTTGGAACGCTTGCTCATTTTTAACACGGAAAATAACCGTTGCACCTATTTCACATTTAACGGCGCCGAAGTGGAGCTTTCCTCTCAAGGGCAAGAGGTGGGTACCGCCAATGAGGCTTTGGAAGCGCAGTATAGCGGCTCCATTAAACGCATAGCCTTTCCCACCCGTAATCTTATTGAAATTCTCAACCATTACCAATCGGAAACGCTGCGGTTTATGCTTACCGGAGCGGAAGGGCCATGCGGCCTTAAGGGAAGTGATGACCCTGAATACACGGTTATCATCATGCCTATGAAGATAGTGGAAGAGACGTACTACAGCGAGGAAGAAGTGTAATGACCAACGCTGGAAGCAAACAGCAATATACCGCGGACAGCATTACGGTTCTCGAAGGGCTTTCCGCCGTCCGCAAACGCCCGGCCATGTATATCGGCAGTACCGATGTCCGTGGGCTGCATCATCTCGTGTATGAGGTGGTGGATAACTCCATTGACGAAGCCATGGCGGGCTTCTGCGACAGAATAACGGTTAAAATTCACTTGGATAACAGTGTTACCGTGCGAGATAACGGACGCGGTATTCCTGTAGACATGCATCCTAAGGAAGGCCGTCCCGCAGTGGAAGTGGTCATGACCGTGCTCCATGCCGGTGGCAAGTTCGATAGTGATACCTACAAGGTATCCGGCGGGTTGCACGGCGTGGGGGTTTCCTGCGTGAACGCGCTTTCAGAATATCTGGAAGTCACCGTTGACCGCGACGGCTATCGCTACAATCAGCGCTATGAGCGTGGGGTGCCTGTCAAGGGAGTGGAAACTATAGGAGAAAGCGACCGCCGCGGAACGAGTGTGCGTTTTCGGCCCGATGAGGAAATTTTTGAAACAAATCAGTTCGTCTACGATGTACTGAAAAAACGGTTTGAAGAGCTGGCCTATCTTAACTCCGGGCTAACCATCGAATTTACTGATGAACGCAGCGGAGATTCCGACACCTTTCACGCGGAAGGCGGCATCCGCCAGTTCGTGAAGGATCTGAACTCCGGGGAAGGCGGCATTCACTCCATCATTTACGGTGCGGGATACGGTGCTGGTGACCAGTCCAATATTTTTGTGGAATATGCCATTCAGTACAATGCGGGGTACAAAGAAAACTTTCTTACCTTTGCCAATAACATCCGCACCAAGGAAGGCGGCACGCACCTTCAGGGGTTCAAAACCGCGCTTACCCGCGCCATAAATACGTACATTCAGGGGTCTGACCTGCCCAAGAAGCTTAAGATAAAGCTCTCTGGCGACGATGTACGCGAAGGCCTTACCGGTGTGGTGAGCGTGAAAATTCCCCAACCGCAGTTTGAGGGGCAGACTAAAACCAAGCTGGGGAACAGCGAGGTAGCCGGTCTTGTTGCGGGGCTTGTGTATGACCAACTCATGACGTTTTTTGGAGAAAATCCTAAAGACGCCAAGATGGTCATTGAAAAGGCGGTAGATGCCGCCCGTGCACGGGACGCAGCCCGTAAGGCAAAGGATCTCGTTCGCCGCAAAGGCGCGTTGGGTGATAACTCACTGCCCGGCAAGCTGGCTGACTGCCAGTCTAAAGATCCTGCGGAATCAGAGCTGTTCATCGTGGAAGGGGATTCTGCTGGCGGTTCTGCCAAGCAAGGCAGAAACCCCGGCACGCAAGCTATTCTTCCGTTGCGTGGTAAGATTCTGAATGTGGAAAAAACCCGCTTCGACAAGATGCTTGCCAATAAGGAAGTGAAAGCGCTTATTACCGCCATGGGCGCGGGAGTAGGCGAGGAAGATACGGATTATGAAAAGCTGCGCTATCACAAGGTTGTCATCATGACTGACGCCGACGTGGACGGAGCGCATATCCGTACCTTGTTGCTTACCTTTTTCTTCCGTCAGTATCCTGAGCTGATTACGCGGGGGCACCTGTACATAGCACAGCCTCCGTTGTATCGGGCACATGCCTCCAAGTTTGAACGGTTCATCAAAGACGACGAAGAGCTGAATGGCTTTTTGCTCAACCGCATAGCTGACGATGTGATTCTGCACGGAACCAACGGCGTTACCGTTACCGGTAAAGGGCTTAAGGAACTTCTCGGAACTATCGAAGCCATTCAGGGAAAAATAGCCGAAGTGGAAAGCGTGAACATCAGTCAGGAGCTGTTCATGACCTTCCTTGAATACCCAACGCGGCTTTTCCCGGAAAACTTTGAGCATGAACGCCAGAATGGGTTTGGAGAGTTTCTTGGCGAACGTGGCTACTCTGTGCGCGTGGAACAAGAAGATGACGATGTGGATAGCCGTATCTGGTTGGTCTTTGAAAACCAAAACGGACACCGCACCCGCATTGGCAACGAATTCTTTAATTCCAAAATGTATAAGATTCCCTACATCGCCATGGACGATATCCGTAAAATTTACGGTGGGCTTTCTTTTACCGCTGTGCGCAAAGAAGCTGAAACGACTTTGGCGGACATCTTCGCGGTGCTTGAATTTGTGCTGCTGGAAGCACGAAAAGGCATCAACATTCAGCGGTACAAAGGTCTTGGTGAAATGAACCCGGAACAGTTGTGGGTCACCACCATGAATCCAGAAAACCGTGTGCTGTTGCGAGTAACCGTGGAAGATGCCGAAGATGCGAGCGATATCTTCGAACAGCTTATGGGCGATAGAGTAGAGCCACGCCGCGAATTCATTGAGCGCAATGCCCTGAGCGTTCAGGAACTGGATATTTAAAAGAGGCCGAATGTGTCGAATTCAATAAGCATCGAAAAAGAGCTCAAGAAGTCATATCTTGAGTATTCCCTCAGTGTTATTATCGGCCGCGCCATTCCTGATGTGCGTGACGGGCTGAAGCCCGTTCACCGGCGCATCATGTTTGCCCAGTATGAACTCGGCAATGGTTGGAACCGTGCGCATAAAAAATCGGCCCGCGTGGTCGGTGACGTTATCGGTAAGTATCATCCTCATGGCGACTCCGCCGTGTATGACGCTCTGGTGCGTATGGCGCAGCCCTTCTCCATGCGGGATATGCTGGTGGACGGGCAGGGTAACTTTGGTTCTATAGATGGCGACGCTGCGGCTGCCATGCGTTATACCGAAGTGCGCATGTCACGGTTGGCTGGCGAGTTTCTTTCCGACATCGATAAAGAAACCGTAGACTTCAAGCCCAACTACGATAATACGTTACCTGAACCCTCTGTACTTCCCACCAAGGTTCCTAACCTGCTGCTCAACGGTTCTTCCGGTATTGCTGTGGGTATGGCGACTAACATACCGCCTCATAACCTGAGCGAGCTTGTGGATGCTCTGCTTGTGGCTCTCGACAACCGTGAATGCACAGTTGAAGAGCTTATGCAGTATGTGAAAGGGCCGGATTTCCCTACAGGTGGTATTTGTTACGCCGGACAGGGATTGCGCGATGCGTATACCACTGGGCGCGGCACGGTAAAAATACGCGGTCGGGTGGAGATCGAAGAGCGCAAAAAGGGTTTTCAGTCCATCATAATCCGGGAAATTCCCTTTGCGCTTAATAAATCCAGTCTAGTGGAAAAAATAGCCGTGCTGGTCAATGAACGCAAAATTGACGGCATTACCGACCTGCGTGACGAATCGGATCGTAAGGGTATTCGCGTGGTCATTGACCTGAAACGCGGAACTATTCCCGATATTGTCATCAACGCGCTATACAAGTTCACCCCTCTGGAAAGCTCCTTTGGCATTAATATGCTGGCTGTGGTGGGGAACCGACCGCAGACACTGAGTCTGAAAAGCGCTCTGCTCCATTTTCTGGACCATCGGCGTGAAGTTATTATCCGACGCACCCGGTATGATTTGCGCAAAGCCGAAGCCAGAGCGCATATTCTGGAAGGCCTGCGTATCGCACTGGATAATATTGACGAAGTTGTGCGTATTATCCGGGCTTCTAAAACGCCTCAGGACGCCAAAGAAGGGCTTATGGCCCGCTTTGAACTCTCTGAACTACAGGCACAGGCTATTTTGGACATGCGTTTGCAACGGTTGACGAACCTTGAGCATGAAAAACTGCTGGAGGAATATACCGAGCTGCTTAAGCAGATAGCATGGTTCCAATCCATCCTTGATAACAGGGACGTGCTTCAGGGCGTTGTGCGGGAAGAATTGACACAGCTTAAAGAAACCTTTGGTACTCCTCGTCGCACCGTCATAGAGGCTGAATTGGACGGTATCGACATTGAAGACCTTATTCCCGACGAGGACGTTGTTATCACACTGTCCCGCCGTGGGTATATCAAGCGTACCACGCTTGAATCTTACAAGGCGCAAAAACGCGGTGGCAAGGGCGTTGCGGGCGTGCAGACCGGTGACGGTGATTTTGTGCAGGACTTTCTGACAACAACAAATCACCAGTATCTGCTGCTCTTTACTAACAAGGGCCGTATGTTCCAGCTTAAGGTGCATCAGGTTCCTGAGGGCAGCCGTACCGCCAAAGGTATGCATATTGCCAACTTGCTGCCGCTGGAAGAAAACGAATTCGTTACCACCGCGCTTTCTGTGCGGGACTTTGACGAAAACCACTACTTCCTCTTTGCTACCCGCCGCGGCATGGTAAAGCGCTCTAGCGCGGACCTTTATGCCCGCGCCCGCCGCACCGGTATTATTGCGGTGGGGCTGCGGCCCGATGATGAGCTTATCATGGTACGTGAGGTGAATGATCAATGCCACGTGGTTCTTACCACACAGGACGGCATTGCTATTCGCTTTGATTGCAGCGATGTGCGCCCCATGGGCCGCAGCGCCACGGGTGTGAAGGGCATAGCCCTGCGGTCTAATGACGACGTGGTGGCTTGTGTCACACTGTCGCCGGATAGCACATCTGAAATAATGACTGTGGCTGAAAACGGATATGGCAAACGCACTCGCCTTGATTTGTACCGTGTGCAGACGCGCGGCGGAAAGGGCATTATCAACTTCAAGGTCACGCCCAAGACCGGCCCGGTGCTAGGAGCCATACCTGTGGAATTGGAAGATGGTCTTATTCTGTTAACATCAAACAACAAAATCATACGTATGGAAATACGGGAAGTACGCAGCGTGGGACGTGCTACGCAGGGTGTGCGGCTTGTGTCTCTTGATGAAGGCGGTACAGTGGTCGGCTTTGACCGCGTATCCGAGCGAGACGATATTGTTGTCGATGAAGATCAGGAATAGATGAAAGACTATCTTATTCTCTTTCTGTTTCTTTGCGTCCTCACCTCCGGCTGCCAATCGCGGCCGGAGGCTGGGGACGATCTTGAAGCCGCCCGGCAAGCCTATGTGGAGCATCAGTACCTTGAAGCCGAACGGCTCTATGAGCGGTATCTCAAAATACACGAAAAAGGCGCTGCCCGCTGGGAAGTCTGGAATAGGTTATATGACCTTGCGTATGCCGTGCGTGGCAACGAGTCTGATGCGCTGGAATTGCTGGAAGCCATGCTTTTGGAATACGCGGATAAGCCGGAAAAGGTGCGGAGTATTTTGTACCGCATGGGTGATCTTGCTATGCAGATGCGTGACATGGAAAAAGCTGTGGACGCATGGCAGCGCATTCTTGATATGCCGGAATCCACACCGCTGGATCAGGTAACCGCGTACCGGAATATTGGCGAAGCATACATTGCTACAGCGGATTATGATCTGGCTATAGACGCGTTCCGTTCCTGCATGGAGATACCTGTGGAGCCGGTGGAACGCGCTCAGTGTTTGTACGGGTTGGCCCAAACGCAGTTTTTTCTTGAAAACTACCATCCTGCCGTTGTTTCCCTGACCAATGTTTTGGAAACAAAAGGAATTTCACAGGAATTAGCGTCCATTGCAACGCTTCTTCTTTCGGATGCATATGACCAATTGGGTAGAATTCCTGAGGCTATTACCCTTTTGGAAGGTATAGCGGACACGTATCCTAATCCCATGGTTATTGAAAAGCGTTTGGAATATCTGCGAAAACGGATGTAATTCCCATCACTGAGAGGGAAACGTCGGTTACGTAGAAATTGGGTGCTGGTTCAGAGAATACGCAGTCTTCCACAATGGGGTGGGACTGTGTATTTTTTGCGCGTTGGCAGCGGGTTGACCTATGCGGGAAATAAAAGGCATACACCATTTTATTTCTTGTTTTATCAAAAGGTTATATACTCTTCCCTTTTCATGGTCCGCGGGAATGATTATAGCCTCTGGTATACGATGTATATCTGAAAAAAACATAACCAACATATATGGTGACAGTATGGTAAGAGAAATTTTGAAATACCCAGACCCGCGGCTTGCTTTGGAGTGCGAGGATATTACGGAAATAACGCCGGAAATACGCGCCTTAGCCGCAGACATGGCGGAAACCATGTATAAAGAAGATGGTATTGGCCTTGCCGCACCGCAGGTTGGGGAAAATTGCCGCCTTGTCGTGATTGACGTAACCGGACCTGAGGAGCGGGCTGGGTTGATGACGCTGATCAATCCCCGGTTGGAAAACTTGCAGGGCGAAGTGGAAACGGAAGAGGGGTGTCTCTCTGTCGTGAACTATCGCAGCAAAGTAAAGCGGGCGGAAACCGTGCGCCTGATAGCCAAAGATATTGACGGCAACGATATTTGTATGGACGCGGACGGCCTGCTGGCCATTTGCATACAGCACGAATTGGATCATCTGGACGGCACGCTGTTTATTGACCATATCAGCCGCCTGAAACGGTCCATGTATGATAGCAAAGTCAAAAAGTGGCTGAAAAAATAGAGGGCACTACAATGCGCGCTGTGTTCATGGGAACGCCGGAGTTTGCTGCGGTTATAGTACGGAAGCTTGCGGATTGGGGCGGATGCGAACTGGTGGGAGTATACACCCAGCCGGACCGTCCGTGTGGTCGCGGGCAGGCCTGTCGGTTTTCCGCAGTCAAAGAAGCGGCTCTGGAACTCGGCGTTCCGGTGTTTCAGCCATGTACTTTTCGGGAAGACGCGGATGTGCGCCAGTTGACTGAGTTGCGCCCTGACGTGCTGCTGGTGGCGGCATACGGGCTTATTCTGCCACAGCGGGTTTTGGATATCCCCACCCTTGGCGCCATAAACGTGCATGCCTCGTTGCTACCCCGGTACCGGGGGGCCGCTCCTATACAACGGGCTATCATGAACGGCGATCCGGTCACCGGAATTACTATCATGCAGATGGAAAAAGGGCTGGATAGCGGACCTATCTTGCTTCAACGCGCCATAAGTATTGGCATTGATGATACCGCCGGCACCATGCATGATCAGCTCGCTGTTCTGGGTGCTGGATTGCTGGTGGACGCACTGGAATTAGCCGCACAGGGCGCATTGCGGAGCATTCCGCAAGATAGCGCTCTTGCCACGCACGCCGCGAAACTGGAAAAGGCTGAAGGTATTGTGAACTGGCATAGGCCCGCTAAAGAAGTACACGCGGGCATACGCGGTGTTTCGCCGTGGCCGGGAGCTTTTTTTATGGTTCACAGGGTAGGGCAACCCTCTGTGCGGGTTTCCATTGATCCCGGCGTAATCGGCCCGCAGCTTGATCATGTTGTGGAACCCGGAACCATATTGGGACTCGTGGACGGCAAGTTATCTATTGCCACGGCAGACCGGGAGTATCATATAGCCACGCTTCGTCCTGCTAACCGTAAGGCTATGACGGCGGAAGCCTTTCATTGCGGTTATCTTGCGGCTTGTGACGAGGCGACTTGTTCCGGTGAAGGGCTGTGTTGAGCATCTATCCTCAACGAGGAGAACAGAGACGAGGGGTTTTAGGATAGTGTGAATCGCAGCTTGTTCAGTGGCTGTTGGTTTTTTGATAATAAAAACGCGGCTCAGATATTTTTTCTGAGCCGCGTTTTGTACTTTTTTAGCCCTGTATATACGTCCGTGAGGCACGGGCCTCTGAGGGCTGTTTCTCGCTGTTTTCCGGTGGTTAAAGAGTTGTGCCCAGTCTTTTTTGTGCAGCCATGCCACCGGCTGTGGCCCGCACGTTGCTGCGGCCTAATTCATTGAGCAGCAGCATGGCCTCATACGAACGCAGACCGGTGTTGCATACCAGCACGATAGGCTTGTCCGCAGGGAGTTCGTTGATGCGTTGGCGGATTTCTTCGTTGGGGATGCTGTGCCATTGGTTAGGATATTTTTCGAGCAGCGGTTCGGCATTGGCGGCAAGGCGGCTGTCGAGGAAGTATATGTCGCTCTCGTCACGTTTGGCCCACAGAGTGGCAAATTCCGTGGGAGAAACAACATGGTTCCTTCCGTCCAGCACGTTTTCCGCCACGTTACCTACCGCGTTGATAATGTCCATGGCCGAGGCAAACGGGGGCGAGTAGACAATTTCAAGGTTGGAAACATCTTCCACCGTGGCGTGGTCTTTCAGCAAAGGCACCATGGCGTTGATGCGGGCCGTTAACGCGTCGCCAGCTTCGCTCATGCCCTGAATGCCAAGGACGCGGCGGGTGGTTTTGTCCACCACCAACTCCAGTGCCATAAGCGCTTTTTCCGGGAAGAAGTGAGCGCGGTCGAATTGTTCCACATGCACGCTGATGGCGTCGTACCCTTCACGAAGAGCGGCTTCTATGGTTAGGCCAGCCCCGCAGGCCGTTTGATCAAAGAGTTTGACTACCCAACTGCCCACACCGCCGGGGAAGGTGGCATGCCCGCCCGCGAGATTCGTTCCGATAACGCGGCCCTGACGGTTAGCCATGGAACCAAGCGGGAAGAATCCAGATTTACCAGTGATGAGGTTAGGAATGGTAACACAGTCGCCGCCGGAGTATACGTCGGGATTACTGGTTTGCATCTGGTTGTTGACGATGATGGCCCCGCGTCCGTCACACGCGATTCCTGCCTGCTTGGCAATATCTGTATTGGGTGAAACGCCTACGGAAAGGACGACAAGATCGGCTTCCAGCGTGCGCGTATCAGTTACCACACGAGCCACCGCGCCGTCTTCGCCTTCAAATCGGCGCACAGATTCGCCAAGCAGCACGGTAACACCCTTGTCTTCCAAATCGTGCTGCGCCATACGCGCCATAGATTGGGACAGGAAGCCGGGCATTACCTGATCCTGTAGCTCCACCACGGTGGTTTCTATGCCCCACATGTCGGCAAAGGCCACAGCCATTTCCAGTCCTATGAACCCTGCGCCAACAATGACGCATTTATTCACCGAACCGCTGGCAACGGCGTTGCGGAGCAGTTCCGCTTCATCAAGATTTGTGGCGGGAGTGATGCCCTTGAGGTCGCGTCCTTCAAAGGGAGGAATATTGGGCTTGGAACCCATGGCCAACACAAGCTTGTCATAGCTGAGGCGCTGGGTTTCGCGGGTGAGCGCGTTTTCAACGACCACTGTTTTAGCGCGGGTGTCTATTGCCGTGGCACGGGTATTGATAAGAACATCCACGTCTTTGTTTATTTTGAAGAATTCAGGATCTCGAATGATATGATAGGGCGTGGATTGTAAATCGGTAACGCTGTTTACTTCGCCGGAAACAAAGTAGGGAATACCGCATCCGCCGTAGGAAATGCGGGGAGCTTGGTCGATAAGAGTGACTTTGGCGTCGGGTTCCAGACGTTTGAAACGGCAGGCGGCCTTGGGACCGAGTGCTACCGCACCAATGACCACAACGTGCTTGGGCATGGGAGCATCCTCCGAAATCTGCTGGCTTAAGGCGGCGTTCCGCCGGTATTCAGTCGGCATGCAAATACCAGTCAGGGGTATATTTGCTGGCGACACAGGGAATCGACAGGAAGAGCCTTTCCGAAGAAGACCCATCCATGCCGGAAGGTTGCTGCATACGCACGGCGTAGCGGCAAGTCAATTCATACCTTTCAGGTAGGTCTATGAATTTTTCAGATGTTTGGCAAGGTATGTGTGTGCTTACCGCTATTCCTTTTGTCAAAGTATTCGACAAAATGGGTATCAGGCTGGACATACACTCCCAAACCGCGCTAGGTTTGGCAAAATACCAGTGGAGACTGTTATGTCGTGCTATACGCCCCAATATACGGGAGTGAACCATCTCGCCATGGCCACGGGAAACATGGATACCACAGTGCGCTTTTGGCGTGATCTGTTGGGAATGCCTCTTGTGGCTGGATTAGGGCGCAAAGGGTACAGGCAATATTTTTTTTCGTTATCCGCTACGGACATGATCGCGTTCTTTGAATGGCCTGAAGTGGAGCCGTTGGAAGAAAAAGACCACGGAGTACCGGTGCGTGGTAGATATGCCTTTGACCATGTGGCTATCGGCGTTGTGGATAGCGATGCCCTGTGGGCGGTGCGCGACCGGCTGGAAGCAGCGGGGATTTGGGTTTCCGAGCCTGTCGATCACGGTTTTATCCACTCTATCTACACGTTTGATCCCAATGGAATAGCGCTGGAGTTCAGTCATCCGGTTTCCGGCGTGGAGTTGCGCGAGCATCCGAGAATGGCGGATACGCATCCGTCCGAGGAAGCGCTGCGTGGGCCGGACCCGCTATGTTCCGCGTGGCCGGACGCCATGCACGTGGCAGGCACTCCCCGTGCGGAACGGGCAGTGTACCCCGGTGAAGGGAACGATTTTTTGCACACAAAGCATAACGTGTGGGGCGACGCACGTAAAAAATAGAGTTTGCGGACGCAGTACCGCAAATTTTTTGTCGCACGTTCTGTTGTTTCTGTGGCGGCGCGGGGGGGCCTGCTTGTGCGCCACAGATGTATTCGCGGCGGTTTCGATATTACGGGGGGGAACCCGTTTTACGTATACCACGCCTATCGCTGCTCCCCGGATTTTGGGCGGGCAATACATCACACTGTGTCATTTCGGCACAGCGGTGCATGTCTTTTGAGGTGGGAGAATAAATAATTCCCACAGCAAATATATTGCGTATGTGATGTAGGCATTCGTGCCGTTGTTTTTAGTCTTTGTTGGAAAAGGGCCGACACACTCTCCTTTTGCCCGCTTCCATGTGAAATACATATGTGACGAGAAAGGAGTTGTTATGGATGATCATTTGAAACAGGCATTGGAGATTGTTAAAGCACAAGCTTCAGTGCGCACCATGGGTGAAGAAGAGATTAATTCGATGATGCGCAGCCTTGCGCAGGCTATCAGGCAAATAGCGGAAGGCGATGATACCGGGGAAGGGGCGCAGAAGCTGGATACGGATCCGCACAAGCTTATTCGGGAAAAATCCATCACCTGTCTGGAGTGCGGGAAATCATTTAAGATCCTTACCCGCAAACATCTGGCGGGGCACGGGCTTTCCCTCATCGAATACCGGGAAAAATATGGGTATAAAAAAGGAACGCCACTGGTGTGCAAGTCGCTGCAACGCGAACGGCGGAAAAAGATGAAAGATATGCGGCTTTGGGAAAAGCGCTCAAAGGACAAATAGGCATTCGCACGTGTCTCGTTCGGGACAGGTGAAGAGAGGCCGGGGCATTTGCGTGCTCCGGTCTTGCTTGTTCTGGAAATAGGGGAGCGCTTTGTGGTAGCGGGCGAAATAAGACGGGGCAGGGCGTTGGGGACATGACACTAATGCACCAATGCACCCGGAGCGCTGTCTGCCGGGGCAAAGGGAATGGGCAACTTTGCGGCTGGTTGCCTTGAATACGCGGAGGGCAGGCTATTCACACGCGCGGGGTATTGGTAGATGCTTAGTTTTCAGCTTTCTGGGGCGGAATTTCCTTGCTGCGGAGTAATTTCCCCAGCCAGTTTCGCATCTGATCCAAGTCCTGCTGATGCAGTTTTTCCGCCGCGTTCTGCAAGCCCTTCAGTTGTTCTACCTCGCAGCGCAACCGGGATATTTCCGTTTCCTTTTCGCGGAGCGAGTGTTCCAGTATTCGGACACTCTCGCCTTGGCCCGCCAGAGTGCTAAGTGCGCTGGCAATGGTGACCATGGCGGCAGATTGTTGTTCCATGAAGGCGAGAAAGCGTGAGGCGTCCATTGCTGCGGACGGAGAAATGGCGGGATTGCCCGTAATCCCGCTGGGTATGCTGGCGGTGTTGTTGCTATATTGTGGTTGTTGCGTTTTGTGTGGCAACACATCGATATTTTTAGGAAATTTTGATGAAAGTAACGCCTCGACAGCCATTGCGTTTTTGCTTTTCTTCATTTCCTCAAGAACAACCGCAAACACATCCAGAGCACCTGCGCGGTACCGTCTGCGTTTTCCCTCGCCGACATGGGGCAGGTAGTCTATAAAGCGTTTGCAGTAGTAGCGCGCTGTGGATTCGGGAAGTGAAAAGCGGTGCGCTATTTCGGCAATGGTGAGCAGGGCGTGGCTTTCGTGTGGCCTGATTGCGTTTTTCATGCGTTGCTCCGCAAACGTTGGCGTGGATTTCCTTTTTTCCGAACGCTCCTGAAAGACCGTAACTACTTCATATGATAATAGCAATACCGTAACTGAGAGAATGGCGCAACCCCCGCGACCCGCGCTGTCTCTACCTTTGGCAGGATTTTTATGTGTGAAACGATTGACAGCCAATGCGTTACCCTGCATAGGATTCGATAATATTGTGGTCACGGCTTGAAATTCCGGGGGGAAACCGAATTCTGCTTAAGGAGGATATTCCTGATGTTGACCAAGGCTGAATTTGTTGCGGCACTCAAAGACGCTTTGCCTGAGGTCTTTGAAACCAAAGTAAGCGCTGAAAAAGCGTATGATGCTTTCTGCAAAGTCCTCGCCGACGGTGTGGCTAGCAAGTCCGGCGTCCGCCTGCCCAGCGTTGGCGCCTTTTCGGTGTCGGAACGCGCTGCCCGCACTGGGCGCAATCCACAGACCGGGAAACCCATTACGATTCCTGCCCGCAAGGTGATTAAGTTCTCCGCCGCGAAGGCTCTGGTGGACGGAATCAACAAGTAGCATTTTTTGCGAAGCTATCTGATGACCGCAGGCGTTCGGGAAACCGAATTCCTGCGGTCGTTTTTTATGTATTGTTGTTTTTCGCAATAGTAGCGTTTTGTCCGTTCGCCGCGCACCCTCCGTCCCCCTGCGGCTTTGGGGGAGGACGTGGTTGAATCCGGGTTGTGTTTCTTTACGCTTTGCTGTCCGCAAGGGGCAGCCTCTGGCGGGACATGCTCTCATACTTAATTATTTTCATGAAAAGAATTCATTTGCTAACCGCAACGGCACACGTATGATACTTGCGATTTCCTTATCGACCAACCGTTGACCAGCCCCGTGTGCGGGGCACCTGAGTTCCGAAGCCGGAGTCGCACTACCCTTGTGATATCCTGACATGGCTCAGACACGGTTTCAGGGAGTTTGACCCTTCAGCAAGGTGGAACTCCCTGAAGACGCCTACACACGCGCCGCCCAGTTTCTGTGCGGCGCGTTTTTTATGGTATTGCATCTGTGGAAAGGGATGTTTGTTTTTGGGACGGTGCCAGTTGGCTCTAGGGGGATGAAAAGGGCTGCGCGCATGTGTTTTCTTGCGCTCTCGGTAAATTCTTGTATGCTTCCTCCACGCCTGAGCATCTTCGATTTTTGCAGGATGGCCCACAGTTATGACTAAGACACCGCTGCGGCATATCGTGTCCAGACCCGGTATCGGCTCCGTTTCCGGGCCAGATCGGTACTACGGTGCGCGCAAGCGTCTGTTTATCGGCCTTATCACGGGCACTAGTGTGTTGCTCTGCGCCATACTGTCTCTGTTTTGGATTATTCCCTACATCGGCCTTGCCAACATTCACCCCGTGCTTCCCTATGTGACAGGTGCCGGGTTGCTTGCGCTTATTGGGGTTATCGCGTGGGCCGCGCTTGGGCTGGTTTTGCACATTCTGAAAGGGCGTCCCGTGTTGGGAACACAAAAAATACGTGGCCTTACCATTAAGCTTTTTTTGCCGCTCATGGTTTTGCTGGCCCGATTTTTAGGAATTTCCAAGGAAAAGGTGCGCCATTCTTTCATCAAGGTGAATAATGAATTGGTCCGCACAGAAAACGACGCTTTTGCGCCACACGACATTCTTATTCTGACTCCGCATTGTTTGCAGAACAGCCAGTGCGGGATCAGGCTTTCTTACGATGTGGATTTATGCAAACGGTGTGGGCAGTGCCCCGTGACGATGTTGTTGCGGTTACGGGATTACTACGGTGTGCAGTTCGCTATCGCCACCGGGGGGACCATCGCCCGCCGTATTGTGGTGCAAAAGCGTCCGCGCATGATCATTGCGGTTGCCTGTGAGAGAGATCTGACCTCAGGCATTCAGGATACCTATCCGATTCCTGTTTATGGCGTATTGAACGAGCGGCCTAACGGTCCTTGCCTTGACACTGTGGTGACAGAGGATTCCGTTGAACGCGCCTTGCGGATGTTTATCGCGAATCCTCCCCTGCCGGTTTCCGAAGCGTGCGATTCTTTCCCTCTGCGCCACGCGGCAATGTGAACGCACGGCAAGCGGGGCCGGAAATACGTTGCGTTTGCGCTATTTTTTGATTGTTTTTGAGCTCTGCATTGCGGTAAATGTTTACGCGCCGCAAAATGGCGCTTTTGTGTGAATAATAGCTTTTGCGAGTGAATTGCGTTGGTATGTGTGCTGATGAGGCGGACAGGAAGGCCTTAGCGCGACATTTTTCTTTGTGAGACTTTTTGAAAGGACGGGATGATGCATATTCTTGTTACCGGCGCAGCCGGATTTATTGGCTTCAGTCTTTCCCGCCGTCTTTTGGCGGAGGGGCACACTGTGGTGGGTTTGGATATCCTGAACGACTATTACAGCGTGGAACTGAAAAAAGACCGCTTGCGGATGCTTGCGGAAAACCCAAACTTTCGTCACGCGCTGGTGGACCTTGCAGACCGTCCTGCCATGGCACGGCTTTTCGCCGAAGAAAAATTTTCGCACGTGGTCAATCTGGCGGCACAGGCAGGCGTGCGCTATTCCATTGAAAATCCCCACTCCTATGTGGATGCGAATCTTGTGGGATTTTGCAACGTGCTGGAAGGGTGCCGCCATAACAAGGTAGAGCACCTTGTGTATGCCTCGTCCAGTTCTGTGTACGGGCTGAATACCACCATGCCTTTTAGTGTTCACGATAACGTGGACCATCCTATCAGCCTGTATGCGGCAAGCAAAAAGGCCAATGAGCTTATGGCTCATACCTATAGCCATCTGTATCGGCTACCCACCACCGGCCTACGCTTTTTTACCGTATACGGACCATGGGGAAGACCTGACATGGCTCTGTTCCTGTTCACCAAAGCCATTTTGGAAGACCGGCCTATTAATGTATTCAATCACGGGAAAATGCGCCGAGATTTCACGTACATTGATGACATAGTGGAAGGCGTGGTGCGGGTGATGCATCGCATTCCTCAGCCGAATCCCAATTGGTCTGGCGATCAGCCCGACCCGTGCACCAGCCCGGCTCCGTATCGCTTATACAACATAGGGAACAACAACACGGTGGAACTTGGGCACTTCATTGCCGTGTTGGAAGAAAAGCTGGGAAAAAAGGCACAGAAAAATCTTTTACCGATGCAGCCCGGCGACGTGGCGGCTACTTACGCCAACGTGGATGACCTTATCGCGGATACAGGATTCAAACCCGCGACCACGGTGGAAGAGGGAATTAGCCGGTTTGTGGATTGGTACCGCGAGTACTATCAGCAATAAATACATATTCCGTGCCTTATGAAGCTCGGTTGTTTTTTGCCGCCCCGGTAGCTTCGGGGCGGCTTTTGTTTTAGGGAAGGAAAGCGCGGCAGAGACACTGCGTATGCGTGAACGTATTACGTTTTAGGCGATGCTCATGTTTCACATGAAACATTTGTGCGCGCTACGAGAAAAAACAAAAAAATACATACCAAGGGTATTTCGCGCAAACCCTTGTCTTTCACCACATTCCCGCGCTTCATCGCCAGCGTATGACGCGAGCGGTGGTTGACACTCTGTAGGGCATCTTCTAGCAAAGGAAGAAACGTGCGCCAAAGTCTTTGGCGCGGATTCGGGATGATTCTTGATGTTTCACATGAAACACGCCCACACCAACCAGACGAGGTATTCGTGGCCAGAATTATCGCAGTAGCCAACCAGAAGGGCGGCGTGGGAAAAACAACCACGTCTATCAATCTTGCCGCTTCACTGGCTATTATGGAAAAGCGCGTGCTTGTGGTGGATTGCGATCCGCAGGCAAACTGCACCAGTGGTTTGGGGCTGGAACAGGAGTCCATGCCGCACAACCTTTACAGCATTTTTTTCCAACCAGAGGAAGCACTGGAGGCAGTATATGAAACGCACACGCCGTTTCTCTCCATTCTTCCGTCTTCTACGGACCTTGTGGCTATTGAACTAGAACTGGTGGATAAGATGGGGCGGGAATATTACTTACAAGATGTCCTGCACACATTAGAATCGCGGTTTGATTACATCCTTTTGGATTGTCCGCCGTCTTTGGGGCTTATTACCTTAAATGCTCTGTGCGCGGCCCGTGAACTGCTTATTCCGTTGCAGTGCGAATTTTTTGCTCTGGAAGGCATTGTTAAGCTGCTGCAAACATTTGAGCAGGTGAAAAAACGCCTGAATCCCGGCCTGAATCTGCTTGGTGTGGTACTCACCATGTACGATGTGCGAAACAGGCTTTCCAGACAGGTGAAAAACGAGGTGCGCAAATGCTTCCCCGATCATCTGTTTGAAACAGTGGTGCCGCGGAATGTGCGGCTGTCAGAGGCACCCAGTTTTGGTAAATCCATCATCCATTATGATGTGAAATCAAAAGGCGCGGAAGCCTACCTCGCACTGGCCAAAGAGGTCGTGCTGAGAAGGCCCCCGCGCCAGTAGGGCGCAGAAGGGAAAAATTACTCCGGCAGAGGGCCGCAGTTGTTACCGGAGGAGTCCTCATCGTGCAGGGCTGAACCACTCGCTTCATAGCACACGTGGTCCTTAAAATGTTTTTTGCGGACGGTGGCCTGACAATGCTGGCAGTGAAAGACACACAGCCCGCTCAGACTGGCACCTTTAAAAAGAAAAGGCCGCGCGGGATCATGCTCCCAATCGTCCGTGCGGGCACCGCAGGCGCGGCATTCCACCTCGGCGGTGAGGGGATATTTAAAATCCCAGTAGTCGGCAAATTCCTGCCACTCATGCAGAGGTTCAGGACGTTCAGTTGCCTGATGTGGGTACATGCAGTCAAGCGTCCGCTCCAGAATGGGGGCCACGGTACGGCTCGCCGCTTCCCAAAGCTGGGGACTGAGCAATATGCCGTACAACGAACCGTCCTTGGCGTACAGCGGTACAATATGGGAATCTTTTTCAGACATGAAAGCCTCCGCGAACATCGAAATAGTATGTTTCGGGGTGTAGAGTCGGGGCGAACAGACGGATTGTCAAGGAGTGATACATGGCTGGCGCACCCAGAGGATTAGGAAGAGGCTTAGACGCGCTCTTCAAGGGAAATACAGACCCGGTAACCGATACCGCTCAGGCCCCCGGCACGCTGCCTGTGCGCATGCTGCGGCCCAATCCTGAGCAGCCCCGCAAAGCCTTTGCGGAAGAGGCGCTGGAGGAGCTTGCGGCATCCATAAAAACACAAGGGGTGTTGCAACCGTTGCTGGTTCGTCCCGTCAAAGACAACGACACCACGTATTACGAAATCGTTGCGGGTGAACGGCGTTGGCGGGCAAGCAAGATGGCGGGGTTGCGTGAAGTTCCTGTCATTGTGCGGGAGATGACAGATTTAGAAACGCTTGCCGTGGGGCTGATTGAAAATCTTCAGCGCGAAGACTTGAACCCCATGGAAGAAGCGTTGGGAATGCAGGAACTGCGCGACCGGTTTGGTCTTTCGCAAGAAGAGCTTTCGCAAAAATTGGGTAAAAGCCGCTCCGGCATTGCCAACACCTTGCGTCTGCTGCAATTGTCCGAGCAGGGAAAGGCCGCCTTATGCGAAGGACGCATCAGCGCCGGGCACGCCCGTGCCCTGCTGGCAGTGGGTGAGGACGTGCGCGATGCCATGCTGCAACGTATCATAACGGACATGCTCACCGTGCGCGAAGCGGAAACCATGGCCCAGTTTTGGAAAGCACACGGGGAATTGCCTCCCAAGGCGGGCGCTATGTCTCCCGCTTCTTCCAAAGCCCCTCGACAGGCTGTGCCCGAACTTCTGCGCACAGTGCAACAGCGCTTGCATGAATCGTTGCGGATGAATGTCATCCTGAGTGGAACTGAGGAGAAGGGTAAAGTGACCCTTTCTTTCGCAAGCCGCGAAGAACTCCATGCTCTCATGGAAAAATTGGGTATCCCGGTGAACGGGTAAAGGCTGTAGGCAGATGGTGGAAACAGGTTCTCTTTCGGCATGGGTGCCCGCAATGGCGGGCAAGCGCGTGTTGCTCATCGGCGATGTGATGGTGGACGAATATCTTACGGGCAATGCGGAACGCATTTCCCCGGAAGCCCCGGTGCCCGTAGTGCGTGTTTTTGAAGACAGACACGTTTTGGGTGGCGCGGGAAACGTGGCGCGCAACCTGCGTAGCTTAGGCGGAGAGCCGCACCTTATCTGCGCTACCGGAACGGGAAGCGGTGCGGAGCTGCTTGATTCGCTTTTTGAAAAAGAGGGCATCTCCCGTTCTATGGTGCGCATTGACGGCAGAAAAACTACCCGCAAAACCCGAATTCTCGCCGATAGGCAGCAGATGTTGCGTATAGACCGGGAAGACACTTCGCCCATCACGGGAGAGGCATTTGAGCAATTACTGGAAACCGTGGCGGAACGCTTGCCCGACTACGATGTGGTCATCGTTTCCGACTATGGCAAAGGGGTGGTTTCCCGCGCGTTCATGCAGCGCATAACGGCCCTGCGGGATGCAAGCCCCAACCGTCCCAAAATTTTAGTGGACCCTAAAACGCCCAATTTCCGGTGGTACATGGACGTGTCCATGCTCACGCCCAATGCGAAGGAAACCAGCGAAGGGGCGAACATGCCTGCGGGAAATCGTGAAGAGATTCTGGCAGCCGGGAAGGCCATTTTTGATTTGCTGCACTGCGATACGTTACTCACTACGCTAGGCCCGCAAGGCATGGCGCTATTTGAAGACCGCAACACGGTCTGGCACATTCCCACCATGGCGCGGGAAGTGTTTGATGTCACAGGCGCAGGGGATACTGTTATTGCCACAACCGCGCTGGCATTGTCCGCAGGGGTTCCGTTGTTGGAATCGTGCATGCTCGCCAACTATGCCGCAGGCGTGGTGGTAGGGCATGTGGGCGCAGCCACAGTGACTCCCCAAGGGCTTATTGACGCGATAAGGCAGTCTGCCGCCCCTGTCGTGGAGCGCTGGCTGTAGCTTTCGCTGCCGTGCATGGCGGCGTAGCGGGGAGAAGCCCCGCCGCCGTCTTTTTTGTTCCTTTTCTCCTCTGGAGAGTCCGGCATGAAATCCGTCCTTCGGTTGTTTTTTTCGCTTGTGGTGCCTGTCTTTTTGATGGTGGGAGCGTTTGTCACGGCATACGACCGTTCGTTGCTCCCGGTCCCTGTTGTGCCGGTCTTGCCGTGGCTGCCCTACGTGTTTTGCTTTACCGGCGCCGCGCTGGCATGGAGATTTAAACGCAGCCGGGTGGTCTTTTTGCTGGCTTTGCTGGCTGCGGCCTATTGGCTGACCACAGGACTCTTTTCCTCCGGTCCTGCCTCCGCGTGGGACATCGGGCTGGGGTATGCCGCAATGTGTTTGCTGCTGCCCATCAATATCGCGCTGTTGGAATGCATGGAAGATCGGGGCGTGCTCTCCGGCTGGGGATTGCTGCATCTGGCCTTTTTGCTTGTGCAGGCGGGAGCCGTCAGCGTGCTCATGGGGGCGCGGGTTTTCTTTAGTCCGCAAACGGCGGAAGAAGTGCTATTGCCCGCATGGCGGATTGTGTTTTACCAGCCCCTACCCGATTGGGCGGGGGCATGGATTTCTTCGTGGACAGGCATCCCCGAAGTGGCGTTGCTGGTTACGGGAATCATCTTGTTTGCACTGGTGGGGCACTGGGCATTGTTCACCCCGTCGCGTGATGCCATGCACGGGGCACTGCTTACCACCATCATCTGCGCCATGGCTGGTCTGCACCACGCGAGACAACCGGAGACAGCGGCAGTTTTCTTTTGCGCCGGCGCGCTTATCGTCATGCTTACTTTGTTTCAGGAATCGTATTCCATGGCGTTTGCCGACGAGCTCACAACCCTTCCGGCGCGGCGTGCGCTTATGGCGGACAGCAAGCGGTTAGGGCGTCGCTATGCCGTGGCAATGTGCGACATCGACCATTTTAAGAAGTTCAACGACACCTTCGGGCACGATGTGGGCGACGATGTGCTGCGCATGGTAGCGGGGCATCTTGCCCGTGTGACCGGAGGCGGAACCGCTTACCGGTATGGAGGCGAGGAATTTACCATTCTGTTTCCCAAACTCTCCGCTCAAGAAGCGGCACCCCACCTTAACGCCGTGCGCGAAGCCATTGCGGGAACCGCATTTCGTATCCGCGGCCCCTTGCCCAAAAAAGCACGAGGTAAAGATACGGTAACGGTGACTCTCTCCATAGGAGTGGCAGAACGCGGAGACGAAGCCTCTTCCGTGGAACAGGTCATCAAGTGCGCGGACACGGCACTCTACAAGGCGAAAAAGGGGGGCCGCAACAAGGTGGTTGTGGCCTGAGCCTGAATCCGCCATGACTGGGGAAAGGCGGCTACGGCCTATCCCCGGCGCAGAAGCGCCACGTAGAAAAATTCTCCGAACGCGGCTTGCGCCATATCTGGTTCTGAAGCGGTTCCATGGGATGCGGTTTCCCACTCCAGCTCACAAATAGCTCCGGGGGTGCGTTGTAAAAAGGCCGCCACCTGTTTGCCATTTTCGGCGGGGTTGACCGTGCAGGTCATGTAGACCACTCGTCCGCCGGGGCGTATGTGAGCGTATGCGTTGTCCAGAATGGCGGCTTGCGTCCGGCACAAGGCAGCCACAGCGTCCGGGGTGCGGTGATAGCGGGCGTCCGGCCTGCGGGAAAGTGTTCCCAGCCCGGAGCAGGGGACATCGGCGAGCACGGTGCCAAAGGCTGTGGCACCCGTTTCTTCCCACACCCGGTCGGGTACAGGTTCAGCGGCAGAGTGGAGCAGCGAAAAGGGAGATTCCAGCCCAAGGCGTTCCATTTCTTCCCGCATACCGCGGAGCCGTTCCCGCGAGGTATCGCTGGCAAATCGCACAGGTATGCCCGCCTCCAGCAATGCCGTTGTTTTTCCCCCGCGTCCGCAACAGCAATCCCACACCGGCCCTTCCCAACGATCGGGCTGCGCCATGGTCAAAGCCTGCTGTGATGCCATGGACTGACGGGAAATGCGTCCCTCGGTAAGCATGGTTTTCATGCCGGTGGGCGTGCTCCCGGCAGGGAAGAGGAGTCCCCAGCCCTGCTGCCGGAGACAATGCTCATGGCTGCCCAGCGTCTCCAGCAAGTGCTGCGCATCCGCCGTTGTGGCGGGAGCGGGAGGGGCGGGGTTGACGCGCAATCCAACCGGAGCGGGGCTAATACCCGCCGTTAACAGGAGAAGAGTGCGTTCCTCGCCGCACGCTTCCAGCCATAGGCGAACAATCCATTCCGGGCAGGAATACCAGATAGCTAAGGCGGTTGCGCGGTCCATAGAGGCGGTGGTCACGCTTTCCGGCGAATGGGAGGCTTCCCCCAGACGATCAAGGTTGCGCAGCACAGCGTTTGCCAACTTGCCCAGTCCGGCGGAAAATTGTTGTTTGCCGTAGGCCACACACCAATCCACAGAGGCGTACACGGGGATGCGGTCGAGAAACAGCATTTCGTATGCCGCCAACCCCAGAGCCAGCCGAAAGCGGACGGGAAGCTTTTCCGCATTTTTGAGAAACAGTCCCAGCAGGGCGTCAACCCGAAGCTTTAGCCGGATATATCCATACACCAGCTCTGTGCACAACCCGGCATCCGCCGGGGCAACGCGTGTGCCGCGCAACCGGGCGTCCAGAGCGGCCTGAAGGTCGTTCCCATGTGTAAGAATGTCATCCACACAATCCAAAGCCAAAGCGCGTGCGCGGGGGAGGGGGGCAGATTTCGCCACTATAGTCTTCCTGAGGGGGTATGCTAACGGTTTGTCGGGTGCGCCACCGGGGCGCATACTGTTTCGTTTTCAGGCATATCGTCTGCGGGCGTTAAGCTCAATGCCAAAACAAGGAGTCGGGCGGCTTTTTCGTTTCTCTGCGCGATCACCAGTGTGCGCCGTTACACCATATCGTATGGGTAGCTGGGGGACGGTATGGCGTAACTCGGTGCCGGGGCGGAATGAATAACGCTGGAAGCGGGCGGGGGTTGATGGAAGAGTGCTGGACAGCGCCGCGAAAACCCTTGTATTTGTAGCGTCTGGCGAAAACGACGAGGAACGCAAGGAGGAGTGATGAATTTTCGACCCAAGGCTTTTGAAGCGGTTATTGAGGTAGGGAGCGAATGCGAGGAATGCGTTATCGTGCACGGCTGGCTGCATGTGGACGGTCAGTGGGTGCTTCATGCGTGGGGAGAGACTGCCGAGGCGGTGTATGACCTCACAGAATCGCGCGAGCCTATCAAAAAAGAAGAATACTATCAGCGGCTCGGTGTAACGGAAGAACGGCTGCGCCGCTATGACCGGATAGCATTTTTCACCTTGTTGGGCGACCATCGCCACTTCGGGCCGTATGATAAGGAATTTTTCTTTGCGGAAACGTCCGCCACGGACCCGCTTCTGAGGGCTTCCGGGGGGCAGGCGTAGCTATTCGGCATACACGTCTGATCCGAACTGAGCCATGCGTTCTCCGGTTTCACGGTAGTGTTCGCGCATGTGCCGCTCCATGGCGTCCCCATTGCCGCTTTTTAGCGTATCCAGCAGCGCCTTGTGCCGTTGGTACAGGGATTCCGGCGTATACAATGCCTGAAGGTGGTGACTGAGCAGAAAATGGGTGACGCCCCGGCTTGAACGCAGGGAAAACTCCAGCAGCAACTCATTGTCCACGTGGGTGAACAGCGAGTTATGAAATTCATGGTCCAGCCGTATCATCGCGTGCCCGTCGCGGGAGCCTGAAGCTACCTTGCCCATGCGCTCCACGATATCCTCAATGCGGGCAATGTCCTGTGTGGTCATTCGATGCATGAAGCGCGCAAGGGCATAGCCTTCCAACACTCCCCCAAGGGCGTAGCTGTCCGTAATCTGCTTGGCGGTAAGGGACACAACGGATTTGCCCACCTGCGGGCGCGAGACGACAATGCCTTCCCGCATCAGTTGCAGCAATGCTTCCCGCACGGGAGCGCGGCTTATGCCGAGGGTTTCCGCCACAAGACTTTCCTTGATGCGTTCTCCCGGCTTCATGTCACCGTTCAGGATTTTCTCTTTAAGGTAGGAGACAACCTGTTCGGCATAGGTGCTTTTTTGGATCATGCGGCTCCCTGTCGTACCGTTTTTGCGACTTCCGGGGAAAGCTGTGAGGCATTGCCCGGTGGCGCACTATACAGGCATGTCGCACGGAATATCAACCTGTGGCCCCGGAGGACTTGGCATATACAGAACCGCCGGGAACCGCAGGTGCCGCGTGTTATGGCGGCACTGTGTCCAAAAAAGAAGGGAACCCGCTCTGGGCAAAGCGGGTTCCCGGCAGAAGGGCTTGCCCCGCTGCACTGTTACGGATGGTTCTTGAATTTATCCTGTGTGTGCTCGCTGCCGGAGTGGCAGGGGGTACAGTCTTGAATCCCCTTAACAATGGGCGATTCCTTCCCTTTGCCGTGGCAGTCGCCGCAGTAGGAAAGGGAATCTTGTTTGCCGAAGGCCGCAGCGAACGTGCCGTCAATTTTGGCATTCATAATTTCAATGGCCTTGTTAGCTACGTCCACAGTCAGGCGACCGCACCGTTCGGAGCGAGGTTTGCCGTTGGCGTCCATGCCGGTGGTATACGACCAGCGGGAGACGGAAACGTGGCACAATACGGAGTGAGACACGCTGGTAGGCAGCGCTCCGGGCACACGGGCGTCCGCACCGGGATCGTAGATGGGGAATGCGGTTTGTTCGTACCAGCGGAACAACTCGGTCACCATGGGATCGCGTTCTTTGCGCCCCCAGAAGACGGCAAAGGCTGAAGCCGCGCCCAGCAGTGCGCCGCAAATGGTGCCCCAATCTGAAATACCGCCCTTACCCACTTCCATCATGTGGAAGGGAAACTGGTTATACGGCGCACCATATTTTTCGGCCATGACACCCACGATGCTGTAGAACGCACCGTATCCGCAGCCAAGGCCCTGATGCCAATAGCCCTCATACGCATAGGGAGCGCATTCGGCGGGGTCCAGTTTATGGGGAATCCATTTTTCCGCATTGGGGAGCGAGGGAGCGGCTCCGGCGGGAATGGCGGAAACAAGAGCGCCGCCAACCACGGCACCGCCCAAAGCGGAAAGCATCTGGCGTCGAGACATTGTTGACATAATTTCTTCCTCCGAAAAAAAACAGAATGAACGACCTATCCACACACAGGTTGTGTTTTTAAGTACAAATACTGTGCCGTCCCACGGTATATTCTTATTATACTATAATTATTGAATTATTTTTTGAATGATGCCGGAAATATGCAAAGGTGAGTTTGCAATAGTACACTTCGGGAGGCATGCATTGTGCGTAAAAGAACAAGACGCATAGCCTACATTTTTGTTGTTTCGTGCTGGAAAGATGTCTTGCAAACACTAATGTAGGTGGGCAGAATGCCCCCGAATGCTGATCTTTTTGAAAAAAGAATGACGCACTTGCTTGATTTCATAATAGTGCGATACTTGTTCAGCCAAGGCGAATACCTTCCGGCCCACATGGTCGGATCGTGCGTCTGCCGCCATATGGCAGATCAGCCGATACGGGCGTTTGCCCTTAAGAGACAATCACCCATGGAGGTTTTGTGCCAATGAGCAGTTACCCCGTATTCAATTGCAAGAACGGCGATGATGTCATTAAAGCCGTAAAAGAATGTAACGTCAGCTTCGTGCAGTTCTGGTTTGTGGATATTCTGGGCAACCTGAAAAGTTTTCAGGTGACTCCCAGCGAACTGGAAGGGGCATTTGAAGAGGGGATGGGGTTTGACGGTTCCTCAATTTTGGGGTTCACCCGGATTGAAGAATCGGACATGATTGCCTTCCCCGACGCATCCACGTTTCAGATCTGCTCATGGCGGCCTCTGGACCGGCCTGTGGCACGTATGTTCTGCGATATTAAGAACCCCGACGGCACTCCCTATGAAGGCGATCCGCGCTATATCCTGCGTAAGCATGTGGAGCGCGCAGCCCAGAAGGGATACACGTATTATGTGGGACCGGAGCTGGAGTTCTTTCTCTTTGCCAGTTCGCAAGATCCCAGACCGCTAGACTCCGGTGGATATTTTGACGCTCCCCCGCAGGATCTGGGCAACGATGTGCGCCGGGATATTATCTTCTCGCTGGAGCGCATGGGCATTCCCGTGGAGTATTCGCACCACGAGGTGGCTCCGTCCCAGCACGAGATAGACCTGCGCTACAACGAAGCGCTCAAAATGGCTGACATTGCCATGACCTACAAGGTCGTGGTCAAGGAAGTGGCCCGCAAGCACGGGTGCTATGCCACCTTTATGCCCAAGCCCATCTTCGGCGAAAACGGTTCGGGAATGCATATTCATCAGTCGCTGTTTAAAAATGGCCGCAACGCCTTTTTTGACACGAATGACCCGCACCACCTGTCAACGGAAGCCCGCGCCTACATCGCCGGGTTGCTGCGGCATGCCAAAGAATTTACCTGCGTCACCAACCAGTGGGTAAATTCCTACAAGCGTCTGGTTGTGGGCTATGAGGCACCTGTGTATATCGCATGGGCGCAGCGCAACCGTTCCGCGCTCATTCGCGTGCCCATGTATAAGCCGGGTAAGGAGGCCGCTACCCGGATTGAGCTGCGTAGCCCGGACCCGGCAGCAAACCCCTATTTGGCCTTTGCCGTCACACTGGGCGCTGGGTTGGAAGGCATAGAAAAGGGCTATGAACTGTCGCCCGCAGTGGAAGAAAACATTTTCGCCATGGAAAGTGAAAACCTCACCGCGAAGGGCATTGAGTCTCTTCCCGGCTCTTTGTACGAAGCCGCCATCGCCCTGCGGGAATCTAAACTGATGCAGAGCCTGCTCGGCGAACATCTTCATAAGAATCTTGTGGGCAATAAGCTCATTGAATGGGACGGCTACCGCACCCATGTGTCTGAATATGAGATGAAGCGCTACCTGCCCATGCTATAGGTTTTGCCTCTGCCTGAGGCCGTTGTACTACAAGACACGAAAAAGGCCCCTTTTGTGAAAAAGGGGCCTTTTGTATTTTTTCTGCCTAACCAGCGTGTATGCCGCGCTTCTGAATGGCGGAAGGTAATCTCAGGGGAAAATTTTCTGAGCCGCCGCATTCTTCAAAAGCATCGTTGCCTACCGGAGAAAAATTCCAGTCTGAAGCAGGGGCGATTCGCAGCGCAAAATAGCGTCCATGCCGGGGTGAACTGTACCCCCGGTTTCTCCCCGGTGATTTTCTAACTGGTAGTGCTGGTGGTCAAGTTCCGGGCGGCGCAGGCCGGGGAGCATAATTTGTATGGACCGGTCCGCTGTCCAAGGGGAGCGCACGGCTACGCGCCATGCTGAGTCGCCAAGGCGTTCGCACACTTGGGCCACTATGGGCCGCCGTTGTTGCGCGGAGAGCGGCTGCTGCGCCGCGCGGCGTCCGGCGGGCAAAAAGAAACCCGTGGTCAGCGGACGCGAGGCTGTGTTGAGCAATTCCGCGAGGTAGACTTGTGGACGAAAGGTGCCTGCGGCTGCCTCATTAAGCGCGGTGCGGTAGACGTCGGTCACATGGGCCACGTATCCGGGGGTTTTCATGCGCCCTTCCACTTTGAGGGAGGCAATGCCGGTGCGGATAAACCACGGCACGTATCGGACAAGGCAGAGATCTTCTGGAGCCCAGAACGCGCTGTACGGCTCTTCGCGGGTTATTTCCCACATGGAGCCGTCGTTGCGGGTTTTTTCTTCCACACACAGCAGGGAATCGTTGTGCGGAGGGCACGGGGCGCATGCGGCGTTGGTCGCGCGATATTCAAACCGGCAGGGATGGGTGCATTCTCCGAGATTGGCGGGGCGGCGGTTCAGCCACGCGGAGAGCAGGCACCGGCCTGACAGGGCCAGACACATGGCACCGTGAACAAAAACTTCCAATTCCATATCCGGGTAGGTCCGGGCGAGATGGCGAATGGCCCGCGCGTCCAGTTCGCGTGCCAGATTTACCCGGCGGACTCCCATATCGTGCCAGAAGCCCACCGCTTCGCTATTGGCGGTATTGGCCTGAGTGCTCAGGTGAATGGTTTTTTCGGGCGCATAGCGGCGGGCCATGCGCAGAACGCCGGGGTCAGCGATGATGATGCCATCCACATCGGAGGCAGCCAAATGCTCCAGCGTGGCAGCCACGGCGGCGAGATGTGTCTCGTGCGGCAGGATATTCAACGTATAATAAATGGCTGCTCCCCGCGCGTGTGCGGTGGTGCAGGCCTGTGCCAGCGCTGCGGAGTCAAATCCTTGGGTTCCCGCGCGCAGGCTCAGGGTGGAGCCACCCAGATAGCAGGCGTCTGCTCCGTAGGTAAGGGCGGCCTCCAGTCTGTCCATATCTCCGGCGGGGCAGAGCAATTCCGGCAGACTGCGGGAACGGGGGGAATTGGGGGCCGTTTCAGCGGCTGGGAAAGGAGAGGATTGTGCGGTTTCCGTGCGGGAAGCTTCGCCGCCTGCGCGGATGGCGGACGGCAAAGAGGCGGCAGGGCGCGGTTTAGGCATGGCGTGTGGTGCGGGCATACGGCATATTCAATAAAATGAATTAGTTTGGGGTGTTAACAGGCTATCGCCAGTTTCCGCGAGGAGAAACGTCCGCCACGCTCTTGGGCAGTGGCAGTGCATTTTCCGGGGACTATACCGGCAGCCCTTTGGCGCGGCGGCGGGACTTCAGGTCGTTCAGAGTAAGGGGGGGGACGTAGAGGCCCCCTTTGCCCCGGCCTAGCATGATGTTCGGCTTGACCGCGCCGTGATAATCCGAACCGCCGGTCAGGGCAAGGCCATGCCGTGCGGCAATATCGACTACGCATCGGGTGGCGTGCGCGTCGTGCTCGCTGTGGTAGGCTTCCAGCGCGTCCATGCCGTATCCCGCGAGGGAAGACACCATATCTTCAAGCCAGTCTTCCGGGTATCCGTGCAGAAACATGTGGGCAAGAGAGACTGTTGCGCCTTCTGCCTTCAGCAACTCTACCCCTTCTTTGGGAGAGAGCACTTTTTTGGGCACATGGGCTGCTCCGGTTTCGCCAAGGTACCTGTCAAACACTTCACGTAACGAGTGAACATAGCCCTTAGCCAGCATGACGCGAGCGATGTGGGGGCGGCCCACGGAGCCGTCTCCGGCGAGAGCCAACACTTCGTCGTACTGGATATCCATGCCCAACGAGCGGAGTTTTTCTACAATAAGCAGATTGCGGTTGGCCCGGTTCTGGCGCAGGTCGTCCATGGCGGCGTGCAACCGGGGCGCGTCCGGCGGAAGCCATAGCCCCAGAATGTGCAATTCCCCCAATTCCGTGCGCACACTGAGTTCGCAACCGGGAATCACCTCTACGCCCAGCTTTTGGCCTGTTTCCATGGCTTCTTCCACGCCAGCCGTGGTATCGTGGTCCGTAAGGGCCATGGTGACGACCTCGGCCCGTTTGGCGAGAGTGACCAGATCCTCAGGTGTTTCACTTCCGTCCGATGCGGTGGAGTGCGTGTGCAGGTCGATGTATGTGCGAGACATATGACTCCCATATTCGCCGCTGCGGCGTTGACAATCGCTTCAAGGATACTGATGTACGTATGAGAGAGGGGCCTGTCAAATAGACCGGGCGCAGTAGTGCGCGTATGACCTGCGGTGACGGCTTGAGCAACGGTTCTGTTGCAGGTATGGTGGAGATCGTTGCGGAGCGCTTCGGAAGCGGGACCGGTTGTGCCCGTGCCTGAGCATGATGGTCAATTTACTGTTGCATGCCTTAGCCAAGGAGCACGTTTGTGGCTGTGAATACAGAGTTGTTGGACCTTCTTGCCTGTCCCCGGTGCCATGGATCGCTTCTGCTGGAAGCGGGAGAGGAAGGGCTTTCCTGTGCCGCATGCCGGGTAGTGTATCCCATCCGGGAAGACATTCCGGTTATGTTGGTGGAGGAAGCCGTGCCCGAAGATGCGTGGCGGCAGGGTGCGCGGGATGCCAAGCAGGCTCCCGCCGTCAGGGACTAAGCCCTTTACCGGGTGGAGGAATTGCAATGGTTATGGATATCAGCGCATTTTACGACTTCCCGCATTTGCTGGATCGCCTGATGGGTGACAACACTCAGCAATATGCCGCAGGGGGAAGGCGATTTGCTTTTCCGCCCCTGTATATCGGCGAGGATGACGCCGCCATTATTGTGCGCGCGCTTATTCCCGGTGCGGAACTGGACGACGTGGAGCTGTCGCTCACGGACAAGACGCTGGTGCTCAAGGGGGAACTGAACCCGGTGCAAGGGCGTTATTACCGGCAGGAGCGGCCCACCGGGCCTTTTCAGCGCGTGGTGCGTATTAATGTGCCGATACATGCGGATGCTGTGCGGGCCACCATGCGCGACGGCGTGTTGGAGGTGGTTTTGCCCAAGGCCAGCCGCGTGGAGCCGCAGACCATTCATATCCAATCGGCCTGAGCCGTGCGAGATCAGTAGAGGGAGCGGGTATGGACGATCGAAATCATATTTCGGAACGGCGGGGCAAGCCCCCGCGCATTCGCCCCGCGGCGGATTTTGTGGAACGCGAAGACGGCTTTTATCTGTATTTAGATATGCCGGGTGTGAAGCACAGCGACCTTGTGGTGCACATTGAAGATGATGAACTTTCCGTGCAGGCCCGCACCAACTTCGGGCTGCATGGCGGAGAACGGGTTCACGCCATGGAATTTAGCGATGCGGAATATTTTGCCCAGTTTTCGCTTACGGACCCCATGGATAAAGCGCATGTGGGAGCCAAGCTGACCAATGGCGTATTGACTATCTTTATCCCACGGCGTGAGGAGCAAACGCCCCGGCGCATTACCATAACTGTGCTGTAGTCCCGCATCACAATCTTTCACCCCGATGGTTCCGTGTCCCCGACTGGCAGGCCGGAGAAGCGGAACTGCGCACCGTGCCCGTGAGGCCACGGTGTTCTTTTTTGGAGATACTTCATGAAACTGCTGTTCCTGTCAGATATTCACGGATCGCTCCCCGCTGTGGAGGCGGTATTCGCTGCGGCGGGTGCCACGGAGCCGGGCACGCCCGGAGCACCGGACATGGTCGTTTTGCTGGGAGATGTGATGTACCACGGTCCGCGCAATCCCCTGCCCGCAGGGTATGACCCCAGAGCAACCGCGTCCTTTCTTAATCGCTGGAAGGATCGCATTGTGGCGGTGAGGGGAAATTGCGACGCCGAGGTGGACCAGATGCTCCTCGAATTTCCGGCGCGGGCGGATTTTTCGTGGCTCACGCTGGATGGCACCCGGCTGTTTCTCACCCACGGACACTTGTGGGGTGAGGCGTCCTTGCCGCCGTTGTCTCCGGGCGACGTGTTTGTGTACGGGCACACCCATATTCCCCGTGCGCACCCGCTGGGGCAGGGCGCTGTGTGGAACCCCGGCTCGTGCTCCTTACCCAAGGAAGGCTACGAGGCGTCTTTTGGTCTATACGAAAATGGCGTGTTTCGTGTGCGCACCTTGGAAGGTCGCACTGCGTTGGAGTATCCGCTTGCCGGAACTGCCCGTTCTGACCGGGAGGCGAGATAGCCCGTGGCATATGGTCTGACAGAACACCAAACGGCGGAGGGGACGGGACTGCCCGGCATCCCGGACGGCGAGCGGTCCTTGGTTGCTTCGGTGAATGCAGAGAGAGAACTCCCTCACCAATCAGAGGGAAGTTCGTCCGTCCCATCGTCTCTCCGGGAGCGTCTGTGTGAGCCTTTGAACATTCGCGGGCGCGTGGTGCGCAATCGGCTCTGTCTTGCTCCCATGGCAGGACTGGGGCATGTGGCCTTCCGTCGCATGGCGGCCCGCTTTGGCGGGTGGGGATTGCAGTTTACCGGCATGTGCAGCGCACGGGCCCTACCCACGGAAAAGCCTTCTGCTTCGCCAGTGTTCAGTTGGTGGCCGGAGGAATTGGAGACGCTGGTGTGTCAAATATTTGGCGAAGACCCGGATGATATGGCCCGCGCTGCGGAACGGGTGCAGGCAGAAGGATTTTGGGGCGTGGATATCAATATGGGCTGTTCTGTGGCGCCCATAGTGCAACGCGGTTGCGGTGCGGATTTGTTGCGCGACCCGGAGCGGGCCTGCCGTATGGTGGAGCGGGTTCGCGCCGCTGTGGACATTCCCGTTTTGGTTAAGTTTCGCACGGGCTGGCAACCGGAGCCGGAGCCTGCCGTGGCCTTTGCCGGTATGCTGGAGCAAGCGGGAGCGGACGCATTAACCTTTCACCCTCGGATAGCGCCGGACAGGCGGAGTCGCCCGCCGCGTATCGATCATATCCGGCTTGTGCGGGAGGCGGTTTCCGTTCCGGTATTTGGTAACGGCAACGTGTTTTCCCCCCGTGATTGTGCGGCGATGTTGGACGCCACGGGATGTCAGGGGGTATCTCTGGGGCGTATCGGCATTGCCCGCCCATGGGTGTTCGCCGAATGGACGCAAGGGTTCATCCCTACGCCGGAAACATACCGGGAAGTTCTGTTCGCCTTTCTGGATGCGGTTGAAGCGTGGACGATCCCTTCCCGCGCCATCAAGTTCTACAAGAAATTTGCGCTTTATTATGCCGCTAATTTTACCTACGGCAACCGGCTGTTTGGTCGGCTCATCGCGGGAGATTCCATGGTTCGCATGCGGGAAAACGCGGAACGGGAGTTTGCCGAGGTGCCGCAGATAGCCGAACGTCCTAACATGCTTATGTTCACCATGTGAGCAGCGTTCCCGGCTTTGGTGTGATAGGGACAGGGTGCCCCGTTGGCGATAAAGTGAAGCGGTCGGGCTGAGGCGGGTACTTCTTACCGGGCGTGCAGCAAGGCATCCAGACGCAGATCCGTTGCTAAAAAATCCGCCAGTTTACGGTGCCCCGCCGGAAGAGTGACATCCGCAAGGTCGCGAAACCTCGCCCAGCGGTATTCCGTAGCCGCATGCAAAGCGGGCACGGGGGCGGCGTCTTGCTTTGCCGCAGACCCTGTTTCGCGCAGCCGCAGGTAGTAACAGTGCAGGGTTACACGATACCGGGTGTAGCCGTGGGTGATAACAGTAATTTTATCCAGCGGTTCCACGGCGAATTCCATCTCCTCCATGAATTCCCGCACCACGGCTTGCTCCGGGGTTTCCCCTTCTTCAACGCAGCCTCCGGGGAATTCCCAAAAACCTGCCCACACCCCGTGTTCCGGGCGTTTTTGCAGATAGATCCGCCCATCGTGGATTAAAATTCCCGTGGCCACGTCCAGATGTTGAATGCCCTTACGGGTGGGAGGAACGGGGCGATCCGCCATGACGCCAAGATGCAGAGCCTCGCACCAGCCGCTCACCGGGCAGATGCCGCACTGCGCCTTGCGCGAACAGACCAGCGCACCCAATTCCATCATGGCCTGATTAAAATCACGCGCTTTTCCCACAGGCAGCAGCGCTTCCGTTGTGGAGCGGATGAACGCCCTGTTTTCTTTCAGTTTCACCGGGGTATCAATGTCGCATACGCGCGCGATAACACGTTCCACATTGGCATCAATACAGGCCACATCTTGCTCAAACGCAATGGAGGCAATGGCACCCGCGGTGTAGTCGCCTATGCCGGGAAGAGCGCGGATGTCTGCCAGCCTGTGCGGGAAGACGCCGCCATGCCGTTCCATAATCTGGCGTGCGGCTCTGTGCAGATTGCGTACCCGGGAGTAGTAGCCAAGCCCTTCCCACAGCTTGAGCAAGGTGGCTTCATCCGCTTGCGCCACGGCGGCGATGTCCGGCAGACGGTCCAGCCAGCGGAGAAAGAAACTAACCCCACGCTCCATTTGCGTTTGCTGAAGCATAATTTCTGAAATCCATACATGGTAGGGGGCGTATGTCTGCCGCCATGGCAGGGGCCGTTTGGAGTGGGCGAACCAATGGAGCAAAGCGGCGGAAAACGCGGGGTGGTCGTGGGGGTGCAGCATGCGGAAAGGGTAGTCTCTTCAGGAACAAACGGCAAGACGCCTTACTTTTTTCTGCTAACAGTCTGCGGTTATGCGTAAATTGGCGCGGTGGGCGGGGAGCAGGGGGCGCCCCGCGGGCGGAGCCGCAACGCGGGCTGTGCGTCTGGCGCAAAGTTGCTTGTTTCTGCGCCCCGACTGCGTATAGTGGAATCGGGGGAGGAGTAACGGAAGAGGGGGGAGTTCATGAGTGCGCCAAAGAGTTGTGCGGGCTGCGGGGGGCGTTCTGTCCTTTTGCGGCACGACGGAGTGTATTTTTTTGTATCCTGTGAGCAGTGTGAAAAATCTGGTCCGCGGGGAGATTCTCCTCAGGCCGCGCTAGAATTGTGGGATGCCGCGAGCGCGGTATACTTCCAGTACGGGGAGGATATGCGCAAAAGCCGCATCCTGAAGCGGTTAGAATGCGGGCAATCGGAGCGGCAAAGTGTTCGCTGCGCTGTAGATTTGCCCGTGGTCATGACTGTGGGGGGCACGAAGTCGCACGGAGTAACCGGCGTGATGCGCAACGTGTCGTTTTTCGGCGCATTTGTGGAGCTGACCGGAGGAGAGATGGGTGCGCTCCCCCTTTCTGTGGACGGGTTTGCCGATTTGCCCGCATACCTGCACTTTTCATTGCCCAAAGCGCTCCGCGCCTTGCGTCCAGACGACCCCGAACACCTGCTGTACCGGTTCGGTCCCCGCCATATGCACCAGCGGCGCGATAAGATAGGCCTTGGCGGATGCTTCCTCCAGCCGGACCGTGAGCAAGCCGAGGTGCTCTCCTTTTTAGTCACGCATGCGTGCGGGGAGAGGGAGGCGTAGCGTTCGCTGAAGTGAAATTTGTGTTCAGAGTGTTATTGTGCCGCAACCAAGGCATAGAAATGAGTATTGGTCCACCGACTATATTCTGGCGGGTATATGTCATGCGCGGCAACGTGATTAAAGCCTATTTGCTGTAAAATTTTTATTTCATTTTCCAGCATTCTGTATTCAGAAAAATATTTTTTCCCAAGTTCTTCTGAATATCCAGAGACAATAATGTCTTCTTGAACCCCAAATTGATTTTTTATAATGAATATTCCTGTTTCCGTGAGGAGGTCTTTATATTTTTTATATATTGATATGGATTCTTCTTTATTGAAATATTGTATAATCCCAAAAAAAGTTATCACGTCAAATTTTTCTTGCGATGTAAAATCAAAAGCATTGCAATTTGATATGGTAATGTTTTTTTCGTTATGTATAAATTTTGAAAATTCACAGAATGGTTCTATGCAGCATATTGATTTTATATGGCTGCATATTTTATTGACAATGAGTCCAGATCCGCTGCCAACATCTAGCATGCGCGAATTTTTATTCGCATATTGCAATATGAAGTTTGCATCTTCTTTTGAGAAATCGCTCTTTCCATCGCGCGTTATTTTAACAGACATCGCTGTTGGAGATGCTGTCGCGAGATCAGAAAAAAATTGAATGGCATCATTGTTATTCATAAGAACCACCGCTTTGCCGTTTCCAAAGCACGCTGGTAATCGTTGTATGTATCAATGTCAAAAGCTCTAATTTTTAAGCCCCGCATGGGGAGTTTGTCTTCGAGCATGTTGTAGACATTTCCAGAGGTATACCGAATATTATTTCTTAGAATACATGCCGGTCCAGACCATTCATAGTCACCCGTATCACGGGAGAAAGAAAGGACTTGTCCAGATTCATCTGTCTTTACATAAACTGCGTCGTCAGAATTTTTTTCAGTATAAGCAATGTATTCGTAGTCAGAATTGATACATTCTCCTATATCGTCAGGATGAACTAAGAGATCGCCATCGTATTCTACGACATATTTATTCGCGTGACGTGCTCCAAGATAAAAGCTCGCCCCGGTCTTTGTTTCAAAGTATGTATGGTTATATACAAAAATTACATCATTTCTATACTTTAAAACTTCATTAATGACCTCGTTTGCTTGAAAGCCAACAACTACCCTGATGTCTTCTATATCCTTAAAATATTCAAGCTGCCGAGCAATAAGCGACTTCCCGTTAATTTGGAGAAGGGCTTTCGTTGTCGCCAGGCCAAGCCGTGAGCCTATTCCGGCACAACTGATAACAATTGATTTGTCAGACGGCATAATGAATCCTCGCTGTGGACAAGATAGTCTGCAATAGACAAAACGCTATTCGCCGGACGGTGCGTAAGCGCACATGCAATTGAAATATTAGCGGTTCTCATCGCTTCCATGTCATTATTTCCGTCTCCGATAAAGACAACGAAGGCTCCCTGTTGTTGCAGAAAGCTCACGACGCTTTCCTTGCGCAAGATCTTTGTTATCTTGGTGACGGAATTATTAGTGACTTCAGCTGAAGAGCAAAAAAGTTCACACCCTATTTTTTGGGCAAGTTCGCTAATCCAGCAGTCAAGATTTCCTGTTGCGATAACGCATTTATCCAAATTTTTTTGTATAAATTTATGTATTTCAGGGTATATTTCTGTGCTGTGCAAAAGTTTGGAAACTTCTGAAACAGGAAGTTCTCCTAAAATATTTACCCTTTTAATAAAGCTTTCTATGAAAGGGACATTTCCAGATATTGTCTCTTTCGTAAGTTTTTCTATTTTTTCAGTAATTTTAAATGTATTGGCAATGAGCGGAAGTGTCTCCTGCTTGGTAAGTGTTCCATCAAGGTCAAAGACAAATTTTATGTTACTGTTCATTGTCGTATATCCTTGCATTTAGTACGCACAAGACAGGTTTTTTGTTGATAATTGAAGAAAATATTTTGTTATTAATTGGTTATGTTGGGAAAAATATCTTCTGCTATTATTTCCGCCGCAGGGCGCCTGAGAGTAAAAATGCTTTCACTTTCTAACGCCTGTATACGTTGCGTTCGCAAGGGGTCAATTCCTTCAGCAAGGTCTTGTGTAACTCTTTCAAACTCAGGCGTGCTGTGGACAGTGTAGGTAAATGTGGAAAAAATATTTTCCGCAAAGCTGTTCCACTGACAGGACTTTTCATAGGTCAGCAGGAGTATGGGTTTTCCCGTAATGGACATGTCTACGACCATGGACGAAAGGTCAGAGATAAATGCGTCTGCTTCGGAAAGTGCCGAGTCGTACCCGAAGGCGAGTGCGGGTTCTATTCGCACATTGGGGAGAGACTCAAATTTTTGTAGCGCGTTTAGTATCTCAATTTTGTTATAGTAGTACACATTGTGGTGAGGTCGTATCACCAGTGATAGTTGTGTATTTTTTTTGAAAAATTCGTGAATTGCCTTATGGTAAAAGAAAAAGGCAGACCACGTCTTATCCAGACCTTCTATGTGATCACCGGGAATTGCGTTGAAGTGAATGTTCCATAAAAATGTTTTAGCCTTGCCCGCTGTTTTTTCCCAGTTATGGGAGATCGGGTCAAATTTGGGAGATGTGTGAATGGCCTTAATCCGTTTATGATGAAAGTTTGTGCAATATTTTTTATAAAGAGTAATTTGAAAGTCATCTATCGCGTACACTTTCCATGCGATGTTGTGAACTAATCGGTTGTAATGCACTTCATGGGTGTAATCTTCGTTTGATATAGAGGTTCCATACGGAATATAAATAATTTTGTTATTTAATTCTAAAAGATAACGGTATATTAAAGGGTCTAAATAAGGGTTTGTGAGAAAGACAACATCATTAATAAGTTCAGATAATTGGGTGTAGTGCGGAATATTGTGATTTTCTAGATGCATTTTTAGAAATTTATCTTGCGGACTTTCCAAGGTTTCTCCCAATACGCATATTTTTACTGAAATATCTTGGTGTTCCGTGAAGTATTTTATAATACTTTGTAATGATGTTAAATCTAGAAATTTAGTCAAAATAAATGCTACAGATTTTTTTGAGCATTCTTCTGTTTTATGCTGACGTGTTTTTTCTTTATACAAAAGATGGTATAGCAACTCACTGTGTGAATTTGTTCCAAAAGAAGTAAATTCTGTTTTATCGAGGTATGTAAAAAGTTCTATGCAGAGAGCGCTTTCGAACTTTGCTCCAGAAAAATGTAATATTTTTGCGCCAGAGACTTTATTTACATCCTGCTGTCTGACATTCCATTCATTCTCAATATATGTAATTTGATTTTTAAATAAAAAATTTAATACATCTTGATCAACTAATTTTATTTTATCAATAATTTTATTTGTTGTGGAGACAAGTTTCTCGGCTATATTCCATTTTCTCCATGACTCCGCGTCAATAAGCATAACTCCAGAGTTGAACAGGCGTTGGTCTTTCATGCCCAGACGATCAGACTTTCCCCTAGGTATAGCCGCTATAATATTTTTCCCCATATCTGTCGTATATAACGGGGAAAGGCTTGTTTTTATTATTAAATCCACATCGAGGTAGAGCAGCCTGTCGGCTGTGGGGATAAGCTCTGCCATAAAAAATCGGAAATACGCGGCTTTAGAGAAATGAGCCATTGTGGGGCAGGCTTCCACTTTGGCGTAGTCAAAGGGGATGTAGCTGATGGTAAAATCTTTGCGCTGCCGGAGCGCACTGATCTTGGCTTTGCTTAATCTGCTTAACCCGCCATCAAGTACGTAAAAAGAAAAATGATCTTCCTCGGCGCTGTTCCATAAAATAGACGCCAAGGTTGTCGCCAGAAAAGGGGCGTAATTCTCATCGCACGAAAAAACAATATTCATATCCATGAGATGTTCCTGTTGGTACGCATTATCTTGTCTTTAGTGCCTGCCGCAGCCACGAATGCGCTGGTGGATGTCCTTGGGGGATAGCCAACAGTTCCATACGGGCCGGCTGGTACAATTCTTCTATTGTGTAGGGGGTAAAGCCCGTACACAAGTCGTCTCGCACGAAAAACGCGTTGATGCCGACAACGCTGCACGCAACAAGCGTGTATCCCCGCATCACGTTTGCCATGTCTTGCAGGGAAGCGCCCTGATAGTCGGTTCTGTCCCACACGTAGGTGGGGTTGTATCGCATGTGCAGTGCTGTTGGGGGAGGGAATTTCCCATTATACTCCACACAAACAAGTTTTGGCTGGAGCAGGGCGAGGCATGAAGGAAGGAAGTGGTAGTCATTGCCATCTACATCAAGCGAAAAAAAGTCCACTGACCTTTCGCGCAAAAAAGAGCGACAAACGGCTATGGTTTCTTGAATGTTTTCTAATGTTACAAAGGTTTCATGCACAAGGAGGCGCCGCTGACCGGTTGGAACATGCGGGCGTACTTGCGCGATGAATTCGCTATTGCCATCTACCCAGCAGCCTGAGAAGCCATCAAGCAGAAGCTGGTAACTGTTATTTTCGTATCCACGACCAATTCCAATTTCAACAAACGTTTTTTCGAGGTGGGTGTTTTCCGCAAGCTTTTGCAGACAGTAGCGGATGATGCCGTCCTCATCGTTTTGTGAATAGCTTTTCCAGCCGTACCCCGCGGGATTGGCGGGTTGTCTCTGGCGGATATCCTGCCGAAGTCGCTCCAGCTCTTGAGACGCCAGCAGGTGGGTGTTGCGCTTAATGGCTCCCTGCAACTCGTTAGTTTTTCCTAGAAGGGCAAGAAGCAGATCGGCTGTGGAATAGGTTTGCGTGGACATTCAGAGGCTCCTGAGGTGTCTGTGTGGCTACAGGGCGTGCTGCACGAGATCGAGTTTTGGGGTCTTGGGGCACATGGCGCAGCAGTGTGAGTCTGTTGCTATGTGGGCCAGCTCTTGGACAGATGCGGAAAGCTGTAGAGGGCGGTAGGCAAGGTAGGGTTCCCATGCCTTCTTATAGTGTAGGGATTCAATGACCATGGGAAGATATGCCAAGGGAGGGCACTTCCACAACGCGCCTTCGTGCAGATTTACGCAGGGGGTTACACAGCGCGCTCTGCTCTGTTCGGGGCATCTGTCGTCAAAGGGCAGCATTTTTTTCCCAAGGCCGTGGTATAGTTTGAACCATCGTGAATCAATGGGCTTGATCGTAACATTAAGAGCGTATTTTTGTATCCAGTGCTTTAATTTAGAAAGGCTTTTCGCCAACAGAGGCTTTTGGTTTTCAGGAATGGCGTGGCTGCTTATGATAAGCCTTGTATTTGTTTCTTTTATGGCTTGGGCGAGTGCGTCGTCGTGAGCATGCAGAAGCACACCATTTGTGACCAGTCTACGTTCAGCAAGCGGGAAAGCCTCGGCGGCTATTCGCACATATTCGGTGACGCGTTTTTCGAGTAGCGGTTCTCCGCCAAGCAGGGCGAATTGGTCAATATGCAGTTTTTTTGACCATGCAAGGATGCTTCCTAGCGCGTCGTCATGGTTAATCTTTTGAGGATACCCAATATCGCAATAGTGCGAACAATTAGCACACCGTAAGTTACATGCGTGAGACACATGAATTTCCAAATGATGGATGTGCACCTTTGCGTGTTCGGCGTTTTGCTGGAGGTGCGCGTTACTGTGCATTGCTTTGTCTCATTCGGTACTATGGCTGGTACATTCTTGTTGTTTTGGCTGTGGGTGTCGCATATCCGACAAACATTTCAGTTTAAAGCAAAAACCGTGCCTACAATAAGATGCGTACTTTCTGTCCAAAAAACGGACACAGGACGGCCCGGTACTCTGTGTGCTACGAACAGAATGATCCTTCGCGGGATGCTTACAATGTCAGTGGCATATCCTGTGCATAGATGTGGCATAGCTTATACGATGAGGAGCATTTTATGAAAGCCGTAATTCTTGCCGCCGGCGTAGGCAGCCGCTTGGGACAGCCCTTTCCCAAGTCATTGTCATTCTTGAAAACAGGCGAGCGTATTCTGGGGCGCCAGATACGTATCTTGCGGGAATTTGGCATTCGCGAAATTCACGTGGTGGTGGGGTTCAAAAAATCGTTGCTTATGGAAGAGTTTCCCCAAGTTGTTTTTAAATATAATCCTGTGTTCTATTTGACGAATACCTCAAAAAGCCTGCTGGCGGGCCTGCAGGATATTGATGACGATGTGTTGTGGTGTAATGGAGATGTTGTCTTTGATCCCGAAGTGGTCCGGCTGTTGCTGGAAACAGAGGGTAGCGCTGTGGCTGTGAATAAGCAGCGGTGCGGCGAGGAAGAGGTGAAGTACCGCACGGATGTGCAGGGAAAAATTGTCGCTATTTCCAAGCACGTCACAGAGCCTGAAGGTGAGGCCGTGGGGGTCAACCGCGTCTCCCGGCAGGATCTTCCCGCGCTGGTGGGCGCGCTGGAAGAGTGCCGTCCCGATGACTACTTTGAGCGTGCCTTGGAGTTGCTCATAGGAAAGGCCGCCTTTCGCGCGGTTGATATTTCGGCCTTTCGCTGCATAGAGGTGGACTTTGAGGCAGACCTTGTGGAAGCTAGGCGCTTGTTTTCTGAAGATCCTTACGGTGAAAAATAGTGGATTATTAGTGCCGTGTTATATTGGCGGAGAGGGGAGCGCACGTGGAGAAGATTGAAGCATTGTTTCAGGAGCTTGCACATAAAACCAGAAAAACTGATCTGGTAATTTTTGCCGGACGTGTAGGCGGCTGGTTTATGGATAACGTGAAATACTTTTTCTTGTATTGCGTGCGTCATAAGCAGCCATTTACACCGTTTTTCCTTACACACCATGAAGAAGAACACCGTGTTCTTCAGCAAGCGGGGTTGCCTTCCCTGCTTTTTCCTTCTGACGAGGCTGTGCATATTCTTCCCAAAGCGAAACTTGTGATTGCGGATGACTTTTGGTGGAAAACTGAGACGCCCGCGTTTCACCTGCTCTCCCGGGCCAAGACTCTCCAGATGTGGCATGGCATTCCGCTCAAGCTTATTGGATTTCCAGAGATGGCCTCGTCCGTGAATATGACTTCAGAAAAGCGCCTGCACTTGCAGCAAGGGTATTCTGGATACGACGCGGTGCTTTCCACCTCATCGTTTGTAACGGAGACGTCGCTGGGAAAGGCCTTTCAATGTACAGCAATGTGGGAAACGGGCTATCCGCGCAACGATGTGCTGCTGCGTCCCGGAGGAGAGGAAAACTCCCACGAGTTTCTGGGGGTGGACAAAGAAGCTCTGGCCCGGCTTAGGGCGTTGCGTAAAAGCGGGTACAAGGCGGTCTTTTTTATGCCCACGTTCCGGGATACCGGAGGAGATGCCTTTGCCGATGGCGCACTAGACGTGGGGCGCTTAGAAGCTTTTGGCAGAGCCAATAAGGTCGCGTTTTTTTTGAAATTTCACCCATATCTGTCTATTTCCGGCACGAGCGACTTCAAAACGGTACACCTTGTCCGCTCAAATTCTGACGCCTACCCGTTGCTGGCCGAAGCGGACTGTTTACTGACAGATTATTCCTCCGTAGCCTACGACTTCTTGCTTACAGGCCGACCGCAGGTTTTTTTCCCATACGATTTGCCAAAGTATCTCGCCCGTGACCGGGGCATGTTCTATGCTTACGAGGATATGGCACCGGGGCCGCGCCCTACGGATGCCGAGGGGCTGTTTGCCGCGCTGCGCGGTTTGCTCGTGGATGGACAGGATTCGTGGGAATCGGAAAGAATTGCCCTGCGGGACCAATTGTTTACGCACCCGGACGGATGCGCCGCCGAACGGCTGGCTGCCTTGGTTCGTGAACGGTTTTTCTCTGCCGGATAGTTGCGAGCTTAGTGCAGGCCATCCATAAGAACCCGCAGCACTTTTTCAGCATCGCCATGCTCAAGCATCGCTCCGTAAAATTCGGGGGGGAGGGGGGCCGTTGCCTGTCCTCCCATGCTGTTCGAGAGGAAGAGCGAAACATAAAAGCGGACACGGTCCAGTAAGTGGGCGCGTGTTTTTTCCAGCGCGGCGGGAGCAACGCCATTGCGGCATATGTATGGAATGAATTCTTCCAGCATGCTGTGATACGTGGCGGCCCGTCCGAACGCTTTGTGGTTTGTTTTGTCCTGCCAGTCGTACACGTAGCCGATTCTGCTGCTTCCGTAATAGCTTCGGGCATGAAAGTAGAGCAGGGCGCTAAGAAAAAAATCTTCCGCATAGCGCCGTACGCTTGAGGTTAGCGCGTGGGGCAACACGGCGTCCCACAGCGTTTTTTTGATAATTTTCCCCCAAATCGTGTGCCCGGCAAACCCGCTTTGGGTGAATTGCGAGTAGATGTCTCCTTCGTAAAATCCTTCGAGCAGCGGTTGGCCCCACCTAACGTCATGGGGGGGCAGTGCTTTGCCTGCCCGCGAAATATGTGCTGAAAAATGCGTGATGTCCGCATTGGTTTCGCGCTGTTTTTCGATGTGGTAGCAAAGCGCTTTGGTGCCATACAGCGTGTCATCCGCATCAATGCATGTGACAAGCCGTCCTTGCGCCGAGGAGATGCCTCTGAGGCGCGTATTTTTTGTCTGTTCGCGTTTTGTATTGCGGATGAGAGAGACGCAAAGGCCGTTTTTCTGATAGGCTCGCACTATTGCATCGCAAGGAACGTCAGAACAATCATCTACGATGATACTTTCTATATTTGTAATGGATTGCTGTGATATGGCGTCAAGAAGCTTAGGAAGCGTATCAACGTGATTGTAATATGGTATTACTATTGAAATATCTTTCATTTTCTTGTTGTATTATTTTTTATGAAGTTATGTATTTTATTAGAATTGCATATGGCGATGCTGTCATAATAATATCTTAGTATAATTGAAGCAAAATATAAAGGTTGTAAAATTATTGAAGAAGATTCTTTTTCTGTGATATGCTTTGAAATAGAATTTCGTAAGTTTGATTCGTATTTTGATAGCAACGGAAGGATGTCACGCGTTTTCATTTTGTAAATAGAGTATATAATTTCTTGTATACGCGGGAAGTTATCTTTAGATAAGTAATTTTGTTTATCGTATATGTCATATTTCGATGTTTCTATATTAATTGTTTCTGTTTCTTTAAGCGCATTGCAAAGAGATTGCTCCGCTTGGAGAAGGCGTGGCGGAATATTTTTCCAGAAGAAAATATCTTGCTCTGTTATGTCGTTGCGATAATGGCATGAGAGCGCGTGTTTGGAAAACAAAATCACTGCCCCGCTTCCTCTCGCAAGGGACATGGAAGCGAACCCCGGAACGGTAAGATGGTGCATGTGGGTCGCGTGAATGTTTTCTTGATATATAATGGGAACTGCGTTGTGAATTAGTCGATAGCCAAGTTCTTGATCTTCTGCTCCCCATGCTCCATCTGTGAAACTCTCATCAAAAAGTCCTGCTTCAAGCAGAGCTTTGCGCGGCGTACTAATATTACAGCTCCACCAAAAGCTGTGGCTGGGAATAATAGTATTGTGCGAAAGAAGATGGTATCTAAAAAGCAGGTCAGAGTATTGTAGCGTGTGGCCCCATATCGTTTGACGGAAGTCTGCGGGGAGGTCGAATCGTCCCAAAACAGAAACAGGGGTGGCTGTTGTGGCATTGTGCACTATGGCGTGACGCTCTATGGCATCCGGGGCAAGCAGCGTGTCGTCATTTATAATAAGAACAACGTCGCCTTTGGCTGCCAATATGCCCACATTGCGTGCAGAGGCAGGCCCTTTGTTCACGGGCTGATGAAAGTGCCGGAAAGAGAATTGGGGCGAATATTGCGCTAGGAAATCTACCGTGCCATCGGTTGACCCGTCATCAACAACAAGTACTTCAATTTGGGCAGCGGGGAGAGTTTGTTGTTCAATGCAGCGCAATGCGGCTTGCAGAATATCGAGCCTATTAAATGTGGGAATAACGACGGAAATAATCATAGCAGTTCCTTAGGGTGAGGAGGCCGGAAGATCAAAGGATCTCCGTGGTCATTGGCTGCCAATGCATAGACCGTCAGTGAGTCTGTCAACAGAATGACCGCAGGACATATGCCGTATTACATTTTTTGTGCCAGCTAGTGTCGTTCTCCATAGGCGTCTAGGTTGCCCCCTCTATCCACACTAGCGCGGCTTGGCGTCCGCAGCGGCGGTTGCGCCGGTAGGAAAAAAAACGTTCCGGCAGGGAGTGCGTGCAAAGGTCCAGCCCGAATATGTGGGAGGCAGGTAGGCCTGCGCACTGCAATTGATGCCGGGTGAGTTGCCATAAATCCATGGTCTGCCGTGCGGTGTCATACCACGGTGTCCAGTCCGCGCCCCATTCGGTGGCGAAGTTTGTGAATTCAGCCATGGCGGGGCCGAGGCTGGGGCCGCGCACCGCCATAATCTCGGCGGGACGCAAGCCATATTGGTCGCAAAAGCGGGTTACAGCGGTTTCAATGAAGCCGATGCGGTTACCCCGCCAGCCCACATGCAGGGCGGCGATGTGCTGCCCTTCCTTATGGGCCAGCAAAATTGGCTGGCAATCTGCGGTTTTAATAACCAACACCCGTCCCGGAATATCGGTGGCGCTGCCATCCGCTTCCGGCATGGTGGCAGCGCGTGCCTCGCTACCGGCTATGCCTGTATGCCCTTGGGGGGGTAAGGCGGCCTTGGTCTTTTCAGAGACTGCCCCCTCCGGGGGAATGCTGCATGGGTCGAAGATCAGCCTGTCGCCATGTACCTGACGAAGTTCGCACCACGTCCCCACGCCCAGCACCTGAAGCAGGCGACGGCGGTTTTCCGTCACCTCCTCAGAGTTGTCCCCCACATCGTGAGAAATGTTGCCGCCGCTGAAGTCCGGTGGGGCCTGCAAGGGAGGGATTGGCGTATTCCGGCTGGTTTGTTCCGGCTGTGTCTGTGGCGGCTGGTAACGTATATGAAAGGCGCAGCGCACGCCGGGAATGCCGGGAAAACGGAAGGGAAGAACATTTACAGCCATACCAGTTCCTTTTCACTGCACAGGCCGTGGACGGGGCGGTCCCACGGGTCGGCGGGAAGGTGGTCCACTATCTGAAACGCGTAGGCAAACCCCAGCAGAGTGGTACCTGCCATGGAGGGCAGGGCGAGGTAGCGGTCATAATAGCCCGCACCAAAGCCCAGACGGTTACCTTCCCGGTCATAGGCCACGCCGGGGATAACGGCTAGGTCGGGAGCCTCTGCGGGATCGTTGGTATCTACGGGCGGGCAGAGCGCGGGGTTCGGTTCGCGCAGTCCGAAGGGGCCGGAAATCAACTCTTTTTCACTCCGGCAGGTGGCGATATGCATGGAGCCTGTAGCCAGTCTGTCCACGCGGGGCAGGAGCACGGTTTTTTCCGTATGCCATGCCTCGTGGATAAGCTGCATGGTGTCCAGTTCGTTCCGCAGGGGAACATAGAGTAAAACCCGCCGCGCATTGCGCCAGTGCGGGGTGTCCATAAGGCGTTGCTGGGCTGCTCGTCCTGCTTCCTGCGCAGATTCCGTGCTTATGGTGGCCCGTTGTGTCAGAAGCGTTTTTCTGCGAGTATCCTTATCCATACGTATCCACACCTATGGTTTGGGAGCGAGTGGGAATAAACGTCCTGTGGAGTGCGCGGCGCACATCCATGAACGCTGCGGCGCGGGAGTCTTACGGGCCGCTGTGCGCTCATGCGATTCTGGGCGTACGTTTCCGGGGAGCATGCGCGAAGGACGACGAGTTGCGTCGTTGTCCCGCGGGGTTACGCGATTCATGCAGATTCTAACAAGGAACCAGTCCCATGCAAAGCAACGATTTTTGGATTGGCATCGGCGATCTTCATGAGGACACGTCACGGGTGGGGGATATTCCCGGCATCCGCGAAGCCAGTGGTGTTTTTATCTCCGGGGATCTGACTATCGGAGGCAGCGTGAAGCAGGCCGAGCGGGTTATGCGGGCTGTGGCTGAGTATAATCCCTTTTTATACGCGCAGATAGGCAACATGGATCGCGGAGAAGTGACTGACTATCTGGAGGAACAGGGCTGGAATATCCACATCCGTTCCCGCGAACTGGTCCCGGACGTAGGACTTATGGGCGTGGGCACGTCCACCTTCACGCCTTTTGGTACGCCTTCCGAGTTTCCCGAAGCCCGCATCGCGGATTGGTTGGAAGAGGCCTACCGCAGTGCCATGCGCTTTTCCCGGCTTATCCTTGTTTCCCACACGCCCCCTTTGAATACAGATTGCGACCGGATCGCGTCCGGAGCGCATGTGGGAAGCCGTGCCGTGCGTGAATTTATTGAGGAACACCAGCCCGATATTTGCCTGTGCGGGCATATTCATGAGTCTCGCAGCATGGACAGGCTGGGCAGAACCGCCGTTATCAATACGGGGGCATTCTCTTCAGGGGGCTATGCGGTTATCCGTAATACTAGCCGGGGACTGCAGGCGGAACTGCGCATGCTTTCCTAAAAGAGGTTTTTTTTCTTTTTTCGGTTGACACGGGGAAGTGGTGTGTATACATATGTCGTCCCTGAGCGGGAACGGCCCTTTCTGCACCGAACCACGGTGTGACGCAGGACGTTCTCCGCACCCATTGTAAGCTACATGACGCGGGGTGGAGCAGCTCGGTAGCTCGTCGGGCTCATAACCCGAAGGCCGTCGGTTCAAATCCGGCCCCCGCTACCAAATTTACCCCCCTGTTCCGGCAGGGGGGTCTATTTTTTTAACGGCAAGTTTCTTTTCCGCCCCGAGCAAAGGTCACGGAACCTGCCTTTTCCATAAAGGAGTATGCCCATGGCCAAAGAAGATGCCATCTCCGTTTCCGGTGAAGTGCTGGAGGCGCTGCCCAACGCCATGTTCCGTGTGCGTTTGGAAAACGGTTTGGAAATGCTGGCGCACATCTCCGGCAAGATGCGTAAATTTCGCATCCGTGTGCTGCCCGGCGATACTGTGACAGTAGAACTTTCGCCCTACGACCTTTCGCGTGGTCGCATTACGTTCCGCCCTCGGTAAAGAATACCTCTGCGCGTGCGGCAGGCAACTGCTCCCGCGCGAACGCGACCCGACGCCTATATATTTATATTGTTTTCAAAAACGTCGCTCCATCAGATGGAAGCGGCGTTTTTTGTTTTCTCAGAGCGGCATGCGCCACGAAAGAAATGCTTGCCTGTAGGCGGGGTGGGCGTCTGTGCAGGAGCGGGAGGAAACTGCCCGCCAGCGCTCCGGGCTGTGGGCAAATGCGTCCAGCGACTCCGGTGATGCTGCCGCTACAATGCCGCCGGTGGCGTAGTGCAGAATGGGAAATTCCTGACTGCCGCAGAGGGGGCGCGGGGGAAAAATATCGGCGTCCGCACGGAACACGGCGTCCTGTGCCAGCGTGGGAAATACGGGGCGGATGGATTGGGACAGGATGTACTCTCCCGTGGCAACGGGGCGTAAGTCCGCAGGCGGGACCAGCATGCTTGTGGGGTGCATGTTGTGGTGCAGCACATCTGCGGAAAGCGCAAGGCTGTCCGGCGTATACGCGGCAATGACAGCTTCCAGAAGGTTGTGGCTCACCACGCCCGCAGTGGGAAGCAACAGAAGGACTGCGGGAGCCGCGTTTTCGTTGCAAGTGACGCCGGACGAGCACGTGGCAAGCGAACTGGTGCCATGCGAACCGGACGCGGACGAACTCCCTGCCTCCGTGCCATGCGGGGGAGCCAAAGAATGTCCGGGGGAGCTTGGAGGCGGACAGGAAGGCGGTTCTTGCAACGCCATGCTTGCTGCCAGCCGAGCCACATTCTGCCAGCGCGTTTCATGGGCAGAGGGAGCCGCGTCACAGGGGTGCAGTGAAATGCCGGGCTGAGAGGACGCTAGCGCCAGTTCTTTCCGCAGGGACGAGCCGCAGGGGCTTGCCGAAGAGCCTGTACGCGCCTCGGATGAGAACAGAATCGTGATTTCCGAATGGGGGAAAACCCTGCGGGCGGCGTCCAGCGCCGTGGGCAGCAGAGAAAACAGCGGACCGGCCCGTTGCAGAAGGAGCACGTCTGTGCCGTCCAGCAGCCGACAATCAAGATATATTCGCATACATATCCATTCCAAAGTCATACAGCCCGGCAGCCAGCAGCGATTCCGCCAAATCCCAATCTTCCGGCTCGTCTAGGTCCACGGCCTCAATGGGATCGGCGGGCAGAAAGAGATTCTGCAAATGCGGTTCTCCCCACCGCGTATGGCAGGAATGCCCGATGAAGGTTCCCAGCGTTTTGAACATGGGATCGGGCTGGAGCGCTTCTCCTCGCGGGCGGAGAGGCGAAACCAGCTCCCGTGTGGGATTCTCTGTGCGAAGATACCGCCAATCCACACCGGACGCGGCGGATCCGGTCACAGGCATGACAAAATGAGAGAGAACGCAGTCGTCCATCTTGCGGATAAAATGGCGCATTCTTTCCCGGTTGCGAAAAGGACTGGTGGGGTAGAATGTGACCACCTTCTTCACTGTCTCCGGTTGTTGAAACAGCCAGTCATAGAAATATTGCACGGCGTGCTGCATGGGCACGTTTGTGGTAGCCAAGTGGGCTGGACGCAGAAAAGGGATGCTCGCGCCGTAGTGCCGGGCCAGTTCCGCCAATTCCGGGCTTTCCGTGTTTACGTACACCCGGTCTACTTCAGGCAATGCGCGAGCCATGCGAATGGAGTAGGCCAGCAGGGGCAGCCCATTCAGCGGCTTGGCATTTTTGCGGGCAATGCGCGAAGATCCCATGCGTGCGGGAATGTGCACCACGGTGAGCGCCTCTTCCGGTTGAAGCCGGAATTTGGCGTGCCACTGATCATACGGCTGCATCATCGCCAGTTCTCCGCTCTTACCTGAACACCGCGTTGCCGGGGCACGCGGAGCCGTTTGTTATTTGCCGAAGACATCTTCAAACGCCACGCGGGGAAACACGGTCAGCTGTGTGCCGGGGGTGGCGTTACGTACGGTGCGACCGTCCTGAGTAAAGGCGTGGTGGGCCATGGCATATGCTTTTTCCGACATAGCAAGATCCGGCAGGTTCCACGGCTGGCCATTGTGGAAATAGTGGGGATGAAAATGGTTACTATCGTCCCCTTCGGCCCGCATTTCCTTATTGGGCGTACCAGTAAACGTGTAGCTATGGTCCACGCCTACGAGAATGACTTCGGAAAATCCCATGCCATAGGCCATCTGCAACGCGCAGTACGTTACGGTATAGCCTTGCCACATTGGCTGATTAAGCGTGGTGGCAAAATGCGGTTCGCGGCGGCTGGAGTCAAAAAGGCGCAGGGAGGGACCGGGGCTGAACAGCGTTGCGCCTTCATGACCGATGAACCGGGTGGAAGGCATGGCGGCGATCTCTGCCACGCTTTGTTGCATGACTAGCGGGTTGACCACGCAGTAATAGGAAGGGGACCAGCCGGAAAGAACACCGGAGGCTAACAGAAAAATTTTGTTCAGGCCGAAGGTTGTTTCCTGCCGTAGCCGGGCAAGATCTATGCGGTTCAGACTGGGACCGTTGCCCATGATAACGCAGCGTTCGCCGCGGTGTCGGTTTTGAAACTCTTGCTCAAGATCGGGGAAGGGGTTCAGGCGCATCGGGAGTCTCCCGGTTCCGTAGAGGTTGCTGCTTGCTGTCTTTGGGCCGCGCGCATGCGCAAGAGCAGGGTGGCGAGCAGAAAGTCATGCTCTTCGTCAATATCCACGGCTTCATGGGGAGCCATGGGAAACATAAGAGGGCTGCGGCCTATGCGGTTTTCTCCGGCGGCGGAAAAAGACGCGCGGCTGAAGAGGTATATGTTGGAGTTTTCTTCGTACAGAGGAGGCAGGTCCTGCGTGCGCAGAAGCGTGGAAGGATCGTGGTTTAGCGGTTGTCCGTCTTCCGTGTACAGACGTGTTTGCAGCCGGGTGACGGAAAAGAGCGAATCATGCCGGGGCAGCGCCGCCGCGTAGCGGAGGATGGCGTCCTCCAGCGTGGCCTGCATGAGCAGCGGGTTTGTGCAGTGTGTCTGAAGAAAATGCTCGCCGGGGCAGAGTGCCAGATCGTGGGCGATAATGCGGTTGATGGAAACCATGTCGCCGCATAGTTCAGCGGGCCGCCAGTGGATAACAGCCTTGCTGAAATGGTTCTGAGCCAGATCGGCAATAGCCTCACTGTCAGTGTTGATGCGAATGGATTCAACCAGCGGGCAGTGTTCCAGCATTTCGGCGATGTGGAAAAAAAGGGGCTTTCCACACGCTTCGCGGACATTTTTGCCGGGTACCCGTTCAGACGCCCCCTTCATGGGCAGCAGAGCGGTTACCCGCATTTCTGCGCGCATGGCGTCTCCGGGATGAGACACCCCCGTTGTGAGGGGATGTTTGATTTTTTAGATAGCACAGTGTTATTCCATGTTTTTTTGTTTGCTAAACGCCCGTGCTTGATAGACCAGATCGCGCGATTCGCCAAACAGGCGGCGCATGCTCTCTTCGCTGTGTACGTCCACGCCGCGTTGTTCATGCGAGCGAACGGAGTAGAGCACCTTGGGAATGTGCAAGAACCGCGCCCCGTTCATGGCGAATCGCAGATAGCATTCATGGTCGTTCGCCACGTATGCGGGGTCGAAATATCCAAATTGGCGGTGCAGGCTGGTGCGGTACAGCTTGGACACGCCGCACAAATACCAATCCTCGAAGGCGGCGGAGAAGGAGTAGTCCGGCAGACGGAATTCTCGCAAAATGCGCATGGCATCGTCCACGATGAACATGTCGGAGTAGACAAAATCCGCCTTGTCGCAATCAAGAGGGGCAGCCAGCGCGGAGAGCATGTGCGGGTGGCACAGGTCATCCGAGGCCACATAGGTGGCATATTCTCCCGTGGCGGCACGGAATCCCGCATTATAGGCGGGCGTGTGCCCCAGACGGCTTTCCGGGCGAATGAGCACCAGTTCGCGCCCCTGCGCGGTATACCGTTTATGTGTGGTTCGGCTGATGCTGCCATCCGGCTCCACACGGGAAGCAAAAGAAACCGTCTCCCGCGCCACGGCGTGACAAAAGGCATCCAGCACGGCGGCGGTATCGTCCGGGGACGGATCGGCCACCACAATGATTTCCAGTTCGGGATAGTCTTGAAACCACAGGGAATCCAGACACGCCCCCAGATACTGGGCCTGATTGTACGTGGGAACGATGACGGAAATTTTGCGATGCGTCATAAAAAACCGCCGGGATGGGATGGCTCCGCTACGGGCCAGTTAGGGAAAACCGCAGGGTAGATTGTGTTATTGTTGCGCTATTACTGCGTTGTCGTTGCGGTATTGTCGAGAGGCGTGGCGGGCAGCACGGGCCGCGCCCACTACTTTTTTTCGGGGAAACGGTCAGGGAACAGGATCTCGTTGGGCACAAGCGGGCGGTCCCACAAACAGGCCATGCGTACCTTTTTTAGAAACCGGGAACGTGGCACGTAGTCTTCGTATTTCGCGCAGGTCCGCTCAAAAGCGTCGCGAATGTACGCTTCGGAAAATCTGTCAGGGTAGGCGTGCGTGATGTCCGCGCGCACGGCCTCCCAGAGATCGGTATCCGAAGGGTCGGGCCATACCGTTGGGTCTGCGTTCGCCGTCATGTACTGTCTCCTCAAGGCCGCACTGTTACTGGAGGCGTTCCAGCAGAAGCAGTGTTTCACCATTATAGAGTTTGTTGCAAAAGCTGTATGAGGCCGTGCGCCATGCTTCCCATGGCAGCGTGCGTGCCCAGTCGAGCACGGCATTGCCTTCTGCCAGCCCGCCGGGATGACCTGTATAAATATGTACGGTGATAATGCCGTGTATCCGCAGCAGGGGCAACAGCGTATGCAGGGCGCACAGAGTGGTTTCCGTTGTCGTGGCTATTTTCCTGTCACTGCCGGGCAGATAGCCGAGATTGAACATGGCGGCGTCCACCTTCGCGTCATCGGGCAGCAAGTCTTTCATACGCTCATGTCCGGCAAGAAAGAGTGTTACCCGCTGTTCCATGCCGGACTGACGGAGCAGGCCGCGCGTGTTTTCTATCGCTTGCCTTTGCACATCAAAGCCGAAGACCTGCCCCCCTTCCCCCACGTGTTGGGCCAGAAAGAGCGTGTCATGCCCGTTGCCCACAGTTCCGTCTATCACGGTGGCACCGGAAAAAAGCGCACGGGCGACCACCAGTTTGGTCAGCTCTATGATGGGGGGCACCGTACGTGTGGCGTTTGGTTTGAGGGCCGAGGAATCCATGCCGTCTCCTGAAAACTGTGCATGATTTTTAGGGAATACGTTCTACGCCATGCAGGCATCGCACGCAAGGTTGCAGCGTGTTCGTGCAAAACCATGCACACTGTGCAACCCGTTTCTTGCACTCCTGCGATTGCACAACCCAAAGTGTGTTCGCATAATATGCTTAAATAATATAATAAATATTGTTGGCACAGTCTCTGCTTTATTCTGCGCAACATCAGGAGCTAACGGACCTAACGGATTCAACGGATTCAACGGAGCCGATATGAAACCAGTTCGCACCCCGATTTCCCCCGCTACCAATCAGGCCTATACTGCCATGATTGACATCATAGAGCCGCATCTGGTCGCGCAGCCGTACTCGCGGCAGCAGGCCGTGCATGCGATGACACAGTGGTGGCTGGCGCACTGCCGCATTCAGACGCGCCACATCAGCCCGGAGGCTACGCAGTAGCCGACACTCCTCCTCATGTACTCCCTACTCCCTTAGCCGGTAACACCGGCACCCGAAAGGCCCCGTAAGGGGCTTTTCCCGTTGGCAGGGGAGGGTTCTCCGGGGAGCAGGGGGAGATACTCCCCCTGCGCCCGCGAGATCTGCCGTTTTCCGGCTGCGGCCTCGGTACGGGGGAGTTTGAGGAAGTAATGCGAACAGGCGCCGGAGTGCTCTCCGGCGCCTGTTTTTGCTGTCGTCCCGCAGCACTGTTCGGGCGCGTGGGGAGGATATTTTTTGCACGTTACGGAAATTCAGGGCGGCTCGCCCTTCGGTCGCCGGAGGCGTGCCTTCTGCCTGCCGCTCTTTGTTTCCCCGTTAGTTTTTCAGACTATGAATGGGCGCGGGAATGCGTCCGCCAAGGCGGATAAAGCCTTCGGCGTTGCCGCCGGGAACGGCCATAATGCGCGCTTCACCCAGCAGGCCGCCAAAACTTACCCTGTCTCCCACGGTTTTTCCGGGCACGGGGATGATACGCACTGCGGTGGTTTTGCTGTTGATCATGCCTATTGCCATTTCATCCGCAATAATGCCGGAAAGTGTGAAGGCAGAGGTGGCACCGGGCACGGCGATCATGTCCAGTCCCACGGAGCAGACACTTGTCATGGCTTCCAGTTTTTCCATGCTGAGGGCACCGGATGCTGCTGCTGCGGCAATGCTGGAGTCTTCCGACACGGGAATGAATGCGCCGGACAGCCCGCCCACGTGGGAAGAAGCGAATGCGCCACCTTTTTTGACGGCATCGTTGAGCATAGCCAGCACGGCGGTGGAGCCGGGGGCACCTATGGAAGAAAGTCCCATGCTTTGGAATATTTCGCCCACGGAGTCGCCGACTTCCGGGGTGGGAGCGAGGGAGAGGTCCGCCACGCCGAAGGGAAGACCAAGGCGGTTTGCCACTTCGCTGCCGATAATTTCCCCCACGCGTGTCACCTTGAAGGCGGTGCGCTTGATGACTTCGGCAATATCGCTGATTGTGCGGTTGGGGTTGTGCTCCATGGCGCGGTCAATGGCTTTTTTTACCACGCCGGGGCCGGAAACCCCCACGTTGATGACCACTTCCGGTTCGCCAACCCCTAGGTAGGCTCCCGCCATGAAAGGCACATCCTGCGGGATGTTGGCAAAGATTACCAGCTTGGCGCAGCCTATACCATCCCGGTCAGCGGAGTGTTCCGCCACGGCTTTGATGGTTTGTCCCATTAACGCCACTGCGTCCATGTTTATGCCGCTACGGGAAGATGCCACGTTAATGGAGGAGCATACGCAGTCGGTTGTGGACAGTGCTTCCGGCAAGGCATCGATAAGTGCCCTATCGCCTTTGGTCATGCCCTTTTCCACCAGTGCGCCAAACCCGCCCAAAAAGTTTACGCCCGCTGTTTTGGCTGCGTCATCCAGCACCTTGCAGGCGCGGACCATCTGTTCGGGAGAGAAAGATGCGCACACCACGCCCATGGGACTGACGCTGATGCGTTTGTTGACCACGGGAATGCCGTACTTGTCCCCCACTTCGTCGCAGGTGGCTACCAGCCGTTCCGCATATCGGCCTATTTTGGTTCGGACTTTGTCCGCAAAGGTGTCAAAGTTGTCACTGGCACAGTCGAACAGGCTCACGCCCAGAGTGACGGTGCGCACGTCCAGATGCTCGTTACGGAGCATGCTTAGTGTGCTGAGTACTTCGCGATCCGTCAGCATAGTTGTGGTTCCTTATAAAATTGGGGGTGTGAGGTGCTAAACTGGTTGCACCCGGTGCACGGCCTCAAAGATATCGCGGTGTTGCATGCTCACTCGAACTTGTAGCGCCATCGCTTCGTCGTTCAGTTCTTTCCGAAGTTGGGCTGTGTCCACACTTGCGGGCACGGCTACCTCGTATACGATGAGAGCATGATCGCTGCCCGCGCCGCCGGGCATGAGCGCTTTGAGGTTTTCAATGTTCACCTTGTGCCGTGAAAAAATACCGGTGATACCGGCGATAAGTCCCGGTCTGTCCGGGCCGTCCACCGAAACCACAAAAGGCTCGGTGTCACCGTCATCCCATACAGAACCGTCAAACAGCCGGGTGGTGACGGCAAGGTCTACCCCACGTTTCCGCAATCCAGCTTCCAAGCTGGTGTGCAGCGTGTCCAGCGGCAGGGAGTCCGGCACATCAGCGATGACTATCGCCGCGAATTCGCTGTGCAGGATGGTCTGACTCACCTCGTCGATATTGCAGGCCAACTCATTGAGCAGGCTGGCTACCGCGTGAACGATGCCGGGGCAGTCGCGACCGAGAAACGAAACGACAACTTTATACATACGCATCTCCTCAACGCTGGAATGTATGGCGACATTCCAAGGCATCGGGCGGCTTGTCAAGAAAATCCCAACAGAGAAGGGCAGGCACCGGAGCGCTCCGGTGCCTGCCCTGTAGGTTTATGGTGGCCTGTCGCGCTATTTGGCGCGTTAGGGGAAGAAGGTGTTGCGGGGCTTGCGGGTTAATACAGACCGCCCATGTTCGACGCTGTGTGAATCGTGTCCGCGAAGAATCCAGCACGACCGACAAGCTCGCCCAGCAAAAGAAGCGGTGCCAGCCAGCGGGGAATGTCGCGGTTGCGCAACGTAATAACCAGCGCGGCTGCGGTGACGGCAATATGCCCCCAGTACAGGGGAGACTGCATCCACGCTATGCCTGTACGCCGCATGATTTCACCACCAGACAGCCACACGCATGGTATGGTCAGACCAAGAACCAGCGCGGCGACCAGCGTGGCGGTAAGGATGCGGGCGAGCATGGGGCGGGAAGAGTCCCGCACGAACCACGAGCCAAAGGCCGCACCCAACGAAATCGTGGAAAGCCCGAAGAAGGCGGTGGGCAGGGCGTTGTTCACGGCAGGCAATGCCGGGGGGGCATAGGTCATGCCGGAAATGAAAACCAAAGCCACACCAGCCACGGCGCACCCCACAGCCAACGCGGAAGGAACCTGCCTGTCTGCGATAAGCGCGGCGAATCCTGCCAGAGCGATAAAGATGCCCGCCACGAGGATTTCGCGGCTGAGCCACGCTCCGTCAAGGTGCGCCAAGGCTCTGTAAGCTTCCAGCGGGTGGCCCAGATGGAACAGGGAGCCGAGAATACCCACTCCCATGAGCAGAGTGATGGTCCACCATTCCCGCCGGGGTTGGGTGCCCGTGTCGGGGGCGGTAACACGCCGCACGGCGCTCATAAGAGCAATGCCGATAGAGGCTTGAGACAGCACGGTGAATATGACCAGAGGCATTTCCATGGACATAGCTTACCTCCTCACCAGCGTTGGCGCTGTGGGCATGATGAAGCGCGTAGACGGGTTGACCTTTTCATTCCGGGGGTACCCGGAAGGGAATTGCTCTTGGTTTCCCGGCGCCAGTGTGGACAGGTCTACCAGCGTAATGGCTTCCACGGGACAGCTTTGCACGCAGACGGGCGAAAGTCCGGCGTCCAGTCGTTCGTGACACAAGCTGCATTTTTCCGCGCGGCGTTCCACGGGGTTATATACAGGTGCGCCGTAGGGGCAGGAGCGAATGCAGTTGCCGCAGCCGATACAGCGTTCCGGGTGGTGAATGACCACCCCGTCACTTTCTCGTTTGGTATAAGCGTGGGCGGGGCAATTGTTCAGACAGGCCGGATTTTCGCAGTGGTTGCAGGCAAGAGAGAAGAACGCGCGTTCACGATGCGGGTATATACGCTCGCTCAGCGGGTATACATGCCGCCATACCACGCCTTTTACCTGATGATAGTAGTTGCGGCACGCCATGGCGCAGGTGAAGCACCCGATACAGCGTTCGGCATCCACTAGGAAAGCATATTGTTTTTTCATTGTCATTTCCCCTTACGCCTTTTCCACGTTGGCGAACTGATCGTGAATAGCCACGCCGGGCGCGCCAGTTTTGTAAGCGCCCATGTCCGCAGCTTCGTCATCTACCAAATTCTGCACGTTAAAGTCGGTACCACGCCCGAACCACGCTTCGTAGAGAAGCAAGCAGTCTTTGGCTACATTGGTCGTCAGCTTTACGCGGCATTGTTGTTCGCCCACCTTATTGAACACGCGAACCATGTCGAGATCGGCAATGCCTTTGGCCTTGGCTGCTTCCGGGTGCATGTAAACGTAAGGCTCTTTGTCGAACTCCTGCATCCAGTCCAGATTAATGAATTGGGAATGGATGCCGAATTTGGAGTGCGGAGTTAGCACCCGGAAGGCGTCATATGGCTTGCGGCCTTCCAGATAGGCGGGCAGGGCCGCGTGTCCGTGCTCTGCGCACAGTTCTGACAGGAACTCATATTTACCGGAAGGCGTGCCGAACTTCATGTCGTTCCACGCGGCGGAAGAGGGCATTTTCGCCTTGGCTGGTCCGTTGCGCAGGTCTTTCCAGTCAGTAATGCCGAGCAGGTCGTACATGCCCTGATTGAATTCCAGCGCCATCCATTCCTCGGTGTCGATTTCTTGTGGAAAGGTGCAGGAACCGGGGGCAAGCTCGTTCATTTTTTTGGAGAGCAGTGCAGCTATCTCAATGTTGGACTTGCATTCGTAGAGCGGCTTTACCGCCTGTTCGTTCAGGCCCACCCAATAATGCCAGTAGGAGGCGTTGACGGTCCATTCTTCAAAAAGAGTGGTCACGGGCAGCACAATATCCGAATTACTCACCGTTTCGTTGAAGAACTGGTCCACGGTGACCACCATTTCCAGCGTGTCGAAGGCCTTTTCCAGCTTGGGACGGTCGAAGTCCTGTGCGAAGGGGTTTTTGCACGATACCCAGAGCATGCGTATGGCGGGATCGCTGCTGTCCAGAATGGACTGCGCGGTTTTGTTAATGTTCACCGAGCGGTCAGTATAGCTGGCGGCCTGACCCTGCGCGAAGTCGAATTCGCCCTTGGGACCGCCCCCTCCCACAAAGCCCACAGATCCTTCCGGCTGTTTTTGGATTAACGCATGGTAGTTGAAGCCCCATGTGCGCAGATGACCGTAACGTGCGCCGCCGCCTTCCTTGCCCACGTTGCCGGTCATGGCTACCAGTGCGTCGATGGACCGGACAGAAGCGCCCCCGTTGGTATGGCGCTGCATACCGTAGCCAATCCAGATGGTGGCGGGGTTTTCAGTGGCGAACTCTTCCGCCACTTCACGGATTTGTTCAGCGGGAATACCGCTTTGTTCCGCAGCCCATTCCACGGTCACGTTATCGCGCAGGTAGGCGGCGAATTCGGTAAAGCCTACCGAGTGGTTGTTCACGAAGTCGGCGTCCACCAGTCCTTTATCCAGAATATGGCGGGCCATGCCCAGCGCCAGCGCGCCGTCCGAGCCTGTGCGCGGCTGCCAGAACACATCGCCTTTTACAGCGGTCTGGGTGAGCACGGGGTCAACCACCACTATTTTTGCCCCGCGCCGTTTGGCTTCGTAAATGTATTTCATGGAGTGGACGGAGCACCATGCCGGGTTGCCGCCCCACAGTATGATGTAGCGGGATTTAACCATATCTTCCGGGTCGTTGCACCACATGTCGCCAAGATCGTAGTTTTGGGCGTCTATGCCAGCGGGCCAGCAGGGGGTGCCTACGAATCGGGTGGTATAGCCCAGCGAGGACATCATGCCCTCAACCCCGTAGTTGGTAATGCCGAAGTTGCCGGAATACTTTGTCAGTCCCAGCCCCAGAAGACTGCCGTCGCGTTCCTTCAGGTCCAGAATTTTGCGGGCAATGCGGTCCATGGCTTCGTCCCACGAAACACGCCGCCAGTTGCCGGTGCGACGTCCTTCCTGCACCATGGGGTACTGTATTCTGTCCGGGCTGTAGATGCGGCGGGGATATGAATATCCCTTCACACACAGTCCGCCGCGCGTGTAGGTGGATTCCGGCGCACCTTCAATAAATTTGACCACCCCGTCTTGCACGTATGTTTTGATGGAGCAGGTGTCGTAACAGTTACGCGGACAGGCGTTGCGGAAGACCTGAAAGTCTTTTTCGTTGAATGGAGCCGCGGCCTGTGCCGCAGGGGTCAGAAATCGGCAGGGCAGCAGCGATGCCGCCCCGGCAGCGGAAAGTCCCTGAAGGAACCGCCGTCTGCTCAGGCGTTGTTCGTGTTGTGCCATTGCGCTTCTCCTCGTTCATTGTGTGGTGCCAAAAGCGTGCGTTGTTGGTCGGCAAGCCATTGGCATTCGTGGGTGAACCAGCACTCCAGTTCTGCCAGTACCCACGAAATAAGGGCTTCCGCGCTATCTGGCGCGGTATCTTCAGGCAGTGAGGCTCGTGCTGCAGTGATGAATTGGGGCAGCCATGCTGCCATATGATGGGTCACAAACCAGTTGAACCTGCCAAAGGGGCTGCCGGTGTCGTTCTTTTCTCCGGCGTTTTGGTGTTCGGCGGGAGTTTCGGCATGGTTCGCCGCGGCGGCCCGCAGGGCGAGCACCGCATCGAGTTCAAAGGCAAGATGGTCGTCGGGAATTACGCCGGCATCTGGAATGGAAAAGCCCATTTCCGCATACAGACGCCTCGCTTGTAACGTGGCCTCGCCCATGAGTTGACGCTCTTGCCCGTCCGCGTAGGCGGAGGCGTAAAGCGGCGCAGGTACAGCGGCGGGGCCGATAAAAAGACGATTGAAGGCAAACTCCACCTGTCGCCAGTCTGTGTCGGTTTGCTTCGGCAGGGAACCGGGAAACGGGAGTATTCCGTTGTGACGGCAACGGACCATGGTTTCCACGGACTCCCGAAGCTCTTGATCATTTTCGGAGGCAAAGAAATCCCGCAACGCGGCAACCATGGCGTCTGAAACAGGAGATGCATGGGCGGTCGTTGGGCTTATGTGGTGTGTGCGCGTGGTCATATCTTCCTCTTTATTATGCAGATGGCTGCCTATTAACATGCACAGTACGTCAGTCCGTATTTCATCCATAGGCGGGAAAACGGGGAATTAGCGGGTAGAATACTCTACCCGGTGGATCACTGGCAAGGGTTTGCAAAAAGAGAAGAGAAAGACGCAAAAAACGCCTCCGGCAGGGGCTGGAGGCGTAAGAGAATCATAAGGCGAGTCGTGCGGAAAGGCTAGTTGACCGGAGCCTCGCCGCAATTTCCGCCGGGGCAGTCACCAAAGCCGCGATGGAAAGGACGGATACCCAGTTCTTTTTCCACCTGATCTGCGAAAATTTTGCGTTCAGCACGCATCTTGGCTCCCAGTTCCTTCATATCCTGCACGAGCTTGGTAATATAGGAAGGTTCCACTTTGGGGTTGTTGGAGAGAGCTTCCAATTCGGTGTGCTTTGCCCACATATCGCTGCGCATGGGTTCTACTTTTTCGGCATATGCATCGCGCAGGGAGGAGTAACGGTCGCGCTGCTCAGGGGTGAGAGCGTCCCATGCGGCGCCGGACATACCCATTCCGCCCCCCATCATTTGCCCGCCGTGACCGCCATTTTTCATCATGCCCATATGTGTGCCGGGACCGCCATGGCCTTCCGTATTGTGACCGGGGCCTGCCCACGCCACGGCGGCGAGGGAAAGCATGCCTACCATGGCCAGAGAGAAGAGGATGCGAGAGGTTTTCATACTATTTCTCCTGTGGTGCGGGCGAATGCGCCCGCCTGGTTTGGGTATGTGGCCCGGCTCCGCAGGCATGCGGGGCCGGGCTGCGATACTCGTGTACCGTTAGTCGCATTATTTGTTGGGGGTGCCGTGCATAGGGCCAGTGGCCCCGTTCATGAAGTGACCGGCCTGAGCGGTTTTGCCCATATGGCGGGAACCCATGGCACGCATTTTCTGATGACCGGACATGGCCCCGCTGGTTCCGCAGTTGTTATCGTTCATCATAGCCATGTGGGTGCCAGAGCCACGATGATTTTCCATGTTGTTGATGGGGCCTGCCCATGCTGCGGCGGAAAGGGCAAGCATGCCTACCAGAGCCAGAGAGAAGAAAATTCGGGAAGTTTTCATAATAGTTCCTGTATTGCGGGTAATTGACCCGCTCTTTATGGGGAATGAGGTGTGGTTTCCCCGATGAGAGGGGGGGCGCTCCGTGCGCATTGTTGGGTCAGATTATTTGTTGCGGCTGCCGTCTATGAGATTGAAAGCGTGTTCCAAGGAATGATTGGACTGTGCCTGTGTTCCCAAGTGGCCCTGCGCGTTTTGATGGTTCATGCCCTGATGGTTCTGCATGGGCTGGGCGGAGTGTGCGTCACGGTTGCCGTGGTTGCTGTGGTCAGCATTGGCACTCGCCATGGAATCCTGCATTTGGGCACCCATATTCATACCCTGATGCTGCATTGCGCCGTGCATCTTCATCATGGGGCAGTCCATTTTCATGTTGGCCTTATCTTTCATCATGGCGCAGCAGTTCTGCATGGCTTGGCCAGCTCCGGCGCCGTGGTCCATGGGGGCGTCGGCGGCCCAAGCGGATGCGGAGAAGGAAAGAAGGCCAGCGGCGGCAAGAGCGGCGAAGATATGAGTAGCTTTCATTGTACGGTGTCTCCCTGTTTTTCAGACATGCCTTTTATGATTGGTGCATGTCTTGCTTGTATGTGTGTGTTGTCTTGCTATGAGCAACGGGTGTGCCAAGATTGATTTTTAAGTTGTAACTATTTGAAATTTTATAAATATTTTTGACAATGAAGAGCGCATGGTCGAGCTGCGGCGGAAACAGGAGTGTATATTTTCTGTACAGCCAGAGCGTGGTGAGTGTATAAAATTTATTCATCCGTCCATTTTTTAGTCAGCGAGAGGAAACATGGAATTCAAAAGTATGAAATCGCACCGCGAAACACGCCTCCCCGGCCCGTTTGCCTCGCCGTGGCTCATTATTGGTGGCGCGGTGATTCTTGGCACCATCATCCTCGCCATGACATTGCATAATTTGGATCGCGATGGGCAACAGATGGCGGTTATTCTGGAAGAGAAGGGGGCGTCACTCATTAAGGCGCTGGAAGCGGGTGCCCGCACAAACATACGCAGCCGCGTGGGTTCCGAACTGCGCATGCAGGTGCTGGTGGAGGAAATGGCGGCTCAGCCGGGCATCTTGTTCATTATGGTTACCGACCATGCCGGGCGCGTGCTGGCGCATAGTGACACAAAACAGCAGGGAGCCGTGGTTTTTTCATCGGAAGATATGGCCCAGTTGGAGGCGGGGGAATCCGTGGGCTGGCGTATTATGGAAAAGAGCGGGGTGCGGGCGTTTGTGGTGTACCGGCAGTTCATGCCGCTGATGGGGCGCGATGACCTGCGCCGTACCCACCGGATGGAATTTTCTGGAAATCGGGGCATGGGCGGGCACATGAATACCATGGGCGGTCACGAGAGCTTCATGAACATACTCGCCTCCCCCAACACGCCGCCGCCCATTATCTACGTAGGTATGGACGTGGCTCCCTTTGAACGGGCCAAGGAACAGGATACGCGGCATACGTTGGTTATGGCCTCTATTCTTTTGTTGCTGGGGCTTGCCGGGTTCATTTCGCTTCTCTGGGCGCAAAATGTGCGCCGGTCACGGCGCATGCTGGAGGACACGCAGGCGCTTTCCGCCAAAATTATCGCCAGCCTGCCGGACGGGCTTATTTTAGTGGACCCGGACGGTCGGGTTGCCTTCCTTAACGAGCAGGCGGAAGGGCAACTGGGGCTTCGTCTTTCAGAGGTGCGCGGACGCCTGTCTGCACAGGCTTTGCCGGAAGCCCTGCGCAGCGCTTTAGACGCCTTGGGTGAGAACGGGCGGATGCCGGAAACGGAGACAGAGTGCCGCCTTGCGGACGGTCGTGAACTGCCCCTTAGTATAACAGGCGCACGCGTGGTGGCCGGGGGACAGGATTCACCGGGGAGCCATGTGGGGGATATTCTTATTTTGCGTGACCTTAGTGAGGTTCGCCAGCTCCAGCACGAGGTGCGCCGTAAAGAAAAACTCGCCGCCGTTGGTTCACTCGCCGCCGGGGTTGCGCACGAAATCCGCAATCCTTTAAGCTCCATAAAAGGCTATGCCACCTATTTCGGTACCCGGTTCCCCGAAGGCAGCGAGGACCGTGAGGCGGCGCGTATTATGGTGGAAGAGGTGGACCGGCTTAACCGTGTTATCACTGACCTCATCAGTCTTTCCCGTCCCTCGGACCTGAAGCGCGAGTTTACGGACATTTCGGCGGTGGCTGGGCATTGTCTGCGACTCATTGGCCCGGATGCGCAAGGACAGGGCGTCTCTTTATCTTTGGAGAGCGAACCGAATCTGCCGCTTGTTCCTCTGGACCCGGACCGGTTCTCCCAAGCACTGTTGAATATTTGTTTGAACGGACTGGAGGCTATGCCGACCGGAGGAGCGCTTGCTCTGCGTATCGCGCGGGAAGGAGATGCCTTTGTGCGGGTATCGGTTTCTGATACCGGGCCGGGTGTTGAGCCGGAGGCCATGGCGCGTATCTTTGACCCCTATTTTACAACGAAAAGTCAGGGGACAGGCTTGGGGCTCGCCATTGTGCATAAAATTATTGAGGCACACGGCGGTTCCGTGCGGGTCATGTCGCAGTCTGGATCTGCCGGGGCAAGTGACGTTGTGCGCGCTCCCGTTTCTGCCGCTTCCCCGTCGCACACGGTATCCGGGATACCGACCGGGAAGGTTTCCGCATGCGCCGCTGCGGCTGGTGCTTCTGCCGTGGCCGCGCCGTTGGCAAGTCTGCCGTCCGATACTTCTCTGCACGCAGAGGCGTGGGGGCAGGATGAAGAGGGGCGGGGGCATGGCACCACGTTCAGCATCTTTTTGCCCACCACCGCTCCTGATAATGAAGAATAGCCGGAACGTTACGGGGAACACACCATGAGCACTTTGTTGATTGTAGACGACGATACCGCGCATAGGACCATGCTCCGCACGCTGTTGCGGGGTTGGGGCTACGTTGTGGATGAGGCGGATGACGGAACCGTGGCTGTGGAAAAGGTGCATGAGCGTCCGTATGACGCGGTGCTTATGGATATCCGCATGGTCCGCATGGGCGGCATAGAGGCGTTGCGGGCGATTAAGGCATACAACCCCGCCATTCCCGTACTGATTATGACTGCCTATTCTTCCGTGGAGACGGCAGTGGAAGCGTTGAAGATAGGCGCATATGACTATCTGACGAAGCCGCTCGATTTTGACGTGCTCAAGCTCACGCTTGACCGAATGCTGGATCACACCCGTTTGGCGCACGAAAATCGGAGTCTGCGGGAGCGTTTGGAAGGCGAAATGCCGCTGGGAATGATCGGTAAAAGCACCGCCATGCTGGAACTGAAGGAAATGATTCATACCGTTGCGCCCACGGACGCCACCGTGCTTATTTTTGGCGAATCGGGAACGGGTAAGGAACTGGTGGCTCATGGCCTGCACGATGCCAGTGAGCGGCGTGACAAACAATTTGTGGCTGTAAACTGCGCCGCGCTGACGGAAACGCTGCTGGAATCGGAGCTGTTTGGGCATGAGCGTGGTGCGTTTACCGGTGCGGATAAACGTCGGGAGGGACGGTTCATGCAGGCGGACGGGGGAACGCTGTTCCTTGATGAGATCGGGGAAATTCCACTGGCCTTACAATCTAAATTACTGCGGGCACTGCAACAGGGCGAGGTTCAGCGTGTGGGGAGCGACACAGTGCTGAAAGTGGACGTGCGTGTGGTAGCCGCTACCAACCGGGACTTGTATCAGGACGTGCAGACAGGCGGATTCCGGGAAGATTTATATTACCGGCTCAATGTCATTGGTTTGCATGTGCCCGCCCTGCGGGAGCGCCGGGACGATATTCCCCTGCTGGCGGACTTCTTTTTACGCCGGTTCGCGGAAAAAAACCGTAAAGGAATTAAAGGTGCCACGCCACAGGCCATGGACGCGCTTGTCCGGCATGATTGGCCCGGTAATGTCCGGGAGCTGGAAAACGCCATGGAGCGTGCGGTGATTATCGCCACTGGCGACTACATTACCTTGCGCGAGCTGCCCCGTAACCTGAGCGATACTCCGTTAACCGATGTTCCTATTTCCGCCACGGGCGAGCCTGCGCTGGCAGGGCTTTCACTGGATGAGTTGGAGAGGCGGGCCATCATGGCAACCCTGCGTGAATGTGAAGATAACAAGAGCGAGGCCGCCCGGCGTCTTGGCATCACCCGCGCGACGTTACACAACAAGCTCAAACGGTATGGAATGGAATGATGGCAGGGAACGCACCGACACTGCCCCCCACAGGGGGCCTCGCAGGCACTTTTTTTACATTTAGGACGAATGGCCCGGTACGTCCCGGTGTTTGGCAAAAGTGAAAATGGTGCGTTTGGAGAAGGGCGGGCACACGGCTTCAGCAAGGGCGGCTTCATAAATGTGCGTCATATGCTCTATTTTGCGTTCCATCGTGTAGTTGTCCCCCTGCGCGATGTTTGTGCGCGCAGCGTCGCGCAGTAACGGTTCGTTTTGGAGAAGTGCGATAAGCTTTGTCGTCATTTCTTGTTCATTTCGCGGATCAAAAAGGCACGAATCTGGAATGCAATCGCGTATTCCGCCTATATCACTGGCAATTGTAGGAATCCCCATAGCAACGGCCTCTAGAATAACATTGGGCTGGGATTCAATGAACATGGACGGGAAAATAAGCACGTCCATGAGCTGCATATAATCCGCAACGTGAGCGACTGGCGGGATGAGCCGGACCCGGTGGGCGATGCCCAGTTGTTCACAGAACGGCATCCATTTCTCCGGGGTAACACCCACCACCACAAGGGTTGACGCGGGAAGACGGCTTTCCCCGCTTGTCCCGGTCGCCCTGTTTACCATGTTGGCAAATGCGGTAATAGCCCTCCCCGTTCCTTTCTGGGGGTTGTCATTGCTCACGTTTCCTATGATGCGGTTTCCGGCGGGAATGCCGAGCTTCGTGCGCATTTCCAGCGGGGAGCGCGCGGGGGTGATGCGTGAGGTTGGAATGGCGTTATTCACTACATGACAGCGTTTTTTCCGCCAGAACAGCGGCAATGTGTCAGCACAGGCTGTTGAGTTGACCGCATACGCGCGAATGCCCGGAAGGACGTATGGCAGGGGATTGCCGGGGCGCGAGGTCACTCCCCGGTGGGCGATGCAGGCTACCGGCAGTCCCAGTGCCCGCCAATATGTGCCGAGATACGCGACGAGTTTTACGCCTCGATTGTGAAATCCATGCACAAAGGCAGGCTCTCCCGTAGGCATCAGGCCGCGTAAAAGGGCGTTGGTCTTCCAAAGGGACGAGGGCAGTGCCGCGTGGCGGATAGCCAGAGATTCAACAAGATCGCGGGTACTCCCGGAAGGGGGGCACACAAACCATATGTCGTGCCCGGCTTGCCGTAGACCTTCAGCCAGATATACGGCTTGCCGCACGCCGCCGGAAAGCGATTTGGCTGAAGTCAGAAGTATTCCATGCATGACGCTGTCCTTTACTGTGAAGAAGGTATGAAGACCGGAATTTGTCGGATTTCTCCGGCAATCTCTGCATACGGGACGAAACGTAATGATAGGTGTTTCCAATGTAATAGAGTGTCACAAAATGGGCGCAGAAAATCGGTCCGCTGTTACAAAGAGCGGTGTTACGGGTGTTATTCGCGCGTTTGCAGGACAGCACTCTCAAGCAATTGCCCGTCAGCATCACGCAATTCATACCGCACGAGGAATGCAGCCGGGGGGCTGGAGGTTACGGATATACGGGCATACGTGCTCAGTTCCGGTCCCTTTCTTTTTGCGGCAGCGCGGCGCGTTTGCTGTGCCGCAGAGGAGGAAGCGGCGTCCGGCTGTTCCGGGGAGAAGGGGGCAGCGGTGCCCGGAAGCGCTATGGCTCCACCGCGTTGCATGCGACCAGAGAGCACCACGTCAACACCCGTAACGGGCATGCGGGCTGCCCGCGTTTCCGGTGGAGAAGTGGGACGAACTCCCCGCGCCACGGACGTTGGGGAAGTGCGAAGCATGAGTATCTTGGGCGAATAGACGGACGATTTGATTTGTTTCAGCTCTTCTTCCAGCCATGCACTGGGAGTGTCCATATCTGACGCTTGGGCGTTTATGACGATAAAATATGCTCCGCCATACGCAAATCCGTACCCCTTGGGCGTCTTGGCGTGCTGGCTCTTCCGTAAGGGCAGGGTGAAATACGCAGAAAAGGTTTTTTCCCCTGTCCGGTCCGCTAAAATGGGGTAAGGTTCCATGGCAGGAGCGACAGGTTTGCGGGAAAACACGCTTCCCGCGTGCAGCAGCAATCCGTCCCAGAGATTGCGTTGCTCGCTATGGGCAACCATATTCCCCCCAGCCATATAAAACGCGGTTTCGGGGTGCCGTTTCTCCAGTGTTTCCAGCATTGCGCCAAATGCTTTCGGGTCTGTTTGGGGGGAGCCAAAGTAGATGAAGGAAAATGGCGTTGAAGAACCCGCGGGCGCTGTGGTGAAGGTGCGGAAGTCGGACCACGCGTTCTTCTGCACGTTGCCGACACGGTAGCGGTAGGTTGTGCCCGGTGCCAGCCCGGAAAGGGTTGCCGAGTAACAGGCAACGCGGTTGCCGGACTTCAGCTCCCGTGAGTAAAGGTAGGCCCGTGCGGCTTGCTGGTAGGTTCCCCCGGAAGACGCGCCGTTGGGAAAGAATTGCACCACGCCGCTCGGCACACTGGCTGCGGTCCTCCACGTTATGGAAATCATCGTGCTCATATCCGCCGCGGGGGTGAGCACGATGTTATCGGGCATTGCTCCGGCGTCATATGCCACGTCCTGCGAGCCGGGTGCGGTTTTCCAAAACGGTATTGGGAAGTTGTACAGGTAGCTTGATGTGCTCGAAAAAAAGAGCAGGGCGCAGAGCCAGAGGAAAATGGATGTTGGTCGTTTCATGGAGATATGCAATCGCGCGGCGACTATCGCACTTCGCCGGGGGTACGTAAGAGGAACGGGAGCAGGGCTGTGCCGATTTGAGAAGAGTTGGCACTGGTGGCCTGACCAGACCTGCCGGTCTGGGGCGTTTTCGGGGCGGGCGCGGGCAGGCGTGCCGGGGCAATATATGAGGAAACAACGCGTTCCTTGAGCTTGCCTTGTGTAAAGAGGTCATACGCGCATTGATATGACGCGACGGCTTTGTTTAGCAGGGCGGCGTCCGATAAAGAGGTCTTTGGTAAAGAAATGTCCGGCAGAGATACCTTGGTATCCGGCGGCGTCTGGACGAAGGAAGTGACGGTGCCCTCCCCCGTGGGCCTGAGCAAGGCCAAACGGTCATTGGTTCTTAGGCCCAGCAGTTGGTATGTCGAAATCCAAGCCCTGCCGTCTTGTTGAGGTAACGTGCGGGCGTTGGTTCCGAAGAATTGGGATGTATACCCCCAGCCAAGGCTGGCGAGCAGTGTTGGCGCGATATCAATTTGGCTGCACAGCGTGGTGACGGTTTCCGGTTTGAAAAAACGGGGACCGTACATAATGCAGACCACACCATAGGCGGTTGCGGGCACTTCTGTTTTTCCCGCTATGGAAGAGGGGTGGTCGCCAGCAAAAACAAATATGGTGTTGTCAAACCACGGCTTTTGTTTGGCGTTCTTTATGAATTCCCCTATGGCGTAATCCGCATACTGAACAGCTCCCCGGCGTCCAGAACCGGATTTCAGCGAGACTTTTCCTTCAGGATACGTGAACGGCCTGTGGTTGGAGGTCGTTAGCAAGACTTGCTGAAACGGTTTGCCCGCCGCATAGCTGGTGTCCGCCTGCATTAGCGCTTGCGCGTACAGGTCCTCGTCGCATTGTCCCCACGCGTTTGAGAATGACGTATTTGCGGCGTCAAACCCCAATTTGTCTGTCACCTGATAGTTGTTGGCGGCGAAAAACGCGTTCATATTGTCAAAAAAACCAATCCCCCCGTAGAGAAATGACAGGTCATATCCTTTTTTCCTGAACTCGGAGCCAAGGTTAAAAAGGCCGCCGTTATCTGGTCGGCGGACAATGGAGTTGCCCGGCGTGGGGGGGATACTGAGCATAATGGCTTCCAGCCCCCTAACAGTGCGGGTTCCTGTGGACATCATGTTGGTGAAGGAAAGCCCTTCGTTGGCAAGTGCCGTCAGGTTGGGCGTGTATTCTCCGAACCACTTGCTTCCCATGCTTTCCATAACCACAACCACAACATTAGGCTTTTTTTCTGGCGGGATAGCGTCAACGGCGCGCAGCATGTTCGGTCCCTGAGGCGGGGCAACGTCTGCGCTGGCGTCCCGGATGTCGCCGCGTAATATGGAAAATGCGGCATCAGTATCCATGGTTTTGTAAAAGGCCCGGTAGTCGAGTTGATTATTGCGGTATGCGGAAAACAGCTCATATAATCCGTTTTTTGCATATTCATTCCAGAATCTGCTTTGACTTCCACAAATAGGTGAAAAAAACATATATATGATTAAGGATGCTGCACTTAAAGCCCCTATGAAAGAGACTCTTGATTGTAAACTGTGTGTGCGTGCATTGGATATGAAGAATATTTTTTTATACTGTATGCATGTGTAAATGCACAGCGTTGTTGCAGATGCCATAAAAAAGATAAGTATACACAGTGGTACTAGCGGATATGATTCAATAATGTTTCTAATAACTTCTGTTGTATAAATTAAATAGTCAACGGCGATGAAGTTGAATCGGGAGCCAAATTCATCCCAGAAGAAAAATTCAGCGAATGATGTGGTGATAACGAATGATGAAAAAAGGAAGGAAAGGGAGGTTATATAGAGAGTTCCGGCGCGGGTTTGCAAAAAACGGGTTGTCGGGAGAAGCAGTAGCAGGGAAGGGAAGAACAGCACGAACGGCAGTGTCGCCAAATCGTTTATGATTCCCTTTCCGAGGCTCAGGACGGCTTCCGGGGAAACGGGGACCGTTTCAGGAAACGTAAGTAAAAAAACAAGTCGAATCGCTATGTTGTTCACCATAAATACGGTGGAAAGCAACGCCAAACAGTGCAGACGCGAGAACACCGCGCGCCGTGTTATTTCTGTATTCATATCCGCTCCAGAGATTAGGTGTCAGAGCGCTCTTACGGGGCGTCTCTGTCAACAAGAGCGGATACACGGTTCTCGGTAATGCAAGGTTGTATGAATGTAACCAAGTGTAATGGCGTTTGGTTCAGCGCATGCGCAAAGCTCTGGCAAGCAGGGAAAGTATCGTCAACGCCAGAAACTGAGTGGCGAGAGTGTGGCTCATAAAGTGTTCTCCCCTGCCCATCTGGTATAGCCCCATGAGCCAACCTGCCGACAGCCCCGCGTAGAACAGGACGTTTCGTACCTTGCTGCTCGCAGGCAAATAACACAGTGACATGAGCGCGAATCCGCCGCTGGCGTGTCCGGCTGGAAAGCTGCGGCCCCCGGCGGGGTGCCCGAAGCGATAGAGCTGTTCTATAAATCCGATGTGCGGATGGGAACCACCATACGGGGAAAGGTCCACGGGGCTGTAGACTCCGGTTACGGCTTTCATGGAGGCGGTGAGAAGGGGAATAAGCACAATGCTCAGAGCGATAAGCAGCGCCGGTTTTTTCCATGGGGGAGACGTGCCGCGCATGAGCGCAACAGCCAGAGCAAGAAGACAGGCGCAGCCCACGCCAGTGACGAGTATTTTAGGACCAGTGTAGAGAAAAAGCTTCCACTTGGTGTGAAATGTGTCGGAAAGTATCCATGTGCCGTTGGTGAAAAATATCCGCTGGAAAAAACGGTCAAAGGGCAGATAACCTTCCAACGCAATACACGCCACAAAGGCGAGCGGGTAGAGGAGCGGACGGTCCATGCCGCTACGGAGGAGAGCGCAGGGGGCGCGGCGGAACATGCTATGCGTCGGTCGTGCTATGGAATGGCAGGCAGACAGTAACCAGCAGGCCCGGCGTGGCGTTTTCCGCCTCAACCGAACCATGGTGCGCAATAACCGCTTCTCGCACAAGAGCCAGTCCCAGCCCCACCTCGCCGCTGGTTCTGGCGCGGGAACTGTCAACGCGGTAAAATGCCCGGAAAATGTCTTCCAATTGCTCTTCTGGAACACCGGGCCCGTAATCGCGGATGGTCACGACGATCTTTCCGTCCGTAATTCCGCCGGAGATAGCGATTTTTCCGTTTGCCGGTGTGTAAAACAGGGCATTGGACAGCAAGTTGCTGAACATGCGCCGTAGCAGAAGGGGCTTGCCTATGACGGAGAGGTCATTGCGGACAGCTATCTCCACTCGTTTGCCATGAGATTCGCCCTGGAAGGCGAAATCTTTGGCGAGCTCCCGCAAGATATCGTCCACCCGAACAGATTCGCTGGTGTCGTGGGAGAGGAACTTGTCCCTCGCCTGAGTCAGCAACAGGGAAACGAGTTCGTTCATTCTCGTTATTTCTTTCGTCAGCCTGAGGATAAGATTCGCTCTTTCCTCCGGGCCGTCTCGGCGGGGCAATAATTCGGCGACAATGGTCATACGGGCGAGCGGAGAGCGCAGTTCGTGAGATATATCCGCGAGCAGTCTGCGCTCGTTATTCATTTGTTTTTCTATGGATTCAGCCATGTTGTTAAAATTTTGTGCCAGAACGTCAAAGGCGTCTTTGTCGTTGCCGGTAACAGAGAATCTGGCATGCAAATTCCCACGTGCCAGCGATTTGGACACGCGTGCCATTTGTTCCAGTTTAGTTGAAAGAGTTCTGGACAGGATGTAGCTGCACGCCAATGCGGGGAGCAATATGCTGACTACCCAGATGACCATTTCGTGCCACGGCTGGAATTCGCCATAGAGGTCGATGAGTATGGTGGAAGCCAGAGGCTCCAGAATAACTTCAACCAAGCCGACGACAAACAGAAGCAGCGCCACGATAAAAAAATTCATTCTCCAAAAAAGCGGAGTTGCCGCCAGCAGGTTACGCACGTTCATTATGGTCACCTGACAACAGATACATATATCCTTCCCCCCGCACGGCTTTTATGCGCTCTCCGCCGTCCGGTCTTGGACCGAGTTTTTTCCTCAGGCGGCTCACCAGCATGTCCAGACTGCGATCCATGGGATATGCCTGATGTCCGAAGATTGTTTTGTAGAGAAAGTCCCGCGTGACAACGTTGCCGATATTCTGAACTAGATTGGTTAACAGGCGCAGTTCGGAAATGCTCAGTTCTTTTTGAACGTCATGGATGACAACGCACAACGACGCAGGATTAATGATAATATCTTCTATTTGTTGCACAGGGGTGGTTTGTGTTTCTGGCTTATTCGGAGCAGTTCGCCGTAAAATGGCTTTGATCCTCGCGGATAATTCTCTGGGGCTGAACGGCTTTCCCAGATAGTCGTCGGCCCCCATTTCCAGCCCCACCACCCGGTCAATTTCCTCTCCTCGCGCGGTCAGCATAACTACGGGCAGCGCGGAATGGCGTTCGTCCGCCCGAATGCGCCGCAATACCTCAAACCCGTTTATTCCGGGCAGCATCACATCTAGCACAATAGCGTCAAACGGTTGTGTGCGAATCTTTCGCAGGCCGTCCTCTGGAACCGCCGCGTAGACACACGAATACCCTTCGTCTTTCAGGTAATCCTCTAAAAGATTGAAAAGCTCTTCGTCGTCGTCAATGATGAGAATGGTTGGCATGGTGTCTGTCCGTTGTCGAATGCGTATATACCCACCTTGGTGGTACGTGAGCATACCAGCGGAAGCGCGGAGAGAGAATACCAAACTGGAACGCGTGACAAAATGTTACAGCGCCCCGGTTCAGGGAGGGGGATCAGGCAGGGGTTGGTTTGCTCCGTCGCGGGGTAAGGAGACGGTTCCACATGCCGGAAAGGGACCGGTGATTCGGGGTGCGGGGAAGAGCGAAAAACGGCACCAAGGGGGCGGCGTCCGCACTGTGTGGGAGGCAAGCTTGCGTGAAATGAGGGGAAAGCTGAGGGCGGAGGCCCGCCGAATTTGCGGAGAGCTGATAAGAAACAGGCACCAGCAGTAAGCCGGTGCCTGTTTTGTGTGTTGTGGAGTGCTCAAGGGCAGGGCGGAGGCCGCTCCGGGCCGGGGCGTCTTTCCGCCGGAAAACTGTGCTACTTTTTACCGCTCAAAGCCTGCAACTCGCGTGCGTAGCGCTCGCCTTCACTATACAGGCAGCCGCAATACTGCTGCCGGTAAAGGCCCCATTCTTTGGAAACGGTGATGCCTTCGGTCCATCCTTCGCGAAAGTCCCGGTACAGGAACCGCACGGAGCCTGCGGCGGTCAAATCTTCTCCTAGTTGCCGGACCATCTCGTGCTTTTGATGCTTGGAGTACAGGATGGATGTCGTCACGTAGTCAAAGTGACCACGGCGGGCAATGCTCACCGCGCGTTCCAGTCGCAGGGAATAGCAGTGGAAGCAACGGTTTTCTTCACGGAAGCTGACTGCGCGAAACCATTGGCGCGGGTCGTATTCGTCATCTTTGAAGATAACGGATATACCCAGACGTTGCGCGGCTTCCGCCGCTGCCTCGCGTCTTCGCAGGTATTCCTGAAGCGGATGGATGTTGGGGTTCCAGAAGAACCCCGTTACCTCAAATCCTTCTTCCAGCAATTTGCGTGCGGGCGCGATGGCGCAGGGGCCGCAGCACATATGCAGCAGAACACGGGCCATGCCTAGTCCTTCTGGGGCGTGACTTCGATACGCAAATCGAACCGGTGTTCCATCTCGAAAAGGCGTTCGCGTTTGTGGTTCAGCAAATAGAGGGCAAGCTCGCTGTTGCATTCATAGCGCAGGAGGCCATTGTGTTTGCCATGGGTGAGCCGTTGCAGAATTTCTTTGAGCGCCTGCAAGGCTTGCCATTCCATATTGCGGCGGGTGCCGGAACCGCCGCAGCACGGGCAGAGTTCCGAACTTATCGACAACGCGGAAGAGCCGAGCCGCTGGCGGACCACTTGGAGCAGCCCGAACCGGCTCATTTTCCCCACATCATGGCGGGCGCGGTCATTTTTCATGGCCTGACGCAGTGTTTTTTCCACTTCGCGTCCGTGGTTGCGGTCGCGCATTTCAATAAAGTCAATAACCACCTGTCCGCCAATGTCGCGTAGCTTGAGTTGCTGGGCAATGGTGGCGGCGGCTTCCATGTTGGTCTTCAGGGCCATGGCTTCAAAGTTGGTTTTTCCCGCGATTTTGCCGGAGTTGATGTCCACCGCCATGAGCGCTTCTGTCTGGTCGAAAACCAATCTGCCGCCGGAGGGCATGGTCACTTCGCGTGAATAAATTTGCTCAATCTGCTTTTGCAGGTTGTAGCGCTCCCACAGGGAAATGTCTGTGGCATTGTACAGGCGTACCTGTAATCCGCGCCGGGGGAACACCAGCGCGGCGAACTCTTCCACCGCTTTTGCTGTGGGATCATCGTCCACCCACACCTCTGTCACGTCATCGGTCAGGTAGTCGCGTATGGAGCGGGTGGCGAGGTCGCGTTCCTGATAGACAAGGCTGGGGGACGGTTCGGTGGTCGCTTTTTTGCGCACGTCCTTCCACAGGCGTTTCAGGAAGCTGAGGTCACGTTGCAGGGCTGTTTTAGGCTGGTCCACGCTTACCGTGCGCACGATAACGCCAAGATTTTCGCCGGGGTCCAGTCCTTCCAGCAGCTTTTTCAGGCGCTGGCGTTCCGTATCGTCCTCTACTTTACGGGAAACCCCTATCTGGTCACGGCCCGGCGTGAGTACCAGAAACCGACCCGGCAGGGAGAGGTAGGAAGTAAGAAACGCGCCTTTGGAACCTGTGGGTTCCTTGACCACCTGCACCAACACTTCCATTCCCGCGCGGAGCACTTTTTGAATAAGCGGATACTTGCGGCCCTTGGTGGGATCGTGCGGGGCGTTGTAATATTCCGGGTGTACTTCGTCTATCTGAAGGAACCCGTTTTTCTCCGCGCCGTAATTGACAAATGCGGCCTGAAGATTGGTGTCTATATTGTTGATGGTGCCTTTGTAGATGTTGCCCTTGGTCTTCGCCTGATGGACCATTTCCACGTAGTATTCCTGTACGGAACCTTCCTCGGCGAGAGCCACCTCTACCTGTTCTCCGGGCAGCACACTGATAAACAGTTTGCGTTTGCCCTTGCGTGGGGTGCTCATGATGTCCTCACAAAATATGTTTGCCGTGCCGTTGCGGGCGTCACGGGGTTACTGGCAAGAGTAAAACGGCTCAGCGGTGTCGGTCCGTGCGGAGTCTGTTGGCGTTTCCATTCCGGTTCTTCCCACGCGGTGTACAACACCGTCGAGCAGAAGCCGGGAGAGCGCCGCATCCACCTGTTCCGGGGGTAACGCGAGAGAATGGGCCAACTGAGAGGCGGTTTGCGGGCGTCGTTCCAATGAGCGCGCCACCATGTCTGTGGCGGTGGCTTGGTCCCGGCGCGGGATCAGACCGCTACCCAACTGGTTCTCTCCATGCGGGCGTGTTGCCGCCGGAACATCTTTCCCCCCGCCAAAGTCGGAGCCGGGGGAGGCGCTGTCCACCAGCGTGCCCTTTCCGTCGGCAGTGCGTGCCGGAAGTCCGGCTGCCGTCGTTAGAATGGCAGACCAGTGGGTGAGTATATCCCGGTCCACCGCGCGGGCCGCCGCATATGCTCCGGGCCGGGAGAGTGTGGTTACATCTACCCGGTCAGGAGCGAGCCGTTGTACATACTTCACAAGCAGGGCAAGGTTCTCTTCGGAATCATTAATGCCCTGCGCCAGTAGTATTTCTAAAAAAATGCCGCCATGAAACATATGGCGAAACCGCAACAGCGCTTCCGCAATGTCTTTGGCTCTTAGCCCCCCGCAGGGGCGATTCAACGTCTTGAATTCGTGCTCCACCAACGAATCTAGCGAGGGCAGTACCACATCCGCCAGCGCCAATTCCCCACGCACGGCCTCATCGGCCAGCAATGTGCTGTTGGTAAGAACGGCCACGGGAACGCCGGGCAGAATGCGGTGGCAGCCATGGATAATGGCTTCCATTTCGCTATTCAGGCAAGGTTCGCCCTCGCCTCCCAGTGTCACGTGGTCGGGAAATTTGGTATTTTCTTCCCGCCATTGCTCCAATTCCGCAAGCAGAAGGCGGGCAGGCACGTAAGGCGCACGGCGCACAGTCATCTCTTCGGTCCTGCCTACTTCGCAGTACAGGCAGTCCATGGAGCATACTCGCCTGCCCAGCAGGTCCAGCCCCAACGACATGCCCAACCGCCCGGAGGCAACTGGTCCGAAAAGATATGAGAACGCCATGCTGCTACGCTGTCCTTGTCACGGTGTGTGATCCATATGGATCATATCCGCGGTAATATAACGCACATAGTGCAAAAACAACACGATTATTTCGTCGCACCCGCATTCTTTTTCTGCCGGGAGCGGGAAAGAGGCGCATGAAACCGGGTTTTTTGAAAAAAAGCAAGCGGGTCTGCCGGGTGGAAAAAGAGCAAATCTTGACAGGCGGGCGCAATGCACAGTACGGCCCCATGCACCATTATGGAGGAATACACATGCCAAAGCTAGGCGACCTCGTCCTGCTCGTTAGCCCTAGGGGCAAGCGCTACATGCGCCGCGTGGAGCCGGACAACGACATCCACGGTACGGACGGGCTGTTGACGATGGCCGACATCATGGCGGCTGGATACGGTGCTGTTGTGCGCACGCACAAGGGCAAGCCGTATCGGGTGCAACGACCCACTCTGCACGATCTGGTGAAAGGTGTGAAGCGCCAGACTCAGGTCATATACCCCAAAGATATCGGCTACATTTGCATGAAGCTGGGGGTGGGGAACGGCACCCGCATTATTGAGGCCGGTTCTGGTTCCGGCAGTTTAACGCTTGCCCTGAGCTGGTTTGCCGGAGACAGGGGAGAGGTGCATACCCACGAAGCGCGTGAAGAATTTATGAATCTTTGCCGTCGCAATCTGGACTGGGCGGGGGTGGGGCAGAATGTAACCCTCTACCACCATGACATTGCCAACGGATTTTTAGTGCGGGATGCGGACGCGTTGTTTCTAGACGTGCGCACCCCGTGGGAATATGTGCGGCATATCCCCGGAGCTATCCGGCCCGGCGGGGTGTGCGGCTTCTTGGTGCCCACCATTGACCAAGTTTCCAGTCTGCTGGTGGAGCTGGAAAAGGGGCCTTTTGACGAGGTGGAAGTTACTGAGCTGCTCCTGCGCGGTTGGAAAACCGTTCCAGACCGTCTGCGGCCCAATGACCGCATGGTGGCGCACACCGGCTTCCTTATCTTCTGCCGGCATCAGGAAGGGATGGAAGACCTTGTCGAGTTGGCTTCGCTAGGTACCCGCGAACGCAAACAGGAAGCGGCGCGTCGGGAGAGGCTGGGCCTTTCTTCTCTGGATGCGACACCGCGTGACGCTGTGGACGGAGACGAACTGGAGCCGGACGAAGGTGGCTGCTGCGAGGACTAACTGCCCATGAAACAAAAACGGTTTCGGTGACCCCGGAACCGTTTTTTAGGTTTTTTTATTGATTTTGATTTTCAAAATCAATATGAGGAGGACACACATCTACGGGGGTGGGGAAAATCATGTTTCAAAAAGAAGAGGAGTGCATAGAGCGGGCGGCTGTTCTGCTTGCCGGTAAACTGCGTGGCACCGCGGCGGAAGCGCCGTTTGGCGAACTGCTTGAGGTGGCCCGCAAGCTGCTGCGCCAATCGCGGCGGCTTGTAACCATGGGCGACCGCATGCAGGCGCAACTGAGCGGACTTAATGATGAATTGGCCCTTATGGCGCGGACAGACGCCCTGACAGGGCTGGATAACCGCCGTCAGTTTATGGAAATGGCTGGTGAGGAACTTTCCCGCTCATGCCGCACCGGAAGGCCCTTTTCTCTTTTGCTGCTGGATGTGGACCACTTCAAATGCGTCAACGATTCGTGGGGGCACGTGGTGGGGGACCATACCCTGCGAGAGATTGGCACATTGATGTCTTCGACGGTTCGGCTGCACGACCGGCCTGCCCGCATAGGAGGCGAAGAATTTGCGGTCTTTCTGCCGGAAACCGACTGCCGAGAAGCGGGAATTATCGCGGAACGCATCCGGGCCGCTATTGCGGAAAAGCGGATACCTATTGAGCAGGGAACGGTTCGGGTATCGGTTTCCATTGGCTGCACCACCGCTACGGGCGATGCGGGCATGGACTTTGAAACCGTGCTGAAGCGTGCGGATGTGGCCTTGTACGCCGCTAAAAAAGGCGGGCGAAACAGAGTGGAACGCTATCCCGGACCGGATTGCCGGGTGGAGTGCACGCTCGCGCCGGAGCCGTTGGCTGGGGGAGGTGCCGCATGACCAGCGGGGGCACCGGGAGAGTGGCGCAGCGAATTTTTCGCCGGAAGGGCGGGAAAAATTGTTGGATCAGTTCCATCCGCACGGTCACGCGCATGCGGGTTATTTTGATAGTGTGCCTTGTGCTTTGCCCTTTGTGCTTCCTGCTTGTGGCGGAGTCGCTGCCGGGGCGGTCGCTGAATAACTTTCTTGCCGCGTGGATTGCGGCGGGCTTTGTGCTGTTGGTACCGCTTTCGCATCTTTTTGCGGAGTTGGTGGCGCTGCGCACCGTCCGGGAATTGAATGGTCTGTGCGAGTTGATGAAAGAGGGAAACCTGACCCCGTTCTCGTCTCCCCCGCCGGAACCGGAGGGCAAAGACCCGCTCCAAACCCTGCGGTACAATCTGTTTTGGATAGGACACATCATCGATAGCCGCCAGCAGGCGCTGAACGGTGCCATGCAGAATTTGCGTGCGGCCCGGGCGCGGCTTGTGGAGTCCATAGAATACGCCAGCCTTATTCAAAATGCTTTTTTGCCCCGGCAAGAAGAATTTAACGCGGTATTTCCTGAACATTTTTTACTTTGGGAACAACGCGACACCGTAGGGGGCGACGCCTACTGGGTGAAGCGCGTTGCGGGTGGTTTTTTTGTGGCGGTGCTCGATTGCACGGGGCATGGAGTGCCCGGCGCGTTTATGACGCTGATTGTCCATTCTCTATTCGAGCGGCAGGATGTGGAGTCCATGCGCGGTGATCCGGCGGGGGTGCTGACCGCTATGAATATCGCCATACGCGGCGCTCTGGCGCAGGATAGGGAAAGCGCGCTTTCAGACGATGGCATGGATTGCGCCATGGTGTTTGTGGACACGGAAAGACGCGCGTTGCATTTTGCCGGAGCCCATAGTTCGTTGTTTGTTCAGGACGCGGCAGGCGAGGTGCGGGAGATACGTGGAAGCAGGCACGGGGTGGGCTATGTGCGTACCCCGCCGGACACCGCGTTTATCAATCATGTTTTGTCGTTGGATCAGGGCGCGCGCTACTATTGTCTGACGGACGGGTTGGTGGATCAGGTGGGTGGGCCTTTGCGGTTCCCCTTTGGCAAGCGCCGGTTTTGCGAGTTTCTTAAGGCGCACCGGGATGTGCCGCTTGCGCGGCAAAAGGCGTTGCTGGCATCCACTCTTCGAGAATACATGGGCCGAGAAGAGCGGCGCGACGATGTGACCGTGCTCGGTTTCTCCCTGTAGGCAGGGGAAAACTCATGGAGATGACTATGCTCGCGTTTTACGAAACCATGAATCGTGAAGGGGTGGTGTTGTACTTTAACGGCCCCATTTCCCAAAGCGTGGTGGAAGGTATTGGCGATATGATGCGCCGCAAAATGGCGTATGAGGAAAACGGCATGCAACTCGCCCAGAAGGTGTTCGCCGTGCTGGTGGAGCAGATGCAGAACGTCATTTGCTACGCGAAAGAGCACGAGGGACCGCCCGCAGAGAAAGAGAAAGACGATGCCGGTTGGTGTGGCAACGCATCGGGCGTAGCCGTGGGAGCGTGCCAAGCGTTTGGAAATCCTGCGAGCGCGGGACCGGGTATGGGAACCGGGCAGATTATGGTCGGACGCGAAGGAGAGCAGTTTTATGTGTCGTGCGGGAATCCTGTAAACAGAAAGCGCGAGGCGCGTATTAAGGAACGTATAGACACCATAAACAGCATGTCGCGGGAAGAATTGAAGGCCTATTACAAAGAGCAGCGCCGCAAAGGGCCGGACGAAGACTCGTGCGGCGCGGGGCTGGGCTTTATTGAAATGGCCCGCAAGGCCAGCCGCCCGTTGCAGTACCGGTTTGATCCCATTTCTGATTCGATGTCGTTTTTTGCTGTAAAAGTACATATTTAGTAGGCAGAGAGAGGCTCCATGACAGCACAAACCCGTTTCGTGGTGGCAGGGACTAAATCCTCGCCTGCCATAGATTTTGACCCGGAAACGGGCCTTCTTTGCATCCGGGGCGAGTCCTATCCTGAGCACTGCGCACGCTTTTATGAACCCATGTTCGCATGGCTGCGTCACTATTTGGCAGGCTCTGGCTCCGCACCTGTGGAACTGGAAATGGAAATTATCTATTTTAACAGCTCCAGTTCCAAAACGTTTATGGACTTATTCGACCTGCTGGATACGGCGGCGGCGCGGGGCAGGCGGGTCGCGGTCCGCTGGCGCTACCACGCGGAAAATGAAACCGCGTTTGAATGCGGGGAAGAATTTCGGGAAGACGTTGCCCACGTGCGGTTTTTGCTGGAGCGGATAGAGGCGTAGCGTGGCGCGTTTCCCACGGTGCCGGAGGGCCCGGCCTGCGGAGATTTTGTGACACGTCTTTCCCGGTGCGGTCCGCGCTCTTTGGTGCGTTCCTTAGAAGCGGTTGTACCGCCCGGCAGGACTTGACCTTGTCCGGCTGGCGCGGCACTCTGCTGCCAGCGTCCGCATCGGCGAACGCTGCACGTTAGCCACGGCGGAACGCCGCTCGGACAGTATGACGCGTATACCGGAAAAACTCTTCGGCATTATCGGGCACCCCCTTGGGCACACACTAAGTCCGGCCCTGCACAACTGGGGTTTTGCCCAATTTCAATTACCCGCCGTCTATATGGCCTTTCCCCTGCCGCCGGAGCGCTTGGCGGATTTCCTCACCGCGTTCCGCACGCTTCCCATGCAGGGAGCCAGCGTGACTATTCCGCACAAGGAAGCCGTCATGCCTTTGCTGGACGAGGTGGCACCGCGTGCCCGCACTGTGGGGGCCGTGAACACTCTATATTGGAAAGGGGAGCGGCTGATAGGCGAAAATACTGACGTGGCGGGGTTTCTGGCCCCGTTGCGGGCTGTGCGTGCCCCTTTGCGCCGGGTGTTGGTGCTGGGGGCGGGCGGAGCCGCCAGAGCCGTGCTGGCGGGCCTGACGGAATGCGCGGACGAGCTGGGAGTGGAACAGGTGCTCCTGACTAACCGCTCGCCGGAGCGGGCCTGTGCCTTGGCGGCACCATTTGGCACACAGGTGGTTCCGTGGGAAGCACGGACGCAAACCGGGGCGAATGTGCTGGTCAACTGCACACCGCTGGGTATGGCGGGAGACAACGAGGCACAGACGCCGTGGCCCGCTGCCTCTTTTGGCCCGCAGGGGGGCCTTGCGTATGATTTGGTCTATAATCCCCTGCGCACTCGTTTTTTACGCGAAGCTCAGGCGGCAGGATGGCAGACATTGGACGGTCTGCATATGTTCGTCGCGCAGGGAGTGGCGCAGTTTCGTCTCTGGACGGGGTGCGAATTGGCTGCTGATGCGGCGCGGGAACGTATGCTTGGCGTGTTGACAGGGTTATGACGCGCCGGAAAGCACCCACGGTCCCATTTTGTCCATATAGCGGCGCACATGCTCCACAAAGGCCAGTAACAGCGAAGACCTGTATTTTTGCCGGTGCATGACGGTGTAAAAGCGGCGCGTAAAACGCACGCCGTCCACCTGCACGGGGAACAGTTCGCCGCTGGCGAGTTCGCGCCGGAAGCAAAACGGCGACATGCAACTGAGTGTATTGGGGTTTTTGAGCACCATTTTAATGGACTCAATGTGTTCCAGCTCTAAAAATACATTTAGATGTTTTTTAGCCGCGCCAAGGTGTTCCCACATGGTTTGCCGCGTGCCGGAACCGGACTCGCGCAATACCCATTTCATGCCGAGGATCTCTTCCAGCATGTATTCCCGTGCGGAGGCGAATTCTTTGTCAGCGGAAACCACCACCAATTCTTCGGTGCACAGCTCCCGGAAGTCCGCCACCCGGCATTCATAATCCCCTTCAATAAACCCCAGTGCCAACGTGCCGGATTCAATGCCCGCGATTACTTCGGCGGAGTTGCGGGTAAGCATTTCCACCCGTACCTCTGGGTACAGCAGGCGGAAATCAAAGAGCACCTGCGGCATGATATAGTCGGCAATGGTGGAACTGGCGGCAATGGTGAGCACTCCGGCCATGCGATCTTGCCGGAAGATGGTTTCCACTTCCTGCAACTGCTCCAGCGCGGGGCGAACCCGGCTAAGTAGCAGTCTGCCGCTTTCGTTAGGCACAAGGCGGTTGCTGATACGGTCAAAAAGCCTCTCGCCAACAGATTCTTCAAGCGATTTAAGGGCCATAGAGACGGCAGACTGAGTAATGAAGTGCTCTTCCGCAACCTTACCGATGTGCGGTGTGCGCATGAGAGAAATAAATAGCTCCAACTGCCGGACCGTGATATTCATGGAATAGATCCTTATTCAGATTTATTGAACGACAATTTAAATATTATAAATTTGTGTTTCCCGCCAGCGTGAATATTATTGACCCACATCACAACGGGAACCGTTGTCGCCGTTACTGCCATTAGGGTGCGGCGGTTCTACCAAGTTGGTTTTGCGCTTCTTCCTCCTTTTTCCCCTACGAGGCCCTGCATGCCCACACCCGCAGGGCCTCGCCTTTTAGACGACTGACTATCGGCTGAAAGACTTCGCGTGGCGACACGCGTAAAAGACCGCCCGGAATGGCTTGCCACTCCGGGCGGCTTTGCGTTTTTTCGCTGGCGCGTTCCGGGATGCGGGGGATATGAACCGTAAAACATGCAGGAGGTGGCCCCATGGAGGAAATTTCTTGGAACGAATTCGCCCGTGTGGAGCTGCGGGTGGGGGTTGTCATACGCGCGGAAGTGTTTTCCGAGGCGCGCAACCCCGCGTATAAGCTCTGGTTGGATTTTGGCCCGGAAATCGGCGAGCGGAAGAGCAGCGCGCAGATAACCGCGCAATACACCCCGGAAGAACTGGTGGGCAGGCAGGTTATTGCCGTGGTGAATTTTCCACGCAAACAGATCGGGCCATTTATGTCTGAGTGTCTTGTTACCGGCTTTGCTGACGCGGACGGGAGTATTGTGCTCGCCGTGCCGGATAAGGCCGTGCCCTTGGGAGCGAAGCTCTGCTGACGGACACAGTCCGGCATGGAAAAAAGCCTATTCCGGGTCATTGAGAGGGGTGGTTTCCGCGTCCGCGCCGGGGCAGGTGGCGGGAGTGCCCTTTCCGCGTTCCAAATGGGGAATGCGCGGCATGATTAGCCGTACTGAGCGTTCAAAAAACAGGTAATCCCACGCCCAGTCTACCAATACGAAAAGACGGTTGCGGAAGCCGATGAGGTAGGCCAAATGGACAAACAGCCATAACACCCATGCCACGAATCCGGTGACAGTGCGTGTGCCGATGCGTACCACGGCGCTGGAACGGCCTATGGTAGCCATAGCGCCCTTGTCCTTGTACGCGTAGGGCTGAAGCGGCTCACCTCGCAGGTGGCGCAAGATGTTTTCGGCAACCAGCGAGCCTTGCTGCGTGGCGTTAGGTGCCACCGTGGGCGCGGTAAGCGGTGCATCGCCTTGTATGGGCAGGGCAAGATCTCCCGCCACAAACACACGGGGATCGTCTGCCACTTGCAGGGTGGGCAACACCGAAACGCGATTGGCTCTCCCAAGGGGCAGTCCCATGGTTTGCGCGGCGCGGTTTCCGCGAATTCCTGCCGACCAGACCACCGTTTCCGTGGGTAGGGACGTTCCGTCCCCAAACTGCACTGAGAATTGGGATACTCTGGCAACAGAGGTACCCAGCCGCACATCCACACCCATGTGCGCAAGGCGGCGCAGGGTGTATTGCCGCAATCGCTCCGGGTAGCCTGTGAGCAAGCCGGAACTGCCCTCTACCAGCACCACACGGGCCGTGGCGATATCTGACTCGCGAAAGTCTTTGTGCATGGGCGTGCGGATAAGCTCTGCCAGCGCCCCGGCATATTCTACTCCGGTAGGGCCGCCCCCCACCACGGTGAACGTGAGCATCCGCTGGCGTTCTGCCGGGTCAGGAACGCGGGCAGCCAGTTCAAAGCGGGTGAGAATGTGATTGCGTAAGGCAATGGCCTGTTCGGCGGTTTTGAGGCGGAAGGCGTGAGTTTCCGCACCGGTCACGCCGTAAAACTCCGTATTGCTGCCCATAGCCAACACCAGATAATCGTAGGGCACGTCGCCTTGATCGGTATGCAAAAGACGGCGTTCGCGGTCTGCTCCCGTGATGCAGGCCAGTGAAAAATCAACATTTTTCATGCGGCGAAAGATGCCGCGCAGGGGGTAGGTTATCTGCTCCGGTCCCAGTTCTGCCGCCGCGACCTGATACAGTAACGGCTGAAAGGTGTGGTAATTGTTGTTGTCCACGACGAGTATGCTGAGAGGGGTGGGGCAGGTGCCGGGTTGCCCGGCAATCGTCGCGGATGTGGGGTGCTTTGAAGGGAGTTCTGAGGGAGCATCGGCAAAATCATCGGGGAAATCACCGGCGGAGTCACCGTTCGAGGTCGATCCCGGCGCGGCGTGTTCTTCGGGCGGAGACGTTGGTCCCGATACCTTGTTTGCCAGCGCAATCGCAATAGCAAGGGCTTTGTCATACCAGCGCTGGTACCACGGCTTTGACGCGGCGCAGGTATTGGCGAAACTGCGGGCCGCCCACAGCCCGGCAAAGCCGCCCCCCGCAATGACAATGCGAACCGGTTCGACCGCTGGTTCTGTCGCCGGGTTCTGGGAAGGGGTATTGGTTGAGCCGTTTTCCGGGGCGCATGTGGGGTCGTATGCCGGGCCGCATGGGCCGGAGGAGGAATGAAGGGTCACAGCACGCCTTCCCTTGCGGACATAAATCGTCCGTCAGATGCTTTCACACGCTCAAGCAGGTTTTCCACATCCACCACCAGAGCGTCGGTTTCCCCCAGCATGCCGTAGCCCAAAATAGGTATTTGGTAGAGGCGTTGTACAGGAATGGTGAATCCGGTCACCACTGCCTGTTGCTGGCTTACCACTTCATCTATCAGGATGGCGGCCTTGCTGTCACCCACCTTAACGACAATAGTATGCAAATATCCGTCTGTATTGGGGCGGGAGACAAGACCGAAGTATTCCGCGAGCATGATGACGGGAAATATTTTGCCCCGCACGCTAACCGCGCGGGAACCGTCCGGCAGGTCCACCATATCACCGGGGCGGGCGGCAAAGACCTCAAGAACATCGCGGCTGGGAATGACAAAGGTTTCTTCTCCCACGCGGGCGATTAAGGCATCCACAATGCCTTCATTGACCGAACGGTCCAGCGGGACGGTGATAAGAAATTCCGTGCCCCGGCCTCGCTGGCTGCTTACGCGCACATCGCCGCCCAATTGTCCCTTGACGGCGTTGACCACGGCATCCATGCCCACGCCCCGCCCGGAAATGTCGGTCACAGTATCGGCGGTGGAAAATCCAGACGCCATGATGAATTGATACAGGTCTTCGTTGGAATAACTCCGCCCCTCTTCCAAAAGTCCCCTGTCCCGCGCCTTTTCTCGAATGCGGTCCGGGTTCAGCCCCCGGCCATCGTCCCGGATGGAAAGGGTGGCCATGTCTCCCTTGCGGGAAGCGGCCAGCCACACTGTTCCGGTGGCGGGCTTGCCAGCGGCCAACCGCTCTTCCGGCGCCTCCACGCCGTGGTCCACAGCGTTGCGCAGCATGTGTACCAGCGGCTCATTCAAATTTTCCACAATCATTTTGTCCAGTTCCAGATCGTCACCCTGTACTTGTATTTCTATTTTTTTCCCTACCTTCTGTGCTGTACTGGTTATCAGGCGGTGCAGGGGCATAAAAATCTGTTTGAGCGGCACAAGGCGGATGTGGTCCACTTCGGCTTTAATGCGCCCGATGATGCTGTCCATTTCTCGCAGGCCGGAGATTACGGAAACGTCTAACTGCTTATTCTGGGAAATGACAGCATAGCTGACCATGAGCTTGCCCACCGAATCGATGAGATTATCGAGTTTTTCGGTGTTCACACGCACGGAGAAGATCCCCTCGCGTTTTTGGCGGGGCGCTGTTCCGGCGTCTGGCTGTGGCGAAGGAGGAACTTTGTCTTCGCCTTCGTGATTGGAGGCTGCGTTTGCGGCGGGGTCGGCGGAGGTGGCATTGCCAGAAGGACCAGCCGTATCTTCCGTCGTGCTGGTTTCCTGTGTCGCTGGTTGTCTGTCGGCGGGCGTTTCGTCCGCCGTGGTGGCGGAGATGGGGCGGTCCTCCGCCAAAGCGGCGGAGCGGGCCTCTATTTCGCGTGCGGCATGTTCCACAAACCCGCCCAGTGCGTAGAGCATGCGCTTTTGCGCTTCGCATACCGCCAGCAAGGCGGTGACAAGCTCTGGAGTGACGGGTTGTATGCCGTCTTTCAGCATGTCGAAAAGGGTGATGAGTTGCGCTGAGGGGAGCTTGAGGTGGGAAAGACCCAGCCTGTCCAGCACGGAACTAACATCTTCCGGCTTATGATTGGGAGATTCAAGCGCCAGAACCGCCGTCTCCATCTGCTCCACGCTGGCAAGTATGGCGTCTCTCATGCCTCCTCCCCGTCCTGTCCGGCTAGGTCGGAGACGCATTCCGCCGCGTCACCGATGCAGGCTTCCACACTCCGGTGCTCGCGGAACAACGCGTCATATCCCCAGCCGCTTAGGGTTCCGCGCACAGCGGGGCACATGCCCGCGACATGAATGGGAAACCGCCCGGTAAATGGTTCCATCATTTCCCATAGCGACGAAGCCGCGGAGAGCACGGCGGAAAAGTCCAGCACCAGAGGAACCCCGTCCTGTTGTTGTTGCAGGACATCCAGCAGAGCCTGACGCTGTTCTGGAAGGTGCAGACGTGGCATGTCTATGCGGGCCACCATGGCGTTGCCCGCACGGGCAAGGCGCACCCCGCCGCTTCCCGTGTCTTCGGCGGGAGGGGCCGTTTCACCCAGTTGCCGGATGCGCTCCAGCATGTCGTCCATTTCAGCCTGCGGCCCCGCGCCTGAGTCGCGTATCTGCTCAATAATCTGGAACACCATGTTTACAGAGGCTATGGCGGCACTGGCTACGGAATCGTTCAGAGTCACTTCGTCAGATTGAATTTTTTTAAGAAAACTCTCCACCTTGTGGGTGAATGTGGATGCGGGTTCAAACCCGCCCATGAAGCCGGTTACTCCTTTGATGGTATGCAGCGGGCGCGAAAGCGTTTCAATGCCCGTGTGGACGTTGCCCTGTTGCATTTCTTCCAGCCCTTGCATGACTTGCGGATAGAACTTGTCATACAGTTCCGCCATGAATTCATCTACTTGGCTGTCATTACTCATTGCTACGTCTCCCTGCCTGGGTCTTTCCGTTTCACGTGACGGATAGAAACGGCTATTCGTCAATTAATCCCAATGTTTTAAGCTCCTTGAAAAGTTTTTCCCGGTCTATGGGTTTGACGATGTAGGCCGACGCCTGTCCGGCGTCAAAGGACCGGATGACGGTCTGCATATCGGAGAGAGCCGTGGTCATGATGACTTTGGCCCGTGGCAGGTCGTGCGTTTCCTCTCGGTTACGGATGGCTTCCAGCGCCTCCAGCCCGTTGGTTCCGGGCATCATGATATCCATGAGGATAAGCCGGTACGGGCGTTCCTCCCTGTGCGCCAACTCAAAGGCTTCCAACGCCTCTTGGCCATTAACCGCGGTGTCCACCTCAAAAATAGGAGCCAGCATTTTTTCCAGCACGATCCGGCTGATGAATTCGTCTTCCACGACAAGTGCACGCATACAGTCTCCGGTTGCTTGCGGCCCGCTGGGGGGCAAATACGTAGATCAAGATGCATTACGGCACCGCAGAGTGCCGCCCGTTGTAAGGAGCAGTGCCAATGTGGAATAGCTCCCCTGTTCTCTGTATGACACCCTGCCTGCCGCAGACAGTATTTTTTGGATTACGTTGTTTTCTTGAAAAGCTGGGCCATTCCTGTATTCTTTGGGGAAAGAGGAACTGTTCAGGAGCCTGCGGTGGGAAAACTGCATATTGACGAACTGCGCCCCGGTATGAAGCTGGGGGAGGATGTGCGCGGGTTGCGCAACCGGAAGCTTTTCCCTGCGGGCACGGTCATCGCCGAAGAGCAGATTGCCACCATGAAAGCGTGGGGCGTAACCGAGGCTGAAATCGAAGGGGTTTCGCGGGGCACCCTGCCGCCGCCAACTCCGCCGGAAGTGCCGCCTGCCGCGCTGGAGGCCGCACGCCTTGTGCTGGAAGACGCCTTTCAGGGCAGCCAGCAGGGGAATGAATTTCTTGAAGAGCTATTCCGGCTTTGCACGGTTCGTACAGGGCTGCGTATCTATAAGGGAACCTTCACTCCCATTACTGAGGGGCAGTTGGCCCGTCTGCGGGCGCAATGCTCTCCGTTGGTCGATGCCACTCCTCCGCCGAATTCCGCTGGTCAGAAAATGGGAACGTCTCTTCCCGTTGGCGGAGCGGAGCAAACCGTTGCCTCTGCCGAGGCGCTCGTCGCCTGCGAAATTCCTTTGCTCTCCGCTCCCACCGTGTATTTACAGGTGCTGCGGGAAATGGAATCTCCCGCCTGCTCCGCGCGGCGGATGGGTGAAATTGTCAGCCGTGACCCCGGTCTGACCGCTAAGATACTCCAACTGGTAAATAGCCCCTTTTACGGATTTCCCTCCAGCATAGACTCCATAGAGCGTGCCATAACCATTCTTGGGGGCAATGAGCTTTCCACGCTGGCGTTGGGCATAACCGCTGTGGAGAGTTTTGCCCACGTGCCTTCTGAAATTTTAAATATGCGCCATTTTTGGGAGCATTCTATCTCGTGCGGTGTTTTCGCGCGGTTGCTGGCGGGCGGTAGACCGGGCCTTTCCGAAGAGCGTTTTTTTGTGGCGGGGCTGCTGCACGATGTGGGCATGCTTCTTTTGTTGCGTCGTCTTCCGCAGGCACAGTGCCGCGCTCTGCTGCTGGCCCGCAGTCATAAAATTTCTTTGCATGAGGCGGAGCGGCAGGTGCACGGGTTCGACCACGGCGAGGTGGGGGGCTGTCTGTTGGAGGCGTGGGGTATCCCCGATACGCTGGTCCGGCTGGTACGTTTTCATCACGAGCCGCTTGGACATCAACCGCAGCCAGATCTTTCCCTCATGTATCTTGCCGATCTCATGGCGCTATCGTTGCGCAGCGACGACTATGGCGCGTTTTACATCGGCGGTGTTCCGTCCCGGCTGTTGGAGGCTGTAGGGCTGCCGCCTAGCGCATTGGAACCTATGCTTATTCAGCACCAGCGGCAGATGGACGATATGCTGCGTGTCTTTTTTGGGGCGGCGTAAGATGGCCCGGCGAGAGCTGCCCACCCTGCCGGAAGATCGGCGTGCCACTTTGCATGCGCTGGAACTGGCGGCTACGCTGGCCCATTTTGGCAACAGTGTGGACGCGGTGGAGGACGAGCGCTCCATTCTCGCGGAAACCGCCGTTAAGATGGAGGGGCTACTGGAGTTTTCCAGCCTGCATTTTTTTCTGGCTAACGAAGTTTCCTCCTCGTTCGATCTTGTGTGGACCTCCGCCCCGGATATGGCTGAGAGTATGTTGCGGGAACTCGCCGTGCTCATTGAAGACCGCACCTTTGCGTGGGCCTTGGGCCGCAACAAGCCGTCTGCGGTAACGGGAACTTACGCGGGCAAGCTGCTCCTGCATCCGCTGACCACGGCGTCCGGGCCTCTCGGTATGTTTGTGGGGTGTCTGGATGAGACCGCGGGCGAAGCTCCGGCGGACATCGGGTATTATCTGCTTACTGTCACGTTGTTCGCATCGGCTACCATGTTGGAAAATTTTCGGCTGTTCCGGCATTTGGAAACGGCGAATGCCCGGCTGGAAGAGCAAGTGGGGGAACGTACCCGCGAACTCACCCTTTCCAACACGCAACTGCGTGAGACGCTGGAGGAAAAAGAGCACTACCGCCAAAATCTTGAGGCGGTGTTCTCTTCCATGCAGGACCCCCTAGTCACTGTGGACCGGACCCGGCGCATTTTAAGTGTGAATAAGGCGGGGGAAGGGTTTTTTGGGGCGGCGGCGGGGGATTTGGTCGATAAGCCCGTAACGGAAATTTGCGGTCCCATGGCCGAGGCTTGCCTGCAGGTGTTTGCCAGCGCCATAGACCAGCGGCAGACTGTGCGGGAGTTTCGTACCCAATATCGACACGAAGGCATGGACCGGGTTCTTATCTTGAGCTGTTCCCCCCTCATTTCCGCGCAGGGCAGCCTTGACGGAGCGGTGCTGCTTATTCGGGATATCACCCGGCTGGCCTCGCTGGAGCGGCAGTTGAAAGAGCGCCACGCGTTTCGTAGCATCATCGGCAAGAGTCAGAAGATGCAGCAACTGTACGCGCTGCTCGAAAATCTGGCGGAGGTGGACACCACGGTGCTGGTTACTGGTGAATCCGGCACGGGAAAGGAACTGGTGGCGGACGCCTTGCACCATAACGGCGCCCGTGCTGGCAGGCCGTTGATTAAGGTAAACTGCACGGCACTTTCCGAAAGCTTACTGGAAAGCGAGCTTTTCGGGCATGTGCGCGGCGCGTTCACGGGTGCGCATTCCGACAAGGCGGGGCGGTTTGAAGCGGCAGCCGGGGGAACGATTTTTTTAGATGAAATTGGCGATGTCTCGCCCCGTATTCAAATTTTATTGCTGCGGTTTCTGGGGTCGCGGGAGTTTGAACGGGTGGGGGATACCGTAACCCGCAAGGCGGACGTGCGCATTGTGGCGGCTACCAATGCGGATTTGCCGCGAAGAATTCGGGAAGGGGCGTTTCGCGCGGATCTCTATTACCGTCTGAACGTAATGCACGTGCACCTGCCCCCCTTGAGGGAGCGGCGGGATGACATTCCCTTGCTCACCAACCATTTCATTGAACTGTTTAACAGGACGTTGGGCACGACCATACAGGGTATAACGGATGACGCCATGCAGTTTTTCATGCGGCATCCATGGTCGGGCAATGTGCGGGAACTGCGCCACGCAGTGGAACATGCCTGTATTCTTGCCCGCAAGGGGCTTATAGGCATGGAGCATCTGACGCCGGAAATCCTCTCTCCTCAGCCCCTTGCGCCTTATATGCCCGTGGCCCACGGCGCAGCGGCATGGTCGGGGCAGCCGGGAGGATACTATGCCGGTGCTCCCTACGGCCCGGAAGCGCCCTCGGCGTATGCCCCCGCGTTCTTTTCCCCCGGCCCTGCGTTGCATGGCGGGAGTGCGGGGCCGGGTGTGCCCGCATTTCAGCCGGGCATGCGTAAGGCTCCCCACTCACTGACGCGGCAAGACCTTGCCGGGGCACTCAAGGATGCGGGAGGGAACAAGGCCCTTGCCGCGCGTTTGCTCGGTATAGGCCGCGCCACCCTCTACCGTAAATTGCGGGACCACGGACTGTCGTAACGCCCGCGTCTGGTGGCGCAATTGTACCGGGCACCGCTTTCCGTTGCCGGGAAGAGGGACGCGCCACCTGCCCCGTGCGCACCACGCAGCACATCTCCCGTCTTTCTCGTGTGTCCTTCCGCAGAGCCTCTCGTGCGTTTCTTGCGGGAGTGCTGCGTCCTCCCCTTGGCTCTCTGAATGTGCACCGTCTCGATACGTCTCATGAGACATATATAAGACGTATCATCTGTCTCATTTGATACATATAAAGGGCGTTGTTCTCGCGCTCTCCCTTCCCCTCTTGTTCGTAACCAGACGTAATAGCAGCGTGTTTCCAACATGGCACCTCCTTTGCTCAAGTAGAGGTACTTCTAGTGAAAAGGAAACCGCATGCTTCTCCCGCTTTTTACACCTACGGAGTTTGTCCGGCACCTCGCGCAGGAATCGCGCCCTGTGCTGGCGGGACTTCTGGGGACCGGAGCGGAGAACAAAGGACAACGAGACGTTCTGGAGCGTGTGGCAGGGTTCGCGCAGCAGTTTTCGGTCTGCCTGCTGGATTCGGAGTTTTCCTCTGACTTCTTCAGGACATACGCCATCGCGGGAACACCTTCGTATCTTCTCTTTATCCGGGGGAAAGAGAAGACCAGATTCCTCGGCTACGCGGATGTCATGAATCTCATGAGCATTCTGCTGGCTGATGCAAACAGTGGGCTGGTCATGCCGGACTCCATGGAGGATGCCCCGGCGGAGATGGTTCATCCCGTGCCAGATAGGTCCGGTCAACTGCGTTTCTGGAAATGAAAGTGACCCGCTCCAAGGGAACCGGACCACACACGGACTCCGGTTCCAAGGGGGAGCATCCGCAACGGCGGTGCCATCGGGGGATGGCCCTCCCGTCTGAACGATGCCGAGCATAGGATTCAAAAGCGCGGGGGCGCTTTGCGAACTCCTAAAAGGTACAGCCGCTGGTGTTTGGTACACGCTGGCGGTGCAGGGAGAGGAGACTCACACATTTGCCGGGCATGCCCGGCAAAGGGGACACGAGAAACACACGCTTGCGGTATTCTGGGGACTACCGCCAACGTCCCGCCGCTCAAACTGAGCGGCGGGACTGTTTTTTTGGGGAACACTGCCGGAAGGAAGGCTTGCCTCGGCGGAGTGTTTAGGCCGCGTGCGGCGGACCAACTGGTCCTGGTAGTGAGCAAAACACTCCGGGCGACAAAGAAAACGGTTTTAAGGACAAAAAAAATGGTCCCGGCAACAGGCGTGCTGCCGGGACCGCTCTAGTACGGAGAGTAGGACGTTATAACTGACTTGCCAATGCGGGGTTCTTTTCTCCCACGGCGTTGTACAGCCGGGCGATGGAGATCATGTAATCGCCTTGGGCTTTTGTCAGCGACGCTTCGGCGGAGGAAAGGTCGGCCTGTGCATCCAACACGTCATTGTTGGTGCCAACCTGTGCCTGATAGCGGGCTACAGCCATGCGATAGGCTTCCTGCGCGGAGGCTACGGTCTTTTGTGCCACTTTGATGCGTTTTGCCGCTTCAGAGATGCTCAGGTGGCGGGATTTAATTTCATACAGGGCTTCTTGCCATGTGTTGGCTTCGGCGGCCTTTAACTGCACAATGGTTTGCTTGTCCTGCTGCGCGGCGTAGTAAGTGGTGCCCCATGAGAATAAATCCCATGAAAGCGCAGCCTGCGCGGACCACGAGCTGAACTCTGTGCGGGAATAGCTGGTTCCGTCCACGTCAGGGTGGTCACCGAACCTGTTCATGTTGAACGAGCCTACGATTTGCGGATAGAAATCGCTTTCGGTAATTTTCAGATCCTTCATGGCAATGTCCACCGCAGTCCGCGCGATGAGCAGGTCGGGGCGGGCCACGGAGGCTTTCTGAATGCTGGATTCCAGATCCATGGGCACGGGCATGGCTACAAGGTTGCCCACGTATTCTATCTGAGCATTCAGCGGCAGGTTGAGCAGTGTGTTCAGGCGGGCCTGTTGGGTTTCAAGCGAGTTCTGTGCCTGCAACAGGGAGTTTTCCGCGTCGGAAAGCTGCACTTCGGCGCGCAGCACGTCGATGCGGGGGTGCAAGCCCACATCATAGTACGCTTGAGTTACCTGCAACTGTGAAGCGAGGCGTTCCACCGTGGCTTCTGCGCTCCGCACGTTTTCGCGGGCTACCAGCAAGTTGATGAAATTTTCTTGCACGGTCAGGATGAGTCCCAGTTCCGTGTTGTCTTTACTCAGTTCGGCACTTTGCTTCGCCAATTCCGCCTGCTGGTAGGTAGACAGGAGGTTAAACCCCGTGAATATCGGCTGAGTGACCGTTCCTTTGAGGGTATACAGGTCCACGCCGGAGGTTGGATTATCGCGGGTGGGCTGCGCGTGGTCGTAGCGGGTGTAGCTGTAGGTGGTGCTCAGGCTGGGGCCAAACGCGCCACGGGCAGCTTTGCGGCCCTCTTCGGCCCCCAGCGCTCCGGCGCGCGCGCCTTCAATGCTGGGGTTGTCTTTTAGCGCCTTAAGCACTGTGGCCTCAAGGTCATATACCGTGCCGTTTCCGGCGTGGGCGGGTGCCGCGAGGCAAAATCCCAGCAGCGTTATGGCGAAAAGCCGCGATACGAAGCGGAGGGGCATACAAAACACTCCTTGTGGCGTCCGGTTCTGCGTGGCAGCGCGGAAAGCTCCCGCAGCCGGTAATTGGTGGTATCGTTTAAGATGCTCTGGTGTATGTAATCCGTTTACCCAACGCTTTCAAGCATCTTTCCGCGCATGGAAGCTTCAGCGTTATTGCTTGCCGTGGGGCTGGGTTACAGTGCTTTTCCGGCGTAGGCGCTGAGGGGGCGTGAAGGGCCGCGGGTGCCGCCTGCGTCAGTTTTTCTTTCTGGGAAAATACGATACAATAGGCGTAAAGACAATGATAGGGCAAGGTTTTGTGTCTCTGAGCGGGCATGTGAAGCGGAAGAAGTCCCTGACACAGATTGATATAAAATTTTAATAAGTACATAGTATTATGTGTGCGGAATAGATATTGTGCGCAAAACTGGCACGGAAAAGCCAGAAGGACCGCTTTATACCGCGCGGGAATTGGGATACAAGCGCCGTGGGTAGGGCATCTGCCACCCAAGGGTCAGGGCGTCCGCGCATCCTGCCAGTTATTCGCCGGAACTTTCGTCTGCAAATCTTGGAGTGAATAGATGGGTGATTCAAATATCTTGGCGTTGCTCTGGCAAGCCACGTTTGTGGTGAAATGTGTTCTTGCCCTGCTGATTGTCATGTCGATAACAAGCTGGACGCTGATGTTCCAGAAATGGTTTGTGCTGCGTGCTGCGCATAAGAAAGCCGTTGCCGGGCTGGACGACTTTCAGCGTGCCAAAGACTTGCGAAGCGCGGTGCACGCGCTGGGACACGATTCTTCTTCCCCAGTGTATGTGGTGGCGCAAGAAGGCGTGGCGGAATACAATCGCTTGCGGGAAACAGGCGGCAACGCCGACATTCTAGCGGACAACGTGCGGCGCGCCTTGCGGCAAGGGGTGAGCGTCCAGATTTCACAGATGGGAGCGTCCCTCTCCTTTTTGGCTACGTGCGCCAACGCCGCTCCCTTCATTGGCCTTTTTGGCACCGTGTGGGGCATCATGCACTCGTTCCACTCCATAGGTCAGATGAAAACCGCCACGCTTGCGGCTGTGGCACCGGGTATCTCCGAAGCGCTGGTTGCCACCGCCATTGGCCTTGCCGTGGCCATTCCCGCGACCATGGGCTACAATCTTTTTCTTGGCATGCTGAATCGGATAGAGGTGCAACTGGTCAACTTTGCCGGGGCGTTTCTCAACCGGGTTCAGCGTGAGGTAGGTGCAACGCGCCCTGTCCATGGTTCCCGCGTTGCGACCGAGAACGAGTAGGAGGCCGGTATGGGAGTTTCCCTTGGCGGCGGAAAAGGGTTTGTATCGGAAATTAACGTCACGCCATTTGTTGACGTAATGCTGGTATTGCTGATTATTTTTATGGTTACCGCGCCGCTGATGACGCAGGGCCTTGAAGTGGAACTGCCCCAGACTCGTACCGTGGACGTGTTGCCGACAGATAGCGAACATCTGGTGCTCACCGTCCGGCGTGACGGGAGCATGTATTTAGATGAATACGCCGTGACGTTTGAAAATATGGAAGGCCACCTGCAACGGCTGGTTAAGGAACAGCGCAAACAGCTCTTCCTCCGTGCAGACCGCGAAGTGGCCTATGGTGTGGTGGTGGAGGTGATGGGCCATATTAAGGCTGCGGGCATAGAACACCTTGGCGTAGTGGCTGAACAGCCAGACCTTCCCCCGAAAAAACCGGAATCCACGAAGTAGGCGACTCTGTCCATGCGGCGTATCAGCTTTTTGCTTTCTCTCTGCCTGCATCTTGGGCTGGTACTGGCTATCCTGTTTTGGCCCGCGCCTTCGTCGCGGGTCCGGCTGGATGTGCCTGTGTATCAGGTGAAGCTGGTGTCCATGTCGGGCAAGCCTCCGGCGGGTAAGTCCGTGGCTGCCAAGCCACCGCAGAAAACAGCGCCGGCCAGCCCCGCGCCCAAACCGGAAGCGCAGCCTCCGCAGCCGGAATCTAAACCGGAGCCAAAGCCAGAGGTCGCGCCGGTGCCTGTGCCGGAAAAGGCCCCTGCGCCCAAACCTGCGCCTACGCCCGTGCCAAACCCGGACGCGACACCCATAAGCCCTAAAAAAGCGGAGCAGCCCGCGCCGCAACCCAAGCCGGAAAAAACACCTCCGGCACCGGAAACGCCAAAGGCCAAACCTGAGGTCAAAAAACCAGCGGAACCAAAAACGGAAAAGTCCCCGAAGGCTGAACCGAAAACGCCCCCCAAACCCAAGAAGCCTGAGCCTTCTGCGGATGATATTTTGCGCGATGCGCTGGCGTCCACCTCCAAAGAGGTGAAGAAAGCCGAAAAGGTTCGCGAACAGGCCAACGCGCGGGAACTGAGCCGCGAACTGGCGGCGTTGCAGGAAGCTGTGGCCCGCGACAGGGCGCTGCAAGAGGCGCTGGGCGACATAGGCGAGGAAGGGGTGGAAGGTGCCCCGTCGGATGGCGTCATAGGCAGCATAGAAGACATGTACGCCCTTGCTGTGCAAAAGTTGGTGAAGGACCATTGGCGGTTTCCGCAAATGGCTACCCGGCAGGAACTCGTTGCCCGAGTCCGCATCCGCGTCGGGCAGGATGGAGCTATTTTGGACGCAAGCGTGGTTTCGTCGTCAGGCAGACCCGACTTTGATGCGTCCGCCCTGCGGGCTGTGGCGGATACACGCCAGTTGCCCAAACCGCCCACGCCGGATATTGACGCGATTACTGTGAACTTCAACAGCCAAGAATAACCGGCCCCGCACGTTTTCGAGCGTGCGGTCCCGGAGGTACCGACAGCATGAAACGACTGTGCAGTTTTTTAATAAGTGTGGCGCTGCTGACTCTTTTCGCAGGAGAGGGGCTGGCCCGGTCATTGGAAGTGGATATTTACGGTCCCGGTCAAAGTGCGCTGAATCTCGTCACAGCCGAGCCACTGGGTGGGGCGGCGGACGGCTCCGCTTCCGCAGCCCCGCAGGCGGGGCGCGAGCTGAAGAAGCTTATAGACCGGAATATGCAGTTATTGCCGTTCATTAATACTGTGGATGGAAACACCATTCTGGGGGGCAATACGCTGACGGCGTATAAAGGAGACGCCGTGGACTTGCGGCGTTACCAGCTTGCCGGGGTGGACCTGCTTATCACACAGGGCTGGCCGCAGCCTTCCGCAGGCCAAAAACCTTCCGTTGAATTGCGCGTATACGAAGCCTTTACCGGCAAGTTGGTGTTGGGAAAGGCCTATTTCGACATTGAAGATGCCATATTGCCGCGCGTGGCGGATAAATTTTGCGCGGAATTCATGAAGGCGCTTACGGGGCGCGGGGAATTCTTTCTTTCCACCCTCGCGTTTGTGAAAAAGTCGGGGAAGACACAAAAGCATATATGGGCCACGCACCCCACGGGGCGCGATTTGCGCCAGCTTACCAGTCTGCCCGGACTGAGCCTTTCCCCCTCATGGTCGCCGGACGGCAGATACATTGTGTTCAGCCATATTGGCGATCGGTTCCATTCCTTGGGAGTGTGGGACAGGCTGACGCGGCGTGTGCAGGAAATTAAATTCCCCGGCAACACCATCATCGGACCCACTTTTCTGCCTAACAACAAGGTTGCCGTGAGTCTTGCCACCGGAGGAAACCCGGACATCTATCTGCTCGACCATGTGTTCAAAAGGGAACGCACACTGGTGGAAAACTGGGCCATTGACGTTTCTCCGTCTTTTGACGCCACCGGGACAAAAATGGCCTATGTCTCCAGCAGGAGAGGGAATCCGCACATTTTCCTGAAAAATTTGGAAACCGGAACGGACGAGCGAGTTACCACGGAGGGAAAGTACAACACCAATCCCTCCATCTCTCCAGACGGAGAGTTGATTGCGTTTTCCCGCATGACAGATGCGGGACATCGTATCTTCGTTATTGATCTAGTCACCCGCCGCGAACGGCAAGTTTCTTTCGGACCGGGCAATGACGAAATGCCCGCTTTCGCGCCGGACGGCTATTTTCTTGCGTTTTCCTCCAACCGTTCCGGGCAGTACAAGGTCTACCTGACCACCCGGCATGGCGGTGAGCCCCGTCTTGTCTCCACGGGAGAGGGCGAGGCCAGTATGCCCGCGTGGGGGCTTGTGCCGGAATAAGCGTAACGTTTCTCTTCGCAGAGCAGAGAAAACTGGGCATGGCAAAGAGGCCCTGCGGGGGAGAAATCCCCTTAAAAACTCACAGATACGGCACGCGATTCATCTTGACAAAAATATCGCACGGGCTAGTATGCGTTCGCGTTCCGTGTAGATTTTGCCCTTCCCGAAGGGCGGCAACGCGGACATGATCGGGGAATGAGGCTGACCAACATATGTCTGCACAATAGAGATTTTACAGAGAGAGCACAGGAGGATGGTAATGCGTACTATGAAACGTATTGGGCTAACGCTGGCGATGGTTCTGGTTCTCGCCATGAGCTTCGGTTGCGCCAAAAAACAGGTTGCTGTTACGCCCGAAGCGGCTGGTTCTACGGAAACTTCGACATCTGCTGACGATGCCGCCGCTCAGGCCAATGCCCTTGCGGAAAAGGAATTGGCAGAAGCACTGGGCAAGGCCCGCATGATGATCACCGATAGCTTGGTGTACTTCGACTTCGACAAGTTCGACATTAAGCCCGAATACCGCGAGTCCCTCAAGGAAAAGGCTGTTGTTCTGAAGAAGTTCCCCCAGCTTCGTGTGCTGGTGGAAGGCCACTGCGATAATCGTGGCACTGAAGAATACAACCTTGCCCTTGGCGAACGCCGCGCTCGTACCGTGAAGGAATACCTTGTGGTGCTCGGCGTGTCTCCCTCGCAGGTTGAACTGATCTCCTACGGCGAAGAACGTCCCGCCGTGGAAGGTTCCGGCGAAGCCGTGTGGGCTAAGAACCGCCGCGCCGCCTTCAAGATCATTAAGTAAGTACCGCGCAGTTTTTTTTGGCAGGCCCCCGCCGGAGTATTCCGGCGGGGGCTTTGTTTTTTGGCGCGGCGTGTGCGATTTGCGGTATGATGTAGTTTTTCTTGCACTCTTTTATATAACCACCTATGCGATAAATAATCGTATTCCAAATAGCCAATAGGGGGTTTCCCATGTTTCAGCTCTTCGCTGGGCGGACCAGCCAACGCGCGATACGTCGGGTGCTGTCCGTGGTTTTGTTGTCCGCCCTGTTGTTGCCTCTTTGTCTTGAGGGACCGGGTGCGCGGGCGGAAAACAGTAAGGCACTTTCCTCATCCCGCACGGTTCTGCGTGTGATGCCGTACCCGGATATTCCGGGCAGTTTTGCCGAGATGCTACGGATAGTCGAAACCGGTTTTGAGGCGCGGTATCCTGATATTGATCTCGAACTGGTGACAGCTTCCGTGGAAGACGTGTACGAAACCGCCTATCTTGCGGAACGGCTCAGTAACGCCACGCAGCAGGGTGGTGTGCATATCGCGGAAATAGACACCATCATGTTGGGAGATCTTGCCCAAAGCGGTCTGCTGCGGGAACAGGGGTTCCGAGTGGCGGACTGGCATCCGCTCATTGAGCAGGCGGTTGCCGTGGATGGCGTCCAGTACGGGGTACCGCACTGGCTCTGCGGCAATTTTCTTATTTCCCGGCACCCAGAGGTAACTCAGGCTCTTTCGGTGGAAGACCTTGCCCGGCGTATTCGGGCTATTAAACCGAAAGCTCCGTGGCTTGCGGGAAATTACGCGGGCAGTTCGTATCTGGTTCTCTATTACACGCAAGCGTGGGGACAGGACCGCCCCGGAGTATATGATTTGCAACCGGCTATCACCGATCCGGTGGACCTTGTCGCGGTGCGGCATTTAGCCATGGCATCGGGCCTGTGCACGGAAAATGGTGTTAATCCGTGTGTGGACGGAACGTATTACGCCGACTTCGCGCCTATTTTTGAGCGTACAGTGCGGGGAGACTATGCCGCGCTGCAAGGATTCTCCGAGAGCATGTGGTACATGATGCAGTATGGCGCGAACCCCGAAGAATGGTACATTTCGCCTTTGCCCGTGGGACTGGGGAACCGCAACGTTCTGCTGGGGGACGCGTATGTGGCCCGCCGCGATCTTGATCCGGCTGTGGCCCGTGCGGCGGAAGCGTTTTATGCGTATATGATGGAGTACGATACCTACGCGGCTATTATCTTTTCCGGCGGGCCGCCTGTGGATGCTCACGCGGGTGGTGGCGCACAGGTGCCGCGCTATCTGGCTCCGGCAAGGCTGGGCATGTTTGCCCAGCCCGGTCTGGCGCAGGACGCCTATTATCAGCGAGTGCTTGCCGCCATGGTGAGCGAGGACGGAACCAACTACCCCAATCTTCATGTGCCGGAAAATCGGGAGAGAATTTATGAGTCGGTCATGCCATTTCTTGACGGTACCATCCAGCATATGCCCCGGCGCGGGATGATGCCATTTGTCAAATAGCGCACCGCTTTTGTGTCGTGGAGGTTCCGGGTTTGCCGCGCCCGGCGCACGTTCTGCTCTCATCCGGCTCGCGCCCGTCGGGGCACACGCCGGGCAGAAGGTGCGGGCGGACCAGAAAGGCGGATATTCACGCACAGGATGATTTGGGAGGAATTCCTTCTTTCTGGGTATGAGTTGCAGCAATCCGTAAAGTGTTGCAGTGTGGTCAATCGTCTTTTCCATTTCATAATTCGGGCTTCGGCGCGTGGTCAGAAAGGGCGGACGGACGGACCGGCATGGTACGGACGGCACCGTTCTCCACGCGGAAGCATGGAAGATGATAGACCCGCTCGTACCTCGTAAGGAGAATGCATGAACGAAGCCGCCATAGAACAGGAACAGGAAGCCGTAAAACAAAATGTGCAGAAGCGGCTTAAGCGCATAGAAGGACAGATTCGCGGAATTCAGCGTATGATTGAAGAGGGAAAAGAATGTGAAGACATTCTTGTGCAGGTTCGCGCAGCCCGGTCCGCGTTGCAGTCCGCCAGTAAGTTGATTCTCAAACGGTATATTTTGCGATGCCAGATAGGGGCCTTGCAGAATTCTTCAGATGGTCACGGCGACCCCATTGAAAAGGTTATCGACGTGCTGGCGCAGTACGTGGATGATTGACGCCGTGTCCAGTGCGCCGAGTCTGCTGCGGCGGGCGTGTCAGCATCTGGTCATTTCTCCGACCAGAGCGCCCGCTGCCCTTTCACCTTCAGCCTTCCCAGCGGCAGCCCCCGGAAATACAGCCCCAATTCCTTTTCACGCGTGCGCACGGTAAGACTCTGCCCAGAAAGCAGAGCCTGTAGGGCCTGTGGCTCGTCAATATTCACTCCGGTTGCCGTGTCTCCCGCGTATTCTGGCATAAGCTCCCGCAACCGGGGGGACACACGCAATACGCCTCCCGCCAGTTTGCCTAGTGGAAATCCCCGCCAGCGGAACGTCGTGGGAAAGTGCTCCAGAGCGTACCGGGGTAAAAACAGTGCCTGTTCCCGGATGACGGCGATTTCGCCTTCGGGAAGCGTGGCGTCATTCAGCCACGCGGGCAAGGAAGGGGCGCGGCGGGGGAGGATGTCCGCATCCAGTCCCGTGGGAACCGTATCCACCTCCGGCTGGAGCGTGGACGCGGGTTTGCGCAGCGCTGCAATATAGAAGCCTTGCGCGTCCGATGCGGCGGAGTCTACCCGCAGGGTGCCTTCGCAGCCCGGCAGGTACGGATCTTCAAACACAAATCCGTCAAAGGGAACCAGCGGGTCCACCACAAAGCCGAGGGTGTCACAAGCCCAGCGGACCTGTTCTTCATTTTCCCGCACGTTGGTGGTGCAGGTGGAAAAAATCACCTTGCCCCCCGGTGTGAGTAAACGGAACGCTTCTTCCAGTAATTTCCGCTGAATGCCCACCAGCGGTTTCACCTTATCGCCCTGCCATAGCGTGAGCACGTCCGGGTGGCGTTCTACGGTGCCCCACCCGCTACATGGCGGGTCAAGTTGAATATAGTCCCATCCCTGATCCGGTAAAGGCAGAGCCTCTCCGGGATAAGAGCATGTGGCGGCGTGCAACAGATTCATTGTAAAAAGATTTTGCCGCAGGGTGGCGAGCCGGGTGTGGTTTGGCTCGTTGCCCATAACGAACCCTTCTCTTCCGGTGAGCTGGGCGAGAAAGCCCGTTTTACTGCCGGGGCTGGCGCACATATCTAGTACGGCACTGCCCGGAGCAGGGTTCAGTGCCAGTGGCGGCAGCATGGAAGAGCGGTCCTGTATGTAAATAAGGCCAAAAAATGCGGCAAGGCTGGAGCCGAGAGGACGGGGTTCCACTATCAGCCTGCGGCACCACGGAGAAAATGGTTCGGGAATAAAATCATAGCCTTGTGCGCGCAACAATTCTTCCACTTGCGGGCGCTGGGCGGGGGGGCAGACAAGGCGGAACGAGCGCCCGGAGCATGTCTGATCGCCCGAACGGTCTGAACGGGTTGGCTTGGCAGAGGCACTCTGCGGGGAAACGCTGCGGGCTATTTCACTGGGAGAAGGCTTCACTGAGTTCCTGTTTCGGTACGGAGGTTATGGGAAAATGATCACTGAGCGTGGTGCGGCAGTACCGCATGGTTGCCTGAATTCGCAAGAGGTATTATGGAGAAGCGGTTGGATTGATTCACCCGGCCATCAAAGCCGTTTTTTGAAATTTTTTCAAGGAGACAGTATGCAAGCGTTTGTGCGTACGGCAATCCTGACCTGTGTGTTTTTTGTCGCTGGTGCGACCGCCGCGCTAGCTGACGAGGCCAAGACCTTTGCCGTGCTGCCCTTCCAGACAAACGGGCCGGTCGCGTACACGTATCTGGAGAAGGCTATTCCCCAGATGCTGACCTCGCGCCTTTACTGGAAGGATCACTTTGTCGCTGTGGACAGCGCTGCCTACGAAGGCGTGAGTGCGCCTTCCTCCAATGACGCGGCAAAAGCGGCAGTGAAAAAGGTGGGCGTGGACTACTTGGTCTATGGCTCTGTTACTATTGTGGGAGATCAAAGCTCTGTTGATCTGCGTGTGGCTTCCGCTAACGGCACCGTGTGGCCCCGTTCGGCTAGCAGCAAAGTAGACCAGATGATTCCCACTTTGGAAGAAATGGCAGACGCTGTGAATGCCGAGGTGTTTAAGCGTGAGGTTGCTCCCGCCGTGGCGGAACAGCCTACGATGACCTCTGAATACCAGATTACGCCAGTGCTGGAGATGGACAGCCGTTCTAACTCCCTGTCGATTCCCGCGCACGGCATGGCCGTGGAAGACGTGAACGGCGACGGCAGAAACGAGATTGTCCTGCTGACTGAGCATGAAGTGTTCGTCTATTCCTACGAGAATGCGCGCATGGAGTTGCTGGCAAGCTACAAGGGGCCGATGCGGCTTTCTCTCATTGCTGTGCGTGTGGCGGATCTGGATCGCGATGGCACCCCTGAGATTATTGTCAGCGCGGTGGACACGGATCAGACCCCCAACTCGTTTATCCTGAACTTCCGTGACGGCGGGCTGCGCGTGACTGAAGAGCGCATCCGTTACCTGCTTAATGTGGTGCGCATGCCCCCGGAATTTATGCCGGTACTGATTGGGCAGACGCTTGCTCGCGGGAACGACATGTGGCGCGAGCCTGTGTATGAAATGGTCAAGATGGGCGGTGGGTATGACAAAGGTATCCGCCTGACCCTGCCTGAAAAGGCGAACCTTTTCAATTTCGTCTGGATTCCCGCCAGTGAAAAAGAAGGTGCCAAGATTGTCATACTGGAACCCTCCGGCGAGCGGTTGCGCGTCTTTACGGAACAATTCGCCCGTCTAGCGGAAACGGCAGAAAGCTACTCCGGGGCCACCGCGGCCCTTGAGCAGGACCAGTCGCTGGAAGTCATGGGGAAAGATTCGGTACTCATGGGTTCCAACTACTACATCCCCATGCCCATGCTGGTGGTGGACCTTGACCGCAACGGGCGTTACGAACTGGTTGTGAACCGTCCCATTTCCGTGGCTGCGCAGTTCTTTGAACGGTATCGGTTTTTCCCGCAGGGAGAAATCCACTCCCTGTTCTGGGACGGTCTGGGACTGACCCTCGACTGGAAAACCCGCCGCATCAAGGGGAGCGTGGTCGCGTATGACATTAAGGACATGGACGGTTCGGGCGAACCGAAACTGGTGGTCTGCGTGAATACCCATCCCGGTAATTTGGGGATGAAGGCGCGTAAGACGATGATTATTACCTTCCCGTTGTCCATGGAAAAAACCAGTCCGGCTGTTCCGCGCCGGGTGGTTCCCGAACTATAGCGCGTACCCGCGCCGTATGTGCACGCAAGGCCCGGCGGATTTGTTCTGCCGGGCCTTTTTACGAGAGCTTCCCTTGTTCTTCCTGATTACGGACGATGACCATGCCAGATCGCAGAGCCGACGAAAAACCAGCAGAATCCGCCATCGGCGTGACATATCTTGCCGTATCCCCAGAGGAGGCCGGACAAAAGCTGCTGGCGTTTCTACAGCGCCGTGTGGGACGCGCCATACCGCAATCCGCGGTTATGCGTTGGATACGCACGGGGCAGGTTCGCGTAAACAAAGGGCGCGCCAAGCCGTTCGACCGTGTGAGGGAAGGGGATGTGGTGCGGGTTCCCCCGCATGCCGCGCAGCAGGGGAGTGACGGAAGGACGCTGGTGCCCGCCGCGCTTGCGGTATCGCCAGCCCCAGCGGGGACGCCTTCTCACGTGTCCGGGCATGAAGACGAGGGTGTTTCGGAGTCCGGCGGGGTCGCACCGGACGACATTGTACGCCGTCTTGCCGCTGTGGGGTTGCCCGTGGTGGGGCATAGTACCGGATTACTGGTGCTGCGCAAACCTGCCGGACTGCCCGTTCAGCCCGGAACGGGGCATGCGGACGCTGTTACCGCGCGTCTCGCGGTTTGTTTTCAGGGTGCGGCGTTCATGCCAACCCCGGCGCACAGACTGGACAGAGATACTTCGGGGTTACTGCTGGTGGCTACGAGCTACACCCGGCTGCGGGCCTTGCATGACGCATTGCGCGACAGTCATGCCATACGCAAAACGTACCTTGCGTGGGTACGGGGAACATGGCCTGAAGCGGAGGCTGTTACCCTGCGGGATGTACTATATAAGGGGGCAGACGAGCGGGGCGAGCGCATGCTCCGGCAGACCGGCGCAGACGCCCGCGGGCTTACCGGGACCAATCCCGGCAAAACCGCGTCCTGCACGGTGGTTCCCGTGTTGCGCGGCACGTCTGCTTCTCTGCTTGCAGTGGCCTTGCACACGGGAAGAACACATCAAATTCGCGTTCAGCTTGCGGAGCGCGGTCATCCCCTCGTGGGGGACGGCAAATACGGCCCGCCCGCGCGTGTTGCGGGGCAAATGCTTTTGCACGCGTGGCGGTTGGTTGTTCCAGCGTTTTCGCCGTCATACGCAGGCCCTGTGCCGGAGGAAAATCTGGAGCAGGTGTCCGTGCCGTGTGGTGAACCCCGTGCGGCGTCTGGCTGCGTGACAGAAGAGGAACCCCCGCTGGCTGGCGCTTCGCCCTCTGTGCCCACTACTGAGCTATGGTGCTGTCTGCCGGACTGGCCCGCCCCCTATTCCGTGCCGGAATCGCTGCTCGCCGGGGTATCTGAGCACCCGGCATTACTGGCCTAATTTTTCGCGTAATCCCCCTCGCCATCCCCCGTCCGTTTGTCTTGGTTGGTGTACTTGCTCCCTGTTCGCGCTATCGGTCGCGCTGTCCGGGGCGCGAAGCTCCGGGCGGGCATCACAGGATGCGGAACCTCCCGATGGCGGTCTTCTCCCTTTTTTATTCCCCTGTGTTGACCCATGTGACGGGGGTTGGTATGTCTACATGCTGCGTGCCGCGTGCCCGCTGTCGCCTACCCGCTGTGCACATGGTGTTTGCCCGTCGTTGGCCTGTTTGCGGGTCACACGGAATTGTCATGCACCTGTTCGCATCTGACAGATACATTCGCGTATGTGTCTGGCGGACTACCAGTGTTTCCACCTCTTTTGTGACAATTTGCTAAAAGTATGAGGAAATTCCCGGACAATGCCCATTCGGAACCGGAGTGAGCTTTTTCCCCTCTCAGGATGGCGATTGATACGTTCGTCCTTTCCTGCGCCTCTTTGTATGTTGTGCGTGTTGTGTGTGCTGTTCATGCAGACCGGCTGCGTGAACGCGGTTGTGGGCATTGCCGCCGCGGGGGTGGCAACTGTCCGGGAGAGCATGGAAGACGCTGTGGAGCGCTCCTATCCGCAACCGTACTGGTGCGTATACAGGGCAACCCACGCGGCGCTATATGAGATGTCCATGCCCATACAGAGCATTGTGCAGGACGGGCAGGATGATACCTTCCACGCCCGGACCACTGAATATCCCGTTACCGTGGAGTTGCACAGCGTTACAGATGCGGTGACGCGGGTGCGGGTGGTTGCCGGAGGCAACGTGTTCCAGCAGGACGAAGCCACCGCGCGGGCCGTGGCGGACGCCATTCACGCGGTTATCTCCCGTAATTTGGCGCAGGAGCTGACCGCGTATCCCTAGCTCGCCCGTCTCCATGTTTTCCTCCCTTGCCGTTAAGATATCTCGCGTGCCATCACTGCTTTGCCAGTGGCTGGTTTGTTAGCCTTAGTTTTACCCCAGTGTCGCCGCAATTTTGTCATGGCTGTGTCGCGCCGTGCGAGATTTGAAATTTGTCGTATTGTCAATGGGTTCCGAAGAGGCCGGGTATTTTTTCGTTCAGGTCGCTGACGGTCTGTGGTAGGCTGGGCCACAGGTGTTCCCCGGTCATTGGTTCGTTACCGGAAGGTTAGCGAATAGCCGCCGGGAGATCACCGAGCGGTCTTGTTTTTCCCATCGCACCCGAACCCACTATGCGCATGACAGCAACTCACGCTTCCTTACGGTTTTTGCACGCTGCGGACCTGCATCTGGACGCCGCCTTCAAAGGACTTTCTTCCTCCGTGCCCGCTGGCGTGGGGACGATTTTACGCGATGCGACTTTTACCGCGTGGTCCCGGTTGGTGGACGCGGCGTGTGCGCTGCGGCCCGACTTTGTGTTGTTGGGTGGAGATATTTATAATCAAGAAGATGGAAGCCTGCGGGCTCAATTGGCTCTGCGCGACGGTTGCGTGCGGCTGCGCGAAGCGAATATTCCCGTGTTTATCGTGCATGGTAACCATGATCCTTTGCCCGCGCGTGCCTCCGCTGTGCGCCTGCCGGAAAACGTCACCGTATTCGGCGCGGCGCAACCGGAGGCTGTGAAGGTGTACCGGGAGGGAGTGCCTGTTGCCATGGTGCACGGCATGAGCCACGCCACCGGGCGGGAAACGCGGTCATTGGCACGGCTGTTCCGCCGCGCACCGGCGGACCTGTTTCAGGTAGGGCTGCTTCATTGCACGGTGGATTCCATTGCCGCTTCGGAACAGTACGCGCCTGCTTCGTTAAAGGATTTCGCCGCTTCCGATTTTGATTACTGGGCGTTGGGGCATATCCATGCGCCGCAGGTAGCGGGATACGCTCCGCGAGTGGTGTATCCGGGAAGCCCGCAGGGACTGCACAGCAATGAAGACGGACCGCATGGCTGTGTGCTGGTTGATGTGGCGCACGGAGAAATTTCCACCCGCTTGCTGCCTCTTGCTCCGGTACGCTGGGCTGAGGTTGTGGTACCGCTGGATGGTTCTGCGGCTGCACATGCAGCGGATGCGGAGCCTTTTGCGGGTGATACGCCGGACGTGCGCGTTTCCGGCGTAGCCGTTTCCGAATCTGGGTCAGTAGGCGGAGAAATAGAGACGCCGGGCATTTTGGGCACCTTGTACGCTCTGGACTCTCTGGACGCTCTGGACGACGCGCTCAATACTGCTGTGGAGCAGCGGGTCCACGCGCTCACGCGTCCAGAAGGCGGAGCTGGCGGCTTCGTAAAAATAGACAAAGGTGCCCCGCCGCTGTGGTCCGGTCTGATATCCGCAGGGGGCGTTGCCGGTGTCGCCGGCACTGCCGATAACGGACGTATTCCTTGGGATGATACGGACAAGTTCACTCCGCCCCCGCCGGAGGGAATTGTTTTGAGGGTGCGGCTGACCGGGCGAACTCCGCTGGATGCCACCCTGCGCGATGCCGGGGTACTGGATGAACTGGCAGACCGCTTGCGTGACGCGCGGGAAGGTGCCCGTCCCTTTGTTTGGATACAGGATATCCGTCGGGAAACCCGCCCGGAAATGGATATGGACGCGGCCCGCGAACGGGGTGATCTTTTGGGTGAAACCTTGCGCGTGGCGCACGGGCTGGCACAAAATCCACCGGACTCCGGCCCGTCCCGCGAAATGTGGAATGCCGCGCTTGCACCGTTGTTTCGTAGCCCTCAGGCTCGGCAGTGCTGTGACGCGCCGGATGCCAAGGAACTGACGCGGCTGATGGAAGAAGCTGCCCTGCTATGCGCCAATTTGCTGGAGGGGGAAGAATGATTATTCGTGAGTTCACCCTCTCCGGGTTCGGCATTTTTTCCGGGCAGACCGTTCCGGGGCTGCCTGACGGACTCAGTATTTTTCTGGGCGACAATGAGGCGGGTAAATCCACCTGCCTTCAGTTTTTCCGCACCATGCTTTTCGGGTATCCGAGGGGGCAAAAATTTGCTCCGCTACGGGGAGGAGAATCCGGTGGCAGCCTGCTGCTGGAAACACGGGCGCAGGGTCCGCTACGGCTGGAACGGCGTCCGGGTAAACACGGGCTGACGCTACGCACCCCTGCGGGAAAGGCGCTGGACGCGGCGTTATTGGATGCGCTGCTGGGAGACATCACCTACAAAATGTATTTGAATGTCTACGGGTTTTCTCTCGCGGAATTGCAGGCCCCGGTTTTTTTGGACCCCAAAGAGGTGGGCCGCACGTTGTACGACGCCAGCTTTGGCACGGGAACCCGGCCTGTGGGGGATGTGCTGGCTCAGTTGCAAAAGCGTATGGACGACCTGTATCTGCCCAAGGGCAAGCGCCTCCTGAACGGGAAGTTCAAAGAGTGGCAGGAGGTGGACCGGCGGCACAAAGAATGGCGCGATACGCTGGGCAGCTATTCCCATCTTGCCACCCGGCGCGATGAATTGGAGGCGCGGCTGGAAAGCCTCCGGGCGGACCGCGCAAAAGCCAGAACCCGTTATGCCGCGCTGGAGCGGCGCGTGGCACTGTGGGAAGAGATGCGGCAACTGCACGCGCTGCGGTCGGAACTTGCCGCGTTGACCCCCGTGGTGGAGCAATTTCCCCAAAATGGCGAACAACGGCTCGATCTTCTTCGGGAACGCCTGCGTGAAGAGCGCGCCGCGTTGCACGCCGCCCATGAAAAATCGAAAGCACTCCAGAGCCGTTATGAGACACTGGACATCCCCCGGCATGCGGGCGTGCTGGAGCATGCTGCCACCATTGCTTCTTTGGTGGAAGAAAAGGGGACCTATCGGGCGAATAGTGAGCAGCGTACCCATAAGAAAAACGCTTTGCTCGCTCTGCGAGAACAGTGGCGGAGCAGCGCGGAAACGCTGGGTCCGGGCTGGGATGCCGCCGCCATCCGGCGCATGGACCTCTCCATTTTCACACGGGAGCGGATAGAGCAATTCCGCGCTTCCATGGCAACGGCGGAGGCAGAGGCCCAGACGGCGCACACCGAAGCGGACAGGCGGAAGCAGGAATGGGAGGCGTCTTGTAACGAGCGCGATGCCGCCGGGGAACAGCTTGCGCGGCTGAATACCCCCAACGCATGGGCAGACCCCGTTTTGTTGGAATTGCTGGAGTCGGAACGCGTGCACATCCGCGCGTTGCTGACCGAAATGCCGCACCGGGAAGAAACCCTTGCAACTGCCGGGCGTAAGCTGGACGCGGCTATTGCCAATATCGCTCCCGGCTGGACACGGCGGCAGGTGGTGGAAATGGATTCCTCCCTCACGGCCCGCGAGGCCGTGGCAGCAGTGGGGGACCGGTTGGCTCAGGCGGAGCGTGCGGAGCACGACGCCAGCCTTGCGTGGGCTGCGGCAAGGGAAGCGGAGCAGGTCCAGCGTGAACGCCTTAGCGTGTTGTCAGACGCGTGTCCCGGCTCTGGAGCGTTGCACGCGGGAGTGCCGGGTATGCAGGCTGCGCAGAACCGGACTTCGCCGGACGCGGTTAACGCACTTCGTGAAGCGCTGCAAAATTTACGCATTGCCGTGGGAGACTGGCGTGCGGCGGAGAGCGCATGGCAGCACCTGCGGAAGCGGGAGAGCCTGCCGGGCACGGTATGGGGAACTGGTTGTTTGGGGGGAGCATGCGCGGCTGCGGGAACCGCACTGGTGGGACACGGCAACGGATGGTGGCAGATCGCGGGGCTGTCTTCCGCCGTCTCTCCGCTGTTTGTCTGGGGACTGGCGGCGGCTGGCATGGTGTTTTTCGCGGTCGCGGCCTACGCGGCGACTTCCGCGCGACGTGCCCGGAAAGAAGCCTTTTCTGAGCGGGAACATCGGCGGAACGCGGTAGTTATCTGCGCCGGGCAATTGGGTCTTGCACCCAGCCACACGGCGGAGGTGGCTGGCGGCAGATCTAACCCGGAAGATGGCGCGGCGAATGTACCGGGCGAAAAGGTCGCCATGCCGCACGGCGTGGTCTTTGGCGCGGAAGGAGATTCCGCCAATGCGCGCACCCTGCCGTCCGGGGCGCAATCCCTGTCCCCCGACGCCTTGCTTCTGGAAGCGGAACGCGTGGTGGACAGGCTGCAAAAGGCTGCATGGGAGCAGGAGGCGGCTCGGCAGGCGTTTGCCGAAGGAAGTCAAGAATACGCCCGGCTCGCGCAGCAAGCCAGCCGGGCGGAACTGCGGGTGAAGTCTGCGCAGGAGGCACTGGAAAACGCGCGGCGGGCATGGGAAGAACACGCCCGGCAGTTGGCGTTGCCTGTCACTACGCCTCCGCAAGTGGCGGTTTCCGTTTTTGACAGGGTGGACGCGTTACGCGCCGAACTGCATCGTATGGAAGCGGACGCCGGTGTGTTGCAGAGTATGCGGCAAAGGGTGGAAACCTATGCGGAAAAAGCGAGACGCCTGCTTGCCGGAAACCCGGAAGGAAGCGAAGATGCGGTGTCTTTGCTGTCCGTTATCGCCGTTACGGAACAGTTAGACAGCTTGATTGCAGCGGCCCGCCGTGGACGCGAGGCGGAAACGGAACGTGCCCGGCTTGCGGAGTCGCTGCGCGAACGGGAAGCGCAGTGCGTCCGGCGGGAAGAGGCGCTTTCTGCTGCTCAGAAGGCGCGGATTCTTGCCGAAACAACGCGGGAGTGTCTGCACCGGGAATGGCGGCAGTGGCTTGCCGGTCGCGGGCTGGTGGAATCCCTCAGCCCCTCCACAGCCCTGACCGCGCTGGAAACCATATCGGATTGCCAAAGCCAGCTAGGGGCTATAGCGCGGGAAGAACAGGCCGTGGCTGCGTTGCAAACCTCCATGGAAGCCTTTACGCGTCGTGTGGAAACGTTGATCCATGTGGCACGCTCTGCGGGACATGCTGTCCCTTCTTCCGAAACGCCGGACGATGCATACTATATGGCCTGCGTGGACGCCTTGGCTCAGGCTCTTGATGATGCCCGGTCCGCAAAAGAGGAAGGGAGCCGTCTGGAACGTGATAAGGCGGAAAACGGGATACGGGTGCAGGAGTTTACCGCCCGGTTGCGCGGGCGAGAACAGGAATATCGCAGCTTGCTGGCAAGTGGCGGTGTGGTGGTGCCCGAAACCAAAGCGGACCACGCCGGGCTGAACCAATCTGGATCGGACGGAACCGAATTGCCCGTGCCGGGTGCGGAAGATGGTGCCACCGCAGGTTGGGGGTTGGACGCCGATCCCTCTCTGTTCTCCGCTGCGGAAGAGGCGTTTCTGCTACGAGAGCAGGCTTATACGCGGCGGCACGAACTGTTGCGCAAATTGGCACCGCTGGAGGCCAGCTTGGCAGACGTGGCCCGCGAACAGGACGGGCAGGATATAACAGCGCAGGCGAAGCTCGCTGTGTTTTCTCCCCCGGCACCGTTATCAGACGAAACTGGTTCCAATTCGTCAGCTTCGCCCATTTTGTTTGTGCCGCCTGAAATCCCGTCTGATGTCGTCCCGTCTGATATTCCGCTTGGCCTCTTTGCGTTACCCGACTCGCCCGCGTCTGTTCACAGCTCGATCACGCCCTCCCGCGAGGAAATGGAAGAAGAATTGGCAGATATGGCGGAACGTCTGAAGGAAAATGAGGAGCAGGTCGATGCCGTGCGGCAGGAGATTAGCGACATCAAGGTACAGCTAACCCAGTTAGGCTCTGCGGAAACGGCCTCTGTCCTGCGTGCCCAAGAAGCGGGATTGCGTGAAGATATTCACGGCATCAGCCGGGAATGGGCGCGTCTGTCGCTTGCCAAGTATCTGTTGGAGGAAGCGAAATCCCGGTTTGAACGAGAACGCCAGCCCGATATCATCCGCCGCGCGGGAGCGTTTTTTCGCACCATGACGAACGGCGCATACACGGGCATCTACGCGGGGCTGGACGGAAAATCGCTTTGTGCCCTGTTGCCGGACGGTGGAGTGCGCGGGCCGGAGGAACTGAGCCAAGGCACGCGGGAGCAACTTTACCTGTCCCTGCGGTTGGGGAGTATTCTCAGCCGGGCCGAGCAGCAGGAACCCCTGCCGGTCATTATGGACGATATTTTGGTCAACTTCGATCCGGGGCGGACGACCCACGCTGCTGCGGCACTGGGCGACTTGGCGGAACAGAGTCAGATACTCTTTTTTACCTGCCACCCGCAGACAGCGGAACGTTTGCGCAGTGCTGTGCCCACCGCCGCGTTGTTCCATGTCGCGGACGGCGATATTCAGCCGCAAGCCTAGAGGCTGTGGTCTGGCATCGGCACGTCCTGTGCGGGAGTGGCCCGGCAGATAGCCTTGCCCCTTGTTGCGAGGGGAGTTTCCGCCATGCGGCGGGACAACGGGCAACAGTGTATGGTGAAAAGAGGACGAAAGGCCCCTCTGAAAAAGGGGCCTTTCGTGTGACAAAATCCTTTTCCCTATTCCCTACATGCGGGCGATAATGGCCTTGGCGGGAATAAGCCCTGTGGCGGCGGCGGAAACGATATTTCCTGCCACGCCGGGACCGTCTCCTGCCACAAAAAGGCCGCGTACAGCGGTTTCCAAAGAGCTGTCCGTTTCCACCTGTGTGGCGAAGAATTTGATTTCCGGCGCGTAGAGCAATGTGTTGTCATCCGCAATGCCGGGAATTACGTAATTCAGTTGGTCCAGCCCTTCCACAAGATTGGTGACAATGCGTTCGGGCAGGGCCATGGCAATGTCTCCGGGTACCACGTTGGTCAGGGTGGGATCTATGTTGCCGTTCTGAATCCGTGTCCATGTGGAGCGCCTGCCCCGGCGCAGGTCGCCCAGCCGTTGCAGAATGGGCTTTCCGCCACCGATGATGGTAGCCAGTCTTCCTATAGCGGTGCCGTAGCCCGTGTTATCAGACACGGGATCTGTGAGGACCACTTTGGAAAGAAAAGCGAAGTTGGTGTTGTCCGACTTCCGGTCGCGGAACGCGTGCCCGTTTACACAGACAAAATCCTGATAGTTTTCCAGTGTTATGTAGCCACCGGGATTGGTGCAAAACGTGCGGGTCTGGTCGTCGTATCGTTTGGTGCGCACAAAAAAGGTAGGGTCGTACACCACGTCGGTAATATCGCGCATGACATCGTTATGCGTTTCCACGCGCACGCCCACCTCTATGCCGCGCTGTGATACGTTCAGGTCAAACTGGCGGCAAATTTCTCCCACCCAGTCCGCGCCTACGCGGCCCGGAGCCAGAATAACGGCTTTGGCTCCGTATGTGGCGGTGCTGGTGCGCACGCCGGTTACCGCGCCATCTTGGGTGAGAACCTCACGCACTTCCTCTTCACATCGGAAAACCACGCCGCGTTCAGCCATATGACTGGACATGGCGTGAATATGGTCTGGCAGGCAGTCGCTGCCCAAATGCTTCTGTTTGATAATCAGCAGTTCAATGCCATGCTTGCGGGCTTCTTTGCGAATGGAACGGGCTTTTTCCATGTCAGAGGGGTACACGGGACCGTCCATGCCGAAGGCGTTAAAAATGCTCTCGGTTTCGTCGATGAGCCGCATGGCCTCAGTGGTGGAGAGAAATTGCGTTAGGTCTGTTTTTCCTAATTTATGAATGTAATTGAGTTTGCCATCGGAAAACAGACCGCCTCCGCCAATGCCGGACAGAATGTGGCAGGGTTTGCAGCGCACACACTGTTGCGTGCTGCTGATAGGACAGTGCCGCTGTTTCGCGGATTTGCCCTTATCGATAAGGCAGACGGAAAGCTCGGAATGGTTGGCTAAATAGTGGGCGGCAAACAGTCCTGCTGGGCCTCCCCCCACTACGATGACATCAAACAAGCGGGTTGTACTCATGGATAGGTGCTCCGTTTTGGAAGTGTCCGTCATGCCCGGCGCGCCCCGGCCCACCTCTGGTGGGAGCGGTGTTTCGACCTAAAAAATCCGGGTACGAAAGCGGCGCAGCACGCGTGGAGCAAGAAATAGCCGGATCAGGGCCACGCACATGAAGGGTATTTTACTTGCGCATGGTTTTTTTCTTCTGTCAATTCCCGCGAGGTAACGGAATGCCCAGACGGCGCGGCTATTTCAGACCGGAATGATGCGAAAGCAGGGGGAGGAATATCATAACATTCCCCCCATGGGTATCGTATTCTGCCAGTCTGGAACACCGGACGCGGAAGTGGCTTCCTGCGTCGTTTCCCTTTCGGGCCGGAACCGTTGCGATGCCATTGGGCGCGTGCGGTGTCCCGGAGCAAGACCTCCGTCGCTGACGGATTCGCGGCATGGATAAACGCATGGCACGAGTAAATGCGCAAGATCTGCGTGCGGGCATGGTTCTCGCCACAGATGCGAAAAATACGCAGGGTAGGCTTTTGCTCCCCAGAGGACTGGTTCTGGAGGATCAGCATATTCGCGTGTTGGCGCTGTGGGGAGTCATCGACGTGGATATTGAAAACGTCACCCGCGAGGAAGCGCGGCGCGCTATGCTGGAGGCTATGGACCCCACCTGCGTGGAGACGGCGCGGAACCACGTGAACATTTTATTCAGTCAGGCAGATACGGGTTCGGCCCCCATGGGGGAACTGCGTGATTTGTGCGTGAAGCTGTATGCGCAGCGTTTTCATGAGGGGGAGCGTGTTTTGGTTCCGGGAGGCATACAGACTGTCTCCCATGGACCGGCGGTTTCCGCAACCGCGCGGAAAGATTCCCCTATAGTCCGAAGGGCCTTTCTGCCTGCATCGGCAGACGAATTTGTGCGTATGGACCAAAGCCTTGCCTCTTTCCCCTGTGTGTATTTTCAGTTGCTGGACGCACTGGAAAACCCCCAGTCCACCGCGGCACAGTTGGCGGAAATCATCGCACACGACCCCAATATGAGCGCACGCTTGCTGCGTCTGGTGAACAGCCCGCTGTATGGTTTTGGTCAACGGGTGGACTCTCTTAGTCGCGGAGTGGTGCTTGTGGGCGCACGCGACCTTACGCAACTCGCGCTGGGCGTGGCGGTGCTGGGAGAATTTGTCAGTGTGCCGGATGGCGTTATCACCGTGCGGGAAGTGTGGCGGCGTTCCGTGGCCCGCGCGGTAATTAGCCGGGCAATAGCTTCGCACATGCCGGACATGGAGCAGGAACGGTGTTTCCTTGTGGGATTGCTGCGCGATATCGGCAGGCTGGTTATGCTTAAACTGGCCCCGGACGATCTGGCGGAGGCGATTGTGCGTTCTCAGGACCGGGGCGCTTCTATGAGCCGGGTGGAAAAGGAGATGTTCGGGTTCGATCATGTGGATGTGGCGAGTTCGCTGTTTCAACTGTGGCGTCTGCCTGACAGTCTGTTGCCCGAAGCGGTGTTGCGGGAGCACCCGCAGGTCGGCGGAGATACAAAGCGGGAGGCGGCAGTATGCGCTTTGGCTGGAACCATGGCGGCCGCCATGGGCTATGGGTTTACCGGGACGGCCTATGTGCGCACGTTGCGCGAAGGCTTATGGCAAACGTTAGAGTTGCCTGAAAGTGTAATGGAAGTGGCGTTTAGCACTTCAGCACGTCAGATAAGCGATGTGTTTGCCGCTTTTTTGGGGTAAGGCCGTGACCAAAGAGCCAGATTTTTCTGTTCAGGGAAATGCGTTTTCCCTCCTGCGTAGAGAACGGGCGACCGTGTTGGAGGCGTTGGATCTGGTCGTTTCTCTGAGCCATTTTTCTTCGGACGTCATAGGGCAGCCCGACTCCGTCGCGTTGTTGCGTGAAGTGTGCGCCCGGGTCCGGGGACTTGTCAGCGTGGACGCAATGGCCGTGTATTTGCCGCAAGGCGAAAACCACGGTTTCGCACCGGTTCACTGTGAGCCGAAAGACGCGCAAGCCGGGTTGGACCGGGATCTTGAGCCGCTCGTTAGCGACTACACCTTCGCCTATGTTCTGCGCACAGGGGAGCCGTGTTTCTTTTTGGTGGAAAACCGGCGCACCTTGCTTTTGCACGTAATAAGCACCCCCACCCGCATTCGGGGGATGTTCGTCGCAAGTCTGGCGCTGGATAAAGGGAGTGTTTCCGACACCACGCGCAAGCTGCTTTCCATAACCATGGCGGCAGCCGCCCACGCGCTGGAAAGCCACGAAGCCACGGGAATGTTCCGGGAAACGGCGTTTCGTCTGGAAAAAATGGTCCGCCAGCGCACGGAAGAGTTAACGGCAACCAACCGGCAAATCCGTAAGATGCTGCATTCCATCCAGACGGGGGTGCTGCTCATTGACGCAGACTCCCGGACCATCGTGGATGTGAACGCCGCCGCGCTACATATGCTGCGCGCCACACGTAAGGATGTGGTGGGCATTCCTTGTCACGGAACGGTGTGCTTTGCCTCGGAAGAGCATTGCCCCTTTTCGAATTCTTCAGCGTTTTATGCCAACACGGAGCGCACACTTATTGCGCAGGATGGAACGCCGGTACCCATTCTGGAAAGTGTTTCCGAATTACGGGCCGGGAGTAAACGCTACTTTGTTAAAAGTTTTACCGACTTAACAGAGCAACGCAAACTCGCGCGGCTTAAAGAGGATATGGAGCGGATTACCCGGCACGATTTGAAAACGCCCCTTAACGGCATTATCAACCTGCCGGATCTTATTTTGGGCATGGGGCCGGTTACGGAACAGCAGAAGGAGCTGTTGCTGCACCTTAGGCAGTCCGGCCTGAATATGTTGCGTATTATCAATATGTCGCTGGATATGTATAAGATGGAAATGGGCACCTACGTGTATCAGCCTGCGCGCATAGACATATTGCCCATTATTCGCGCGGTGCAACTGGACCTTTTCGCGTTGTTACGTGCCCAGCAGGTCCATGTGTCTGTCGTGGTGGACGGCAAGCATGACACCCCAGAAACGCGGCTTTTTTGGGACTGCGAAGAAACGCTGTTTGGCCTGCTTCTTTCCAATTTACTGACCAACGCGGCGCAGGCTTCGCCCCCGGAACACCGCATCACGGTAACGGTGCAGACATCGGTTCGGGCCATTTCGCTGGAGGTCCACAATTTTGGTGTGGTTCCTGAGGCTATTCGCAAAGATTTTTTTAGCAAATACGCCACATACGGCAAAAAGGACGGCACAGGACTGGGCACTTTTTCCGCGCATCTCATCGCAATAACCATGGGCGGAGAGATCAGCTTTTTCTCTTCCGAAACGCAAGGAACATCCGTAACGGTAACCTGGCCCGTGGGCACAAGGGCATTGCCGCCGGGGAGAGATGACGTGGGGCTTAAAGCCAACGGTTTCGGATAAAAAAGTATATCATTACAGCGCCGATAGCTCCCATAAGCCCCAGTGTGATGAAATAGCCGTATCGCCATGTGAGCTCCGGCATGTTCTGAAAATTCATGCCGTATACCCCCGCGATGAAGGTAAGGGGAATGAAGATTGTGGCGATAATGGTCAGTACCTTCATAACCTTGTTCATCCGCATGCCCGCCAGAGAAATTTGCAGGTTGAGCATGGAAGAAAGCAGCTCATGCAAGGTTTGCACGCCTTCCACCGCCTGTGCGACATGCCCTTTTACATCCGCCAGAAACGGCTCCATGTCCGGGGTTATTTCCACGGCTTCGTTCATGTGCAGAGAACCCAGAGCCTGTTGCGTGGGTTGCAGGGCGTTGCGTAGCGCGACTACGGTGCGCATGAGCGTATAAAGGTCGCGCAGGGCTTGTTCGTCGGCATCCCCCACGCCCAGCCGGTCTTCCAGTTCCTGCACATCGGCGCTGATGGCACCGAGCACGCCAAAATAGCTGTCCACCAACGCATCCAGCATGGCAATGCCCAGATACGCGGTCCCCATGCGCCGGATGCGTCCTTTGCCTTTGCGCAAGCGTCCGAGCACCCCTTCCCACACGGCGGAAGGATCTTCCTGAAAGCCTATGACGGCATCCTCCCGGCAGACCAAGGCCATGTGCTGTTCCCGGAGCTTAAGCGATTCCGAGTCATACAAAAGATACCGCATGGTCATGACAACGTGGTCGTCGTATTCGTCAAGGCTGGGCCGGTGCCCCGTGTTGAGAATATCTTCCACCGCCAAAGGGTGCAGCCCGAACCAGTCCGCCACGACCTGCACCTGTTCCACTTCGTGGATACCGGTGAGGAGGAGCAGCCAGCCGGGCCGAGGCGTTCCCGCCGGAGGTGAAACAACCGAGGGCGATGCGGAAGGGGTTTCGGCTTGCGGGGAGGAATCGGCGGGAGCGGTCGGGGATATTGTTTCCGGTGCGGCATTGGGACCAGAGGCGACTGCGATGGAAAGCGGAATGTCCCATTCATCCGCCATGCCGGTGGGCCGCGTAAAGGGAAACGCTTCAGTGCGCTCCGTGAGGGATGTTTCCGTGTATTCCACCGTCAGCAGGGTGGGCGTGAAATTTTTTGCGTTTCCCGCGTAGGCTGCGGTTCCCGGTGCCAAACCCGCTTTGGCGGAATGCCGCATAATGGATTCCAGCATGCAGTCCGCCTGCATCGGGTCGCATGGTTGCCGCCCTTCCATGAAATGCTCCTTTTCCATCGGTAAACAGGGAGAACACGGGGAGCGCGGCTCTCCGTGCGCGAGACTTTTTTTGCCAACCTTTTTGCCAAGATGCGTTATGGGGGAGCGTATCAGACCTTGGCTCTATCGTATATGGCCTTGTCCGCGTACATGGCCTTGTCGGCCCGTACATATGCGCTGTCTAGGGTGTCATTACGCCGCACCTCGGTAAGGCCGCAACTGGTGCTTATGAAAATATCCACCCCGTCCACGCGGGCCAACGGCTCTCTGGCGAGCCTGTCCCTTATCCGCTTGATCAGGAGCGCCGCAGTCTCTTCCGAGCCGGAAATGAGCAGTATGAATTCGTCGCCACCCCATCGGGAGAGCGTGTCTGAAGCACGCAACAGGCTTTGTACCACGCGCCCAAATGCTTGTAGCAGCACATCACCTGTCAGATGGCCATAGGTGTCGTTAATATCCTTGAACCCGTTAAGGTCCAGAGCCGCCATGGAAAAAGATGAGCCATTCCGGTATAAAAGCGAATGCAGCGTTGTAAATTTCTGCTCAAGGCTCCGTCTGTTCGGCAGGCCGGTAAGCGTATCTGTCACCGCCTGTCTTTCTAGCTGCGCTTGAAACCGTCGCAGCGTGAACAAACTTACCAACAGCACAGCCAGCGTTACCATTCCGCCCACCACCGCGGTGCGCAGAAGGTTTCTCCGTGCGGAGGTCATGGCCTCGTCCTCCGTTTGTTGCACGACAAGAAACCAGTCCACCTCTGGGATATACCGGGCGGTAAGGAAGCCGTCGTCTTCCACACCTTCATACATTACGTCCACGGGTTTAATGCGTTCTCGGAGGACGCGTTCCGCCGTGCCCTCGGAAGAAAGCGAGGCCAGTGTGGCGTGCCGCACCTTGCTTTGCTCCGGGTGAACCTGCACTGTCCCTCGCGTATCCACCAGATAGGCAGTGCGGCCCAGCAACTGTTGGTAGGAGGCGAAAAGTTGGGCCAGCGACTCCAGCCGCAGTCCCACGCCGGTTACACCAAGCGCGTGGTCCTGCTGGTCATAGGCGCAGAAATTGACAAACACAGTCAGGCTGTCCGGTGACAGTTCGTCGCTGTCCACCTCCAGCCGCATGGAGAGCCCGGATTCTAGAAAAGAGTAGTACCACGCGTCCTGCGGGCTGTCGGGGTTCATTTTTTTGAAGACACCCGTGTGGTGGTAATATGTGCCAGAGAGGTGCGAAATGAAGAAGGTGGAAAAAAAACCGTATTCGTCGTGAATTTTTTTTAGGTACTGAATCACGGCCTCGGCGTTGTGTTCACCGCCCAATGCCCAGTCCCGCAGGAAGGTGTCATTGGCCATAACAGAGGCTACCTGCGTGGGGAGCATGAGGTCTTCATGGATTTCAGACAGGATATTTTCGCGCAGCAGGGGAAGCGCGGAGTTGACGATTTCTTCACGAATATAGCGACGGGAGACGTGATAGTTCACCACGCTGATGAAAATGAACGCCGTCAGCATGACAACGGAGAGGCTGCTAAGAATACGAAAGCGGTCGGATAGCTTGGGCATGGAGGAAACCATCCTGCTATATTTGTTTCCAACTATAGTACAATGCGAAGTAAAAACCGCAAGATATTTTCTTTGTCAGCGTAAGGAGTGCGGGGAAAAACGAGATTGAGCGCTCAACCAATGGAGTTGCCAAGGGTGGGAAAAGGGATTATACATCGCGGTCCGCTTTTCGTTTTACAGGGAGTTCGGATATGCCGCACAAAGGTCCACACATTTCCATAAGTTCTGAGACGCTGGTGAACCGGGTGCTGCGTATCGATCTGAACGAATTTGAAGATTGGCCGGAAGCTGTGCGCGACACTGCCATAGCTTTGGCTGAAGAACTCTTCCTCGTTCGATACAATCCATTCATCGACGCCGAAACTGTCCGGCAGAGCGTGCAGGCACGCTTTGATCAGGCGGTGCCCGGTCTTGCCCATCATTACGCAACCACCTTGCGTGAGGGGCTTATTATGTTCTGGAGTTCCTACGATGCCGACATGGCGTTTCGTGAGGAGCTTATCAAGCGTATCGCGCAGGTAGTGCCCAAAGACCGCATAGACTTGCGGCCCGGTTCATTGGTGGAATGTTCCACCGATGCCACAGATTTGCGCATGGAGCTGCCGTTACTGGTGGTGGCACCAGCCAGCGCGGAAGAGGTCAGCGCCATTGTGCGGCTGGCTAACGAACTGAAGTTCGCCCTTATCCCGCGTGGCGGTGCATCCGGCCTGACGGGCGGGGCCATTCCCGCGCGTAAGCGCACTGTGGTTATGACGTTGCAAAAACTTAGCCACATACGTGAAATTGATCAGCAAGAACGCACAATTACCGTGGAAGCGGGGGTTATTACCATTGCCGCCATCAAGGCGGCTGCGGAAGAAAACCTGTTGTTTACCGTGGACCCCGCGTCCAAGACTGCGTCTACTATTGGCGGAAATATTGCGGAAAATTCCGGCGGGCCATTCGCCTTTGAATACGGCACCACGCTGGACAGTATCCTTTCGTATCGCATGGTCACGCCCACGGGCGAGATTATCGACGTGGAGCGGGTGAACCATCCACGGCATAAGATTTTGGAAGACGAAACCGTCGTCTTTGAAGTGAAAGACGTGTCCGGGGGCGTGCGCACGGTCATCACCCTGAAAGGGAATGAAATCCGTAAGCCCGGTCTGGGCAAAGACGTGACCAATAAGTTCCTTGGCGGTCTTCCCGGAGTGCAGAAGGAAGGGACAGACGGCGTTATTATTGAAGCACGCTTTATCTGCCATCCGGTACAGGCGCATTTTCGCGTCATGGTGCTGGAATTTTTCGGACGCTCCATGCACAACGCTTCGCTTGTCATCAAGGAAGTGGTGGGCCTGCGCGATACCATTCGCACGCAGGGGGATTTGGTGAAAATCTCCGCGTTGGAAGAATTTGGTCCCAAATACGTGGAGGCCATTGAATATCAGAAAAAGTCCGCCTGTTACGAAGGCAACCCCATTTCCGTTCTTATTCTGCAACTGGACTCCAACGAGGAAGATGCGTTGGAAGCCAGCGTGCGCGACATCATGCGTATTTGCGAACGGTATGATCAGGTGGACGCTTTTGTGGCGAAGGACGCCGCACAGGCGGAATTGTACTGGGAAGACCGGCACAAGCTTTCCGCCATTGCCCGGAGGACTTCCGGGTTTAAGATCAACGAAGACATCGTCATTCCCATTGATATGATCCCTGACTTTGCGCTGTTTATTGAAGAACTGAATCAGCAGTGCATGGGGCGCGCATACCGCGGTGCCCTACAGGACGTGGGCCGTGTACACGGCATGCCGCTGGAGGATAAAGACCTTAACCGTGAATTCACCTACGCCTCAAAAGTGGCGCAGGGGAAGATTCCCCCGGAAGAATTGTCCGACCTTGAATTGCTCGACCGCGTGACCGCCTATTTTGACGGCATTTCGGAAACGCATCCGCAACTTAAACGGCATTTTCAGAAGATTTACGAGCACATGCTGGCTACGCGTATTGTGGTGGCCAACCATATGCACGCAGGTGATGGCAACTGCCATGTGAACATTCCCGTGAACTCCAACGACCCCATCATGCTGCACAATGCCGAGGAAGTGGCGGATTCCGTCATGGCTAAAGCGCAGGAAATGCATGGGGAAGTTACGGGAGAACACGGTATAGGCATTACCAAAATTAAATTCCTTTCCGACGAGAAGATGCAGGCCCTTAAGACCTTTAAGAGCCGGGTTGACCCGCATTCCATCATGAATCCCGCCAAGCTCACTCAGCGGGAAACTCCGGTGCGTCCGTTTACCTTCTCGTTTAACAGGCTCATCCGCGATATTCAGGCGTCCGGTCTGGCGGATAAAGATCGCCTTATCGGCCTGCTCACCAACATTCAGGTGTGCACACGCTGCGGCAAGTGTAAGCAGGTGTGCCCCATGTTTTTCCCTGAAAAGTCCCTGCTGTACCATCCGCGCAACAAGAACCTCAGCCTTGGGGCGTTGCTGGAAGCTGTGTACTATTCGCAGGTCAGCAAGGGAAAACCCGACCCGCACTTATTGGCTGAACTGCGCAAACTGGTGGAACATTGCACGGGCTGTGGCAAGTGCACCGCCGTTTGTCCCGTGAAGATCAATTCTTCCAGCGTGGCGCTGCAATTGCGTGCCTTTGTGGAAGAAGAGGGCGCGGGAGGTCATCCCATTAAGTCGCGGGTGCTGGACTTTTTGGTGAAGGACGTGCAGAGCCGCGTACCCCGCGCCGCGAAAATGGCCGCCATGGGCCAAAAAATGCAAAATCGCGCGTTGCGGCTCATTCCTCCGTCGTGGCGTTCCGGCTTTGAAAATCCGCTGTTCGCCGGTCCCGGCCCGGAGATGGGGTATCAGGGCCTTGCCGATGCGGTAAAGCTGGAAAAAGGTTCGCTGTTTTTGCCCAAAACGGTGTCCCGCGAGGGCAACGCCCCCGTGGAAGCGGTCTTCTACTTCCCCGGCTGCGGCGGTTCGCTGTTCTATCGCAATATCGGTTTGGCGGGGCTTATGCTCATGCTCAAGGCCGGTCTTGCCGTGGTTATGCCATCGCAGCACCAGTGTTGCGGCTACCCGTTGCTCGCCGCGGGTAAGGACACGCTGTATCACGAGAACCGCGAGCGGAATACCAAGGCCATGCAGGCGTTGTTTGAAAGCGCGGTCGGGCAGGGGTTGAACATTACCCACGTCATTACCGCTTGCGGCTCTTGCCGCGAGGGACTGGAAAAATACGACCTGCCCGCCCACCTTAAAGAAGGGCTGTTGCACAAGGATATGGTGCAGTTGCTTATGGAACGCCTTGTTCCGCAACCGTTCGCGCAGGGGACTCCGCTTCTGTACCACTCGGCCTGCCATGCGGAATGGAGCGGCGTGCATAAGATTAAAGCGGGCGGCATATACCAGAAGGCACTGGCGGAATTCTGCGGTGCCAAGGTGACTGTGAACCCCGGCTGTTGCGGAGAATCCGGCATGGGAGCCATGACCAACCCTGAGATATATAACAAGCTGAGGGCCCGCAAGCGACGGTCGCTGGAGGCCGCGCTGATCGGCTATCCGCAAGATTTACCCATCGTGGTGGGGTGCCCCTCCTGTAAAGTGGGCATAGCGCGCACGCTGCTTACCTTACAGGACAAACGGCCTGTGCTGCATACGCTGGAATATCTTGCTGAGGGCATGGTCGGGCCGGATTGGAAAAAGACGTTTAAGCGGCTTGCGCTGGAATCGCAGAACGGTGGCCCGCTTCGCGTTGTGGATGACTCTGTATTGTAAGCATGCGGCGTGTCTCACGGCGTCGTAGCTATGCGTCGTTGATCGCCGGAAGTGCTGATTCATAAGAAAACGCGGCCGGGGGAGATTCCCCCGGCCGCGGTTGTTATGCGGTTATAGTGCGCGGGGCGCTAGTCTGCCTGCAATGCTGCGTCAGCGGTATCGGACTGGCGTAATTCTGCGAAATACGCTTTGGTTTCCGCCACAACCACGCCGGACAGACCCAACAGGCCGATGAGGTTGGGCACAGCCATCAGGCCGTTTACGATATCCGCCAGCAACCAGATGGTTTCCAGCTTGATAAACGCGCCGCCAGCAACCAGCAGAATGAAGACTGCCTTGAAGGGAAGAATGCCCTTCACTCCCACGAGGTATTCAGTGCAGCGTTCGCCGTAGTAGTTCCAGCCGATGATGGTGGTGAACGCGAAGAAGATAAGGCCGATAGTCACGGCGTATTGTCCCAACTGGGAGCCCAGTCCGAGCGAGAAGGCGGCATTGGTCATGTCGGCCCCGGCAAGACCGGGATCGTTCCACACCCCTGTCATGACCAGCACGAGCCCTGTCATGCTGCAGATGACGATGGTGTCGAAGAATGTGCCGGTCATGGCGATAAGACCCTGCCGGACGCAGGAGTTTGTCCGCGCAGCAGCGGCGGCAATGGGCGCGCTGCCAAGGCCGGATTCATTGGAAAACACGCCGCGAGCCACCCCATTGCGCATGGCGAGCATCATGGTGATGCCCAGAGTCCCGCCCAAAGCCGCTTCCGGGTTAAACGCGGAATGGACGATAAGCGCGATAGTGCCGGGAACCTGCTCCAGATTGAACAGCAGCACCAGCAGCGACGCCAAAACGTAAAATACAGCGGCAAAGGGAACAATCCGTTTGGCGGTTTCGGAGATGCGTTGAATGCCCCCCAGAGTGACGGCAGCCACTACCAGTGTGAGCACCGTCGCAGTTCCCAGTTTGGGAATGCCAAAGGTTCCCGCTGTGGCGTCCACAATGGCATTTACCTGAGGAAAGGTGCCGATACCCAAAAAGGCCACACCAATACCGAAAACCGCAAACATGCGGGCGAGGAACCGGTTGTTCAGTCCGCGTTCCAGATAATACATGGGACCGCCGGACATTTGTCCGTTCGCGTCCACCGTGCGGTATTTCACCGCCAGCAAGGCTTCCGCATATTTTGTGGCCATGCCAAAAAATGCGGCCATCCACATCCAGAAAAGCGCTCCGGGACCACCGGCTTTAATAGCCGTGGCTACGCCGACAATATTGCCCGTGCCAATGGTGGCGGAAAGGGCGGTGCACAACGCGGCGAATGGCGAAACGTCACCCTGCGCGTTTGGTTCGGCGTCCTTTTCTGGACGAAAAACATACCGGAGGGCCAACGGCAGACGCACCACCTGCAAGAGGCCAAGACGTACCGTAAGGTACACGCCGGTGCCCACAAGTAAGGTAAGTAGCGGTGGTCCCCACACAAACGAGTCAACGGAATCAAGCACGTGCAGCAAGTCCATTTCTGATGTCCTTCACAATGACAGGGTGAATCAAAAGTGGATGATGCCGAACAACGGAGGCGGGAAAATTGCGAAAGCCGGACCGAACGAACGCGGTACGGCCAAGGAATTTTCACTCTGTCCTTTTGCCTGAGAGTTTCACCAAGCCGGGCGGCGTGGTTTGCTCCTTCGGCGCCTCCCTAAAGGGGGAGGTCTCTCCAGAGGTTCGTCAAACAGCAGTCTTTTTGCCTGAAAGAGTTACTTCGTCGGCGGCGTCCCCTGACGGGGGCGCTCTCTCCTGCTGTCGTCATCCGATTTCCAAAAACGGAAGAGCCGTATACTCCCAGCTTCTTCGCTTCGCAAGACGTATGCGGCATTTTTTTGCCGAAATGCGCAGAAGATAATAAATATGGGGAGAGTATATTCATTTTTTTGGCTGTCGCCGGACAGGGAGCGCAGCGGATTTGCGTCCGCTGCGGCGTGTGGATGAGAGTAGGTATAAACGACTATACAATACTTCGCATTCTCGCGTACATAAAAGGCATGATCCTAGGAAAGGGGGAAAGACACGGAGAGCATTGCCATGCAATGCCATACTTTCGGGGGACATATGAGCACACATCTTGCGCTTGGAGAGGGGGGCCTCTCCTTGCAGATTCTTTTTTCCGCTATGCCGGTAGCCATGGCGCTGATCGATCGTGAAGGCCGGCATGTCGCGATCAATCAGGCTCTTGCGGGGTTGAGCGGCCTGCCTGTTGAGGAACTAATCGGGCGCCCGGTTGCGGACCTTAGTCCGGAAAGCGGCGCGAATATTGCCCGTAATTTTGCCTCGTTTGATGCCGGAGAAGACGTCCCGGACCACGAGCTGGAACTGGGAAACCGGAGCTATTGGGTTTCCGTGAAGCCGTTGCGGGATGCGACGGGCTACGCCATTGGCTTGATGGTAGCCCTGACTGATATTACGCAGCAAAAAGAGACGGAGCAGAAGCTGAAGGAGGCAAACGCGCAGCTTGCGGAATTTGCCCAGCAGGACGCGCTGACCGGTTTGGGAAACCGGCGGTTTTTTGATAGCGAATTGCTCCGGTGCGTTTTGGACAGCGCACGGGAATGCGAACCACTTTCGTTGATTATGATTGATGTGGACCACTTTAAGGATTTTAACGATTCCCACGGGCATCCGCTGGGGGATGAAGCACTGCGCCGTATCGCGCGTGTTCTTAAGCAAACGGTCACTCGTCCTCTCGACATGGCGTTCCGCTATGGTGGAGAGGAATTTGTCGTTCTCCTGTCAGGCACGCCAGAAAGCGGGGCAACGCATCTTGCCGAAACCATTCGCGCTTCTGTGCAAGCGCTCGGTATTCCTCATTCCCGTTCTCCACTGCGCAGTATGACGGTTAGCTTGGGAATTGCCACCGTGGTGGCCTCGCCGATGGCGCCCGCCCGGACGGCGGAGCAGCTTGTGACAGCGGCGGATCAGGCATTGTATCAGGCCAAGGCCGCGGGGCGGAATACGTGGAAGGTGATCAACGGTGAGTCGATGCTTGAGTGCTCGTTGCCCTCGACATGGTAGTGTCATCCCGAAGCATAACAAGGAAAGAGCACAGCGGATTACCGCTAACACAAAGGCCCCGCGCAGTGCGCGGGGCCTTTGAAAACGAGCCGCGCTCCGGTTGCCGGAGCGGGCATTTGGCGCTATGCGTCGTTGAGTTCAGAGCGAAACTTACGCGACAGGCGGAAAACCACAACCTTCCGGGGGGGCAGGGTAATGGTTTCATCCGTCTGGGGGTTGCGCCCTTTGCGGGCCTTTTTGTCGTAGGCTTCAAATTTACCAAAGCCGCTGACAAGCAGGGCGTGGTCTTTTTTGATGGCCCGCTTCATAATTTCCAGCAGAGATTCCACAATGTTTTTTACTTCAGCGCGGTTTCTGTCAGTCTGTTCGTAGATGGAATCCACAATGTCCGCTTTGGTCAGCGTTTTTCTGTCCATGTTTACCTCCCGGTTTCCGGTGAGCGCACGGGTAACCAAGTGTTATGCATGTTATTGCTTAGGGATTACCCAAGCTGTTTATAATACGCGATGCGAGGGCACGCATCTCGTCTTCCGAGTCATACCTATTTTGTGGCCATAGGGCCAAACCGTCGTCCGTGTGGCGCGGAATGAGGTGCCAGTGGGCATGGAAGACCATCTGGCCCGCCGCAGGACGATTATTCATGTATATATTCAGGCCCTCCGCCCCGGTTGCAGCCAATATGGCTTGCCCAACGCGTTGCTGGGCTCGTACCAGCTTTTCGCCCAATTCCGGCGGAACGGAAAAGATGTCCCGGTAGTGTTGTCTGGGAATGACAAGGGTGTGCCCCTTGTTGACAGGGGCTATGTCCAGAAACGCCAAAATGTGCTTGTCGGCATATATTTGCGCGCATGGCAGACTTCCCTGTGCGATACCACAAAAAACACAGTGGGGGTCAAAAAGGGTACCAGTTTGCAACAGTCAACTTTTCCAGCATTATTCGGTTGTTATAAAAATGACCTTTTTGGGCGACCTTCAAAGCCTTATGTTGGTTATATACACAAGTTGGTCAGTTTTTTCAAGGTTTTTCAGTTTCATTTGTTGTGGTTACAGTATGTGCTTACCAACCTGCGGGTATGGGACCGCGGAGATTGTCCGGGAGCCTGCGAAGTAAATTCTGACGCACACCCGGCGGAAGACGATGGAGTGTCTCCTTTCGGGAAGATTTCTTTGGATACAACGGTATTACACCTCTAATTTTAGAGGGATAGGTTATGTTGGTGAACAGCGGAATGATTTTTTCTTCTCCCCGACCGGGGAATCCTGCGGGCGGCAGGTCTGCCATCCTACCGGTATTTCTACCGTTCGCCGGGTGCCGCACGCGATGTCTGTATTGTGCTCAGACAGCCCAGACAGGTCAGCCGGAAACGCCGGTGTCCTCTTTGGAGGCCGCGTGGTACCAACTGGACGCGCTGCTGGCTGAACGGCGGCGGGCCGGGGCCACCCCGGTGGAAGTGGCCTTTTACGGAGGCACCTTTACCGCGCTGCCCGGCGACTGGCCGGACAGATTTATACGGCTGGCAATGTCCTATGCCATTGACGGTGGAGAGCAGGATGCTCCGGGGAACGCTTCCTGCGGCGGAACGAAAGGGGACGGGCAAGCACAGCGGGGCGGCGTTGTGGGGGTGCGCTGTTCCACGCGGCCTGACGCTGTGGACCCCGCCTTGCTTTCCCGGCTTGCCGGGCAAGGGCTACGTACCGTGGAACTGGGGGTACAGAGTTTTGATGACGCGGTGCTGCGCACTAGTTTACGCGGGTATGGCGGAGCGCAGGCCGAGGCGGCGTGCCGTATGGTGCAACATGCCGGGCTGACGCTGGGCATTCAGTTACTGCCGGGGCTGCCCGGTCACACGCCTTCCATGTTGGCGGACGATATGGAACGTGCCCGCGCGTTGGCTCCCGCGCATATGCGCCTGTATCCCTGCGTTGTTGTCCGGGGAACAGGTCTGGCCCGGATGTATACGCGGGGAGACTACGTTCCATGGTCGCTGGATGTGGCTGCGGATGCGTGCGCGAACGCGCTGCTTGCGGCGTGGGAGCGGGGTATTCCGGTTATTCGGGTGGGGTTGGCGCAGGAGCCGGGGTTGACCGACCACGTGCTTGCCGGGCCTTACCACCCCTCTTTCGGGACCATGGCGCGGGGACGGGCTTTGCAACTATTCCTCACGCGGAAATTGGCTGAATTCGGTCGTCCGCCCCGATTGCTTATGGCTCCTCAGTCTGTGCGGGGTGAGTTCTGGGGGGTTAAGGGAGAATGCAAAGCGGGCTACGCCGTTATGGGATTGACACCGGACCATGTGCGCTGGTGGCACGAACCGCATTTTTTGTTGGAATAAGGTCATATTAGAACGCAGCTTGAGAACATAGCTTCAACGGTGCGTCCGCGAAGGGGCGGCCCGGAGTTGCTCCGGCGATGGCCCGGATGCGCTTAGGAGGGATCGGAGCCGGGGGAATTGTCAGCGTTTTGGGGAGTCTCAGAATCGGCAGCGCTTTCCTCCGCCATATCACCGGGGGCGCGGCAGGTGGCGCATTCCGCGTCCGTTTCAGAATGTTTCTTTGTGGCGTATTCAGTTTCCTGCGTGTGGAGCATAAGCCCGAATACCGTCTGCACATACCGCCCGGAAAGGACTTCCGGCAGGGGAAAGCGAATATCTTCCTCCGCAGGAAGCGAGCCGGAAAGGGCCAGAAAGACCTGCGCGGAAAGTTCCCGCAAGGGTCCGGTAAGCCTGTTTTGCCATAGGGATGCGCTTTGGTCTTCGCTCAGGCTGAAGAGGCGGCATTTGAGAGGGCGGTAGACAAAGAGCAGACAGCGGTCGAGACAGGGAGCCGGTGTGCCGAGGCCTATCCCGGAGTCCGCTTCTGCCCGTGCCGGTGTGTGCGCGGCACGCGGTAGGGCGCCATCCGTACCCGCGCCGACATGGGGCTTTTCTCCCCCGTCGCACAACGTCGCGTTTATGGAGAGCGGGCAGAGCGCATCCGCTGCGGAAAGGCAATACTCCCCTTGCAGACCTTTGCGGGCCTCACGTTCTTTACGGGATGTTTCCACGGAGCGGTGTATGATTTTCGCGCGTTCCGAGCTGGGAACAAGTGTATTAAGACGGCTGCTTAGGACCAGTGCCTCAATGAGTGACAAGGACACCGGCGAGCGGCAGCATAGGCTGTGGTCCCGTCCGCACTGCGGTGTGGTGGGCAGGGCGGTTATCGCCCCCTGTACCTGCTCTTCCAGTGCGAGAAAGTTGGCGATGAAGGGCGAAAGGTCCACCGTTTTGCCGAACTCCAGCGAAGGCTCACGCAGGGTAAGCGGGCTGTTGCGTTTGGCATAGCGCCGCACAGTCCGCCACTGATCGTAGTTCGCGGGTTGGGAGCGAAACCGTCGTAACGTGCGGTAGGCGAGTTGGTGTCCCAGTCCCTTGCGCAAAAGATAGGCGTTTATCACCGTGCCGGTTCTGCCGATGCCGTGGCGGCAATGCACGTAGACGCGTTTCCCCAAAAACAGTGCTTCGTCCAGCCAATCCAGCGCCTTATCCAGTGCCTCCAATTCAGGGGCTTCTTCATCAATCACGGGCAGATGGTATACCTCAAACCCGGCTTCGCGTTCGATATGCGCGAGATCAGCCAATTCGTCACAGAGGTTGAGAATGCACTGAATGCCCTGATCCGCAAGGGCGAGAAGATGCGCTCGCGCATGTGGCGCGGGACCAGCCCCCAGATGCGAAGTGACCCAATGCACGGGAAACACGGGGTGCGGTGGCGGAGCGTCCAGCGGTTCGTCCACGCTCATGAAATCTGTCAGGGCAGTGCGCAAACCACGCGCGAGTGCCGAAAAAAAATTCGTCACTCGCCATCTGGCTTTGGCGTGTTTCCCGCTCACCGGTCTGTGTTCTCCATGGTGGTAAGGTCACGCAAAAAGGCCGCCTCTGCTTCGTCCACATGATCGTGCCGGGTCATCCCCATATCCATCATGCGAGTGCTAGCCAGCAGCAAACCCAGCATGGCAAGGCGCCGCTGAATGACTGTTTCCGCTTCGTGGGGGTGCCGGGCGTCCAGCAGGTCGCCGCGCACGGAAACAAAAAATCCGAACCGCCGCAGGACGCGTTCAATAAACTGGAGCCGCAATACCCGTTGTTCCGGTCTTCCTCCTCCCCCTTTGAAGCGGAAGGAGATGTAGTTTTGCCGTGCTTCGGGGCCGCACAACGTGTCGATGACGGAAAAGTGGTATCCGAATCGTACCATCATATGCATGTACGTGAGAGAAAGCACGGCATAACTGCCCAGTTGGGGGGAGTCGGGGTTGATAATTCCCGCGCTTACCCTGTCGAGTTCCGTCCAGTCGGCGTGTTTAAGATGGGTTGGCCAACGCACGAGATCGCTGGAAAGGCCAAACCAGAAGGCCCACATGGGAACGGAACGGATGTCGTCCGGGGTAATATCGGGTTTGCCCGCAGCGGAGTGAAACAGGCCGTCGTCCAGATTGAGCAGGTAGACGGAAATGGGGATCTCTGTGCGGAGCTTGCGCGCTCCAGAAAGCCCGCGACCGGAACGACCCACCAGAGAGAACATTTCCTCCACACCGCGTTCGTGGGCGAAACGTACCAAATCATGCATGGAACGGCAGAATTCCGGCGCGAAGTTATCCGCCAGAGGATCGGTAAGGGAGAGCTTGGTGATGCGCGGCATGGCTGTTCCTAATCGCCGCATGGCTCCCAACGGGCGGAATGCCGCGGGTGTGCGATCTGGCAGATTATCGGGCCTTCCCGCGTGAATGTTTCCCGTGGAGCCGTCCACGGTGAGCAGCTCTCCATCGCGGAAACGCTCAAGGCAGCCTTCGGCATTGGTCACTACGGGCAAACCGAATTCCCGTGCCACCGAGGCGAAATGGCTGGCCCTGCTGCCATGCAGCGCGATAACGGCGGAAAGCCTGTCCATGACTCTGGAAAGCGCCGGGCCAAGGTTGCGGGTTATCAACACGGTGCCGCGTTCCAGCTCCCGGATGTCGCTGCATTGCGGGATAACACGGGCTGTACCCGCTCCCAGAGCGGAGGCTCCGGCAGGAGTGGCGGAAAACAGGACGGGGAGGTCCGGGGCGTGAAGCCCGGACTCGTGAACCGGGTCCAGAGCGGCCTGTACAGGGCGGCTTTGAAGGATATGGAGCCGGTTCCGTGAATCCATGGCCCATTCCACATCTTGGGGCGCACCGAACAGCTCTTCCAACTGCATGGCGTGTTCTGCCAGTCGCTTAAGCGTGGGGGTGGGCACGGGGAATGATTCCGGTTTGTCGATAATGCGGTGTTGCGGGCGACGGGAGAGAATGGCGACATCGGGGGTGGCGCTGCCATCGACCAGCGCTTCTCCCAGTCCGGGCACGGCGTAGACTCCCATGGAACCGTGCGGTTTGTCCGCAGCGGGCAGGTCTGCCCGCTGTTCTGGGTCGCGCGTATAGACCACGCCTGCGTAGGCCGGATCTACCATGGGCATGATAAGCACCGCCATGGGAGTTTCGGCGTCCGCCAGCCCGTGCATAATGCGGTAGGCGATGGCCCGTGCGGAATATTTGGAAGCCACGACCTCTTTCCATGCCTCCATAATGCTGGCTGCGGAAACATTCAGAAGCGAGGCGTATTGCCCGGCGAAGGACGCCTCGCCGTCTTCCGCAACGGCACTGGAGCGTACCGCCAGCGGCTTGCCGCCCGCGCCCAGTTCCAGAGCCGCTATTTCGATTTCGTTGGCTATGGAGTCGGGCATGGATGATTCCAGAATAAGCAACTGCATTTCATCCGCCAGCGCGGCAAGCTCCGCCGGATCTGTCAAGCGGACTTGTCGCAGGCGTTCATCTAGCTGCGGGCGCAACTCGTTGGACTCGATAAAATAGTGGTAGGCGCTGGCGGAAACCACCATGGCTGGTGGCATGGGTAGGTCTGTGGCTGCGGCGATGCGGGCCAGATGCAGGGCTTTTCCGCCAGCCTGAAGAGGCAGACCGGTGGCTTCCGTAAGGGAAAAAACAAATGGGGGAATGATTTCCGCATCCGGTACGCTCACAGCCATGCGGACGTAGAAGTTTATTTTGGTGAAATAATCCAGAAGGTCCATGTAACGCGTTGGTCCCATGGATTGGAGCTGTTCAATAAGGCCCCGCAGATTGCGCCCCAACTCATCGCATAGCCATACTACGCGCGCCCAGTCCGCGTGTTCGCGTCCATAATGTATTTCTTCAAGGTCAGCGATGCGCTCAAGGCACTGGTCATCAAGTCGGAGCAGTTCTTTAAACGCATTGTACTTGTTGCGTAACAACGTGCCCGGAGCAAAGGCTTGGTAGGTCCAGTGAAGAAATAATTCGCGAAAGGACATGCCACTCCCCAAGAAAAAGGGTTGAAATCGTTACGGGATGGGTCCGGGGCTATCCGCACATGGAATAGCCGTCGGCTCAGGGGAACGCTCAGGGGCGTTGGGGTTGTCCGAGCACGTCGCTCACCTTGTCTTCCAACTCGTCTTTGTCGATGGGTTTGACGCAGTACTCATTGGCTCCCAATTTGAGAGATTCCCGTGCGGTTTCCAGAGTGGGATAGCCGGTAAGCATGATAACCCGTATGGCGGGGCAGCGCCGTTTCAGCTCTTCCAGCACCTGCACTCCGGTCATTCTGCGTAACTTAATGTCCAGAATGGCAAGGTCCGGCTGAGTGGAAGCCGCATGCCCGATGGCCTCTTCCTCATCCGTGAAAACAGCCACCTCGTGGCCTTTGCGTTCCAGAATGCGTTTTACCAGCACACCTGCGTCAATGACATCATCCAGAACCAGTATGGAAGCCATGGTCAGTTCTCCGTGATGGTTTCGGTCCGCACGGGACGGTTTTTGTCAAAGCACGTTTTGGGGGCGTTGCCGTCTGAAGCTTCCAGCGGCAACGTGACGATGAACGCGGTTCCCGGTCCGCGGTCCGGCAGGGCGGCAAGGGCCGCTTCGTTAATCATGCCGCGCGGGAGGGGGCTCACAGCCTCAATGCAACCCTGATGGTCCTCTATTATCCCGAAAGAAACGGAAAGGCCCAAGCCGGTGCCTTTGCCCACGGGCTTGGTACTGAAAAACGGGTCAAAAATGATCGTCCGGTCTTCCTCGCGGATGCCGCTTCCCGTGTCCGCAAAAATGGCGGTGATGGTGAAGTTGCTCACATCCAGCCGGGTGGTGATTTTTATAATGCCGCCTTCTTCCATGGCTTCCGCCGCGTTGGAAAGCAGGTTTATCCACACCTGCTTTAGCTTTTCCGGGTCGCCGAAGATAATGGGGAAGCGGTCGTCCAGATCGGGGATAATTTCCACTTTATCCAATTTGAAGGCATGGCGGATGAGCTGCACAACTTCCATAATGGAGTTGTTGAAGCACATTTCCTTCTTTTCGCTGCCGGTCTGGCGGGAAAATCCTAGGAGGTCGGCAACGATTTTGCGGCAGAATTTGGCCTGTTTTTCGATAATGCCAAGGTCCGCGTGCAACTGGCTGTCTTCCGAAACGTCTTCTTGCAGGAGCTGCGCGTAGCCGAGAATAATCCCAAGGGGGGTGTTTATCTCGTGTGCCACGCCGCCCGCCAGCTTGCCCACGGATTCCATTTTTTGCGAATGAATGAGCTGGTCCTGATAGTCTTTCAGTGCCGTGATGTCGCGTGCTGTGGTGAGCACGCCGATAATACGCTGGCGCTCGTCGTACACGGGAACACGGAGCAGATGGAACCAGCGGCGCGTATTTGCGGCTGAGGTAAACAAGGCTTCACGGTTCACTGGTTTGCCGTGGCGCAAAATCTCCATACTTTCTTCGTGACGCAGGGGGTCCATGGCGGTGGGAAAGACCTCCGTCTCCGCGTGACCGATAATATCTTCCTCCCGTTTACCGGCGAACCGCGCAAAGGCGGTATTTACCGCCAGATAGTTGAGGCGGCGGTCCACAAGAGAAACCTGATCGGGGTTTACGGAAAGAATGGTTCGCAGAATTTCTTGCTGCCGGGTGAGGTCTTTTTGGGTGTTTTGCAGTTCCGAAATGTGCTTGCGCAGAGATAGGGCCATAACGTCAAAGGTTTCGGAAAGTTCTTGGATTTCGTCACCCGCGTTGACCATGAAAACTGGGCATTCCCGGCAGTTATCCATCTTTCCGGGATAGTCTTCCGGGTTACAGTTGGCGCATAAGGTACCCGCAAGATACCAGCAGCGGCGTTCTGTGTCGCCGTAGGCGGGACAACCTTTCCCTTTGCAGCGCTGCATTTCCCAGCAGTTGTGGTTCAGGTGCACGTCTGTTTTCAGGTCCAGATTGCCGCGCACCATTTCTTCCGCGTGTTCCCGCAGCAGCCCCAGTCGGTAGGAAATGCGGCGGGCGAACTGTGTGGAAATAACAAGCCCCACAAGCAGGGCGATGCCCGTGAGTCCAGATGTGGTGACTATAAGCCCGCGCACCACCTCGTGTACTTTGGTGCGCGAAAGACCTATGCGCACTGTGCCTACTTTTTTATCGGCTACGGTTACAGGTACGGCAAAGTCGTAGATGCGGTCCTTTCCGGTGTCGATGAGACGCACACTGCGTGTTTCTCCATAGGGAACGAGGTTGGCGAGACGTAATTCCGTGGGGAAACCGTGCCCGAAAGAATGAACGAGAATGCGGTTTTGGCTGTCCAGCAGGAAGGCGTAAACAATGTCTTCATCCACGGAATGTAATTCGTCCACCATGTTCTTGAGCATGAGCAAGTCCATGGAAAGCACGGGATCTGTGGCGTGCAGGGCCAGATTGTCCGCGAGCACCTGCCCGCGCCGTTTGGATTCTTGCAACAGAGCGTCCGCCGAGGTGCGGGTGAACACGGTGGCTAGAAGCAATGAGGTAAACAAGACAATCAGGCCGATGCCCAAATTGAGCTTGTTGCGAAAGCGCATGCGGGAGAAGCGAAAAAAAGAAGGCAACGGCATCAGAAGGAAGCCTCCATACCGTGTGACGGCAGTTCGCTTAGGGGAGCTATGGTGCGAATTTTGGCGATAAGTTCGCGAATGGGGTCATAGTCGGAATCTGTGGCGGGAATGATGCGGCTCATGCCCGCTGTGGAGAGGATGACGGCCTGTTCCGGGGAATCCATGGAGAGGCTGAACAAGGCGTCGGCGATACGCTGCACGATTTCGTCAGGCAGTCCTTTGCGCGCGGCATAGACCCATTCGGGATAGGCGCGGGTGGTGGCTACCACCCGTAGCCGGGAAAGGTCTATTTTATCTTTCACCACGTCCAGCGTGCCTTCGCGTATGGAGGCGATGTCATACTTCCCGGCATATACAGCGAGGACGGCTTTTTCCTGCTTGCCGCCGGGACCGGGGGCAAAGGCGATATCCGCGAAGTCGCGCGGGGCAATGCCGTGGTCTAAAAATTCACCCAGCGCGAACAGGTAGCCGCCAGCGGAAAGAGGGTCTACGGCTATCCAGCGCTTCCCCCGGCAGTCGTTGAGGGTGCGGATGCGCCGATTGTCCTCACGTGCGATAATTTGTCCGCGAAAGTCCGTGCTACCGGAACTATCGACAATGCGGGCAAAGGCACGCGCCCCGGATTTAGCCATGCGCACATAGGTGAAGGGGTTGGAAAAAGAGATGTCTATATCGCCGCGTTCCACCATGCGCCGGTGTTCCTCAAATGTGTCGGGAAAGACTTGTCGGAAGGGAAGCCCCGTTTCGCGGGAAAGGTATTCTACGAGCGGATTATGCCGGGTGTAGGAAACGGTATGGGAATACTGGGGCAGATAGGCATAGGTTATGGCACCCACAGGTTCGGGCACACGCACCTCGTCGCGCTTGCTCATATCCACGTGAACCACGGGTTCGTCCTCGCTGCATCCGGGCAGCACGGGGAGCAGGAGAAGAAGCAGAAAAAGCGCAAGATGTCGGCAGGTGTGCATGGTGGCTCCGTCGGGGGATTGCACGGTACCCCGGTTGGGTAGTCTTCCTATTGGGACGCAGGCAACGGCCCGGAGGATGCGTCGCTGGAGCAGCCAGCCACGGCACGGGACTTGGGGACGGCATCTCCGCCGGGGGGCGTTCCTGTCTGAGCGTCCACTGCGTCCGTCTCGCCGGATATGGTCAACGGGTCGTGCGTTTCGGGAGCGGAGTCCTGTTCTGCCGGTTTTTCCGTTTCTTTGCCAAGATCACCCCAAGAACGCATTTCGCCCGCTTCACGGGAATCTTCTTTCCGCATGGCTTCCACTGTGCGCAGCAGCGGCAGTTTATGGCGCACGCGGCTTAAACCGTACCGGAGGACGATATAGCAGACAAGCAGAACAAATGAATACCCTAGCGAAACGCTGGTATAGGGCACCGTGTGAACGGGAATACCTTCAAACCGAGTTTGCAGCCAAGCCATGGCAAAGGGAAGCGGCCAGATGGACACGGCAAAAACCGCGGCTTGCGAGAAAAACAGTTTGCCAAAATATTCGTTCGCCCATTTATTGGCGGCTTTGAAGGCGGTTTTGTCTTTGCTGAGAATCGCCTTGATGGAAATATTGTGCATGCGCACCATCTTGGCGTTGAGTGCGGCATAATATCGACGATTGGTCAGGTAAATGAGCGAGAGCGTCAGCTCTCCCCAAAACAGGCACCAGAGGGCCAGAACGATTGAACCGCACCAGAAACTGAGATGTGCGGAGTCAAACCAGCGAAACGGGGCGATGAGGATGGCGTCAGCCAGCAAATATAAGGAATGCAGGTCCATGGGGTGCTCCATATCGCCCAATTCGTATCCCGGAATGCCGGACAGGACAAGGCGTGGAAAACGATGTTGCCACATCGCCTGTGGCGAGTGGCTGAGAGGGAGCCGTGAAGGGGCGGCGAAAATTCCGGCGGGTCCGAAGACCCGCCGGATGGTCGCTAACGTATATGTGACCTAGTAAGGGGGCAGCAGGCTAAGGCCGAAGAGGCCCTTGGCGGAGTAACGAATGCCCACGTAGAAGGCCAGTAGGATGAAGATACGCTTCAACCAAACATCGGGGATGTACTTGGAAGTACGGGGGCCGATGATGGAGCCGATGAACACGCCCACCAGTTCCGCACCGATGAGGGGCCAGAAAATGGGGGTGTTGGAGACGAACATGTAGGTGAAGATGGAGGTAACCATCCCGATAAGCACAGCCAGCGCGGAAGTGCCAGCCACAAGGTACATGGGCAGCCCGGCTACGCTGGTGAGGAACGGAACCAGCAGAAAGCCACCGCCAACGCCGAGGAACGAAGCCATGGCGGCGATCAGAAAGCCACCGCACAGAGGAATCAGAGGATTGAAAGAAAATTCAACACCATAGAAGGTGAAGGTGCATTTGCTGGGAGAGAAGCTTTTAACCTTTACGCCCATGGCGGAGGTGTCTACCTTGCTCTCGCCCTTAATGGAGGCTTCAAAGGCCTTGGCTGCTTCTTTGGCTTGCTTTTTGGAAGCCTGCCCTCTGGGGGTGGTTTCATAAAGCAGGTAGCAACCGAGGAAAAGCACAAAGAGGCCGAAGTAGCCAATGTAGGAGCTGAGGGAAATTTTGCCTGCGGTGAGCCATGGCACCAGCGTGGAACCGGCAATGGAGCCAAGGCCCAAAGAAAGTGCCAGCGGCAGCACAAGGCGGCCCATTTTGTAATAGTTATACGAAGAAATACCGGCGGAGGTGCCCACCAGCCATTGGTTGGATACGCGAATGGAGTCGGTAACCACCTTGTTCAGGGCGGGGGAAGTTTTTTTGAAGCCGGTGGCATAGTCGCCGAATCCGAACACCGTGATGTGGCCCACACCAGCCATGATGCCGCCGAAAGCGCCCACGGTGGAGAAAATCCAGCCTACCCACACGGCCCATGCGAAGCCGAGGACAACATTTACGTTGGGAGCGCCGGGAATGCCAAGGTAGCCTGTGGGGGCTTCAAGGTTAATCTGGCCAGCCTCAGCCCCTTTGGGGGCGGCGTTGATGGCGTCTGTCAGACGGTCTGCCCACGCAGGCTCCATGCACACCAGCACGGTGAGCACGGCTAGCGCCAGCATCACAATGGTCTTTCTGGATGTAAACACATTCTTCTCCTTAACAGTTGCAGCGTGTCGGTTGTGAGGATGGCAAAACGCCCATTGCGCGCGGGAGTTTTGCCGTAAGTGCCCTACTTACTTTCCTTCTTGAAAACGATCAGCGGACAGTTTTTGCAGATATCCGCACCGGGGAAGCCGTCGCCCGGCTTGGTGATGGAGGAACTGCCCAGTTTGCTCTTGCGTTCCAACAGGCGGTCCACAACAGATTCTATCTGTGTGCCGGGAATTACCACGTTGATTTCGCCGCGTTCGGTTTTGCCCGCGTTGTAGCTGCCGGAGCAGGCGGGGAGCATGTTGAACTGCTTTTCCATGTAGCTCCATACATTGCCGCCGCAGGCGGAGGAGTTCATGGTAATGTTGGGGCGCAGCGGGTGGGTGTCGGTGGCGGCCATGTAATCTACTGCCAGATGGTAGGCCTGCATGTTGTCACAGTAAAAGTGTACGGTGTCGGGTGTGAAAATGCTGTCAGCCAGCGGACCTACGGCAATGCCGATCAACCCTTCGGGCAACTGGAGTTTGGATTCCACGAAGCGCTTGGACTGCTCCAGATCTTTACAGTATTTGGCGTGGCTTTTTACTTCGCCTTCGTCCAGCCCCTTCCAGCCGAAGCTGTAGTGCGCGTTAGAGCAGCCCAACCCTTCTTTGGTGGCGTAGACGGTCTGTCCCTTCATTCGGGCGGCGATTTCCCACTGACAGAAGGTCATGGGCTTTACGGGGACGTGGAATTCCACCTCGTCCTGAAATTTGTCCACTTCCGTCTGGTCAAAGAAAAATTTAACGGCGATGGGGTAGTGGTACAGCCGCAGCTCTTCCATGAGGGTACGCTGCATTTCCTTGTTGGTCATCTGCGTTCTCCTTTTTCAGCCCGTTTCCGTTCCAGTCCGTTGCGGTATGGGGTGGGAATAGGCCGGCTTTTTTCAGTAAACTTGCATTAGCAGCGACGAGAGACGTCGCGCAAGCGGAAACGATTATGGGAAAACTATCACTTTTTTCACAATTAGTAAGCAAGAAAGGGCCGAATTATCAGAATATATTGTTCTTTTTTTCACAATTAAAATATATTATATAATAATTTATGATGATTATATGTGTTAATGAGCAAAAATATTTTTATATCAGCACTACGTTTTTCTTTTGCAGACACGAGTGACACCCCGTAGCGCACCATTGTTTGAAATTGTGATAAAAGGGGCAACCACTCCTCGCAATGAAAGGACAAGCGGCTCTTCGCCACCGATTGAAGGGGAACATGAGAAAGGAGGAGCGGGAAGACTCAGAAAGATGACACAGTTTCGGCGATCATGTACCATGCGTCACGGTCAGAAGAGACTCGGTCGAAAGCAGCCATATGGGGACGTGGGAAAACAATGACACAGGGCACCCGGAAACGCTTTTCCATGGGGATTCAGGGAAAACTGATTTCCCTTTTGGTTTTTCTTATGGCGCTGCCCGCAGTGTTGCTGGCGTGGTACGCCTGCGAGCGCATGGAGTCTCTGGGCTGGACTCTGCGGCGCAGTGCGGAACACCTTGCCTTTGAAAGCCGCCAAGGCATGGAAAGGGTCAGCCGGCTTGCCACAGACGCCGCGTCCGCCACGCAAAACGGACAGGCCCGGCACGCGCTGGAGCGGGCTACAATGGATATGGCGGAGCGCGTGGCGGCATTCTTGTATGAACGGGACGCCGACATCCGGCTGGCAGCGTTGCTTGAGCCAGATGCGAAGCGTTATCGCGCGTTTCTTAACGCGCATTCACGTCCGGTGAGCTTGCCTCCGCCGTGGAGCATGAACGCCGAAGGCACCCAGTGGGAGATGAACGCGCCGCATGACGCCCCTCTTTCGCTCCGATCTCCCTACGCCACCGACATTATTGATCCCATTCCCGCAGAACGTGCGCGGGAACCCCGCGCGTTTCCCGTTGAAGGGTTGCCCTTTCAGCGGGTTCCTCTTTTTTTGGAAATGACGTTTGTGGACACCTCCGGGCGAGAACGGGTGAAGGTGACAACCTCGCCGCAAATGGCGTCCGCCCTGCGCGATATTACCAAACCCGCCAACACGTACTGCAAGGCAGAACGCTATTTTGAAGCGCTCAAGGCGCTGGCTCCCGGTGAAATCTATGTTTCCCCGGTAGTGGGGGAATATATCCCCGCCACAGTACAGGGAACATATTCCCGCGCGGTGGCTCGAATGCGGGGCATGCCGTTCACACCGGAAGACGCGGCCTATGCGGGCAGAGAAAATCCTGTGGGCAGACATTTCGAGGGACTGGTGCGCTGGGCTATGCCCGTTATGCGGAACGGATCGCTCGCGGGATGGGTGACTTTGGCGCTTGATCATCGTCACCTCATGGAATTTGTGGAGCACGTGGACCCCGTCAGAGGCGGTCAACAAGCCATGCCCGATGTTGCCGCTGGCGGTTTCGGCTCCATGTGGGACAACAGGGGGCGTAATATTTCCCACCCACGAGCCTATCACATCGTGGGGTACAACGCGGATTCTGGAGAACCGGTTCCTCCGTGGCTTGATGAGACGGTGTATCAGGAATGGCAAGAGAGCGGGAAATCCATTGCTGACTTTGTGGAGACGCGCACACATCCCATACCTGCGGAACAGGCTGGCGGTGCCGGTCCTCCGGCTAAACCGTCGGAAGAAATGCGGCGCAAGGGACTGCTGGGACTGGATGGCAGATTCCTTAGCTTCGCCCCGCAAAGCCGGGATTGGCTTGAAGTGATCCGGTAGGGTGGTTTCGGTTCCGCAGTGCATTTTTGGGAGGGGGCGTGGCGGGTCTTTTCCGTTGCGATTATTCCGTACTACACAGGGCGGTACGGAAGGTCGCTTGGCGGTTTTGGCTCAGTAGCCATGACAGTGAATGAGGTGGATCTGCACGCACCTGCCGTGCGGACCGCTCAAGATCTGGATGCTATGGTCAGAGAGGAAACACAGCGCCTTTCCCGGCAGGAAGAGGCGTTGCGAAGCTCTTTGCGCAACAATCTCGATGAAGTGTGGAATGGTGTCGCGGGCATTGCTCTGGGCATGCTGACGTTTTCCGTTATGCTGGCGATTGTGGCGTCCCGTGCGTTTGCCCGCAAACTGGCTCACGTCACGCAGGGGCTGCGGCGGCTTCAGGCGGGCGACATGGACCACCGGCTTCCCGTGGAAGGGAAGGACGAAATGTCCAAATTATGTCAGGCGTTCAATGACACCATAGGCACTATGAAGGGGCTGGTTGAGGGGCTGCGAGCGAGTAGGGAGGAATACCGCAACATCCTCGCCAACACTGTGGCGGGAATTTTTCGGAGTGACGCGGTAGGTGGCTACGCGCACGTAAATGCCGCGTTTGCCAATTTGCTGGGCTATGATAGCCCGGAACAACTGGCGGGCGAGGTGCGTGATATCGCGGTTCAGATATATGCGGACCCGCAAGAACGCCTGCGGTTGTTGCAGTTGGTGGAAGAGCAGGGTGAGGTGGCGGATTTTGAATTCCGCGCACTGCGCCGGGACGGCAGCACCATATGGCTGTGTGCCAACATTCGCGGGGTGCGGAGCGCGGACGGGAGTCTGGATTATCTTGAAGGTGTGGCCGTGGACGTGACCAACCGGAAGGACATGGAAGAGGCCAATCGCAACAGGCAGGCGGCAGAGGCCAGAGATCAGGCGAAAAGCGCTTTTCTTGCCAACATGAGCCATGAAATACGCACTCCCATGAACGCCATCATCGGCGTGGCGGAACTTTTGCGGGAAGGGGAAACCGACGCGGAGCGGAAAAAGCTTGTGGCCCTGCTGCACGCGTCGGGCGAACACCTGCTGGTGCTTATTAACGATATTCTAGAAATTTCGCAGATAGAGGCAGGCAAACTGAAGCTGCACACCTCTGTGTTTGATTTGGCGCAGACCATAGGGCAAAGCGTTGCCCTTATGCAGGTTAAGGCGAAAGAAAAGGGGCTAGTGCTTTCGCTGCACATGGAAAAGGGATTACCTCGATATGTGCGGGGGGATGTGGCACGGTTGCGGCAAGTGTTGCTTAATCTCATAGGTAACGCCATCAAGTTTACCGAACGCGGGGCCGTTGTTGTGCGGGTGGGGGTAACGGAAACCATGGGGAATGCCGTCATGCTTTCCTGCTCGGTGCAGGATACGGGAAGAGGCATCTCTGCGGGAAAGCTGGAAAATATTTTTGAGAGTTTTGTGCAGTTGGACGCCTCCTCCACGCGCCGGTACAGCGGAACCGGGCTGGGGCTTTCCATCAGCCGACGCCTTGTGGAATTGATGGGGGGCGATCTCACTGTGCAAAGCACCCCGGAGATGGGCAGCACATTCACATTCCGCCTGCCTTTGGTTATCTCGTCCACGCCGCCAACCAGCGAAAGCGGAGAGAGATTCGCCTCCGCTACGGGGGGCGATGGAGACGACCCAGAGTATACCGCGAATGCGGACGCAAGGGTGTTAGGTCCGGCAATGGTGCGGGCCGCCATGCGAACCGCGTCACGAACCGGCGCATGGGGAGCGGATGCGCCTGACAGCACTGCGGGGGAAGCCTTGCTGCGGGAAGAGCCGGTTTCCGCGACTTCAGCCGCTGGTGGGGAAGCGGCTGCGCTGGAATGGGCGCAGGGGCTGCGGGTTCTGTATGTGGACGATTCCGAGAGCAACCGCATGCTCATGGCCTTGTATATGAGCAAGACCGGTATTCAACTGGATATCGCGCAAAACGGTGAGGAAGGACTAGAGGCGTTGCGCCATGTTGCCTATGACGCAGTGCTGCTGGACATGGAAATGCCGGATATGGACGGCTATCAGGTGGCGGCGGCTATTCGCGCGCAGGACAAAAAGAGCCTGCTGCCTATCATCGCTCTGACGGCTAACGTAATGGCGGAAGACCGGCAGCGCTGTCTGGATGCGGGGTGTTCGGAGTATCTGGCTAAACCCGTGCGCAAGGACGCGTTGTTAGCCATGCTGCGTGCGCAGTTGGAAGAAGCGCGGCGCCGGAATCAGTCGGAAGAAAGGGAATAGCGGAAGCGTTTGACAATGGTGTCGTAAGTGCCGTCTTGCCGCATGCCGTTCAGCGCCCGGTTCCATTGTTGAACGGTTTCCTGCGGGGTCGCCAGCGAAAAGGCCACGTAGATATCGGATTCAAAGAGAGAAGGATACACCTCTTCTAACTGGAAATCGGGGCTGAGTGTGCGTTTGGCGTAAAACATGGCGGTGGCCCATGTTTGTGCCCACAAATCCACTCTGCCGGTGTCCAGCAGGGAAATCATTTGCTCCGGGGTGCCCGGGATCACATAAATATGCGGAAATTTTTGTTCCTGTAGAAAAAGGTGCGCCTGATAGTTTTGCAGCACGCCTATTGTGTAGCGTTTCGCGTCTTCCAGCGAAGTGACCGACGCCGGGTTTCCCTTGCGTTTGAACAGAGCCACCCGGCTATGGAAAATGGGACCAACCCACTGAAACAGCGATTCCCGTTGCGGAGAACGGGCGGTGCAAAACAGGGCAACGGGGCGGTTTTCCTGAGCTATGGCGTAAGCTCGTGACCACGGCAGCACGCGTATGCCGGAATCTATGGAGGTGTCGGTGCGACGGATTAGCTCAAGCACCACTTCCGCGCACACGCCTTTCAACCGTCCGCGATCCAGATAATTATAGGGGGCGAGATTTTCGGTAAGTATTTCCAGAGGAGCAGACTCTTGCGCCATGGCCCGCAAGGGAAGGCCGACCAGCCAGCAGAGCAGGACGCCAAGGAATATACGTTTGGTCAATCCGCAAGATTCGGGCGAGTTGGGCATGTCTTCCCCCTTACAAAGGCAAGTGTAGGTCAATTCTGTAAGGTTGGCAACAATCTCCAAATAATTCTTGTGGCTGTAGAAACAGTGGGCCGCAACTACTCTGCGTCGTTTTCCGGGGAAGCAAGGGAGATTTCAAAAAGGTGCACACCTTCGTCGAAATCGCGGCTAACGGAAAATCCCAGCGCGCGTGCAAGTTCTATCATGCCTTTGTTGTCACTCAGGGCTGCACCGGTAATGCGTTCGACTCCCCGGCTTTTCATATACCGGATGATCTTTTCCATAAGCAGGCGTCCGAGTCCCAGTCTCTTGCAATCTGGGCGCACTGCCACGGCGAATTCCGCGCAGGAACTGTCGGGCTGGAGTATGGCGCGGGCAACGCCAAGCGTGCCTTCTTGCCATATGGGGCTGGCGGAATCACTGCCGGTTTCCTGTGCGGGGTGGGCGGCTGGCACGTTCCCACGTGCCACAAAAGCCATTTCCCGGTCATAGTCTATTTGCGTGAGCCGGATCATTTCCGTTCGGGGAAGCGTGCCCACATTGCCGAAAAAGCGGAATCGTCTGTCTTGCGGAGTCATGCTTTCCAGAAAGTTCCAATGATCCGCTTCGTCTTCAGGGCGTATGGGACGAAGCTCCACTTCGCGCCCGTCGCTCAGGTGGGCACGTTCCTCCAGTTCGCTGGGGTAGGGTCGTATGGCTAATTGGTCCGCTCCAGATGAGGTGGTCCACGCGATACGGACATGCGTGTCCAAAGCCACGACTCCGTGCTGGTCTGCCAGAAGAGGATCAATTTCCATTTCAAAAATTTCAGGAATATCAATGAGTAACTGAGATATTCTGACCAGCGTGGAATGCACCGCATCCATGTCCGCCGGGGGAATGAGGCGGCTGCCCCTGAGGAGCGCATGAGTACGGGTACGGGCGGTCAGTTCCGCCGCGAGGCTCATGTTTAACGGCGGGAGCGCGGTCTGACGATCTGGAGTTATTGACGCCAGCGACCCGCCCAGCCCGAAGCGGATGACCGGGCCAAAAACCGGGTCGGTGGAGGTTTCTATCGCCAGTTCGCGGGCGTGCACACGGCGGCTCATGCGCTGTACAGAAAATCCAGAAATCCGGGCGGTTGGCTGTGCCGCGCGTATGCGCTCTTCCATGGCGAGAGCCGCTTCCAGCACACTGTCCATTGAGTTTAGGTCCAGCGCCACACCGCCTGCCAGCGATTTGCGGTATACGTCCGGGGAAAGAATTTTAAGTGCCACGGGAAATCCAATAGTCTGGGCGGCTTCAGCGGCGTCTTCCGGGGTGGCTGCTGTGCGGGTTTCCAGCACGGGAATGCCGTAGGCGGCTAATACGCGTTCCGCCTCACAGGTGGTTAGCACCTGCCGTTTTTCTTCCAGAGCGGCAACCACGATGCTCCGCGCGGCAAACGCGTCCGGGCGCGGTCCTTCCGGCAGAGAGGCGGGGGCCTCCATCAACATTTCCTGATTGCGCCGGTACTGGGCCAGATTCAGAAAAGCACGGACCGCACCGTCCGGTGTAAAAAAAGAAGGAATGCCCGCTTCCGCAAATCGTTTACGCGCGGCATCCGCGTCGTCCGTACCCAGCCAATTGGTAAACACGGGTTTACCCGCTTTTCGGCACACGGGAATAAGTGCATCCGCTATGCGTGCGCTATCCATACCCGCCACAGGAACATGCATGACGAGAAGAGCGTCTGTTTCCACATTGCGTAAAAGCGAGGCCGCAGTTTCCGCATACCGGGCACCATCCGCGTGGCTGGGCAACACCAGCGGGTTACGGGCCGTGCCGGGGGGGAGAGAGGCAAGGCCGGAATGGGCGCTTTCCTCTTCGTTGGACAGCGCGGCGAGTGAGCCGCCGCCTTCCAGCAGCATGTCGGTTGCCAGAAATCCCGGCCCGCCGCCATTGGTGAGAATGGTAAGCCGCTGTCCTTTAAGCGGTCTGGACATAGCCAGTGTTTCCGCCGTGTCGAATAAGCTGTCAATATCGGGAACCCGCAGCATTCCTGCGCGTCGAAAGGCCGCGTCGTACACATCGTCTGCCCCGGAAGGCATGCCGGAATGCGCTGCTGCGGCAGCAGCCCCTGCGGGGGAACGCCCAGCCTTGATGACCAGTACGGGCTTGCTGCGTGAAAGCGCACGGACAGCGGACATGAATCGCCGGGCATTTTTGATGGTTTCCAGATAGAGCAGCACCGCGCGAGTGGCGGGGTCTTCATTTAGATAGTCCAGCACATCGCCAAAGTGGATGTCATAGCGATCACCCAAAGAAATGAAGTGGGAAAACCCAATGCCTTTGGAGGCCGCCCAATCCAGCACGGAAGTGAACAGCGCATCCGACTGCGTTACAAAGGCCACTTTGCCGGACGGGGCGTCCCGCTGGGCAAGGCTGGCGTTTACTCCAGACAGCGGGGAGAGAAAGCCCATGCCGTTGGGACCGAGCATCCGCACTGAAAAAGGTGCCGCCGCGCGTAACAGCGTCTGCCGTAATTCCTCCGCTTCTTCGGTTCCGGGACGGGGATACTCAGGTGACATGAGCACCACGTGCCGGGTGCCGCGCTTGCCCAGTTCCGTCACGTGCCGGGCGGCTTCGTCCGGCGGTGAGCAGATAATTGCCAGATCGGGCGTAATGGGCAGGGTGTCTATGGTGGAAAAGGCGGGAAGCCCGGACACGGCCTGCGCATGAGGATGCACGGGCAGCACCGGACCAAGAAACGCACCGGAGAGCAGGTTGCGCATAAGCAGAGAACCGCTGGCTTCGCCGGCAGACTCGTCTGACATGCCGATAACCGCTATGGAAGTGGGTCTGAACATTTGTGCCAGCGTTGCCGAACTCACGCGCGCTCCGTTCTGCGGACCGAATAGTGCCGCCGTCTGAAAGATCTCAATGGGGGAGTGCCACCTACAGCATAGTTTCATGCCCTGTATGGGAAAGTCAATTTCCAAATTATGGTGGGCAATTGCACGCCGTTATGCGGAGAGCGCCACTGGCGGGGGAAGCGGGACGGGAACTGCCGGGAGTTTTGCACCACGCGCACGCGGCAAGAATCCGCGTTCCGACCGGAAATGCCGGTTTGGTGAACGGGGGAGGCGCTGCGCTTTAGTTTCCCGCCACCGGGGAAGTGGGCGATGCCGTTCACCGCTTACCCCGACGATTTTGACCGTTCACCGAAAAAATGTGGCGCGGGATTCTGAAGAAGGAGCAGCATGCCCCGATAGCGTGACCGTGTGGCGGGAGCACTTTGCCGCGCGGGATTGCAACGCACATGACAGAGAACGAACGGACAGGAGACGGGCATGAATCAGGCAAGCATACAAAGCATGATGGAAGAATCGCGGGTATTCTCCCCCCCGGCGTCAGCGGGGGCATGGGTTACTTCCATGGAAGAATATGAACGCCTGTATCGGCGGTCCATGGAAGACACAGAAGGTTTTTGGGCAGATCGGGCTACCACGCTGCTGGAGTGGTTCTCACCATTTTCCACGGTGCTTGAGGCGGATATGCGCGTTCCAGAGGTTCGCTGGTTTGTGGGCGGTACGTTGAATGTGGCCCACAACTGTCTCGACCGGCATCTCGCAAACGGCGGAAGAAATCGCGCCGCGCTTGTCTGGCAGGGAGAACCGGAAGAAGACGTGCGCATCTACACCTATCAGATGCTGCATGACGAAGTGTGCCGTTTCGCCAACGTGCTTAAAGAACAGGGCGTTCGTAAGGGCGATCGTGTGGTTCTCTACCTGCCCATGATACCGGAATTAGCGGTGGCTATGTTGGCCTGTGCGCGTATTGGGGCGGTGCATTCCGTCGTTTTTGCCGGGTTTTCCGCGTTGAGCCTGCAAAATCGCATTCAGGATTGCGGTGCGCGGGTGGTGGTAACCGCGGACGCCGTGTTGCGCGCGGGGCGGCGTATTCCCCTTAAGCGGAATGTGGACGATGCCTTACGGGGATGTCCGGGCGTAGGTAGGGTTATCGTAGTAAACCGCGCCGGGCTGGAGGTGGAATGGGTTCACGGTCGTGACCTGTGGTGGCACGACCTGCTCCATGCGCCCGGCATGGGCGCTTCCTGCCCGTGCGAACCTATGGATGCCGCTGACCCGCTGTTCATACTCTATACCAGCGGCTCCACGGGCAGACCCAAGGGGGTGGTACACTCGTCCGGGGGCTACCTTACCTATGCGGCTCACACCACCCAGTGGGTGTTCGACGTGCGCGAAAACGACGTGCACTGGTGCACGGCTGATGCCGGGTGGATAACCGGGCATTCCTATATGGTGTATGGCCCGTTGGCGTTGGGGACCACCTCGCTGATGTTTGAAGGGGTGCCCAACTATCCTGACCCTGACCGGTTCTGGCGGATAGTGGAAAAATTTCGGGTAAATATTTTTTATACCGCGCCCACAGTCATCCGTTCGCTGATGCGGGAGGGAGAAGAGTGGACCCGGCGGCACGATCTTTCCAGCTTGCGGATACTGGGGTCCGTGGGAGAACCCATCAACCCGGAAGCGTGGATGTGGTACCATAGGCACATTGGCAAAAGCACTCTGCCCATAGTGGATACGTGGTGGCAGACAGAAACCGGGGGCATTATGATTTCTGCACTGCCCTACGCCTCTCCGTTGAAACCCGGCTCGGCGGCGAGGCCGTTGCCCGGTGTGGACGCCCGGATAGTAAGACCGGACGGAACCGACGCGGGACCGGGAGAGGGCGGGCATCTGGTGGTCCGTAAGCCATGGCCCGGTATGTTGTGCGGTGTGTTTGGTGATGAAGAACGCTTTCGGTCCACCTATTTTGAGCGGTTCCCCGGCATGTACGAAGCCGGGGACGGAGCACGGGTGGATGCGGATGGCTATTTCTGGATTATGGGGCGGCTTGACGATGTGATTAATGTTTCCGGGCATCGCATGGGTACAGCGGAAATAGAGTCGGCGTTGGTAGCACATGGGGCAGTTGCGGAGGCCGCTGTGGTGGGCATGCCGCATCCCGTGAAGGGAGAGGCCGTGTACGCCTATGTGACTCTTGCCGCAGACGCTACGGAATCTGAAGAGCTGCGCACCGAATTGCGTGCGTGGGTGCGCCGGGAAATTGGTCCTATTGCCACGCCGGAGGTGCTTCAGTTCGCGGAGGGGTTGCCCAAAACCCGGAGTGGAAAAATTATGCGCCGTATTCTGCGTAAAATCGCCGGAGGCGAGTCTGGAGATTTTGGCGACACGTCCACGCTGGCGGACCCCAGTGTTATTACGGGATTGGTGGAAGGCCGTATGGATTTAACGGGCCGCTAGATCTGTGAGCCGCAGCGTTGTTGTAAAAAGCATCAGGGCTTCCGGTATGTAACCGGAAGCCCTGACTATGTCCCTTTGCGAAACGGCGGGGGTTGCCCCCCTTCCTCCGTCTTGGCGAGAGGAAAGCCCCGTGTCCTGTCGGGGATTTCCGGTGCGGGGTCCAGAGTGACTCTGGAGAGTTGAGGCCCGCTTGCCGGACGGAATGTCTCGGAAAAGCCGTGGCGGTTGCCGGCGCAACGGCTGCCGGGAGCAATGGGGATATGCGGTGGGGCCTGACAGCCCCGCCGCTTGCTTTTTACATAAGGGAAACAGGAGCGGCGGCGGATTGGTTGCCGCCAGTAACCTGATATTGGTGCACGGCGATAACGGCTTCACTCTGGTTCACCAGTTCCACCACGCCGTTTACGACGACTTTGGCCCCCATGAGGCTATAGTCGTGAAGGCCTTTGAGCTTGTAATACACTTCTTTTCCGGGAAGTTGCAGGAAGTATTCGTCGTTCAGTTCCGAAATGGTGCCCTGAAGAGAAACGTCCTGACCCACGGTAATCGCATTGCTCTTAACCACAGAAGAAGTGGCGGTTTGGGCGGCCTGCGGGGCGGATGCCACAAAGGCGGCAAAACATGCGCACAGTGCGAACACTGCGACCAGACGGGGAAGAAAATATTTGGTGCTGTTCATGTCCTTTTCTCCACTATGGGGCCTTGGGGATGTCCAAAGGCCGGAAAGCTGTTATCTCTAATAATTCTTTGCCATTTTCCGTTCGCACAGTGCCCTTGGCGCGGATGAACTGATGACAGAGAGCCAGCAGTTCCCTGTGTTCTTTCAGGTTGGCCACCCTGAATTCGCGCTCGTCGTCACAGGCAAGTACAAGAGCCGTTATGGAGAATGCCCTGTCCCACGCTTCCGGGAGGAGGCATCCCTCGACAATAATTTGCATATTGTGGTGCCCTAGCATTCCGCATGTCCCACCGCGTTCGTGCGCGGCGCTGTTTGCTGTATATAAGCATAGGCCATGCCAATCTCTATGGCGGTGTATTTAAAGACTATTTTGTTTTGAGAAAAATATAACAAGAACTTCAAGTTCTCATTTTTTTGAGCGAATGCACAACCATTCTGGTAACAGACAGGCGGAAAGCGAGCATAGGCATGGTTTGCCGCAGAGGAGGTGTGCAAATCGGAACTATTGGTTCCTAAAATTATAATAGGAACTTTGAGTTCTTGTTTGGTGGGGGAGAGGGGCTGAAGAAAGGACTGCTGGCGGAGATTATTTGAAAATTTCTTTGCGAAGACCGTGGCGCGTCATCAATTTATGCAATTGGCGCGTGGATATTTCGGCCTTTTCCGCAGTGTGGGCAATGTTGCCTTTTTCCGTGGCGAGGATCTGCGAAAGGTAGAGCCGTTCAAAGCGGTCCACCGCTTGCTGCCGGGCTTCCGCAAGCGGGAGGTCTGTATCGGTTTCAAACGACACAGGGCAGCGGTCCTGCCCGAAAAGCTCCTGAGGAATGCTTTCCGGCGAGAGCACAAGACCGTTTTCCAGTATGCAGGCGCGTTCCACCAAATTTTCCAGTTCACGCACATTGCCGGGCCAGTCATATCGCATGAAAGCGTCGATGACCTTGGGATGTGCCGAGTGAATGGCTTTGCCCAACGGCTTGAAACGTCTGATGAACTGTTCTGTGAGGGGGCGAATGTCTTCGCGTCTGGCCCGTAGGGGAGGCACCTCTATGGGAAAGACATTAAGCCGGTAAAAAAGGTCACGCCGGAACTGCCCTGCCGCTACCAGTTCCTCAAGATTTTCGTTGGTCGCGGCAATCACACGCACATTACAGGGAATAGTTTCTTCCCCGCCTACACGCTGAAACTCTCGCTCTTGCAACACATGGAGCAGGCGTATCTGCACGGCGGCGCTCACCGTGCCTATTTCGTCTAAAAAAATAGTTCCGCCTTCGGCGAGTTCAAAGCGCCCGGCTTTACGTTTGTGCGCCCCGGTAAACGCTCCTTTTTCATGCCCGAAGAGTTCGCTTTCAATGAGTGTTTCGGGTATGGCCCCGCAGTGTACGCTGACAAACTGCCTGCTCCGCCGTTTGCTGTGATTGTGGATGAGCCGTGCCAGCACGCTTTTCCCGGTTCCGGTTTCTCCTGTGAGCAACACGGTGCTGCGGGTGCCCGCCACCCGGCGGATCTTTTCATACAGGGCATGCATGAGCGTACTTTCCGTGCGCACCAGCTCTTGTTCCGAGGCTTGCCAGAACTCGTCCACCTGAGCCTTCAACTCTGAACGGAGGGAAGGATTTCCCGCCAGATGGGCCAGCACCTGACGTACTTCGTCAGGGACGGCGGGCAGAGAGATGTATTCCGTGGCCCCGGCGCGTACCGCATCCACAAGCGGGCGCATTTCTCCACGCGGTGCCAGCACCACCACTTCACATGAGGGCGCGCGGTGCCACACGGCTTTTAATCCGTTGGAAACCACTCCCGAATAGGCGGTCAGCGCGGATAAATCCACAAACAGCACGTCCCGCATCTGACGGGCCAGCGCATCCAGCGCCTCGTCCAATGTGGCGGCCTGTGTAATGGTTATGCCGGAAAGTTCCCGGAGCAGAATGCCCCGGTCAGTTGAGCCGCCACATACCAGTAGTGCGGAATTCATGCCCGCCTCCCCCAAGGGGTGCCGTTTTATGAAAGAGTTGCGCCATGCCGGACGGAGCGTTAGCCCGCAAGCAGAGATCCTCTCCGTTCCACCACTGTTTTCCCTATGGGCATAAAGCAGATGGCAGCCAGTTTAAGATGCTGGAAGCCGAACGGAATGCCAATAATGGAGATGAAATTCAGCCCTGCGGATACGATATGTCCAATAGCCAGCCATAGCCCGCCGAAGAGAATCCAGATCACGTTGCCCAACAGGCCAAGGAGCCCCGTGCCTATGTCGGCGCGTCCCGTGACGAATTCGCGGCTCACCACGTCTTTACCAAAGGGCCAGAGCGCAAAGGTGCCGATGACAAAACAGGCCTTTGCCCACGGAATGCCGATGATGGTCAAAACCATGAGGCAGCCCACAAGATACCAACTGAGGCCCATCCAGAGTCCGCCAAGGATCAGCCAGAGAATATTCATTAAAAAACGCAGCATGCGCACCCCCTCGATGCAATAGCGTGAAACAAAATACCATGCCATATAGCCTAGCCGTGTGGTTGGCAAATAGCAAGGAAAAGGCGATGTGAGATACAAATGCAGACTGTCGGCAAAAGGAGAACTGTATCCGCTACGGGTGGGGATGCCACTGCGAGCACTATTCCCACAAGCGGGAAAATGAGGCAGAATGAAAATAGCGCACCCGATGTGCTGGCTGCTTCTCGGAACGAAGAAACGGCATGTCGGATGCGGTGTCTTGTTTTTGGCGTGGCGGCGGCGTTCCGCATTTCGTCTGTCCATACCCGCGGGTGGCAACATGGGGGGGCAGGCGAAGGGGCGGCGGTGCCATGACGATTGAACTTTTAAGGAGCGTTCTGTTATGGAAGTATTGGATCTTATCAAAACCAGGGATCCACAGGAAAAGGAATTTCACCAAGCCGTAGGGGAAGTGGTGGAATCTATCAGGCCGGTTCTTGACCGCACCCCCGAATACCGCAGAGCCAAGCTCCTTGAACGCATGGTGGAACCGGAACGGACTATCCTGTTCCGGGTGCCGTGGGTGGACGATTTGGGTAATGTGCAGGTGAACCGTGGCTTCCGCGTGGAGATGAACAGCGCCATTGGCCCTTACAAAGGGGGCTTGCGGTTTCATCCTTCTGTGAACCTTGGTATTCTCAAGTTTCTCGCTTTTGAGCAGGTCTTTAAGAATGCGCTGACCACTCTGCCCATGGGCGGGGGCAAGGGCGGGTCCGACTTTGACCCCAAGGGCCGATCCGCCATGGAAATTCAGCGGTTCTGCCAAAGTTTTATGGTTGAGTTGTCCCGCCACATAGGGCCAAACACGGACGTGCCTGCTGGCGATATCGGCGTGGGCGGGCGGGAAATTGGTTACATGTTCGGCATGTATAAGCGGTTGCGTAATGAATTCACCGGCGTGCTGACGGGCAAAGGCTTGGGGTGGGGCGGCAGCCTTATCCGACCGGAAGCCACGGGCTACGGCGCGGTGTATTTTGCCGCGGAAATGCTTGGAGTGGATGGAAAAACGCTGGAAGATACCACCAGCTTGGTTTCCGGCAGCGGCAACGTGGCGCAATTCGTCATGGAAAAGCTCATTGAGATGGGCAGTAGGCCAGTCACCTTCTCCGATTCGTCCGGGTATATTTATGACGAGCAGGGTGTGACGGCAGAAAAGCTGGCGTTCATCAAAGAATTGAAGAATGTCCGGTTCGGGCGGGTGGAAGAATACGCCGCGCAGTACCCGGAAGCCGTGTATACCCCCGTGGAAGCGGGCCGGGAATCTAATCCGCTGTGGGACCACAAGGCGGATTGCGCCTTCCCCTGCGCCACGCAAAACGAAATCAACGCGCAAGACGCCGCCAATCTCGTGAGAAACGGCGTGCGCGTGGTGGCGGAAGGGGCCAACATGCCCACCATGCCTGAAGGCGTGGATATCTTCCTCGATTCGCATTTGCTGTACGGACCGGGTAAGGCCGCCAACGCGGGCGGAGTTTCTGTGTCCGGGCTGGAAATGACGCAGAACTCACAGCGGATGAACTGGTCGCGGGAAGAGGTGGACAAACGCCTGCATCAGATCATGCGGACTATCCACAAAGAGTGTCTGGAAACCGCGCAACACTACGGCACGCCGCGTAACTATGTGAACGGCGCAAACATCGCCGGGTTTGTGAAAGTGGCAAATGCCATGCTCGCGCAGGGTGTGGTATAGCGACGGGTAATAACGATACGCCCCGGCAGCGAGAGCGTTGCCGGGGCGTTTTGCGTTGTGAGCCGTGGCGTGGGGTTACAGCACGTCCACGCCATCTTCGGTAATTAGCACCATATATTCCCACCGCACGCCGCCCCATGAGGGGTAATACAGCCCCGGCTCCACGGTGACAACCATGCCGGGCGTGAGCGTGGCGTCCACGCGGGGGCTAAGGCCGGGAGCCTCGTGCGTTTCCAGCCCGATGCCGTGCCCCAGCGAATGTGTGAAAAAGCGCTCCACCCCCGCCTGTTCAAAAACGTTGCGTGCAAGGAGGTGCGCCTCCGCCACGGGCATGCCGGGCCTCATGCCCGCGATAGCCGCGTCCTGAGCCGCGCGCACTTGATCCATGGTGTCTGAAAATTCCTTTGTGGGGCGGTCGCCCACCCACAGCGTGCGGGTTTGATCCGAGCAATAATCGTCCATGCGGCAGCCGACGTCGATAAGAATAGGGCAATTGTCGGTAAGCACGGTTTCTCCCGGTACCGCATGGGGCAAGGCCGCGTTGGGCCCCACGGCGACAATGGAGTCGAAGGACAGTCCGCTAGCCCCGTTATCCCGAAAAAATTTTTCAATATCCCACGCAACCTGCGCTTCCGTCCGTCCGGGCAGGCATACGGAAGGAACCCATTCCATAAGCTGATGGTTCAGGGCGCAGGCGCGGCGCAACCGGTCTACCTCTTCCGGTTCCTTGATGATACGCAGTTTTTCCACCAGCCCGTCCGCACGGCGCAGAGTCAGTCCGTCTGAGAGATCATCATGAAAGGCAAGGCTCACAGAGCGGGCTTCAAAGCCTATGGTGCCACCCAGTCCGCGCAGCAAGGCGTTTAATTCGGTGGCGGCCCGCCCGGAATAGATGAATATGTGGTCTTCATCCCACAAGCGGGCGGCGGCGTCCCGGTAGCGAGGATCAGTGCAGAGCCAGTCGCGGCCATCCTTGCGGATAACCAGATATCCGCTACTTTCGTTTTTTTGCGGATCCTTGAGTTCAAAGCCGGATAAATAGTACCGGTTGGCCTCGTGGCTGATAAGGAGCGAGTCCAGCCCGTGCTCACGCATCAGGACGCGAAGACGTTCGCGGCGCTCTTCATAACGTATGCGATTCATATATTCTCCGAGTGCTCCGGCGCTGACCGGGGGTAGTAGGTGCATCTTTCCTACCGCCAATAGAGACGGAACGATAGACCTTGCCGGAGAATAAGGCTAGCGTGATACTACGGTGCTTCCCTGCCTGCGGGGGGTGGAAAAATATCCAGAAGCTTTGTCAGCAGCCTGCCCGTGCACAACAGGCGCGGTTTCTTTCCAAGCATAACGTGCATATCTGTGAGCCTCGTTGGAACCATGGACGCATTATATTGGATTCTCCTTCTCGCCCTGTCGGTTGCGGCTGTAGTGGTTGCCGCGCATGCCCTGCTGCATAAACGCGATCCGCGTGCGGCATTGGGCTGGGTAGCGGTGTGTCTTACCTTCCCCATAGCCGGTCCCATTTCGTATTGGCTGTTTGGTGTGAACCGCGTCCGCCGTAGCGCCATGAAATTGCGCGAAGAAGCAGACGCCCAGCTTGAGGACGGGCATCGGTGGCTGCATGGCGGTCCCGCACTGTTTTTGCCTCCCGGCGCAGTGGACACGGCCTACATTCCCGTGCGGTTTCGTGAATTCGAGCGGGTGGGGCGCGTCGCCATAGGTATGCCGCTGTGCGGCGGCAACTGCGTGGAGCCGCTGTATAATGGCGAAGGGGCATATCCCTGCATGCTCGCGGCTATAGAGCGGGCGCAGGCCACCGTGTTTCTTTCTTCATATATCATGGAAACCGGAGAGCAGGGCCGCGCTTTTGTGGCGGCACTGGGCCGCGCGGTGCGGCGCGGGGTGGACGTGCGGGTTTTGGTGGACGGAGTGGGGCAGGCGTATAGCATCCCGCGCATATCCACCTTGTTGCGGCGCGAAGGTGTGCCCGTGGCTGTTTTTTTGCCGCCGCGTCTGGTCCCCCCGCAGTTGAGCGTCAACATGCGGAACCACCGGAAGATTCTCACGGTGGACAGTGTTATCGGCTTTACCGGGGGCATGAATATCGGTCGGAAACACTTGGCGGATACCGGCAATCCCCGGCGGGTGACCGATGTGCATTTCCGCTTTATGGGACCGGTGACAGCGCAGTTGCAGGCGGCGTTTTTGGAGGATTGGGGCTTTGCCACAGGCAGATACGACCCGCCCCTGCCCGTGAGCGAGCAGTGTGAGGGCGATTGCTTATGCCGCGTAATTACCGACGGGCCGGATAACGAACGTGATCCGCTGGCCTCGGTGCTTATTGCCATAGCGTCCACGGCACGCCGTTCTCTGCGCATCATGACTCCGTACTTTTTGCCTTCCCGCGATCTCATCAGCGCGTTGCAAACTGCCGTTCTTCGCGGGGTGGATGTGCGTATCATCCTTCCCGGTCAGAACAACCTGCCCTATGTGCACTGGGCCACCCGGAACATGCTGTGGGAGGTGTTGCAACGCGGAGTCCGCGTTTTTTACCAGCCTCCGCCTTTTTGCCACACCAAACTTCTGGTGGCGGACGGGTGCTACGTGCATGTGGGGTCCGCCAATCTGGACCCGCGCAGTTTACGGTTGAATTTTGAATTAACGGTGGAAGTGCTCGACATACACATGGGCAGGCAGATGAGCCGCCATTTTGACGGCCTGCAACGAGTTTCGCGCGAGGTGACGCTGGAAGAAGTGGACGGACGTTCTTTGCCTGTACGGTTGCGGGATGCGGTGTTTTGGTTGTTTTCTCCTTATATGTAGGTGGAATAATGAGAAAATGAAGGGGCTTTGCCGTAAATCGGGGCGATAATACACAGAGTTTCGTAGGGATTGGTAGACCCTGTATCCCCGGTGTTCTTTTTTCGCTGTGGTGTATTGGGCTGGAACTGTTGACACTCTGCCACAAGCCGTTTCCGGGACGGCGCTTTGCCTTGACACAGCCCTCCGGGACATTACAATTCCGCCTAAGACTTCATGCTGTCCGGTCCTGTCGTAGCCGGGAATTGCCCCCTGTCACTCAACGCTTTCTGGCGTTGCCAGCCGGAAGGGGTGCCTCGCTGTTTATCGGAGAATTGCACAGCGTCCGTATGGTCGTTGTTTGGGGGAGCCATAGCCTTCATGTTCTGCCCTGTATCGCAGCCGTGCTGCATTCCTTTTCGCTTCGCGTCAGCCGTTTTGTCAGCCGGGCGAGTCTCTCGTGCGGGGGCGGCACGTCTTCAGTGCGGAGCGCGGCGTGCCCGCTGGCATAGGCTGTTCCAGAAATTTCTCGTGTGCCTTTTTGCTTTGGTGGGTGTGGTTGCACTGTTCCCAGCGGATGCGTTGGCGTGGGGACCGGGAGTGCATATTGCCGCCGCCAACTGGCTGCTGAGTAACACCGCAGCGCTTTCTCCGCTAGCGGCGCACCTGATTTCTTCTCACCGCGAGGCGTTTTTGTACGGCAGCCTTTCCGCGGATATTTTTATTGGTAAGGGGTGTGCTGTCCGGCCCGGACATAGCCATAACTGGGAAACCGGTCTGCGGCTGTGGGACGCCACGCGCGGGAAACGGCTTAAGGCGTTCGCGCTGGGCTACCTTTCGCACCTAGCTGCCGATATTGTGGCGCATAACAACTATGTTCCCGCCATGTTAAGCGCCGCCCCCGGTGCGGGCAAATTTAGCCATGTGTACATTGAAGCACAGGCGGACCGCATGGTCCGGTGGGACACCCGCGTAGCCGTGGAGCTGTTCGGGACAAAACGTACCCGTGAGGCCGATGCCAGCCTGCGCCGGGCCACCCACGCGGAACGTATGTCGTTTTCGTTTAAAAAACAGATGTTCAAAAGCGGAGTTGCTTTGGCTGGTGGCTCGCCTTGGCGTGCTTCGCTCTCGTTATGCGGACATCTTACCCCCAGTGCGCAGGATCCTGTCTATCTGAACGATATGTTCGACGCCAGTCTGCGGGCCATTGTGAACGTGCTGAACGATCCTGCAACTTCCCCGCTTCTTGTCTTAGATCCCATAGGGGAAACTCCACTGCGGGATGCCAAGGCCCTGTGCCAGGGGCGTGCGCCGCTGGACTTTCGTCACCCTTTCCCGCTGCGGTTTCCTTTGCATCCACTCGTGGCGGCGCTGCCCGAACTCGCATGCGGGCAGGACCGCGTCAGCGAAGCGCGGAGTTGCTCCACAAATTCCGTTTTTGTAAAAACAGCTTGATTTGCGGTCCGCTTATTGGGTATGCATGCAGACCGGAAGCCCCAGAGGGTGCCGTGAAGCGACTGCGTAGCTGATGTGACCGGCGTGGTCGGCATAACCGGCGGACGGAGGACTGTCTTCCCCCGCGTATGGTGCCGCGCGTGCTTGTATACCACTGACACGCGGGAATGCCTTGCGCGTCAGGTGTGCCGGATACGCTGATCGGGTTCGGCAGGAGTGGTTCCGCAAACGAACGGGAGAGTTGTCATGAGACTATTGCGTGTGGGCACGGTCGCCCTTGCTCTGTTGATGCTGTGTGTTTCGGTTTCCGGTGTTCAGGCTGCCAGCATTGCGCTTTCGTATGCCAATTTTCCGCCCGCTCCCACCTTCCCCTGTGTGCAGATGGAGCGTTGGGCCAAAGAAGTGGAATCTCGCACTGGTGGCGCGGTAAAAGTGACTACCTACCCCGGTTCTACCCTGCTGGACGCGAAGAACATGCTGCGCGGAGTTATGCAGGGTCAGGCCGACATCGGCTGCATCAGCCTCGCCTATCATCCCGGAGTGTTTCCGTTGCTTAGTGTGATGGAACTGCCCCACGGGTTTACCACCGCCGAAGCCGCTTCGCGCACGGTTTGGGACTTGTATAGCCAATACCGGCCCAACGAATTTAAGCGTGTAAAAGTGCTCACTATGTTCACTTCCGCGCCTTCGCAATTCATGTCCAAAAAGCCCATCCGCACCCTTGCCGATATTAAAGGCATGGAAATTCGTGGTGCGGGCAGCATTTCCACAGTGCTGGAACTGTTGGGCGCAGTGCCCGTGTCCATGCCCATGCCCGAAGTGCCCGAAGCGGTGCAAAAAGGCATTATTCAGGCGCTGCTGACCTCTTTTGAGGTGCTCAAAGATATGAAGTTTGCGGAAATGTGCCCCTATGAAACCGTGGCCAATCTTTCTGTATATCCCTTTGCCGTTATTATGAATCAGCGGAAGTGGGATAGTCTGCCGGACGATGTGAAGGCGGTGCTGGATGAGCTTTCCGCAGAGCAAGCCCAGTGGACCGGGCAGTACATGGACACGCACGTGGCAAACTCTCTGGAATGGTCCAAGGCGACACACAATGTGGAGGTGTTTACCTTCGACGCCGCCGTACAGGCTGAAATGGCCCGCCTGACCGCACCCCTTATCGAAACATGGAAGGCCGCCGCTGCCAAGCAGGGCATAGATGCCGACGCCGTGTTGGCTGATGTGCAGGCGTTAAAGGCGAAATACGAGCACTAATCGACGATCATGATACATTCTCTCATCCGGCGCATGGATAAGGCCGGGAATTTGTTGGCTAACACGCTGGCATTTTTCGCCGGAATCACGCTCACCGCCATGATGGCGCTGGCCTGCTGGAATATGGTCAGCCGCGCATTTGGCTCTCCGGTCATGGGCGCTTTTGAACTCATGGGGTTCATGGGCGCGGTGGTGGCTGCGTTTTCGCTGGCCTATGCCCAACAGGCCCGTAGCCATATCTTTGTGGCCTTTTTCATCGCCCGGTTCAGCCGTCCGGTACGTCTGGCTCTGGACGCCTCCGTGCATTTGGCGTCTGCGGTGTTTTTTCTGTATGCCGCGCTGGAAGTGGAGAAGCTTGCCGCCTTTATCGTGGATATGGGAGAACTCTCAGAGACGTTGCAGATCGCCTATTATCCCTTTGTGCAGATTGTGGCCGTGGGCTGCCTGGCTATGAGCTACGTGCTCTTGGTTGCCTGCTGTAAAACCGTATTTCTGGGAGAGGAAGCCTGATGGAACCTGTTGTGGCGGGGCTTCTCTCCGTTGTTGTTCTTTTGATATCCATTCTTGTCTCCCGCATTCCCGTGGGATTCGCCATGGCGGTCATCGGTCTTGGCGGCTACGCCCTTATTATGGGTCCGGGTCCGGCTATGAGCATGCTGGGGGGCGAAGTCTGGAGTGTTTTTTCCAACTACGGGCTGACGGTTATCCCCTTCTTCATTCTCATGGGGCAGATATGTTTCTACTCCGGGGTGAATGAACGGCTCTATAAGGCCGTATACGCGTGGTTCGGGCATATCCGGGGGGGCATAGCCATTGCCACGGTGCTTGCTTGCGCGGGATTTTCCGCCATCTGCGGGTCCAACACGGCAACCGCCGCCACCATGTCCACCGTGGCATTGCCGCAGATGCGGCAGTACGGGTATAAAGCGATTCTTTCCGCAGGGGCTGTCGCCGCTGGGTCCACGCTGGGCGTACTTATTCCCCCCAGCGTGGTGCTCATTGTCATTGGTTTGCAGACCGGAGAATCCATCGGGCGGTTGTTTATGGGGGGGCTGCTGCCCGGACTGCTGCTTATGGCACTATTCGTGGCTACCATTTCGGTGCTGTGCCGCCGTAACCCCGCATGGGGACCGGTTGGCCCCCGGACCGGGTGGAAGGCTCGGTTCGCCGCGCTGCCGGGATCTGTGGAAATTCTCGTACTGTTCGCGTTGGTGATGGGAGGGCTGTTTTACGGCCTGTTCACCCCCACGGAGGCGGGAGCCGCCGGTGCGGCGATTGCGCTGATGATCAGCATGGTGACAGGGAACATGAGCGTGGACAAATTCCGCGAGTCCGTGAGCGACACCCTGCGCATTTCATCCATGATTATGGTCATTCTGCTGGGCGCGGTCATTTATGGCAAATTTTTGGCTATCACGAATCTACCTTTCGCCGTGGCGGAATGGATAACGGGCCTCGCAGTGCCTCCTGTCGTCATTATTCTGCTCATCTGTGCCATCTACGCGGTGGGTGGTATGATTATGGACGCGCTGGCCCTGCTTCTGGTGACCATTCCCATCTTCTTCCCCGTGGTGCAGGCCATGCAGTATGACCCCATTTGGTTTAGCGTGCTGATTACGGTTGTTACCACTATGGGAGCCATCACGCCGCCTGTGGGCGTGACCGCCTTTGTTGTGGCTGCGGCGGTGCCGGAAGGCGGCGTGAACACCGTGTTCCGGGGAGTGAGCTATTTTTTGGCAGCGTATGTATTGTGTGTTACCCTGCTGCTGATTTTTCCCGCCATTGTGACGTGGCTGCCTTCGCTCATGTAATGCGCGCGGTGGTGGACTGAGTTAGCAGCCGCCACCTTTGGCGAGGCTGGCGTATTTAGCTAATCCCGCCAGAGAAGTTTCCCGGTAGCCGTCTTTGAGGTCGCGCCCCGTTTCTCCCATGGTACGTACCACCTGATCGAAACTGATGCGGTGGGAACCGTCTGTGAAGAGCACGTATTCCGCCGCGTTAATGGCCCGCACGGCGGATACGGCATTGCGCTCTATGCATGGCACCTGCACATAGCCCCCTACGGGATCGCAGGTCATGCCGAGGTGGTGCTCCAGCCCCATTTCCGCCGCGTAATCTATCTGCTGATTACTGCCGCCAAAGAGATACGCTGCCATGGCTGCCCCCATGGCGCAGGCCGACCCTATTTCCCCCTGACAGCCCACTTCGGCCCCGGAGATGGACGCGTTTTCTTTAATCAGGTTGCCGATCAGCCCCCCCACAGCCAATGCCCGGAGGATCTCTTCCTCGCCAAGGTTGTAGTCTTCTTTCAGGGAGCGCAGAACCGACGGCACCACCCCGGCAGACCCGCAGGTGGGAGCCGTGACCACGGTGCCGCCAGAAGCGTTTTCTTCAGAAACAGCCAAGGCGTAAGCGAAGGTCATGCCCGTGGAACGCAGTCTGCCGGATTGCATGCGGGCCTTGCGGAAAAACGTGGCGGCCTTTCGCGGATACCGCAATTCACCCGGCAGCACGCCCGCGCGGGAGAAGCCACAGTCCATGGCCGTGCCCATAACTTGCCAGATGTGGCGCAAAAAAGGCCATATGTCCGGTCCTTCCTGTGCCTCCACATACTGCCATAATTCCATATTTTCCCGTTCACAATGGCGGATGATGTCGCTGAATGAGGTAAGGGAGTACACCGAGGCCGCTCCCCGTGTGGGTGAGTCCGCCTCGGCAAGCGTGCCGCCACCCACGCTAAACACCTGCCATGCGAAAGTATTCCCGGAAAGTGGTGCCCCGGAAGCGTCCAATGCCTCAAAGAACATGCCGTTGGAATGGAACGGATGTATGCATTCGGGCATCCAGAGAATTTCTGTGCGGTCTCTACCCAGTGTGTTTTCGATAACCCAGTCGGTAAGGTGGCCCTTGCCGGTTGCGGCGAGGCTGCCCATCAAGGTTACCCGAAAGCGGGAGGCGCCGGGGCAGCGTTCTCGGAAAAGCTGGGCTGCCTTTTGCGGTCCCATGGTGTGACTGCTGGAAGGCCCGTTGCCGATTTTGTAGAGTTCTTTCAGCGAATCCATGTGGTTCTCTCTGTTCGCGGTCCGGTTTTCAGATTGTATAGCGCAGGACGTGGCTGCTGTATATGCGGGACAACCCATGGGAATATAGGCATGAAAATGCCCCGCGCTTTGTGGAAGGCACGGGGCGGGGATAGTGTCCGTCAGGAAAGGCGGTTACAGGCGAAAGTCCACCGCTTGCGTTTCGCCATTCAGGGTGACGCGGGCCGTGGCCTCCGGCATGGTGCTGATAATCTCGCCCCGGCGGATGACGTAGAGGCGCGGGGGGTGCAGGCGTAACGCCTCCATGCGCGAAGTGGCCTGTAGAATCACCATATCGGCGTTGCAGCCCGGAGCAATGCCGTATCCGGGAAGATTCAGCGTCTTGGCTCCATTCACAGTCACCGCGTCAAACAGGGCTTTTTGCTGGTCCACACCCGTCATATGCAGCGCGTGCGCACCCATATGGGCCACTTCTAACATATCATGTGTGCCCATAGGATACCACGGGTCCATCACATCGTCGTGCCCCAGCGAAACGTTTATGCCTATGTCCAGCAGTTCCGGCACGCGCATTAGTCCCCGGCGTTTGGGGTAAGAGTCATGCCGCCCTTGAAGATTCATGTTTACCAGTGGGTTGCATATGCAATTCATGCGCGCTTCCGCCATAAGCGGAAGCAATTTAGACACGTAATAGTTGTCCATGGAGTGCATGCTGGTCAGATGAGATCCCGTTACCCGTCCCTGCATGCCCAGTCGCTGCGTCTGAAACGTGAGGGCTTCAATGTGGCGGCTGTGCGGGTCGTCAGACTCGTCGCAGTGCATGTCTACCATAAGGCCGCGTTCCGCCGCGATTTCACAGAGTATTTCCACCGAGCGGCGGCCTTCGTCCATAGTGCGCTCAAAATGGGGAATACCACCCACCACGTCCACGCCTTTGTCCAGCGCCCGGCGCAGTAAGGTAACTCCGTCCGGGCTGCGCAATACGCCGTCCTGCGGGAATGCCACAAGCTGGATATCCACGTGATTCTTCATAGATTCCCGCACGTCCAGCAGCACGTCCACAGCCATAAGGGTGGGGTCTGTGGTGTCCACATGCGTGCGGATGGCTAAATTCCCTTTGGCTACGGCCCATGAAAGCAGTCTGACCGCCCGCTCGCGTATGCCTTCCGGCGTGAGGTCCGGCTTAAGCTCGCCCCATATGCGTATGCCTTCCAGCAGGGTGCCGGACTGGTTCAGCCGGGGCATGCCCATGGAAAGGGTGGCGTCCATGTGAAAATGGGAATCCACAAACGGCGGCGTGACCAGATAGCCTTTCGCGTCGAGCACGGTGCGGGCATGTGCCGCGCCACGCGCGGCAAGACCGGGACCGACGTCTGTAATGGCGCCGTTTTGACAGGCGATATCCACACGTTCCGCATGACCGGAAATGTGCGCGTTTGTGACAAGAAGATCCAACATGCGTGCTCCTGAAGACAGTTCTGAGGACGTTACCCGTGCGCGGGACGGTTATCGTTCCCCCTTACGGAAGGGCACCAGCAGCGCACGCGGGTAGGCCGCGCGGCGCGACATAATAATCAGCGCCATGATGGAGAAAAGATACGGCATCATCAAGTAAAATTGGTAGGGAATAAGCAGCCCGGACTGTTGTTGTACCCGCATCTGGATGGCGTCAAACGCGGCGAAAAGCAAACAGCCCAGCAGAGCTTTGCCCGGTTTCCACGAGGCGAAAACGACCAGCGCGATGCATATCCAGCCGCGTCCGTTGACCATACCTATGTAAAAGGCGTCAAAGGCGGACATGGTAAGAAAGGCACCGCCCACAGCCATGAGCGCGGAACTGCCCACCACTGTCCATGTGCGGATGGAAAAAACGGAAAGTCCCTGCGCCTCGGCAGCCATGGGATTTTCGCCCGCCATACGCACCGCCAGCCCGGCTGGTGTCCGATAGAGGAACCACGCTACCAGCCCCACAGTTGAAAAAGCCAAATACGTCAGGGGTGATTGGGTGAACAGGGCCTCACCCACAACGGGAATGTCCGAGAGTACGGGCACGGGCCATGGCACAAAGGGCGTAATTTTGGGTGGTGTGGTCGCCTTGGGTAGTAGCATGCGGAACACGAAAGATGAGAGCGCCGCAGCCAGCATTGTAATACCCAGACCCGTCACGTGCTGCGACAAGCCAAAATGCACGGTGAACAGCGCATGCAGCAGACCGAAAAGCCCGCCGATGAAGGCTGCGAACAGAACACCGGACCACAGGTCGCCCCCCTGATAAACCCACATCCAGCCCGCCATGCTCCCCGCCGCCATGATACCTTCGATACCCAAATTCAGCACTCCGGCCCGCTCGCACAGCAGTTCACCAAGAGTGCCAAACAGTAAAGGGGTGGCCATGCGTACTGTGGCAATCCAAAATCCGGTTTCTAAGAGGAAATCAAAAAGCTCCATGGCCTATCTCCACCGGACGCGGAAGGTTGTGAGGAACATAGCGACCAGTACCGAAAGCAGACATACGGCGGTGGTCACGTCAGCGATGTAATTTGAAATGTTGATGGCCCGGCTCATGGAATCCGCCCCTATGTAAATAGCTGCCACAAAGAGGGCAGAGGCTATGACTCCCAGAGGGTGCAGTGCAGCCAGCATGGCTACCACTATTCCAGAATAGCCAAAGCCGGGAGACAGATCGAGCGTGAGGTATTCCTTCACCCCGCAAAGCTCCGCTACCCCAGCCATGGCTGCCAACCCGCCAGAAAGCAGAGCCGTGCGCACTGTTGCCGCGTTGACAGGCATGCCCGCGAAGCGGCTTGCCTTAGGACTTGCCCCGACAGCGCGGATTTCAAACCCCCATACCGTGGATCGCATGAACCACCACACGCCCACCGCGCAGGCCAGCGCAATGCCAAAGCCCATGTGCAAACGAGTGCCGGGCCATAATGGGGGAAGCAGGGCCGTGTCCACCACGGGAGCGGCCTGCGGCCAGCCCATAGCCATGGGGTCTTTCCATGGGCCGAAGACCAGCCAGTTTACGAAAAGCAAAATAATAAAGTTCAGCAGCAGGGTGGTGACAACTTCATCCACCTGAAGGTGGGTTTTGAGCAGCGTGGGGCCTAACAGCAGCAAGCCGCCCCCCAGCGCTCCGGCGAGGAACAGATAGGGAACCATAAGGTATGGGGGGAGTTCCACCGCGCCCGCGCCCAGCCACGTGGCGACGATAGCCCCCATGTAGAGCTGCCCTTCGCCGCCGATATTCCAAAGCTTGGCGCGAAAAGCCACAGCTGCGGCAAGGCCGGTGAAGATAAGCGGGGTGGCCCGTGTGAGTGTTTCCGTGATGGCAAAGGCAGACCCCACCGCGCCTTTGAGCATAAGCGCCCATCCGGTGAGGGGAGAGGCTCCCGCCCAGAGCAGCAGCACGGAGCAGACCAGCATGGCTACGCCCACCGCCCCTATCGGGGCGAGAATGCGCATAACCGGGGAAATGTGTTCGCGGGGTTCCACCCTCATGCCGTGTGCCTCCCGCCGGAGGAGTTCCGGCTTTCTTCCGTTCCGCCCGCCATGAGCAATCCCACCTGCTGGCGGTCAACGTGCCGGGCGTCCAGCGGTTCGCTGAGTCCGCCCCGGTACATGACTTGAATGCGGTCCGCCAATTGAAATATTTCATCAAGATCTTCAGAAATAAGTACCACACCGGCACCGCGCTTTGCCGCGTCGAGCAGTTGCTGGTGGACGTAGGCGGTCGCGCCTATATCTAGTCCCCACGTGGGCTGGTTCACCATGATGATGGACGGCGCGTTTGAAAGCACGCGTGCGAGGATAAGCTTTTGCATATTGCCGCCGGAAAGCTTGCGTACCGGAATTTCTGTGCCGGGGCAGCGGACATCGAAGGCGGAAATTAACTGCCGCGCGCGCGAGGCCAGCGCTTTGGTGTTCAGCACGCCTCGCCGGGCGAATCCGGGCAGGCGGTAGATTTCTGTGGAAAGGTTCTCTTCCACCGTCATGTCCGCCACCAGTCCTGTGCCGGTGCGATCATCCGGCACCCGGCCCACACCGCGCCGGATCATCCCGGCAGGGGTCGGGTGTTCTTCCAATTCGCCGTGTAGAATTATCTCGCCTTCTTCCGGTGTGATAAGCCCGGAGAGCAGGTCAGCCAGAGCAGATTGTCCGTTGCCGGAAACTCCAGCGATGCCCAGAATTTCGTGCGCCCGCAAACTCAGCGTAAGGTCGTCCAACAACGCCTTGCCACCCGCTTTGGCGACGCGGATGTTTTTGAGCAGTAAAATTTCGTCACCCGCTGCGGGCGCGGTACGCTGGGTTTTGGGAATGTCGCTGCCCACCATGGCGCGGGCCAGTTCTTCCGCGCTGGTTTGGGCCGTGGCGCTTTCAAAGACAAGTTCCCCGTGGCGTAGCACGGCGCAACGGTCTGACGCAGCCATAACCTCGCGCATTTTGTGGGTGATAAAGATAACGGAAAGGCCTTCGGCAACCAATTGGCGCAGCGTGGCGAACAGGTGATCCGCTTCTTGCGGTGTGAGCACGGAGGTGGGTTCGTCCAAAATGAGTATACGCGCACCGCGATACAGCACTTTGAGAATTTCCACCCGCTGGCGTTCGCCCACGGAAAGATCGCGGACACGGGCGCTGGGCTGCACCCGCAGGCGGAAGCGGTTCATAATGCCTTCCAATTTGCGCCGCGCCGCTGCGGAACGCTGGCGGAAGGAGAACAGGCGTTCCGTGCCCAACATGATATTTTCCAGAACAGTCATGTTGTCCGCGAGGGTGAAGTGCTGATGCACCATTCCCACGCCCGCTTCTAGTGCAGAACGGGGCGATCCGGGGGGCAGAGGCGAGCCAAACACTTCCACAATGCCGGAATCCGCCACGTAATGCCCGAATAAAATGGACATGAGCGTGGTTTTGCCGGCACCGTTTTCACCCAACAGGGCCAGCATTTCACCCTTGTGCAGCGTAAAACTCACATTTCGGTTGGCAACCACCGACCCGAAGGTTTTGGTGATGCCCGTAAGTTGCAGGACGGTTTGTGTCATGGCCTGTAAAAACGGCCCGTCCGCCGGAAAAAGCGCGAGACGGGCCGTGGGATAAGCGTGAAGCTAGAAAGTGGACGAAGGCTCGTTGTCGTTAATTTCTATGACAAGGGTTCCAGCCGTAATGGCGTCGGCTGCTTCTTTCACCTTGGCAAGCACGGCGGGACTAATTTTGTCGGCAAATTCATAGAAAGGCGACAGGGACGCGCCACCGTGTGCCATCATGGTGTATTCACGGTAGTCTTCGGCTGCGAACTTGCCTTCCTTGACCAGTTTAATGGCGCGGTTCACGGCAGGTTCCATGTGCCACAGAGCGGAGGCGACCACTACGTCTTTGCCGTTTTCTTCCTTATTCATGTCGTTCACGTTGCCAAAGGCTATGATGCCTTTTTCGCGGGCGGCATCTACCACGCCGCCGCGTTCGGCGTAGAGCACGTCCACGCCGGATTCAACCTGCGCGAAGGCAAATTCCTTGGCCTTGGGCGGGTCGTACCACGAACCGATGAAGGAAACTTTGAACTCCACGGCGGGGTTTACCGCTTTGGCTCCTGCCATAAAGGCGTTAAATAGGCGGTTTACTTCGCCTATGGGGTATCCGCCCACCATGCCGATTTTATTTGTTTTGGTCATGCTCGCGGCGATCATGCCCATGAGATAGCAGGGTTCGTGGATATAGTTGTCGAACACGGAAAGGTTGGTGCCGCGCGGACCAAAGGTGTCTCCCATAAGATAGGCCACCTGTGGGTAGTCTTTGGCAACCTTGGTCACGTCGCGGGAAATGCCGAAGGCTTCGCCCACCACTAAATTAACACCCTGCTCGGAATATTCGCGCAGAACACGGGCGTAGTCGGTGTTGGAAACCTTTTCGGAATAGACGTAGTCAATCTCTCCGGCTTCGGCGGCTTTAAGCAGTGCCTTGTGCAGCGTGGCGTCCCACTTTTGCTGAATGGGCTGGGTGTAGATGCCAGCCACCTTAATTTTGCCTTCCGCCATGGCCATGGGGGCGGAAAGCCCCACGGCGATGCACAGGGCCGTGAAAATGGTGAGGATGCGTTTCATGGAGCTCTCTCGTCTGGACTGAGGGTGAATGTTCCTTGCCAAAGGGGTGCGAGGTCGTCGTGCTGCTATGTGCAATGCCGGTGCCAATGCTGTCCGCCGAAGGTGTGCGAAAAGATATCGTATTTTTTCAGACGGTTGTGGTGACAATTTTGTTATGGAAATGCGGCTGGCGCGGGAGTGCTCGCTCGCGCTCAACATTTTTGCAATTTTTTCTGCGCGGGGATACGCTTTTTTCACATAATTGTCCACTTAGATGGGGCGCTCTTTGGCGCAAAGAACGTCAGCGGCATGGCCCCGCCCAAAGCAGGACTCCCCGGTTCCTTTCGGAACCGGGGAGCCTGACTTAGGAGGTTGTTTCTCGTCTAGGGTCGGTTACAACTGTGGGCTGAGCTGTAACCGGAGAGCAGAGCATGAGGAGAGGGTTCGTTCACTGTGTTGTCCAAGGGTTGGTCTTGTCCAAATGTATCGTTACAGGGCGTGCCCTGTTTGGTTTCAAGAGGGACAGGGCTTCGCGCGTTGAAGCCCTGTCCGAGTGATCCTGTTCGATCGGGTCGGAAAACGGTGAGGAGGAAGCCGCTTTCCAAAGGGGTGTCAACCTGTCCTGTTTGCTGCAACCTGTTGTTGGCCCCGTATCGTCCGAAAGGGGAAACGGACGGGAACGGTTGGCTGGGGAGCTTGTGGCTCCCCTGTCCGAGCCAACTTGTGAGGAATGCGTTCAAGCCTAGCTATGTCTCCGGTTGTCCTTCCGGGCATCATCTTCTGCCACAAAGCTGATGTTCGTCCGGCAACCGCATTTTCTTTGAGGTAGTTGTCCTTGCGGGCAATCTGCCTCACTGTCGGAATGTTTGCCGTTGTTGTTTTGTATAAAGCACAGGGCGTGCCAAATAATTTTATTATGTAAAATTAGAGTATTGTGGGTAGCCGTCCGCGCGGAAGAATTTTTTTGTGCAAAAAATTGCGCTGTTTTTTGCACAAAAAGGAGGAGGGGTGCACTTGTGCAATTGCACAATGAAAAGGCACACGGTGAATTCCCCCGTCCATGTGGGACGGAGGAAACAACAAATTTGCTGGGACGGCTCAGGCGAAAACGGCGGAAAACCGGTTCATAACCGAAACCTCTCCGTGGTGGATATGATGAAAAATTAGAGTATTACATTGGTGTCGAGGGAGGTGTCTGCCCAAATCTGGATTCCAGCACGGAGGAGCCTGTCTGCGAAGATTCCGTTGCCGGGGATGCGCACCCCAGAAAACGTGCCATCGTAAATAAGGCCGAATCCGCAGGAGGGGGAGCGCGATTTCAGTATGGCCCCGGTGCAACCCGCAAGTTGCACAAGCCGCATGGCCTCGTCCACGCCACGGAGAATGGCGGGAGTTACTTCGTTCCCGTCGCGGTCTACGGCTTTGCCGTGACGCAATTCGAAGGGCGGACGGGGAGTGGGCAGGCCGCCCATCTGTTCCGGGCACAGAGGCAGTGCTCGGCCCTGCTGTATAAGAGCCAGTACCCGTTCATCCGGGGTGGTGCCGCCGTCATACCGGCAGTGGCATCCGGCAAGGCATGCGCTGACAACGTACTCAATCATGCGGGCGTTATAGCGCGGTGGCGCGGGGAGGGCAAGGCGAAGCAGGTCGTGGGCGAGAGCTGCCCGGAAAGGGGGGACGATCAGGGATGCCGGGTACGAGGCAATGTGCGGGTTTCCTTTTTCAACGGACCACGGGCCTATTTCCATCTTCTCCGCTTCTGCTGTCCGGGGGAGTCTGCTATACGCAGGGCATGCAACGCTGGATTATGCATTTGGACATGGACGCCTTTTTCGCCGCGGTGGAACAGTTGGACCACCCGGAGTGGCGGGGCAAGCCTGTTATTGTGGGAGGACGCGAACGGGGAGTGGTTTCCACCGCCTCGTACGAGGCCCGTGTTTTTGGCGTGCGCTCCGCCATGCCCATTGCCCGCGCCGCGAAGCTCTGCCCGCATGCCATTTTTACCAGAGGCAGGATGCACCGCTACGCCGAAGTTTCGCATGCCATTATGGAAATTCTTTCCGGGTTTTCTCCTCTCGTGGAACAGGCTTCTGTGGACGAGGCCTACGTGGACGCTACCGGGCTGGAGCATCTGTTTGGCCCACCAGAGGCTATGGCCCGGCAGATAAAGGCCACCATTTTCCAGACAGTTGGACTAACCTGTTCCATCGGCATCGCCCCGATTAAGTTTCTCGCGAAAATTACTTCAGATTACAACAAACCCGACGGGCTGTTTCTTCTGTTGCCCGAAGACATGCCGGACTTCCTCGCCGGATTGCCGGTGGGGCGTATTCCCGGTGTGGGCAAACGATTTGTGGCGGAACTGGAACGCCTTGGTGTTGGCACGTGCGCGGATGTTTGCCGGTACCCGGAGGCATTTTGGGAGCGCCGGTTCGGTAAAGCCGGAGCCTCGTTGTGGCGGCGGGCACACGGTGTGGACGCCAGAGAGGTAACTCCGGGCTATGAGGCAAAGTCAGAAAGTGCGGAAAATACCTTTGCGCAGGACACCGATGACCGCATTTTGCTGAAAAAATGGCTGCTGCGCCAAGCCGAGCGGGTGGGCCGCAACCAGCGCCGCATGGGGGTGCAAGGCCGCACGGTTACTCTAAAAGTCAAATACGCGGACTTTACGCTGCTTACGCGTAGCCGAAGTTTGCCGGAACCCACCGATTCCACGGAAGTTATTTTTCATACCGCGTGCGAACTACTGGACGCCCTGCCATTGAAGCAGAAAGTGCGGCTTATCGGCGTGGGGCTTTCCAACTATGATAGTAGCCCGCAGCAGCTTAGTCTGCTGGATGACCGCACGGGTGGGCAGACCGGGGGCCGGGTGGCCACCGAGCGTCAGCGGAAGCTCGACCGTGCGTTGGATTCCCTGCGAGAGCGCTTTGGTGGGGACGCGGTGATGCGCGGGCGGCTTTTTGAGCCGGAGAAAAACGATCAGCCAGAACAATCCGGTCAGTCAAATCTGCCGGGCCAAGCGAAACAACCGAAGTAGCCAGTATCCCGCAGTATCCCGCTGTTGCCCGAACAGCCCAAACAGCCGGAGCAATGGAAGTAGGGAAGCAGCTGGAGCAACAGGAACGTCCAGATACAGTGAATGACTCTGGTGAACCCGGCGAGTCGTGCGTATCCGTCCCGCATTCCGGCAACGCGGTGGCGACTCGGAGTCCCGTGACAGGTCTGGAGTTCGTGGTCCCCGCGTGCCAGATGCGATACGCTGAACTGGACAATACGCCGAACTGGCGGAGTATGATCGCTTCCCTCCTGCTTTTTCTTCCTTCCTCTCCCCCTTGGCTATGAGCCTGCCGTTTGGCAGTGTGCGCAAAATACCGTGGTGCGCCCCGCTACTTTTGTGGTGAGCATGGGAGTGCCACATATGGTGCATGGCATGCCACTGCGTCCGTAGGCGAGAAAGCGGTTCTGGAAGGCTCCGGCATCGCCGTGCGCATCCCGGTAGTCGCGGATGGAGGAGCCGCATTCGCGGATAGCCTGTTCCAGCACTTCGCGCAGCACCGTGTGCAGCGTGCCCAGTTGGGCGGCGGAGAGTGTGTTGCAGGGCGCATCCGGTCGAATTCGGGCGCGGAAGAGTGATTCATCCGCGTAAATATTGCCTATACCCGCGATGACGGTTTGGTCCAGCAGCGCGGCCTTAATGCGCGTGCGGCGTCCGTGGAACAGCGCCACGAACGGAGTTTTGGCGATAGTCAGCGGTTCCGGGCCAAGCGTTTGCCAGAAGGGCCAGTTGGCGAAATCTTCCGGGCATAGAACCCGGCAGAAGCCAAATTTGCGGGTGTCGTCAAAAAAAAGGCGATTGCCGTCTGAGAGGTCCAGCGCAATGCGGGTGTGCCGCTCCGGGGGGGTGCCCTGAGGGTAAACAAACAGACGCCCCGACATTTTGAGATGAAAGGCAAGGTGCGAGGGTAGTCCCGTCCCTGTCTGGATAGGCTGCGCGGTCGCTGTCTCCGGGGTCAGCTCCATGAGCAGAAGCTTGCCCCGTCTGCCTACGCGATCCACAAGACAACCGGGAAGATCGGCTTCCAGTCTGGCGCGGTTTCCCGCCACGCTGGAATCATTAAGTATGGATACGGCGGTGATGCGTCGGCCTTCCACCTGCGGGGCAAGTCCGCGGGCGATGGTTTCTACCTCAGGCAATTCAGGCATGGTTGGCTCCGGGAACGTGGGGTTGAGGAAACCTATGTATAGGGCCTGAGAAGGGTGTGGGCAAGGTGGTGGTCGGGTGTGCCCCGCAGTTGAGCTGGCGCAAGGCTTCCGCAGGTAGTTTCTTGAAAAGAACCGTTCTTTCTGCGTACCGCGCTGCGCGGGCCATGGGGCCTCGTGGGTATCAGGTGTCCGGCTGCCCGTGCGGGGGCCGGGAGCGCTTTTTAGTTTTGGGGAGTAGTTGGAACCGTGTTGCCGGGTGTGGACGTGTCCGGTGCCGCGGGAGGTGCCCCAGTAGGGAGGAAAATTTCCCGTTGAACGCCCTCACGCAGGACGATGAAGACGAGCGGACGGTTTGTGACCGCCGCTTCCCGCGCTGCGGTGTGCAGAACCCACAAGGAATTCACGGGCTTTTCATTGACGGATACCAGCAGATCTCCGGCGCGGAATCCAGCCTTGTCCGCCGGGGAGCCGGGGGAGATAGCGGTTATGTACGCGCCGTTCTCTTTTTCCGTGAGTGTGAAGCCCATGCGGCTCTGGTGGGTGGCGGGGCAATAGAACCGAAGGTCCGCTTCCATGGGATCGATGGGCCGCAACGGGTTGCTCGGTCCGCGCCACGGAGTGATGGCGAGAATAGCCGAACCGGGGTCCAGCGCGCGGATGCGATGGGGAATGCCCCAGCCGAACTCCACGTGCCCCGATCCCAGCAGTGCCACAACGGGCAGCCCGGAGGTTTGGCGTGCGCGGATGCTTTCCCGCGCCATGGCGGTATCCCACAGCGATTGCACAAGGAAAAAGCTGTCCATGCCTGTTGGTTTTGCCACAGTTGCCGGTTGCGCGGGGGAAGGCGTGCCGCTGGCTGGTTGCGCGGACGTTTTATGGTCGCCGGAGATGGAAGAAGCCGCCGGTTCCGGCATGGGTACCGACCTGTTCGTTGGCGTGGACGCGGGCATGGCTGACAGCGGAGCGGACTCCACAGTGCTATTCTGCGCGCGGCGTATCATGCCGGAGTGTGCGCGGACCATCTCGCTTAGGGCGGCGCGTTGCGCGTCCACAGGCGGGATAATCGTTTCGGGGAGTTGGGCGCGTTCCTCCGGGGAAAGGGCTTCCAGCCCTTCACGGCTGACGGTGCGGACGAGAGCGCGCGGAACATTAAGAGCTACCATAGGCAGGCGATGCGCGTAGATGGCCTCAATGACCGGGCGGTACAGGGCATAGTCGTATCCCCACGCCCGCTTCCAGTCCACAGCCTGTTCAAAGTCCTCAAGCGGAACCTCGCCGCGGTTCACGCGGTCGAGCAGGGGCTGCATATCAGTGGAGAACATCTCCATGCCCACGACAAAGCGCATACCGGATTCAGCCAGTTGGCGGATACTCCGTGCTTGCACAGCATGGTCACAGGGCGAGGTGTGGCCTTCGCCGAGAAGAATATAGTCCGCCGCGCGGGCACGGGCTGCGAACTGCCCGTCCGGCAGTGGAGCACCGTCCGGCAGCAGCAGGGAACCTTCCGGGGGCAGGGGCATGGCTAGGTAGATGGGGTCTGGTTGTGAAACGGGGCGAGGAGAAGATGCCTGCGCCGTTTCGTGACTGAGCGAGTGGGAAACGGGCGACCGCGCCGGAGCGCAGCCGCCCGAAAGGGACAGGAGTAACAAAAGGCACAACAGCCGGAAAGGCGGCGTGCTGATTAATCCCATATCCGCTTGTCCTCAATGGGACGAATCTGCGGGGGAAGCGAGCCGGGCGTGAGAATCTTGAGCTGCGGGCGCAGCTTAATCTTTTCACGGAACTGATGCAGCAGTTCGTCTTCGCGTTTGAAGTTGCTTGCTTCAATGTACAGGATCATTTCATCGATGCCACCGGGGTTGGTGACTTCAATCTGCCAGCGCTTCACTTCATCAAAGCGGGCCATAACCTGCTCCACCTGATGCGGGTACACGAACATGCCCTTAATGCGGGCGGTGGTATCCACGCGGCCCACAATGGAGCCTATGCGGGGCGAGGTGCGACCGCACGCGCAGGGGGAGCGGTCAATGTAGCCAAGGTCGCCCGTGGCTAACCGGATAAGCGGATAGGTTTTGTTGAAGGCCGTGACCACGATTTCGCCTACTTCGCCGTCCTTGAGCGGAATGCCCGTGTCAGGATGGCAGATTTCCACATAGGCGCGGTTGGCAATATGCAGACCGGTTTTGTGGAAACATTCGTAGCCAATGCAGCCCACGTCCGCAGTGCCGTAACCCTGCCGCATGAGAAGGTCGAACTTCTTTTCCAACTGCGAGCGCATTTTTTCCGAAATTTTTTCACCGGTGACAAACGCCACCTCAAGGAACATGTCCTTGCGCAGATTAAGCCCCTTTTCTTCGGCCTTTTGGGCGAGGTGCATAAGATAGCTGGGGGTGCCCACATAGCCGGTCACGCGCAGCTTCTGCATAATTTCCAGTTGGGTGGCGGCGTTGCCCGGCCCGGCGGGAATGGTGGCGCAGCCTAAGTTGCGCAGAGGCTCTTCAAACATCAGGCCTGCGGGAGCAAGGTGGTAGTTGAAGGTAATCTGCGCCACGTCACCGGAGCGGAACCCTGCGGAGTAAAAGCCTTCCGTGTAGCCCCAGTAATCATCGGTGCGGTCTTCGGGGTCGAAGATGGGACCGGGAGAAAGGAAGACGCGCTTCAACTCACCCAGATCTTTGGTCAGCAGACCGCCCAGACGGGGGCCCATGGACTGAAGGAAGATAAGTTCTTTCTTCTTAAGGATGGGAATGTGTTTGAGGTCGGAAAGGGTTTTGAACTTTTCCACCTGAAACTGGGCGCGGTCAAAGCGCTTCTTCACGTCTTCGGAATACCGATAGGCGTAAGAGAGCAAGTCTTTGAGCTGGATCAGATAATATTGGCGGCGCTCGCTGTCATCAAGCACTTCGCGGCGGCTATATATGCCCTCGGTACGATCTTTACGAGTCATTGGCGTCGTCTCCGTATAGGAAAAGAGTGTGCAATTGGAATCGCCCTCGTTAGCAAGTTCTTGCGAAAAAAGCAAGGATTAATATTTTTTACCATATATATCGTACTGTTGCAAGGGGTTTTGTGAAAATAGTGTGGTGCTGCGTTTTTGTTCTCCCAAAGTTCCCGGCAGAGAGGGGCGAAAAGCGCATGCGGGAGGCATGCGGACAACGTGCGCGGCAAGCCGGTTTGCCTTGCCACGGGCGGCACCCCTGTCCCTGTACTTTTATGGTGTATTGGCATACCCCATACGGTACCGGAATGGGGAACCGGAGCCTGCAAGGGAAGCGTGTCGACCATAGGAAAGGGGTATGCAGAAGAATGTGACTATCGCAAGCCGCATCGGCCTGCTGCTGTTGTTTATGATGGTATTTGCCTCGGCGATAGGCGTGACCTACACCTATTTTATGGGAAAGGTGGAGTCCGACGCTATCACCGAAGCCAAGTCCGCCATGCTGAACGGGTACGAGCGCACCTTGCGGCAGTCCGTGCAGTCTCTTGGCTCTGTGTTGGGTGAAGTGGCGGCAGACGCCCGCGCTGCGGGAGTAGACCCGCGCCACGTCCTGCGGGAGACTATCGCCTCTATCCGCTATGAAGAAATGGGCTACTATTTTATTTATGATCTCGCGGGGGTAAATGTGGCCCACCCCCTGTATCCCGAATTTCAGGGTACCAATCGGTATGAGCACGAAGATACGCAGGGGCACGCCTATATCGCCGCGCTGTCTGAAAAAGTCAGGCAGGGTGGCGGTTACGTAACGTACTTTTTTAATAAGCCCATCAGCGGGGAAATAGCCCCCAAGCTGGTTTATGCGCAAATGATACCGGGCACGTCTTTCTGGCTGGCTACAGGTATTTACATAGACGCCATTGAGGCGGAGCAGCGCAAACTTACCGCGCGTTTGGACGCGCATCTGCATAACGCCATTCTCACCGTGAGCACGGGAACCATTCTGGTGCTCATTCTTATTGTGCTGCCCACCAGTCTGATGATGGTGAACAGTATTCTCAAGCCGTGGAAACAGATGGAAAAAGAATTGCGGCATGCGCAGAAAATGGAGGCCATAGGTATTTTTGCCGGGGGCATAGCGCACGATTTCAATAATATTTTGGGGGCCATTACCGCATGCAGTGAACTTGCTTTGGCGGATACCCCGGAGAGCAGCCCCGTGCATGAAGATTTGCGCCACGTGCTTAAGGCGGCGCGGCGGGGGAAAAATTTAGTTAAGCGTATCAAGGCGTTCAGCCGCCGCACAGACGCTCCCCGCCACGCTGTTACCATGCAGGCCGTGGTGAAAGAATGCATGCAACTTTTGCAGACGTTCATTCCCGCTACCATTTCCGTCCGGTTGAATATGCGGCATCCGTCGGCTCAGGTTATGGCGGACCCGGATCAACTGCTTCAAGTGGTCATGAACCTGTGCACCAACGCAGAGCAATCCATGCGCGGAATGAAAGGGGTGCTCACGGTCACGCTGGATGTGGAGGAACTGGGACGCGAGGCGGCCCGCGCACTGGCGTTACCTCCCGGCTCCTACGTGCTGCTCGCGGTGACCGACACGGGGGTGGGCATGAAACCGGTAGTGGCAAAGCATATTTTCGACCCCTTTTATACTACCCGTAAAAAAAGCGGCGGCACGGGACTTGGCCTTTCCATGTCGCTCTCCATTGTAAAAATGCACGGCGGCGCCATTGCCGTGCAGACTCTGCCGGGACGGGGCAGCACCTTCAGCGTGTATTTACCGTGCAGCGGCATGGCTGAAGACCGTGAAGTACGAGAAGAGATTCCCGTATTACAGCGGGGAAGCGAAACCCTGCTTCTAGTGGATGACGACGAAGATATGGCCTACTCCGTGGGCAAGCTCTTTTCTCGGCTGGGGTATGACGTGGTAACTAAAACCGGCAGCCCGGAAGCGCTTGACTATTTCTCCGCCGATCCAGACGGCGTGGACCTGATGCTGACGGATTACATGATGCCCACGCTGACGGGAGTGGAACTGACGCGGGAGATACATCGTCTGCGCCCCGGCCTTCCGGTTATCCTCTACAGCGGATTTGAGGGGAGCGGGTTGTTGCCGCGTGTGCCCAAGGACTGGAAGACCGTGGGGGTTTCCGCATTTTTTACCAAGCCCTTTGAAACAGCGGAGCTTTGCGGCGCGGTGCGCAGGTTGTTGGATGACCGGAAGGTGGCGGCTCCCCCTTTGCCTGACATAGACGAGGCTGACGATGATCCGAGTACTCATTATTGATGATGACGAGTCCATGCGCTACGCCCTGACCAGAGCGGTGCGGCGTATGGGGCACGATGCCGCGCAGGCGGAAACCATGGAGGAGGGCCTTGCCCTTGCCCGGCGGGATTCGTTTGACGCGGTGTTTCTGGATGTTAATCTGCCGGACGGTAATGGGTTGTCCATACTGGCGGACCTTGCTCGGTGTCCTTCCTCGCCGGAGGTGATAATTATCACCGGCGAGGGCGATCCTGACGGTGCGGAACTGGCAATTACCAACGGTGCGTGGGATTACATAGAAAAGACTGATTCCCTTCAGAAAATTTCCCTTACCCTCAAGCGGGCTCTTGATTACCGGCGCGAACGGACGGGCGCGGCCGGGTGCCAGCCCATCCGGGCGTTGCGACGCGAACATATTGTGGGGGACAGTGTGGGGCTTGCCCGCGCGCTGGACATGGTCGCGCAGGCCGCGTGGGGTGAATCCAACGTCCTGATCATCGGAGAAACAGGCACAGGAAAAGAACTTTTCGCCCGCGCCATTCATGAAAACAGCGCACGCAGCGCCAAGCCTTTTGTGGTGGTGGACTGTGCCGCGTTGCCGGAAAATTTGGTGGAATCCATCCTCTTTGGTCATCGCAAAGGCGCGTTTACCGGTGCGGAGCAAAATCAGCCCGGACTTGTGGTGCGGGCGGATGGCGGCACCTTGTTTTTGGACGAAGTGGGGGAACTGCCGCTGACCATGCAGCGGGCTTTCCTGCGTGCGTTGCAAGAGCGTACCGTGCGGCCCATTGGCAGTGGAGTGGAAGTGCATAGTAATTTCCGGTTGGTGGCGGCTACCAACCGCGATCTTTCCGCCATGGTCAGCGAGGGGACGTTTCGCAGTGATCTGCTTTTCCGTCTGCAAAGCGTGCGCATTGACGTGCCGCCGCTCCGGGAGCGCAAGGAAGATATTCGGGCGCTTGCCGGACACTATGTGAACAGGCTGTGTGACCGGGCGGAGCTTATGCGCAAAGGGTGTGACCCGGACTTTTTGGAAACCCTTGAGGCATGCGACTGGCCCGGCAATGTGCGGGAACTGGTGCATGCGGTGGAGCACGCCATTGCCGCGGCGGGGCAGGATTCCACTCTCTTTTCCAAACACCTGCCGCCTTCCGTGCGCGCGGCTGTGGCCCGCAGCCGTATTGCCTCACCCGGCCCGGACGTCCGGCTGAATGGTCGGGAAAAAAGCCCGTTGCCCCTTGCCGGAGTGCCTACCCTGCTTGCTGGCGTGCGACCACAGGTGAAGCAAGAGCCTGCGGTAGCCACATCTCTTCGGTCAACAGTGCGGTCCGCACGTGATTTACCGCCTTTGGCGGAGTATCGGGACGTTGCCGTGGCAGAAGCGGAACGCGACTATCTTATGGCCTTACTCTCCAGCACTGACGGCAATATGAAAGAGGCTGTTCAGCGCTCCGGGCTTTCCCAGTCACGGCTGTATGCCCTGCTGAAAAAGCACGGGCTTTCCTTGCAGGGTGTGTAAACTCCACCGCCTTCTTCTTAGACAGGAATTTTCTTGTCCGGCAGGAAAAAGCCTCTTGCCAGATAAGAAAAAAATTGAGCATTCAACCAAAATTATTGAAAATCCTTGCCACAGACGGGGTATTATATTCTTGTCTTTTTTGGCACAAACCGTGCTTATACCATGTAGAGCTGAGGAGGGTTGTTTGTAGATCATGCCACGTCTTGTTGCCACCGGGTGTCCTGCCCGGAGAGGCGTGGTCGTGTCCTCCTTTGCCTGCTGGTTGTGTTGTTGCCGCAGGGCCTTGTGCGTGCACGGCCCTGAGATTCATCACCCAATATGGAGGAGTTGTCCAAATGAGTGAACACAACGTGACGCTTCATGTGCCCCCGAAGACGAAGCTGTCGGGCCGCCTGGATGTCCTGATGATGCTTACCGGCTTTATCTTGGCGGTGTTCGTGGGAATGCACATGCTGTTCGTGGGAAGCGTCATCATCAGCCCCAAGCTGATGAACGGCCTCGCTTGGTTGTTCGAGGAGCTGTATCTCGTGCAGATAGGCGGACCCATCATTCTTCTGCTTATGGTTGGTCATTTCATTTTGGGAGCGCGTAAAATGCCCTTCCGGCAGAAGGAATATATCGCCTTCCGCACACATTCCAAAATGATGCACCATACCGACACCACCCTGTGGCTGGTGCAGGTATTTTCGGCCATCTTTATTTTAGTCATGGCCAGTATTCACATCTATACCATGCTTGATTCGCTGCCCATTACCGCCGCCGACAGCGCGACGCGTATTCAGCAGGGCGGCTGGATGCCCTTTTACATTATCCTCTTTGTGGCAGTGGCGCTTCACATCGTCATCGGGCTGTATCGCATAGGCGTGAAGGTGGCCTTTGTTACGCGGGCCAACCGTCCCAAGTATCGCCGATACATGGTGTATCTGCTGGTCATCGCAGCGGTCATCAGTTTCCTGACGCACGTTCGCCTTTCCCTTCTGACCATCTAAGAGGAGTTCCACATGCAGACCTTATATACCGACCTTCTCTGCATCGGTGCAGGCCTCGCCGGGGAACGCGTGGCCGTGGAAGCGGCTATGGCCGGTTTCGATGTAACCTGTCTTTCCATCGTGCCCCCCCGCCGTTCGCATTCGTCTGCGGCACAGGGTGGCATGCAGGCGGCTTTGGGCAACGCTGTTATGGGTAAGGGTGATAGCCCGGACGTCCACTTCGCCGATACGGTGAAAGGCTCGGACTGGGGCTGTGATCAGGAAGTGGCCCGTATTTTTGCGGATACGGCCCCCATTGTCATGCGGGAGATGGCCCACTGGGGCGTTCCGTGGAACCGGGTGGTGGCGGGTACTCACACCTATTACAAGGGCGGCAAGCCTTTCGATGCCGAAGAAGCCAAAGACAAGCACGGGCTTATCCACGCGCGCGCTTTTGGCGGCACGGCGAAGTGGCGCACGTGCTACACCGCTGACGGCACCGGTCGCTCGGTGCTGAACACGCTGGATACCAAGTGTTTGCAATACGGGGTGAAAATTCACGACCGCACGCAGGCGGAAGCGCTTATCCATGACGGAGAACGCTGCATGGGCGCCATTGTGCGTTGTCTGAAAACCGGCGAACTGTTCGCGTATCTGGCGAAAGCCACGTTAATCGCTACGGGCGGGTACGGACGTATTTACCGTGCCACCACCAACGCCGTCATCTGCGATGGTGGCGGTCAGATTATCGCGTTGGATACCGGCATGGTGCCCATGGGGAACATGGAAGCCGTGCAGTTCCACCCCACCGGAACCGTGCCGACCGATATTCTGGTGACCGAAGGCTGCCGTGGTGACGGCGGAACGCTGCTGGACGTGAACGAATATCGGTTTATGCCCGACTACGAGCCGGAAAAGGCCGAACTCGCCTCGCGCGACGTGGTATCGCGCCGCATGATCGAACACATCCGCAAAGGCTTTGGCGTGCAAAGCCCCTACAGTGAACATTTGTGGCTGGATATTCGCCATCTGGGCGAAAAGCATATTACCACCAAGCTGCGTGAAGTGTACGACATTTGTACAAACTTCCTTGGTGTGAACCCCATTCACCAGCTTATCCCCGTGCGTCCTACTCACCACTATTCCATGGGCGGAGTGAGAGTGGACAAAACCGGCGCGGCATATGGCCTTAAGGGCTTGTTCTCCGCCGGAGAATCCGCTTGCTGGGACATGCATGGCTTTAACCGCTTGGGCGGCAACTCGCTGGCTGAAACCGTGGTTGCCGGTTCTTACATCGGCAAGCAGCTCGTGAAGTTCCTCAAGGGATATGAAGTGGACTTCAAGACGTCCGCCATTACAGCGGCCCACAATCTGGTTTCCGAACGCATCAAAGACATCGCTTCCTGCTCCAAAGGCAAGGAAAGCTGCTTCCAGTTGCGGAATGAGATGCAGGACGTGATGATGGAACATGTGGGCATTTTCCGTAATGAAAAAGACCTGAAGGCTGGCGTGGAAAAGTTGCAGGTGCTGCTGGAACGCTCCGCGAAGATCGGGTTGCAGGCCCCCTCAAAGGGCTTCACGCCTGAAATGTCCATGGCGCTGCGTATTCCCGGCATGCTGAAACTGGCTTTGTGCACCGCGTATGGCGCACTTATGCGTACAGAGTCGCGCGGGGCGCATACCCGTGAGGACTACCCCGAACGCAATGACCGAGACTGGCTGAACCGCACTCTCGCGTACTGGACGCCGGGTGACAACCTGCCTCTGCTCAAGTACGAAGAGGCTTCCCCTTACTACGAGCTTCCTCCCGGTGACCGTGGCTACGGCGGCGGCAAGATTATTTCGGCGGATTTACCCGCGGAAAAGTTTGTTGTGCCCGGCAAGGACGCACCTGCGGCAAAGCCCGCCGCCAAATCTGAGAAAAAGAAGTAAGGGGAGGTTGCCATGTCTCGTAGACTCCATATCGAAGTATTCCGTTATAATCCGCTGGACCCGGATTCCGTACCGCACATGCAGTCGTTTTTCGTGAACGAATACGATTCCATGACACTGTTTATCGCGCTGAACACCATCCGCGAGCAGCACGACCCAAGCGTGCAGTTTGACTTCTGTTGCCGCGCTGGTATCTGCGGTTCGTGCGGCATGGTCATCAACGGTCGTCCCGGCCTCGCCTGCCACACGCAGACTAAGGATTTGCCGGAGCACATCGTGCTGCACCCTCTGCCCATCTTCAAGCTCATTGGCGATCTTTCCGTGGATACGGGAACGTGGTTCCGCGATGTAGGCCGTAAGATTGAGGCGTGGGTGCACTCCGACGACACCGCGTTTGATTCCAAGGCCGAAGAAGCCCGCATGGAAAACGCCTTGGCAGAGCAGATATTCGAATTGGACCGGTGCGTGGAATGCGGCTGCTGCATCGCGGCATGCGGCACTGCCCGTATGCGTGAGGATTTCTTGGGTGCGGCTACCATTAACCGGGTGGCCCGGTTCTACATCGACCCGCGTGACGAACGCAGCGAAGACGATTATTACGACGTGATTGGTAATGATCAGGGCGTATTCGGCTGCATGGGCTTGCTGGGATGTGAGGATGTGTGTCCCAAAAAGATTCCGTTGCAGGACCAACTGGGTATCATGCGCCGCATGCTCGCCATTAATTCGGTTAAGGGCATTCTCCCAAGAGGGGTGCTGGAAAAGCTGAAGCACAAAGGCTGCTGTCATGAAAAGCATTAAGGCGAATGACGTGCATACTGCCGTGGTGGGTCTGGTTATGCAGGCCGCCCGGTACTTGCCGGAAGATGTAAAAACAGCGCTTAGCGCCGCGCTGGAAAGAGAAGAAGCCCCGTCCGCGCGGGAAATACTCAGTCAACTGCTGGAAAATGCCGACCTCGCCGCTAAAACCGGACTGCCCTTGTGTCAGGACACTGGCGTGGGTGTTTTCTTTGTGGAACTGGGGTCCGACGTGCATGTGGAAGGCAATTTAGTGGACATTATTAATGGCGCCATGGTGGAAGGGTATGAAAAAGGACTGCTGCGCAAGTCGCTCTGCCATCCGTTGACGCGTAAGAATACGGGAGACAACAGCCCCGCAGCTATTCATGTGGACGTGGTGCCCGGTGACACACTGCGCATCCGCCATATGGCTAAGGGCGGCGGTTCCGAAAATATGTCTCGCTGCACGATGCTTACCCCGGCGCAGGGCTGGGCGGGCATTAAAGAGTTTGTGGTACGCCGTATGGCTGAAGCTGGTCCCAACCCTTGCCCCCCCACTATTGTCGGCGTGGGTATTGGCGGAACCTTTGACCTTGCGCCGGCGCTGGCGAAAAAGGCGCTGTTCCGCCCTGTGGGCGTGCGGCACCCCGACCCGGAAATCGCGGCACTGGAAGAAGAGTTGCTGGAAGCGCTCAATCAATTGGGCGTCGGTCCCATGGGACTGGGAGGTAAGACCACCAGCCTCGACGTGAAGATAGAGATGCGCCCCTGCCACATAGCTAGTTTGCCGCTTGCCGTGAATGTGCAGTGCCACTCTTCGCGCATCAAGGAGGTTGTACTCTAGTGCCTACCTATTCCCTTACCACCCCCCTGCGTGACGAGGATCTGCTCAAGCTCAAGGCCGGAGATGTGGTGAAGCTCACCGGCACCATCTACACCGCGCGCGACGCTGCGCATAAGCGCCTGTGCGAGCAGTTGGACAATAACGAACCCCTGCCGTTTGCCTTGCAGGGAGCGGTTATCTATTACGTGGGACCAACCCCCGCGCCTGAGGGGCGGCCCATCGGGTCCGCTGGTCCCACCACGAGTTACCGGATGGATTCCTACGCTCCCCGGCTGCACAGTCTGGGAGTGAAGGCCAGCATCGGCAAAGGTAAACGCAGCGCAGCCGTCCGCGAGGCGCTTCAGAAATACGTTGGTGTGTATTTCGGTGCCACAGGCGGTGCGGGAGCGCTGCTTTCTCAGTGCATTACCGCGGCAGAGGTTATCGCGTTCGACGACCTTGGGCCGGAGGCTGTGCGCAAATTGACGGTAAAGGACTTCCCGTTGCTTGTGGTTAACGATGCCCACGGGAACGAGCAGTACGCGAAGCCGAACTACGATCTGTAACCGGCGTAACCCAGTTTCACTGGAGGAACTCACATGGCCCTGTATACCAAGCAAGAAGCGCTCGACTACCACTCTCTTCCCCGCAAAGGGAAGGTAGAGGTCGTGCCGGTTAAGCCCTGCAACAACCAGAAAGACCTCTCGTTGGCCTATTCTCCCGGCGTGGCGGAGGCCTGCATGGCTATTCACGCCGATGCCGCCATGGCGGATGTGTACACCGGACGCGCTAATCTGGTGGGCGTGGTCACTAACGGCACCGCCGTGCTGGGACTTGGCAATATCGGCCCCAAGGCCGCCAAGCCGGTTATGGAAGGCAAGGGCGTGCTCTTTAAAACCTTTTGCGATGTGGATGTGTTCGACATCAACCTCGATGTGAAAGACCCCGATCAACTCATCAGCATTGTCAAAGCCATGGAGCCTACCTTCGGCGGTATTAACCTTGAAGACATCAAGGCGCCGGAATGCTTCTATATTGAAGATACCCTCAAGGCCGCCATGAACATTCCCGTGTTCCATGACGACCAGCACGGCACCGCCGTTATTTCCGGTGCTGCCATTCTGAACGCCTGCGAAATCACCAACCGTAAGATCGAAAATCTGAAGGTTGTTGTGGTGGGAGCCGGAGCGGCGGGCATTGCCTGCGCCAACTTCTACATCCAACTGGGTGTGGATCGGAAGAACATCTGCATGTTCGACTCCAAGGGGCTTATCCACTCAGGCCGCGAAGGGCTGAATAAGTACAAGGCCGCGTTTGCCCAGAGCGCTCCCGCCACACTGGCGGAGTGCCTGAAAGGAGCGGACTGCTTCCTTGGCCTGTCCACTAAGGACTTGCTGAATAAGGGAATGGTCCAGTCCATGGCTAAAGATCCCATCATCTTTGCCATGGCCAACCCTGATCCTGAAATTCCCTATCCCGTGGCGAAAGAAGCCAGCCCCAATTGCATCATGGGTACCGGGCGTTCGGACTACCCCAACCAGATCAATAACGTGTCCGGGTTCCCCTACATCTTCCGCGGTGCGCTGGATGTGCGGGCCACGGAAATTAACGAAGAGATGAAGGTGGCTGCCGCCAAGTCGCTGGCTGCGTTGGCAAAGGAACCCGTACCGAGCGAAATGTGCGACGCGTACGGCGTGAAGGAAATGCATTTTGGCGTGGATTATGTGATTCCTAAGCCGCTTGATCCGCGCATTCTGGAATGGGAAGTGCCCGCCGTGGCTAAAGCCGCCATGGAAACCGGGGTTGCCCGCTCCCCCATCTCCGATTTGGAAGCCTACAAGGTGGCGCTGAAGGAACGTGTTGCCGCGTCCCGCAAGCGTATTAACGCCTTTGTCTCCAGCTACGGAATAGATATGTAGCAACCCACCGCGCCCACTGGAAAAGAGCCGGTTTTCCGGTGGGCGCGTTTTGTCCTGTCCATCTCTTGTGACCTTTGGTCCGTGAGGGACCGTCACCCCCTCTTGGCCTATGACCGATCAACGTGTTTAATGAGGATACAACACATGAAAAGATTGTTGCCACTTCTCGGTCTGGCTTTCGTTTTGGTGCTTGGTTGCACAAGTGTGTGCTTTGCTGCGGATTCAGCCATCAATCCCACACAGGCGTATTTAACGCTCGCCATTCTTGGCGCTGCCGCGATTTTGTTTTTTACGGAGCTGGTTCCCCTGCCTGTTACGGCAATGTTGGTACCGGTGGCCCTCAGCTTATTCGGCATTGTCGATGCCAAGGCCGCCTTTGCCAACTTCGGTAACGAATGGGTGGTCATCTTCATGGCCATGTTCATTGTGGGGGAGGCCACCTTTATTACCGGGTTTGCCGATAAGGTGGGTAAGTTTACGGTGAAGATGTCGGGAGGCAACGAGCGCAAGCTGTTGGTGTTTTCCGTTATCGCCATCGGGTTTCTTTCCGCCTTTCTTTCCAACACGGGCACCATTGTGGTGGCCATTCCCATGATTGTGGGCATGTGCGTTTCCGCGGGCATTAAGCCGGGCCGCATACTCATGCCGGTAGCGTTTGCATCGTCTTTGGGCGGTACCATCACGCTGGTGGGAACTCCGCCCAACGGCATTATCAATTCCATGCTTCAAAAAATGGGGCCTGCGGGCATAGAACCGTTCGGTTTTTTTGAATTCGCTAAGTTTGGTATTCCGCTGCTGCTGATGGGCGTTTTGTACTACGCGACTATCGGTCGTAAGTTTTTACCCGATTCCGCAGTGGATTGTGCCTTGATGGAGGCTGAGGGAGCAAAGCCCAAGCGCCCTGAAAAAATGCTGTGGGCGCTGGCTATCTTTATTTTCGTGGTTGTCGTTATGGCTTCCGGTGCCATGCCGCTGGTTACCGCCGCCATGTTTGGCGCGTGTCTGGTGGTAATCACGGGAAGTATGACCATGAAAGAAGCCTTTAAATGCATCGACTGGACCACCATTTTCCTGTTCGCGGGTATGCTGTCCATGAGCACCGCCATGTCGAAGTCCGGCGCGGCGGCTATGATCGCGGAAAGCGTGGTGAGCCATGTTTCCGATCCGTACGCCCTTATGGCGGTTTGTTGCGGGCTTACGGCTATTATTACTAACTTCATGTCCAATACCGCCACGGCTGCGCTCATGGCTCCGTTGGCTATTCCCATCGCCGTGCAGGGTGGCATTAGCCCACTGCCGCTGGCTATGGGTATTGCCATGTCGGCTTCGGCATGTTTCCTTACTCCGGTTGCCACACCGCCCAACACTATTGTGCTCGGACCCGGCAACTACACCTTCTTTGACTACGTAAGAGCGGGTTGGCCGCTGCAGCTCATTACCTTTATTATGTGCGTGGCTATCATTCCCATGATCTGGCCCTTCTAAAGGGCTTACCGGCAGGGCCGGATCGGAACCTAAACAGGAAATTCTCATGGCGAACACTATCCTGAAGAAAGAGCAGCTTATCCCCGGCCAGACCAGTAAACTGGTTATTCATGCGCCGCATATCGCTGCCAAAGCCGAGCCGGGGAACTTCGTCATTCTTCGCGTCTGCGAAAAGGGCGAACGTATTCCGCTGACCATAGCGGACACTGACCGTGAAAACGGTACCATCACCATCGTTTATCTGGTTCTCGGCAAGAGCACCGCATTGCTGGAGGAACTGAACGAGGGAGATGACATCCTTGATCTGTGTGGGCCGCTGGGTAAGGCCACCCATATAGAAAAAGGCGGCACGGTTATCTGCGTGGGAGGAGGAACGGGCATCGCGGCCATGCATCACATTGCCAAGGGGCATCATCAGGCCGGGAACCACGTGGTCGCCATTATCGGCGCCCGCACCAAAGACCTCCTGCTCTTTGAAAAGGAACTGAAGAGCTTCTGCCCGGAAGTGCTTATCTCCACCGACGACGGCAGCTATGGCCATAAGGGCTTGGTGACGGAGTTGCTTAAGGACCGGCTGGAGAAGGATACGTCTGTGATTGAAGTGGTGGCAGTGGGCCCGGTGCCCATGATGGCTGCTGTTTCGCGTACCACAGAGCCGTTTAAGGTGCCTACCACGGTAAGCCTGAACTCCATTATGGTAGATGGCGTGGGCATGTGCGGCGCATGCCGCGTGACCGTGGGCGGGGAAACCCGTTTCGCGTGTGTGGACGGCCCTGAGTTCGATGGTCACAAAGTGGACTTCACCGAACTACGGCAGAGGCTGGCGGCGTTTTCGCCCATGGAAAAGGAATCCTACGAACATCACTGTAGGTGTAAATGCCATGACAAGTAAGAAGAAAACCCTTTCTCCCCGCGTCCCTATGCCCAATCAGCCACCGGACGTGCGCAGGAATAACTTCGACGAAGTGGCATTGGGATACACCAGAGAAATGGCAATGGAGGAGGCTGCCCGCTGCCTCCAGTGCAAAAAACCTAAATGCGTGAAGGGGTGCCCCGTAGAGGTGCCCATTCCCCAGTTTGTGGCAGAGGTGGCCAAGGGCAATGTAGAGGCCGCCTACGCCGTCATTAAAAGTACCAACAGCTTGCCCGCTGTTTGCGGTCGTGTGTGTCCGCAGGAATGCCAGTGCGAAGGCAACTGCATTCTGGGGGTAAAGGGCGAACCTGTGGCCATTGGTCGCTTGGAACGCTTTGTGGCTGATGAATACATGCATATGGATGCGTGTGACCTTATTAGTGCCAAGCCGGAGTGCCCGTTCATTGATCCTGAAAGAAAGGTGGCGTGCATCGGTTCCGGGCCTTCCAGCCTCACCGTGGCGGGGTATCTGGCTTCGCGGGGCTGCAAGGTTACTGTGTTTGAGGCACTGCATGAGGTGGGCGGCGTGCTGGTGTATGGCATTCCAGAATTCCGCCTGCCTAAAGAAAAGATCGTGGCGAAGGAAGTGGGCGCGCTCAAGGAGCTGGAGGTCGATTTTGTCACCAACTATGTGGGGGGCAAAACCTTCAGCATTGAAGAGCTGATTGAACAGGGCTACAAGGCTGTGTTCATTGGCGTGGGGGCGGGGTTGCCTAAATTCCTGCGTATCCCCGGCGAGAACTTCAACGGCGTGTTTTCCGCCAACGAATATCTCACCCGCGTGAACCTTGGTCGAGCATACGACTTCCCCAACCATGATACCCCGATCATTAGGGGCCGAAAGGTCACCGTGTACGGCGGCGGTAACGTTGCCATGGACGCAGCCAGAACGGCGCAGCGTCTTGGCGCGGAATCCGTGCATATCGTTTACCGGCGCACGGCGGATGCCATGCCCGCCCGGCATGAGGAAATAGAACATGCCGTGGAGGAAGGCATCCACCTTGAGGTACTTTCCAGTCCCATCGAATTCCGTGGCGATGACAGGGGAAACCTGACATCAGTGCTCCTCCAGCGGATGGAACTTGGAGAACCGGACGCCTCGGGGCGGCGCTCGCCTAGGCCCGTGGCGGGCGACGTTTATGAGCTGGAAACCGATCTTGCGGTTATCGCTGTAGGCACGAACCCCAACCCCGTCCTCCTTGAGAACGAACCCCTCTTGAAATTGAACAAGTGGGGATATATTGAGGTGGATGAGGCCACAGGAGAAACCTCCATTCCCAATGTTTACGCCGGAGGCGATATCGTCACCGGCGCAGCAACGGTCATTCTTGCCATGGGCGCAGGTCGCCGCGCGGCAAGAGAGATAGCCCGCCGTTTAGGCATTGTGGAATAGGCCTTTCGGCCTGTATCCTACCGCTCGCCCGCGCCCATCGGGCGAGCGGAATGGATGCAGGGCGGTCGCCGCCGGTTCCGGGCTCCGGGGGTACGGAAGAAGATTCTTTTCCCCCTGCAACCACGCGTGTGTCGCGTGACCGGAGCCGTATTGCCATGTCTGACGTCTCTGCCGCTACCGGCAGCCCCCTGCCTGAGACTAAGGATACCCGATCCTTTGTGAACGAGGTTGCCGCGCTTCTCCCCGAAGGAGGCAATCTGTCGCTCTGTCTCACCTGTAATGCCTGCTCCGCCGGATGCCCCGCTTCCGGGCTGGAGGGCATGGACCCTCGAAAATTCCTGCGCATGGCTTCGCTTGGTATGGATGAAGAGGTAACCACCACCCCGTGGGTGTGGATGTGCACCCTTTGCGCCCGCTGCGTGCAATTGTGCCCCATGCGCATTGATATTCCTCAGTTGGTTTATCAGGCCCGCAAGCGTTGCCCGGAGGAAAAAAAACCGCGGGGCATTGTAAATTCCTGCCATCAGGCTTTGAAAAATGAGGGTTTTAGCGCCATGGGCGCAAGTTCGGAAGATTTCGGGTTTGTGGTGGAAGACGTGCTGGAAGAAGTGCGCGAAACCCAATCCGGGCAAGGAGAGCTGGAAGCTCCCATGGACCGGAAAGGCGCGACCTATTTTCTGAATCAAAACTCGCGGGAGCCGGTGACTGAGCCAGATGAAATGGTGCCGCTGTGGAAAATTTTGAATATGGCGGGGTGCGACTGGACCTATGGTTCCGTTGGCTGGGCGGCGGAAAACTATTGTCTTTTCGCTGCGGATGACGCGGAATGGGAAGCGATTGTGCGGGCCAAAATTGCCGCGGTGGAAGAGCTTGGTTGCGAGTATTGGCTTAATACGGAGTGAGGACACGAACTGTACGCGGTCCGGTCCGGGCTGCAAAAATTTGCGATTCAAACCTCTGTAAAAATAGAGTCCATTATCCGTCTCTATGCCCAGTGGATACGGGAAGGCAAACTGCCCGTCAGCCCCGCGTGGAATACGGAAGGTATCAAATTTACCGTACAGGACCCTTGCCAGTTGGTACGCAAGTCGTTTGGTGATCCGATGGCGGACGATCTGCGGTTTGTGGTCCGGTCCGTGGTCGGTGAGGAAAACTTCATTGATATGTGGCCCAACAAATCAAATAATTACTGCTGCGGTGGTGGTGGCGGGTTTTTGCAATCCGGCTATCCTGACGCCCGGCGGTATTATGGCAGACGCAAAGACGAGCAAATCCGCAACACAGGGGCCACGTATGTAATTGCGCCGTGCCATAATTGCCATTCGCAAATTCATGATCTTTCCGAATACTACGGCGGAGGCTATCAGGTGGTCCATCTGTGGACGCTTATCGCGTTGTCCTTGGGCATTCTTGGCAAGAGCGAACGCGCCTATCTGGGGGCGGACCTGTGCGATTGCGGTTTGGATGTGGCGGAGGACGACTAGCCGCGAGGGCCGGTAACATTCAGATGGGCGTACAGGCTGACGGCTTTGCCGTGTAACCCCAGCTTACGGCGGATGTTCTTCCGGTGCGTTTGGATAGTCTCCACGGAAAGATTAAGGTGATCGGCAATGTCTTTGGTGGAATGCCCCGCCTGAATGAACTGGCTCACCCGCATTTCCATGTGGGTGAGCTTTAATAATGTGGGGTCTATGTCGGAAGCTCCCCGTGTCAGCCGGGTAAGCTGGTCCGCTACCACGGTCACATACCCCTTGCGCACGGCAGGATCATTTTCTTGTTCAATGCGTTCCAGCGCGGGCAGAACCAGCGTGTTCACCTTCCCTGCCAGTTCCGACGTCTGCTCCTCGCGCTCGCGGTCAATGCTGCGTAGGACATTGCGCAAGGTGATATTCATTTCTTCCAACTGCTCTTTGTCGCGGCGCAGGGCATCGGTTTTTTCATCCACAATACGTTCCAGCGTTTCGCGTTGCGCAGCCTGTGTGGTCATGTTGGTAAGCACCACGATATATTGATTACTGGCAAGGCTCACCGTGTTCAGAGGCGTTATCTGCATGCGGTAGACGGTATCTTCGCCAAACGGCGTCATCTCGCAGGAAAGTCCGGTAGGGTAGTAGTGCAGAACCTCGGACATGGAGTGACCTTCCATGTCCAGCACCCGCCAGATAGGGCGTCCCACCGCCTTTTTTTTGGGTAATACGGTCTGCACCGCCGCGTTGATGTTTTCGACCACGCCATCGGCATTTACCACAAAGGTGGGGTCTGAAGAGGCGTTGAGAATATTTTCAAATCGGCATTTTTCCAGCGTGAGCAGCCGGTTCATCTCATCTAATTTTTGGGCGGAAAGTTCGGGCAGGGAATGCGCCCAGTCTTCCAGATAGAGCATCTCCAGCGCGTCGCCATATAGGCGCACCTGTCTGCGTGCGGCGACTTTAAGAGAGGGGGACGCCTCCACCAGTTCCACTACGTCTAACACACTGTACAGAAACGTCTTAAAGCAGCCGAGAAACATTTGCGCGGTAACACCCCGCTGGCGGTGGCGCCGCGCGGAATCGATGAGAAATTGCCCCCATCCGCTGGTACCCGGCGAATCCAGAGGCCAGAATTCGTCACGCAGGTGTCCCGCTTCCAGATCGTGAATAAGCGGTCCCAAAAATTCGTCGAGCGCGAGCAGACAGTCTACCCGCTTGGCTGTGGTGTGCTGGAGGTAGCCTGCGGCCTGCATGCGCACTGACCAGCGTTCTAAAAAAATATCCTGATGCATATTCAGAGAATGCAACAGGACTACCAACGTCTCCCGTTGCTCTTGTTCGTTCGACGGCTCCTGCGCTTTCGCCATAGATTCCCCTTTTTCGCTTGCTACCCACACTCTACCCACTCTTGTGCTATAGCGGGTCGCGCGTGTATAAGCAAGTTGTTCGCGAATCTCTCGCAGGGGGTAAAACATGCGTACCGCGTCATATCGAATTATTTTTCCACTGGTTGCCGTTGTTCTTTTAGGGTGTGCGGGAATAGCACGCGCACAGGAACAAGCGGCCCCCTCGCTCGTGCTTTCCGGTCCCATGCAGGTGGGAAAAGTGGTTTCCGCCACGTTTGACTTGGGTGGTAAGACTGTGCCGCAAGGACAGTTTGTTTCTGTAAACGTGCGCGTTTTGAGCAAGCCGGAGTCTGCCCATCCTCAGTTTCGGAGTGGATATCCGGTGACAGAGATGACCTTTGACGTTCCCGGAGACTACACGCTGGAGTTTGTACTGAGCAGCATAGGCAAGAGTAGTTGCGCAGCCGTGAAAGCCGCCCCCCTACTGGAACAGAAAGAGCAGCTTGTTATCGCCCCGGCACCGTAGTCCGGGCAACTGTGCCCCTGTTTGCCCGTAGCCGCCTCTTGTTTTCAAACAAAAACGGGCCGAAACGCGTGGTTTCGGCCCGGTGTCTTTTCGCTTTTTCGCGGTACCGCTACGCGGTAATCGCTCGTTTGCCCTTCTCGAACTGGACGGCGGTGCCGTAACAGCAGAAATATTTGCTGCCGTCGGGGTGGAATGCCACATTTTCTTTATAGCCGATAATGGCCTGCGCACCTTTATTGACCGCGCGGGCCGCCATGCCAAAAAACGCATCGTCGGAATCGTATCCACGGCAGACAACCAGCCCCAGCACTTTGCCCAAAGCTCTGCCTTCCACATTCTCCGTGGTTACCACGGGGAAGCGTCCAGAAAGAAAAAGGTCTTTCACCACGCCCACATTTTCCGTGGGAGTTTCCCGTTTACGGGATTTTTTGTCATTTCCACCGAGCAGGAACAGCATGTCGGTCCTCCTTGCTGTCAGGCATATTGCATATGTGTCGGTCTTCCGGCGGGTACGGTGCGCCAGAGAATTGTCAGTGTTCGACCTGATTATGCAAATGCCTTGCCACTACGCTAGTGTGCTGAAAAACTAATGATATTTCTCCATGTGCGGACGTTTTTCTTTGGCGGTGCCGGATTTCCGGCATAGGGAGTGCCTTCCGGGAAGAGGAGGTGCAGACCTCTTGACGCCGCCGCGCCACAAAGACTATGCCGGGGCGTAGGGGCGGAGCCACCCACAGCGTGCGGGGAGGGTGGCGTTGCCAAATCCGCTCGTTGTCCCCCGTCTTTGTCCCGGTCCGGTTGCCACGACCAAGAACATGCGGAGAGGCCGCCATGCTCTTCTTTTTCCCTTTTCTGCCGTTTCGCCGTGCTCGGCGGCGGGTTCCGAGCGCGTGCACGTGCCATGGCGCGTCGAGCCGGTGTGCCGTTGTTGCGCTGGTGTTGTGGGGCATTGTCTTTTGGGCGGTGCCCGCGAGCGCTACCTCTGCGGAAGAGGCGACCCATCGTCCCCGCAAGAATGTTTTGTACCTAAATTCCTATCATAACGGCTATTCATGGTCAGACGGTATTTTTGAAGGCATGCGCCGCACGCTGGATAAGGGACCGTTCGGGGTCGTGTTGCAAGTGGAGTACATGGACTCCAAAAAGTTCAGCGCGGAGGAAACAACCCAAACCCTTGTGCGCTTGTATCGGGATAAGTTCCGCAACCGACATTTTGATTTGATCATTGTTTCGGATAACCACGCGTATAATTTCATTTTAGAATATGGGGAGCAGCTATTCCCCGGTGTGCCCGTGGTTTTTTGCGGAGTGAACGATATTAAGCCGCAGTTGCTTGTCGGGCGCGAGATAACCGGTGTGCCGGAAACAGTCGATGTGGCGGCGAACATAGAGCTTGCGCTTTCCCTGCATCCGGGGCTGAGGCGCATGGTGATTATCGGTGATACGTCCGTGACGGGGGAGGCCATTGGTCAGCAGGTTCTGGATGCCTTGCCACCTTTTCGCCAGAAGTTGAGCGTGGAGGTGTGGAAGGAATACGGAATGGACGAAATGCTCCGGCAGGTACGTGAGAGTGGGCCGGAAACGTTTTTTTACTTCGTCCCTATGTACCGGGAAATTGACGGGCAGTTTTATTCTGCGGAAGAATTGCTGGCGCTTGTGCGGGCCAACACCCGTGCTCCTCTTTTTTCCAACTGGGAATTTTTGGTGGGCAGCGGCATTTTGGGCGGCAAGGTTATTTCCGCAGAAGAGCACGGCGCCACGGCGGCCCGGATGGCGCTGGAGGTACTCGCGGGGCGAAAGGCCAGCGATCTGCCGTTAAACGCGGGCAATACGCAGCTCTGGGAGTTCGATTACACTGAGCTGAAGCGTATGCACATCAGCGAACACATGATTCCCCGTAATTCTTCCATTATTAACGCGCCAAGCCGGTTTTATGAGTTAAACAAGCAGGTTTTTTGGACCATCATCGTCTGTTTGGTCATTCTTACGGTCACGCTGGTGCTGTTGGTCATGAACGTGCTGGAAAAGCGCTCTGTGGAACTACGGATTAAGGACCAGCTCTCGTTTTTGCGTTTACTCATGGATACCATTCCCATTCCCATCTATTCCAAGGATAGGTATGGAAGGTATCAGGAGTGCAATCAGGCGTTTGAGCGGTTTTTCAATGTAACCCGCGCGGAAATACTTAATCGTAATGAGTGGCAGTTGCAGGGTATGGGGCTTTCGCAATTGCACGATGCGGTGGATGGAGCTTTGCTGCGGGAGCCGGGCGTTGAAATATACGAGCAGACAATCACGCCTTCCAGCGGACAGCCGCACAATATTATTTTGCATAAGGCCACCAATATTAATGCCCGGTCTGAAATTGCGGGATTGGTGGGAATCGTTTTTGATTTCACAGATCGTAAAAAGGCCGAAGACAGTCTGCGGGCCGCGGAAGAAAAATATCGTTCCATCTTTTTGAACTCGCCGCTGGGTATTTTCCGTATCAAGCCGGACGGCGGGCGCGTGGACGTGAATCCGGCTATGGCGCGTATGGCAGGGTTTGAAACGCCGGAAGCCATGTTGGCGGGGGCACCTGAGCTGGTCCGTTCGCTCATCAGCGAGCTGTCTTTCGCGGGCGATGGCGCTGAAGGTGAGGAGATTCACACGCTGGAAAAGGCGTTTGTCAGTCAAGATGGTTCCAATGTGGTAGCGAATATTTCTATTCGGATCATCCGTGACAGATTGGGTAATGTGGAATTGCTGGAAGGCTTCGCGGAAAACGTAACCAAGCGTAAGCGGGCGGAAAAGGCTCGGCGTGAGTCGGAACGTATGCTCCAACTGGTGCTGGACAATATTCCCCAGTTGGTTTCGTGGAAGGATAGGGCGTTGCGTTTTTTGGGGGCCAACAAATCTTTTCTGCATTTCTTTGGCTGCGCGGACCCGGCGAGCCTGTTGGGGAAGGATGACAAGGATATCATGCCCAACAGCGGCGATGCGGAACTTTTGCACGCAGCCGAGGCGCAGGTTATCGCTGAAAATACTCCCCAGTATCAGACCCGCGTTTCCATTGCCGGGCCGGACGGCGGCATGGTGTGGCTGGAGACAAACCGGGTTCCCCTGCACGGGGACGATGGAGAAGTGGTGGGCCTGCTTACCGCGGCGGAGGACATCACGCAGCGGATCAGTCTGGAGCGCCAACTCATCCAGTCGCAGAAAATGGAGGCCATCGGCACGCTGGCGGGCGGAATCTCTCACGATTTTAACAATATCCTAACATCCATTATCAATTCTACAGAATTGGCCCTTTCGGATGTTGAGGAAGAAAGCCTGACGTGGAAAGACATGCACCGTGCGCTCAAGGCGGCGCAACGGGGCAGCCATTTGGTTAAGCAAATACTCACATTCAGCCGCCCGTCTCTCGAAGGGTTTATGACTACCAACATTAATGAAGTGTTGGGAGAGGCCATGGGGCTGCTTACGGCGTCCATGCCGCGTAATATTGAAATTCGTGAGCATATTGGCGTGTCGCGGGCGATTACGCACGCGGACCCCACGCAAATTCATCAGGTGGTGATGAACTTGTGCACCAACGCGTTTCAGTCACTGCGAGAGCATGGCGGTTTCCTTGAGCTGCGACTGGAGAAAGTGCGGCTGGAAGAGGAGGACGCTAAACTGGTCAGTGTATCCCCCGGAACTTACTTTATGATTTCCGTGGCGGATAACGGGCCGGGTATTGACGCGATGATACTGGATAAAATTTTTGATCCGTTCTTTACCACCAAAGGCAAAACGGAGGGAACCGGGCTGGGGCTTGCCGTGGTGCATGGTATTATCAAAGCGCACCGGGGGGGCATTCTGGTTCACAGTAAGCCGTTTGAACGAACCTCGTTTGACATCTTCCTGCCCAGCAACGAGCGCATGATGGAAGCGGAACCTTCCATCGGCGTGCCCATAACGAGGGGCGAGGGGCGAATATTGTTTGTGGAAGACGATGTGGACCAGCTAGATACTATTCCTCGCGTGCTGGAGGGGTTGGGGTATTCCGTGCAGGCCATGGGGCGGCCTTCTGAGGCTGTGAAGCTGGTTCACCGCAGTCCTGACGAATGGGATTTACTGATTACCGATTTTGATATGCCGGACATGAACGGAGTGGAACTGGCCCGGCAGGTGGGTCTGTTGCGGCCCGATTTACCCGTGCTGCTTGTTTCCGGGCGCGATGTGGCCTCGTACAACGCGGGTGCCGTGCCCGGCATAAAGACAATTATCAGCAAGCCGTATGACCGGAACCGCTTGGCGGAGGCTATTCATCGTTTGCTTGGCGGGGCGGAAATACCGGACACACCAAGCGAACTGGATGTTTCACGTGTGCCGAGCGGAGCGGGCACGTCTCCTGTTGAGAGGGAAGCAACGGAATAGTATGGTCGTACTAGACAAACTCCGTTATTGTGATGAGAATGGTACGGAAAGGTAGGTTCCTTGCCCGTGTGCCGGACAGCGCCTTTCGTGAACAGACCCCATTACGGCGTCCCCGCGCCATTGTCATGCCATGCCTAATATCCTCATTATAGACGACGACAGCCACGTCTGCGAAACCATGCAGAGCCTCATCGCCCGGCTGGCATACCGTTGCCGGGCCACGGGAACATTGGCTGAAGGGCTGAAAGCCCTCCACGATGAGCGGTTTGACGTGGTTTTTTTAGATATTCGTCTGCCGGATGGCAACGGATTGACCGTTCTGCCGCAAATACGCAGCATGCCGGACGCCCCGGAAGTCATTATTCTGACAGGAGAGGGAGATCCAGACGGAGCGGAACTCGCCATTCAGGGCGGGGTGTGGGATTTTCTGGTTAAGCCTACTCCCATAAAGCAGACGACCCTCACGCTGAATCGTGCACTGCAATACCGTGAAGAAAAGCAGAGTAAGGCACAGCCTCCCGTGGTTCTTGACTTGGAACGGGTGGTGGGCACCAGCTCCGCCATGCGTGACTGTTTTAATCTGGTGGCGCAGGCCGCTGTGACCGATGCCAACGTGCTTATTTCCGGGGAAACTGGCACGGGGAAGGAGCTCACCGCCCGCACGGTGCACGCCAATAGTCTGCGCCGCGATAACCGATTTGTGGTGGTGGACTGCGCCTCGTTAACGGAATCTCTGGTGGAATCCACCTTGTTCGGGCATAAAAAGGGGGCGTTCACCGGTGCGCAGCAGGACCGGGACGGATTAGTCAAAATAGCGGACAAGGGCACGCTGTTTCTGGATGAAGTGGCGGAGATGCCGCTATCCATTCAAAAGGCTTTTTTGCGGTTTCTGCAGGAACGCGTGTTCCGCCCCGTGGGGGATACGCAGGAAATAAAGAGCGATTTCCGGCTCATTTCCGCCACCAACAAAAATTTGGATGAAATGGTGGAGCGGGGGGAATTCCGCAAAGACCTCCTGTTCCGGCTTAAGACCATGCATATTGAATTGCCGCCGTTGCGGCAGCGGTGCGAGGATCTTAAGCCGCTGGCTATGTATCATGTGAACCGGCTGTGCGAGCAGTATGATACACCCAATAAAGGGTTTTCCTCAGATTTTTTTGCCACGCTGGCCGAATATGACTGGCCGGGTAATGTCCGGGAGTTGTTCAACGTGCTGGAACGCGCTTTTGTGGCGTCCGGCATGGAGTCCATGCTCTATGCCATGCACCTGCCGCAAGACCTGCGCATCAAGGTGGCTAAGGCCAACCTGAGCCGGGGAGCGGGAGCTTGTGCGGGCCATGTTTCATCCTTCTCCACCGGAGCAGCCGCTTCCGGCAGCGGCTCTGTCGTCAGTTCTCATACCCCGTTGTCTGAAAAATCAGACGGCGCGGACCCCCTTTCCCCCTCGCCGGGCAGTTCTTTTCCAGACCTGAAGGAATTTAAAAACCGGATGGAACAAAAGTACATGAAAGCGCTTATTGCGGAAACAGGTGGAGACGTGGCGGAAATTCTCCGCATCTCCGGCCTGTCACGTTCACACTTTTATGCTTTGCTGAAAAAGAATACTATTTCTCTATGACCGGACAATACGAGAGCGCCCTGTAATCCACGGTAAATAAACACGGTTGTCAGGGAGTTGTTTGTGCAATCATTTTGTTGTATGAAACAGGGGATTGCCCTGCGGTGTCTGTTTTTTCAGACAAAAAAGAAACGCGCGTTGCGCCGCGCGGGGCTTTCCTTACGTAGGAGCAGGCCAGCCACGCCGAGTGGGTATGGCCTGCTGCGCATGTCTGTTTTTTCAGACATATACCGCGCCGACTGCCTGAGGCGTGTCGTGTGATAAGGAGGTAACACGGGGGAATATCATTATTTTTCTATATCGCGCAAACTGGCATACATTTTGTTTATAATGCCTCGGCAACAACCGCCAGCTATCGTCGGAACGAGACGGGGAAAAACTTGTTCCGCTACCGATGATCATACATCATCTCTGCCTGGGGATGCCACCGGGGCAGCATGTTACCATGCTTCAAGGCTAGATAAAGGAGTTACCAAATGGCCAAGACGATGAAGACCATGGACGGCAATACCGCCGCTGCGTATATCGCATATGCGCTGAGCGACACCGCCGCCATTTATCCCATCACCCCTTCCTCCAACATGGGCGAAGTCGCCGATGATTGGGCCGCGCAAGGGAAAAAGAACCTCATGGGGCAGACCGTTACCGTACGCCAGCTTCAGTCCGAAGCCGGTGCCGCTGGTGCCGTTCACGGTTCCCTCGCCGCAGGTGCCCTGACCTCGACCTTTACCGCGTCGCAGGGCCTGCTGCTCATGATTCCCAATATGTACAAGATCGCCGGTGAACTGCTCCCCGGCGTTTTTCATGTTTCCGCCCGCGCATTGGCCTCCCACGCGCTGTCCATTTTCGGCGACCATCAGGACGTAATGGCCTGTCGCCAGACGGGCTTCGCCTTCTTGGTGTCCAACTCCGTGCAGGAAGCCATGGATATGGCGCTGGTAGCCCACCTTGCCGCTATTGAATCCAGTGTGCCGTTCTGTCATTTCTTCGATGGGTTCCGCACCTCGCACGAACTCCAGAAGATCGAAGTTATTGAATACGACGACATCGCAAAGCTGGTGAATTGGGAAAAGGTGGAAGAGTTCCGGCAGAACGCCATGAACCCCGAACACCCCCATGTGCGCGGCACCGCCCAGAACCCCGACATTTACTTCCAGGCCCGCGAAGCCTGTAACACCTACTACGAAGCTGTTCCCGCTCACGTGGAAGCAGCTATGAAGAAGGTGGGCGACCTCACCGGCCGTACCTACAAGCCTTTCGAATACGTTGGGCACGAAGAAGCCGAACGCATCATCATCTGCATGGGCTCGGCAAACGAAACCATTGAAGAAGTGGTCAATTACCTGCTCGCCAAGGGCGAAAAGGTCGGCCTCATCAAGGTTCGTCTGTATCGTCCTTTCTCGCCGGAACTCATGCTCCGCGTGATGCCCGCCACGGTGGAAACCATCACCGTGCTGGACCGTACCAAGGAACCCGGCGCGCTGGGCGATCCTCTGTACATGGACGTGTGTACCGCCTTTATGGAACGCGGTCAGATGCCCACCCTCATCGGTGGTCGCTACGGCCTCGGTTCCAAGGAATTCACTCCCGCCGACGTGCTGGCTGTGTACAACAACATGAAGGTTGCCGCTCCCAAGAACCACTTCACCGTGGGTATTGTGGACGACGTGACCCATTCCTCCCTTGAAGTGGGTTCCGTGCTCGACACCGTTCCCACCGGCACCGTGCAGTGCAAGTTCTTCGGCCTTGGTGCCGACGGCACCGTGGGCGCCAACAAGGAAGCCATCAAGATCATCGGTGACAACACCGACATGTACGCACAGGGCTACTTCGCATACGACTCCAAGAAGTCCGGCGGGTTCACCGTATCCCACCTGCGTTTTGGCAAGCAGCCCATCCAGTCCACCTATCTGGTGAACAATGCGGACTATGTGGCCTGCCACAAGTCCGCATATGTGCATCAGTACGACGTGCTGGAAGGCATCAAGAACGGCGGCACCTTTGTGCTGAACTCCCATTGGACGCTGGAAGACATGGAGAAGGAACTGCCCGCCTCCATGAAGCGCTCTATCGCCAGGAAGGGACTGAAGTTCTACAACATCGACGCTGTGAAAATCGCCGGTGAAGTGGGCCTTGGCGGTCGCATCAACATGGTGATGCAGACTGCGTTCTTTAAGCTGGCAAACGTGATGCCTTTTGAAAAGGCCATTGAGCTGCTGAAGAAGTCCATCCACAAAGCTTACGGCAAAAAGGGCGAAAAAATCGTCAACATGAACATTCAGGCCGTGGATAAGGCCGCCGATGCGCTTGTTGAAGTGAAGTACCCCGCTTCTTGGGCCGAAGCCACTTGCTGCTGCGCCCACACCGACCACGCTCCCGAATACATCGAAAAGGTGGTCCGTCCCATTCTGGCACAGCAGGGCGACAAGCTGCCCGTTTCTTCTTTTGAGCCGGACGGTCTTGTGCCCCTTGGCACCGCAGCCTTTGAAAAGCGTGGTGTGGCTATCAACGTACCGCAGTGGATTCCTGAAAACTGCATCCAGTGCAACCGTTGTTCCTATGTTTGCCCGCACGCTACCATCCGTCCTTACCTTGCCACCGCAGAAGAACTGGAAGGCGCACCCGCTTCCTTCGTGACTGTGGAAGCCAAGGGCAAGGAAGTGAAGGGGCTTCAGTTCCGTATGCAGGTATACGCTCAGGACTGCCTTGGTTGCGGTTCCTGCGCCGATGTGTGCCCCGCCAAGGAAAAGGCTCTGGTCATGCAGCCCATTGAAACGCAGATGGACGATCAGGTTGCCAACTTGGCCTTTGCTGAATCGAACATCAGCATCAAGGGCGACCTCATGGGCCGCGACACCCTTAAGGGATCGCAGTTCCAGCAGCCCCTCATGGAGTTCTCCGGTGCCTGCGCAGGCTGCGGCGAAACCCCTTATGTGAAGCTGCTCACCCAGATGTTCGGCGAACGCATGATCATTGCCAACGCCACGGGTTGTTCCTCCATCTGGGGCGCATCCGCTCCCACCACGCCGTACACGGTTAACGAAGACGGTCACGGTCCGGCATGGGGCAACTCCCTGTTCGAAGACGCCGCTGAATTCGGCTTCGGTATGGGCATGGCAGTGTCGCACCGCCGCGACAAACTGGCTGACCTGATGAAGCAGGCCGTTGACACGGTGGAATCCGCCGATGTGAAGGCCGCTCTGGAAGCATGGCTTGCCGGAAAGGATGATGCCGAAGGCTCCAAAAAAGCTGGCGAAGAAGTGCTGGCTCTCATCGAAGCCGGTGTGGAAGAAAGCGCACTGCTCGACGAAATCCATTCCATGGGCGACCTGCTCACCAAGAAGTCCGTCTGGATCTTCGGTGGCGACGGTTGGGCCTATGACATCGGTTACGGCGGCGTGGACCACGTGCTTGCCTCCGGCGAAGACATTAACATCCTCGTCATGGACACCGAAGTGTATTCCAACACCGGCGGTCAGTCCTCCAAGGCAACCCCCATCGGTTCCATTGCCAAGTTCGCTGCTTCCGGCAAGAAGACCGGCAAGAAAGACCTGGGCCAGATGGCTATGACTTACGGCTACGTATATGTGGCTTCCGTCTCCATCGGCGCGAACATGAATCAGGTCATTAAGGCCTTCAAGGAAGCCGAAGCGTACAAAGGCCCCTCGCTGGTTATCTGCTACGCCCCCTGCATTAACCAGGGCATCCGTAAGGGTATGGGCAAGTCCATTGAAGAGGGCAAGCTGGCTGTGGAAACTGGCTACTGGCCGCTGTATCGCTTTAACCCCGAACTGGCTGAACAGGGTGAAAATCCGTTCAAGTTCGAGTCTAAGGCCCCCAACGGCAAGTTGCAGGAATTCCTGTCCGGCGAAAACCGGTACGCTTTGCTGGAAAAGATCGCTCCCACCGAGTCCAAGCGTCTGCGCGGCCTCATCGAAAAAGAGTACGAAGAACGTTACCTGTACTTCAAGGCTCTGAGCGAACTGCCCGGCATTACCGTGAAGGCTGAAGAACCCGCAAAAACCGCTCCTGTTGGAGAGGGCGGCTTTTGCACCACAACCGAGACTCCTGAGCATGCCAAGCCAGAGTCCGGTGCACCCTGCGACGATGGTCGCGGCGCGAAATAGCGTCGGACCTTCCCGATAATTGACGCCCGGAAGAGGAGCGGAAGCCTCTTCCGGGCATCATAACCGCAACGGCGTTCGGGGGTGCGACCCTCTCGAACAGCCCGAAAGGCGGCACACGAAAGAGGAGCGGAAGCCTGTTTCGGTGCCAAATCTACACGCAGCGTGGCGCTTTGGTGGTTTGCGTCACGTTCACACTTAAAGAGGAGCGTTTTATGTTGGCTTTGTTTGCCTTGCTGCCCATTCTGGCAGCCCTGATCCTGATGGTTGGTTTGCGTTGGCCCGCTACAAAGGCAATGCCTGTTGCTTGGGCATGCGCCGTGCTTGGTGCCATGGTAGGCTGGGGAATTGACGCCAGCACCATTGCGGCTATGTCTTTCCACGGCGCTATAACCGCTGTGGGCGTGCTGATCATTGTGTTCGGCGCAATTCTTATCCTCTATACCCTGCAGTACAGCGGCGGTATGGAAACCATTCAGTACGGCATGCAGCAGATTTCGGCCGACCATCGTGTTCAGGCCATTATCATCGGCTACATGTTCGCCGCCTTCATCGAAGGCGCAGCCGGTTTCGGCACTCCCGCCGCCTTGGCTGCTCCGCTGTTGCTCGCGCTGGGTTTCCCCCCGTTGGCAGCCGCGGTTATCTGCTTGGTGTTCAACTCGTTCCCCGTTTCTTTCGGTGCCGTGGGCACTCCGATCATTCTGGGCCTGAGCTACGTGCATCCGCTGGTGAAAGAAGCTATTGCCGCCGGTATTCCCGGCCTGAACTTCACCTCCCCGGAATCGTTCAACCTTATTGTCGGTCAGTGGGCATCTATTTTCCATAGCGTGATGGCCTTCATTCTTCCCATATTCATGCTTGGCTTCATCACCCGCTATTTCGGACCTTCCCGTAAGTGGTCCGACGGCTTCAAGGCATGGAAGTTCTGCGTATTTTCCGCTGTTGCGTTCGTGATTCCTTACCTGATCTTCGCATGGTTCGTTGGTCCTGAGTTCCCCTCCCTCATCGGTGGTCTGGTGGGCCTTGGTATCATCGTTTTCGGTGCTAAACAGGGCTTCTGCCTGCCCAAGGAAGTATGGACCTTCGGCGACCACAAGCAGTGGGATCCGTCGTGGACCGGTGACATTTCCGTGGGCGAAGTGAAGGAATTCAAGGCGCACATGTCTCAGTTTAAGGCATGGCTGCCCTATGTGCTTATTGGTTTGATTCTGGTGATCACCCGTGTGCCTGAACTGGGTCTTAAGGGCCTTCTTTCCGGCGTGAGCCTGTCTTTTAACGCCGGCTTCCTGGGGCATCCCGAAATCAAGAACTCCATTGCCTACCTGTATCTGCCCGGCACCATTCCCTTCATGCTGGTGGCTATTCTGACCATTGCCCTGCACGGCATGAGCGGCGCCAGCGCAAAGAAGGCATGGGTGGAGTCCATTACCAAGATGAAGAACCCCACCATCGCTCTGCTGTTTGCCGTGGCGCTGGTGTCGATCTTCCGTCTGTCCGGCACCAACCCCAACGGCCTGGCCTCCATGCCGCTGGAACTGGCAAAGACCGTTTCCGCTATGGTGGGTAACGCATGGCCCATGTTCGCCTCCGTGGTAGGCGGTCTTGGTGCGTTCATCACCGGTTCCAACACCGTGTCCGACCTTCTGTTCGCCGAATTCCAGTGGGGCGTTGCGCAGCAGTTGGATCTGCCCCGCCAGATCATTGTGGCGGCTCAGGTTGTGGGCGGTGGCGCAGGTAACATGATTTGTATCCACAACATCGTTGCCGCATGCGCAGTGGTTGGCCTTTCCGGTATGGAAGGCACGATTCTTAAGCGTACCGTATGGCCCTTCCTGCTCTACGCGTTGGTAGTGGGCATTATGGCGTCGCTGATGTGCTTCGTCTTCTTCCCGAACCTGTTCTAATCCCCCGTCACTTGCCGGGAGCGGGTTGCGCGATACTCGCTCCCGGCGCTTTCTACGGGGATTATATACAGTTGCGATACGAAACGGAGCAGCTTGACGTGCAGGTTGCTCCGTTTTTTTAAAGCTCCCCAAGGCACCGTTGCCGATTGTTGGTGCGGGGTGGCAGACCTTAACCAGATCCTCTGGAGGATGTTCTCCATGCCCAGTGAATCCCTGATCAAAGAGTTCAAGTCCCTTGTGGGCGAAGACAATGTGTTTACCAACGAGGCTGACCGCCAGTCGTATTCTTATGATGCGGCTGTGTTGGAGCCGGTTGTCCCCGCGCTGGTTGTGCGCCCCACTAATTCCGAGCAGTTGGGCAAGGTTGTCGCCCTGTGCAACGAAAATGATTGCCCCATCACCGTGCGTGGTGCAGGCACCAATCTTTCCGGCGGCACCATCCCGGACAAGCGTGGCGGCATTGTTGTGCTGACCAACGGTCTGAACAAAATTCTCGAAATCAATGAAGAAGACCTGTACGCCGTGGTGCAGCCCGGCGTGGTCACTGCCCAGTTCGCTGCCGAAGTGGCGAAACGCGGCCTTTTTTACCCCCCGGACCCCGGTTCTCAGGCTGTTTCCACCATGGGTGGTAACGTGGCTGAAAACGCGGGCGGGCTGCGTGGTCTGAAGTACGGCGTAACCAAAGATTACGTGATGGGACTCGACTTTTTTGACGTGAACGGCGAACTGGTGAAAACCGGCTCGCGTACCGTCAAATGCGTCACCGGCTATAACCTCGCAGGGCTTATGGTCGCGTCTGAAGGCACGCTTGGCGTGTTTAATGAAATTATCGTGAAGCTTACCCCGCCCCCTGCCGCCTCTAAGGCCATGATGGCGGTGTTTGACGATGTGAATAAGGCATCCGAAGCCGTGGCAGGCATTATTGCCGCCCACGTGGTGCCATGCACGCTGGAATTCATGGATCAGGCCTGCATGCGGTATGTGGAAGACTTCACCAAAGCTGGTTTGCCTGTGGAATCCGCCGCTATTCTGCTGATCGAAGTGGACGGGCACCCCGGACAGGTGGCGGATGAAGCTGAAACCGTGCTCAAAGTGTTGGAAAAAGCTGGCGCTGTGAAAGTGCAGGTGGCCAAGGACGCTGCGGAAAAATTCAAGCTGTGGGAAGCCCGCCGCAACGCGCTGCCCGCCCTTGCCCGCGCCCGGCCCACCACCGTGCTGGAAGATGCCACTGTGCCGCGTTCGCAAATTCCGGCCATGGTTGCCGCCATTAACAATATCGCGAAAAAACATGACGTGCAGATCGGCACCTTTGGTCATGCGGGCGATGGCAACCTGCATCCCACCATTTTGTGCGATAAGCGCGATACCAAGGAATTCCACAGGGTGGAAGCCGCTGTGGACGAAATCTTTGACGTGGCTCTGTCGCTGAAGGGAACGCTCTCCGGCGAACACGGCATCGGTATGGCAAAATCCAAATGGATGGAAAAGGAAACCTCGCGGGCCACGATCAATTATTCGCTGAATATGAAGAAAGCGATCGACCCGAAGAATATCCTGAACCCCGGCAAGATTATCGCTGGGAGGTAAGTCATGGCCGATCTTAATAAGCTTGCGAAAATGCTCCAAGAACTGGACGACATGATGGTGGCCTGCATGAAATGCGGGATGTGCCAGGCTGTCTGCCCGGTATTCGCGGAGACGATGAAAGAAGCGGACGTGACGCGCGGCAAGATTGCCCTGTTGGAAAATCTTGCCCACGAGATGATTAAGGACGCAGATAGCGTGCAGGAACGCCTGAACCGCTGCCTGCTTTGCGGTTCTTGCGCGGCGAACTGTCCTTCCGGCGTGAAGATTATGGATATCTTCCTGCACGGGCGCACCATTGTGAATACCTACATGGGTCTTTCACCGGTGAAAAAGGCCATTTTGCGCGGTATGGTGGGTAACCCCAAGCTGTTCAACATGCTGCTGGACGTGGGTTCCAAATTCCAGGGGCTGTTCACCTCGCAGGCAAACGAACTGCTTGGTTCCTCCTGCTCCAAATTCCTGTCTCCCGTTATCGGAGACAGACACTTCTCGCCCTTGGCTAAACAGTCGTTGCATAGCAAATACGGCACAATCGACACGCCCGCCGGTAAGTCCGGGCTGCGCGTGCTGTTCTTCCCCGGCTGTGTGGCTGACAAAATGTACACCAGCGCGGGCGAAGCCTGCCTTAAGGTGTTCAAGCACCACGGCGTAGGCGTGTGGATGCCCGCCGCTCAGGCGTGCTGTGGTATTCCCGCGCTTTCCGCAGGCGACCGCGTGGCCTACGACAAGATGGTACGCTACAACGCAGACCTGTTCGGCGACGGGCAGTATGACTATATTGTCGCCCCGTGCGGCTCCTGCATCTCAACAATTCACGAGCTGTGGCCCCAGTTCGCCGGGGAATACCCTGCGGATGTGCGGGAAAAGATAGCCTCCATTGCCGCCAAGGCCATGGACATTAACCAGTTTGTGGTGGACGTGCTGGGCGTGAAGCCCGGCAAAGCTCCCGCAGGCGGCAGCAAGGTCACCTTCCACGACTCCTGCCATCTGAAAAAGAGCCTTGGCGTGTCCGAGCAGCCGCGCGATCTTATCCGCAGTAATCCGGCATACGAGCTGGTGGAAATGGCGGAAGCCGACCGCTGTTGCGGTTGTGGCGGCACGTTTAACCTGTATCACTATGATCTTTCTAAGAAGATCGGTGAGCGTAAACGCGGCAATGTTGTTGCATCCGGGGCGGAGGTGGTTTCTACAGGCTGCCCCGCGTGTATGATGCAACTAACCGATATGTTATCACAACACGGTGATCACATTCGGGTGAAACATAGCATTGAGATATACGCGGAAACGCTCTAGTATAACAGCTTGCGCCCGCTCCTCTTAGTGGGGGCGGGCGCTTTTTTCATTTCGGGAAACGGTCCCGGAATGACGGTCCGCCGGGGTCGCGTCCGGCACGTGTTCTGGATATGCAAGGAGCCCTAACCATGTCCAACAACCTGTACATTACCGCCACGGAATCCAAAAGCGGCAAATCTGCCGTTGTACTGGGTATGATGCAATTACTACTCAGGGATGTCCGCAAAGTGGCCTTTTTTAGGCCCATCATTAACAATCTCAGCGATGAGGTCCGTGACCACGACATCAACCTCATCCTCTCTCACTTCGGACTGGATATTCCATACGAAGACACCTACGCCTACTCGCTGCACGAAGCCCGTGAACTGATTAACCACGGGCAGGACGCCACGCTTCACGAGAACATTCTGAACAAGTACAAGAAGCTGGCTGACAAGTACGACTTCGTGCTGTGCGAAGGTACCGATTTTCTGGGCAAGGAAGCCGCATTCGAGTTCGATCTGAACGCCGAAATCGCCGCAAACCTTGGGTGCCCCGTGATGGTCGTCGCCAATGGACAGGGCAAGGGAACCGACGAGATCGTCAGTTCCACGCAGATCACCATTGATGCCCTTGAAGAAAAGAGCCTGGACATTGTTTCCGCCATCATTAATCGCGCGGACCCCGCGCTGGTGAACGCCGAACAGATTATCGGCGCACTGACTTGCTCCACCTGCACCGACAGCGCGCTGTCTGTGTTCGTGATTCCAGACGAACCAAGTCTGGGCAAGCCCACCATGACCGACGTGAAGAAGTGGCTCAACGCCACCGTGCTGTACGGTCATGGTCGTCTTGACACTATGGTCGACGATTACCTTATTGCCGCCATGCAGGTGGGGAACTTCCTCGATTATGTGAATCCCGGCAGCCTTATTATTACTCCGGGCGACCGCAGCGACATCATTATCGCCACGCTGGCGACCCGCCTTTCCAACGCATACCCCGACATCGCGGGTATCGTGCTCACCGGCGGGTTGGAGCCAGCGCCTAACGTGCATCGCCTTATAGAAGGCTGGACCGGCGTGCCTGTTCCCGTTCTTTCCGTGAAGGAACACACCTATCTCACCACGCTGATTCTGAACGACCTGTACGGGAAAATTGATCCAGAAAATGACCGCAAGATCAATCTTGCCCTTGGTATTTTTGAAAAGCACGTGAACACGGCGGAAGTGGCCAGACGCGTTATCGGGCGCAAGTCCACCAAGGTCACTCCCAAAATGTTCGAGTTCAACCTTATCGAAAATGCCAAGCGCCACAAAATGCACATCGTGCTGCCCGAAGGCATTGAAGAACGCATCCTGCGTGCTGCGGAAATTCTGGACCGCCGTGGAGTGGCCCAGATTACTCTGCTAGGCAATGCGGACGAGGTGGGCAAACGAGTTGCCGAACTGGGCATTGAATTGGGCGACGCCCAGATCATTCAGCCTGAGCTTTCGCCTAATTTCCCCAAGTATGTTGAAGCCTACCATGAGTTCCGTAAGAAAAAAGGCATCAGCATGGAGCAGGCAAGGGACGCTATGAGCGACCCTACCTACTTCGGTACCATGATGGTGAAAATGGGCGACGCCGACGGCATGGTTTCCGGTGCTATTAACACCACCGCGCACACCATTCGTCCGGCATTTGAGTTTGTGAAGACCAAGCCCGGAGCATCCATTGTTTCTTCGGTGTTCCTTATGTGCCTGAAAGACCGCGTGCTGGTGTTCGGCGACTGCGCCGTGAACCCCAACCCCACTGCGGAACAATTGGCTGAAATTGCCATTAGTTCCGCAGAAACCGCGCGCATTTTCGGTGTGGAACCACGCATTGCCATGCTTTCTTACTCTACCGGAACCTCCGGCAAGGGTGCGGACGTGGAAAAGGTGGTGGAAGCCGCACGTATCGCGAAAGAACGCGCCCCGGAACTGCTTCTGGAAGGCCCGCTCCAGTACGATGCCGCTATCGATGCCGATGTGGCTGCCACCAAGCTGCCTGACTCTCAGGTAGCGGGCAAAGCCACTGTGTTCATTTTCCCGGACCTGAACGCTGGCAACAATACCTATAAGGCTGTGCAGCGTGCCGCTAACGCCGTTGCCATCGGTCCCGTGCTACAGGGTCTGAACAAGCCCGTGAACGACCTCTCCAGAGGTTGCACCGTGCCGGATATCGTTAATACTGTCGCCATCACCGCCATTCAGGCGCAGGCGGAAAAAGGCCTCCTGTAAGAGAATAAGGAACTAGTCCACATGAACGTACTCGTTATTAACTCCGGCTCTTCGTCCATTAAGTACCAGCTCATAGACATGAGCACCGAAGCGTCGCTCTGCTCCGGCTTGGTGGAACGTATTGGCGAAAGCGGGGGCAAGCTCACCCATAAGATTCACCCCGATACCGACACCGAACGCAAACTGTCCATCAACGAAGATTTTCCCACCCATGTGGATGGTATGAAACGCGTGGTGGATCTGATCACCGATGCCAAGGATGGCGTGATCAAAGACAAGTCCGAAATCTACGCTGTCGGGCACCGTGTGCTGCTGGGCGGAGAAAAGATTACCAAGTCCGTGAAAGTGGACGAATGGGTGAAGGACGTGATTCGGGAATATATTCCGCTGGGGCCTCTGCACAACCCCGCAAACCTCGCAGGCATCGAAGTGGCGGAAGAACTCTTCCCGCACGCGCCCTCTGTGGGCGTGTTCGACACCGAGTTCCATCAGACCATGCCCGCCAAAGCGTTTTTGTATCCCCTGCCATACGCTATGTATGAAGATATGCAGATTCGCCGCTACGGCTTCCACGGCACCTCGCACCGCTATGTGGCGAAGAACGCCGCAAAGTTCCTGAATAAGCCGTTGGAAGAAACCAACCTGATCATTTGCCATTTGGGCAATGGCTGCTCCATGTCTGCCGTGCAGAACGGCAAGTGCGTGGACACCACCATGGGCATTACCCCGCTGGAAGGCCTGATGATGGGAACGCGCTGCGGCGATATTGATCCCGCCATTGTCCCGTTTGTCATGGAACGGAAGGGGTATACGCCTGCGGAAATGGACCACATCATGAACAAGCAGTCGGGCCTTAAGGGTATCTGTGGCATGAACGACATGCGCGATATCCATTCCGCAAGGGAAAAAGGCGACGAAAAAGCCCAGCTTGCTTTTGAAATGATGACTTACCGCATCAAGAAGTATATCGGGGCCTACTACGCCATCCTCGGCCGTGTGGACGCCGTGGTCTTTACCGCCGGTATCGGGGAAAACGACGACTTCGCCCGCGCGGAAGCCTGCACCGGTTTGGAACGGCTCGGCATTGCCGTGGACCCCGAACTGAACAAAATCCGCAACGGACAGCCCCGCCATATCGGTAAGGCTGGCAACGATGTGGCAGTGCTGGTTGTGCCTACCAACGAAGAATTGGAAATCGCACAGGCCACTGTGGAAGTGCTTAAGGGCTAACACCCTTCGCAAGCGCAGACACGCCACGATGATCTGATGAGTCCATGCGGGGCCGGGCTGTTACGGCCCGGCCCCGTTTTTTCCGTATTCTTCCTCCCGCAGGGACTACCGAAAACGGCGTTGCAGACGTTTTCCAGACGCGCTACACCCCTTGCGGATCAGACACCAGTCCGGCAGGCAAATCGCCTTATCCCGGAATGCTCCCGGAGTCAGCGCTTGCGGCTCACGGTATGGGGAAATGAGCATGAAAGGTCTTTATATTGGCTCCACCAGCGCTTTCGCGGGTAAAAATATCACCACACTGGCGTTGGGGCTGGCCCTGCAAAAACAGGGGCTGCGTGTAGGCTACATGAAACCTGTGGGCCGGCTACCCGTGGTTGTGGATGAATCCACCGGTGACGCGGACGCCATGCTCATCCGTGAAGTGCTAGGGCTGGATGCCGCGCCGGATATGCTCACCCCGGTTATTATTCCGCAAAATTTGCGAGTCAGCCGGTTACACGAGCAGGGGAGCCGCATGACCGACGTGCGGGAGGCTTACGAGAGTCTGGCGCACGGAAGGGACATCATGCTCGTGGGCGGGTGCGGCTCTTTTTTACACACTGGCAAACACAAGGGAGTGGACGGCCTCTCCATTGTCCGGGAACTTTCTCTCGCCACCATCCTTGTGGACCGCTTTGATACCACCCTGCATTATGACGCGGTGCTTTCCATCCAACAGGCGCTGGACAAGGCGCTGTTGGGCGTGCTCTTTAATGATGTCCCCGAAGATTTCATGCGCGATGCTGAAGATATTCTGGTTCCCTTTCTCCGAGAGCGCAGTGTGGAAGTGCTGGGGCTTATCCCCCGCGACCCGCTCTTAAATGCCATTAAAGCCTCAGAGCTTGCATGGCGTCTGGACGGGCAGATTATTTCCGGGAACGCCCAGTCCCAGCGTATTATTGAGGAATTCCTCATTGGCACGATGCAAGTGGAAAATTTTATGACCTATTTCCGCAGGCAGCGAAATTGCGCCACAATCGCGGGTGGTGACCGCACCGACCTGCAACTGGTAGCGCTGGAAGGCGACTGCCCCTGCCTTATTCTTACCGGAAATATTCCGCCCAACGAGTTGGTCCGCACTCGCGCCGACCAGAAGGGCGTGCCGGTTATTCAGGTGCGTGAGGATACCTACACAGTAGCCAAGCGTATGGAAACAATTCTGGGCAGCCAGAAACTCCGCGAACTGGTTAAGATAGAACGGGCCGCCGTCCTCGTCGCCAGTGTGCTGGATGTGCAACACGTGCTGGAATTGCTGGACCGCTAATCCACTACATGCCGCTGCTAACCGGATAGGACGTGCCCCCGGCGGGCGGGGACCAATGGTTCCCGCACCCTGTGAATGTAGGATGCGGAGTAAGGGCATGTGCCGACATTGTATATACCCGAAGAGGCGTTGGAATGGTTCCAACGCCTCTTCGGGTATATTGGTTTCCGTGTGGAGAATCAGGCGCGCGTAGATGGCGGGGCAGCACGTTACAGGGGGGCGAGGATCATCCCCTGACCGCCGGAGGCACGTATTGGGGGCATTTAGTACCGTTCATCACGCTGCGCCGCGTTATTGCTGTATGTCGCAGCCTTGTTGCGGTGCGCGGGTAGAGGCATCGCGCAGTTGCTCTATGTGCTCGCGCACCTTGTCGGACGCTTTCCATTCGGAGAAGAGGGACCGCCATGTGGAGAAATCCAAAAAGCTTTTGTCCAGTTGTTCTTCGTGGGACTGTACCCATGTTCCGAAGAGGTGCATTTCAAACTGAAAGCTTTGGCTGTCGAACACGCGACTTGCGGTGCCGGACGAGAAAGTGGAGCCTTCCAACTCGCTGGCGATGTAGTTACAGACGGCAGTGCGGGAAATTTCCGGGGAAATTTCTTTGCCGTTCATTTCTTCCACCAAAGAGAAAAGACCGGGATGGTTTTCGCGCAGACGCATTTGGCCTTGGTCTGGGACGCGAATGAGGAGTTTGCCGTCTTCTTCGGTGATAAAATAAAACCGAAGCCAGTTCTCGAACATCATGACTTCGCTAATGGCGGATACTGCTTTGCCAAATTCGGTGGTGGCCATGGGGGCTCCTTCGTTGCTGCTCGGTCTTCAGAGAGGGCGAAAACCACGAGGGTATCCGCTGCAAACCGGCATAGTTACCGGGTGGGTTTACTATGGGCACTGGGGGGACGTCCGTCAAGTCCGAAAATTCACAAGCGCACGGCGTGCCTTGATTCGCGGGGACTATCTGTGCAGGTGGCAGCGCACACCATGGCGGACGCCGGAGCTGTCTGGTGTGCTTTCAGTCCAATCAGGCGCGGTGAGGGAGCATGGTTCCGTGGCTGCGGGGCAACGGGGGTGGAACGGGCAGCCAGAAGGCGGTGCGAGAGGGCTGGGCAGTTCGCCTTGCGCGGTGTGGGTGGTCAGTTTCCGGGAATGGGGGCCGGGCACTTCGGGAATGGGGGCGGCGCAGAGCAACGTTTGCGTGTAGGGGTGCATGGGGTTGGCAAACAGTTCATCCACGGACGCGGTTTCCACGAGCCGTCCCAGATACATGACGGCGATGCGGTCGCTCATATGCCCCACCACGGCAAGATCGTGGGAGATAAACAGATAGGTCAGCTTCAACTGGTGCTGGAGGTCATCCAGCAGGTTGAGCACCTGAGCTTGCACGGAAACGTCCAAAGCAGAGACAGGTTCGTCACAGACAACGATATCTGGTCGCAGGATAAGCGCGCGGGCCACGGCAATTCGTTGGCGTTGACCGCCAGAGAATTCGTGTGGGTAGCGGTCATAGTCGTCAGATCGCAGGCCCACTTGTGTGAGCATGGTATAAACAGCTTCCCGGCGCTGGGTGCGGGTTCCCTTGCCATGGATATCCAGCGCTTCCTGAATAGATTTGCCTATGCGCCGTCTGGGGTTAAGCGAGGAGACGGGATCTTGAAAGACCATCTGCAACCGTTCCGGCAGGCTATGGCGAAAGGCCGTGTTCCCGTGCAGGATGGACTGACCATCAAGCAGAATGTCACCGGACGAGGGGGGGAGCAACCCCACAGCCATGCGGGCCAGTGTAGATTTTCCACAGCCACTTTCGCCGACTAGTCCCAAGGTTTCGCCGCGGTTCAGGCTAAGAGAAACGCCGTCTACCGCACGGAGTTGGGCTGGCTCCGCTGCGAAGAACGAGCTGCGGGTCCGAAACAGGCGGGTGACGTTACGAAGTTCGAAGAACGGTGTAATGGTGATTCTCCTGCGCGGGTGGGGCTGATGAAAAGGCCGCATTTTGGCGGCCCCTGTATCGTAGCAGATAGGGCGGCGTTATGCCAGCCTGTGGCAGCCGCTGGGTTACCGTTTGAAGCCCGGCAATAACAGGGGCTGCGGTGACGTGCGGCGGTCGCGCACCCTGCGCCATGTGGAAGGGGAGCAGCCGAAACGGAAGGACCAGAGCGCGCAATCGGTGCGAGCGGCGCAGTTGCGCACGTCGGGTCGGGCCTCGCCGCATGTATTGCCACAACAGACAAGGCAGAAACAACGGATGGCCTGAGTGGCTGAACGCGGAGGCTCCGGCTGTGGCGAATCCGGCAGCCGAAAGGTGTGCAGCGGACATAAGGTGTCCCGGCATTCGGTTACCCGAAGGGCGGCCCCCCCTTGGCAGGCCATGCAGAAGCGGCGGATGGCTTTATGGACGGCATCTTTAGGCATGCGACTCTGTAGCCTGTTTGGCGCAGGCTGTCACTAGGCGGAACAGGCGTGATATTCCCCCGCGCCACCGGAGGGAGTGGCGCGGGGGAGACGTGCTATGGGAAGACGACCCGGTGTACGTTCTGAGTAGCCCGTTGAACCGTGCGGAAATAGCGCACATCCGGCAGGCCGAACATGATCACGTAACCGTTTGTGTGATCCTCCGGGATGCCCAAACGCGTTTTCATAGAGGGAACACACTGCGAGAGCGTCCAGTTGGCGTAGCCGCACCACACACTGCCAATGCCGAGACTGGCAGCCATGAGTTCAAAGTAGCTTAGGGCGATAACGGGGTCCACAGTAGGGGCTGGCCCGGTCACCGGGGTTGTTACCCAGAGCATGTGCGGGGCGTTACGGAAGATGATGTCTGTGCCGCGACGTTCCCACAGTTTGACCATGGTGCCAAAGGCCTCCATGCCTGCGGGCAGCCCTTCCCCGTCCATGCGCTCGCGGAGTCCTTTGTAGGTGGCCTCGCGGATGGCGTGCATGGTTTCTATGTTGTCCACTAGCGTGAACTGCAAAGCCTGCACGTTTTTGGCGGTGGGTGCGTGCATGGTTATTTCCATGAGACGGGCCAGAACTGAGGGATCTACATTTTCCTGTTTATAATGACGGATGGACCGGCGGCCTTTGAGGAGCCGCTCCATCTGATCCGCCGGGGGAAGCATGCCCTTAAGAGGCAGACTGTTTTCCGGGGTTTTGCCCAGAATGGAAATGGCCCCCACGGGACAGACCGCGAGACAGTGCAGGCATTGCAGGCATTTTTCTTCCCGTGCGGGTGTGATGGAGGGAATGCCTTCGTCCATGGTTATTATGCTGGCTACGCAGTCGCGGGCGCATTGCCCGCAGTGAATACACATCTCGGCATCAACCGTAAAATCAATCATATACTATGTCCTTGTGTTGTCGCGGAGGTGTCGCGGCGTGAATTGCAAAGAATGTGGCAGGCTCTGTGGATGAGCGCCGACATGCAGAGAATACCGCATGTACCGCCTGTAAGGAAAGAAGGCACCTGCGGGTGCCTTGGTATATATGCCACGGGAGAGGCGGGGGAAACTGAGAATGTTTTGGGAATTCCATTTTTTTTGAGGGAAAAGAGACGGCGAGAAAGCCCTGCGTGGTGTGCGATATTTTTTCTGCCCGTTGGCAGGCGGGGAAATTGCGGTCCACTGTTTTGTATAGAATGTCGCAATGTTATTACGGGCAGGTATACTTTGTGATAAATGAGAACAAACGGATTTTTGCTTGACACGTAAATGCGAATGTAAAATTTATTGATATAAATCAGTATATTATAACTGATTGATGTAAGAGGGCATGGTGTGTGACAGAAGAGGGCGAGTGTTCACTGATTGTCGGGAGGATTGGATAGGGGCAAATATGAGTGTGCAGTGATAATACTCTAAAATAATTATATAATATTTTTAAGAGGGGTATATTTTATGTCAAAAATAGATAAATTAAATGAAAGCAATAGATAATAGTGCTCTATATTGACATATTTTTCACATTCCAATACCCCGGACTCATGTGTAAGTGACTTGGGTTAGAGGTCAACTTAGTCATGTGAGGAAATCAATGCTGAATCATGTTACTCACCTCACCTCCCGGCTGTGTCTGTGGGTGGGCGCGATGATCTTCGCGTCGCCTGTAGCCGCCATGGCGACCGCTGCCGCTGATGCGGGCGCCATTCCGGGAGGCGACGGAAAGCCGTGGTGGTTTTGGCCACTCGTGCTTCTCGTTTTCTGTTTCGTCCTGGGCATCATTGCGGTGCTCGCGGGCGTGGGTGGCGGCGTGTTGTACGTGCCGCTTGTGTCGGGCTTTTTCCCGTTTCATATCGACTTCGTGCGCGGTGCGGGCCTAATGGTGGCTTTAGCGGGCGCACTGGCTGCTGGGCCGGGATTGCTGAAACGGAATCTCGCGAGTCTCAGGCTGGCTTTGCCAGTGGCGCTTATTGCGTCTTCCTGCGCCATTGTGGGGGCTATGCTGGGGTTATTCCTTTCATCGCTGGACCCCCGCTATGTGCAGACCGCTTTAGGGGCAACGATTATGGGTATCGCCGTATTGCTGCTCTGTTCCAAAAATTCTGAATATCCCGTGGTAACCAAGCAGGACGCGCTGGGCCTCGCTCTGGGAATTGAGGGCCTGTACAAAGATCAGGGGACTGGCAAGGAATTCCATTGGAAAACCCATCGGACCTTGCCCGGCCTGTTGCTGTTCATTGTTATCGGTCTGATGGCCGGTATGTTCGGGCTTGGAGCGGGCTGGGCCAACATTCCCGTGCTCAACTTGCTTATGGGGGCCCCGCTTAAGGTTTCCGTGGCAACGTCCAAGTTCCTGTTGTCCATTACGGATACCTCGGCTGCGTGGATCTACTTGAATCAGGGCTGTGTTATTCCGCTTATGGCTATTCCATCCATTATCGGATTGATGGGCGGGTCATTCGTCGGGGTGCGGCTGCTGGCTGTGGCAAAGCCCACCTTCATTCGATACATGGTCATCGGCGTTCTCTTCTTCGCCGGGTTCAAGGCGCTGGACAAGGGCCTTGGGCTGGGTATCTTAGGATAACGGGAGGATGACATGAGCGATACTACTACTCCAAAACTTTCCATCCACGCTTCGCCCGCACAGATGCGCTATGCGCATACGTTGCAGATAGGCGCATATGCGGGGTTGGTACTTATGATTGTGGCTTACTGCCTGTACGTTTTTGGTGTGTTCGCGCCACGCGTGCCCATTGAAACGGTTGTGGCGAACTGGCACCTTGGTGTGCACGATTATCTGGCAGTCACAGGCGCGCCCAGCGGCTGGGCGTGGATAACGATGCTGGGAACCGGGGATTACATGACCTTTGTTGGTCTGGCCCTGTTGGCTCTGCTTACGATTGTCTGTTATGCGCAGCTCATTCCTGAGTATCTCCGGCGTAAAGACAAGGCGTATACATTCTTTGCCGTGCTCGAAATTCTTGTGCTCTCCCTTGCCGCTTCCGGCATTGTAGGGGGCGGAGGACACTAGGCGGCTCCCCATAGAAAGGAAGAAGCTGTTCCCCTTTGGGGAACGCGTAAAGGCCATGCCTTGGCGGGCGGGGGAAACTCTCCTCCGCCCGTTTACTATGCTGAAGAAAGAGCGGGGCCTTCCTTTCTGCGATCCGGGGGTTCCGGTAAAGAAATCCCGCGCCCTTGGCGACCGGACTCCGAGGCCCGAAGAGCTGGTTAGTGCAAAGAGATGCGTTGCTCCCTTAGGCAATTGCCTGTTTCGGGAACGGACGTCCGCATACGGCGGGGATGGGAAGGGGGCGATGCGTGCGCAGGCCGGGGTATTTGCCTGCTTATTGGAAAAAAAGAGAACGGCCCCATAGCGTGCCATGGAGCCGTTTTATTGCATGGTGCCCAAGAGAGGACTCGAACCTCCATGGGGGAACCCCCACTAGACCCTGAACCTAGCGTGTCTACCAATTCCACCACTTGGGCATAGGCGCGGCAACCCGTGAGGACGCCACGTCGTGGAGGGAAATACATGAAACATTTTGCGCTTGGCAAGAGGTTTTTGTCAATCCGAGGGAGGTTGTGTGTCTAACAGTCTTCCTATTTTTTAAGGATGCGAATTCCGGGCGAAGGTGGTAAGAAGAAGTAGCAGTATGCAGATGAGCATGGAAACATGAGTTTGCACTGTTGCGTGCGGTTTGCATTTTGCGGAAGCGTATTTTTAGGTCTGATCGTGATATTTCAGCCGGTTGCGCGTAGCCTGCTGATTGGCACAAATAGTGTATAATTAGTGCCGTTTCACGATCTGAGGCATCACTGACCGGTTTGTATGCCGTCGCACTGTGGGCAGTGTCCGGTCAGGTAATGGTTTGTAAAGGAGGAGAAGTCGTTTATGTCTCAAGACAGCAATGTCGTTGTCGACAAAGGTGTGTCGTCTTGGTCCGACCTGTGGACTAAGGAAGACTACTGGGCGATCTGGCTCGGGTTCTTCATCATCGGTCTTGCATTTTTCCTGTATTTCAATTTTGCCCCGGTAGACGAGTTCCGGGAAAAAATTGCTAAACAAAATGCCGTGATGGAGTCGGAAGCCGCGCGCGCCCCCTTCAAAACTTTGGCATGGTACGAAGCACAGGGTGCCAAGAGCAAGCTTAAGGCTTCCGGCGGAGCCGTGGGCAAGTTCATATCTCACTGGACCAAGCGTCCCGGTTCTTGGAAGACCAATCCTCTGGATGCGTTCATTATGACGCAGGCTCGCGCTGATAAGCTGAACGCAGCAGGTCAGGGCAAGTACGAGGCTGCCAAGGCTAAAACCGCTGAGGCTCTTGTGATTGCCAAGGCTTCGGAAGCCGCCGCCGCTGCCGTTAATTTCCAGAGCGACACGTTGAACGACGTGGCGAAGGAAAAAATCGGCGAATGGCGTGCCGCTTCCAAGTCGGAAGCTAGCGCAAAGAAAAAAGTAAGCAACAAGCCGTACAACGTTATTCCTTCGTTGATCGGGCTTTGCATCGTACTGGCGCTGTTCTTCGGCATTGGCATTAAATTCATGGGCAAGGACGCTCTGGGCTTCCTCAAGGGCTTCGGGGGCGTGTTCCTCGTGGCTGTGCTCGCGTACACGATGGGTGGTCAAGCCATTTCCAAGCAGTACGGCATGGGCGCGGAAGCATGGGGCGTGGTTATCGGTATGTTGATCGCCAACACCGTGGGCACCCCCAAGTTTGCTAAAAAATCGCTTGAAGTGGAATTCTTCATCAAGACCGGTCTTGTGCTGCTTGGCGCGGAAGTGCTCTTCAACAAGATCGTGGCTATCGGCATTCCCGGTATTTTCGTGGCGTGGGTTGTTACCCCCATCGTGCTTATCTCCACGTTTATCTTCGGTCAGAAAGTGCTGAAAATGCCTTCCAAGACCCTGAACATGGTTATCTCTGCCGACATGTCGGTGTGCGGCACCTCCGCCGCCATCGCCACCGCAGCGGCCTGCCGCGCGAAGAAGGAAGAGCTTACCCTGTCCATTGGTCTGTCTCTGGTGTTCACCGCTATCATGATGATTGTCATGCCCGCCTTCATTAAGGCCATGGGCATTCCTGAAGTGCTTGGCGGCGCTTGGATGGGTGGTACCATTGACGCCACCGGCGCAGTGGCAGCCGCTGGCGCATTCCTTGGTGAAAAGGCCCTGTACGTGGCTGCCACCATCAAGATGATCCAGAACGTGCTCATCGGTGTAACCGCATTTGGTGTTGCCGTGTACTGGTGCACCAAGGTCGAGTGCGAAGCTGGCAAGCGCGTGGGCTGGATGGAAATCTGGCATCGCTTCCCCAAGTTCGTTCTGGGCTTTATGTCCGCGTCCATCCTGTTCTCCGTCATTGACGGCGCTCTTGGCCCGGATATGGGATACTCCATGATTGACCAGGGCGTGGTACGCGGCTTTACCCGTCTGTTCCGCGACTGGTTCTTCGCTCTGTCCTTCGCCGCTATCGGTCTGGCTACCAACTTCCGTGAACTGGCTCACTACTTCAAGGGCGGCAAGCCGCTTATCCTGTACGTGTGCGGTCAGTCTTTCAACTTGGTGCTGACCCTGACCATGGCATACATCATGTTCTACCTGGTGTTCCCTGAGATCACCGCGCAGATCTAAGTAGGCCTCTTTGTGTGAAGGGGGGAGGCGCAAGCCTCCCCCTTCTTTAATGGTGTTATTTCCCGATGCGTGTCCCGCGCTTGCAGGGGAGAAGAAGATGAATAAGGCGAGCTTTTCTATCCGTGTCCGCAGGTTGCTGCTGGGGCTGGTGGCTATGGTGGTGTTTTCCAATGTGCTTTTGCCCGCGCTTACCCGCTCCTGCGATAAGCTGGAATATATGGCGACGGTGCTGGATGAGCGGGATATCGACCCTAGCCGCTACTATTATACCGATATCGAGGCCGTGAGCGAAGCCAATCAAAATATCAGCGACACGCTGCGGTTTACGCCCACCGGGCCTGCCCGTTCCACGGGACAGGAAACTGGTCAATAAGCGCGGGGGGCTTCCCGCCACAGGTGATTCATGTCGTTCCCGCGTCCTTCCACGCTTCAGGCCAAGTTCCTCAGTGGCCTGACCACTGCCACCATGGTGCTGGGCCTGTGCTTTGCTGTGGGCCTGTATCTGCACATGCGCACGGTGCTGGAAGAAGAGGTTCGTGATAAGGCGCGGCTTATTTTCATGCAGGTGGACTCCGTGCAGCGGTACGTGCGCTCCATTCTGCGTCCCCGCATGTACTCTGTGCTGCAAGATCAGTTCATCATAGAGGCCATGAGTTCCTCGTACATGTCCCGTGCGGTAATGGACGGCATGCGCAATGCCGACAGACATATGTACCGCCGGGTTTCCCTCTCATCCCGCAATCCTGAATACGAAGCCAATGAACTGGAGCAGGAGCTTATTGCTCATTTCCGAAAACGCCCGGACGAAACGCTTTGGCAGGGCTACCGCGAAGTAGACGGTACGGAATTTTATATTATGGCGCGTCCCGTGGCGTTCGGTGCGGAGTGTATGCGCTGCCACGGCGATAAGGCGGACGCTCCGCGCGAGCTGATCGACATGTACGGCGAGCGGGGGTTCAACCACGAACTGGACTCCATAGACGGGGTGGACGTGGTGGGGCTTTCCGTCTCACAGAGTGTGGAACGTCTACAACGCACCATTTTTGGCTATTTCGGCTTTTTCGCACTGGGTGCCATCGTCTTTTTCTCCGTAACCAATTTGCTCTTCAAGGTGCTGGTAGTAAATAACATCAAGCGCCTTTCCGCCATGTTCCGTGACAATCTGGAAGTCACGGGTGGCACTGAACTGCTGAATAAGTTGGTGGAACGTGACGAGATAGAAGAGCTGGAAGCGGGCATGCAGGAATTGAATAGCCACCTGCTGGCAGCGCGTCGGCAGTTGGAAGAGTACGCCGCCAACCTGCGGGATATGGTGGATGAACGCACCGAAGAACTTAGCGAAGAGGCCCGCGCGCGCCGGGCAGACGTGAAACTGTTTGTCCACCTGCTTGCCCACATGCGTTCCAGCAACACCCGCGCGGATTTGTGGCGGCTGACCCTGCCGGAAATCGGAAAACGGTTTGGCGCCGCCAATGTCTCGTACATCTGCACGTTTGCCTCACAGCGGCATTTCTCGTGGCCCGACCCGGACGAGCGGCCTGATTTACCGGAAAACTGGGTAGATTTGCTCACGGAAAGTCGCACCCTGCTCGAAGGGGACCGCGCGGTTATCCCTGTGGAGTCGAGCGAGGGCAATGCGGAAGGGTTGCTGTGCCTGCGCTGGGAAGATCCCCGTATGGCGCAGCGGCAGGACTATGACCTGCTGCAAGCCTTGGGGCGCCAGTTGGGTATGGCGGCGGAAAACATGACCGCGCTGGACAATCTCATGCGCCAGAAGGGCACACTGCAATCCATCGTGGAAGGCATTACCGATCCACTGGTGCTCATGGATTCCGCCTACGGACTGGTTTTGGCTAATCAGGCGGCGCGGAATCTTGCCCACGAGCTTTCTGGCGGAACACTCACCGAGGCGTCGTTGCTGCGTATTTTTGGTTGCACGTCGGCCAAGGGCGATTGCCATGTGGCAGCCACGCTGGCAAGCGGCATGCCCCATGTGGAAGAGGTGACGTTGGAAGGGGGACGCAGTTTCGCGCTGAATATGTATCCCATCACTTCGCCGTTGCCGGAATCCGCCGGTGGGGAACCGGCCCCGTCTCCACACGGACGCATGGTCGTCTATACCCGCGAGACGACGCGGGAAAAGCGTATGCTCTCCCAGATGCAGCAAAGTGAGAAAATGATCACGGTGGGCAAGCTGGCGGCGGGGCTGGCACACGAGATCAACAATCCGCTGGGGGTCATCCTGTGCTACGCGGAGCTGTTACGCCAAAATATGGCGGATGAGCAGCAGTTGCAGGATTTGGATGTCATTCTGCGGCATACCCGGCAGGCGCAACGCGTCTTGCAGGATCTGCTCAATTTCGCGCGGCCCAAAAGTTCGTCCACCGGGCAGTGCGATGCCGGACAGGTGGCGGGCAGCATTGCTGAAATTTTTTCGGTGCAGGCCATGAAGAAGGGCGTGACACTGCTCTCCAGCGCCAGACCCGGCGTGGCTCTTGTCGCCATGGGCGAAAATGAGTTGGAGCAGGTGCTCTCCAATCTGGTACTGAACGCACTGGACGCCGTGGCGGAGAATTCTGGTGAAATTTTCATCGACGTGCAGGTAGAAGCGACCGTTGCCGTGATCTTAGTCAGCGACAACGGTCCCGGCGTGCGGGAAGAAAATCTGGGCCGTATTTTTGATCCATTTTTTACCACTAAAGATCCGGGAGCCGGTACCGGGCTTGGCCTTGCCATTGTCTACGGCATTGTGACGGAAGCGGGTGGTGCCGTTGAGGTAGTTAAGGACCGGGGAACGGGGGGCGCGCGCTTCGTGGTGCGGTTGCCACTAGCCGGACGTCCGCAGCAGACAGAGGCGGAGAAAACGCAATGACAGCCAATGTATTAGAACAGGGCGCGGATGGCCTGCGCGTACTTATAGTGGATGACGAGCAGGATTTCGCACGGGGATTAGCCCGGCTTATCTCAGGGCGCTTCCGGGGCATTGACGTGACAATGGCGCACAGCGGCACGGAGGCCATTACCCGGCTCCGGGCGGGAAGTGTGCACCTGCTTATCACCGACCTGCGGATGCCGGAAATGACCGGCATGGAACTCCTGCATGAAGCGTTGAAAATTCAGCCCGATCTTTCCATGGTGATGCTGACTGCGCACGGCACCATTGAAACCGCCGTTCAGGCGTTAAAAATGGGCGCCTACGATTTTCTGACCAAGCCGATTGAGCCGGATCAGCTGTTTCGCATTGTGGGTAAAGGGTTGGAACGCGCGATGCTGCTGGGTGAAAACAGACGGCTGCGTGAACTTGTGGACGTGAGCGCCCCCGGCGCGATGATTGGCGAATCGCCCATTATGCAGCGGCTGCGCTACACCATCCAGGCCGTGGCAAATTCCGACTATACCGTGCTTATCCGCGGCGAATCTGGTACCGGCAAGGAAGTGGTGGCCCGCGCCATCCACAAGGCCAGCCAGCGCGCGCAGCAGCCCTTCATGGCGGTGAACTGCCCCGCTATTCCTGAGCATTTGCTGGAAAGCGAGCTGTTCGGTCACGTAAAGGGAGCGTTCACAGGAGCGGAAGGCGAAAGGAAGGGGTTGTTTGCCGCAGTGGACAGCGGCACGCTGCTGCTGGACGAAATTGGCGACATTTCCGCCAATATTCAGACCAAATTGTTGCGGGTGCTACAGGAAGGGGAAATTCGTCCTGTGGGGGCCAATGTGAACATTGCTGTCTCCACGCGGGTGCTGGCATCTACCAATCAAGATTTGGAAGCCCGCATCGCGGACAAGTCGTTTCGTGAAGATTTGTATTACCGCCTGAACGTGCTGTCTGTTACTGTCCCGCCCCTGCGGGAGCGCACTGAGGACATCCCTCTGCTCACCCATCATTTTTTGCGACAGGCCTGCCGCGACATGGGAGCGGAGGAAAAAGCGGTAGCTCCCGACGTTCTTGCGTATCTGAGCCGCAAAAGCTGGCCGGGCAACGTGCGGGAGTTGCAAAGCTATGTCCGCCGCCTTGTGGTGTTTTGCCCGGCTGAAATTGTGGACATGAGTCTTGTCCATCACGTGGAGCAGGGGGGACAAACCCCGGTCGATGCGGGACGCAGCCACGCCGTGAGCGCACTTGGGCTTTACAAGGAAGCCAAGGGCAAGGTGACGGACGAGTTCACCAAGGCATACGTGCAGGAACTGCTCACCACCACGGGGGGGAACATCTCCGAAGCTGCGCGGCTTTCCGGGCTGTCGCGTGTGGCGCTGCAAAAAATTCTTTCCCGGTTGGATATCGACGCAGCGGTATTTAGATAATCCGCCCATCCTCTTTGGGGTATGCTCCTTTCCGGGCATATTGACGGCCCCTTCGCCCGCGTGACAGGATGCCCCTTTCTTATTGGGGAGCCGACTCGCTTCGGCGACGACGTGTCCCACTAGTGGAAAGGGAGGCTCCATGTCCCGCATTGTGTTCACAGGGATTCTTGCCGCCCTGTTTTTTAGTTCCACCTTCGTGTTGAACCGTGCCATGAGCCTTGAAGGCGGTCATTGGTTCTGGAGTGCCGCGCTGCGGTATGTCTGGATGCTTGGGCTGCTGGTGGGCTGGCTTGCGCTGGTGGGCAAAGCCCGCTTGGCGTGGAGCGCCATGGGGCTGTTTCGCCGCCATTGGCTCTTTTGGAGCGTGGCGGGCAGCGTGGGGTTCGGCGTTTTCTACGCACTCATCACATTTAGTTCCACCTATGCGCCGGGTTGGGTGGTCGCTGCCACATGGCAGATGACCATTCTCGCCACACCCGTGGTGCTGCTTGGATTCGGGAGAAAGGTTCCCGGCAAGGCACTGCTGCTTACATTGCTGGTGTTCGCGGGAGTTCTGCTCATTAACGTGGAGCAGGCCGGTGCCTTCCCGCTGCGGGACGTGCTGTTGGGTGCCCTGCCTGTGCTGGGCGCGGCCTTTGCCTATCCCTTGGGCAACCAGATGGTCTGGGAATCGCGGGAAGCGGGTGCGGCGCGGCAGAAGCAGGGGGAGCATGTGCCGTGGTTGCGGCGCAGTATTCCCGCCATTGCGCATCCCGCTATGGACGACGCGCTGTGCCGGGTTTTGCTGCTTACGGTGGGCTCACTCCCCCTGTGGGGTGTGCTTGGGCTTTGTGTGCAGCCTCCACCGCCCTCAGCGGGCCAATGGGGTATGACTTTGCTGGTGGCGGTTTTCTCCGGTGTCGCCGCGACAAGTCTTTTCTTGTCGGCCCGGCACATGGCCCAGCGTCCTTCCGAACTGGCTGCGGCGGACTGCACGCAGGCTATGGAAGTGGTGTTTTCGCTGGCTGGCGAGGCCGTATTGCTGGGGGGCGCGTTACCTCATGCCATGGGCTGGGCGGGAATAGCCCTGACCCTACTGGGGCTGGCGCTATACCTGCGTGTGCAGAATATGGGATAGCCTGTTTCTGCTATCGCCCCGACCAATCGTCGGGAGAGGGTTCCAGAGACGTTTTGGTCTGGTCCTGAACAGCGAGCCGGTCCCGGTTACTTTCCGTCGTCACCACGCGGGTAGAGGGTGCCAGATCGTTTGTGAAGCGTACCAGCACCATGCCGGAAAAGCGTGATCCCCGATAGACTTCCACGCGGTACAGGGTTTCTTCCGTATCCACGGAAAAACCGGGCAGGAAGTCGCTTTTGCGGATAGCCATGCCGCATTCGCTGGGAACTCCCGGACGGGTAACACCAATAATGTTGACGCGATATCCCGCCATGGGAGCCACGGTGAAGCTGGTGCTCACGGGCACGATGCTGCCCATGGGAGTGGTCCTGTATTGTCCATCCACCAAAATACGCAGCGATTCCAAGCTGTCGTCGTACTCAAAATATTGCGGCATAAGGTGCGTGAGCCTGTTGTTGCCGTAATACACGCGGTAGCCGCCATCGTCGTCAACCAGCGTGAGCAGGGGTTTGGACGGAGTGAAATCTGTCGCCGCCTCGCGTGAAAGCGGCACGTAGCGCAGTGTGGAGCGCACGTTCTGCATATCCAGCAGGAATTTGCCGTTGTGAAAGGCCAACTGCAAATTGCGGCTCATGGCTGCTTCCAACCCCTGTGGGGAGAGGGGAAAGTCGCGGGTGAATTCCACCCCCGCCTGCCGCAGGAAAGATTCCAGCACCTGTATGTGGTAATATGCGCGGGTGGCTGTGCCGAATGATTTACTGGCTTCCACGCCAAAGGCTGGTTTTCCGTTGTTAATGGCGAAGTAGGTGAGGGTTTTTTCCATCTCCGTGTCGCCATCGCGGGTGTGTGTATTTTTTAAATGGTACTGATCATAGGGCCGTAGCAAGGCGTTGTTCACATCCGCCACGGCCTGTGCTGCCATGGTGTCCAGCTTGCCGAACCGGGGAGCGTTTATGTCTGCCTGATCGATAATTACACACTGCCCCCACCGATGCGGGTTGCGGGTGGTATCTTGCCATTGCGGATGGTAGAAGCCGCTGCCGTCATGCAGGTTGATTACCATATCCACCTGCGGATGGCGGATGATGGCTTTGATGCGTTCCACGGTGTCATATTCCGGGTCGTCCCTGCGCAACTGCGCGAACTTACGGTTCATGTCTCCGTGCAACCCACGAGATCTGTTAATAATGCTGGGAAAATTTAAATTGGGCACCACCCATACGTTGCCGCGGCGGATGGTGTAATGGCTGGCGAGCATGCCTGCGGCGTTGAATCCGCCGGGTTCATCTCCCTGAATGCCACCCACAACAAGTATCGTGGGACCGGGAAGATCGCCCTGCAACTGGAGCAGAGTGAAATCCAGAGGATTACGGGCCATAGCTGGAAGGGCCAGCCACGCCAGCAGTAGCAACGCTGTTAGGTATCTCATGCCTGTTTCACTTTCACGTGCCAGGGTTCAAAGCGCACCCCCAGCGTGTTACCGCGCGGATAGCGCAGAGTAAGGTAGCCCATGTTTTCGAGTCGGCGGAACACCGCAGTCTGCACAAACCGGTCAGTAAAATTGAATTCGCCAAAGCCCCGTTGGCCCACGTCAAAGTCGCTGACGCCGTGGAAAGAATATCCGGGCGGAGCCAAAGACCGCGAAGCCAGCGAAAGGTTGCCCGCATTTTGGGCTGCCTTGGTGAGAAAAAGATGAAATTGCTTCATGACTCCGCGCACACCTGACGTAAGCACCACCTCGCTGCCCAGTGCTTTTTCAATGGTTTGCCATGTTTTCAGAGCTTCGCCGCAAAAAAGGTAGTTGCCGCTGTAGGGCACCTTGTACACATCGGCGCTGCGGATGTCGGTTGTGAAGCGGGTGATGGCCTTAAGGCCGTAGAACCCATACACGGCGGCATCTGCATAGAACTGGCATTCCATAAATTCCAGTTCGTCCTTGGTGAATTCTCCTATGGAGGAATAACTCCGGGCATAGCCAAGCGCTTCGTCCACTCCCAGCAGAGCGAAGTTCCCGTAGCCCACAGTGTTCACTAGGCGCTCCAGCCGGGCCAAGGTGCTGTGCATAACCGCAAGGTGCTCGCCTTTTAGAATGATATCACCTTGATACGGCGCATCAAACCGGCTCATCTTGTCATAATAATCGCGGACATGCAGATCATACGGCCCCGGCTGCGGTGCAAGGTGAAGCGTGGTCGCCGCCCGCGCGAGCGGTGGCGTCATCATGCCCACCATGGGCAAAACGGCCCCCGCCGCCATGCCTACCAGAGCGCGCAGGACGTTTCGGCGTGTTACCATAATTTCCTCAACGCGGCTGAGTGTGGATTCTCCGCCAGATACTACACCAAAGGCCCGGTGTTTTCAAAGTGGTTATTCTTTCGTGCTCCGGTGGGCCGCTTCTTCCTCCGGCTTGCCACGGGCGGGGTTTTTCTTTAGCCTGTCACCGTCCGCAATCCGCTTTTTTCTGTGTAAAAAGGCAAGGAGTGCGGGATCTCTTTTCAACGTCAGCGGTCTTTCAGGCCCGCGCCGCAGGCCGTCGATGGCCCCCAACCACGTCCCCCGGAACCGGTATCCGCAGGAAACTATGAGCACAGCGTCACTTACCACAGCCTATCGTCCGCAGACCTTTGCCGACGTGGCCGGACAAGAAACTATAAAGGCCATCCTTTCCCGCGCCGCGAGCGAAGACCGCATTGCTCCCGCTTATCTGTTCAGCGGAACGCGCGGTGTGGGCAAGACCACTATTGCGCGTATCTTCGCCAAGGCCCTCAACTGCGCCAACGCACCCACGGCAGAGCCGTGCAATCAGTGTGAGCACTGCCGCAAAATTACGCAGGGCATGCACGTGGATGTGGTGGAGATAGATGGTGCCTCTAATCGCGGTATAGACGACGCCCGCCGTTTGCGTGAGTCCATAGGCTATGCCCCCATGGAAGGCCGCTACAAGGTGTTCATCATCGACGAAGCGCATATGCTGACGCGGGACGCCTTTAACGCGTTGCTTAAGACGCTGGAAGAGCCGCCCAAGGGTGTCACTTTTGTGATGGCCACCACCGAACCGCACAAATTCCCCATCACCATTGTCAGCCGTTGCCAGCATTACATTTTTAAACGTCTCGGCGAACAGGAGCTGGAAGCGCACCTGACGCGGATTCTGGGACTGGAGGGCCGTGCCTTTGAACCGCAGGCCGTGAAGCTTATCGCCCGCCGGGCCGCCGGGTCTGTGCGCGACTCCATGTCACTTATGGGACAGGTGCTGGCGCTTGGTAACGAGACGCTGGAAGAGAATGCGGTTCGGTCCATTCTGGGGCTCGCGGGGCAGGAACTCTTTTTCCGTATTCTGGAGGCCATGCGGGCGCAAGACGTGGTGGCGGTTTCTTCCGTTATTCGTGAAATGCTTGATCAGGGTGTGGACATAGGGTTTTTTCTGCGGGAACTGGCAACCACATGGCGGAATTTGTTCATGCTGCGCCAGGCAGGAGAGCAGGCTCTGCCTCTGCTGGACCTGCCGGAGGAGGAGGCGCGGCAATGGCTTGCCATGGCTCCGCAATTTGAACTTGCGCATGTCCATGCTTGTTGGCAGCTCACGCTGGAAGGACAGCGCCGGGTTTTGACCAGTCTGGAACCCGCCATGGCGCTGGAACTGCTGTTGCTGAATCTCACGTTCCTGCCCAAACTGTTGAGCATGGAACAGCTCTCGCGTGGCAAAGCCGGTGCACCTGCCGGTGGCAGTTCCTCCCGGCCCGCGGGTTCTCCCTCTGGTGCCGCGCAAGGACCACGAGGCGACGCTCCCCCACCCGGTTCCCGTCCCCCTTTTGATAGGGCGGTAGGCGCTGCGGCCCATCCGGCTGCCGGTGCGCCCGCCGCATCATATTCCACTGCTGCGAACCACCCTCAGGAGGTGCCGCCCGTGAGGGAACAAGATGTTCCGCGCGGGCGTGCCAGCGGTAGCGCGGGTGAAACGCGGTTCATCCCTGCCGGTATTGACGGCGACATTGCTGACCGGGCGGAGACGGCGTATCCAGAGGGCCGGTTGTCCCCTGCCGTGCCGGAAGTTTCGCCGTCGGGCAAATTCGGTGGCTATGACGATGCTCCGCCGCCCGAATTGCCCCCGGAATTCGGTGGGCCGGTACCCTCTTCCGGTCCGCAGCCGTCGCCGGAAGAGAGCTTCACTTCCGTAGTGGAGCCGGATTCGGGGCATCTGCCAGAACCGGAATATGTGCCCGAACCGGACCATTTGGCTGACACGGACGTGTCTGCTGACGCGGTGGAGATGGCTTCTCGGAATGAAGGAGAGCGCGCCGCTCCCCCCCGGAAAGACTGGGACGGGTTTCTGGAATTTTGTCGCCAGCAAAATGGGGAAGGCGGCAGCAGCGTGCATATGCTGCGGTCTGCCGCTGGTGAGCTGGACGGTTCCGTGTTGCGCATCGCCACCATTTCCGAACTGCAATATGAGAAGCTCACGGAATCCGGCTTATCCGCGTTGCTCACCGCGCGGGCAGGAGAATGGTTTGGTCCCGGTACCACACTAGACGTGCGGGAGCCTACGAGTCGCCCCCGCACCCCCACTGAGATACGCGAAGAGGTGGAAAATCATCCCGTAGCCCAGCTTCTGCAAGAAGAATTGGGAGCAGCGTTGGTGCATACCCGACGGGAGGGGGAACCGGGGAGTCACTGATGCGGAATCTGTGGTGCGGCAACTGAAGACATAGGGCCGGGACATCTGTTCCAGCCCGTTTTTTTCTGCTCTGCAACGGAACAGCCCCGGCAGGTTGAGGTGCCGGGGCCGCTTGGTTGCGTCTATGCGTGGTGAGTAGCGTCTGGAACGCGCTGCCAGCTAGTCTGCGCGGAATTCGCCGCTCTTGCCACCAGCTTTGTAGATCAGGCGGCAGTCGCGGATGACAATGTCTTTCTGCACGGCCTTGCACATGTCGTAGATAGTCATGGCGGCAGTTTGGGCAGCCATGAGGGCTTCCATTTCCACACCGGTCTGACTGGTTGTGCGGGCTTCGGCTTCTATGTGGATTTCACAGGCTTCATCGTCAATGGTGAAGCGGACGTCCACGTAGCTAAGAAACAGAGGGTGGCAGAGGGGGATAAGCTCCCACGTGCGTTTGGCGGCGAGAATTCCCGCTACCTTGGCGGTGGTGAGCACATCGCCTTTGGGCAGAGCCTGCCGTTTTAACAGGTCCAGCGTAGCTGGAGAAACCTGTACGACCGAACGAACGATGGCTACCCGCCGAGTGTCCCCTTTGTGGCCCACGTCTACCATTGAGATGGCACCGTCTGGGTCCATGTGCGAGAAGCCGTCCGCGCTCATGCCTAGTCCACTCCCATAGCTTTGCCAACCTTTTTGAAGAGGTTCTTTGCCTTGGCCATGGGTTTTTCTTCATCAAGCTGGGCGAATTCGCGGAGCAGTTCTTCTTGTCGTTTGCTGAGGCGCGTGGGGGTTTTCACCACTATTTCCACCAGCAGATCTCCGTTGGACGATCCGTAGCCGGGCGAAGGAAGACCATAGTCCTGCATGCGGAATATTTCGCCGGTCTGGGTGCCTTTAGGCACGTCCATGGAAATAGGTTCGTCCAGCGTGGGTACTTCTATGCGATCACCCAGAGCGGCCTGCACGAACGTTATTTCGCGGGTGACGATAAGGTCTTGTCCGTGGCGGCGGAAGGTTTTATCCGCTTCCACCGTAATAACTACATACAGATCACCTGCTGGCCCGCCGTGTACGCCCGGCTCGCCTTTGCCGCGCAGGCGCAGACGGTTGCCGGAGTCCACTCCCGCGGGAATGCGCACGGAAAGCTCTTCTATTTCCTGCACAATGCCCGCACCGCGACAGCGGGGGCAGGGTGTGGCGATAATCTGCCCGGTGCCGCTACAGGTGTGGCAGGGCATGGAAATGGAGAATGGTCCTTGGCTTTGGCGTACTTGTCCTCTGCCGTTGCAGCGATGGCAGGTTTCGGGATGGGTTCCGGGAGCGGCTCCGCTTCCTTCACATTCCGGGCAGGAAACCCGTTTGGGAATTTTTAGGGCGATTTCATCACCCTTGGCGGCCTGCTGGAAGGAAATAGTCAGGTTATACCGGAGGTCGGAACCGGACTGTGCGCGTGGTCCCCTGCTGGATCCTCCCATAGAGAAGCCAAACAGGTCGCCAAAGATATCACCGAATTGGCTGAAGATATCATCCGCGCTGTGGAATCCGCCACCAACCCCGTTGCCGTTCACACCAGCATGACCGAACCGGTCATAGCGCTGGCGTTTTTCTTCATCGCGCAACACATCGTAGGCCTCGGCGGCTTCCTTAAACAGGGCTTCGGCTTCAGGATTGTCGGGGTTCCTGTCTGGGTGGAACTCCATTGCCTTTTTCCGATAGGCGCGTTTTATCTCGTCTTGAGAGGCGCTACGGGTTATCTCGAGCACCTCATAATAATCACGCTGGCTCATGGCGGAATACTACTCGGCGGTCTTGGGTTCTTCGGTGGAGGTATACCATTCGGCTTTGTCCGGCATGACTTTACCTGCGGCGATTTCGCGCAGGGCGGTGACCACTTCTTTGTTTCTGCTTTCTACGAGGGGCTTGTAGCCTTCGCGAAACTGGTGGACACGCTTGATGGCCATCTGCACCAAGAGGAAGCGATTAGAGATGTGTTTTTGGCAATCTTCAACTGTGATACGGGCCATGGTAGACTCCTTGTGTGAGCGGGCGGCGCGGAGCCGTTATTCCGCTGTTGTTCCGTTGTTATTCGTGTCGCTGCCAGCGGAAGCGGGGGCGGGCAGGCGGCTGCGCAGGTCACTGAGCAGCAGGCTGTCCACCGGGAACCACATTCCTTCATCATTGACCCGTGCCCAGCAGCGTCCGGGGGTAACGGGGTCAGTATAGAAAAGAACTGAAATTTGTTTGTTGGTCCTCGGTTCTGAAAAACGCCAGTCCAGCGCCAAACTAATGCCTTGAGGAGCTTCCTTGCGGGGCGTGTCTATAAATTCCATGCCCGCAAGCCGCCAGATAATGACATTGAGTCCCGGCAGCGGGGTTCCCGTCGCTTCGTCCGTCCATCCCCCTTCAGAGCGCACGACATGGACTTCGCGGGGGGGAACGCCATTATACATTGTGAAAACGTGCTGTTCCACCTGCTCCACGCCTGTGGTGAGCACGGGCTTTTCACGTAGGGCAAAGGCCGACGCCGAAAGCTTGGCCGCGATATCCGCATCCACCAAAAGGGGCAGCGGGAAGCGGGAAAGCACCGCAACGGACGTTTTGCCATCGCCACCGTCGTGGTACAGGGTGACGGTTTCTGGTGTTTTTGCGCGTCCGGTCCAAACCTGAAGCGTAAGCTGAACAGACGCGGCGATGTCCACTGGGTTGGGGGCCACTCCTGTGGCGCGTGCTCCTGCCAGCGTGTGCAGATAGAGGTCTGCCTTGGCCTGTGCCACCACCTGCGCTTTCAGCGTTTCCGGTGCCGAAAAGACGTATTTGTCCCCAGAGCGGGCGATTTCCCACACCCCGGAGGCCGGGCCTTCCACATTTATTTTCACAATGTCGTCCACTGCCGTGGCGCGGACCAGCGCAAGATCATAAAAATATTCTGCCGGGCGGGAAAGAACGTCCCGGTAGGCGACATCCACAAGATGGACCTGATCGCCCTGCAACGAACTTCGCGCGTACACGCTGTTTTTCTCCGTCCCGTCCGTGCCCAGAGATATTGACCATGGCTCGCTGCCCTCAAGAGTAATGCCGATGGTACTGTTGTCTAGCCCGGTTGTTGACTGAATGCGCCGGGAAAACCGTGTCACATGGCTGAGGGGGGGGTGCTTGCCGATAAAACTGAGCACATCCCGCAAACGTCCGGTGTCCGCCGGTACGCCTAGTGTGGCGTTCGCCGCCCGGACTGTCCAGTTCTCGCCATCCCGCGAGAAGTGAAGCATGCCGGAGCGGGGGGAATAAATATCAATCCGGCTCAGGGAAGCGAGGCGCAAGCTGGGCCATGACGGATCGCCGAGAAAAATGACGCCGCGCTTTGTCCACTCGTGTACCCCCACCGCCAGCCCGGTAATCAGGGTCAGCAAAATGAGCGATCCTATGATGCCTCGTTTCATATAGCCATCGGCCTCTTTTCCCTTCTGGCAGCGCGTTGGGCTGTCAGACGCGGGAACAAGGCGGTAAGTGTATGTTTGGCGCGTTGGCGCGGGCCAGCGCACAAAAAAGTACGGCCTTCCTTGGCCTTACATATGCTCGCTCAACTCGTCCGGCTGCGCCCGCGCACGGGCGGAAACACGGAAAAGGAGCGGGCTGGCATGGCGTGCGCGAGCACTACCGCGCGTAACAGAAATGAAAAAAGGACGCAACATGCCAAGCTGCGCAGCTTACCTATGGGGCCATGGAGTGTCAACAGTATACCTGCGTGAGGACGCATGTTTGACAGAGCTACAGGGGTGAAGGGTTGCGTACCTGTCCGATGCGCGGTAGGAGACACCTCCATTTCTTTGCTCCCGCAAGGTGTGAAGGGCCACACGGCGGAGCGGAAAAGGATACTATTGATAAGGATAGCAGATGTCGCGGGAAAAACTGAGTTATGCGCAAAAACAGTGCGTGAGCAGCGCGGGAAAGCTAATGCAGAGTACCGGCATGCTGCACCCCGGCGCACGTGTGGGGGTGGCCATGTCTGGAGGCATGGATAGCTGGGTGCTTATGCAAACCTTGCTTGTCCGCCGCCGCATTGTGCCATTTCAGTTTGAACTGATGGCTCTGCACCTTAATCCCGGCTTTGACGCAGAAAGCCACGCGCCGCTTGCCCCGTGGCTTGAACGGCGCGGGGTGCCCTATCATATAGAAATGACGGATCACGGTTCACGGGGACATTCCCCGGAAAACCGTAACGGTTCTCCGTGCTTTTACTGCGCCATGCTGCGCCGCACCCGGCTGTTTCAGCTGTGTCAGGAGTATAAATTAACCCACCTCGCCTTCGGGCATAACGCGGATGATCTGGTGGGAACATTTTTTATGAATTTATACGAAGGCGGCAGCGTGCGGGGCATGTCGATAAAAGAAGCATTTTTTGGCGGCAGACTTATGGTTATCCGACCGCTGCTTATGGTGGAAAAGGCGGTAATCGCCCGGTGTGTGAAGCAGTGGGAGTTGCCGCTGTGGAGCAACCCGTGTCCCTCGGCAAACGATTCGCGCCGCAAGGAAGTAATGGATGATTTCCGCGACCTTGCAGCACGAAATAAAGGCTTGAAACAAAATGTTTTTAACGCCTTGACCCGTTGGCAGCTGGGCTTGACACTACAAGGCGAATCACAGTAATTAAGGTAAGAATAGTTCGCATCTTTTTGTAATGAGAGCGCTTTTTTTTGCGCATGATATGAGGAGAAAGGTTTTACGCGACAATGTTTTTTGACAAGTACCACATCGTTATCTTTAAAGAAAACTGCGGCCAGTGCAGAAAGCTCTTTCTGCGTGGCTGGCTGGGCGTGGCGCTTGTAAGCGTATTCTTGGTATTTGCCGCTGGAAACGTGGTCTTTTGGCGGTATCTTTCCGACTATCAGAAATTACAGCAAAAGTTTACCGCTGCGGAAAAAACCGTAGCGGAACAGAATAACCAGATTCTTAGCATGGCGAACAAATTGCGGAACGTGCAGGAAGACCTGCAACGGGTGCAGCAGTTCGACTCCAAGCTTCGCGTGATGATCAATCTGGATAAAGAGCAGGGTGACACCGCTTCCGCCATTGGCGGCTCCCGCCCCAAGGATTTTTCCGAGAGCTATTTGCCCCTACACCGTCAGGAGATGCTGGCCCGTAAGATGCACAGCTTTCTCAATCAGTTGAACACAGAAGTACGGCTGGAAGAGGTGCAGCAGCAGGAACTTATGCAGCAGTTTCGCGAAAACCGGGAACTGCTTGCTTCCACTCCGTCCATCTGGCCCACTGAAGGGTGGGTGACTTCGCCTTTTGGCATGCGCCGTTCGCCGTTTACCGGTCGGCGTGAATTCCATAAGGGGATAGACATTTCCAACCGCCGGGGTACGCCCATTTACGCTTCCGCCAAGGGCACGGTTTCTTTTAGCGGAGTGGACGGCGGATACGGGAACTGTGTGGTGCTCAACCACGGTGGCGGGGTGACTACCCGTTTCGCACATATGCAACGGTTTGTGGTGAAGGAAGGCCAGACGGTGACCCGTGGTGAGCTTGTGGGCTACATGGGCAATAGCGGACGCTCTACCGGCCCGCACCTGCATTACGAAGTGCGCATCAACGGTGTGTGCGTAAACCCCATGCGCTACATCCTGAACTAATTTTTTCTTCCTAGGCATGTTGAAGCCCCTGTCGGAGTGTGTCCGGCAGGGGCTTCGGCTCGTTTGGGGAAAGCCGTTTCGGTGCTTCGGAGTCACGGCAGGCCCGTGGCGGTTCCCGCTGCGAAAAGAACGCTTTTCGCTGAATTTCGCAGTATTACGGGGTAGTCCGTCGGATGTGGGTGAGCAGTGCCGTGGTTGAAAATCCGGGGAGCAGCGGCAGGCTAAGTACAGCTCCGCCGGCGGCTTCCACGATATCCCGACCGACAATGGTGTCTATGGACCAATCGCCGCCTTTGATAAGTACCTGCGGTTGTACGGCGCGGATGAGCTCGTAGGGGGTTGGCTCTGTGAATTCGGCAACCATGTCCACACTGGCAAGATGTGCCAGAACAAACGCCCGTATGGCAAAGGTGTTTATGGGGCGGTCCGCCCCTTTGCCCTGGCTGCGGACAGACGCGTCGCTGTTAAGCCCCAGAACCAGCAGGTCGCCTTGCATGCGTGCCCGTGCCAGAAGGTCTACGTGTCCGGGGTGGAGCAGGTCGTAGCACCCGTTAGTGAAGACAATGCGGCGTCCGCGATGCGGCTCCAGCGCGGCAAGTAGCTGCGCCCGCTGGTCGGCCCGGAAAATAGCCGGGTGCGTGGGCACAACCGGAGTGGTGGCGGACAGGTGTGTGGCAGGCATGGCGGCTCCGTCAGGATTTGATTTTCAGCTTGGGGTTTTCACCATAGAGAACCAACTCTATCCAGTCGAACGCGAACTCCAGCCGCGTTGCTTCGTCATCCAGCACGCGCTGCTTCCACGCATCATCCATGACCAGACGTTCCATCACGCCTGTGCTCTGCAAAAATCCCGCAAAGCGGTCCAGCCGGTAAAAGGCGAGGGTGCAAAGCGTGGCGTGCTTTTGCGCAAGCGGGTGCCCCGTGCGCTGCTGCCGCGCCATGAGGTGCATGTAGCGGTCATTCCACCGATTGTACTCCGGCAATTCCTGATCGTGCAACCACGTGGACAGCGTCCACTCTCTGCGCTCTGAAAAGCCCAGACAGTGCGGCTCGTGTACCAAAAAATAGCGTTCCACAAGCTGGCCCTGCTCGTCCTCGCGTGTGGCGCGGCCTAACGGGTAGGTGCGGCACGCAGCGGAGCGGCTAGGGTATACGGAGCACCCTGCGGGGGTGAGAAAGGAGCAGGTACGTTCTGGCGTGGCGCTCATTTTAAGATACAGCACAGGGTAGCCAGTGGGGTACTGCCCCACGGCGGTGTGGGTGGCGATGAATTCTTCGCTGTCCATGCCCAGTTCTTGCCGCAGCCGCAGCACATCATACGGGGCCAATGGCATGGTAAGGTCGCGGCAGCAGGCGTTGAAGCAGGGCACGCCGGGGTGGCAGGCAAACCGGAAGGTTTCGCCGTCGGAAATTTCCGGCAGGCTATCCAGAAATGCCTGAGTTTCTTCTGCGACATCGTCTGGTGCGGCACTGGCAGAGGCGGGGCTAATTTCGTGTGGGCCGAGAGGGGGGACCATAGGTGCTCCTTTCAGGTTTGCACCGGTCTCGGCGGGGTCTGCGAGAGGTCCCGTGCGGGGCCGGATAGGCCGGGGGGGGCCAGATCGGGTCAGATTAGGCCAAATTGGGCCGGGGCAGAATTATACGGGCCGCTGCCATGGTCCGGCCTATGGTGAGGACGCGGGACTACGTGGTCCGCCCGATTGGAATGTCTGTCTCCAGCCGGGCGGAACCGTGTTGCCTAAAAATCGAAATGGATCAGTTCGCGCACGCCTTCCATGGTCTTGCGGGCGTGTTCGCGCGCACGGTCCGAACCCGACTGAATAATGTCGCGTACAAGGTCCGGCTTTTCTTCAAGGGCGTGGCGGCGTTCCTGAATCGGCGCGAGAAAGCGTTCCAACGATGCAAGAAGCAGTTTTTTGCATTCCACACAGCCCAGCGAAGCGCTGGTACAGCCGGAACGGATTTCTGCCTGCGTTTCCGCATCGGTCATGAGGACATGGTACGGGAAGAGGTTACAGATGTCCGGGTTGCCCGCATCCGTCTTGCGCAGACGGTTCTGGTCCGTCAACATGCCGCGGACCTTGGGGGTTATTTCTTCCATGGATTCGCGCAAATAGATGGAGTTGTTGTAGCTTTTGGACATCTTGCGGCCATCCAACCCCGGCAGTTTGGCTTCCGGCGTAAGCTTGGCCTGTGGTTCCGGGAAGAATTCGTTGGAGTACAGGAAGTTAAAGCGACGTGCGATTTCGCGTGTCATTTCAATATGAGGCAACTGGTCCTGTCCTACCGGCACCCACTGCGGGCGGTACATCAAGATATCAGTAGCCATGAGGACGGGGTAGCCGAGGAAACCGAAGTTGCCCAGATCTTTGTTTGTGATCTGCTCGCGTTGCTCTTTATATGTGGGGCAGCGTTCCAGCCAGCCCAAAGGCGTGACCATGCCGAGCAAAAGATTCAACTCCGCGTGCTCTTTTACCAGAGACTGCTGGAAGATGACGCACTCTTCGGGGTTCAGGCCGGAGGCAACCCAGTCTTTTACCAGCTCAGGGACGAAGCTTTTAACGCGGGCGGGGTCTGCGTAGTCGCTGGTCAGGGCGTGCCAGTCGGCTACGAAGAAAAAACAGTCCATTTCTTTTTGCAGTTCCACCCAGTTTTTGATCACTCCAAAATAGTGCCCCAGGTGCAACGGGCCGGTGGGCCGCATGCCGGATACAGTGCGTTGTTGAGTCATCGGTTCCTCCGAAGAATATGAATGGCATGGTCCAGTGCGGGCCTAGATGCCGATGAGAGCAGAAATAAGTCGCGCAGACCCATCCACAAGGGGCCATACCACCTTACCCAACAGCCCGGAGGCAAGCAGCAGCATGACAATGACAAGACCGTAGCGCTCTACCTGCAAATAGGTGCGTGCCATCTGCGGCGACATAAGCCCGGCTGCGATTTTGCTGCCATCTAATGGTGGAATAGGCATAAGATTAAACCAGCACAGGGTAAGATTTATCCACACCCCCATGCCGCACATGGAAAGCAAAAATTCTTGCGTGCCATTGTGCACACTAGGCACGCTTGATATGGCACCGCCGGAGACAATGCTTTCGGCAACCAGCCGGTATCCCAAGCCAAAAAGAATAGCCAGCAGGAAGTTGGTCAGCGGACCGGCAAGGGAGACAAGCATCATGCCTTTGCGCGGGTCGCGGAAATACCGGGGGTTGACCGGAACAGGCTTTGCCCAGCCGATAACGAACGGGCTGGTGAGCGCGGTGAGGATGAAAACCAGCGTTCCTGTGGGGTCAATGTGCGGTAAGGGATTCAGGGTGAGACGACCAAGATTTTTGGCCGTGGGATCTCCCTGCCGATACGCGGCCCAGCCATGGGCGACCTCATGACAGACCATGCCCAGAAGCATGGGGACAAGCGCAATGGAAACCTTGCGCATGCTGAGTGCAATATCAAAATCGAACATGCTTGCGGCTATCACGATCAAGGCCCCAGAGCAAGTAAAAGCAAGGGCGGCGCGACCGGGACTTCCGGTCTTCTTGACCTTTTTACGGGTTATGCCTATCTGTCCTGATTATGAAAAACAAAATTCAGATTGACGAGAAAAACCGGAGAATTTTGACGATTCTTCAGGAAAACGCCCGCATATCCAATGCGGAGATAGCCCGTCAACTGGGCATGACCACCTCGGCGGTGTTTGAACGCATCCGCAAGATGGAAGAGCGCGGTATCATCCGGGGTTACTCCGTGCAGGTGGAGCCTTCGGCGTTGGGATTACCCCTCTCAGCATTCGTCAGTGTGAAAATTACGCCGCACCGGCTTGCGCCGGAAGTGGGGCAGGCTATCGCCGCCATAGATGGTGTGGAAGAAGCCTATCATATGACAGGGGAAGAATGTTTTCTGGTGAGAATCCGGTGTAGCGACACAGATTCGCTGGAACGTATTCTCATGCAGATAAATGACATTGAACCCGTGTATGCCACGCGCACCCTGATTATTTTGCGTACCGCCAAGGAAATTTCCGGGGCGCTGCTTTCCTCTGTGGTGTCTTTGCCTTCCGGCGATGGCGACTAACGCGCTGGTGAAAAAATATACCCATCCCCCTTTCTATAAAGGAAGAATATATGCAATTTCCTGAGCCGATGACGGAAGGCCCCCTTTCTGTGGAAACAGCGTTGGCCAACCGCCGGTCCATTCGTGAATTCGCCGAGGAGCCACTGACGCCCGATTCTCTGGGGCAATTGCTTTGGGCCGTATATGGCGTGAGCGAGGAAGGGCCGTGGAACCGCCGCACCGTGCCGTCGCACGCCGCCCTTTTTCCTATGGAGGTGTACGTGGTGGCAGGCGAGGTGGAGGGACTGGAGCCGGGGGTGTTCCGGTATCTGCCCCTGAGTCACTCACTGGAAGCCGTGCAGGAAGGCGATCTGCGGGCAGAGGTTGCCGAGATGTGTCTTGAGCAGGACTGGATGGAGGCCGCGCCAGCCCTGCTGGTAATTACCGCCTCCTTTGAACGTATCCAGCAAAAATTTGGCGAACGTGGCGTGGCCTATGCCTTTTTTGAAGCCGGGCATATGTCGCAAAACGCCTACCTTCAGGCGGAAGCGCTTGGCTTGGGTACCACCTGCGTAGGGGGGTTCCGGGAAGAGGAATTGATGGACATGCTGGATTTGCCGCCCAACCACCATCCTATGCTGGTGATGCCCGTGGGGTGGAAGGTGTAGATATTTCGCGGCAGGCGGGGCCGCCCCCATGTTGCGGAACAAGCAGAAGCGGCCCGCGAAGAGCAGAACAGGCGTTGGAGTAACTCCAACGCCTGTTCTGCGTTTTTGTATCGGGATCAGAGGGGGTCAGGTAAGCCGAAATTACCCTTGGAACTCGGAATAATAGTAAAACCCGTTGGTCATCATGTTCGACTTGCGTAGTTCGACAGGCGAGTTCTTGATATCATATGATATACGCGAAATAGCCAGCAGGGGGGTGCCCGGCTCCACATGCAGGCGTATGGCGTCCTGTTTGCTGGCGGCTACGGCGGTGAGGCATTCTTTTGCGTGAGCAATGGTCACGCCGTATGTGGTCTGAAAGAAGTCATACAACGTGTTGGGAATCTTGGTGGGGGGCACATCCTGAAACTGCGGGAAGCGGCTTGCGGGAAGGGTGATGTACTCGCTAAAGACCGGCACGCCATCAATAAGGCGGACGCGCTCAATGCGTATGACGCGTTCTCCCGGAGATACCAGCAGGGCTGCGGCTTCTTCGGCATTGGCGCCATCTGTGCGTCCCGCGCCCAGTTCTATACTCAAATTTTTTGATGTGGGCAGTACCCGGTCGCCATTCTCACGAAAAATTTGGAAAAACTGAAAGAGTGCCCGGTCTGAATCCAGCAGGGCAACGGCGGTCCCCTTGCCCTGATACCGGACAAGGCGGCGTTCGCGGGTTAGTTCGTCCAGCGCGCGGCGCAACGTGCCATGGCTCACGTCGTACTCCTCCGCCAGAACAGGTTCACTGGGCAGGAAAGAGCCGGGCGCCCACTCACCCTCGGCAATCCTTGTCAGAATAGATTCCTTAACAAGCTTGTAGAGGGGGGCTGATCGAAGTTTCATAACAGTTCGTATCTCCTGGGAATATGGAAGTATCTTTTGTTTCTTATCCTGAAACGTAAAAAAAGTATACTGCTATAAGACTGTCCATTTTCCAGAACGGATATTTTCCAAAAATAGGTGCGGCGTATCACTCCATTTTTCATATATTCAAAAATAACAGCGTATTGTTGGAACACAATCCTTGAGGCTATGTGATTATATTGATGGTAGCCGTAAAAAAATTTTAAGGTCCCGTTGACATCTTATATAAGACATAATACACAAGACCCAACAAATTCATTCGGAGGGAACATGACTACTCACTTCTTGGTTCACGAAATGGGCGACTCCGTTGGGGTCGTCGTGGTGGAAGGCGTAAAGGCCGGCCAAACCCTGAACGGCTGGGTGATGGCGGAAGACAAGACCCTGACTTTCGAAGTGCTCAATGACATTCCGATCGGGCACAAGATCGCACTCATCGATCTGAAAGAAGGCGACACCGTTATCAAGTACGGCACGGACATCGGTCGCGTGGTTAAGCCCATCAAGCGCGGCGAGCATCTCCACGTTCACAATGTAAAGACGAAAAGGTGGTAAACATGAAGGCTTCTACTTTTCTGGGATACAAGCGCGAGAATGGCCGCGTAGGCGTCCGTAACCATGTGGTTATCCTTCCCCTTGACGACCTTTCCAACGCAGCATGTGAAGCTGTGGCCAACAACATCAAGGGAACCATGGCCATTCCTCACCACTATGGTCGCCTTCAGTTTGGTGCCGACCTTGAGCTGCATTTCCGCACCCTTATCGGTGCTGGCAGCAACCCCAACGTGGCTGCTGTTGTTGTGATCGGCATTGAACCCGAATGGACCAAGGTTATCACCGATGGTATTGCCAAAACCGGCAAACCGGTGTTTGGTTTCTCCATTGAGCAGAACGGCGACATCGCTACCATCGCTGCTGCTTCCCGCAAGGCCAAGGAACTGGTACAGTGGGCAAGCACCCTGCAGCGTGTGGAATGCCCCATTAAAGACCTGTGGGTTTCCACCAAGTGCGGTGAATCTGACACCACCTCCGGTATTGCCGCTAACCCCACCGTGGGTAACGCCTTTGACAAACTGTACAAAGAAGGCTGCACCCTGTTCTTCGGTGAAACTTCCGAAATCACCGGTGGCGAACATCTGGTGGCCGGACGTTGCCGCACTCCCGAAGTGCGCGAAGCTTTCATGAAAATGTGGAACGACTACAACGACTTCATCCTTGCGAACAAGACCAACGACCTGTCTGACTCGCAGCCGACCAAGGGCAACATCCTTGGTGGTCTGACCACGATTGAAGAAAAGGCTCTGGGCAACATCCAGAAGATCGGTAAGGAATGCGTGGTTGACGGTTGTTTGGAACCCGCAGAAACTCCTGCTGGTCCCGGTCTGTGGTTCATGGACTCTTCTTCCGCAGCAGCAGAAATGGTTACCTTGGTTGCCGCTGGCGGCGCCGTGGTGCACTTCTTCCCCACGGGTCAGGGCAACATCATCGGCAACCCCCTTGTGCCTGTGATTAAGATTTCGGCTAACCCCCGTACCGTGCGCACCATGAGCGAACACATTGACCTGGACGTTTCCGGTGTGCTGCGTCGCGAAATCAACATGGACGAAGCAGGGGAAAACCTGCTCGACCTCATGCTTGACACCGTGAACGGCCGCATGACCAGCACCGAAGCGCTGGGCCATCGCGAGTTCGTCATGACCAAGCTGTATCGTAGCGCCTAGGCGCAGAGCCCGCGACTACTCATATTGGCAGTGGTTTGTTTGAGGCTCTTTCTAGGCAGAGAAAGAGCCTCAAAATATATACGAAGGAGTGAAGCTATGAAAAAAGTCATGCATGTTCTGGTGTTGTTGGCCTTTGTTTTGGGATTTGCAGGCGCTGCGCAGGCGGAATATCCCGATCAAAATGTGAACTACATCGTTCCCTTCGGCCCCGGTGGTGAATCTGACATCGCGGCCCGTATCCAACAGAAGCATTTTCGTCGCCTTTTTGGTCACGAAATGGTTGTTCAGTATAAGCCCGGTGCGGGCGGTGCTGTGGGCTGGAGCTCGCTGAACCAGTACCCCACAGACGGTTATACCATTATGGGGACCAACCTGCCCCATATCGTGCTTAAGCCCCTGCAAACCGGCAGCGGTTTCACTTTGGAAGACATGATTAATGTCTATTTCTTCCATTTCACCCCCGACGCTCTGGTGGTTCCCGCGGACAGCCCGTACAAGACGCTGGCCGATTTTGTGGAAGCCGCTAAGAAAATGCCCGGCGGCATCACTGTTGCCGGAACTGGTTCCTATGCCAATAACCATGTGGCAAAAACCATCTTCGACTCCAAGGCTGGCATTCTGACCACCTACATTCCCTTCAAGTCCACCGGCGACGCCACTTTGGCATGCTTGGGCAAGCAGGTGAACGCACACTGGGGCTACACCACCGTCGGTGTGGCACAGGGTGACAAGGTCCGCATGTTGGGTATTGCCACTGAAGAACGTCATCCGTTGTTCCCCGATGTTCCCACCTTTAAGGAACAGGGCTACGATTACGTTGGTGGCGCATACCGCGGTCTGGCTGTGCCTAAAAACACGCCCCCCGCTGTGTGCAAGCAGGTTTCCGATATGTTGGGCAAACTTAACCATGACCCCGAATATCGTCAGCAGATGATTGCCGCTGGCTTCTCCATGGTTGACGTGCCTTACGAAGAAGTGCCCGCATACCTGAAGGCTGCGGAACAGGAATACTTTGACGCCGCTAAGCAGCTTGGCCTCATAAAATAACCAATTCCCGCCTCCGTCCGGGTGCGAACGGACGGAGGCGGGGTACCTGCAGGTGAAACATGTCTGGAATTGATTATATCCTCAATGCGCTCACGCCCATAAACCTGCTGCTGAGCCTCGTCGGGGTGACTGCCGGTACGGTCATAGGTGCGTTGCCAGGGCTTTCCGCCACCATGGCTGTGGCGGTGCTGGTTCCTCTCACGTTCTCCATGGACCCGACCTCAGGACTCATCATGCTGGGGGCTATTTACATGGGTGCTATCTATGGCGGGGCTTTCGCGGCTATTCTGGTGAATACGCCGGGAACGCCTTCCGCCATTGCCACTACCTTTGACGGCTTCCCCATGGCTAAAAAGGGTGATGGCGACCTCGCTATTTCGCTGGCGACCATTGCCTCTGTGGTAGGCGGGGTCTTCGGCGTTTTTATGCTCTTATGGCTTTCCCCCATTCTTGCTGAATTCGCTTTGCAATTTGGCCCCAGTGAGTATTTCTGGATAGCCCTTTTTGGCCTTACCCTTATTGCTTCGCTTTCCAACGGCAGCGTGCTCAAAGGCTTTGCTGGAGCAGCATTTGGTATGCTCTGTTCCACAGTTGGTGTAGCCGTGGTGGGTGGCGACGTGCGCTTCACCTTCGGTTCTGACCATCTGCTGGGCGGCATTGACATTGTGGCTGCGTTGATAGGTCTTTATTGCATGCCCGTGCTTATCGACCTTGTGACCACCTGCACGCGCCATCTGGAAATGCCGGCTGAAGGCAAGGGCTACCGTTTGAAGGAAGCTATTGCTCTCTCGTTGCAAAATAAAGTGAACTTGGTGCGCAGTTCGGTGCTGGGTACTCTTATCGGTATTCTGCCCGGCGCAGGCGGCTCTGTTGCCAGCCTTGTGGCATACTCGGAAGCCCGCCGTACCTCGCCCCGCAAGGAAGAATTCGGCAAAGGCGTCCCGGACGGCGTGCTGGCTACGGAATCAGCCAACAACGCTACCGTGGGTGGCGGCTTCATTCCCACTCTGGTGCTTGGTGTGCCGGGCACTCCGCCCGATGCCGTTATCATGGGCGCGTTGCTTGTGCAGGGCATTAAGACCGGTCCCGCGTTGTTCACGGAAAACGGGGACATCGTCTACACCTTCATCTATGGCCTGCTCATCGCCTCCTTGCTGATGCTGCCGGTAGGTCTGCTTATCGGGCGTTATGCGTATCGCTCCATCGCCAGCTTCTCCAAGGCAATCTTGGTTCCTGCCATTGCCGTGCTGTGTGTTGTGGGATCGTTCGCCATTAATAACAACCCCGGTGACAGCCTCATCATGGTTTGTCTTGGTGCCGTGGGCTGGGTGCTGAACCGGTTTGGGTTCCCCCCGTCCCCCATTGTGCTCGGCATTATTCTTGGCCCTATTGCGGAACAGGGATTTGTCCAGAACTACCTTATTGGCAACGCCACCAACAATCTGATGGGCAGTTTCTTTGGTCGTCCTGTTTCGCAGGGGATCATTGTGCTTATCGTGCTGGCGCTGTTCTACCCCATCATCTCCAGCCGTCTGCGTAAGCGTTTCGCCAAGGCATAGGGAGGCAGCATGAAAAAGCGTGATCTCGGAAGCGTTGTTGTTTCGCTCTTGTTTGCCATTGTAGCCCTGTATGTGTGGTTTGCCGCGGGAGCGTATTCGGAGATGGCCTCCATCTTCCCCAAAACCTTCGCCATTGTGCTGTTCGGGTGCTCCATCGGATACGTGGTGGTTTCCCGTTTCGGTCTGGTGGGCGGTGAAGCAGAGGAAGCCGATGCGTGTGAAAACCGTTGGCTACTGCGCGGCGTGGCAACCATCGTCATTCTGCTGATTTGGTGTTTCCTGATGCGTCCGTTGGGATTTTTGCTTTCCGGTTTCCTGGCGTATGTAGCCATGGTGACTCTGGCAGACCCCAGCATCAAAATAACGGCGCGTCATCTTGCTATCCATAGCGTTGTCGGCGTGGTTGTCATTATCGGCCTTTACGCGTTGTTCTCCATGGCGCTTGGCGTACCTTTGCCCAAAGGCGTTTTAGCATTCTAGACACGGGAGTGAGCGCCTCCGCGTTCCACACTCGGTTGCCTTATTAGAGGGCGGTCGCCATGCGCGACCGCCCTTTTGCCATATTATATGCCGTGGGAACTGAGAGGACACCGGGCGCATCCCCGGTCTTGCGGTTTTATGCCTTCGGCGGCAGAGTATGCCTATACAGCGCGGCGGCGCGCCATAAAGGAGATACGTATGGAATTTACGCTTATTCCCGTGGAAAACCCTGATCTGCTTAACCTTGTGTTCGGGCAGTCTCATTTTATCAAGACAGTGGAAGATGTGCATGAGGCAATAGTTGGCGCGGTTCCCGGTGCGCAGTTTGGTCTGGCCTTTTGCGAGGCCTCCGGCGATTGTCTCATTCGCCTCACCGGAACGGATGCGGCCCTCATGGAGCTGGCCCGCAAAAATGCACAGGCCGTGGGCGCGGGACACACGTTTTTTCTCTTCATGCGCGATATGTTCCCCATTAATATCAAGAATACGTTGTTGAATGTGCCGGAAGTGGTGCGCCTGTTTTGCTGCACGGCGAATCCCCTTCAGGTTGTGGTGGCGCAGACGGAACAGGGGCGCGGGGTTATGGGCGTCATAGACGGATTCGCTCCGGCTGGCGTGGAAGGAGAAGAAGATGTCGCCAAGCGTAAGGGCTTTCTGCGCGCCATAGGGTACAAGGCCTGAGCATGCCTATTGTTCTCGCAAGCATGGCTCGCAGCGCGTTGCGCCCGTCCGTGTTCCCCCATGATGTGGAAGCGTTTCGCCTCGCGCGTGGCGGTCACTTGGGAGGCACCATGCATTGCGCCCGCTACCTTGGGTGTGCTGTGCTGTGGGATGCCGCCACGGACGAAATTATTTCACCGGAAGGTGTGGCGCAGGGAGAGACGGCTCACTTGATACCAGAGCTGCGGTTGTTGGCGGACCGCCTGTCCACGGCCGGAGTTCCGCTTGGCGGTGGAGCGGCAGGTGTGCTGGTCCCGGCCCGTAGCGGACCGTCTCATCTGCGGATATATGATCTTTTTGGTTCCGCTGAAACGCCGTTTCCGCCTTTATGGCAGCAGGTGAATTTTTTGGCGGATATTTTTGCTGAATTAGATCATAAAACAATCTTCACGCGTCCGGTGCAATACTTTCATACCCCTTCGCTAAACAGCCCGGCCCGCGTGAACCGCTGGCTGAAGAACTGGACGACAAGGCCGGGGTGCGGCGGTGTGTTCTTCAAGGAAGCGGAATTCATATACACGCCGGGAGCGCCAGCATCCGGGGCGTGCGTGGCGTTAGGACGAGAATAACCGTGCATTTGTTCATCATTTTGGCATACTATAGAGGCTATCTTTCCAGAGGAGTTTGGGACAACTCAGTCACCGCGCATACACTGCTACAGGAGGGGCGCCAATGAGCATCTCCGTTCGTTACAAAGCGTTATTGCTTGTGGGGGCCACCATCGTGGTGGCACTGGGGGGCTACGTGGTGTTGCTGCGCAACATGCGCGCTATGGAGCGGGACTACGTCGCAGAAACCAGAGCCGCCGTGGAGCACCGCATTGCCACGGAAACGGAAAAGATTAACACCTACATGGCCACCATGCAGGATGGCGCGGCAAGTATGGCCTCTGCTGGCGAAACTTTGCTGCTTATCCGGGAGCGCACAGGCGCGAATATCGCTGAAGAGGTTAACGACCTGATCATGCGGACCACGGCCCGCTACCCCAAGGCAGTGGGCAGTGGGTTATGGTATGAGCCATACGTCTTTGATACGGGCCGGAAATATTTCGGTCCCTATGCGTGGTGGGATAACGGAAAGGTTGTCCTGACCATGGACTACAACACCCCGGAATATGATTACGTAAACCAGCCGTGGTATACACAGGCCATTCCCGCAGGGTGGGATAGGGGTACCGTTCGGCCTGAGCGGGTTTACCAGTCCGCGCCCTTTCTTGACACCCAGTCTGATACGCTCATGATTACGCTGGGCGGAGTCATGTATGGCCCGAAAGGGCGCATTGCGGGTATGTCTACGCTGGATGTGAGCATTCAGGGTTTGCGCGACGCGGTGGCAGATATCCGCATCACCCCTTCGTCCGTGGCATTCGCGGTGGACACCCGCAGCGGGCTTATCGCGGCCTACCCAGCGGATAGCGGGCTGTTGCTGCAATCCGCGGTGCAATTGCCTTTCCCGGATGCGGAAAAAATGCTCGCCGTCCCGCCGGGCACTTCCGTGCAGCGTTCCTCCTCGTTTAACGGGACGCCCTACACCATTTTTTACAGTGTTTCGCCCACGGGTATGGGGCTGGGAATCGCCGTGCCCGATGCGGAATTGTTTGCCAGAGCCGATCGTCTCACCGAGGCCAACACGCGCGCGACTATAGGCGTGGCAGTGGCGCTGTTTCTCCTTTTCGGCCTTATCGTATTCGCGCTGAACCGCATTATCATTATGCCGCTGCTGTCGCTGGCTTCGTTTTCCCAGTCTGTTGCGGAAGGAAAGTTGGACACCACGGCTCCCGACGGCTTTCGGAGTGAATTTGCCGTGCTGAGAGGAGCTATGGTTTCCATGCTCGATTCGCTGCGGGCAAAAATGGGGGAAGCTGAACGGCGTGCGGAAGAGTCCCGTGACAGTGCCCAGCAGGCGGAAACAGCCCGGCGAGAAGCGGAAGAGGCAACCCGCCGTGCGGAATCGGCACGACGGGAAGGCATGCAACACGCGGCCCTGCGGCTGCGGGACGTGGTGCATGTGGTGTCTTCGGCTTCCGGCGATCTTTCCGCCCGCATTGAGGAATCGAGTAACGGGGCACAAGCGCAGTCCCTGCGGGTGGCGGAAACCGCCTCGGCAGTGGAGGAATTGAGCGCATCCGTACTGGAAATAGCCAGAAATGCTGAAACCACGGCTACGCTCTCGGAGCAGTCCCGCGATGTGGCGGGACAGGGCGCAACGGAGTTTTCTGCCGTGCTGCGCGATGTGGGGGCGGCGCACGACGGATTTCAGGTTGTGTACACTTCGGTGAACGAATTGAGCCACAAGGCGGACGGTATCGGCGCTATCGCCCAGACTATTGAGGATATCGCGGACCAGACCAACCTTTTGGCGCTAAACGCCGCCATAGAGGCTGCCCGCGCGGGCGATGCCGGACGGGGTTTTGCCGTGGTGGCGGATGAGGTGCGGAAGCTGGCGGAAAAGACCATGAGCGCCACCAAGGAAGTGGGGCAATCCATTACCGCCATTCAGCGGGCCGTGCGGGACACGTTGTCCAGCATGGAAGGCACGCGGGATACTCTGGCGAAATCCATGACGGATGTGACTCAATCCGAAGAATTACTCACGCGTATCGTTTCGCTGGCGATGGAATCGTCTGATCAGGTGAGAGCCATCGCCACAGCGGCGGAGCAGCAGTCTTCCGCTACGGAGGAGATAAACGCCTCTGTTACGGATATTACGCGAATATCCGAGGAAACCAGCACGGCTATGCAGGCTGCCGCGCAGACGGTTGCCCAATTGGGCAAACAGACGGGTGAACTGGCGGCGTTGATTGCGGAGTTGGAGCAGGCCTGATGCCGCGTTTCAGTGCACTGGGCTGGCGCTATGGCCTGATAATTCGTGGATTATTTGACCACATAGGTTGTTTCGCGCCGCCCCTGCACCATGCGCTCTGCCCACTCCACGCCCTGCATGACGGAATGGTCCATGTTGGCAGCTTCGTATTGCCAGCCGCCAAAGCGTCCACGGGAGTAAATATCACAACTTTCCAGCCATGGCTGGAGTATCCGCAGAGAGGCATCTCGCTCTAACGTGGGCACGGGGTACCCGTAGTCTATGGCCTGTGACCAGCGGGAGAGAATGCGCGTGCGGTCCGTCTTGTCCATGAGCGAGGTGTTTACCAGCCCGTCCACGGTGGCATCCATAAGTGAGGAAAGGGTTTCCGGTTTGTGGGCGGAATAGGAAATTTCGCACATCAGTGCGCGGGAAGCGCCGGGCCGGGCTGCGTTGTTGGGGGAATAGTTGTGAAAATTGGTCACGCGGTAGAACGGTGCATTGTCTTCCGGGAAATACATCCAGCACGCGGGATCGTCACGCATGCCGTCCACCCCCACTCCCGCCACGAAGACAGAGTTGTGCGCAAGATTACCCGCTGCGGCGCGTAGTTCCTCGTTAGGGGTGTTAATGGCTTCTGTTACCAGCAGATCCAGCGGGCCGGTATTCAGCAGATGGTTGTATGAGATGGTTTCGCCGGTAGTGGTGGTGACGGTTTTGCCCACGGGGTCAACACTGACAACCTTAACATTGCGGCGAACGTGGTCGCCCAGCCGGTTGCCCAGTCTGGTGAAAATGTCACCCGTCCCACCGCGTAGTGGGAACCGGAAGATATTGTTCGGCCCCCACGTGCGGTTGTCCTGATCGAGAATAAGGTTTTTCAGAACCATTTCCAGATCCACAACGGAAACCCGTTCGCCTATCCAGTGGTAGGCCATGCGCTCCGCCGGGGTGGCCCATACTTTGAAATTATACGGCACCATGAAATACCGGGCTATGCCCGCGCCAAAAACCACGTCTATCCATTCGCGGAAGTTGGTGGGAGTGGTTTCCGGGCGTTTGCCGGGCAGCATGGCGTCCACGATTTCCCATTGGACCTCGCGGGGCAGATGCCGCAGATTGTTTTGGAAGGGGTAGGGTACCCAGCGATTCAGCATACGCACGCTGGCGATGCGTTGATGCTCCAAAAATTCGTCACCCAGAAGGCTTTCTATGAGCCGGTCAAAATAACCGTAGTGGGAAAAGACCACGTGTCCGCCCAGATCCCACGTGAATCCCGCATCGTCCCGAAAACTGGTCGCCAACCCGCCAGTGTAGGCGTTTTTTTCCAGTAACAGGAAGCTTTGTTCGCCCAGTTCCTGCAAGCGATGTCCGGCTCCCAATCCGGTGGGGCCAGCGCCAATAATCAAATAGTTGACATGCATAACGTACTCATTTGGGTAGAGGGCTGTGTGATCGTGGGCACAGGGCGCGTTCCGAATGTTTTACGCGCCGTGGCATGGAGTCGCTTCGGTCTATCAGATGGACGGGGAAATTTCGCCGAGCTGTTGGTCCAGTGTCCGCGCTTTGTTAAGCAAATCCTGTTCCATGAGTTGGCATTCCCGCCAGTGCATGGCTTCCACTTGTTCTCTGGAATACATGGCGTGCAGTTTGTATTTGTTGCCCAGCCCGTTTCCGAACTGGGCGGCTGACATCTGTACGGATTTTCCCGTGCGCTTGCCATGCCGCACGGCAAGGAAGCCCGTATAGGCGCAATGACCGCCCTTGGTGGCAAGCCGTAGGTCATGTTCCAGATCATCATACTGCGAGGGGGAAAGCGTCAGCGAAAAATCGCCGCATTCCATGAGTGCCTCTGCGCGGAAAAGATGGCAGCAACCTGTGACGGAAAGACAGGGCCGAATGTAATTGAATCCGCCCGTATCGGCAACTTGGGCGTGAATGTCCGTGACGTTGAACGGTTCGCCATGGGCCAGATGCGGGCTGAAGGGGGTGTCTTCCCCCGCGTTCGGAGCGGGAGCAACGGCTATATGCAGGTCGGCAGACTGCACCACATGCGGCGCGTGGTGGTCCAGAATTTTTCCGCCCCACACAGAGGCGTCCGGGCAGGTGAGAATGGCGCGTGCCATGTGCCGCAGCCAGTCGCCGGGGAGCACGGCATCATCGTCCAAATAGGCCACAAAATTGGCATCGCGGACCTCTGGCAGCTGTTTCAGCCAGTTCCGGGCTGCGGGGGCACCTACGTTGACGGGCAGGTGCACCACCCGCATGCGCTTCCCCAGCCTTTCCTGCCAAGCGTTCATAACAGCACCCGTGTCGTCGGTGCTGCCGTTGTTGAGCGCCACAATATGCGCGAGTCCCGGCGCGGAAGGGGCCAGCGCTTCCAGAGCGCGGTCAAGGTCGTCCGCCTTGTTCCATGAATACAGCAGGGCCACGGTGCGTCCCATCGTCGCCGCGCACTCCGCTTCGGTCGGCGGGGTGTCTGTGGTGGTAACTGCGTCGTGGAGGCGCAGCAAAAGGTTTACCTGCCATGGGCGGGTGTGGAGTATGTCAGTCCACAGCGAAAGCGCCTTCTGGCGTGCTCCGGTTGCCCACAGGCTGTGTGCGCGGCGTAGGGTAAACAGTGTGCTGCACTCCAGTTCCGGCCCGTTGGGCAGGGCCAGTACGTCGGCATGCCTACCCATGGCGCACAGCGTATGCGCCTCCACGGCAGTCCGCAGAGAGGCTGGCGCGGTGCGGGGCCAGTGTGTTCGCACATGGTCCAGTGCCCAGTCGAGTTGGCCCGCGAGTTCGCCCACCGCTAAAATTTGTTGCAGCCAGTAGAGGTTGTCCGGGGCTTTGGCACGTTCGCCATCCAGATAAGCCATGATGCGGTCATAGTCCGCCTGTTGGGCTAACTTTTGGTAATAGCGTAAGGCCGCGGGACGCGAAAAGGCATTGCCAAGCTGCTGGAGCGCGGCACGCCATTCTGGAGAAAGCCGTACCCCTAGCGGAGCGGACTGCCAGTGTGACGCGATCCGCGAGTCTAATTGCAGCAATTGACGGGCAAGATCGCCATTGAGCGGATCGTCTTCCCACGCGCCGCAAAGAAGCCCGTACCCCGTGTGGAGCAGTGTTTGTACTGAGGCCGTTCCGGGCTGTGCCCCCGCTTGTGTGGTGGCGGCTTCCAGCACGGAGGATGCCAGATGCAGGCATTGAAAGCTGCCCAGTGTGCCGGGAAGCAGCTTGGCCCGCAGGGCGGGGGGCAGGCTTTGCCAATACGGTTGCAACATGCGTGACTCCTGAAGTATGCAGGCCGTAACGGGGTGGGGTGCCTGTCTGTGGCCCGCCGTATCCCCGTGACCGGGAACAGGATACGATGCCCGGCCTTGTTGCGCCAGCCCCTTGTTTTTCAAAAGAGTCGTATAAAGGAATCACATGACCTGTATGCAATGGGAACGGTTGCTTTCCCCCATTCGGTTGGGCCAGTCCCGGCCTGTCAGCCAGCAGGGGCGCACGCCGTTTAATACCGACCATGATCGTATTACGTTTTCCTCGGCGTTTCGCCGTCTCCAGGATAAAACACAGGTATTTCCTCTGGCGGAAACGGACTATGTGCGCACACGCCTGACGCATAGTCTGGAGGCGGGGAATATTGGGCGCACGCTGGGCATTCGGGCGGGAGAGAGTCTTCTCGCGGCGACGCCTGTGGACGGTGTGTCGCGGGATGATCTGGGTACCGTGGTGGCTACCGCCACGCTGGCGCACGATATGGGCAACCCGCCCTTTGGACATAGCGGGGAAGATGCCATTCGCGAATGGTTCCGCTCGCATCCGCTGGGACAAGAAATTCTTGGAGCTATTAGCGCGGAAGCGGCAAGAACGGACCCATGCCCTAGTGCTGCTTTCCCGGACGCGCCGGGTGCCCCCGCGAGCGCGGAAGCCCCCCAGTTGGGTGCCATGGCGGAAGCTCCTTTGGAGCAACTGCCTGCGCAAGTGCTGGATTTATTGTATTTTGAGGGCAACGCGCAGGGTTTTCGTATTCTCAACCGGCTCCAGTTCCCGGACCGCCCCTGCGGCATGCGGCTGACCTGCGCGGTGCTGGGGGCATTTGCCAAGTATCCCTGTGATGCCGCCCGGATGGAACTGCCGACGGACGGGGGGTACAAGAAATTTGGGTTATTCACGGCGGACCGGTCCCTTTTTGCCCGCGCCGCGGAACAGCTTGGACTTGTCCCTCTGGAGCGTGACGGGCTGCAACCTTTAGAAATAACTTTGAAAAACGGGTATTCTCTGGACACCTTGCCAGATCCTAAAAATGCCACGCCGCAGCATCCCGGAATTCGCGCGTGGGCGCGGCACCCGCTGGCATATTTAGTAGAAGCTGCCGACGATATTAGCTATTCCGTGGCGGATATTGAGGATGGGTTTCGGCGCGGGCGGGTGACCTATGACGAAGTGTATGACTTGCTCTGTCCGCTAGTGCCGCCGAAATGCAATTCGTGGTGGCCTGATACGGTACGGGAAATCCAAGATCCCACGGAGCGGGTGGAGTTTTTGCGGGCGCTTGCCATTGGCGGCGTGGTGGACAGTGCCGTGGAGTGTTTTGTAGCCAATGAAGCGGGCCTGCTGCGCGGTGACTATCTGCCAAAAGGACTCACCCGCCATATGTCGCTTGCCGAACCGTTTGCCACGCTGGGCGCAGTGAATATGCGAAAGGTTTATCAAGACCCGCAGGTGGTGGAGATTGAAGCGGCGGGCTACGATGTGATGGATAAACTGCTCACCACGTTTGGCGGTGCGGTGTACCGGCGGTATCTCGCCATGGCGTCCGCCGGAGGCGACAGGCACCTCACACCCGTGGCGCAGTCCGCACGGGACAGAACTCTGCTGAAGCTGTTCCCACGCATTCGCCACGCCGCACCGGACAGCCTGTATGAACATATGCTGGAGGTGACGGACTTTGTTTCCGGCATGACCGACACCTCTGCCGTCAGCCTGTACAAGAAGCTTGCGGGAATGACACTCGTGCGGGGCTAGACGTTTTATCTGGTCGCGCCTTCCGTCTGGTCTAGTTCCGCGATTAAGGCTTCCAACTGACGGGTCAATTCCGCAAGGCTGGACACGGCGGTGGCGGCTTGCTGCATGCCTTCGGCTGTCTCCTGCGCGATGCGGCGGATATCGTCCACAGCCCGGTTGATTTCTTCGCTCGTAGCGGACTGTTCTTCCGCCGCAGTGGCAATGGCGCGGACCTGATCGGACGTTTCTTCCGACAGATTCACGATATCTTCTAGTGCCTTGTCGGAACTGCTGGCCTTGGTGGTGGCTTGTTCCACGCTTTGGGCGGCCTCGTCCATGCTGCGGATATTAATTTGCGCGCTTTCTTGGATAGAATGGATGGCCTGCCCGACCTCTTTGGTGGCGTGCATGGTTTTTTCCGCCAGCTTACGCACTTCATCGGCAACCACGGCGAATCCCCGTCCCGCATCGCCCGCGCGGGCGGCTTCAATGGCTGCGTTTAACGCCAGTAGGTTGGTCTGGTCCGCGATGTCGCTGATAACGTCAAGCACGCGGTGAATATCATCGGTTTGGTGACCGAGCGTGCTCATTTCTTCTTTAAGCTCCTGCGTCTGTTTATGCACCCGCCCGATAGCCGCGATGGCTTCTTTCACAACCTGCGCTCCAGAAACGGCCTGTTGTCGGGCCTTTTCCGCGCTGGCTGCGGATTGTTCCGCGCTGCGGGCCACTTCCAGAACGGTGGAGTTCATTTCTTCCATGGCGGTGGCTGTTTCCGATGTGCGGGAAGACTGCTGCCCCATGCCCATGCTCACCTCGGTGACCTGAGCGGAAAGCGCCTCTGTGGCGATGGAAACTTTGTTGGCAATATCCACGGCGGAGCGGGCGGCATGCTTCATGGTGTGCATCAGCGCGGCGGATTTATTCTGCTGCAACTGTGCTTCGGCAAGGGCGTCTTCTGCCCGTCTCGCTTCGCTGGCGGCTTCTTCGCTTTTATGTTCCGCCTCATGCATTTTATCTTTCAGATTCGTCACCATGGCCTCAATGGAGGTTTTCACGGTGTCCAGCTCGGCGGAGAAGGAACCTTTGGGAACGGCATCCAGTTTGCCGCGGGCCACTTCAATGGCAAATTCACGAATATGCAGTAAGGGGCGGATAATGCTCCGGTTCAGCAACAAGGAAACCACCACGAAGATGGCAAGCAAAATACCCACGGTGACAATGGCAATATTCAGTTCCGCCCGCGCCACACGCGCGTTGGTTTCGTCCAGTGAAGAGATAATCTCAAATGCGCCGTGCAGTTCTCCTACCTTCCAGCCCTCTTTTATCCCCCCCACCGCGTCCGGCTCTCCTTTGGGATCGCCGTGGCAGAAAAGACATTCCTGAGTTAGGCGGATGGGGCGGAAATAGCGGATGAGGTCGCGCGATACGAGAATTTTTTCCGGTTCACCAGTGGCTTCCAGTTCCCTCAAAATGCCCGCTTCCAGTTCTGTCGGAGTATTGTCGGGATTACGCGGTGAAAATTTGGGAACCCGGAGTTGGTATCCGGCTTCCTTAGCTTTGAGTGCGGCGGTGCGCATAGCCGTGACGACTGGCACCGCCTCCAGTACCGTCTCTGAAGGAAGGTCTTCCAGTGGTTTGATAATGCCGAGGGCAAGCTTGCGCGACATCTCTTCCCGCGTGGCTTCAGCCATGAGCACCAGCGCCCGGCTTCTTAAAACGGCTGCTTCCACGGCGTCTTGACGCATGTCGCTGATGCGTTGCCACGCCATGACTGTCGCGACTACGACAGGGCCGGCCAGAGCCAGAAACAAAATTTTCCATTTTACGCTGATATTACCCACAGGGATGCCTCCAAAAGCGTTCCGGGATGCTATGGCGGAAACTTTCTATATCGGAGTCTCACACGGTTTTCTTAAGAGGGGAAGGAGTTTCTCGTCTTTTATTGTTTGCTGCGCAAGGTTTGGGTGTAAGCCTTCCGCATCCGGGGCGCAAGAGGTGCGCAACTGTGGAAGAGAGTATTGATCGTGCGTTTTTGGTGATGAATGCCGTGCCTGTGTTGCAAAGAAGACTATAAAACAAGAAAAGACACTGTAATAGTGTCTTTCCTCGTAAAGCCCGTAAGCCGAAAAACTATTCCTGATTGCGTCGTTCCCAGAGTTTCATGTCCTTCATTTTTTTACGGCGTTCTCGCTGAAGAGACTTGCAGACCAGAGGGGTTCCTTTCTTGTAGCCGCAGCGGGCGCGATATTCCTCCACAGTAAGACCGTGGGTGGCAAGATGCTTTTTGGTAAGTATCTTGAAAGACTTCCCGCATTCGGCGCAAGTAATGGATTTTTCCTTAATGGCCTTTTTGGGGTCCACGCCGGAAGGTTCTTCCTCGTCGCTACTTGTGCACCCGTTGCTGATGGTTTTGATGCCATCAGCCAGCTTTTTTACCATGGTGGTAATTTCGTCTTCGGTCATTGTGCGGACGCTGGCTTGCGCCTTCACGATCTCCAGGGCTTCCTTCAGGTAGTTTTCCATGTTTCTACTCCTTCGGGGTGGGGCAGTTGCACGACGTCATCAAATGCTTGGTGAACAATCATGACTTCGGTGCCTTATTCCAGAAAACATTAAAAAACGCAATAGGTTTTACAGAGACTGCATTGTTGGTAAATTTGGAGGAATAGAACTGATAATGACACGAATCCGTGAATGATACAACCACACTGTAGGAGTGGTTGCCGGTTCAAGGACGTCTCTTTCACGATGTGTATCGTGGACATAGATTATTACTTTATGCATTTATTCCCTCCGATTCCAACGGGAATGTTTATGATGCCATTCCTCGTAGGGTTGATTGTTGTTTTTGCAAGAAATATTTGCTGATTTGGCGAGAGAGGGGAGGCGAAGCAGTGCCGTCGAAAGTATGTGATTAGTTTGTCACTGTGTGGTGTACGCATTACGAAAGATTATCATAGTAATACTATTATATGCTGTGGGGCGTAATGTTCCCCTCTGGGGTATGTGATGCCGTTGACTGGCGTGCGGATCAGGTAGGGGCCAGTGGACCTTTTAGTGTAAAACACGTATGTTCCAAGGAGGAAGAGCAGGGCTGTTCCGTGCGTAAAATGGAGTTAATACAATGAAATACATAGTGTTTGAGGATTTTTCCGGGCAGCCGGTTCCCTTTGTGTTTCCGCAGCGGGTGGACCATGCCGACATGCGGGAACAACTGCCATACAGCAAGGTGCTCTCCGCCGGGCAGGTGATCATGGAGAATGGCGAGTTTTGTTGCTATGGCGGCAGCCCGGAACTTCAGGCTTCCGCCCGTCCTGAAGACGCTGAGATTATGAGCCGCATGTTTTCCCGGCACGCCGGGTAGAGAGGCGCCATGACCAAAGTGGTGGTGGTGGCTGGCACACAGAGCGGGTCCGGCAAGACGTTGACAAGCCTTGCGATTTTGTCCGCTTTGGTCCGGCGCGGACTTGTGGTTCAGGCATTTAAGGTTGGTCCAGACTTCATTGATCCGGGGCACCATGCCGCCATTACCGGCAGACCCAGCCTTACGCTGGATGGATGGATGACAGATAGGCAGACCGTGTGTGACACGGTGGCCCGGTATACGGCGCAGGCCGCGGTGCCGCCCGATGTGGCGGTGGTGGAAGGGGTGATGGGGGTGTTTGACGGCGCGTCCGGCACTTCGGACGAAGGCTCCACGGCTGAGGTGGCTAAGTGGATGGGGGCACCGGTGTTGTTGGTGGTGGATGCGCGGTCCATGGCTCGCTCCGTCGCGGCGGTGGTGCACGGCTACACCACGCTGGACCCGGAATTGGCTTTCGCGGGAGTGGTGCTGAACAGGGTAGGCAGTGAAAACCACGCGGACTTGCTGCGTGAGGCACTGCGCTCCGCCTGCCCGGATGTTCCCTTGCTGGGGTGTTTGGGCAGAAGGGAAGCCCTGACCATTCCTTCCCGTCATCTGGGCTTAGTGACGGCGGATGACCACGCGTTTGACGCGGATACCCGCAATGCCATGGCGGACTGGCTCGAAGACGCTGTGGATGTGCCGGGGTTGCTTTCTTTGCTGCCGGACATTCCCCCCGCGCTGCCCCGCAACCCGCCGGAAAAAGAGCCTTCGGAAAAGGAAGACGTGGCGCGTATCGGTGTGGCGAGAGACGCCGCCTTTTGCTTTTATTATGAGGAAAATTTGCGCTTGCTGGCGGAGGCTGGGGCGGAATTGTGTTTTTTCTCCCCGCTGACAGCGTCAAAATTGCCCACCGGACTGGACGGCCTGTATCTGGGGGGGGGATACCCGGAATTACACGCCCACACCCTCTCTGCCAACGAGGGGCTGCGCCGGGAGATCCGCGAATTTTCGCGCAGCGGAAACCCCATTTACGCGGAATGCGGCGGGTTTATGTATCTGATGCGCGAGTTGCGTACTGCGGAAGGCGAGGCATTGCCCATGTGCGGTTGCTTCGCCATGCGCTGCCGGATGGATGCGCGGTTCCGCGCTCTTGGCTACCGGGAAATTGTCACCATGGCCCCCAGCCCGCTAGGCCCTGCGTGGGTGACGGCGCGCGGGCACGAATTTCACTATTCCCACATGGACGAGGCGGACCCCGGCGCGCTGGCTGTATATAAAGTGCGCGACCGGCGTGGTTGGCGCGGGGAGTCGGAAGGCTTTATGCGCGACAACACGCTTGGTTCATATGTTCATCTGCATTTCGCATCTAACCCGGACGTGGCGCGGAATTTTGTGGAAGCCTGCATCCGCGCTCGTAGCACAAGCCGGAACCGTCCGGTGTAAGGAATGTCTCCCGTGTCTACTCTACAGCCCTATTTCACGCCTGAAACTATTGAAACGCGCTCTTTTGCCATTATCGATTCCGAAGTGCCGGAGCCTCGGCCTTTCGCTGGAGCGGAATGGGAGATCGCCCGCAGGCTGGTACACACCACGGCGGATTTTGACCTGCTCAATCACCTCGTCATCCACCCGCTCGCCATACAGGCGGGCACAGCGGCGTTGGCACGAGGGTGCCGGATATTCACAGATACGGAGATGGCCCGTTCCGGCATTCCCGTGCGCCGTACAGATCCGCTGGGCTGCACTGTGCAGTGCTTGCTGAATCGCCCGGATGTGGTGGCCCGCGCCCGCGAGCAGGGCACCACCAGAGCACACGCCGCTATGGACGCCGCCACTGCGGAGTTGGGCAATGCCATTATCGTCATCGGCAACGCGCCCACCGCGCTCATTCGTCTCATCGATCACTTGCGCAGTGGCGGTCCCGCCCCCGCACTGGTAGTGGGCATGCCTGTTGGGTTCGTCAACGCTGCGGAATCAAAAGAACTTTTGCTTGAACAACATGTCGTGCCCTACATCACTATCCGGGGACGCAAAGGCGGTTCTCCCCTTGCGGCGGCAACTGTGAACGCCTTGGCGGAAATGGTGCTGCGGCGGAGCTAGGCGGCGGGAAGCGTCCTGCGGGACGCGGCAGGTGCCGCCGGGAATTCGGGGCTACTCGCCGGTGATTACCACCAGATGCATGGCCCGTGGTCCGTGGGCACCGTGCACCATACAGGCTTCGATATCCGCCGTTTTGGACGGGCCGGAAATGAGCGTGAGCGAACAGGGGAGCGGCTTGCCGGTTTGCTGTTCGGCACTCCACTCCGCGTAAAGTTCCGGCAAGGTCGCGAGAAGCTGCTCTAAACGAATAACCGCCACATGCACAGACGGCACCAGAGACGTACTGCGCGGTCTGCCCGGAAGGGTCCGCAAGGCGATGGTGGCGGAATCTACCACACACCACTCCGCTGAGGTGACACCAATATAGGCGGCTTCCACAGCACTCCGCTGGGCCAGCGCGGCTTCATCGGCGGTCTGCGGGGCGTCCGCCGCTGCGGAGCAGTGAACGGCAATGCCGTGTTCCTTTAGCGCTTCGGGAAGCCGCAGCGTGGCAAGCAACGGGTGGGAGTGCATGGAAACGCGTTTGTCTCCCCCCCACTCCGTTTCCGTTACAATGGCAATGTCAGTGATGCACTGGGTGGCTTCGGAGGTTCCTGCCACAGTGTGCACCACAAGGTTAAGCGGAGTAGCGGCGCGGCGGAGGATATCTAGCAACGCAAGCCGCTCCGTGAGCGTGCGCTGCGGTGCGCGCGGCAGCACCGCCATGTAGCCGAAATCACCGGGGGCCGCTGTTTCCGATGAAATGTGGGGAATGGTCTGCGTGCCGCAAGGGGACGACGGCTGGCGGGCCACACTCGTATGGTCCATGGGCTGCGCAATGATGCCGCCCCGCCGCCAGCGTTCGCCAAAACTTTCGCGGGCAATAGGTGGCAAATCGCGGGTTTGCGTCCAGCGGGCTGCCGGACCGACGGGGATAGAGCGCAACACGCCATCCCGGAGAAAGGGCGTTTGCAGAAACCGGGCGGCTTTAAGCAGGGCGTTGTAGGTACCTCTGCTGCGCATGGCGCGTGCCCATAGCTGGAAGCCGAACCGTTCTGTTTTGCTTGCCGGAGTGGTTTGCCACTGTGAGTCGCCGTAGGCAAGCGCATGGCGCAGTTCAGAAAGCATGCGCGGCAGGTCGTTATGCACCGGGCAGATATCGCGGCATGCGCCACAGAGCGTTTCGCCTTTGCACAGGTCGGCGTTGGCGTTAACACCTCGTAATAACGGAGTGACCACCGCGCCAATGGGGCCGGGGTAGGGAGAATGGTAGGCGTGTCCGCCAATGCGTCCGTATACGGGACACGCATTTAAGCATGCGCCGCAGCGGATGCAGGCCAATACCTCGCGGTAACGCGGGTCGGCGAGAATGCGGGAGCGTCCGTTATCAATGATGACAAGATGAAACTCTTCCGGCCCGTCTGTTTCGCCCGTCTGACGGGGGCCGCCAATAAAGCTGACGTAGGTTGAAAGATTTTGCACCGCCGCACCGCGTGTGAGTAACCGCAGCAGCATGTCGTGGTCGCGCAGAGTGTCTGCCACGCGCTCCATGCCCATAAGGGCTACATGGATCTTGGGCATGGTGGTTGCCACGCGGATGTTGCCTTCGTTGGAAACAAGGGCGATATGTCCGGTTTCCGCACAGGCGATATTGCACCCGGATATGCCCATGTCGGCCCCAAGCAGCTTGGCCCGGAGCGCTTTGCGGGCCGCGCGGGTTAGAGCGGGCGGGTCTTCGGTGTATTCTATGCCCAGTTTGTCGCGGAAAAGTTCGGCTATCTGGCGCCTGTCCATATGAATACACGGAGCGATAATGTGCGAGGCGCGGTCTTCCGCCAACTGGATGATGTATTCTCCGAGATCGGTTTCCACCACCTCAATGCCATGCTCTTCCAGCAATGCGTCCACACCGATTTCCGCCGAGGTCATGGACTTTCCCTTCACTACGCTGCGCACCGCGTGGCGTTGTGCCACGGAAAGGCAATATTCACGGGCTTGCCGGGCATCGGCGGCGAAAAAGACATGGCCTCCCCGCGCGCGAACAGCGGCGGAGAGTTGCGCGAGCGTTTCATCCAGATGACTCAGGGTGCGCATGCGCGCGGCTTTGGCTTCATCCCGCATGCCCGTGGGCAGGGCTTTCCATGCGGCGAGGGCACCTTTGCCCAGACCCCCCTGTATGTTGCGTAACGCGGCGCGTAGCCGGGAATCATGTAGCGCTTTACTGGCAGTTTGCCGGTAACTTTCCGGCTGCTGGGTGGTCATCGCAAGACCTTCTTCGTGGTTGACGTAGAGAGTTCCCTGTTCGTTTCCGGGGAAACGGCAGGGCGGGTGGGGTCCAGAATTTCCGCGATGTGCAGCACGCGCATGGGCTGCTTGCGCCGGGAAAGGATGCCCCGGATATTCATAAGGCAGCTCACGTCACAGCCCGTCAGGGTGTCTGCTCCGGCGGCGAGGGCGTTATCCGCTTTTTCTTCCGCCAGCGCGGCGGATATGTCTGCATAGTTCACACTAAACGTGCCGCCAAATCCGCAACAGCGGTCACTTTCCGCCATTTCCGAGAGTACGAGGCCGGGCATGGTTTCCAGCAGGAGACGGGGCTGGCGGCGAATACCCAGCCCACGGGCGAGATGGCAGGAGTCGTGGTAGGTTACTGTGCCGGTGTGGCGGGAGCCGATTTGTGTGCCCGCGTTGGTAATGCCCAGCACGTCCACCAGATACTCCGTAAATTCGTAAGTTTTTCGTCCTATTTGAAGCGCCTGTTCCCGCATGGCGGGATCATCGGGGAAGAGAGTGGGGTAATGGTGGCGTACCATGTGCACACATGAACCGGAGGGACAGACAATGGCCGGAGCATCCCGAAATAGTTCGATAAAGCGGCTGGCTGCGGAAGCGGCTTCCCGCCGGTAGCCACTATTATACGCTGGTTGCCCGCAGCAGGTTTGTTCCGGGGGATACTGCAACTGCACACCCAGCCGAGAGAGCACTGCGACCATGCTTTCTCCGGCTTCCGGGAAGAAGGAATCCACGAGACACTGAATGAAAAGAAAGGCCTGATGCGGGCCGGAATGGTGTACGGACATGGTTTGTACGGATTTGTAAAGATTACATTGTCAATAAAAGCAACATACTCGGTAAAATAGCAGGCGGATACGCGCTTGCAAGTCCTTGCATGCTAGGCTAGGAAAGTCAACGGACAGATGAAGTTAACAAAAATGTGGTGTTGCTCTGTTTGGGCGCGGGGCGTCTGCCGTGAGGCTCCCCGGAACCTATTTCTCCATGAGGGGTGGTATGAAGCGAGTGTTGCTGCGAGTGCTGTGTGCGACCGTTGCGGTCGTGTGGATGGCGGGTGCGTCTTTGCCGGGTGGCCTTGCTGTTTGCCGGGCGGAAACGGTGCGAATTTCCATTGTGCAGCTTGTGGAGCATCCCGCGCTGGACGCCGTGCTACGCGGTTTTGAAGACGACCTGCGGGAGAATGTGAAGGGCGTGGAATTTACGGAATATAATGCGCACGGCAATATTGGCACTGTGAATCAGATCGCCGTGCAGATGGCCGGAGACGCGCCGGATATGATGCTGGCCATTGCCACCCCGCCAGCGCAGGCCTGCGCCCGCATGTATGACAAAGTTCCTCATCTGGCGAAGACTCCCATGCTCTTTTCCGCCATCACAGACCCCATGGCAGCCGGGCTGGTGAGCAACTACGAGCGTCCCGGTGGCAATATTTCCGGTGTGTCCAATATGATGCCCATGGATAAGCATATTGATATGGTGCGCCGGTTTTTGCCCAAGCTGAAAGTGCTCGGCGTGATGTATAACGCGGGCGAAATGAACTCCGTTTCCAGCGTGCGCCGGTTGCGTGCGGCGGCGGAAGAACGGGGTATTACCCTGCTTGAAGCACCCGTGTCTTCTTCCGCCGACGTGTACCAAGGCGCGTTGAGTCTTGTTGGTCGGGCGGACGCGGTTTACGTGCCCGCCGACAACACGGTGGTGGCGGCTGTGGAGGGAGTGGTGAAAATTTGTGAAAAAAGCGGACTTCCTCTCTTTACGGCGGACACCGATTCCGTGGCGCGGGGAGCCGTTGCCGCACTGGGCTTCGATTACTACGAACATGGTCGGCAGACGGGTGCCATGGCCCGGCGCATTTTGGCGGGCACTCCGGTAGGGGAGATGCCGGTGGAATTTCAGAAAAATTTTGGCTTTCATGTGAATCCGGGCGCTGCCAAGCGCATGGGGCTGGTTATTCCAGACGAGGTGCTGCGCTCTGCGGATAAGCTGTATTAGCGCGGAGTTCCACATAAGGGAGTTTTGTTTTTCGCCGCTGTGTCTGGGCACGGCGGCGTTTTCATTATGCTAGGGGGGCGGGCGTTGCCTGAACGCCCGGCAAGACATATAGTCGTTACGCCGCTTTTGGTCATAATGCCCCGGCGGGCGAATGCGTTTTTTGCCGGGCTTGCTTGCGAAAACTGGACGCTCACATGAAATATGTCGCCATAGATTACGGCACCCGGCGTACCGGGTTAGCCGCCACGGATGCAGGGGGACGCATGGCTTTCCCGCGTCGGACCCTTGCCATGACCACGCGCGAGCGGTTTTTTGCCGAATTGTTGTCTTTTCTTGAACAGGAAGCACCCGGCGGTATTGTGGTTGGCTTGCCAACACACGTGGACGGAACAGAAATTCTTATGACCCGGCAGGTTCGCAATTTTGTAGCCCGGTTGCGCAGGCGATGTGATCTTCCCGTGTACTACATGTCCGAAGTGCTTAGTTCCTACGCGGCGGAGGACGATCTGCGAGAGGCCGGAGTGAACAGCCGCACCGCGAAGGCCGTGGTGGATCAGCAGGCCGCCGTGCGTATCTTAGAATCCTTTTTGGCGCAGCCGGAATCGCGGCGGGTGCCCGCTGGCGAGGGTGCATGAAGCGGCTGTTGTTACGCGTTTCCGTTGCTGCGATATGCATGTTGTTGGTTGCCGGGGCTTGGGCGTGGCATACGGTGACCGCGTTTATGCGCACAGCCCCGGAGTCTCCGGGGCGGGACATTACCATTCGGGTGCGCCCCGGTGCTTCTTTTGCGCAGGTGGCCCGGCAACTCGCGGAGCACGGCCTTGTTTCTGACGCGCGCAAGTTTCATTTACTGGCCCGCTACCGGCAGCAGACCGGAGTTATTCAGGCCGGAGAATTTTTGTTCAATACCGGCTGGACCCCCGATATCGTACTGAACGAGCTTGTCTACGGCATGCCTGTGCAGCACCGTTTGCATTTCCCTGAGGGGCTTCCGTGGTGGGAGGTGGCCCGCATTCTTGAGCGAGAGGGATTTGCCCGGAGCGAGGACGTGAACGCGGTGGTGCACGATCCGGTGTTTCTGCGGGAACACGGTATTCCTTTTGACAGCGCGGAAGGCTTCTTATTTCCCGAAACCTATCGCATGGATAAGCCGGAAGCCATGACGCCGGAGACGGCGCGGATTGTTGTCGGTCGGTTGGTGGATATGTTTTGGCGGAAGACCGGGGTGCTGTGGCCTCAGGGCCGTCCAGACCCGGAAGAACTGCGTAGGCTGGTCATTTTGGCTACATTGGTTGAGAAAGAAACCTCTGTTCCCGAAGAACGGGCTATTGTGGCGGGGGTGTACGCCAACCGTATGCGGCTGGGTATGCTGATGCAGGCGGACCCCACTATTATCTACGGCATCGGTCCCGGATTTGACGGAAATATTACCCGCGCGGATCTGCGTAACGCCACCAATCCATACAACACGTATACACGCCGGGGGTTGCCGCCCGGCCCTATCTGCTCGCCGGGAGTGGAAGCCCTCCGAGCGGCCCTGAACCCCGCACCGCACAAGTTTTTGTATTTCGTGGCTAAAGGGGATGGGACGCATCATTTCAGTAAGACCTTGCCGGAACATAACGCTGCCGTGCGGCGCTACCAGCTTCGGCGGTGATGCGGGCGGGGAAGCCAAAAAAAATGCAGTAAGGGATTGAACTAAACAGGTATTAGGGCTATTGTGCTCAAAGCTGGAAAAATTTTACCGGACGGTGCGCCATGCACGGCTCCGGTACAACAGAGTTCATACCATTAAGCAAGAAAGGAGGCACACATGCCCAAGCAACTGGAAGTGTATAAGTGCAAGCACTGTGGCAACATGGTTGAGGTGTATGTTGGTGGCGGTGCTGCGCTGGTGTGCTGCGGCGAAGAAATGGAACTTCAGATCGAAGGAACTGTTGACGCCGCACGCGAAAAGCACGTACCTGTGATTGAGAAGACCCCTAACGGCTTCAAGGTCAAGGTTGGTGCGGTTGCCCATCCCATGGAAGAAAAGCATTGGATTCAGTGGATTGAGTTGGTTGCCGATGGCGTAAGCTACACCAAGTTCCTTAACCCCGGCGAAGCTCCCGAAGCTGAGTTCTGCATTTCCGCCTCCAAGGTCACCGCGCGCGAATACTGCAATCTGCACGGTCACTGGAAGACCGAGCTGTAAGACGAACTGAAAAGGATTATTCCCATGCAGAAGTATGTTTGCACCATCTGCGGCTACGAGTACGATCCTGAACAAGGCGACCCGGATAGCGGCATTGCTCCCGGCACCAAATTTGAAGACATCCCCGAAGATTGGGTGTGTCCCGTTTGCGGTGCTCCCAAAAGCGAATTCGAACCCGCCTAAGTCTGCCTATTCCGCTTGCGGAATCGTCAGCATCTGTTTTCAGGCCCCGCAAGGGGCCTTTTCTTTTGCGTACAACGTGCCTGCCAACTCTCTGCGGGAGCCTACATGGGGAAAGCAGTGCCTCCGTAAGCGGCCTTCCGGCATATTGACGCGTCCTTCTCCGGCGGCTACTTGCAGAAGGGCCACGCGGTGTGGCGCGTTCAGGCTCTTCATTATGCAATCAGAACGGGCGGAAATTATCATGCGCTATGTCTATAATACTTCCACAGATCCGGCTTTCAACCTCGCGGCGGAGGAATGGCTGCTTTCCGGCACCACTACGGAAATTTTCATGCTGTGGCGTAATGCCCCCGCTGTGATTGTAGGGCGTAATCAAAACACGCTGTCGCAGATCAACGAAGTCTTCGTGCGGGAACGGAATATTCCCGTTATCCGCCGACTGAGCGGTGGCGGTGCCGTGTTTCATGACCTTGGGAATATCAATTTCACCTTCATCAGTTTGGGCAATAGCCCGGAAGGACTAAATTTCACCCGTTTCACCAGCCCCATACTTGAGGCGCTGCGAGGTATGGGCGTGGCCTGCGAGTTTGATGGACGCAACGATCTGGTCATTGACGGACGCAAGTTCTCCGGCAATGCCCAGCATGTAGCCAAGGACCGGGTGCTGCATCACGGCACACTGCTGTTTGCTTCGGAAGTGGAAGATATTTCCGGTGCGTTGCGTGTGGACCCGGAAAAATACCGTGACAAAGCGGTAAAAAGCGTGCGTAGCCGCATAACCAACATTGCCAGTCACCTGCCGGAACCAATGAGCGTTTCTGTTTTTATGGACCGGCTCATGGCGCATGTTTCCGGGGAAGGGCACATGGACGGCGGTCTTGCGGAACTCGGTCTTACTTCGGAAGAAGTGCGCCAGATTGAGACTCTGGCAGAGAGCAAATACCGCACGTGGGACTGGAATTACGGGTATTCACCCAAGTACGACTTTGAGCGTGTCACCCGCACTCCGGGGGGCGTGCTGGACGTGCGCATGAACGTGGATGGCGGTGTTCTGCGGGCTATCCGCTTGCATGGAGACTACTTCGGTATTCGCGACGTGGGAGAGCTGGAAGCGCGGCTTGTGGGATGCCGCCATAACCGGGCCGCGCTCCTTGAATGTCTGGCGGACGTGCCCCTAGGCGAGTTTATGCAAGGTGTGGATGGAGAATTGTTTGTAGATTGTCTGTTCTGATCGATTTCAGACGGATTTTTGCGTAAATTCGTAGACGGAAGATATCCCCCCAGAGGCAGGCAGAGGTTTGTTTTGCAGGGCTGTTTCTGGAGATTGTTTGTTATTTTATTATGTTGCCAGATGTGCAACCGGGCGGCGGTTTCCATTGCGTTTGGATTTGCCTTCGTGAGGCAATTATGCCTATACTTCGCCGCCTTGAGTGTGTCTTCATGCTCGTATCCCACGGATGCACGACCCCCCGCATCCGGTAACTCTGGCCCTTTCGGGGCTGACAGTCACGGCCCCTTCGGATTGGCCGTTCCGCACGAACCGTACGTTAGGAGGTTTTCCATGAAGCGTCTTCTGAGCTTGCTCGTTGTCTTGCTCTGTCTTGCCATTGCTGGTTCCGCGTTCGCGGCTAAGCTGGTCGTAGCCCACGACACCAACTTTAAGCCTTTTGAATACAAAGAAGGCAATGAATACGTTGGGTTCGACATCGATATGTGGAAGGAAGTGGCAAAACGCCTGAATCTGGACTACGCATTTCAGCCCATGGATTTTAACGGCATCATTCCCGGCCTTCAGGCTGGCACCATTGACGCCGCTGTGGCTGGCATCACCATTAAGCCGGAACGGCAGGAAGTGGTGGATTTTTCTGACGGATACTACGACTCCGGCCTTTCGCTGCTGGTGAAGATGGACAACACCACCATCAAGGGCACCGAAGACCTCGCGGACGCTATTGTAGCCACCAAGCTGGCGACTTCCAGTGTGGACCTCGCACAGTCCGTTGCCAAAAAAGAAAACGTGAAGCTGTTCCCCAACAACGACGGCATGTTCATGGAACTGATGACCGGCGGTGCTGACGCTGTTATCTTTGACATGCCTGTTGTGCGCGATTTTGTGCGCAAGTACCCCGATCAGGTGAAGGTTGTTGGTCCCGTCTATCAGGGCCAGTCCTACGGTATTGCTTTTCCCAAGGGATCTGAACTGGTCACTAAGGTGAACAAGGCGTTAGCTGAGATGAAGGCCGACGGTACCTACGAAACTCTTTACGTGAAGTGGTTCGGCTACGCGCCGAGCAAGTAGCGTTTTTCCGTACATGTGGGCGCGGAAGCGGTTTCGCTTTCGCGCCTTTTTTCCGATTTTTTGCGAACGTAAAGGCTGCCTATGGCGTTTCAATTCAAAAGTGAAGTGATGTGGGAAACCTTACCCTTGCTGACCAAGGGTGTTGAACTCACCATTTACCTTACGGTCTGTGGGCTGCTTTTCGGATTTATTCTGGGAGTTGCCAGCGGATTGGCCCGTATATCCCGGCATCGGTCCCTGCGTCTTGCCGCGCTTACCTATATTGAGATTATTCGTGGTACTCCCATGGTGGTACAGGCGCTTTTCCTGTACTTCGGCGTGCCGCTTGTCATGGGGATACGCATTTCGCCAATCAGCGCGGGCATTATCACCATTGCCGTGAATTCTGGCGCGTATATCGCGGAAATAGTGCGCGGTGCCATTGAATCCATTGATCCCGGACAAGCGGAGGCGGGGCGCTCCATCGGCCTGACAGGCAATCAGACCATGCGGTATATCATTTGGCCGCAGGCGTTTCGCCGCATGATTCCCCCGCTGGGCAATCAATTTATTATCAGCCTCAAGGATACGTCGCTGCTCACTATTATCGGTGTGGCAGAGCTTACGCGCATGGGACAGGAAATTGTGGCGGTAAACTTCCGATCTTTTGAAGTCTATCTTACCGTCGCACTTGTGTACCTGTGTATGACCCTTTCCATAGCCAAGGGTCTGCGTATGTATGAAAAACGGCTGGCAAACCGCAGCCGTCGCTAGGAGTCGTTCATGAGTACATCAGGCAACACCCCTTCCGGCGGGCCTATGATTGAAATTCGCGGTCTGCGTAAGCGGTTTGGCGAGCACGAGGTTATCAAAGGGATCGACCTTTCCGTGCGGCAGGGCGAAGTGGTGGTTATCCTCGGCCCTTCCGGTTCCGGTAAATCCACGGTATTGCGCTGTATTAACCGGCTGGAAGAGATTTCTTCCGGTTCCATTACCGTGGACGGGCATGATTTGTACGATTCCGCCACCGATATCAACTATGTGCGGTCAGAAGCGGGCATGGTCTTCCAGCAGTTTAATCTGTTTCCGCATCTTTCCGTGCTTGATAACGTCACGTTAGGTTTGACCAAAGTGCGTGGCAAGTCCCGTACCGAGGCAGAATCCATTGCGCTAAAGCTGCTGGAAAAAGTCGGTCTTCCCGACAAGGCGGGTAGCTATCCAGATCAGCTATCCGGCGGGCAAAAGCAGCGCGTGGCCATAGCGCGTTCTCTCGCCATGTCGCCTAAGGTCATCCTGTTTGACGAGCCTACCTCCGCGCTGGACCCAGAGCTGGTCGGCGAGGTGCTGGACGTGATGAAAAAATTGGCCACCGAGGGCATGACCATGGTGGTAGTAACCCACGAAATGGGGTTTGCCCGCGAGGTTGCGGATCGCGTAATTTTCATTGATCAGGGAGTCATTCAGGCAGAGGGCGCTCCCGCAGACTTTTTCGGTAATCCGGCTAATCCCCGGTTGAGAGATTTTCTTGGCAAAGTAGTGGGGCACTAGTGCCGCGTCCGGCTTGCTAATGCTATGTGTTTTGTAAACGCCACCCCTCCGGGTGGCGTTTGTGCGTTGAGCCTCCGGCTGGCTCCGAGGAGCCGGGCCGTAGTCGCCGCAATGGCTGAAAAGGCGGTTGTCGCCCCATGCTTCGGGCGGGCGGGAAAAGGCGCACGCGCCCACTGGTCAACCGCGCCCTCAGCGTATACACTATGGTCTGACCAATTTACGAGAATACGCGGTGCCGGTTAGCGCCGCTGTTACGGGAAAACTATGATTGTACCGCAGAGTCAGGCGTCGGACGGGGAGCATCGCCCCGTGCCGGGTATGGGGCAGGCGCGTATCTACGAGCAGGTTGTGGAACGCATTCGGGAATTGCTGGATTCCGGGGCACTCAAGCCCGGTGATCGGCTTCCCCCGGAGCGGACCCTTGCTGAACTCTTTACGGTTTCCCGCAGCTCAGTCCGTGAGGCCATCCGGGCGTTGCAGGAGAACGGAGTGCTGGAAAGCCGCAGGGGGGCAGGCACCTTTGTGACGTTGCCGCCCGGAGGAGATCTGCTGGTTCCGTTTGCAGAGGCCATGACCCGGCAACGCGTCCGGTTATGGCAATTTTTTCAGTTTCGCCGGGCTATTGAGCCACAGATAGCCCGGCTTGCCGCAGAGAACCGAACCCCGGAACAACTAACCGCATTGGCGGAATTGCTGCGCAAGCAGGAAGCCGACCCGGAAGGGCCGGATTCCACCGAAACGGACATGCAGTTCCATCAGCTCATCGCGGTGGCGACGGGGAATCCGCTGTTTGTGGACCTTGTGGTCAAAGCGCGGGGCAAACTGGCTGAAACCCGCACTCCGCCGCTACAGAGTGGACAGCGGCGGGCGCTTTCGCTTGCGGCACATCAGGCTTTATACGATGCCATTGCCACGCAAAACGCCAATGCGGCGGAATGTGCCATGCGCGATCATTTACTCCGGGTGGAGGAAACCCTGTTTGCCCCCGGAACGGAACTGTAGTGAACACGTGGTGTCGGCCTGTGCCGGCATCCTGAATCAAGAGGAGAATTTCCCATGAAAGATGTGCGTGCCAACGCAAGAGAGTTGATGAAAGGCTACTGTCGCGTCTGCCCTGTATGTAACGGCAAGGCGTGCGCGGGCGAAGTGCCCGGCATGGGCGGCTTGGGTACAGGCTCGTCGTTCATGGCTAACGTGGAAGCTCTGGCTGACTATAAGTTGCGCATGCGGCTTATCCATTCCGCCGTCACGCCGGACACCTCTACCGAGGTACTGGGCCTGCCTCTGTCCATCCCCGTTCTGGCCGCGCCCATAGGCGGCGTTTCGTTCAATATGGGAGGCAAAGTCTCCGAAGATGAGTACATCTCCGGCCTGCTCAAAGCGTGTGCGGCAAACGGTATTGTGGGCTGCACGGGCGACGGCGTGCCTCCTTTTATTTATGAAGCGGGCTTTGCGGCTATTCGCGCGGTGGGGGGAAATGGCATTCCGTTTATTAAGCCGTGGGAAGACAAAGAACTTTTTGAAAAGCTGGATAAGGCTGCGGAAACCGGCTGTTCTGTCTTTGGGATAGATATTGACGCGGCAGGGTTGATCACACTTGCCAAGATGGGACGCCCTGTTACGCCCAAAACGCCAGAGAAGCTTAAGGAAATTGTCCGCCGTGTGCCGGGCAAGCTCGTCCTTAAGGGGGTGATGACTGTGGAAGACGCCAAGGCGGCCGTGGATGTGGGAGCGGCGGCTATTGTCGTGTCCAACCACGGTGGGCGTGTGCTTGACCACACCCCCGGCACTGCCCACGCGCTTGTGGACATTGCGGAAGCTGTGGGCAACGACATTACCGTGCTGGTAGACGGCGGTATCCGAACCGGTGTGGATGTGCTGAAGATGCTTGCGCTGGGAGCACACGCCGTACTGATCGGGCGTCCGTTCTCCATCGCCACCGTAGGCGGTCTGGAAGAGGGCGCCGGTAAGTACATTCAGCAATTGCAGGGCGAGCTTACCGCAGCCATGGTGCTTTCCGGTTGCCAGAGCGTGGCGGACATCTCCACGGATATCCTGACAGACGTGCTGGGCCGGTAACGCGGGACGTTTTTTCCTGCCATCCCTCATGAGATGTTGGCAGGATGCTCGTAGCGGCATATGCTGTGCGAAAAGGAAATGCGGCTCCGGCACTCTGTTGCCGGGGCCGTTTTACGTGGGAGCCGAGGGGAACTTACCGGGGAGCGTGACCTGCGCGGCTGCACGAACCACCTGAGGCTCTGTGGGGGGGGTGAGCGGATCAGCGAGCCACGGAAGCTGTGTAATTTCCGTTTGCGGCGGAGGTGTGGTGATTTGTGAAACGACAGCGGAGGCAAGAAGCGGCACGGGCGAATCCGTGGGGGCAATGCGGGAGAGAACTACAGGCGGAAAGGACTGCCTACCGGGATGGGAACTATTGGCAATATAGTGAATTTGTGCGCTTTTATGAAATGAGCGCAATTTTTGCTCATGCTTCTCCACGGGGAAGAGTTTTCCGCGAAAGGAGAAAACCATGGAAGCAATTACGCAAATGGATGTTGGGCAGACCTCAAATACGTTCTCCCGTTTGGAAGAATTGTTGCGGCGCGGCAACGATGTGGCGCGGAGGAAGTTGGAAGAAAAAGGCGTAACCGGGCAAACCGGGGATAGAGTGGACCCTGCCCCGCATTCCGCTACATTGCCGCCCCATGCCGCAGAAGAGGTGGATCAGGCCTATGGTGCGGCGTTGGCGCTGCTTAGTGGGCAGGATGCGGACGGAACCTACCATGCGCTGGACCCTGACCGCGTGGCGGCACTGCTGGACCTGTAAGCGCGGGGTTGGCTGCTGTCCTTTATTTGCCGGGCTGTGTGCGGCTAGCTGCCCGTGTGGCCCGCTTTGGCTTGCGCGGTGAGTTCCGCTTCCAGTTTACGGGCAGCGGGAATATTGCCGCTCTGCTCCAGCGCGCGGACTAATAATGCCCCTATCTCAGCGGACTGGTTTTCTATTTTGAACGCGCGTTTAAGGTAACGCGCGGCCATACGCGCTTGCCCCGCATTCATGCTTGCCTCGCCCATAATGCGGAAGAGGCTGTGCTCGTCCACATACAGCGCTGTGGCTTCTTGGAACGCGCTGTCCGCGTCCTGCACCTTCCCTGCTTCCAGCAGTTTTTTCCCGTAGCCGAGCAGCTTATCCAGTTTTTGCTTGCGTGCGAGAGTTTCTTCGTAGCTCTCCCGGTCTTTGGCGGCTTGTATGCGACGAATAAGCGCGCAGAAGGCGGAGTGCAGCGGCTGTTCCACTCCCGGGCGGTAGCCGATGCCTTTGGGAAAGGCGCTCCGCAGCTCTTCTGTTCTATTAAGCAATTGAAAAAGTTCGCGTAGCGCGGGTTCCAGATGCAGACGGTCTGCCGCGCTGACACCCCGCGCCATTTCTTCCAGAGCGGCGGCGGTTTCTTCCATACTGCGCAGCACTTCATGCCGTTGAAAATAGGCTTTAGCCCGCGCCAAGTGCTCTTTGGCCTTACGAGCGTCTGATTTTCCCGCCCTGCTATAGGCTTCCATGCCTTATCCTTGCTGACAGATCGTGGAAATTCTCTTGAGGAATATTCCGGTTGGTGGGTATGCTGGTACCGAAAAGGCGGACTCGTCGTATCCTTGAACCCATAGTCTCAAACAGGAGGAAGCCATGTCCAAGGTTCTTGTAATTGATGAAGCGGAGTGCATTGCCTGTGAATCCTGCGTTGAAATCTGCCCTGATGCGTTCAGGATGTCCAGTGGCAACGAGCATGCTGAAGTGATTGACCCTAAAACGTCGGCAGACTGTGTGGGAGAAGCCATAGATACCTGCCCTGTGCAGTGTATTTCTTGGCAGGAGGAATAGTCTGCGGTATTGTCGCGGCGGGCTGGTGCCAGCCAGCGGCTCAAATTTGTTGTTACTACGTCCGGTTTCCCGCAGTGCGGGGGGCCGGACTTTTTTAACAGCGAACTGCGTCCAGCATCAGCCATCCGGCTGCGATAATGCACAGAGCGCCTGTCAGAGAAAGCGCGGTATACAGTGTTGTGAGCACTCGTGGGCCTTTTCCGGCCGCATATAGTAGTGTTTGGCGTGAAACCATGCTGAGTATACCGAAAAGCGATGTGGTTATGCCCATGCCCAGTATGAGCGCAAGCATGGAAACCGCCCCTGCGAGAGGAATATTTAGACTGAGCGCGAAGGAAAGAATGAGTGCTGCGCCGGGGCAGGGCACAAGCCCCGCAAGGAAGGACACGGAAAGCAGGCCCCGGTAGTCCGCCAGCGGAGCTTCCCCGCAGCACACCTTGCGCGTGGTGGTGCCGGAAAAAAGTTCATACAGGGCGTGGCACGCCATGAAGATGCCAATGGCTATTACCATGCCGTAACTTAGCGTTTGCATGCCACAGCCCGCCGCATCAAACTCGCTCATGCCGGTGGCACCAGCCAGCCACCGTAGCCCAAGCACCAAAACTACGGCGGAGAGCACGTGAATGAGGGTAAGCGCGTGTCCCATAAGTGCGCCGCGCCACAGCGTGCCGCGTTTACCAAGAAAATAGGCGAAGACTACAGATTTGCCATGGCCCGGCCCTAACGCGTGGATCATGCCATACAGGAACGACAGGCCCACAAAGGTCCAGAATGACTGCCCGCCGGGATTGTGCGCAATGTCGTTCCCAAGGGTGGACATAGTGCGGCGCAATTCTTTTTGGAGACGCGTAACCTCGCGCAGCAGCCGGGTGTATTGCCGGGCAATAATGCCTCCGCCGGTCTGCCCGGAGTGCGGCTCCGCTGTATACGAAAAGGGGTCTGCGGAGGTTGCGGAATCATCGGGCAGGGCCTTTTGCATGGAGCCTGACGCGCCGCCGGGAGCTATGGGGGCGGGCAGGGCGTCCTGTTGCCCATGCGCGGGATTGTCATCAGCGTTAGGGGAGAAAGGGAGGGCGTCTGTTCCGTCTGCGGGCCTGTCCATTTCATGCAGGCCGGGAATAATGAGCGGCTCTTCCTTGGCGAGTTGCGAAGGAACAGAAGATGGTTTCCGCGCACCGCCAGTGAAGGGGTTCGCCTGCGCTGCAAACGGTGAGTTGCCTGCGGTTAATGTGGAACTGGCAACCGTGCGGAGCGTGTGTTCGCTAAGTGTGCCTAGTACGGGAAGCGCGAGCAAAAGGGTGCAGGCGCACAGCACGGGGAACAGCACGGAAAACAGAGGGGCGAAGAGGGCACGGAAGGTGTGATGCATGTCATTCAAAAGTGCAACCTCACGGCTACGGGTATGACCTGCCCGCCATAGAAGGCGAGTTCGGGGGCGTCGTTAAGGCTGGCCTGCGCGGCTCCCGGTGCTCCCGTGAGGCGGATGTCGGTTTCCGCAGTGTAAAAATCCGTGTAGTAGGAAGGATCATATACCGCCAGTACGACTTCAGCCTGGCCTCGCGGGACGGAAAGCGGGGCAAAAAAAGTGTATGAGAGTATGCCGTTTTCAAACATGGCTATGAAGTCGCGGATAGTGGGGATGCGCACCCGCGCTCCGTTGACGCGGGCGTACAGAAAAAATTGTTCCTCAGAAAGAAATCCCGCAATGTCGTCCCGTATCGCCCGCCATTCTTCCGGGTCAAGCCGACCATCTCCGTTGGAGTCTAGGTCCAGAATGTATTGGCTGCTGGTCATGGGGTCAAATAGCCACGTGATGCGGATTCCTTGCAGCCCCTGCGCGGAAAAGACCGCTTCTACCGTATTGTCGATGAAAATGTGTGGATGTGCCCGCGCTGTGTCGCGCAGCCCCGGCGCGACAACCAGATAGCAAGCGACCAGAGCTGCCGTGAACCAGCGGCCGCACCACAGAAGAACGCGGCTGCGGGAGCGCGGAAAGCGGCTGGCTGGCGCGAGGGGGGGGTGAGGACAAAGGGCGGGCATGCAGTCTCCTTATCGCGACGGCGGGGGATGCTCCAACGTGCCCGGTTCTTGTAACAGGAGTTGATTTGGGATAAAAGTGGGAAAAATGTTGACAATGAAATTCATTATCATGTAAACGGGAAACCATGACGGGATGGTTCCCGTTTTTCGGGTGAAAATACGCCCGGCGGAATATACGAAACAATGCGGCGTAAGGCCGTACTACCCCAAGGAGCACCCCTTATGTGCGCAACCCTGATAGGTGGAATGGACAGACTGAAGCGGGAATACATCAACGCCGCCAAGGCCAATGGTGTGAGTTTGAAGGTGTTTACCGGTAAGGAAAACTGCATTTCCGAAAAAATGGGTAGCCCGGATTTTGTTATCGTGTTCACCAACAAAGTTTCGCACGCCGCCCGCAAAGAGGTGATGCAGTACGCGAAATCCCGCAACATTCCGGTGCGGATGATTCACAACTGCGGCGTGTCTACCCTGCGTCAGAATCTTTCCGCTAACTAACATTACGGGTACGGGAGCTAGCAGCATGTGCGCAGCCAAGGAAATTGGAAATTTGAATAAGACGGGCATGCAGGCTCTTTCAGAGGGAAACCTCATGAATGCGGAATTTTTGCTGCATCAGGCCCTGCGCAGGGCGTCCTCACTGGGGGCGGAGGCGTATATAGCAAAAATACGCAATAATCTCGGCCTTGTTCTGCATGCGCAGGGCAGGAACGCAGAGGCGGCAGATTTGTTTCAGTCCGCGCTGGACACCATCGCCCGCCGCATTGGCACGGAAAATAAATTGTATGGTTCCATCTTGCGCAACCTGCGAGCTGCCGGCTCCGCACCGCAGCGTGGCATGGCGGCTTAACGCACCATTGAAGACGGTGCGGGTGATTTCAAGCAATAATACTCTTTACGGGTTCCGGCATCTACAGTACATGCCTTGAATGCGCCCTCCACCAGTGGAGAGCCTTGCTTGCTCGGCGTGGTGCGTCGGGCTGGCATACAGACGCAAGGAGCCTGCGACGATGACTACCGGCATTGAGGTTGCCAAGCCCTTTATTTCCGCTACCATTAATGTGCTTTCCACCATGGCGGGCATAACCCCCATTCCCGGAAAACCCTACGTTAAAAAGAACGCTGTGGCGCAAGGTGACGTTTCCGCTGTCATTGGCATCACGGGGCACACGAATGGCAGCATCTCGGTTACCTTTACGAAAAAGTGCGCTATCGCCTTGGTTAAGGCGATGCTTGGTGACGATATCCAAGACCTGCTTCAGGACACCAAAGACGCAGTGGGCGAAGTGACCAACATGATCTCCGGGCAGGCCCGCGCGGGGCTTTCGGAGATGGGAATGGTGTTCCAAGGGTCTACTCCCTCCGTTATTATGGGCGACAACCATACCATTACCCACATTACGCAGAGCCCTGTGATGGCGATTCCTTTCTCTACGCCTAACGGGGATTTTACGGTGGAATTTTGTTTTGACTAAGTCCGCCTGTCTCCTTTCGTTTGCGCCTTTCCCCTTTTCTGCACGGCTGTGGTAAGCCGGGCATCTGGCACTCTGCCGTTGGCTGACAGATTTTCTCCATTGTTTCGCGTAGTTCGCGCTGCTTTTGTTTGACAAGCGCTTGTGTAGTCTCTACAAAGTGATAAAGAAATTCAATATCATACCCCAGAGGGGTGAGGCACACATGAAAGAACACAGCGCACGGCGGGGAGCTTTCGGTGTTTGTCACTCAATGTGCCACGCGGAGCACTCCGGGCCAACTGGGCAGCCGGGCTTGGGAGGGCAGCGGGGGACGCCCAATTGGTTTAGTCGCGACGAGGCGGGCGTACTTCCTGAGGGGGGAGAACCGGGGGATTGCTCGTGTACCGGGAGCGCTGCGTATTCGCCGCAGGCTGCTCCCGCCGGTCTTTCCGGGCGCGAGGAATCGAAAGGTCCGGGGAGGCCTGCAAAGCTAACGGAGTCGATCGAATCCACTAAATCAACCGAGCCAACCGAATCTGCCGGACCAAAGGCACCGGAAGCCCATGTGCCAGCGCAGTTCGGGCAAATTCGGCCTGCCGGGCAAAGTGGGTACGCGGAATCTCCTTCGGCGCAGGATACCCCGTGGGAGGAGTACCCTGAACGGCTCGCCCTTTCCCTATCAGATCCTTCATTTTCCGGGATTTGCGGGCCGCATGACGCGGTAAGCCGCTCCATCCATCAGTTCGCGGAGTCATTGGGGAACGCCATAGACGCCAAAGATACGCACACCCGCTGTCATTCAGAAGAGGTGGCGGTCATCGCGCAGGCGCTAGGGCAACGGTTGGGGCTGCGCCGTCGCGAGGTGGATATCTTGCATATTGCAGGACATTTGCATGATATCGGCAAAATTGGTGTGCCAGATCACGTGCTCTATAAGCAGGGACCGCTGACAGACAAAGAATGGGCGTGCGTTCGCATGCATCCGATTATCGGGGCGAATATTGTTAGCCCTGTGCGGGATTTTTCAGATATGACTGGCATCCGCGCCATGATCTTGCATCATCACGAGCGATATGACGGCACTGGGTATCCCTATGGGCTGGCGGGAAGCGCCATTCCCGTGGGTGCGCGGATTATCTCGGTGGCGGATGCGCTTTCAGCCATGCTTCAGAACCGTCCCTATCGTCCGCCCATGGTGTTTTCCTGCGCCTTGGAGGAAATTTGCGCTGGTTCAGGCACGCAGTTTGACCCCGTGGTGGTGGAGGCTTTTTGCGCCGCCCAAGGGACGATTGAAGGGCTGGTGGCAATGCTAAAGGCGGCGGAAATGCCCCCGTGCGCTCTTTCCACAGACCCCGGCCCGCGACCGGCGCAGGGGTTTTCCCCGAAACATTCCTGAAGAACACCTGTGTCGGCGGCTACGCTGGCCTTTGCACACTGCGCCGGAAAAGGGAGCCTATCGTGCCTCCGGCCCGCATTTGGCGTACCCGGTGTTGTATATCTGGCAGCGTGCGGGCAAAGAACACGGCTACCGGGCTGGTGAGGGCGAGTTCTGGTTGACGCGTTACCAGCGCTGGATCGCGAGCGAGCAGGTCATACGCCTCTGAGAGGTGTTCTGCCATCCGCGCGGAAGGCCAGTGGGCAAGCATAAATGTTCTCCCGGCCCTGCCAATGGCTGCCGCATCCTCCGGCGCGGCGAGCAACTGGCCCAGCCTTCGCGGCAGTTCCTCCAGTGGTGTGTGAACAAATGGCGTTTGGGCGGGGGTTCCCGTGCCCGCTGTTCCGGCAAAATAGGAAAAAACTCGCTGTGTGCGTCCGTCCAGATAGCAGAGCACGGGTTTTCCCTGACTAAGCGCCTCTAGCCCCGTCAGATGGTAGCTTCCCGTGGTCAGATCATCCACCACAATGCGGGACATCTGTTTCAGGGCCAATGCTTCCCGTAGCGGCGTTTTGTGCACCAGCACCCACGAAGCCTTGGCCTGCTTGCACGCGGCAATGATGGCGGCGTGTGCCTGCGGGGCGGATTTTGTATTCCAGCGGTCTTCCCACGCGGAGCGGAAATTGGTGGGGCTGAAAAAGACATCATGGCGATACGCGGGAACTGGATCGGGCAGGGGGCTATAGAGCGGGTCTGCTTCCGGGACGAAGTTTGGCACCACGCGGGAGCGCGGGTAGTATCTTTCCTGAAACTGCGCCACCACCAATGAGGGAATGGGCTGTTCTAAAAGCCTGTGCGCGGTGATTCCCATGCGCGAGGCCACCAGTCCCGGATGGCTGTGAAAATGCCGGATAACGAGCGTTCCCTTGCGTTGCAGACGCCGGAAGTCAATAGGTGCGAAGTGGCGGCTGTCCAGATCAAGGTAATTGTGGAAGTGGATAATGTCCGCGTTTTCCGCCAGTGCGCAGGCTAATTCCGGTTGCTCGGAGAATACCACGTCTTGCCCGAAGTCTTCGGTGCCATACCGACACAGATCCACAAGTCGCGCAGTGTGCGGCGTATGCGCATTGATGGCTTGCACGATGCGCAAAGGTGCTCCGGCAAGCGGAGTGATGGCGAAGTGAACAGCATGCATCCGAGTGCTCCTTGTGGTGGGCCAGATGTGATGCCCATGCGCCGGGAAACCTGACGGGTATGACGGGTATGGGGAGGTAGCCCGGTACCTCGCTATCCGCCAGTCGGGGTATCCGGGAGGCCCAGTTTTAAGGGGCGGACGCGAGGGGAGTACTGAGCATTTCAGCGGTGATTTGGCTGTCTGCGGTTAGCGCGCAGGTAATGGTGTTGCCGATAATCGCGTCCCAGTGTTCTGGAGAAAGTCCGGTTCCGGGACTTTTTACGGTAATATCCGCCTCGCTCAGAACAGTTCCCGCGGACAAGGTTCGTGCGGCGACAACGGATTTGCGCAATTTCGCCGCCGCTTGTGTTTCTCCGGGGAATACAGATTTTTCCGTGTGACTCACGGCGCGCTCTATTTCCCGCGCCATGCGTACCAACTGCGCCAGCTCCGAAGGCTCCAGAGAAACTTGGTGGTCTGTGCCGCGCAGTGTTTTATCCAGCGTGAAATGGCGTTCCACCATCACCGCGCCCAGAGCCACGGCGGCAAGGCTGGGGCCGAGGCCGCGCTCGTGCCCGGAATAGCCCGTGGGCAGTTTGTAGCGTGCACTCAGTGCGTTCATGACAGGCAGCGAAACTTCTTCATCTGGGCAGGGGTAGGAGGCATTGCAGTGCAGCAACACGATATGCTCGTGATACTGGCGCAGCTCTGCCACGGCCCGGTCAATCTGAGCGTAGGTGCTCATGCCGGTGGATAACACCGCCGGAATTCCCATTTGACCGCACCGGCGCAGGTAGGGAACATTCACAAGATCAGCGGAGCATATTTTGAGCAATTCCGGTGAGAGGGAATACATGGCCTCAAGACTGTTGCGGTCCCATGCGGAGGTAAAGAAAACAAGACCCAATGCCTCTGTCCGGGCTTTCAGAGTGCGCATGTCCACCACGGAAAGTTCCAAGGCGTCGCGGTGCTGCCCGTATGTGGGGCCAAAACTATTGGGACCGGTATACGGCGCGGCAAGTCCGTCGGCGGTGAGCAGGGCCGCGTTGTCCCGTTTCTGAAATTTAATGGCGTCGGCCCCGGCTCGCGCTGCCTCTTCCACCATGGCTATGGCAATATCCAACTGTCCTTGGTGGTTGTTGCCCGCTTCGGCTACGATGAAGCAGGGGTGCCCCGCCCCGATGACGCGACCGGAGCGTAACGGAATGTGGGAAACAGTCATAAGCGCATAATCTCCTTGTCCGCTACGGCGGGCATGGCGGAAAGTTGAGCAAAAATGGCGTCCTGCTGGGCGAACGAGGTAATGACAATGGCTTCGGCATTCAGTGTTTCCAGCGCTTCCGGGGCGAGGACCGTGTGGTTGCGAAACCGGGTGCCCTGCTTACGCGGGTCGTTGTCCAAAACTCCGCAAACAACAAAGGGAGATTCCTCCAGTGCGGTAAGCACAAGCTCTCCTGTTTCTGCGGCACCGAACAGCGCCAAGCGTTGCACGCCCGTGGTTTCCAGCCGGGCCAGCCTGCGGCGGATGAGGTGTTTGATAGACGCGTAGGCCTGCACCATCTCTGTGCAATAGGCCTCCATCAGCGCTTGCCGCGAATTACTTCCCTGTTCGGTCAGGCTGTATTGGTAGCTTTTTTTGTCCACCGGCAAAAATTCCACACTGCCGTTCTGGTGAAGGTCCGCGAGATACTGGTGCACCATGGCACTGCTGGTATGGCAGAACGCACTGAGCCTGCTTTGGCTAAGGCGGGTGTTTTCCGACAGAGCCTGAAGCAGTGCGAGAATGCGTAGCTTTTTACTAGGGCGGATGAATTGCTTCCCAATAAAGAACACAGGAGTGCTCCCTGAAAATTGTTTACTAAGTTGGTAACTGATTTTACGCACACCGCTTTTGCGATGTCAATGCGGAGAGGGCAATTATACCCAGATGGCGCACCGCCAGACCCTGCCGCCCACGCGGAAAACGTCAGGTGATATTGGTGATGCTGGTGATGTGGCGGGTTAGCCGCGGGAATAGCGGCCCATGAGCCGTGCTTCGGCTATGATATGTCCGTCCATGGCGCGGAGTATTTCTGGTTTGGTGGCGCCGGGTTTCAGCGAAAGACGGGCGTCTAGCGCGTATAGCGTGAAGTAGTACCGGTGTGTGCCGGAAGGCGGGCACGGGCCTTGATACTTGGCGTTTTTCCAGCTGTTCAGGCCGTGGGCCGCACCGGGAAACGGGGCGAAGTCGTCTGACACGCCTTCATCCAACCGGGTATGCTCCGCAGGTAAATTGAAGAGTAACCAGTGGTCCCACACGCCGGACGGAGCGTCTGGGTCATCGCAGATAAGCGCGAAAAACCGTGTGTCGGCAGGGGCGGCTTCCCACGAAAGGGCTGGAGAGATATTTTCTCCATCGCAGGTATGGCGGGCGGGAATTGGAGCACCTTCTGAAAAGGCCGGGCTGAACAGCAGCATGAGGTTCCTCGCAGGTTGTGGCGGTGGATGCATCGCTTCCGCGTGCGTATGGCACGGCATAGCAAACGCGCTAGGCAGGATGTAGGCGTCACCGGGCGCTCCGTCAACCGCGCAGGGTGTGCGAAGATGCTTGGCTTATCCGGCTATTGCAAACGCTTTCTTGCTATATTTCCCCATGGCACACTGGTAACACATTTGAATACATAACCCGGTTGCGCCCTGAACCACAAGAGTTCGCGCCCCCCCGGTTGTGAGGCATTCCTAATGGACGCGCGTTCTCCAAAGAATACAGGGAGATTCACATCAAAGGTCTTCGCATAGTGTTGTATCTGCCAATAACGACCGAAAAAACAATCTATTTGCAGTAGTATACCTGCCTAACCGCCTTGCGCATGTCCAAAATGCCAACGAATTTGCTCAAAACGATAAACGGGGCACCTCAACTACCAATGCGCGTGTGATGAGGTTGGCGCGCGGCACATGAAGGTGCATGAACGTATGGGGTATTTATAATTATATGTGCTAATTATAAAAAGTGCTACGTTTCGAGCAGAGCGTCTTTGTGTTTGCGGTATAGTCTTCGGAATTGATGATAGGTCAGCCCCAATACGTCTGCGGCCTGACGCTGGTTGTGCCGGGTGAGGTGTAGTGCTTGGGCCAGAGCCTGCTGTTCAAGTTTTCGCTGGGCTTCCGGCAGGGGAAGCGGTGCCGCAGGGGCATTGTGCAACGCCGGAATCGGAACCGAAATCGGAGGCGGGGAGGCTGGCAAAGACGTGAAGGATGCGGCAAACGGGTTGAGTGGCAGGGAGGAAATGCGTGCCCCGTACCGGAAGACAGCGCGTTCTACCACGTTTTTTAATTCGCGAATATTGCCGGGCCATGGATGGGCGTAAAGCTCGTGGAGTGCTGGTGCGCTGAAGACGGGCATATCTGGAAGCGCAAGTTCCAGTGCCATGGATGCGGCGAAGCGTTCTGCCAGCAAACGGATATCCTCTCCACGTTCACGCAGGGGAGGCAGGGTGAGCACTTCAAAGCTCAGGCGGTCCAACAAATCCGGCATGAACTCACCGCGTGCGGTCATGGCGGGCAGGTCGGCATTGGTGGCGGCAATCACCCGCACGTCCACAGAGAGGGCGCGCGCCGCTCCCACCCGCTGCAAGGTGCCATACTCCACCACCCGCAAAATACTTTCCTGCATGCGAAGCGGCATGGTGCCGATTTCATCCAGAAAGAGGGTGCCGCCATCGGCCTGCTCAAACCGTCCGGCCCTGCGCCCCGTGGCCCCGGTAAAGGCTCCGGCCTCGTGCCCGAAAAGTTCGGATTCAAGCAACGATGCGGGCAGGGCCGCGCAGTTGACGGTGATAAGCGGTTTTTGCCAACGCGGAGAAAGATAGTGGATGCGGGCGGCGGCGAGTTCTTTACCCGTGCCGCGCTCTCCCACGAGCAATACCGGGCGATCCACCGTCGCCACACGGGAGAGCGCTTCCTGAAAAGAGAGGAAGACGTCTGAATTGCCCAACGCTTCTGTAAGCGGAGAAGGAGTAAGCGTGCTCATGGTTTTTTATGCCATATTTTAGTTTATTCATCCACTATATGGTTTTTTTAGTAAGGGGCATTCTGCAGCTGTAACTGGCCTGTCGGTATAATTGGTAAAATATAAGCCTGTTATCAGGTAGAGACGCGTTCCGTCTTTTTGGCACAGATTCTGAAAACACGCTCTCAGGTAGCCAAAAAGCATACTTGAAGGAGGCCGACATGGGTATATTTACGCGCTTTCATGACATTATTTCTTCTAACCTGAACGCCATGCTGGATAAGGCGGAAAACCCGGAAAAAATGATCCGTATGATGATCCGGGAAATGGAAGAAACGCTGGTGGAACTGAAGGCGAACTGCGCGGGCACCATGGCGGAATGCAAACGTCTTCATCGGGAGCGCGACCATACCCGGCATATTGTGGAAAAGTGGGAGCAGCGTGCAGAACTGGCTGTGGGCAAAAATCATGAGGAGCTCGCGCGTGAAGCATTACGGGAAAAGCACCGGGAACAGGCGCACGTACAGGCACTCGAAAGGGAATTGGCCGGGTGTGAGGCGTTAGTCACTCAGGCACAAGACGACATTGTGGTGCTGGAAGGCAAACTGGCAGCAACCCGCGAAAAGCAAGGGCTGCTCACCCAGCGGCAGACACATGCTGTAACACGGTGTCAGGCGCGGATGGATGCGTCCCGATCTGAGGGGTACGACGCCGTTCGTCGGTTTGAAGAACTGGAGCAGCGGGTGGAACGCATGGAAGCGGAGGCCGATATGGCTGGAGCGCCTTCATATGGTGGCACGCTGGAGTCGCAGTTTGCCGATCTTGAAGGAACGGAACAGGTGGAAGAGGAACTGGCGGCCCTGCGTCGACGTATGGCGGAGCGGACGGAGCGATAAGAAAACGGTGAAGCACGCCGGAAAAGTGATTTGCCGGAGCCTTGACCGCAGGGAAAACATGAGTCCGCCACCGTGCGCTGGGTTGCGCCTGCGGACTGGTCGTGCGGGGGCAGATACCTTGCCGCGAGCCGCAGCCTGCGTTACCTTTATTTGACAGGCCATCGTACAAGGAGTTCCGGCGTGTATACCATGACGTCAGTTCATATGGGAGAAACCATGTTTCACGGTCCGTTTTTTTTCCTTTGGATCATCGTATCTGTGGTGTGCGTTGTGCTGGTGCTGAAAATGTTGAAGGACCGGCGCACGGCAGAAGACGAGCCTCAGGTCACGGATGAAGCCCGCATGGTGCAGGAGATGTATCGCTCCCTCAGCAGAATGGAGCAGCGGATACAGGTTCTTGAAGATTTGTTGGCAGAGCGCGGGCCGCAGGGTGTGAATGACCGGGGCGCGAGGCGTGGGGAGGATGCATGATGCGTGGAAGATCATTTGGTACCGGACGGCGGCATTCCCGCCGGGATACCCGTTTTTCGAGTACTTCCGAAGAGGGAGGCCGGTTTGCAGGCTCTAGAGAGCGTGGCGGCTGGCAGGATGACTGGCGGAATGGGCAGGACAGGCCGTGGGATTTTGGTGGTCGGCAGCCGCTATATCGCGCCCGTGACGGCAAAGTGATGGGGGTGTGTAAGGGGCTGGCCCGCTATTTTGATATGCGTGTGGGCTACATGCGTGCGGCTTTTGTGCTGGGGGCGCTTTTCTCCGGCGTTTGGCCCGCGCTGGGGCTGTATGTGGTTCTGGGGCTGATCATAAAACCGGAGCCTGTGCTGACGTTGCGCGATGTGGGTGAACAGGATTTTTACGCGGCTTACGTTGGCTCCCGCCGGGAAGCCGTTTCGCGTTTGCGCGATCAGTTTGACAGAGTGGAGCGCCGTATTCGCCGTATGGAAGACGTTGTGACGAGCCGGGAATTTGATTGGGAACGAAGGTTCACGGATCATACTCGGTGACGGGCAGTCGCGAACCTTGGGGACGTTCGAATCGGTCAGGACGGGATGCGGAGTACGCAATTATAGCAGCGCGATTTCGGTGGTAATGCCGGAATCGCGCTGATGTATTGGAAAGGGGATATGTCGGGAGGGCGGAAAACAGGAAATTTTTTGCCAGTATTGAAGGGGGGCTTCAGCGTCCGCTTAATTTTTTGAAGGGGTGCGCCATACCATGTCTGTCGAGGATGGACTCATAGGTTCCGTCGGCAAGAATGGCCCGGAATCCTCGGTTGAATTGTTCGCAGAGCGTTCGCCCTTCAATGTCTGGGCGGAAGGCGAGATGCAGGGTGTTGATATGAAACGGAGGAGACAGGATGACTATGGCATCCCGCTCCGACGGGGGAAGGCTTTCACGCAGCCGTTCGATGGTGTCGCGGGTGTCCAGCATCAGGTCAATGCGCCCCGCCCGGAGTTTTTGATAATTCAGTGTCTCATGCGGCGCTTCTTCCACGGCAAAATTCCCTTTTTGCTTCAACGCTGCCAAATACGACGTGTTTTGCACTACCCCAATGTGTTTGTCTGCCAGATCGGCAAGTGTGCGGTAGCGGATTTGCGTGGATTTGAGGCTTGCAAAAACGGACTCAACAGCCAGCACGGGGGTACTCAGCAGATACTGACCGAGGTTGCCGTCGGACATGAAGACGGGAAGTAAGGCGTCTGCTTCGGCCCGGTGCAACATAGAGACAGCGCGTTGCCACGGGACGATAGAGAATTCCGGGCGAATGTGCTGGCGCTCCAGAGCCGCCCGGACCACTTCTGCCAGCGCTCCGTTGTTGGGGAGTGTGGAGGCGGTGTACGGAACCCATTCGCACATGACAATGTGCAGCGGTGTTTCCCGCGCAGCCGCATCTGCGGCATGAGAAACCCATGCGAGAGGGAGCAGAAGAAGGCCGCAAACCACTCGCAGAATCGGGACGCAAAGAGCGCGGAATCCTGCTCGTGTGGTGCGGTGGTTGCGTGTTGCCCGCAGGCGGGGGAAGAGATGAATAATCATGAGCCTCCGGCTTGAGAGATTGGCGGACTGTAGCTCACTAGAAGGAAAAGGCAAGAGGAAGGTAAAAGGAAGAAAAATATTGCCGGTGATACAAAGGAATTTTTGTACCACCGGCTAATTCGCATAAGAAAAACGGTTGCGTTTACTTCACATGCGTCATTTTTATGCGTTTATTTATATACGTTCTTTTACAAGATTGCCCATGGTGTTGCAGCCCACAAGGCTCTTGCCGTCTTCCATAATATCGCCGGTGCGGTAGCCTTCCTGCAATACGCGTTGTACGGCCTGTTCAATGACATCAGCCTCACTGGTGAGGCCGAAGGCATAGCGCAGCATCATGGCGATGGACAGAATGGTGGCAAGCGGGTTGGCCTTGTTCTGTCCGGCAATATCAGGGGCGGAGCCATGAATCGGCTCGTACAGGCCGGGACCGGAAGCGCCCAGAGAAGCCGAAGGCAGCATGCCGATGGAGCCGGTGATAACGGCGGCCTCGTCCGAGAGAATGTCGCCAAACAGGTTGCCGGTCACGATGACGTCGAACTGGTTGGGGTTGCGCACCAACTGCATGGCTGCGTTGTCTACGTACATATGGGAAAGTTCTACTTCAGGATATTCCTTCGCGACTTCTTCCACCACTTCACGCCACAGGCGGGAAACTTCCAGCACGTTGGCTTTGTCCACAGAGCACAGGCGTTTTTCCCGTTTCATGGCGGTGTCAAACGCCAGCCGGGCGATACGGCGCACTTCTTCCTCGTCATACACCATGGTGTTGAAGGCGGCGCGTTTGCCGTCGCGCATTTCGCGTCCCACGGGTTGACCAAAGTAAATGCAGCCCGTCAGTTCACGCACGACCATCACGTCAATGCCGTCCTTCACGATGTCGGGGCGCAGGAAGCACGCTTTGGACAGTTCGGGGAACAGCTTGGCGGGACGCAGGTTGGCGAACAGGCCCAGTGCCTTGCGAATACCCAGCAATCCCTTTTCCGGGCGCTGGTCGCCGGGCAGGGAATCCCACTTGGGACCACCCACTGCACCCAGAAGAACGGCGTCAGCCGCTTTGCAGGCCGCCACGGTTTCGTCGGGCAGGGGGTTGCCGGTGGCGTCTATGGCAACGCCGCCGATGAGGGCGTGAGTGTATTCTACGCTATGACCAAACTTGGCGGCTACGGTGTCCAGCACGGCCACGGCCTGTTCCACGATCTCCGGGCCGATGCCGTCACCCGGCATCAGGCAGATATTCATCTTCATGGTTGCTCCGAAAAGGTTACGTTATCGGACGTTCAGCTTTTCCCGCACGTAGGGGATAAGCCCCCCTTTGTCGAGAAATTCACGCATGAACGCGGGCAGCGGGGGGTAGGCTATATTAACGCCGGAGGTGTGGTTGATGATGACACCCTTTTCCACATCTACGGTCAGCGAATCACGATCACCTATTTTGTCAATATCGTCACCAACTTCAATAAGCAGCAGGCCCATATTGAAACTGTTGCGGTAAAAGATACGGGCAAAGGAATGGGCAATAACCACGGGAATGCCCGCACCCAGAATGGACAGGGGGGCATGCTCGCGGGAAGAGCCACAGCCGAAGTTTACCCCGGCGACCATGATGTCGCCGTCGTTGACGCGTTTCACCCAGCCCGCTTCCAGTCCTTCCATGCAGTTGGCACCCAGTTCTTTGGTGTCGGTGGTGACAAGAAACCGTGCGGGGATGATGGCGTCTGTATCGATATGATCACCCACTTTGTGGGCGGTACCGTTATAGTTCATGATGCGATCTCCTTTCCTGCTACAGTGCGCGCGGGTCGGCGATTTCCCCGGCGACAGCCGAGGCGGCAGCCACGCAGGGGCTTGCCAGATACACTTCCGATTCAAGGCTGCCCATGCGACCACGGAAGTTGCGGTTGGTGGTGGCAATAGCCACTTCGCCATCGGCGAGAATGCCCATGTGACCGCCCAGGCAGGGGCCGCAGGTGGCAGGGCCGACAATACAGCCCGCATCCATGAAGGTTTCAATAAGGCCTTCGCGCAGTGCCTGCTTCCAGATGCCGGGGGTAGCGGGCAGCACAATGGCTCGCACGTGCTTGGCGACCTTGCGGCCCTTGAGCACGGCTGCGGCTTCGCGCAGGTCGCTGATGCGTCCATTGGTGCAGGAACCCACAACGACCTGATTCACGCGGACGTTGCGCACGTCTTCCACAGGCTTTACGTTTTCAGGCAGGTGGGGGCAGGCTACCTGCGGCGACATGCCCGATACGTCAAAGGTGACGAAGCGCTCATATACGGCACCGGGATCTGCGCTGAGGGGTTGGTCCTTGCGACCGCGCTGGGAGGTATAGGCCAGCGTTTTGTCGTCCGCCGGGAACAGGCCACATTTGCCGCCTGCCTCAATAGCCATATTGGCGATGCACATGCGTCCTTCCACATCCAGCGCGTCCACCACGGGACCGCCGAATTCCAGCGCCTTGTAGAGCGCACCAGCCACGCCAATTTCGCCGATGAGGCGTAAAATAAGATCTTTGGCTCCCACATGCGCGGGCAGTGTGCCCGTGTATTCCACACGGATGGTCTGGGGTACCTTAAACCACGTGCTGCCCAGTGCCATGGCACCAGCCACGTCGGTGGAACCAAGGCCGGTGGCGAATGCGCCAAGGCCGCCATAGGTGCAGGTGTGGGAATCCGCGCCGACTACGATGTCGCCCGGACCTACAAGGCCCAGTTCCGGCAACAGCGCGTGTTCCACGCCGCAGTCGCCGCCTTCGTAGTAGTGAGTAATGTTTTGCTCAAGCGCGAACTCACGGGTGTTCTTCACCTGAATAGCGGACGCAATGTCCTTTTGCGGGGTGAAGTGGTCCATCACAAGGGCCACGTGGTCCTTGTCAAACACCTTCGTTGCGCCCATGGCGCGGAAGGACTTGATGGCCAGCGGTGCGGTGATGTCGTTGGCCAGCGCCAGCGAGACGTTGCATTGGACGATTTGTCCCGCCTCGGTGATCTGCTGGTCGGTGTGCTTTTGCAGAATTTTCTGCACAAGGGTATGAGCCATCCTAGTTGTCCTCCTTTTCCTTCTTCGCCAGTCGGTTCAACGCATTGAGATACGCCCGTGCGCTGGCGACGATAATATCTGGTGCCGAGCCGCGTCCCACGGATTCCGTGCCGTTTTCTTCGAGCCTGACGGTTACTTCGCCCTGTGCGTCGCTGCCGCCGGTGATGGCGTTCACCGTGTAGCGCTTCAGGGTGGGGGTGCGACCCACGATTTGTGCAATGGAGTTGAACACCGCGTCAATAGGTCCGACCCCGAAGGTTGTGTGGCATTTTTCTTCTTCCGCCACATCCATGACGACAGCGGCGGAAGGGGGAACCCCTACATCACTGGCCTGCACGGAAAGGTGTTTCAGGCGGTACTTGTCGGGAATGCGGAACACTTCTTCGTGAATCAGCGCTTCGATGTCCTCGTCGTATACCTTTTCTTTCTTGTCCGCGAGACGTTTGATAGCCTCGAAAACAATCTGTATCTGGTCGTCGGTGAGCTTGTGGCCCAGCTCTTCCACCTTGGTCTTGATGGCGTTGCGCCCGGAATGCTTGCCGAGCACAATGTCGGTTTTCATCCGGCCCACGGACGCGGGGGTCATAATTTCGTAAGTTTCGCGATTTTTGAGCATGCCGTCCTGATGGATGCCGGACTCGTGCGCGAAGGCGTTGGCCCCCACGATAGCCTTGTACGGCGGAATGGGCTGCCCGATGATCATGGAGAGCAACCGGCACGAGGGGAAAATCTGCTCAGTGGCGATGCGGTTTTCCAACTGGTAGTAGCCGGAGCGGGTATGCAGCGCCATGACAACTTCTTCCAGCGAGGCGTTGCCCGCGCGTTCACCAATGCCGCTGAGTGTCACTTCCGCCTGCCGCGCGCCGGCCTTCAGGGCAGAGAGCGTGTTGGCCACACCGAGGCCCAGATCGTTGTGGCAATGCACGCTGAAAATGGCTTTGTGGCTATTGGCGGCGTGCTCAATAACGTAGGCGATCATGTCGCCGAATTCCTGCGGCTGGGCGTATCCCACGGTGTCGGGAATATTGATGGTGGTTGCCCCGGCGGCAATGACGGTTTCTACCACCTTTGCCAGAAAGTCCCAGTCCGAGCGGGAAGCGTCCTCGGCGGAAAATTCCACGTTGGAGGTGTAGCGTGCGGCGTGGGTGACAGCGGCGCGGGCCATTTCCAGCACCTGTTCGGGGCTTTTGCGCAGCTTGTATTCCATATGCACAGGGCTGGTGGCGAGAAAGGTGTGAATGCGCGGGTTCGCTGCGTCCTTGATGGCTTCCCAGCAGCGGTCAATGTCCGATTGCATGGCGCGGGAAAGCCCGGCGACCTGACACTCTTTCACGGCACCGGCAATGGTACGCACGGCATCGAAATCGCCTTGGCTGGAGGCGGGGAAGCCAGCTTCCAGAATGTCCACTCCCAGTGCTTCCAACTGATGGGCGAGACGAATTTTTTCCTGAATGTTCATCGTTGCGCCGGGGGACTGTTCTCCATCGCGCAGAGTGGTATCAAAAATATACATCCTGTCGGACATGCTTGGCTCCTGTGTGACGCGGCAGGGCCGCGGTTATGATAGGAATTTGGGATACATGGACCTAGAGCGTTTGCCGGAGAACGCCATGCGATAGTCGCAGGTCTGTATACTGCCGAGTGTACGACAGATGATTCAGGGACCGGCGGTCGAGAAATGTAGAGGTCTGTACCATGGGGATGCTCCTGTGCCCGGTGCGGATAGTCCGCGATGCGGCCCGTCTAGTCAGGACGGACGAAGGTCTGGAAAGGGGGACTTGGGCGCTACGCGCGCGACCTGTTTACGATAGGTCGCTTAGTAGCTTGGAGGAGCGGCGGGATAGGAATGCGAAGGTGTATACGGGGCCGGAAATAATGTAGCCGGCAAACACCACGAATCCCAGAAGCTTCGGCTCGGAAGCGATGAGCACGAAAAGCAGAATGGCGGAAACCATGGAAGAGAAGGGATGGGCCTTGAGGAACCCATACTCTTTGAACGAGGCGTAGCGCACCCGGCTGACCAGCAAGAAAGAAATGATGAAGGTCAGCGCAAGGGCGAACGGCGCGAAATATTGCGTCAGATATTCGGGCAGATATGGCTCGAAAAAGACCAGCGTAGCCAGTGTGCAGCCACCAGCGGGGGTGGGCAGACCGATGAAGAATTTTTTGGGGGTAACGGCGGTGGAAACGTTAAAGCGGGCCAAGCGCAGCGCACTGCATGCCGCAAAGAGGAACGCCACCGCAATGCCCAGACGACCGAATTGGTGCAGTTGCCACGAATAGAGCATGAAGCCCGGTACTACCCCGAAGGCCACGAGGTCTGCCAGCGAGTCGTACTGTACGCCGAATTCGCTGGCGGTATTTGTGAGCCGGGCTACTTTGCCATCCAGCCCGTCCATGAGCGCGGAAAACAGAATAGCCGTGGCGCACAGGGCATAGTTGCCCTCGGATGCCCATATCAACCCCACGAAACCGGCGAAAAGGCTGGCAGTCGTGAAGAGATTGGGAAGAATGTACACCCCTCTGCGAGGTGTCGCGCGTTCGGTGCTCATATCCGTTCCAGTGTGCCTAACGAGATTTTCTCGTTATTCCGATGTGTTAGCTTGCCGAATCGCCGTTTTTGCGGGCGATGACGGACTGTCCGGCGAAGACCTGTTCGCCGATGCGTACAGCGGGAACATAGTCGCCGGGGAGATAAAGGTCAACCCGCGAACCGAATTTGATCATGCCAAAGCGTTCGCCACGCCGCAGAGAGTCCCCTTCCTCCACCCGGCAGACAATGCGCCGGGCGATAAGTCCGGCAATTTGCACCATGGTCCACGGTTCGCCATTGGCGGGCTGAATGGTGTAAGCGCAGCGCTCGTTATCCGTACTGGCTTTGTCCCATGCGGCGTTGAAAAATTTACCCGCGTGGTACTGAATGCCCCCCACCGTACCATCCACAGGGGCGCGGTTTACGTGAACGCTGAATACATTCATGAAAACGCACACGCACTGGCGAGATTCGCCGGTGAAGGGATCGGGCATATTTTGTATTTTTATTATTTTGCCGTCCGCAGGACTCACCGCAATATCGGGGGTGGTGGGCACTACTCGTTCCGGGTCGCGGAAGAAGTGTAAGGAAAACCCGAAAAGGATAAAAAACACGGTGCTTAAAAACCAACAGCCCATAATGGCAAAAGCGAGGGTGCCCAGCCCTGTTAGTGCGAGAGAGGGAAGGGCTTCAGGAGTAAGGCCAGTCGAGGCGTTGCGCATGTGGAATATCCGTACCGGGCTTGCCGGATTTGCGTTCGGGTTGTGTGAATGGTTTTGGGAATAGTCGAAATTGGCCCGCTTGGCAAATAGCGGTTATTCCGAGCCTTGTTCGGGATAGTGTGTGCCCCCCAGTTCCGGCGGTCTGCGCCAGCGCCCTCCGCTGGCCCGGATAAGTTCGTCCGCGGCGTCCGGTCCCCAACTTCCGGCAGGATACTGGCGCAGAGGGCAAATTTCGGGGTGCTCGCGCCATGCGGAAAGAACGGGGTCAATGAGTTGCCACGCCGCGTCCACTTCCTCACGGGACCAGAAAAGAGTGCGGTCGCCCTGCATGCAATCCAGTAAAAGGCGTTCATAGGCGTCAGGCGGAGTTACACCGAACAGGTCGCGATATTGGAATGACAGCGCCATGGATGCCATGCAGGATTTGGGACCGGGCTGTTTAGCCTGAATGGTCAGATCAATGCCTTCATCGGGTTGAATGCGCAGCACCAGCACGTTGGCGGGCATGTCCGCCTTGGATTGCATGCCGAAGAGAAGGTGCGGCACGCGGCGGAAGGTAACGGCGATTTCTGAAACTTTGCGGTGCAGCGCTTTGCCGGAGCGCAGCATGAAGGGAACACCCTGCCAGCGCCAGTTATCGATAAGTATCTTTGCGGCTACGTAGGTTTCCGTATGGGAATCGGGGGCCACCCCCGGTTCTTGCTTGTACCCCACCTGCGCGGAGAACGCGGCCTTTGGGGGGTGTTCCGCAGCGGATGGGGCAGCGTATTGTCCGCGTACCACCCAGTCACCAAGCTGCTCCACAGGCCATGGACGCAGGGAGCGCAGAAGTTTCACCCGTTCTTCCCGTACTTGTTCGGCGGCGAACGAGGTGGGCGGCTCCATGGCGATGACAGCGAGCATCTGGAGCATATGGTTTTGAAACATGTCGCGGAGGCAGCCCGCTCTGTCGTAATAGCCACCTCGATGTTCCACACCGAGGGTCTCCGCCGTGGTAATCTGTATGTGGTCGATGTAACTCCGATTCCACAGAGGTTCAAAAATGGCGTTGGCGAAGCGGAACATAAGAATGGACTGCACGGTTTCCTTACCCAGATAGTGGTCCATGCGAAAAATTTGAGAAGGATCAAGCGTGCGGCTCAGGCGGCTGTCCAACTCCAGCGCGGAGGTTAGATCGTGCCCGAAAGGTTTTTCAAAGACGACACGGGCCCACGGTTCGCCACGAGGGCCTTCGCGGGTAAGCCCCGTCTTGGCAAGCTGTTCTGTGACGGTGGGGTGCAGGTTTGGCGGTAGTGCGAGGTAGAAGAGCCGGTTGCCGGAGGCGTCAAAATCTTTGTCGCAAAGCGAGCAGCGGGAGAGCAATCGCGCGTAGGCGTCAGAATCGTCATACTCACCGGAAACATAGCGGCACATGGAAAGAAACGCGTCCACAGATTTTTCAATCCCGTCGTATTCAGCAGATCTTCCGGGAGTGTGAGAGCCAGACGTTGAGGCGGCGGCATTTGTTCCATGCGCGGCGAGAATCGATTCCCGCATGCGGTTCCGAAACGCGTCATCCGATAGCGGAGAGCGTGCGAAGCCCAGAATATAAAACCGTTCCGGCAGAAGATTCCGGGCATATAGCCCGTACAGCGCTGGAATGAGTTTTCGTCGGACCAGATCGCCCGATGCGCCGAAAATAACAATGCCGCAGTCATCTGCCGGGGTTTCGGCGCAGACATTGGGCTGACCGAGAGAAAAAACCCGCTCCATGCGTTTGCTCCTCCATAGGGCCGGGGACAGCGTGTGTGGTCCGTTGTGGCATTTCTTCGCGCAGGGGCCTGCTACTGGTCAACAAGGCCGCGCGGGGCTTTTACGAGTCAGCGGGTGCTTTGATGGCGTGACCGCCGAATTCGTTGCGCAGGGCGGCGAGCACCTTGTGAGAAAAGGCATCGTCCTGCCGCGAAGCGAAACGGCGATAAAGCGCCTGCGCCAGCACAGGAGCGGAAACGCCATAGTGGACGGTTTCCAATACCGTCCAGCGCCCTTCGCCGGAATCGTCCACATAGCCCTTCACTTCCTCCAGATCGCCATCCTTTTGCAAGGCGCTGTCGAGCAGTTCCAGCAGCCACGAGCGCACCACGCTGCCCCTGTTCCACAGGGCCGCGATGCCTTGCAGATCCAAACCGGGGAAGGGGCCGTCGCGCAGAAGCTCAAACCCTTCGCCGTAGGCTTCCATCATGGCGTACTCAATGCCGTTATGAACCATTTTGACGAAATGCCCGGCACCTACCGGACCCACATGGCGCCAGCCCTGCGGCGGGGCAAGGGTGTCCAGCGCGGGAGCAAGGCGTGCCACCTGTGCGGCGTCACCTCCTACCATGGTGCAATACCCGTTTTCCAGTCCCCACACGCCACCGGAAACTCCGGCATCCACATAGGCGATGGCGTGTTCCGCCAATTGGGCGGCGTGTCCCGCATCGTCCCGCCAGTAGGAATTGCCCCCTTCAATCACTACATCGCCCGGCGAAAGAATGTTCGCCAGTACCGCGATAATAGAGTGGGTGGGGGCACCAGCGGGAAGCATGCACCAGACCGCGCGGGGAGTTTCCAGCATGGCGGGCAGGTCCGCCAGACCGTCTTCTCCGGTCAGTCCGCGTGCGCCTTCCGCTACCATTTGGCGCACCTTGTCCGGCGAGCGGTTCCACACCACCACGTCGTGCCCGCCGCGGAGCAGGCGCCGAGCCATGTTCATACCCATCCGCCCGAGGCCGATCATCGCTATCTGCATGGAGTTCTCCTTGAGGATTGCGTTTGTCAGAGAAGAGATACCACACTACCGCATGGCGGGAATGGTGACAATGGAAATGCCCGTTGCCAGTGGCTGCGTCAGAGGGAAAATATACCACGGAACGATGAGCGTGGGCACTACCTACGCGGACCTTGGATGCACGCGGAGTCTGATTTCCCTTTTTACAGCTTTTTGGTATGTTCCGGGTATGCGAATTGCCATTCTTTCCGACATCCACGGCAATCTGGAAGCCTTGACCAGCGTTCTGGCTGATCTGGACGCAACCACACCTCCCGTTGCCGAGATCGTCTCTTTGGGGGATGTGGTGGGCTACGGGCCGGACCCGGAAGCATGTGTCCGGTTGGTGCGTGCGCGAGGCATGCTGTGTGTGACTGGAAACCATGAGTTGGGCGTGGCGCGGGCAAAGTATCGCCGTTGGTTCAATCCGCAGTCCCGCGAGGCTCTCAAACGCACCTGCGAGTTGGTCAGCCCGGAAACAGTGGAGTGGGCCGCTGCTCTGCCCGTTTCGGTGGAACGGCACGGCGCGTTGTTTGTACACGGACTGCCGCCCGATTCCGCGCTGCGCTATCTTTACGAACTGGAAGCGAGCGGTTTGGTTGAGCTTTTTTCCACATACCCGCACGCTGTCGCCTTTGTGGGGCATACTCATGAGCTGGAGCATGTGGAGTGGGACGGCACAAGCATTACCCGTCATCCACTCGGCGTGGGATCACTGGTATTGAATCACGCTCACCGCCACATCATTAATGTAGGCGCGGTGGGGCAACCCCGCGATGGCGACCGCAGAGCGAAATATGTGCTGTGGGATACGGAAACGTGGGAACTTGTGGTCCGGTTTGTGCCGTATGATGTGGAAACCACAGTGCGCAAATTTAAGGAAGCAGGCATGCCTCAGCGTTACGCGGACAGGCTTCTTGCATAGCTACGTTATGGCGGAGCCAATAGCGAATCCGGCAGCGACGGTACGGTAGACAACTTTTATGAAAGGACGCGGGGAATGCGGATAGGACGCTACGCCGTGCGCGGGCTGCTGGGGCGCGGCGGTATGGGGACCGTGTATAAGGTGGTTCAGCCCGTTACCGGACGCATAGCCGCGCTTAAGTTGCTGCGCCCCACAGACATGCTGGAAGATATCGCCGGGTTTGAAACGCTGGCGACCGCCTTTAAAAACGAGGCGGTGCTCATGGCGGGGCTGGAGCATCCCAACATAGCCACCGTGTGGGATTACGATGTCGCTTTGGTCGCCGGACGGGAGCGTCCTTTTTTTGTCATGGACTATTGCAGTCTCACGCTGGGCGCGATCATTGGGGAAACCTATCGTGTGGAAGCGCCATCCCGCCGTCTTCCGCTGGAACGGGCGGTGGGCTACGCTCTCCAGACTTTGGGGGCGCTGGATTGCCTGCATCAGGCCGGGGTGATCCACCGGGACGTGAAACCCTTCAATATTATGATCAGCGGACACGATGAGGTGCGCCTTATCGATTTTGGTCTTTCCCGGCTTCGCGGGGAAATGCGGGCAGCGCATCAGTCCGGGTCTGGTTTGCCCGGCAGCGTGAAGATAGGCTCCCCGTACTATGCCGCGCCGGAGCAGGAACGGACCCCGGATGCCGTAGACGGGCGGGCGGACCTGTACCCCGTGGGTGTTATGCTGTTTCGCATGCTCACAGGGCTTCTTCCATATCTTGACCCGGACGACCGTGCCAGTGCCGGACAGCGCCTCGCGCGGTCCGAGGCGTTTCAATTGTCCGGCCCGGACAGCCCAGACGGCCCGGACTGGGAGAACGAGGTGGACGGCGGGGGACCGCTCCGGGCCAGCCGTTTGTGTGCGGAATTGGCGGCGGATACCGCGCATGGTGGCGCATGGGATGCGTTTTTTGCCACCGCCATGGCGGAACACCCTGAAAACCGGTTCGCGGATGCCGCAGAAATGGCCGGGGAGCTTGCCGAATTGCTGCGGTGCTGGAAAAAACGGGTGCGCTCCACGTGTGTTTTGCAAGAAGCCACAGTCGCTTCTCAGGACAAATCAGCCACGCAACCCGGCTTACAGGTTTCGCAGGCCGGGGGGGACTATCCCCGGCGGATATCGTGCAGGCAGGGTATTCGTGGTGCGCAGGAGCGTTTTGGGCTGGATGTTTTGTGGCGTCCCACGCGGAACGCGGTTCCCTTGCTTGTGGACAAAGGGAATGGCACCGTGCTCGATGTCCGCAGTGGCTGCCTGTGGCAACGCGCGGCAAACACTCGTGCTCTTTCATGGCAGGACGCGCAGGCGTATGCGGAGGCGCGGAATGCCGAAGGGTTCGCAGGTTACACAGACTGGCGGTTGCCCACCGTGGATGAGCTATGCTCCCTGTTGGAGCGACGTTCTGTGGCGGATGCGTATTGTCTGCCGCCGATGCTGGACGGTGTACGCGGAGCGGGAACAGACACCCTGCTGGACGGAGAACTTGGCTCCGCTTTTGCGCTCCGGCGTGGGCACGACATCTTCTGGACGTGTGACAGGAAGTCGTATATGGCGGCATGGTTTGTGAACGCGTCCATGGGGTTTGTCGGCTGGCAGGACGATACCTGCCGGTTTGGCGTGCGAGTCGTGCGGGCCCTGTAACCGTCGGATTCTATGAATTTCGTGGACAGAATAACCATGCCGACTGCGCTGCCGGTGCTTTTCAGAGCAAACAGAGCAAACAGAGCCGGTAGAGCTGACAGGGCGACAGAACCTCCAAATCTCCGCCCCACGCACCGGAAAAAACTGCGGCACAGATTTCTCCGCCAGACGCAAACCACACCGGTTGCGATTGCGTGCGGCTTTCCGCAGGAACACGCGCACCGCGTTTGTAAAATTTTCGTCCGCGGTAGCGGGCATGCATGACGTCGCGTGGTCTGCGCGGCGCAACGATAAGGAGACCATAATGGGTCACACCATACAGCGGGAATGTACGCGGTGCGGCACGTGCTGTGCCAAGGGCGGTCCGGCTCTGCACCGTGAAGACCTTCCCCGCCTTGCGCAGGGAGCCTTTGCCCGCCGCGATCTCATTACGTTCCGGCGCGGAGAACTTGTGCGCGATCAAATTTCCGGCAACCTTGTGGCGCTGGATGAAGAGATTGTTAAGCTGCACGGACGGGATACCGCTAACTGGACCTGTCGGTTTTTGAATATGGTGGATCATCTCTGCTTTATTTATGAAAATCGGCCTGCGGAATGCCGTGCGCTGGACTGTTGGCATCCTGAAGAAATCAGCGCCATGTATGACAAGGAACGCATTACCCGGTTCGATATACTGGGCGCGGACTCTGGTCTTGCGGAACTCATTCGGGTACACGAAGAGTCCTGCGGCTACGCCGCGTTGGAACGGCTGGCGGCTCGTTTTGACGAAGACCCTGCCGCGCGGGAAGGGTTTGCCGAGGCGGTGCGGTTTGACATGGCGTTTCGCGCGGTGGTGCAGGAAAAGGCATCGCTGCCCGCCGATGAACTTGCTTTTTATTTTGGACGCACGTTGGGTGACACGGCGCATATGTTTGGTCTGCGCGTGGTGAACACAGAGCACGGCCCGCACGTGGAACGAGAATCTGCCGCAGCATGATTGGGCACATATCCTCCAAGGAGTTGGTACATATGCATACTGAGCATTCCTGCAGTGGCGGTCACGCACATGGCTGCTGCCAGAATCACGGAGTCGCGCCGGAAACGGATGGCGATTCGCAGGGAGTGTACATCGTCACTGGCGGTGCCGGGTTTATCGGCAGCGCCATGGTCTGGAAGCTGAACGAGATGGGCATTACCAATATTGTGGTGGTGGACAACCTCGCCAGTACGGAAAAATGGAAGAATCTGGTCAACCGCACTTACACGGATTACCTGCATCGTGATGCGTTTATGGATCTGGTGATGCATGACGAGGTGCCGTGGATGGTAGAGGGCGTTATTCATATGGGCGCGTGTTCCTCCACCACGGAGCGGGACGCTGATTTCCTTATGGAAAATAACCTGCGCTATACCAAAGCGATGTGCCAGTTTGCGCTGGAACGCGGGGCGCGGTTTATTAACGCCAGCTCCGCCGCTACCTACGGGGACGGCGTTCTTGGCTTTGACGATTCCGTGGAAACCATGCTGCGGCTTAAGCCTCTGAATATGTATGGATATTCTAAGCAGTTGTTTGACTTGTGGGCCTACCGCGAAGGACTGCTGGACGAGATAGTCTGCCTGAAGTTCTTCAATGTTTACGGTCCCAATGAATACCATAAGGGCAATATGATGAGCGTGGTGTGCAAGGCCTTTTCGCAGATAGGCGAAACCGAGCGCATGAAGCTCTTCCGTTCGTACCACCCGGAGTATCCTGACGGCGGGCAGAAGCGCGACTTCGTATATGTGAAGGACTGCGTGGACGCTATGTGGTGGCTGTTACAGAACCCGCAGGCAAACGGTTTGTTCAACGTGGGCACGGGCACCGCGCGAGAATGGAATGATCTGGCCCGTTCCGTCTTTGCCGCCATGGAAAAAGAACCGGTTATCGAATATATTGATATGCCGGAAGAACTGCGTGGCAAGTATCAGTATTTTACAGAAGCGCCCATGCGCAGGCTGCATGAAGCTGGTTGTCCCGTGCGGTTTCGCAGTCTGGAGGAAGGAGCGCGCGATTACGTGTGCAACTACCTCTCGCAGGCGGACCCGTTTTTATAACCGGGCGTTTTTTTGATAACTGTATGCGGATAGAACCGCCTTCGCATCGGCAATGCCGGGCGGGGGCGGTTTTTGTTTTGTTAGGCGGGAAGACTGAGCGTGAACGTAAGTGTTCCCGTTTCCTGACGCACCTGCAACAAGCCGCCCAGATCGCGTGTTAGGCGGTGGGCCACCGCAAGGCCGGGCGCGGGGCTGTCTTGTTCAAAAGGCATGAGAATGCGGTCTGGAGAAAGGGTGGAGCCGGGGCGTAGCGGGGCTGAAACGGAGAGGTACTGGCGGCCCGGAGCGGCGTGTGTGCGCAGAGAAAGCGCGCCTTCCGGCGGCATTTGCCGGGAAGCTGTGGCGATGAGCGTCATGCATATCTGACTCAGCAGGTCCGTGTCCGACTGAATGGGCGCAAGGTCCGGGCACATATGCAGTTCTGGTGATATGCCCCGTCCCCGCAGGCGGGGGAGAGCAACATCGGCGCAGAGGCGCAGCACACCGTTCAGGGAACATTCCCCCAGATTCACCGCCACGGGGTCCAGATATTCCCGAATGCGGTCCATGAGTTGTTCCAACCGCCGGGCTTCCTGCAAAATAATTTCAGCTTCCGGTATTTGCGGGTGCTGTTCGTGCAAGCGGCGGGCAAAGCCCCCCAGCGCAAAGACCGGGTTGCGTAGCTCGTGAGAGATTTCATCCGTCATCGCGCCAAGTGTATTGAGCTTTTCACGCTGGATGAGCAGGCGGGCGAGGAAGGCGTGTTCCGTCATATCCGCGAGCAGCCCTTCCATATGACCGGGAGCGTTGGTGCCGGGGGCGGAAGGGGAAATGCTAAGAGAGGTGGCATGCAGCCATACGGGGTACCCATCGGCATGGAGGAAGAAAAAGCCTAGTGAAAAGGGCGGCGTATGGGCCGCGTTGCGAGGTGCCGTGGCGTCATGCTCCGGGGGGGAGGATGCGTTCGCCGGTCCGCTCTCTTCCGCGTTTCCGGGGTGGTGGGGAGCCGTGGGAGAATCCGCCACTCCAGACGAGGCGGGGGAACCGTGCTGGATGGCGCGTAAAAAGGCACGTTGGGTGGATTCACGGTCCGCGTCGGGAATTTGTTTCCAGAACCAGTCGGGAGTGGATTCCGCAAGGTCAGGGGAATATCCCAGAATGTGCTGGCTGCTACTGTTTAAAAAACGCATGTGTCCATCGTTGGTTAACGAAAACACCACGGCGGGAAGATTTTGTACCAGCGCGTAGTAGCGGTGCTCCGCCTCCATCAGACGGTCTTTCAGGTTTTTTACCTCTAGGCAGTTGCGCACCGTCTGTTCAAGCAACTCCATATTAAGAATAGGCTTGGTGAGGTAGTCTCGCGCTCCGGCTTTGAAGGCCGTAATGGCGGCATCAATTTCGGCATGACCGGATACTACGATAACAGGGGTATGCGGGGCTTCTGCGGTAAATAATTCCAGCAAGCGAATGCCCTCTATGCCGGGAATACCAAGGTCCAGCAATACTGCGGCGGGATTCGTCTCGCGGAAGGCCTGTAATCCGTCTATGCCGTTGTCTTTTTGCAAAACGGAGAACCCCGCGTCTTCAAGCCAGCCGACGATAGACTCGCGGACCACGGGGTCATCTTCAATGGTCAGAACGGTTGGGGAAAAATCCCTCATGGTGGCCTCGCGCAGCCCGGACTGTGACCGGACGAAGTAGTGCGGGAACAGCAAAAGTGGGGACGCCGTTAACAGAAGGAAACGGAAGAACGTGCCTTCATCAACTTTACGCCTGCATAGCACAAACCGAAAAGTCTGCCCATTATTCCCAACACACCGCGATCCGCCGTAAGGTGGGTGTCCTCCGTGGACGCGTGAGGGGGCGGACTAGGCCGGGGCTGCTACCCCTTACGCTTAAACAGCTTTTCTAGCGCATGCGTGGTAAACTGGAGCATGGCGGGTCTTCCATGCGGGCAATAAGCGCGGTCCGGCGTGGCGAGCCACTGGGAAATAAGCCCCGCAGCCTCATCCGGGGTAAGGCGTTGGTTGGCCTTAATGGCACTTTTGCAAGCCATGAGCGTCCACATATCATCCAAAGACTGTATCTGCCCGGACAGAGCTTCGCGCAGAAATTCCCGCGCTTCCGCCTGTCCCAGCGCGGCGGGAATGCCGGAAACGCGGAGCGCACCCGTACCTTCAGTGTGCAGGGTGAATCCCATTTCACCCAATTGCGCCCACATTTCCTGCACACGGGCGGCCTCGGACGCGTGAAGGGGCAGCGTCATGGGAATGGCGAGTAGCTGCGATGCGCCTTGCGATGCGTCGCGTCGGATGCGTTGGTAGAGAATGCGTTCGTGCACGGCGTGCTGATCGAGAAGCAGGAGGGTGTCCCGTCCCTGCCGGAGAATAAGGTATGTGTCGCCCACCTGTCCCAAATAGGTCAGATCACCCACCCGCACGCTAGCATTCTCTGTGGTGGCGTGCATGGCGTGTTCCTGTTCGCCCGCAGCCGCGTGTCCGCTTGCGTTGTCCGGGCCGCCCTGCTCACCCTGTCCGCTTTGTTCACGTTGTTCTTTGGTGTTGCGTGGCGCGGAGTCTGGAGCGGACGTACCGCGGGAAGGCGGGGCAATGCCAAACTGCCCTTGTGCATCTTGGGAAGGAACGAAAAGGTTCGCGGACGTCGCGGGAGCCGGATGCGCGTGGGAATATGGCTCGTGTACGAGAAGCCCCCCCATACCCGTTGTGTCAGTCTGGCCGCTGAAACCGGAGGTTTGCGGTGGGAGCGCGTCAGCGCGGTGGGGGGCGATGACAACCGTTTCTTCCTCTCCGGCGGCAGGATTGGTACGTTGCGGATCCTGAATGACGGGGGCTTCGTCCATGCTGCCCCAAAAGCCTGCCGGGCGGGGGGGGGCTGAAAACGTCTGTTGCGGGGAAGGGATTTGTCCTTCCATAGTGGCGCTTGGGGCTACGGGAGACAGCGAGGTGAGGCTGTCTAGGGCCTGTTCCACCGCGCGGCGTACCGCGAGGTAGACTGCGTTTTCGTCGCGGAAGCGTACTTCGCTTTTAGCGGGGTGAACATTGGCGTCCACCCAGTCCGGTGCCAGTTCCAAAAAGACTACAACCTGCGGATACTCTTTACTGAGCAGTCTTCCTTTGTAGGCATCGCGCACGGCGCGCATCATGAGCCTGTCATTTACCGCACGGCGGTTTACCCAAAAGAGCATACGGTCCGCACGGGGCTGGGCTGTTTGCGGGTGCCCCGCTAGGCCAAAGGCGCGGCAGCCCTGTCGGGCGGCGTCGAAAGACAGCATTTCGTCAGTAATGGCAGGGGGCCAGAGCACGCCCAGCCGGTCCCGGAGGGTTTGCCCGGCGGGGAAGCGCCAGACCTCTCGCCCGTTGTTTGTAAAGGTCATGCCCACATCGGGCCGGGCCAGTGCTAACCGGGAGAGCAACTCTTGGCAGCGTTTAGCCTCGGTGCTTTGGGTTTTAAGAAATTTGAGCCGCGCAGGCACATTGGTGAAGAGGTCGCGGATTTCCACAAGCGTACCTCTGTGCAGTGCTGCCGGGGCTTTATCGGTAACAATGCCATGAGTTACGTCTATACGAAAGGCGTCCGCCGGGGAATCGGCCCCATCCTCTGGAGCGGGAGCGGAGGTGATGCGGAATGTGGATACCGATGCGATGGACGGCAGCGCTTCGCCCCGAAACCCGAAGCTGCCGATGCGCATAAGCTCATCCAGATTATATACTTTGCTGGTGGCGTGGCGGGTGACGGCAAGTTCCAACTCTTCGCGTGGAATGCCGGAGCCGTTATCGCGCACGCTGATAAGGCGCTGCCCCCCCTCTTCAATCTGGACCTCAATGTGTGTCGCGCCTGCGTCCAGACTGTTTTCCACCAGTTCTTTAATGACGGAGGCGGGGCGTTCTACCACCTCTCCCGCAGCGATCTGGTTTTTCAGTTCCGGGGGCAGGGCGAGTATTTTCCGTCTGCTTCCGGCAGGCGCAGTGCCGTTTGGCTGGGGGGCGAGTGTGGTGTCCACCGTGTTATCATGGGCGGGAAGAGCGGTTTTGTTCATCATGGGTATTGAAATCGTCCATGCGCTGTGCGCCGTATCGGATGTGCGTTGGTCTTACAGGTTTGGGCGGCAAAAGGGAGCAGCGCCCGCACCTGCATGCCGGAGGTCTTCGGTCATTATATTTTTATAGAAGTCGTTTTCGGCATATCGTCTCACATCACCGGCGTGGGAGCAAGAGGACGCCCAACTCGCGTGAATTGCCCGGATTCTTCGGCCCACTCTGCTTTTGGGGTCTGCATGAGTCGCCGGAAGCGTCGCAGCGCGAAGGCACAGGTGCGGAAAAAAGACGTAAGGAGTGCCCTGTGGACATCACGCGTTTCGTTCCTATATGTGTACAGTGATCGAAAAGAGTATTGCATGTCCTGTCCGCGTGATCGGTCCCATGTCCTTTACGCAAGGCAGCATGCGCAAGCCGCAAGGGAGGTACGCCATGCATCAGCCGATCAAGGAAGTGTTTCGTCCTGCGTTCATTCCCGGCGTGGTCGGGTTCGACCCGGACCTTATGTATGTGGAATGCAAGCGGTGCGGTCGCCCGGTCCTGTGGAACGCGGGCCGCACCTCGGAAATTTTGCGTGGTGCGGAAATCCGCCGGGCGGAGTTGGACTCTTCATGTATGATTCTCACCCACGGGTGCCCGCGTTGTACGCCGGGGGAGAAAGAGTTCCGCTTACAGGTGGTCCGGGTGGACGGTCTGTACGCGGAGGAACTGGAGAGCCAGCCTATTGCCCATGCATGACCGGAAGTGTCCGGTTGTACCCGGTCGTGTATAGGTGTGCCGGGGACAAGCAGATGCAGAGAGACCGCCTGAAAGGGTGGTCTTTTATTATTTCCGGGGCGAGAGAGATCACACACCGCGCGGGCATAACCACGGTATTCACAGCCGGGGCAGCGTTGCCAGCTATATTGTGGTAAGCCGACAGCGCGGCGGGGCTGCATGCGGTTTGTTCCCGTGTGGCGGAATGCCAAGGGTGCTCAAAAAACGGAAACCCTGCCACGAAGGGGCACGATTCGTCGTATTCGGTGTGTATCTTTCAATCAGACCGTCGCGGAGAGGGCCGTCCCAATCTCTCTGGAAGTCCGCCGCCGTGACAACTCTCCCCTTTTTCGTGGGCCTTTTCCAACTGTTGTACGGAGTAGTGGACGGTCGCCATATCTCTGCGGCTCCCGTGCGGGCTTTCGTTTCGGCGTGAACGGTGAATACGCCCTCCGTGCACCTTTGAGTTCCCTCGCTTCATCTGTGATAAAGAAACTCGTATGTGATAAAGAAATTCGTAAAATAAACCGACATATTGGCAGAAAGGTTTCTTTGTTGTAAAAGTGCGAAATGCTATATTTGCAGACCTGAAATTCAGGGAAAAGCAGTGGGCGTAAGGAGAAAAGTGCCGTGGCGGGGAACACTATTACCGGGAAAAATACAGTTTACTCCAGTGCACAACGGTTGTTGGGGAATACGCTTGGGAAGTGCGCACGCATTGCTAAAATATATAGCTCGGTTTCTCATAGTCTGTTGCATGTATGGATACCATGTGGCGAAGGTGTTGATTTTATATGCTAAAAATATTTTCCAATATAATTAATTACAGAGATCTGATTTACATTCTGTCGTGGAAGGAAATTATAGTAAGATATAAGCAGTCATATTTGGGGTTGCTTTGGACAATTCTTAAGCCGTTGGGGCTTATGCTCATATTTACAATGGTAAGTGGTTTTGTCGGAATAGATACAGGGAAAATTCCTTATCCTGTTTTGACATTTGTGGCTCTTGTCCCGTGGGTTTTTCTTCAAGAATCCTTGTCCGCTGGCGCAAACAGTATTGTATCGAACTCCAGTTTGATAAAGAAAATATATTTCCCAAGGGAGGTTTTGCCAATTGTAGCAGTCATGACAAGATTTGTTGAGCTTGTTGTGAATATGTTTATCGCATCATTGCTAATGTGGTATTATTCAATTGAAATATCCATAAATGCTTTATGGGTTCCATTAATAGTTTTATATGTATTTATTTTATCAACTTGCCTATCTTTTGTTTTTTCGGCGGTCAATGTGTACTACAGAGATATAACACATATTATACCAATTTTCTTGTCGCTTCTTATGTACGGGTCGCCAATAATGTATCCACTTTCTCTTGTATATGAAGCCTTGATTGTAAAGCAAAAGGCAGGGCGATTGTCTGAAATATTATATGATATATATTTGTGTAATCCTGTTGTTGGAATAATTGATGGATTTCAGAATGTATTGCTGAAACAATCTTCTCCTCAATTTGAGGTTATGCTTCCCGGTATAATTTTTACAGCTATAATATCGCCATTTTGCTATATATTGTTTAAGAGAGCAGAAAAATATTTTGCTGACATCGTGTAGTGCGGGAAAATAGTATGAAAGCTGTCGCTATACAAAATTTGACAAAAGAGTTCACACTCGGCGAGGCGTCTTCCCTTAAGGCTGGCCTTGGTGCGTTGTTCAACAGGCTTATTAGGCGGCGGAATGAGGGACGAAAACGGCATTGCGCCCTGTCGGATTTGAGTCTTTCCATCGATAGGGGGGAGGTCGTTGGTGTGGTTGGTATCAACGGGGCAGGCAAGAGCACCCTGTTGAAGATTTTGTCCGGCGTTACAAGCCCCACTTCGGGAAGTTGTACAGTGAATGGAACCGTTGCCCCATTGATAGAGGTGGGGGCAGGGCTGCACGGGGATCTTACCGGACGTGAAAATATTTATCTTAATGCGTCAATTCTTGGCGTCCGTAAAAAAGTCATAGCAACTCTTGTCAATGACATCCTTGAGTTCGCTGAAATAGAAAGTTACGCAGATTCTCCTGTAAAAAGATATAGTTCTGGGATGAAGATTCGTCTCGGATTTGCTATCGCCACAAGCATTGAAGCGGACATTCTTATTGTTGACGAAGTGTTGTCTGTGGGGGACACCGCCTTTCAAAGAAAGTGTTATGCGCGGATGCGCAATCTTTTTAAGGATGGAAGTAAAACAGTTATTATTGTCAGCCATGATGTCAGACAGCTGGAAAAAATTTGCACCCGTATGATTCTTCTGGACCGGGGCAAGGTGGCGATGGATGGGCGCCCGAAGGATGTGGCGCGGTTCTATTATACCCTTACCAACAAAAAGGTGCAGCAGCAGTCGGAGGCGATGGCAAAACAGACATACGCCGCATTCGCCGACACTGGGGATGTGCGGGTTAACGAAATTTCATTTAATTCCGGCACACAGCAAAAGGTTACGCTCATAACAATGTTTGAGCCGTTTGAAATTGTAGTTGATTTTGACTTGGTACACGATCTCGGAGGGCTTGAGGTGGAAGTGGGCATTCACACCTCGGATTTTGTGTACATATGCTCCGCTTCCTCCGGTTCGGAAAACGGGAGAGTGGCGTTTGCCGTTGGGCGCAATCAGGCTCGCTGTCGTTTGTCAAATATGCCCATTGTTCCGGGGGCTTACTGCCTGCGCCTATGCTTTAAAGGGACTATCGGCAATACCGTCTGGGCAGCTGAAAATCTTTGTCCGTTCCGGGTGGTCGCTGAAGCCGGAGATACCGTGGGCAGCTTGGAGCATAGTTTGCTGTATTTGCCATTTACGTGGGATTGCCGGGCACAGTAGGCCCCGCAGAAAGGGAATTTTTCTGCGGGGTAGTTTTTTGGGCAATCAATCTGGGGGCCTTGTGAAACGTGCCCTGCACCCGCGTGCTGTCCCGGCTGGTCGGAGCTGAAGCTGATCAAGGGACGTTTTGACAGAATATACCGGGAATGCACGGTGCGGGCCCATGGCTGTGTCTGTTGCTCTTGTGTGCGGGTATTTATTCAATGGATAGTATGCCAATGGCATGAAAATACATACTGTGGAGAGTTATAATATAGGAAGATACTTTGTGGTTTGAGGCAGGGGGCACGTATATGAAAATAGCATTTGTTTCTCGAGAATCATTCCCTCTGGGTATCTGTGGTCAGAAGGGGGGGATTGGTCGGTACGTTGAGACAACAGCAACCGCTCTGGCGCGAAATGGTGTTGCTGTTTCTGTATTTTCCGAAAGCCCGGACAGCGCATATCGTGAACAGGTCGTCGACGGAGTTCTTGTTCACTATTTGCCAAAGTGGATGCCGGATGACTCCTTTGATTATCTTTTTCGGCGTGTTGAACGGTTCCTTTTCTCCCTCCCGTATATAGGTCGCCAGTGGGCGATTCTCTCGACTAAGGTACGGCGATCAAAAATTGTCGCAGCCCATCTCCATTCGCTATCCAAAAAAATTGCATGGGATTGTATTGAATTCGCAGACTGTGGTGCGGAAGGCTTTTTTTACATAGTGGGGAAGGGGGACAGGCTTCCCTGTTGTGTGCGAGTGCATGGTCCAACTCAGATGCTTTGTACTTTTAATAATGTGCAAGAGTCCTTGGGGTGGAAGTTGCTTATTCAGGCCGAGCGCCTTGCAGCCAGAAATGCGGAGAAGGTCACCGCGCCAAGTGAGTTCGCGGCTCAAATGGGACAGCACGTGTGGAAGCTTTCCAAACGGTATCCCGATGTCGTGCATAATTACATTGATTCCGGGATATTCTGTGCGCCGGAGAAGCGGCAGCCCAATGAGAAAATAACTATTCTCTACACTGGCAGATTGCAGATGGGTAAGGGGATGTCATTGTTGCCGGAACTGATCTCTTTGCTCGCGGAACGTGGGCTTTGTTTCGAGATGCGGCTTGCCGGGAGCGACACCAATACCGCACCGGGCGGCGGCTCCGTGAAGGATTGGCTGGTTTCCACTATTCCAGAGGAACACCTTGCGTGCGTTCAGTTTTTGGGGGGACTCGACTGCGCGTCCTTAGTCAAGGAACTGCAACGGGCAGATATTGGGGTGTATATGTCGAAATGCGAAACCTTCGGATACACCTGTCTGGAGGCACAGTCCTGCGGCTTGCCTGTTGTCACGACAAACGTTGGCGGCACGCAGGAAGTCATTGTCAGCGGAGAAACCGGGGTGTGTGTCGAGCCGGACAATATTGAAGCGGTTTGCAGTAGTATTTTGGATCTGGCGACTGACCGGGAACTGAGGCTGGCCTTTTCGGAGCGGGCCAGAGAGAATGCGCGTGACAGGTTTTCCGTTGATGACAATATATGCAACTTATTGGATGTCTATGCCAAACTTGCGGCTATGAGAGGTGCGGAGAAGTAATGCCATAAGCGCGTCGGCGGCCTGTTGGGAGCCGCCCTGCCGTTCCTGCAACCACGCGGTAAAGCGGCGTTGTATCTCTTCGCGCGGGGAGGGCCGTTTTACCAGACGCAGCAGAGTCTCCAGAACAGCGTCTGCATCTGGCTCCCGGTGGACGAGATGGTCTTTTTGGAGATCACGCGCCCATGCGAAGTTTCGGTCAGAGGGACCGGTTACGGGACAAATGCCGTGAGCGAGAGGTTCCAGCGTGTTTTGTCCCCCCAGCGGGGCAAGGCTTCCCCCCACAAAGACCGCGCGGGATAGCGCGTAGGCATGGTTTAGCTCACCGAAGACATCCCACAAAATAACACTGCCCGGCGCGGCAGGTGCGTCCGTTAGTTTGCTGCGGCGTACCACGGGAAGGCGGGAAGACGTCAGAGCCGTTTCCCAGTGGGGCACCCGCTCCATGTGACGGGGAAAAAGCGCTATGGTCGTTTTGGGCCGGGCGGAGTGCAACTGCTCCACCAGATGCCGCACTGCCGTTTCTTCTTCCTTACGCACCGAGCCGAGGGTGATGACGGATGTGCCGGACCGGATAACGGTGTCCGCGAGCGGGTTGGTATCGGCATGCAGCGGCACGGGGGACACGCGGTCGAATTTCATATTGGACATGCTCTGCACGCCCGCCTCGCCGAACAGGGTGGCAAACCGCCGGGCGTCCGTTTCCGAAATGGCGAGAATGGTCGTAGGACGCAGGGCTTGCCACAGAGAGCGCGTGGTCAGGTATCCCGTCAGGCTGCGGGTGTTCATCCGCGCGTTGAGCACGGCTACGGGCACCCCCACGTCCCGGCAGGCATCCAGAAGGCCGGGCCAGAGTTCTGTTTCCAGCAGAGCCACCGCACGGGGGGAAACTGCGCGCACGGCCCGCGCCATCATCGCGGGGTGGTCGAAGGGCAGGTAGCGCGTCTGAATATGCAGCTCCGGGCGGTGTTCCGCGCACCACGTCTGAGCGTTTTCCAGAATAGCCAGACCTTGTTGGGTGCAGGTTGTCAGCAGGCACCGCAAAGGCTGCGCCGGGAGGTGCCGCAGGAGTTCCCATGCCAGATACGCTTCTCCCCCTGAGGCGGCTTGTACCCAAAGGTCTGCCGGGTCCGCCCACCCCTCAGGAGCCATGCGCTGGCTGAAGCCGGGACGCAGCCGCGCATTGCGTTTGAGTGCCGGGCGGGCCAGCGTCCAGAGCGCTCCATAGGTTGCCAGCAACAGAGAGCGGGACCAGCCGGAATGGCGGGCGGACAGGCTCATGCGGATTCTCCATGGGGCTTGCGGACGTTGTGAGAAAGATTGTCTTTGTGTTGGAACGCCGCCATACCCAGCCGGATGAGTTCGGCAATGAGTTCGTCAAAGCTCATGCCCACGGCTGCGGCCTCTTTGGGCAACAGGCTATTAGGCGTCATGCCGGGCAGGGTATTTACTTCCAGCAGATGCAGGGAGGTATCCGGCGCGAAAATGAAATCAGCGCGGCTATAGCCCCGCAGGCCCAGCGCCCTGTGCGCGTCCAGCGCCATGCGCTTGGCTTCGGCGGTAACCGCGTCAGGGATGGGGGCGGGGCATATTTCCCGTGCCGCGCCGGGGGTGTATTTGGCTGTGTAATCGAAAAAGCTGGCACCGCTGTCCGGCAAGATGAGAATGGGAGGCAGGGCGCATTCGTCCAGTATGCCGCACGTCACTTCTGTTCCGGCTACAGCAGGTTCGATGATCGCTTCGTCGCCAGTGGCGAAGATGGCTTCTAAAGCGGGGTAGAGCGCGTCCGGCGTTTCAACGCGGGAAAGGCCGAGGCTGGAACCGCCCGTGTTGGATTTGACGAAAAGCGGATAGGGCAGGCCGGGTTCCCAGCCCGGTTCGGGAAGCCGGGGCAGAAAGACCCATGGAGGCGTGGGAAGACCGTGTTGGACGAATATCTGTTTTGCCACGGCTTTGTTGAGGGCCAGAAAGGAGCCTGCGGGGCCGGAACCTTGGTACGGCACACCCATGGCGTCCAGCATGGCCTGCGGCAGACCGTCTTCGCCGGGAGAGCCGTGCAGGTTGATAAAGGCGAAGTCCGCTCCTGAAGCCGCAGAAAAAAGACCGTCCAGCGATCGGGCAGGGTCATAGAGGGCAACCGAGTGCCCTAACCGCAGGAGCGCGACTTCTATGCCCCGCGCACCGGAAAGAGAAACATCACGTTCGCTGGACCATCCGCCCGCGATCAGAAGAATATGCATGAAGGGGTATCCCCATCCTTTGGCTGAAAGCTGTTTCTATGGCAACGGCCTGCTCATACGATTCGCGGATGCTCTGGCGGATGCGTTCTGTTTTGCCGTACCGGGCATAGAGGTCGTCAAACCGTTCATCCAGTGTGACAATGCTGTCGTGCATGACGCGTTTGTCCGCGTAGATAATGCTCAGGGGCAGGAACCAGCGGTCCACGTCGATACTCCACGGCCAGTGGACGTGGTGCAGCACTCCCTGAGCGATGCGGGGGTTGCCGCATTCCTGCATGACAATGCTCGCTCCCAGTTGTGAGTGATTGCCCGCATGGACAATGGTGTAGGATTTGGCAATGTCGTGCAGCAGGGCGCAGGCCACCACGCAGGGCGTGTCCACACTCATGCCCATAGCGTCGCCCGTGCGGGCGAGGAACCCCGCCACCAGCGCCACCTGTTCACAATGGTGGCGGATATGGTCGGGCATGGCGTAGGTTTCCCACAGATGGCGGCATTGCGTCTCGGTGGGCACGGGCCACGTCCGGTCCGCGCTACAGTGTGGCAGAGTGCGCGTGAAAGATTGGTGTGCGCTCATGGTTCTTCTCCCTGCTTGCCTCTTCGCGTAATTCCGCAGCTACCTCACTGCCGTTGTCGTTGTGTGCCCTGTCGGGAGAGGCCCCGCGCGATATGCGTGGAAGGTCTTGAGCCGAGTTGGTTCCCTCCGGTTGCTCAGGCGGGCCGGAAGGGATCAGGCGCATCTTGTCAGGAAAGATTGCGCACAGGGGAGCGGCAGTGTTTTCGCTGGATTATAGCAAGCGGCCCGGCAAAATGCAAAGTTTCCGTAGTGGGGAGGAACGAAGGTATGTGGAGGGCATTGGCTCTTACCGGAGAGCCTTCTAGAGAACACGGGTCATTAGTTGGGCAATCAGCCAGTTTGCTGGTGATTTCGGCATGATAGGGAGGCCGTGTTGACACGCCCGTTGGCGGCGCGTAGCACAATGAGGCGGCCGGAAAGGGGAAATTGGGAAACTGCGGATATGCCCGCAGGGCACCCGTGGCCGATGGGGACGAATTACTCTTCGAATGCAAGGAAGGACCATGGCGAATGTAACGGAATCCTTCGCGGAATCGTTCAGGGATCCCGCGCTGTGTAAAGGTTTGCTCGCACGGTTACATAAGGAACTGGATGCGCCGCTCCGGTTTATGGAAGTCTGCGGAACGCACACTGTGGCTATTTTTCAGAGCGGCTTGCGACCACTGCTCCCGGACACAGTGACCCATCTTTCAGGACCGGGTTGTCCGGTTTGCGTTACCCACGAGAGTGAGGTGGCGGCCTTTCTGGAGCTTGCCGGGCGAAATGGCGTTATTGTCGCCACCTTTGGCGATCTGATGCGCGTCCCCGGTCCCAAGGGGCGGAATTTGAAGCTGGCTCAGGCCGAAGGGGCGCGGGTGGAGATCGTCTATTCCCCCATGGATGCCCTGCAACTTGCCGTCGCAAATCCGCACGACACCGTGGTCTTTTTGGGGGTGGGATTCGAAACAACGGCACCCACGGTGGCGGGTACGGTGCAGATGGCAGCCCGGCAGGGGGTACAGAATTTTAAGGTGCTGGCATTCCATAAGCTGGTACCCCCCGCGCTGCGCGTTTTGCTGGACGACCCGGATTGCGCTGTGGATAGTTTTTTGCTGCCGGGCCACGTGTCTACTATTTTGGGCATGGAACCGTATGGGTTTGTGGCGGAGCAGTACGGAACCCCCGGAGTTATTACCGGGTTTGATCCCGTAGATATTCTGGAGGCGTTGCTCATCATGGCGGAACAACGCCGGAGCGGGGAGTTCCGTATTGTTAACCAGTATCGGCGGGCTGTGGCGGATGCGGGCAACGCCCGCGCCCGCGAGGTGATGTTTTCAGTCTTCCGCACCGCCGACGCGTTGTGGCGCGGGTTGGGGAACATTTCAGACAGCGGACTGGTCTTTCGCGATGAATACGCGGCCTACGACGCTCTTCGCTCGTTGGATATCACCGTGCGCGAAACGCCTCCCACTCCCGGTTGCAAGTGTGGCGAGGTGCTTAAGGGGAAAATGCAGCCGGACGGCTGCCCGCTATTTGGCAAAGTCTGTACGCCCGCGAAGCCTGTGGGACCATGTATGGTGTCCACGGAAGGCAGTTGCGCGGCATACTATAAATATTCGGTATAAGAGAGTGGAGTAGAAGCTATGAGCGCGGCATCGCTGGAGGAGCAAACGCTTCTTCTGGACCACGGCAGCGGCGGGCAGGCGTCCAACCGCCTTATCGGCAATGTATTCTTCCGTTATTTTGACAATCCTATCCTGAATGCCATGAATGACGCGGCCCGGCTGGAGATTTCCGGCCCGGTGGCTATGAGTACGGATAGTTACACGGTTGATCCGCTTTTTTTCCCCGGTGGTAACATAGGCACGTTAGCCGTTCACGGCACGGTAAACGATGTAGCCATGATGGGAGCACGCCCCCAGTATCTTTCCTGCGGGTTTATTCTGGAAGAAGGGCTGCCTATGGAAACACTGGAGCGCATTGTGGCTTCCATGGCGGAGGCCGCGCGCGAAGCGGGGGTGACTATCGTTACCGGCGACACGAAGGTCGTTCCGCGCGGAGCGGCGGACAAGGTGTTTATCAACACCACGGGCATAGGCTCTATTATTGCCGACCCCGCTCCTGCGGGCGACAGGGCGAAACCCGGCGATGCTGTTCTGGTTTCCGGCACCATGGGCGACCATGGCCTGACCGTACTCTCTCGTCGTGAGGGGTTGCAATTCACCGCGGATGTGCGCAGTGATTCCGCCCCGCTTAATCATATGGTAGCGGCGCTCATAGAGCAGGTGGGTGACGTGCATGTGCTGCGCGACCCCACGCGGGGCGGGCTGGCAACCACGCTTAACGAAATCGCGGGGCAGTCGGGCGTTGTCATCCGCGTGCGGGAAAGCGCGTTGCCCATTCGTGAGGCTGTGCGCAACGGCTGCTCTTTTTTAGGGTTAGATCCGTTGTATCTTGCTAACGAGGGCAAACTTATTTGCATTGTACCGCAGGAAAAAGCCGAAGCGGCTCTGCGTGTGATGCGTGCCTCCTGCTACGGGGAAGAGGCGGCACAGGTGGGAGACGTGCTGGCTGTTGGCAGCGGTCCCGGTAAGGCTGGGCAGGTGGTATTGGAAACACCGCTGGGCGGGCACCGTTTGCTTGGCATGCTGGAAGGGGAACAACTGCCGCGTATTTGCTAAGAGTGGGCTGCGGCCCCGACACTTCAGAGGGTTCCGGTGGCGGGGCGAGCCGGACGTTCCACTATGGTGAAGGGAATTGTCTGGCTCATGCCTGCCAGATAGGCGCGTAGCTCCCGCTCCTGATGCGGGGAGAACATGACCTTCAATATGGCCTCATGCGAATCAACTGCGGAGGCGTATCCCAGATTGTCCTCGGCTTCGAGCAGGAAGCGGAACATACCGATATAGCGTGGCTCCAGCCGGACGTAGAGCATGGCGGAGCGGCGTGGCGCTGGCAGCGGACGGGACGGTTTGCGGGGGCGGGATTTTGCCATGGTGGTTCCTCGTTAGTATTTGCCTCGCTTTGCCTGTCTCCGGGGTGTGTGTCAACACAAGCCGCAACGCGGGTGCCGCGGGGGACTTCCCAGCAGGCCGCCTGCGCGGCGGTGTGCCTACGCTCCGGTTTCTCAATCGTGTTTGATATGCTCAAGAATGAGAGCCAGCGCCATGGCGGCGGAAGCTTCCGGCGGCTGGCAGGCGGTGTGAAGGACAAGATCGGGGGATTCGGGTTCGTCGTAGGGGGAGGATATGCCGGTGTAATTGGGGATAAACCCTGCGCGGGCACGTTGATAATTTCCTTTCACATCGCGCTGTTCGCAGATTTCCAACGGGCAATTTACATATATTTCGTGATAGTCGCGTCCCAGCCGGGAGCGTAGCGCGGCTCTGTCTTCCGCGTGGGGGGCGATGAACGCGCACAGGCAGACAATTCCGTTCTCCGCGAACAGTGCGCACGTTTCTCCGATTCTCCGCAGGTTTTCCGTGCGTTCCTGCGGAGAAAAACCCAAATCAGCACAAAGCCCGTGCCGGACGTTGTCTCCATCAAAAATAGCGCACTGCACTCCCATATCGTGCAGCCGTTTTTCCAGCGCATGGGCGATGGTCGATTTGCCGGACCCGGGAAGGCCGGTGAACCAAAAGATGCCGGAGCGGTGTCCGTTCCGAATCTCTCTGTCCGTGCGGGAAACCTCAGCTCTCTGTCGATGAATATATCGCGCAGTGATATCCATGGTGGTGTCAGTTGCGGAGGCCAGCCTCTTAGGAGTCAGAATCGGCTAACAGGGCTGTCAGTTCTTCCCGGATAACGTCAGCGGCTGCCTTGGCAGCAGACTTTTCCAGCGAAGCCGCAAGGCCGTCCTTAAGCTCCACACTCAGTGTATTCCAATCCTTATGAGTGAAAACGGATTGTTCCAGTTCCGCCACGCGGGCGTTGAGCTGTTCACCGACTATAGCCGTGATGCGAGCCATGATGGGGCCGTCTTCAGCAAGCGCGGCGTCGAGCGTGCGGGCGACCAGACCGGGCAGGTCGTCATGGGCGCACGCCTCGTCCTCCGCGGCGTTTTCCGCTAATTTACGGGAGACAATATCTTCTACATGCTCATCAATGGGGGCGTGTTGTTCTTCCAGCGCGGAGACACGGGCCAGTAAGGCGTGCCATGCAGCAGTATCCGGGGAAGTATTACGCAGCGCCTCTATGTCGGCTGCGAAGGTGCTTTCACCGTCCGGCTCCAGCCGCAGTTCCATGGTGTCCGCTTCCAGCTTGGGAGACACGGAGGGAGAAGGTGGCGCATCCGCTTCCGCTTGCGTGGAAGGCTCCGGCAGTTCGGGCAGCTCGTCTTGCGGGAGGTGTCCTTCCAGATCGCCCACATTCTCTAGATCGTCGGATACGAAGGAATCAATCTTTGGCGTGCCGTGTGGTAGTGATTCGGCGAGGCTATCCGCTTCCGGCATGTCGGACAGGGCCGCATCCGGGACGGAAGGAGTCGCGTCTTGTCCGGGCAGGTCCGTCTCAGGAGAGGCTGGTTCCGCAGTGGGGGGGGCGGTTTCCGGTCCCATGTCCTGCACGAGCAGCGCATCCAGATCGGGAATGTCGTCGTTAGCATCGGGGGCCGCGTCAAGGCCGAGATCTTCCAGCAGCGCATCCAGATCGCCCATATCCGGGGCGTCCAAGGCTTCATTGGGGTCAAAAAGTTGTGGCTTCGGAGCTGCGGGGGGAACAGGGGGAGTGGACGCCTTCGCCGCCTGATTTACGTTGCCGGAAGAAGAGTGCTCGTCCATGATGTCCGCCACCTCCGCGTTGTCAGCGGGATCGAGGTCGTCCGTATGGGACGCCAGCAGCGCGTCCAAATCGGAAAGGTCGGGCAGGTCGGAATCGTCGTCCGTGTCGTGCAGGGGGGAAGGCGCAGCGCTTGACGAACTCATGCTGTTGATGAGCGCATCCAGCTCGTCCATGTCTGGGGCGGTGCTTTGTGCTGCCGGAGGTACGGAAGGACCGGAGGCCTCGTGCCCGTCAAGGTCGTCCAGCAGTGCGTCAAGGTCCGCAAGATTATCATCGTCCGCAGAGGTCTGATGCGGGGCGGCGGGAGATGGCGACGCGGTGACCGCCTGTGCCGTGGGGGCAACTGCGTCACCAAGCAGGTCGTCTAATTCTGCGGCAAAGTCGTCATGCCCGGAGCCGGAGGTCTGTGCGGACGCACTCTCCCCTTTATCTATGTTACCCAGCAGGTCGTCCAGATCCGCCTCAAAATCCAGCCCGTCAGCAGGGGGATTTGTTCCGGCATCGTCTGCGAAGAGGTCTTCCAGTTCTTTTTCAAAATCCACCGTGCCGTTTCCCATGTCAAAAAGGGCATTGGATTTGCCGTTTCCGGCGGGCACGGAGCCTTCTTCAACAATGTCTGTAAGTTCAATGACATCGTCGTCTGCGGGAATGTCGGTGGAAAACTCGGAGATGTCTTTAGGTGACATGGCGTACCTTGGGCTTGCAGTTTCGGACCGGACGAGGGGAAAGGCCCGCGTCGGGATTTCCCGTTCAGATGCCTGCCCGCCAGATGCGTGGGGAAGCCGACGGAATACGGGCATAGGGCACCATGCAGCAGGGCAACACCAATGTTGCCATACGGCCTACGAACGGGGGCTATACCTCAATGTCCCGCAGAATAAGCATATATCGGGTGATAACGCAAGAGGCCGCCTTACAAAGGCGGCCTTGTTCTCGTCAACTATCTCTGCCTGTTAGGGATGGCAGCTGGACTTTTTGCAGCCGGTCAGGGCGCGTTTTTTGTCTTTGTCAGCGCCAGCCACTTCCGCATGACAGGAAATGCAGGTCGGCAGTTTGGCTTTTTTGTCGTGGATGATCTTGTAGTAAGAACCAGCATTCTTCTTGTCGGCGGGATCGGCGGAGTGGCATCCGGCGGTTCCACACTTCTGGTAATTTTCCTTACCGTCAACCAGATGGTGGCAGTCAACGCACTTGGTGTCTTTGTGCGTGGAGTGGTTGAAGATGACAGGATTCTTGGTAAGATCCATCTTCAGCCCGTCGGCAGGAGCCTCGGCGGCAATCAACGGCAGCGCGAAGGCCAGTGCCAAGACCGCAACCAGCGCGATGAACAACGGCTTCCTCATGAGTAAACCTCCTTCACAAGGCATGTTATGAATTTCACACAGGGATATAGTACCCGTTGGTGTGTGTCAAGAATGGGCGGCATTTGAAGCGGTTGTCTCTTATATAATTGGAAGCGCGTTCTTTGAACGCTCAAAGCAACATGCCGCGCTAAGGGTATAAAAGTGCATGCAGGCTCTCTTGTGTCTTCTTTATAAGAAAAACAGAACAGGCCACGGCGTTTTATGGTTCCTGTAACTGCCGAACGGAATCGTGGGGGAGGACAGGATTTCTCCCGTATGGCTACCGGTATTTTGTAAGATATCCCCGTGGGGTAACCATGTGTTTGCCGATCATTCTTGTGGTGCCATTGCCCACAATAAGCAGAGAGAGCATGTCCACATCTGCCGGATCGAACAGCGCGAGGGAGGTGGTAACAACAGCTTGGCCTTCCCGGTACGCCTGCCGGACAATCCCCACCGGGGTATCTGGCGGACGATGCTGACGTATAAGCTCTATGGCGCGGGGGAGTTGCCAGTCGCGTTTCTTTGATTTGGGGTTGTAGATCGCGATCACGAAGTCCGCCTGCGCGGCGCAGGAAATGCGGGTTTCAATAACTTCCCACGGAGTGAGCAGGTCGGAAAGGCTCACACAGGCGAAGTCGTGCATAAGCGGTGCCCCCAGCAGAGCCGCCGCCGCGTTTACGGCGGGGAGTCCGGCGGTAACTCGCAGATCCAGCGTTTCCACCACGCCCCGTTCTTCCGCCAGCTCAAACAAAAGACCTGCCATGGCGTAAATTCCGGGATCACCGGAACAGACCACCGCGACGCGGCGTCCTTGCAGGGCATGCTCCAGAGCGGCTTCGCACCGGGCCATTTCACCCATCATGCCCGTGGCAACAATTTCTTTGCCAGCCTGCAACGGCGCGGGGACCATTTCTATGTAGAGAGTATACCCCACCAAAACATCGGCATGCGCCAAAACATCGGCCGCTTGCGGCGTTAGTAGTGCGGCATCACCGGGACCGAGTCCTACAACATTGAGCCAGCCGTTCATGAAGTCCTCTATAGGTGTTGTTGGCGACCTTCAGTCGCCAGCGTCGTGAGGGAAGCGGAAGACAGAAACGGGACAGACAGTGCCACGGCAAGGGTGGTGCCGCTGTCCTTGCATTTTTCCTGTACCAGCCGCGCTGGGCCTTGCTCCGCCGCAGCGGAAAGGGCGGACGCTTCCGCCACGCTACGGGTGCCCACCGCGCGTTGGGGTGCCTCGGACGGATTGGGCACCGTCACGCGGGCCAGCGTTTCCGCCGGAAAAAAGCGAATGGATTTGCCCAGTGCCCGCGCTGCCGCGAGCAGGCCCGGTTCCTCCGCCTTGGCCTCCACGCTGACAATTTCCGCCACACTCGCCAGAGCGATCATACGGGTGCCCAGCTCGCGCCGCACAAAGGTTTCAATGGCGGAAACGGAACGCCCTTTCCGACAGCCGATGCCCAACCGCAGTACGGGTGGGTGCAGGACCAAGGTTTGTTCTCCGGGGGAAAAGAGCAGGGCGTCACGCCACGTCACTAATACGGCAGGCCCATCCCCCAAGGCTTCCCATGGAGTTTCCACAAAGCGGAATCGTTCCGCGTGCGTGCTTTGGCGGAGCCGGAGAAGGTCTGCCGGATCGTAGACCGAAACAGATTCTTCAGCCAGCAAAGCGCCATTCACATGCCGCACCGCCGCGAGGTTGTGTATGGCGCAGCCCGCTTCCATGGCTACTATGTCCAGCGAGGGAAGCCCCGCTGTGTCCGTGGCGGTGGTGATAATTGCGGTGCCGCCCGTGCTGCACGCCACACTGCGTGCGAGGTCGTTGGCACCACCAAGATGACCGGAAACAAGGCTGATGACATGCTTGCCCGCCTGATCCAGCACCACCACGGCGGGGTCTGAGCCTTTGTCTCGCAGGTGCGGCGCAATGCAGCGCACGGCAATGCCCGCCGCTGTGATGAAAATATGTCGGGAAAAGCGGGAAAAGCTTTCCGCCACGCAGTCGCGCAGAGTGCGGAACCCCTGTTCCCCGCTCCGCGCCATGCGTTCAGGCACGCAGACCAACCCGCCATATTCAGCGGCCAGCCTGCGTGCCAGTTCTGCTCCCTGTTCCGTCAGGGCATATACAGCCGTGGCGGTGATCATGATCCGTTAAAACCGCACGTTACGAGCGGCTTCCAATGCTTTGGCAAAGTCTTCATCCGTATGGGCGAAGGAAACCATGGCGGCCTCATATCCCAGCGCGGCAATGTAGATACCTTGTGCGCGCATCTGCTTGTAAAATGTGGTGTACAGCTTCGCATCTGCGGTTTTTGCGGAGGCGAAGTCCGTCACCGGGGTGTCCGTGAAAAAGATGGTGTACATGGACGCCAGCGTGTTCATGGTCACCGGGACGCCTTTTTCGCGCAGAATACCCAGCAGAGCATGGGCAAAGTCGTTGGTGCGTTGCTCCAGAGCGGCGTAGTCTGCCTGCTTGAGCAGGTTCAAAGTGGCGATGCCGGTAGCCATGGCTACGGGGTTGCCGGAGAGGGTGCCTGCCTGAAAAATGGTGCCGCAGGGCGCGATGTGCTGCATGAATTCGCGTTTGCCGCCGTATGCGCCCACGGGAAACCCGCCGCCGATGATTTTTCCAAGGGTCGTCAGGTCGGGCATGATGGCGTAGCGGCCCTGTGCCCCGCCGTAGGACAGGCGGAAGCCGGTGATGACTTCATCAAAGATAAGCAGTGCGCCAAATTCGTCACACAGGGCGCGCAGACCAGCCAGAAATCCTTCCGCTGCGGGAACCACGCCCATGTTTCCCGCCATGGGTTCTACGATAATGGCGGCAATCTGGTCCGGGTGCTGGACGAACAGTTCGCGTACCCGTTCCAGATTGTTATACGGGGCGAGCAGAGTGTCTTGCACTGTGCCGGCGGGAACCCCCGGTGTGCCGGGGATGCATAGGTCGGCATAGCCCGAACCGGCAGCGGCAAGAAAGGCGTCCGCATGACCGTGGTAGCACCCTTCAAATTTGATAACTTTGTCACGGCCTGTGTAGCCGCGTGCAAGACGCAGGGCGGTCATGGTGGCTTCGGTGCCGGAGTTGACCATGCGTACCATTTCCACGCCGGGTACGGCGGCAACGACCATTTCCGCCAGTTCCAATTCCGCCGGACACGGTGCGCCGAAGCTTGCGCCGTCTACCACAGCTTTTTGCGCGGCTTCCGTCACAGCGGGGTGTGCGTGCCCCAGTAGCATCGGTCCCCACGATTCCACAAAATCGATGTATGTGTCCCCTTCGACGCTGACAATTTTGGAGCCATAAGCGCGGGCGATAAACAGGGGCTCGCTGTCCACACTCAGACACGCGCGGATGGGGCTGTTTACTCCGCCGGGGATGATTGTTTTCGCTCTGGCGTACAGGGCACTGGAATCTGCCATTGCTATGTATCCTTTCATGCTTGCGGTGGTTTGTCGGGGCTGCCCGTGGATGACCGTTGCTGTAACCACGGTGCCGGGGCGGTTGTCCCGCAGAAAAGCCTGCGACTAGAAGTATGTCATGGAAATTTTTTTCAGTTCTTTCAGGGAAGAGAGCACAGCGTATTCGTCCAGTGCTGTTTCCTTGCGTAGCTGTTCCACCACGTCCAGATATTCGGTTTCATGCCGTCCGTGGATCATCGTGTAGAGGGTGTAAGGCCACTCCGGGTGGTCGGACGGGCGGTGGTAGCAGTGGGAAATAAGCGGATTTCGCGCAGCCTGCTTGCCCGCTTCGTCGATGAGGGAATCATCTATGCGCCACGCCACCATGGCGTTGTGACTGTATCCCGCCTTCTGGTGCTTAAGGCTTACCCCGAACCGGCGAATGGTCCCTTCATCCTTCATACGATTGATGAGGTCCAGAACGGTTTGCTCGTCCGTGCCCACGGCGGCGGCGATGTCCGCATAAGGAGTGAGGCTGTCCGGCAGGTCCGCCTGCACAATGTGCAGGATGCGGTTTTCAACATCGGTAAACTGGGTTTTGACCATGACGTTTCCTTGTTTTTTTGGGAAGCGGATGTCTGCCGGTTCTGCGCACCGTAGTTGCGGCTATGCGCTCTCCTGCTCCGGCGTGGCGTGTTCAAGGGCTGTTGATACCTGTTCGGGACGAGGGATGCAACCGGAAGCCCGGTGTAAAACGGAATACCGCACGCGGGAAATACTCCGGCGTGCGGGGCCGGGGACGCCACGGCGACCGCTGCGGAGGCTCTTATGGCGGTCTAATGGTAGTTGGACAAGCCGCGGCTCTCTGCTATTGTGCCCCTGCTTGCAGCGTGCCGGGAAATGGCCCGGCGGTCTGATCTGAATTCAATGTTCTGAAGAATAGCCATCCCTGAGGCCACTACGATGAAAATAGCCGTTATCGGCGGAGGGAGCTGGGGTACCGCTCTGGCCCAGATGCTCGCCGTGAAAGGGCATGAAATTGCTCTGCTGGTCCGCCAGCGCCATGTGGCAGAGGCCATCGCAGCCACGCATATGAATTCCGCCTATTTGCCGGGGGTGCGTCTTTCTTCCGGTATCCTTCCCACCGTTAATAAAGACGAAGCGCTGCTTGGGGCGGGGTGTGTGCTCTTTTCTGTGCCCTGTCAATTCTTTCGCGCGACACTGCGCGAGGTGCGTCCCTTGCTGCCGCACGGCGCGGTGGTGGTCTGCTCCAACAAAGGGCTGGAGGTTGAAACGGGGAAGACCGTTTCCCAGATGGTGGAAGAAGAGCTTGCGGGTCTTGCGCCGCGTTTCGCCATGCTTTCCGGTCCTTCTTTCGCGGCGGACGTCGTGCGCGGCAGACCCACGGCTATTGTCATGGGGTGCGCGGACCCGGATCTGGGGCGCGAACTTCGGGAGCTTTTTTCCACCACCAGCTTCCGGGCGTATTCCTGCACCGATGTGCGGGGCGTGGAATTGGGAGGAGCGGTGAAAAATGTTATCGCCATCGCAGCGGGCATGTCCGACGGTATGGGGTTTGGCGATAACGCCCGTGCGGCGCTTATCACCCGTGGCCTTGCGGAAATGTCGCGGCTCGGCGTAGCCATGGGTGCCCGCGCTTCCACCTTTATGGGCCTTTCCGGTATGGGCGACCTCGTACTTACCTGCACAGGCGATCTTTCCCGGAACCGGCAGGTGGGGTTGCGGCTTGGGCAGGGCATTCCGCTGGAGCGTATTCTGGGTGAGATGCATCAGGTAGCCGAAGGGGTGAAAACCACGCAGGCCGTGTACGCTTTGGGGCATCGGCTTGGGGTGGAGTTGCCCATTACCAATGCCATGCACGCCGTGATGTATGACGGCAAAAATAGACAGGACGCATGGCAGGAACTGATGACCAGAGAGTTAAAGGAAGAATAACGCTGCGTTTTTTGGGCAGGGCGGTCTTTCTTCCTTGCGGATGGCAGGGCGCGTTGTGCGGAATGCGGACGGAGTGGGGCGGCAGCATGCCTGCTGCTTCGCTTTGCGGGGCGGACATCAGACGTAAAGTGGGCGTTGCGTAACTATTTCAGGTACGTGATTACGTGCCAATACTGTTTCCCCGGCAAAAGGCAGGCGACCTTTTGCCGGGGTATATCTTCATACCAACGTCCTGTTCGCGGGGTGCCAGCAGGGACGTGTCGGGGGTGTCATGTCAACGTCTGGACAGAGTGTCAGACCCATAAGCGCTTCGGGGAACGGGAAGGATTGGTCCCATTTGCTCCCCCCGGCGGCATTGCTGGTGTCTATGCTGTTGTGGGCCAGTTCCTACATCGCCATGAAGGTGGCTATTGCAAGCTATCACCCTCTTGTGGTGGTCTTTGGGCGCATGGTGCTGGGCACGGCGATGTTCGCTTTCGCGTGGCGGTCGTTGCGTAAAGTTCGGTTGCGACCCGGCGATTGGAAACCGCTGCTGCTCATGGCCCTTTGCGAGCCGTGCATCTATTTTATTTTGGAAGCGTATGCCATGCGGTATACCTCGGCTTCGCAGGCAGGCATGATTGTCTCTTCCCTGCCTCTATTTGTCGCGGTGGGCGCGTTCTTTTGCATGGGGGAACGACTTTCCCGCCGTGTGTGGTCCGGGTTTTTGCTGGCCATGGCAGGAGTGGTGTGGCTTTCGTTTTCCGGTACTGAAACAGAAAACGCGCCCAACCCCGTATTAGGCAATACTTTGGAATTGCTGGCTATGGTTGCGGCTTCCGGGTATATTATTTTGGCGAAACGCCTTTCCGCGCATTACCCGCCCATGTTTATCACTGCGGCTCAATGCACCACGGGTATGTTTTTTTTCTTCCCGCTCCTCTTTTTGCCCACCACGGAACTGCCGACCCACGTCGTGCCACAGGCCTTGGCGAGTGTACTGTATCTGGGCACGGTTATTACCATTGGCGCATACGGGCTGTATAATTACGGCGTGAGCAAAATTCCCGCAGGCAAGGCTGGTGCGTGGAGCAATCTTATCCCCGTAGCCACGTTGGTGATGGGTCAGCTCATTTTGGGAGATGTGATTCTTCCTGCGCAGTACGCGGCGTCCGTTCTTGTGTTGGCGGGGGTATTTTTAAGCCAGCAACGATAGATTCTCCGGTTTATTGGGCGAGACGGGGGCTTTTCCGTGACATTTTCCCGCAAGGTGGTGTAGAGTCATCCCGATAGGCTTGAAACAAGGCGGACGCCGTCTTCGCTTTGGCTGCATAAAGGGGGGAATCTCACATGCCTACACTGCACGCTGCTATTCTGACATCGCTTGCCGCGGATTCGCTGGCTTTGGGAGCGCATTGGGAATACGACCAAAAACGCATTGAGGATACACTGGGAACAGTGCGCGTCTTGCTGCCGCCCACATTAAGCGCCCAGTATCACCCCAGCCGCCGGGCGGGCGACCTTTCGCATTATGGTGACCAAACCCTGCTTCTGCTGGAGAGTGTTACCGCGCTGAAGCGATTTGATTTGTCAGCCTTCCGTGATGTGTGGCTCGCCGGTATGCGCGAGTATGACGGGTATATGGACCGGGCCACGCGGGAAACCTTGCGCAATATGGATGAGGGTATGCCACCGGAGAGTTCTGGAGCCATGTCGTCTGATTTTTCCGCAGCCGCTCGCATTGCACCGTTGTTCGCCGTATACACGGGTGATGTGGACGAGCTTGTGCGCGCTGCCCGCGCTCAGACGCTGATGACGCATAACTCCCCGCTGGTGGCGGATACTGCGGAATTTTTTGCCCGCACCGTGCATGCCATTTTGCATGGTGCCACGGTGCGTGAGGGGTTTGAGGCGGCGCTGGACGCCGACTATGAGCAATTGCCCGCTGAAGACTGGCTTGCGTTTACCTTGCTCGCCGCCGATGAGGACGCCCGTATGGCTATTGCCCGGTTCGGGCAGTCGTGTGGTGTGAAAAGCGCGTTTCACGGCGTGGTGCATCTGGTTTCTCATTATGAAGATGCCCCTCAGAAAGCGCTCATCGAAAACGTTATGGCGGGAGGCGATTCCTGCGCCCGTGGCCTCATGGCGGGGCTTGTGTTGGGTGCCCGCCATGGAGAGCTTGCCTGTGCGCCGGAATGGTGCACTAATCTGAATTGCCTGCGCGAAGTTTCCCGCTGTCTGGAACGGGTGTTCTAAGCCGCAAAAAAAAGTTTTCACCTTTCCGAACCCACACCTTTAGTGGGAGAAAATGCCCTCTGGGACCGTTTTGACGTCTTTTCGCCAAGGCGGTTTCGGCATATCCTCCGTGACATCCACGCCATCTTGAGTAACCATTACTTGAGATATGGTAACTCTTGGCGCGCCGTAAGGTGGAGTATAGGCATGTGGGACGACAGAGACACGGTACGCCGCTATGAAGAGTGGTTCGATACGCGGGCTGGCGCATTTGCGCTGTCGGCGGAGCGACGGCTTGTGGAGTTTTTGGTTTCTGGCTGGCCCCGGCGCGGCAGCACTTTTTTGGATGTGGGGTGCGGTCCCGGCCTGATGTTGGAAATGCTGTACGAGAGCGGTTTTGACGTGACCGGGTTGGACGCTTCCCCGGCTATGCTGGCTGCCGCGCACGCGCGTATGGACGGACGGGCCGAGTTACAGGTGGGCAATGCCGAACACCTGCCCTACGACGACAACCACTTCGACTACGTGAGCCTGCTTACCGTGCTGGAGTTCGTGGACGATCCGCAACTGGCGTTGGCGGAGGCCTGCCGGGTGGCGGCACGCGGTGTAGTCGTCACCATGCTGAACCGCTGGTCCTTGTACTACCTTTCCCACGGCAAACGCGGTGCGCTGCGCAAGGCGCATTGGTACACTCCCGTGGCGCTGCGCGCTATGCTGCGCAAAGCTGCGGACAAGCGTCCTTTCACTATGCGCTCTGTGTTACCCGGCCCGTTTGTGACGTGGCGCGAGGCAATGCCGTGGGGCCAGCTTAACTCCATGCTGCTGCCTTACGGGTTAGGTTCTTACATGGGCGTTCGGGTGGATATGTGCCACCTGTGCGGCACCGCTACTCCGCTTATGGCGAGGGCCGGTGGCGTGGGGCGCCCCAAGTCGGTGGTGGCTTCTTCCATTAGCCCTTCCAGTTCCTCCTGACACGGCTTTCATCTCTTGACGGGGTGCTTGTGCCGCTTTTGTCCATGCGGGGCATCGCGTCAGGGTGAGCTGCGTGTGGCAAGCCTGCTAAGTGCAAGCTTGCGAGGCCGTTCCGTCACTTTTGACAATCCCCCATCGTTGGTCTATGCAGTGCTGTTTCAGCGCGCCTCATATGGGGCGCGGGTCTTTCAGCATTAACCGCGAGATTTCCAGCAATGAGCACGATACAGAAAATTACTGGCTTCGCCGACATGTTTCCACCGGAAAGCGACACCTTTACCTTTATGGAAGAGACGGCTCGCAAGGTGTTTGGCGTGTACGGCTATCGGGAGATTCGTGTTCCTATTTTGGAGCGCACGGAACTGTTCAAACGGTCCATAGGCGACGAAACCGACGTGGTGCAGAAGGAAATGTATACCTTCCCTGACCGCAAGGACCGTTCCCTGACTATGCGGCCCGAAGCCACCGCCGGGGTGATGCGTGCCTACATTGAAAGTAACATGCATGCGCAGGAGCAAGTGAGCAAGCTGTTCACTTTTGGGCCTATGTTCCGGTACGAGCGCCCGCAGAAAGGGCGGATGCGGCAATTCCATCAACTGGACTGCGAATGTCTGGGACCGGACGAGCCGTATGTGGACGCTGAAGTCATTTTGATGCTGATGACGTTTTTGCGGCGTATCGGTCTGACTGACTTGTTGTTGGAAATAAACACGTTGGGCTGCCGTGACTGCCGCCCGCAGTACAACGCCGCGCTAAAGGAATTTCTTGCGGGATTGGACCGCGACGCGCTGTGCGAAGACTGCCGCCGTCGCATGGAAACGAATCCGCTGCGAGTGCTGGACTGCAAGGTTCCCACCTGCAAGGCTTTGACGGAACACGCCCCCACCATTGCGGAACACGCGTGTCCCACCTGTAAACAGCACCACGGCGCGGTGCTTGCCACGTTGGACGCCTCTGGAGTGGAATACGTGCAGAATCCGCGTCTTGTGCGCGGGCTGGATTATTATAACCGCACCACCTTTGAAGTGGTTTCCCGCAGCATCGGCGCACAAGGCTCCGTGGCGGGGGGCGGGCGATATGACGGTCTTATCCGGCAGCTTGGCGGGCCGGATGTGCCCGGCGTGGGATTTGCCTGCGGCATGGAGCGTCTGGCGCTCATGCTGGCACAGACAGAGGGCGAGCGCGAATTGCCGCGTCCGGATTTTTTCATTGCCGTGCTGGAAGAGGCGGGGCTGCGGCCCGCGTTGTTGTTGGCGCAGTCCTTGCGAGAGGCGGGCAAAACGGGAGAAACCGCGTTTGCCGCCCGGTCAATGAAGGCACAGATGCGGCAGGCCGGTCGCAAAAACGCCCGTAAGGCGCTTATTGTTGGCGGCGACGAGTTGGCGGCGGGCACTGTGGTCGTCAAAGATATGGAGTCCGGCGAGCAACAGACCGTGCCCATGTCCGATGTGGCGGCGTACCTGTAATACGTAGTAATTGTAACGATATTTATTCACACTATAATGAGGTATGGGCCATGAGCGAGCAGATTTCAGATATTCAGCAAGACCATCAGCAATATATTGTCCCGCTGGGGGACTGGGTTCGCACCCATTCCTGCTGTGAGCTGAATGCCAATGCCATCGGCACCGAAGTCTGCCTGATGGGCTGGGTGCAGTTTCGCCGCGACCACGGCGGACTCATTTTTATTGACCTGCGCGACCGCGCGGGTCTGACGCAGGTGGTTTTTAGCCCCGATTTTAATAGCGCCGCGCATGCCACTGCCCATATCCTGCGCACGGAATACGTGCTGGCTATCAAAGGGGAAGTGCGCCATCGTCCCGACGGAATGACAAACTCCGGCATGGTGACGGGCGAGGTGGAAGTGTATGTTTCCGAATGGAAACTGCTGAACACCGCCAAGACCACGCCATTCCTTATTGAAGACCGCGTGGATGCTTCGGAAAACCTGCGTCTGGAATACCGTTATCTGGACCTGCGCCGCCCCAAGCTGGCTCGCAACTTTGTGTTGCGCAACCGTGCCGCGCAGGCAGTTCGTCGCTATCTAGACGAGTTGAATTTCCTTGAGGTGGAAACCCCCTGCCTCACAAAGTCTACTCCCGAAGGCGCGCGCGACTTCCTCGTGCCTAGCCGTGTGAATCAGGGCATGTTTTATGCTTTGCCGCAATCTCCTCAGATTTTTAAGCAATTGCTCATGGTGGCGGGTATGGACCGTTACTATCAGATAGTGCGTTGCTTCCGGGACGAGGACTTGCGCGCAGACCGTCAGCCTGAGTTTACGCAGATTGATATTGAAATGAGCTTCGTTGACGAGGCGCAGGTTCAGACCATGGCGGAAGGGCTGGTGGCCCGCGTGTTCCGTGAGTGTTTGGATGTGGAAATTCCCGTGCCTTTCCCTCGTATGCCGTACGATCAGGCCATGGATGAATATGGCGTGGACAAGCCGGATACCCGCTTTGATCTGAAACTGAAAAATGTGACGGATGTTTTCCGCGAGTCGGAATTCAAGGTGTTCGCCAAGGCGGAAATGGTTAAGGCCATGCGCGTTCCCGGTGGCGCGGAGCTTTCCCGTAAAGAGATCGACGTCTTCACGGAGTTCGTGAAGATCTACGGGGCGCAGGGGCTGGCATGGATTAAAATTAAGGCGGATGAGTGGCAGTCGCCCTTTGCCAAGTTCCTGTCCGACTCGGAAAAGGCAAATCTCGTTGCCGCGTTGGGTCTGGAAACAGGGGACATCGTTTTCTTCCAGGCCGGTGCGCCGGATATGTGCAACAGCGCGCTGGGCAACCTGCGACTGGAAGTGGCCCGCCGTTTCAATCTGGTTCCTGAGAACACCTACAACTTCCTGTGGGTGACGGACTTCCCCCTGTTTGAGTATGACCCGGAAGAAAAACGCTATGTGGCCTGCCATCACCCGTTTACCGCCGTGCAGACAGGTCAGGAAGCGGAAATGAAGAGCAACCCCGCCAGCGTGAAAGCCCGTGCATACGACATGGTGCTGAATGGCAACGAAGTGGGTGGCGGCTCCATCCGCATCCACAACCGCGCCCAGCAGGAATTCATGTTCGACGCGTTGGGCTTTAGCAAGGAAGATGCGGAAAAACAGTTTGGTTTCCTCATGGAAGCCTTTGAATATGGTGCCCCGCCTCATGGCGGCATTGCCTTTGGTCTGGACCGGTTGGTCATGCTGCTCACTGGTTCGCAGTCTATCCGCGACGTTATCGCCTTCCCCAAAACTCAGAAGGCCACCTGCCTGCTCACCGAAGCCCCTTCGGAAGTTTCCGCGCGGCAGTTGCGTGACTTGGGACTGCGCCTGCGGGAAGTAAAGCAGGATTGATGAGGATACGCCTCGTATTTGCAAACCGCCCTGAATAACACTGTTCAGGGCGGTTTTTTGTTATGTGGTTTGGGTGGTTACGCGTCTGAGGCAAACGTATTGGAGCTATTCACCGGCTATCCGGCGTGTCACCCGGAGTAGTGTTCGGGGTCTTCTTTGCGCATGGTGGTTGCGATGGGGACAAGCCTTTTGTACAGTGCCACTATCCTTGCACCGCACGAGGCAGAGTATGCACGACAATTCCCCGCCGCAGAATGATTCGGAGCGCAGCAACCGCCCGGTATCTCTGTACGATTTGGTGGACCCCGGAGATTCTGACGCTGTGCGGGATGAAGTGGCGCACGTTGCCCGTCTGGCGGGATTTGGCGGGGCCATACCGGAACTGCGCTCTGTGCACGCCGATGTGGTGCGGCTGTTCCGTGGAGAATTTTCAGGCTATTCCGCCAGTTCTTCCCAATACCATAACTTGGAACACACGTGCTCCGTGGTGCTTGCGGCAGTGCGGCTCCTGCATGGCTGTGTTGCGGCGGGCATCTTTCCTGAACCTCTTTCAGACAGGCAGGGGCTGCTGTGTGTGGTTGCAGCATACTTCCACGATGCCGGTATGATTCGAAAAGAGGGCGATGGTGGGTCCGGTCCGGCACAGATGGAAGGGCACGAAGAACGGAGCGCGGCACTGGCAAGCAGGTATCTCACCACACGCGGTTGTGCTGAGGCAGAACGGGAAGCCTGTGCCAATATGATCCGGTGTACCAATCTGGCGCTGTCTCCTGATGAAATTCTAGGCATGCCCGTAATGGCAAAGTTGCTGGGATGCGTGGTCGGCAGTGCCGACTTGCTGGCCCAGTTCGCGGATGTGCGCTATCCGCAAAAACTCCATCTGCTGTTTCAGGAGTTTGTGGAGGCTGGTTGTGCCGTCTATGCATCGGAACAGGACCTGATAGCGAAGACCGGCACCTTTTACCGCGAGGTCGTCTGCCGGCGGTTAGATGGCGGATTGCGGGGATTGCACCAGCATATGAGGGAACACTTTCGTACGCGGTGGGGCGTGGATGAGGATATGTACGCGACATCCATAGCGCGTAACCTCACAATCGTGGAGCGGATGGGCGGGCGTTAGCTGCCCCGCATTCGTTCGGATTTACGAGAAACAGACGCGTGAGGTTGGTTCCCGCTTCATTCTCTCTGAATGGGGAACAGCGTGCTCCACGCCAGAGTGCCTACAGTCGCAACGGCTGTCAGGAGAGTCTGCGAGAAAACCCAAAAAGTTTTGAAAAAAGAGTTGACGGTGCGAGGTGTTTTGCATAGAACCGCTCTCGCTTCGACGGACGGGTTCCCAGAGAGATGTCAATAATCTCAAACGGATGCTCGGAAGGCGGAGTGAGCGAGCCGATAGCTAACCGCTGAAAGAAAAATCAGAAAGTGGTTGACAGGCGAATCGGAATCAGGCAGAACGCCTTCTCGCAACTGCGGAAAGGTTTTCCGCAGCGTGAGACAAGGTTCTTTGACAAGTGAATAGCGAGTTGGACGAAGAAAAGTTATCAGCTAGCGTGACTGAGACTGCGGTCTTGGTCATTAGATACAGATTTGAACTGGAGAGTTTGATTCTGGCTCAGATTGAACGCTGG
>JAEWQB010000023.1 GCA_023460395.1 Pseudomonadota bacterium | reverse complement strand
ACCTCGGCCTCTCTCAGCTTGCCGATGATCTGCTCAGGAGCGTGCTTCTTCTTGCCCATGGAAAACCTCCTGCGGTCTCAGTACCCCTAACATTGGGCCTGGACCAGTTTTTCCAGGGCAGGTCAGTTCACCGTGGAAAAGGTGACTGATGGTGCGGCGCATACGGTAGCTCCTTGCTGAAAGATGATGCAGAGCCACCATACACGCGGAACTGACTTTTGGCTACGCGCGATCGTATTTTCAGTCCACGTACAGGTATCGTTTTATCTTATGTGTGGGCGTTTTTTCAAACGGTTCGGTTTGCTCCACCATACGGTGCAGGCGGGCAAACGTGGAAACTTTACCGTTCACCTCCAGTCGCAGAGTCTCCAGCAGGTCATTCACGCGGGCCTGCATTTTCGCGGCGGGGAGATTGCCGAATTCTTCATCGGCTTTGGCGTAATCAATGTGCACACGGGCGGCTAGCTTGCCATCGAGTTGATAGACGATGCACTCCAGTGCCCACGGTGATTGAAGCAGGACAGCCTCAATTTCCTCCGGGTAGATATTTTCGCCACTGGGACCGAGGATAACGTTTTTGAGCCTGCCTTTAATGGCCAGATGCCCGTCCGCGTCCAGTTTGCCCAAGTCACCGGTGCGGAACCAGCCGTCATCCGTGAAGCTGGCGCGAGTGATTTCTGGTGCTTTATAGTACTCGCGCATGACGTTGGGACCGCGCACGGCGATCTCCCCTTCACCCGTGCGAGGGTCTTTGTCCAGAATGCGCAGTTCCACGCCGTGCAGCGGGCTGCCGATGGAATAGAGCTTGGCATTGGAGGAGTGTCCGCCAGCGCATAGTGGGCTGGTTTCCGTCAGGCCGTACCCCAGACCGTAGGGGAAGCCTGCCTCGCGCAGGAATCGTTCCACATCCGGCGCAAGTGGGGCACCGCCGATACAGAACATGCGCAGATGTCCGCCGAAAGTTTCCCGTAGCTTTTTCCCGGCGATGGCATGAAGTTTTTTCCGTATCGCGCCAATGCTGTAGAGGCGGCGCTTCAACCATGTGCCGGTAAACTTAGGAAGAATGGCGGTTTTAAAAATTTTTTCAATAACCAACGGGACAGAAAGCATAACGGTGGGTTTGACCTGCGCGAGGGCGGGCAGCAGAGCACGTGCCGTTGGGGGCTTGTCCAGATAGTAAATGTGCAGCCCGTAAGTTAACGGCAGCACCATACCCAGCGTGCACTCATAGGTGTGGGCCAGAGGTAAGATGGAGAGCATTCTGTCGTCCGGGCCTACCTGAACAATCGTTTCCACCACCGAGACGGCATTGGAAACGATATTGCGGTGAGTGAGAACCACACCTTTGGAATGCCCTGTGGTGCCGGATGTGTAGATAATGGCCGCCACATCGTCTGGTTTAACCTCGTAGCGCGGCGTGTCGAGCCATGATGCCGGAGCTTCGTCGGGTTTGGCAGGGTGGGGTTCGGCACCGCTTGCTTCCGATTCTGTGCTGAGCATCCTGTCGGAAAAGCGTTCCGCCATGCGCAGGGCCTTTTCCTTAAACTTGCGGAATTCCCGTAAACCGGCTTTTTTAAGTTCTTTGAGCCGGTCCCCTGTTTCCGCGAGACTCACCGGAGAAAAAGACTCCATGAGAATGAATAGAGGCTCTTCGTCGTATTGCCCGTCTTCCAGCTTGGAAAATAGTTTTTCCGAGACAAATACCGCGCGGGATTCCGAGTGGCGGAGAATATGGTGAATGGCGTCTGGATGAAAGTCTGGCAGAATGGGCACGGCTACGGCACCCATGGAGGTAATGGCAAAATAAGCGATTCCCCAGTGCGGGCAGCTTTCACTAAGCAGAGCCACCTTATCGCCTTTTCCTATACCGTGGTCGGCCAGCATGCGGCTTACTTCGAGGGTGGTTTCCCCAAATTCGCCGTATGTGATAGGTGTTCCCCCCACATTGGATACGGCGGGCAGATGTGTGAAGCAGCGCACACTGCGGTCCAGCACCGCTTGCAGCGTTTGCCTTTCCAGTGTCTCCATGTCGACTCCCTTAAAAAATATGGGCAGTACCCCCCGGCACAGCCACATCGGGTGTACGGTAATATGGCGAATGACGCAATCTCTTGACCGCCGCACCAGCTATGCCGCATAGTCTGCTACCGATTATGATTCTATACCCGTCACACGTCTAGTTTCCCGGAGGGACTTTCCATGATTACGCATATTGTCTGGTGGACGCTGAAAGACGAAGCTCTTGGAGCCAATGCCACGGAGAACCGCGAGAAAATGATAACCATGCTGCGCGGACTGGAAGGTAACGTGCCTTCGTTGCGGAGTATCGCCGTTTCTACAGAGTTCTTGGGCACGACAACAGAGTCTGTGCAGGTGGTGTTGATTTCTTCTCACGACGATGCCGCCGGGTTAAAGGCCTACGCCGACCATCCTGAACATCTGAAGTGCGTGGAGTTTATCAAGCAGATTGTGGCTACCCGTAAGGTCATGGATTTCGTGGTGTAACACTGCGTATAGCGTTCCGCCGGGCCGGGCCGGCCCGGCCAGAACGCAGCCCTAGCCGGTCGCAAGGCGGTTCCCGCGCGGCTGCCGTCTATGAACTCGCCATCATATTGGTGTAATCAGCGTGTTGCAGAGACGAATAGTATCTTGCCTGTTGGGTGGCATCCCGCATGCGGTCAAGGCAGGCGCACGCTGGAACCATTCTAAGAATTGTGCCGCGCGGCACGCCGGTTAGCTGGCTCCGGGGTGGTAAAAGCATGTTAGTGACCATTGACTTCGGGTGAGGGAAGACTATATCTCGAATTCCGTTTGTTTTACGTATCCATGGAGGAGTCATGAAAATAGCCATTCCCGCCCGTGACGGGCAAGTTGACGGTCACTTTGGTCACTGCGAAGCCTTCGCCATTCTCACGCTGGACGAAAAGAAGAAAATCGTGGATGAAGAGCTTCTCACGCCGCCTCCCGGTTGCGGCTGCAAGTCCAACGTTATTTCCGTGTTGGCGGATAAGGGCGTTTCGCTTTTTATTGCGGGTAATATCGGGCAGGGCGCGGTTAATAAGATTGAGGCAGCGGGCATTTCCGTGCTGCGTGGCGTAGACGGCGCAATTCACGACGTGGTGCGCCGCTGGGCGGAAGGCAGCCTGCAAACCAATAACGATATTTGCACCGCACACCACGATCATGAGGGGTGCGGCAGCCATTAAGGATTTGTAAATGAGCACTTGCCCTTGCGGCTCCGGCCTTTCTTTGGAAAACTGCTGCGGTCCCCTTATCCACGACGGCAAGCCCGCCGCCACTGCGGAAGCGTTAATGCGCTCGCGCTATACCTCGCATGTGCTTGGCGAATACGAATATCTCAATACCTCCATGCATCCTTCGGTGCGGGGAACAGATTCTGTTGATGATATTGAGCAGTGGTCGTCCAAGTTGGAATGGAAAGGACTGGAGATACTCGCCATTGAAAACGGTGGGGAAAATGACACCACCGGCGAGGTGGAGTTCGTTGCCCGGTACACACTTTCCGGTGTGCCTCAGCAACTGCACGAACACAGTGTTTTCCAGAAAGAAGGGGATTACTGGTTCTACGTGGATGGTAAGGTGCGTGGACACGAAACCTTCCGTCGCGAAAATCCCAAAGTGGGCCGCAATGACCCCTGCACATGCGGGTCGGGCAAAAAATTCAAGAAGTGTTGCGGGAAATAATAGCCCGCTGGCGCTGAGTATCCACCGCTCCAATCTGATTCAGGTTGGGGCGGTTTTGCATTGTACAGGTTGTCCTTGCGCGCAAGCCGCCGGCGTTGCCCAGACATATCCGTACTAGTGCCAGTGAGCATGTCGAATATGGTGCGCCAGTGAACCGGTGGGCTTGTCGAGCGTGGTGTGTCCGGTGTGCTCTGTGCGTGCGGCGCGTTTCTGTCTGAACCCGCACGGGAGTTTTTGGGGGAGAGAGAACCCTTTTCCCCGTAGGGTTTTCTCCGCTGCCCCGCGCAAATACAATAAGGCCGCCTTCCAAATCGGAAAGGCGGCCTGTGCATTTGGGGTAGGGTCTAGTAGCGGTAGTGGTGAGCCTTGTACGGGCCTTCCACTGGTACGTCCAGATAGTCTGCCTGTTCTTTGCTCAGCGTGGTCAGCTTTGCGCCGAGGCGGTCAAGGTGCAGACGGGCCACTTCTTCGTCCAGCTTTTTGGGCAGGGTGTAGACCTTGTTTTCCAGATCAGGGTTGGTGGCGAGTTCTATTTGAGCCAGCGCCTGATTGGTGAAGGAGTTGGACATAACAAACGAGGGGTGTCCGGTGGCACAACCGAGATTTACCAAACGCCCTTCAGCGAGGACGATAATGGACCGGCCCGATTCCAACGTCCACTTATCCACTTGTGGTTTGATGTTTACTTTGTGGCACTTGGCGTTGTTTTCTAGGTAGGACATTTCGATTTCATTGTCGAAGTGCCCGATGTTGCAAACGATGGCTTCGTTCTTCATCCGCTCCATATGCGTGCGGGTTATGACGTTGAAATTGCCGGTCGCGGTGACGAAGATATCGGCTTCACCCACCACATCGTCCATTGTGACCACTTCGTAGCCTTCCATGGCGGCTTGCAGGGCGCAAATGGGGTCAATTTCGGTGATGAGCACGCGTGCGCCCATGCCGCGCATGGACTGTGCGCAGCCTTTGCCCACATCGCCGTAGCCCAGCACAACCACGCGCTTGCCTGCGACCATCACGTCGGTGGCGCGTTTGATGCCGTCTACGAGTGATTCACGGCAACCGTAGAGGTTGTCAAATTTGGATTTTGTCACAGAGTCGTTCACGTTGATGGCAGGGAAGAGCAAGGCGCCTTCCTTTTCCATATGGTACAGACGGTGAACGCCTGTGGTGGTTTCTTCGGAAACGCCTTTAATTTTCGCGGCAATGCGGGTCCACTTGCCGGGATTGGTTTGATGCGAGAGAGCAAGGCGATCCATGAAAATGCTGAATTCTTTGTTCTCGTAGTGCTTGGTGAGCAGGTCGGGATTTTTTTCCACTTCCACGCCCTTGTGCACCATCATGGTTGCGTCGCCGCCATCGTCCACGATCAGGTCAGGACCAGAACCGTCGGGCCACGTCAGGGCCATTTCAGTGCACCACCAGTATTCTTCCAGACTTTCCCCCTTCCATGCGAACACCTTTGCCATGCCGGAGTCAGCAATCGCGGCTGCCGCGTGGTCCTGCGTGGAAAAAATATTACAAGACGCCCACCGCAGGTCGGCTCCCAATTCGTAGAGGGTTTTGATAAGCATGGCAGTCTGAATGGTCATGTGCAGCGACCCCATGATCTTAAGACCCTTGAGGGGCTTTTGCGGACCATACTTGGCAATGGTAGCCATAAGGCCGGGCATCTCCAGTTCAGAAAGCTGCATTTCCTTATAGCCGAAATCCGCTTCGGCAATGTCGCGCACTTTGTTTTCGAGAGAAAAATCCAAGGGAATGGCGCGGGTTGCGTCTGTCATGAAGGCCTCCAGAATATGTTATGGTTGAGTATTTTTTGCAATGACAAGATGGATGGAAAGACCGCGTTCCACGGGGTGAACCGTGCTGGAAGAAAGAGAAAAACCAGCCTCAGACAGAGTGATGGCCAGAGTGGTCATGTCAAATCCTAGCCAGCGGTCACCGTAGTCTGAGCGCATTTTTTCGTTTTCGTGCCGGTCAAAGTCAGCCAGCGCCAGCAATCCTCCGGGGCGGAGTACCCTGCGGATTTCCTTAAGCGCCTCACCGGGGTGTGACAGGTGGTGCAGCACCATGCTCACGGCGGCGAAGTCGGCCTCACCATCGCGCAGGGGTAAATGCTCCAGCTCTCCTATGCGCAGGGATACCTGATCGGCTCTTTCCGACAAACGGCGGCGGGCCAGTTCCAGCATGCGCGGAGAGCCGTCCACACCGATGACGGTGAGCGCTTTTTCCAGCATGCGTTCCAGCAGGGAGCCTGTGCCGCAACCAAGATCTAGGGCTACCTTGCAGCGGGGCATGTGGTCGATGATGGCTCCGGGCAGGTCAAATTCGCCAATGACGTCGCGGTTCAGGCGGTCCCAGTCTTCGGCGATGGAGTTGAAAAATTGCTTGGTCTTGCGGGCGCGCTCTTCAATAATTTTTTCCGCCATGTCCACATCCGCAGCCAAGGCGGGGTCTTCAGCGATGAAGGGAATGACAGCGTCTATGAAAGCACGCCCCGGCCCTTCCTGCGGAGCGGAGTAAAACACCCACAGACCGTCGCGCCGGGAATCAAGCAGCCCCGCGCTGGTGAGTATTTTTAGGTGCCGCGATACGCGCGACTGCCCCATTTCCAAAATAGCAACGAGTTCGTTCACGCTAAGTTCAAATCTGTTGAGCACATGCATGAGCCGCACGCGGGTTTCATCCGCGAGAGCCTTGATGCGAGAAAGTGCCGTGGTCATGATATGCTCCTGTGCTGTTTCCGCTTTGCTTGATTTGCGCGACCAATGTATCAAGAAAAGTTGATATAGATCTATCGTCCAATATGAATATAGTCAACCATGGGATTATGAGCCACGGAAGTAAGGAGGCACGGGGAACCGGGGCACGGAGGAATGGAGGTACGGAGGTGTTTTGCAAATGGCGGGGACGCACCTGCTGAAAAAACTGTGTACCACTTAGTCAATACACGCTGGTATGCGAGGTGGAGCAGAATGGATAGCTTAACGGATGGGTTTGCTGGCTGGCTAGTCTTCAAAAATTACCAAAGCTTGGGCCAAGGTGTTCTGCATGCAAAGGCCATTGTCCGACATGCCTTGTATACATGCTTTCAGCCACCCCTCCTTAAGCATCTCTTCACTAATTCCGTATCCAGCATTTTGGGCGAGTAAAGAAATAAAAGAGCGTATGGCGCGACCATTACCTTCGCGAAAAGGGTGGGCGACGTTCAATTCAATGGCGTAGTATGCCATTTGTTCTACGAATTGCTTAGCAGTGACCGTCCGCAGACGGTCTTCAGTTGTTAGGCTGTTGAGAATTGCTGTCACGTTTTCGCCAATAAAGCAGGGGATTGCAAAGAGACTTCCCCCTTTAGATATAGAAACATTTCTCTCTTTCCCTGCCCAGTCGTAGACATCCTGAAACAGGTGCCAATGGATAGCTTTAAGGTGGGGGTAGTCGAAATTTCCTTCTGGAAGACCCTCAATCATACGATTGGTAACAGAAAGGCGCTCAAATTGATCGAGCGCCTCTTGGGTCAAGTGCCCCGCCTTATTTCGCAACACGGAGGAGTTCGGGTAGGTATACTCGTCTCTATGTGCGTAGCGATTGATCATAATGAGGGAAGCGCGCTTTTAGCCGCGCGGTACGCTCTTCAAATGAGCAAGCTTTGCGTATGCACTCTTCAAACACGGCAATCTCGTCAGCAGTGAGGTATAACCCTTCAATTTCCAAGGAAGCCTTGGCCTGTCTGAGGCGGAGCATTTGCACTTCCACCGTAGTTTTGGTGCGTTTCCGTCTTATGAATGTATAGGTCTGCGGAGTGTCCATACTCAAAGTGTAATCTCTACGCAGAAAAAAAGCAAATCGCCTGTTTCTTGAAAATGCACTATATAATCCTAAGGTGGGGTGCGTGCTGTGGAGGGGGACCGGCTTTGCTCGCAGTTCCCCTTTGGCTTCGCAGGATGGCGCAATGCCACCTTTCCTAAGTCATCGGTTTTTGTAAAAACGAACGCCCGTGGTACGCGCTTTTTTCGTAATGTGGCTGGAGTCAGTGGCGAACCCTGCAAAATGGATAGGCTAATTTGAGGGAATTTCTTGCGGGTGGGTGCAAATAGCCCTTGCCGTGGGAGTGAGCCGCACACGCCCTTTGTAGGGAATATGGCGGTGACATAAGCTGAATGAGCTGGCTGGCAAACATGGCAACATGCTCAGAGTAGGCCGGGTCTGCTGATTTTTCCTGCAATTTTCCATAAAAATGTGTAGGTAATTTGCCTGATTCAAATATTGTCAAAATTCGTAAAAATGGGCAAGAATGGGGTTGTAAGGACATTTTTTACATATTTGTTATTAATTTTAGCCGCACCGGAGTTGGTCGCACGGCGGGAGCAGGACCGCATACGTTCCGCAGCGCGCCACCGGACGCATACCCACGGAGACAGACCCATGATTGAAGCGCCGTATCTTCTGTTCCTCGGAGACGCCCCCGACGCCCTTGCAGCCAAGATGGCACAGGGAATTTTAGACTGGCGGCCCTCCACTGTGACCGGGCAGTTCCGCATGGAAGGCTGCAAGGCTGACATGGGCGTGAAGGATTTGACCATTCAGGAAGCTGCGGCTGCCGGAGCAAAAACGCTGGTTATCGGCGTGGTCAACCGTGGTGGCATTATCTCTCAGAGTTGGAAAAGCGTGCTTATTGATGCGCTGAATGCAGGCATGGACGTAGCTTCCGGCTTGCACAATCTGCTGCGTGACGAGCCTGATCTGGTGGAAGCCGCAGCCCGTGCTGGTCGCACCCTTCACGATGTGCGCCTTCCCCCCGTAAAGTACCCCGTAGCCAGCGGCAAAAAGCGCACAGGCAAGCGTTGTCTGGCAGTGGGCACCGATTGCTCCGTGGGAAAAATGTACACGGCGCTTGCCTTGCATCGCGAGATGGAAAAGCGTGGCATGAAGGCAGACTTCCGGGCCACGGGCCAGACCGGTATTCTTGTTGAAGGCAGCGGCGTGCCGCTGGATGCCGTGGTGGCGGACTTTATGGCAGGTGCTGTGGAAGCGCTCACGCCAAATAATGACGCCGACCACTGGGATCTGATCGAAGGGCAGGGCAGCCTGTTTCACGCTTCCTATTCCGGCGTAACCATGGCCCTTGTGCACGGCGGACAACCAGATGCGCTGGTGCTGTGCCACGAACCTACCCGTGCGCATATGCGCGGACTGCCCGACTACACCCTGCCTTCGTTGGAAGACCTGCGTGATGTGGCCCTGCGCTTGGCGCAGGTGGTGAACCCCGCGTGTAAGGTTGTGGGCATTTCTGTGAATACCCAACATATGAGCGAAGCGGAAGCCCTCACCTATCTTGCCGAAACGGAAAAACGCATGGGTCTGCCGACTGTAGATCCCTTCCGGCAGGGCGTAGGCCGCTTGGTGGAGGCTCTGGCATGCATTTAACCGTCAGCCGGGACGTGTTTCCCCTCGCTAAAGTCTTCACTATCTCGCGCGGCTCCCGCACAGAGGCGGTGGTGGTGCGGGTGGAGATAACGCGAGACGGCAAGACGGGACGCGGGGAATGTGTCCCTTACGCACGCTACGGGGAAACTGTGGAGAGCGTGATGGCACAAATAGAAGGGCTTACTGTGCCGTTTTCCCGCGCAGAGGTGCAAACCCTTCTGCCTCCCGGCGCGGCACGCAACGCTGTGGATTGCGCATTGTGGGATTTGGAAGCCAAACTGACAGGGCGTCCCGCGTGGCAGTTGGCGGGGCTTTCGGCCCCTACCCCGGAAGTGACCGCGTATACGCTATCACTGGACTTGCCGGAGGCCATGCGGACGGAAGCCGCCCGCAATGCCACCCGCCCGTTACTGAAGGTGAAGCTGGGCGGAGAAGGGGACATAGCCCGCATAGAGGCGGTCCGCGATGGTGCGCCCCGTGCGCGTATTATCGTTGATGCTAACGAAGGATGGACGCCGGAAGTCTATAGAGATATGGCTCCGGTGTTGGTGCGCCTTGGCGTGGAGATGGTGGAACAGCCCTTTCCGGCAGGAGCGGACGACGCGTTGCTGGGCATGGACCGCGTGCTGCCGGTGTGCGCCGACGAATCGTGCCACGACCGCGCCTCGCTGCCGGGATTACGTGGCAAATATGACATGATCAACATAAAACTGGACAAGACTGGCGGGCTGACAGAGGCGATCGCGTTGCGAAAAGAAGCCGAGGCAGCCGGGTACCGGATTATGGTTGGTTGTATGGTGGGCTCGTCCCTCGCCATGGCCCCCGCCGTGCTGGTGGCACGGGGTGCGGATGTGGCGGATCTTGACGGTCCCTTGCTGCTGGCGCGGGATAGGGAACACGGACTTGATTATGATGCCGGGTGCGTCCACCCTCCGGCACCGGAACTGTGGGGGTAACCCGCACATGCTCCGCCCTCCGGCGGAATCGCCCGAAAGAAGGACTATTATGAGCCGTATAGTATATGTGAATGGCGCTTACGTGCCGGAAGAAGAAGCCACTGTTTCTATTTTTGACCGTGGTTTCGTGTTTGCTGATGCCGTGTATGAAGTCACCGCCGTGCTGGACGGAAAGTTGCTGGAGTTTGAGGGGCATATGGCGCGTCTGGAGCGTTCCCTCGGCGAATTGCAAATGAAGGCCCCCTGCACGCGTGAGGAACTCTTGGCTATTCACCGCGAACTCATCAAGCGCAACGACATGGAGCAGGGCGGCATTTACCTGCAGATTACCCGTGGCGCGGCGGACCGTGATTTCATGTTCCCCAAAAATGCCACGCCCACGCTGGTGATGTTCCCGCAGAAAAAAGATTTGCTGGCACCCAGAGCGCCCCAGTCTGTCATTTCCCACCCGGATATCCGGTGGGGCCGCCGCGATATTAAAACCGTGCAGTTGCTTGCGCCTTCCTTGGCTAAGATGGCTGCCAAGGCAGCAGGCAAAGACGACGCATGGCTGGTGGAAGATGGCTTTGTGACGGAAGGCAGCTCCTGCAATGCCTATATTGTCACCAAGGACGGGAAGATTGTCACCCGCAACCTGTCCAATGCCATTTTGCATGGTATTACCCGCAAGGCGGTAATTGCGCTGGCTGCTGAACGTGGATTGGAAGTCGTGGAACGTGCGTTCACCATTGAGGAAGCACAGCAGGCCGCAGAGGCCTTCATCACCGCCGCCACGGCCTTTGTCTGCCCGGTGGTGGAAATTGACGGCGTGGCTGTTGGTTCCGGCAAGCCCGGTCCTGTGGCGGCCCGTCTGTTTGACTTGTATATTGAAGAAGCGCGTACCAGAGCTATCTAAGCGTCGCACGGCGCACAGGTTGCTGCCGGTTACTGAATGCCATCAAGGGCGAAATAGAGCCTTGATAAGCGTATACCGGAAGAGGGCTGCCGCGAGTCGCGTTCTGTAGTTTGGCGGTTTTTGAAATACTGTCGCCCCCCACGAGTTCTCGTGGGGGGCGTTTGCATTGCTATTGGCGTGGATCACGGGTGTTGTCCCAATTTCCGCAGGTGGTGGAGCGCACGGGGTTTATATCTATCCCGCCGCGCCGTGTGAACCGGGCAGAGACGCTCAGTTCCGCGGGCTGGCATTGGCACAGGATATCCATATATATGCGTTCCACACAGGCTTCGTGGAATGCCTGATGCTCCCGAAACGATATGAGGTAACGCAGTAAGGAATCGCGGTGCAGCCGTTTTCCTGTGTAGGAGACACATATGGTGGCCCAGTCCGGCTGACCGGTAACGGGGCAACGGGAGCGGAACAGGCGCGAGAATACGCTTTCTTGAGTTACGCCGCTGCCGGATTCCGGGTCTGTGCGCAGGAGGGAAGCGTCCGGCTGATAGACATAGGGTGCGTTGGTTTCATGGCGGGGGTGCGGGTCCGGCAGGTTGTCCAGACATAGCCCCTTGGGTTCGCTGGCTGCGAGGGAGGCGAAGGAGTCGGGTTCCCTTAAGCGCACTGCCACATCGGTGCCTGCCGCGCGTGACAGATCGTCCCGCATTGTCTGGCATACGGTTTCCGCATCGGGAAATGGCGTCATGTTGAACGACGTGGTGTACAATTTTAGCGATTTGGATTCGATGAGGCAGGGACTGCTCCACGGCACGCGTACCTCGGCTACGGCGATCACTGGTCTGCCGGATGGCGAAAGCCATGATAGTTCGTAGAGGTTCCAAATATCCTCTCCGTGGCGGAGCACTGACGCATCCACTCCGGCGGCTTCCCGGCCCGCCTTACGGGGGATGGGGCAGAGCTGATCCGGGTTGTACTGGTGGCAATGGGCAGTTTGTCTGCCAAGAACTAGGCGATTTGGCGGCACTCCCGCCGTGGAATCGGTTTGGGTTGCGCCGGTCCCGTTGTTGAGCGGAGAGAGTGTGTCGCAGCTTTGGCCTTTAGCGGTGGGTTCGGTCATCGCAAATACCTCGTGGGGTCCAGCCCCTCGTTATGGCGGAGCGCGTACTTGCGTTCGTCGCATGCTCCGCAGGTGCCACAGTGGATTTCTTCTCCCTTGTAGCAAGTCCATGTGGTGGTAAAATCCACCCCCAGCTGTCGGCCTAAGTCACCTATTTCCCGTTTATCCATGGTTGCGAACGGGGCTTCCACGCATACGGCATTGTCTGTGCCCAGCCTCACTGCGCTGTCCATGGCGGCGGTAAAGGCGGGGCGGCAGTCCGGGTAAATGTGGTGGTCGCCCGCATGAGCGCCGATGAGCACGCGGTGTGCCCCCACTGATTCCGCGTATCCCGCCGCGATGGCGAGGAGGATGCCGTTGCGGAAGGGCACCACGGTACTTTTCATGGTTTCAGCGTCGTATGCGCCATCTGGAACGGGCGCACCGGACAGAAGCAGCGAAGAGGAAAAGAGCTGATTCATGAAGGGCAATGGGACGAGCTTGTGCGGTACTTCGTAGTGGGCGCAAAAGGCGGCTGCCATGGGGAGTTCCCGGTGATTATGCCGTGATCCGTAATCGAAGCTGATAGCTGCGGGACGTGTCCCTTGCGCTAACTCGTGGGCGAGCAGAGTGGCGGAGTCCATGCCGCCGGAAAGAATGATAACGGCGTCAAACATCAGATACCTCGTCGGTTGCCAAAAGTGAGAATATGCAGACGGGGCGAGAAGCGGAATCCGTGGCGTGCACAGGCTTCCCACACTCCGGGCATACGGCGTAGTTGTTCGTCGCGGTGGGCACCCAGCGGCATAAGCCACACCTTGTCGGGGGAAATGTTATGGTCATGGACGAATTGCAGCGCGGGAACAATGTCGTCCCCCACCACAAATTTGAAGGCATGAACGCGGTTGACGGCTTCCTCCGGCAGCAGAGGATGTTCCATGGGTTTGGGAGAGCAAACCACCATGCCCTGCGCGTCAACGGGAATTCCGGCTTTTCCGCTGGTTTCATATTGTATGCGCCAGCCTGTTTCGTGAAGCTGGGTCACGAGTGTTTGTAGGCCGGTTGTCCATTGGCGAAAGGGTTCACCCCCGGTGATGACGGCGAGGGGGGGCGTATCTCCCCTGCGCCCGCCGTTGACCGCATTGCGGGAATCCATGGGGCCTACGGCGGTGTGTCCCGCCCATGCGTAAGCCATGGTGTTTATGACGGTCGAGACGTTCATACGCTGGCCCGGTCCTAACGCGTGTGGGGTGTCGCAGTGTGGACAAAGGGGCGGAATACAGCCTGCAAGGCGCAGAAATACCGCAGGAGAACCCATAAGCGGCCCTTCCCCCTGCAAAGAGGCGAACACTTCGGCTACGTCCAGTGTGCGGGAGGGAGATGCGTCGCCGGAAGTGTGAACGGGGCTGCTCATAGACGCGCGCCGGAAAGAGTGGATGAGGCAGGACAGGATGCCGCTGGTAAGGGCCGCGTATAGGTGGCACAGGCTGTGGGGGTTTCGTACACGCAAACCTGATGCAGGCACAGGGATGTGTCGGCGGAGAGGGCCGCATCCAGCACGGCGAAGAGATGCCGGGCCATGTGTTCCGCCGTGGGGGGGATGGCTTGGTACTCTGCCAGCGCGTTTAAATCGGCATGGTCGTACCGGTCCAGTACGTGACGGCGAACCAGCGATTTGAGTTCGTCAAAATGCAGGATCATGCCGTTGCCATCCGGTTCGCCAGCCAACGTGACTAAGAGCCGGTAGGTGTGTCCGTGCAACTCGGCACAATGACCGTATATTTGCCGATTTTCTTCGTCAGAGCAGTCTGGGCGGCGCAGCCTGTGGGCTGCGTGAAAAGAGAATTCTTTGGTAATGGTGAGCATTGGGTCCACCTGTACGCCAGCATTGCCGGCGGGTGAGGGAGAATTTGTTACGCGGGATGCCTCTTGTCCGCTGCCATAGGTGGGTTTGCTGTGCGTGAATTTTCAGCGTTCGTCAAGTTGCGCACGGCAAAATGTATTCCGCGTCCTCCCTTCTGTGCGTGTAAGGGAGGACGGATGTTTGTATTGCCAGCGGCGGGAATGCGTCGCTATTCCGGCACATCTAGCGTTTTAAGTATCTGCTTGTTTTCGTAACTCAAATATTCCTCAAGGTCGCGAATGCACCAGTTGGTAAGCCGTTTGGTGCCGGTAATGGTACGCAGGGGCACCCGCCCAAAGGTGGCGGCGTGGGCAAAGGCGGCTTCTTCCTCTTGTCCTTCCGGTACCGAGCGGTGGAGCAAGCCCAGCTTTTCAGCTTGCCGGGCCGGAATTGTCTGTTCGTCCAGCAGCAGATCGTATACCGCGCTGCTGCGGGCACGGCGTGATATGAAATAGGGCAATCCGCCTTTGGGAAGTGCTCCCACATCGAGGAAACTATTGTGAAACACGCTATGTTCGCCCGCCACGCCGTAGTCGGATGCCATGGACATGCCAAGGAAAAACGCGGGCAAATTTCCGCTGCATGCATGCACTACCAGCTTGGGAGCGCGGACCATTTCCAGTAATATTTGATTAATGGTGTTACAAAACCGGTGTGCGTCTTGTTTTTCCATCCGCCCGCGCTGTTCGCGAAAAAAACGGATATAATCATCGGTGGTTGTGCCGCAGAACCCGGCGCTGAGGATAATGACTTTTACGGAGCTGTCGTGGCAAAGAGCGTCAAAGGCATTAAGCAGGGCATCCCGGTGACCGAGATTTCTGATACTGTCAAAAAAATTTCCGCATAAGCGGATAAGGGCTGTATGTTCCCGTCGTTCTTCCTGCAAAAACGTGGCGGAATCGGACGTGTTTTCAGTATATTGGTGTTTGGACATAGTGTCTCCTTGTAAACAGGCGTAGCTGCCCGTAACGTGGTGATCGTAGCCATAGCATGGCCCGCAAGTGAATGCTAACAGAAAAGTACGCATATTGTGCTTGTCCTGCGTAAGGCTTAGGCATACAACGCGTCCGCTCAAAGGGCCTTACCGATTTAGATGATGATGAGGAGAAAAACGATGCCGTTATCGGATATTGATAGTCCATCCGCGCACTTGCGACATGGTGTGAAAACTGGGATAGCAGCCTTGCTTGCGTATGGCATAACCGGTGTTATGGATCCCCGTTTTGGTATGTGGGCCGTAGTTTCCTCGGTTATAGTCATGCAAATGAATGTGGCGGACTCCATTCGCATGTGCTGGTATCGGGTGACAGGAACCGCCATGGGGGCTGTCATCGGCGTTGTGGCAATATTGGTATTCCCCAATACAACAGTGGGAACAGGGGCTGGCGTGTTTTGCGCTGTGGCGTTTTGCGCGTACATGACGCGGTATAATCCCCGGTACCGTATGGCGGCTATCACGGTATCCATTGTGCTTGTGGCCAGCGTGGGCGAGGAAAACCGCATAGCCTTCGGGATGATGCGGGTTCTTGAAATCACCATCGGGGTGCTGTGCTCCTTCGCGGTGTCCCTTTGGATATGGCCTGTGCGTGTGGGGGCTGCCCTGCGTGCACGGCTTGAAGGACAGTTTGCCCGGCTCGGAACCGCCTACGAGATGCTTGTGGAAGCTTTTCTGGGTACCCCGGAGGTGGGACCGATTAACGAGCATTCGCTTGATTCATTGAGCCGGGATGTGGAGGCCAACCGGGAACTCTTCCGCACCATGTTGCGACACGAGCAACCCTTCTTTGTGGACAATGCTTCTTTGCTGGACCGCCAGTTGTTCTCTTTGGAACTGTGTGTGCGGCATTTGCAGGCCATGTTGCAGGTAGTGCTGGATATGCGCAAGGGGGGTTACCAGTTGTTCATGGCGGAAGAACTGCGGGCAGTGGCACGGGTTTCGCGGGAGGCTATGCGGGATATAAGCAATGGAGTGCTGCCTGACGCCGAATCGTTGCGCCCCTTGCTGGTGAGAGCCGAAACACGGCTGGAAGAATTGCGGGCCAGTGGTGCGACCAAGCGGTTTAACGCACGAGAGCTTGCCGAAGTGCTTGCATTTTATGGGCTGGTACAGCGGATGGGAGAAGATTTGCAAAAAGCTCTTTTGGAAGGAGCGCATCCGTCCATTATTGGCTAGCGACATTGCTGCGGACGGGGCAATCGCGCGTATAGGGGAAGAATTGCCCACAGGCGGAGAGGAAGCAGTCTTCATGCACGGGGGCAAGAGGGGCGGGAGCCACTTGTCTCTTCGCGTGTTCGGGGGGGGGGCGGACTGTGGTCGGACTGTTTCGTCTAATTCGCCACCGCGTTGACAGTATTCCTTGATTCAGACTAAATTCAGCAGGATATGCTGGGAATGGAACAGGCACACGTTTTTTACGATGGTGCGTCCAAAGCAGGTTAGGTTCTTTAGCATCGCAGGGGCCACGGTGGCATGACATGGAAAAACGTATAGGCGACATGCTGGACCGGTTCTTAGACCGCAAAGGCGCGGGGGTGGGCTTCCGGCTGTCTTATCTGTGGCGCAACTGGGATATGGTCATGGGCGAGGAACTACGCCTGTTGGCAATACCCCTTGGGCACAGAAAGGACACGCTTATCGTGGGCGCCGAAGATAACATGGCCCAGCAGGAGCTGGTATACTACACGTATGAAATGCTGGAGCGCGTGAACGCTTTTTTGGATGAACCATTTTTTACTAAAGTGCAGGTGGACCTGCTGCTAGGTAAAAATGCGCTGGACGAGCTTGCCTTGCCGGTGATTGAACGCCATATTCCGCCACTGCCTCCTAGGCCGAAACACTTGGGTGCGTTGATGGGCCGGTTAGACCCAGATTCGCCGGTAACACGCTGCTACGAGAAGTATGTTCGCCTGTTTGATGAAACAGGTGAGGAACCTATGCGGCGACATAGACACAAGGAGACGACTGATGACTGAATCCTCTTCCCCGGAAACCCTTGAACACATGGACGCAAAAACGCTGGAAGCAATGACGGTGAAGCAGCTTCGCGAGCTTGCCGGTGCCCATTTTCCCCAGATCAAGGGAATTTCCAGCCTGAACAAAGGTCCGTTGGTTGCCGCTATTCAGGACGCTATGGGAGGAGCCGCCTCGGCCCCTGCAAAGAAGACTGTCGTCGCAAAGCCGTCCCCCTCTGCTAGTTCCGCCAAGCAAGGAGCAAAGGGCAAGCAAAAAGCGGACGGTGCTGCCCGCAAGTCGGCCCCCCTGCCTGTGTTTACTGAAGCGGACTGCTCCGCTACCACAGAGTCCGGCAAGGCCAAAGCACACGTCCGTTTTCTCCGTGCTGCCAAGCAGGGAGCTGAGGACGCGGTAACGCGGACCGCATTGCGCAAACGTATGAAGCGGCTGAAAAAGGCCACACGCCGGAAAGCGGAAAACGCCTAAAAATCCGCTTGACTTTCCACGCTGTGTTCCATAAAAGTTCGTCTCCACGTTGGGCGAGTCCTGATCGTGGAAAACACTCCCGCGTCCCCATCGTCTAGCCTGGCCCAGGACACCTGCCTTTCACGCAGGCGACAGGGGTTCAAATCCCCTTGGGGACGCCACAGTACATAATGCCCTCATGCTCCAAGCATGAGGGCATTTTTGTTTGTATATACGGGGCTTGTTACTCAAGCATGTCTTGCTTAAAGCGGGCAAGAGTGTCGTGACTGATAACGTACGGTATTTTTCGCACATTCTAAAAATGGAAGTAGCCCGCCAAGTCGGTTAGTTTTGGTCATGGTCAAACAACCGCCAAACCAACAAGGAAGGGCTACGAATGAAGGCTATCAAGG
>JAEWQB010000022.1 GCA_023460395.1 Pseudomonadota bacterium | reverse complement strand
GGACAGCGCAGCTTGTGGGGGCTCCGCCCCCCTTGTGGAATACAAATATAAGCAATTCTTTGGAGTTATACATGAGAAACGAACAGACGAAAAAAGCAGGGGAACCCTCTGCAAATGAAAAGAAAAGCAGCAAGATAGATACTGCCAAAGTCTTCACGAACCCGGCTACGGGAAAGCACTATGCCTCCTTTGATGAGACCTGTGCGATTCCTTTAGCCGCGAGTATGCCACGGAATCCGTCAGGAGGACCGCAGCGTGGCATTCCGTGAGAATAGTCTGCAAACGCGCGCGGGGCGATTCGTGATCCAGCGGAACCACTATACCGCCAAAGGCATGAATAGCCATGCTCGCAATAAATTGGTTGCGCCCCTTGGAAAGCGCGAAAGCAAAAACCTCTCCCGAAGGCAGACCAAGCCTGCGGAACATCTCAACAAGCGACTGCACCGCATCGCGGACTTGACGCCAAGTCATAATGCCCGCCGCGTCCACGATGGCAAGCTTCTCTGGGCTGGTTTGCGCTCGTTCCCGCACCGCCTCCCATGGAGTTATCTGAGGGAGAGATTCCAAGGGACCAACTAGCAGACGTTGCAATGGGGCTTCGCCAGAAGGCAACGGCACGCCCTCCCGCAACCACGCGTCCTCCGTCCCCAAACTTTCCACAAGGGCGCAATACGCCTCGAACATAGAGTCTGGCAGCCCTTCTTCGAACATATTGTCCAGACTATCCCATGAAACGTACAACTGCCCCGAAACTTCCGTGTACTGGCTATCAATCCAGACCTGCGGTGTTTGCGTGACAATGTTACGCATGGTTCCCAACCGCTCCATGGCACCTATCCATGAACGCTTCTCCTGTCCCATTCCCGTGGGAGATGATTCCTCAGAATAATATTCCGGTTCATCTGTGAACACGAAGGGAGCCATCACCGTGGGTGCCGAGCCAAGAAAATTTTTCCAATCGCGCAAAACCCGCACACCGGAAACGTGGGTATGCTCAAGGTCTGCCCATAGCTGGTTCTGAATTTGCCGTGCGAAATCCTCAAACCGCATAGAGGCTCGGTTATCCACCTCCAAAAGGGAAAAGCTAGTGAACTGACCCACGATATTACTAATTTCATCATGCATGGGCAGACGGTTATAGCGGGGGATATTCAGTGTGAAATGCTTTGTTTCAGACCACTTGGACAGGACACTGGCATAGCATGCGAGAAGAACGCTGGCGGTGCTCAACCCCTTGGATTTAATCACATCGGAAATACGATTCCAGAGGGCCTTGTCCAGCCTTCTGGACCGACGTGTAAAATGCGCGGTCTGGGCACTTTCGGTCTGTTGCCTGAGTGGCAGAAGCGGAGCCGGGGGCAGGGTGCGAATGCGTTTGTGCCAGTACGCGAGAGCCTTTTCATACGCTACGGAAACATGCAATTCCTGTAAGGCCGCCACATAATCCCGAAAACTGACCTGTGGCAGAGGCAGCGGCGTATGCCTGTTGTAAAAGGCCACAAGATCATCAAGAATAATCTGTAAGCTTCTCAGGTCCAGCGCCCACGCGTCCAGACTGAACATGAGAATGCTCTTTCGCTTCCCTTCCGCGTCCGGGAGGTGGAACACCTTCAGCGTGAACTGGGGCCACGCAAACAGGTTGTAGCATCTGTGGGAAAGTTCCTGTCGGGCCAGTGCGAGTTCATCTTCTCCACCTTCTACCGCCAGAAACTCCTCCTCAATGTGAATCTCTTCATTTACGGGCAAGATACGCTGCTTGCCTTCAGGCAACGCAACCACCCTGAGCATGGCGTGGCGTTGTACTACTGCGTTCCATGCATTCTGGAGTCTGGCTTTGTCCAACTCCCAAAACTCAAGTTCAAAAAAAACATGAACCCCCACCCCGCCGGACTCCTGACTTTCCCGCCCAAGCCAATAGGCTTCCTGATTTTCAGTCATTGGGAAGGGGGCGTGCAGCGTATTCGGGACCGCTTTGACGCGGGGCAAATTGCCGTCTTGCTCCATGGAGTTGAGCAAGTGCATCAATCCCGCCTTGTGTGAGAGAATCTGCGCTGTAAGTCCCTGCGTCAGAACGCCTTCGGGTGCATCGCAGAGCAGTTCTTCACCCTCTGTGCGCAGCAGAATATTCCGATGCTGCAAACTCAACAGAAGGGCCAAAGCATCTCCAAAGTCTGAGTGTGCCATTTTACAGCCTCACCTGTTGTCTTTTTGATCCCGGCAGAGGGGGAGTGATCGATTTTTTTGAAGATTCTATAAACATTTCGACGAGCTGCACTGTTTTCCGTTCAGAAAACAGCTTCAGGGGCACCCATACGCCAGTATGTTTTTGGAGTATGCCTATGAGCCGGGCGGCACTTAACGACGTGCCGCCGCATGATAAAAACGTGTCTTCAGCCGTGTAGCCGTCATCACGCAGCACATGCCGAAAGCTACCAAGGACAGAAACGTCTTCTGAAATCTCCTTTCTGAACTGCCGAACACCTGCGGGAACGGGCAGATTCCTCGCATCAACTTTCCCATTCGAGTTTAGCGGCAGAAAGGGGACCGGGATAATATCCCTGGGCACCATGACGGAAGGCAGGCGTTTGCCAAGAATGCTCCGTATCCGGCTATGCAAGCCGTCTTCCCGCGCCCCGCCCAAGTCTGCGACAACGTAGGCTACCAGCCCGTAGTCCGGCCAGTATGCCACGTGCGAATCTGCCACGCCGGGCACGGCGTTAAGCGCTGCTTTAATTTCTCCCGGCTCCACGCGCTCACCAGAAATTTTTATCTGGTCGTCCAGCCTGCCACTGATAACAAGCCGTCCATTTGTCGTGAGCATGCCGCGGTCGCCTGTGCGGTACATCTTCTGGTCACTGTTTTCTGGATCGGGAATAAAGGCCGCCTCGGTTTGACAAACGGCATTCAGGTAGCCTTTTGCCACTCCCTCTCCGCCGATGAGAATTTCTCCCCACTCGCCCGGCTCCAACGGGATAAGGTCATTATTCACAATGCGCAGGTACCCGGCGGAAACAGGCTTTCCGGCGGTAATATCCGCATCTCCCCGCTCTATCCGCTCCGCGGTGATAAACACCGTGCATTCTGTTGGGCCATAAATATTAAAAAATTCTTTAGGCGGAGTCGCATCCTGCACTTTTTTGCAGAGAGAACTATTGGGAAGCTCTCCGCCGATGATCAGCTTTTCAATTTTCCCAAAAAGAGAAGAATCCTGCGCACTCAGTGCGTGAAAAACCGAGGTAGGAAGAAAAATGTAATCAATGGTATGGTCATTGAAATAGTTACGGCACTGCCTTGCATCGAGTAACGTTTCCTTAGAAGTGCACACAACAGTGCACCCGTTAAGCATGCCTCCCCACAGGGCAAAGATAGAACCGTCAAAGCCGAGAGAGCAGCCCGTTCCCACACGTCGTCCCGGTTTAAAACCGGAAGGCCCCTCCGGTAGCGAGGCTATGGCGGCAACGTTATTATGCGTTACAATCACCCCTTTGGGTTCCCCTGTGGAACCTGAGGTATACATAATGTATAGTGGTGAATTACCTTCGGGACGAGGCAAGCTGGCAACCGGAACCACAGAAGAAGCCGCCCCAATTTCATGGAGATCAAGCGTAAGAACCGTAACTCCGTCTATCTCCGCCCCGGCAAATGGGGTTTCCGGCGACACCACGAGAATGGGGGCATTTGTGCGGCCCAGAATTCTCTGAATTCTGTCCGCAGGCCACGAGGTATCAAAAGGGATATAGGGCACTCCCGCTTTTGCCGCCGCCAAGCAGCTAACCAACATTTCGGGCGACCAATCGAGATGCACAGCGACCGGACCGGCCCCTCGCGGGAGGATACGCAAAAAACGGAGCGCAAGAGCGGTGGAGGCGCTATCCAACGCCTCAAAAGTCATAACGCACTCCCCTTTCACACACGCCACTTCCTGCCGGCATGTCGCCATCGTTGCCGCAAACCGCGCAAGAAGCAGCGATTCAGCAGCTCCGGCCTGTTTGGGCTGTGCGACTTCCGTAAGCTTTTTCATATGATAGCCCTTATGTGGTTTTCAGCGACCGCGCGAAAACATATTGAGTGAAGCAGGCTGGCTGAGAGGCCGTGCGCATAAGCCGGAAACATCTTCGGCAGTACACAGACATGCGCGTCCAAGGGGAAAGCATACCGGCTCCCCGCCATACATGTGGAGACACGGTTTTAGCTGTTATTTCCGCAGGATGTATTGTAGTCATGAATAGTTATGACCAACCATTAATTGAAAATGAAAGTCAATACCATTTTGAAACTACACTTTTGTCAGCTCGGAGTTCTACCCCAAAGGCGTATTTAATTACCCAAAACGAATATGAAAAAGCAGGCTGCCCTATATATGCCGGTGCGATACAAATGGCGTTATGAATGTTCGCTATGGCAAACGGGACAACTAAGTGGGTTGGGCGGACGAAATATCCTGCTTCTCACCGGGACCGGGCAACCACCCCTTATCACGCATGACGCGCCAGTACGCCGCGAACATCTCGAATGAGAATGGCGGGACAACTACCCCGTGTTTTTCCATCATCAGGCAGGTATTTTCCATTGCAATAGGGAGATGCTTAAGCGGGGACTTGCTCATTTTCCCTAGAAAAGAAAGTAAGATTCGGGAATTATCGTCATGGTCCTTCTCTGGCATACCTGTAAAGAAGTGAAACCACTCCTCATTGCTCATAACAGACGTGGGGTAGCCCAGTTTTCGCAAGTACTCTGCCCAAACGCTCCAAGATTCAGAGCGGGGATTGCAAATATGAAAGGCGTGCTTATAGCAATATGGGTCGGAGGCAATAGTAAGAACAAGGTCCGCTGCGGTGTCCACCGGAAGGATGTTAACCGGACGTAAACTTTCTGGAATGGCTCCTGTCTGGCAGAAAAGACGGAGCAAGCGCCAATATATTTCCGACGTGTCGCACTGGTGAGTGACCGAATCCCCACTTACCGGAACATAGCGGTATATGGCTGAAGGCAAACCCCGTTGCCGAGCCAACCATATCATGCGCTCCATGGCCCACCGCGACAAAATATACCCTCCGGGCAAACCCTTGTAGGACACAAGTTCAGCGTCTTCGCAGAGAGCGGTTTCGCTGCCAGCATGGGCGCTAGTGTCAATAATGGCGTGGCTGCTGATGTAATGCAGCGGTTTTGTTTTCACATGGCAGCAAAAACGGATAACCTCTTTGGTCCCACCGATATTGACCCCTCTTAGGTGCTGATAACTTTGGGCAAGATTAACATGAAGCCCGCAGTGAAAAACCACATCCACCGACTCTGCGAGGTTATCCCATGCGGCCTGAGGCAAGCCAAAGTATTCGCTTCCAAGGCGACCGGAGATGACCGATAGCCGTGCGGCATATTCTTCCTTCCAGCACCCTGCGCGAGTGAGACGATCGCGCAAAGACTCCATAGGGGTTAGTTCTCCGGCGAAATCGTGTTCCTCCAGACAAAGGACAGACCCGGCTCCGCGCTCAAGCAGTTTGGTCACAAGCCACAGACTAATGTGCCCCGGCACGCCAGTTAAGAGAACGCACGCCCCTTCTTCCAGCGGCTGGGGGGAAGCCGTGGGCAGTGGGGAAAACGCATCCGCCGCATGCACGTCTTCATCAATCATAGCGTCCGGGGGCATGCTTAAAAAGAACGGATTCCCCCTATCCTCTGCCCCCACATCCGGCTCAATCAGATAGGTAGCCATGTCCTTTAACCGGGGGACTTGATACAAATGCTGGAAGGGAATCTGGCGGTTGAAGACCTTGCGTAGCTCAAACGCAAGTTGTGTTACGGATAAAGAATCGCCTCCAAGCTCAAAAAAATCATCCTGCCGGGTAATATGCGTTACCCCAAGCAGTGATCTCCAGATACCCGCAAGTGTGTTTTCCATCTCGCCGAGGGGAGGTTCTCCATGCAGGGTCGCATGTTGCTCGAAGGGGTTGGGCAACCGGTTTAGGTCCACTTTATGGGAAACCGTGGCGGGCCACTCATCAAGAAATATATATGTGTCTGGTCGCTTAGGTGCCATCATGCGCTCTCGCACATGCGCTTCAAGTTGCTCAACAAGGGGGGTACCGCGCCCCTTGACGATCTTTTCTCTCCGGGTGTTAGCAATCACGTAACCCGCCAAACGTATTTTCCCATTGCTGTCCGTAACCGCGCGCACAAGAGCGTCCTTGACCAAAGGGTGTTCCTTCAAGCAAGCGGCCACCTCTCCCGGATCAACCCGCACCCCGCGTATTTTTATCTGTCTGTCCTTTCGTCCCAGACAAAATATTTGTCTGGAGGCATTCATGTATCCCATGTCTCCTGTGGCGAACCAGAGGGTGGCTTTTTCCCCTCCGGTCACCGGCAACGGCTTGAACACCCCATCGGTAAGCGGTGTGTCCTTATGATATCCATCAGCGAGGCAATCCCCGGAAATAGCAAGTTCCCCAATTTCTCCAAACGGGACCGGGCAATCATTTTCGTCAAGTACGGCGACCCGGCTATTGGCAATTGGGGAGCCAATAGAAACAGACTGATGCGGCTCCGTCTTTTCCCCCATGGGCACGAACTCATACCACGTTGCGTCACCCATTGTTTCTGTGGAGCCGTACAAATTAAGCAAACGCAGAGTAGGCACATCGCGATGGATCGTATTTGCCAGATCCAGTGACAAAGGCTCGCCGCTACTGGTTATGACAGACACCCCTTGGCAGTGGCTCTGAACAAGCTGCATTTGCCGCGCTGCGGCGAGCACCGAAGGCGTGAGGATAAGACGGGTAACGTTGTAGCGCTGGACAATACTAAACAATTCCGCAGTGTCTACTGCGGCGCTGCTACTGGGAAGGACCACCGGCACTCCCGCCAGCAGACTCCCGAAGAGTTCCCATATGAAATCGACGAACGCCATGGTTGTCTTAGCACAAGCCCGTTCTCCCTCCTGCCAAGGAAAAGTTTCCCACATCCAATGCAGGCGGTTACCCATAGCCCGGTGGCTAAGGCATACCCCCTTGGGAGTTCCTGTGGAGCCGGAGGTATACATGATGCACGCGGTATCGCCGGGAGCGGCACCTGCGAACAGTGGAAGGTCCGGCTCAACAAAGGGCAGCGCGCTCAGGTCGACCACACCGTAGGCCGCGTCAGGTATGACGCCAAGCGTCACATCAGCCATCTCTGCATCCGCCGGGCTGCCACCTTTTGTCAGCAGGGCTCGCACCCCGGCTACCTTCAAAATATTTTCCGCAAAACGATGGGGATAATTCAGGGGAAGGGGAATCCACGCTCCACCCAGCCGCCATACCGCCAACATTGACGCTACCGCATCTACGCCCGGCTCCAGCCGTATCGCAGCCAAATCTCCATGAGAGAAAGAACGCGCATGCAGGGCAGTGGCAATGGTTAAGCTCCGTTTATACAACTCGGCGTAAGAAACTAAGGCCGAATTTTCGGAAGGCCCACCCACGAGGACAAGGGCGGTTTGCTCTCCTTGCCGGTACGCCAGATGGCTAAAGCGTTCCCATGGATTAAGGGGGGGAATTCGCGCACTTCTCCCCGCAAAAGAGAGAGGCCCGGTTGATGCACAGTCTTGGAGGGAAGAAATAAACGGCGCACGGACTCCTCAGGCTTCCGGACCATGCGCAACATGGCTTCCCGCATATGGGCCAACAACGCCCGCACATCTTCTGCCCCAAAAAGGGATGCATCAAAAATTACAGCCAGCCGCATGGCCTCTTCGGGATATCCGAGAACAGTGAGCGGATAACTTGTCCGTTCGAATCCGGGCAGGGGAGTGATGTCGAACGGAAGCTCCGGCCCGGGGCTAACAGGGAAATTCTCAAAAACCGTCATGGAACCGAGAAAGGTGCCGTCCCCCTCGTCTTGGCACAACTTCCGCAACTCGGTCAGCGGCAGGTGACTATGCGCCATGGCGGAAAGCAAGGTGTCACGCAGACCGCACAGCCAGCGGCGGACAGATTCTTCTCCAAAACCCGCCCGCATAGGCACAATGCTCAAAAGAGGACCATACACGGATTCAATGTGGTCCACTTCCGGCGGACGGGAGGCAATGCACAAGGCGAACAGAGCTTCCGCGCGACCGGTTTTCGCCGCCAGAGTCGCGGCCCATCCCGCTTGAAAAAGTACGTTCAGGGTAATGCCCATTTCTTTGGTAACATGGACCAGCTCCCGCGTTTCCTCCGGGCTGAACACCAGATCTTCGCGCAGTGTGGTCCCCTCTCCAAGGGGCAATTCAGACCCGGAAGATCTGGGCAACGGCGAGGGTTTCGCACCATGTAAAAACGCCTGCCACCACTGTCTAGCCGCAGAGCTATCCTTGGTTTGCAGATATTCGACATATCGCTTCATTGACGGTGCTGCCTGCGATGGACCGGTACCGCTCTGCCGCTTTGCCGCATACACTCTGAAAAATTCAGAAAACAACAGACCTAGGGACCATCCGTCCGTAATTATATGGTGCAGGGTGAGCATCATCTGGAGGCGGTTTTCCCGCAGACGAAAAATCGCCATCCTGACCAGCGGAGGCGTATCAAGCAAAAAACCAGTCTGGCGATCCTTTTCGGCAAACGTCTCTATAAACTGATTCCGTTCTTCTTCAGAAAGCGTTCGCAAGTCGTGGGTTACAAGCGGAGGAGGCACCTGCTTGTGAATAACTTGCAGGGGCTTGCTCAAACCCTCCCAGTGAAAAGAAGTGCGCATGGCGGGAAAGGTCTGAAACGCCTCGTTCCATGCGTGGATAAAATGAAAAAAATCTATGTTTCCTTCAATAACAAACCGGTATTGCTGCGTATAGATGGTCGATTTCGGATGCATTATATCATAATACAACATCCCTGACTGCAACGGGGTTGTCGTAAAAACGTCTATGAAATTTGCGTTCGTGCTCATTGGGCAACCTCGATCTTGGTTTTCTGTGCTTGTCGTCTCTGTCGACGATATTTTTGGAAAAGACCGACCAGCCTATCGCACCGACGTATTCCAGCTTTTCAATTTCTCCTGAGCGCGCCATTGCTTGTAATACATGCCCTTGCTGGACATGAGTTCTTCATGCGTTCCTCTCTCTGCAATGCGCCCGTCATGGAGAAAGAGAATCTGATCAGCGGAACTGATGGTTGACAGTCTGTGGGCGACAACCAACAACGTCTTCCCCAGCATCAGATTCGTGAGTCCCTGCTGAATGAGCAGTTCGTTTTCCGGGTCGATAGATGCGGTGGCCTCGTCCAGTACCAAAATGGGAGCGTTTTTGAGAATTGCCCGCGCTATGGCTATGCGTTGCCTTTCTCCGCCGGAAAGACGCGCTCCTCTTTCGCCCGCGAGAGTTCGGTAGCCTTGCTCCAGTTCCATAATAAAATCGTGGCAACACGCTTTTCTGGCGGCCTCCATGGCCTCCTCTTCCGTGGCACCCGGACGAGCCAGCAGAATATTATTCATAATGCTGTCGTTAAACAGGTACACGTCCTGAAAGACCACGCTGAACAAGTCATAAAGGTCCGGCTGCGAAAATGTTCTAATATCCGTACCACCGATGCAGACAGAGCCTTCCGAAACATCCCAGAAGCGCAGCAGCAGGTTAACCGTAGTGCTTTTTCCGCCGCCCGACGCTCCCACCAGAGCCGTGACCGTATGCTGCGGCACGGAAAAAGAAATATCCTTAAGAACCGGAGTGGTATTGTAAGAAAATCCCACAGTATTGAACGTTATGCCCATATCTCCGGGAGGGGTGTATCCGGGAAGGACCGGCAGCGGGGTTTCCCGGAGCGTACTCGCGGTGCGCTTAAGTGAAATGGAGCAGTGGCGAAGTTCTGAATACAACATGATCTGGCTGAATAATGGAGCGTAAAACTGCCCAGCCAACAGCAAGAAAAAAATGAAGGTTACTACCGGAATACTTCCAGAAGAAACCAGCCAGCTCCCCATGAAAAGCATCACGATATATGAGAAGTCGAGTACCACCTGAGCGGCCTGCGCCCAGATGCCAAAACGCGTTTCCAAGGCGAGGGACTCTGTACGCAATGCCGTATCGGCCTTGTACCACGGGGTAAACCGTCTGCCACACAGGTCCGCCGCCTTAATTTCTGCAATACCGCTAAAATACTCCAGAAGCGTCTTATTTACACTCTCCCGCAGCCGGACAACCATGGGGCTATTGGTTTTCATAAACCGGGAGAGATACATGCCTATGGGAATAATGGGAGCGACCGCCAACACCATGCCCAAGGCCATGGTGGCGTCCATAAAAAAGAGGGCCGTGGTAATCAGGACAATCACCATCATCCCTGCCAGTATCTCATGAATATGAATGCAAAAAACCAATTCAGCGTCTGTCATGTCTTGCAAAAGACGATTGCTGATGTCCGCAGTATCGTTCTGGCGGAAAAAGGCCATGGGCAACTTGCGAAGACGAGAGCAAAGCCGCATGCGCAGTTTCGCCACAGTCAAATACCCCGCCTCCAGCGCCTGTGAATACGAAAGTAAACGCAGGTAGTAGAAGAGTGTGCAGCATAATAACAAAATAGCCGTGTAGCCGAGAAGGACACTAAAAGAAAACACGGCTTCCGAAATATCGCTGACGAGGGAAAAGACAATGTAATAGGAAGCGATAAGAACAACCTGTGTCCCGAAAGCGATAAGAGCATTTTTGCGCAGACTGGCGCGGTCTTCAGGGGTGAACAGTACAGAATCTAACATGCGGCGGCCTCCTTTTGCCCGAAAGCGGGTGCATCCGGCGAGGTAGCAACCCGCCAACTGCGGGCGCTGGCATAGGCTTCCCACATCCGCGCATAGGTTCCTTTCGCGGCGAGCAGTTCTTCATGCCTGCCCCGTTCGCTCACGCGACCGTTTTCCATAACGAGAATGCAGTCCGAGTGCGCGATAGACGGCAACCTATGCGCAATGACAAGCACCGTTTTGTCAGAAAGCAGTTCGGAAAGACCCTGCTGAATCTCTGCCTCGCTTTCAGGGTCGGCAAAAGCCGTGGCCTCGTCCAACAACACCACCGGGGCATTCTTCAATGCCATTCGGGCAAGGGAAATCCGCTGACGCTGCCCGGCGGAAAGGTTTACGGTTTGTCCCGCGCCGATAAGCGTGTCGTAGCCGTCTGGCAGAGATTCTATAAATTGGTCGCAGTGCGCCATGCGTGCCGCGTCCTTTACGGCTGCGTCCATGGGAACGTCCTCTCCGGTGCCTTCAGCTCCCAGACGAATATTTTCCGCCACGGTCCCGGAAAAAATGAAGGGCTGCTGAAAAACGACAGCCATACTCTTCGCCAGTTCGGGAACTGCGAAGTCCTCCAGATCAATTCCCCCGATACGGATACTGCCCGCGTCTTTTTCCTCCATCCCCGCTATGACGGCGGCAAGCGTGCTTTTTCCAGAACCACTCGGACCAACAATGGCGGTGACGGTGCCTTGTTCGACCCGAAAGTTCACGTCATCGAGTATTTTTTTCCCCTCGTAAGAAACGCATAATCCTCGCACTTCTAGGTCGGCGGACACAATTTCCGAACGTGTCCGCAAGCCTGCCTGCTGCACCGGAACGCTTACCAGTTGCCGCACCGCCACATACCCGGAAATCGCTTTAAACAAAGAAGAGGTGAATTTCACCAACCGGTTCAGCGGTTCAAAAATGACCACCCCCAACATCAAAAAAAGCAGAATCTCATCAAGAGGTATGGCATCCGCCAAATACAGAGCCGCTCCTGAAAGAGCGATGAGCACAAAAGGGAACGTTGTAACTGTAAGAAATGCCGTCCAGCGATATTTAAACACATCCCGCATCTCCACCTGCATTTCCCTAAACCGGTCAATGGCGGACTGCATTCTTGAAAAAGACTCTGCGGAGCGGTTAAATATTTTTATATCTGGCATGCCCTGAACAAACTCAATCGCGTCTGCATGCAACATATTCATCGATTGCGTGTATCTATCGTAAAAATCTGTTTTTTGCGCATTCTGCATTGAGCTAGCGTGTATGCCTATAGCGACAATGACAATGACAAACAGCAATAGGGCCATGGGCCAACTAATGAAAAACAGTGCCGCAATGCTCACAATGGGCAATACAAGCGACGCAACAAAATCAGTGATATTGTGGGCGATAAAGTCTTCTATCTGCCCCACATCATGGGTGAGCGTTTTCTTCAGTTCCCCTGTGCTTTTGCCGGAAAACCAATGCAGGGGAATCTTGCCCATATGCTCAAGAACCGCCGCGCTCATAGCGCTGGAAAGAGAGAACGCCGCCTTGTGGGACAAAACTGCGGAAGAGATGCGACATGCTGCGGCAACCAGCACGGCCCCCATAGCGAGAAGACAGGGGATAACGGGCAATTGCGTGGTGCCCCCGCCAGCAAGAAAATGCTTGAGTATGAGCCATCCCATAAAAACAGGAACGGGGAGAAGCACCGCCCCAAAGACGGCTAACAGGGTGCCCCAACAAAGTTGGCGCAAACCCTCAGGGTGTAGTTCAGATAGCCATGTGACGGCGTGCGGCAGCTTCATCTGCGCCTCCTTGGCGGAATACCGTATATTTTCAAACCAAACGGGCGACATACTACCGCCAAAAGCTGGCACAACATGAACTCTGCCAAGAATGGGCAAAAAAAGATCAATACCGTGTAAAGGGCCCGCCACACTCGCCGGACGAAAAAAAACCGCCGCTTACAGCGACGGTTTTCCTTGCCGGATAACCCCGTGGTTATAAAAAAGACCCCTCATTTTCTGAGGGGCCGTTGACAAACTAGCCAACACTCTCTTTGGCCTGCTGCTTCCGGTGCATTTCCACGAACGCGGCGGATTCTTCCTTGCCCAGATATCGGGAGAGCATACGCTCTGGAGCATCCATGAGGTCAATAAGCAGAAACGCATCCAGTGTACCAAAGGCGTTGTCCACATGGAAAGCGCCTATTTTTCCACCTAGTTTGAGATAGTGCTTAAAAAGGATAGGCAGAGCGCGCCCGTCTTCCATGTCTTTCACTAACCCGTTCAGACCGGAAAAACTTAAGGACGCGATATCAATGTCTTCCGTAACGCCCTTTGGAGTCTTGAGCTTGGGCTGTTTGCGGCCCGCCACTCTGGAGGCAAGATCCGCGTCCAGATGGTGGGTGTGCAGATAACGCACCGCCGTAGCCAGTGTGTATTGGTTAAACACCAGCGGTAAACTGCACGGGCCAAACAGATAGCGCAAACCGGGACGACCGAGCACAAACCGGCCTATACCTTTCCAGAGAAGCAACAACGGATTGTAGTCCCTCTGGTAATCAGGATTCACAATGGCCCTGCCAAGCTCCACCGCACCGGGGTAGGCTTCAAAAAACGACTTCTTCAATTTGAATAAGGTAGAGCAGTACAACGCCTTGGCACCACCCGTGGTGGCAAGCTTTTCCACCTGCCCCAGCCTGTAGGCTCCGGCTATCTGCCGGTCCGCGTCGTTCCAGAGGATAAGATGGTCATACTCGTAGTCAAAGGGGTCCAGATCCAAATCGCGCCCGGACCCTTCGCCGACAGGCCGGAACGTGGCCTCACGCAGCCTCCCCAGCTCATGCAGCATGGTGGGCATCTGAAACGCCCGCATGGTGAAAACAGTATATCCATTTTCACGCAGGAGTATCTGGTCCGCGGGCAATTCCGCCATTTCGGCTTCCAAAACAGAGGCAGGGCGACCCACAGCAATGGGCATGGGAGGCGGTGTCACCTTCCATGGCGCACCGGAGAAAGCAGGAAAGATGCGCCGCTGTGTATCTTGCCGCATGCTGTAGCTGCGCACGCGCAAATAGTTGGTCACGTCGTCCAGCGAGGCCATTCCATTCAGCAGTTCCGCCGGAATAACCCGACCCACGCTGAGCGTAACGGATTGCCCGCGCTTGCGCAGTAATTCCCGTGGAAGCAGCGCGGTGCGGGCTAGCGGGTGCATCAGCCCCATAAGGTTAAACATCAGGCTGTTACGCCCATGAAAATACAGGGGCAGCACATTAGCGCCTGTTTTGCGGATAATACGCGCCACGTTGCGATTCCATTGCGGGTCCATAATTCCCCGATGCGATGGCTGCAAATGGGAAACCTCGCCAGAAGGGAACACCGCAAGGCTGTGTCCCGCTTCCACATGACTGATGGCGGAACGCAATCCCTTAATGTTTTTGCTTCGCGCACTCAGAGAAGAAAACGGGTCCACGTCGATAATGGCAGGCTTCAATTCGGGAATGACTCCGAGCAGAAAATTGGCCAAAAACCGCATATCCGGTCGTATGGGCAACAAGGTGGCCATGAGCACAAGCCCTTCAAGCGCCCCGAAAGGATGGTTGGAAACCACAACCAGCGGTCCATCGGCTGGTACTCCCTCAAGCCCGTTACCCTTGAAGCGAACCTGCACTTCCAGCAGGCCCAGCGCTTCCCGCGCAAAGGCAAGGGGCGATTCCCGTTCGGTCATGCTGCCGTACAGGGAAAAAATTTTGTTCAGCCGGGAAATGTACAACAGGGGGGTTTTCACCGGAGCGAGCAGACGGCGCACACCCGGAGACAGAAAATCCAAAGGCACATCGGCCTGTCGAAGAACCTGATCCAGCATGGCACACCTCACTAGAGCAATAGTTGCGAAGAGGTGAATGTCCTCCGCGTCGCAAGCAAGCTACTGAATAAGCGTGTCCACTGCGTGATAGCCGTGTGAATTCGCGGTGACACCCATGGCAACCCACATGCGACGGCACAGATACGTTCAGAGATACTACCACGGGAAAAGGCTACCGTCACCTCCCTGTGCTATGAAAGTAACAGCTTGCGCATGGCACAACTATGATTATTGTATATATTCAGGGAAGATGGCGGAGCTTGGAAACTAGCCTGCCGAAACCAGCGCCAGCGGAGGAGAGCTTCATGGCAAAATTCCGTTCACTCAAAGCAGATCTGCGCCACCAACTCATGGCGGACGACTGGCAGGACAATCTCATTGCCATTGCCGCACTTCCCGGCAAAGAAACCGTGGGACCGCTCATGTCGTTCTTGTTGTTTGGCGGTGAGATGAAATGGCGGGCAGCCACCGCGCTGGGGCTGTGCGTAGCCGCGTTGGCTGATGAAAACATGGAACAGGCGCGTGTGGTCATGCGGCGTCTACTCTGGCATATGAATGAGGAGTCCGGCAATATCGGGTGGGGAATCCCCGAAGCCATGGCGGAATGCATGGCGAATCACTCTCGGCTGGCGGACGAATACAATCGCATGCTGCACTCTTACGTCCGCGAAACGTCGGAAGATGACAATTATCTGGACCATGGGCCATTGCGAGCGGCAGTGTACTGGGGTCTGGGCCGCCTCGCGCAGGTTCGTCCAGAATTGGTCCGCCCTGCGGAACGGGCTTTATGGTGGGGGCTGGAAGATGAGCACCACGCGGGCCGGGGCACGGCGGCGTGGGCACTAGGCATTTTACAGGCTCACGGCACAGCGGGCCGAATACGAACACTGCTGGGCGACACCACTCCCGTAGAAATATTTGAAGACCGAAAAACAGCCTGCGCCACAGTGGGCCAACTGGCCCGTCAGGCGTTGGAACGCATGGGCGAACCTGCGGACGCGGGACCACGCGATGGCACGGAGACGTTCTCAGCTTCTTTCAGCTAACGCGCCGCCTCGGCGGCAAGGCCCCTAGGTCCGGGGTGCCGCGTTATCAGAAGAGGTGTGAAAAGAATCGCGGGGGAGATACGGCTTGCCCGCGTATGCCGGCTGCACGCGCATTTCCGCGCACACCGCAGGGCTGTTCGGCATATTTGAATCGCGGGGAGGATACTGCATGTCCCTGCCGCGCACATATCGCACCAGCCGCGATGGCAGCAGCATCCAAACGACCAGCAGCACGGCAACTCCTACCAACCATCCGGCTAAGACGTCCGTAGGGTAGTGCTTACCAAGATAAATGCGGGAATAACCTATCAGCAAGGGCAAAAGCCAGAGCAACCGCAAACGGGGCCACAGCAGGGCCGCCATACCCACTGCGGCGACAGCATTCGCCGCATGCGCGGAAACGTATGACGAGTCGCGCTTTTTGGTGGGAACGAAATCTTCTGGACGTTGCCGCCACTTCCCTTCCTGATAAAAATGCACTCCCCCAATGGCGTTTAGAGGGCGCAACCTGCCGAATTCTTTTTTCATCACGCCGCACGCCACGTCGCCCGCGCTGGCGGTAGCCGCCACGATAAGCAACCCCGCCACAACGCGCCGCAACGCGCCGTGCCGCTTGGCCCACAGGCCAAAACCGCAAAGAGCCGCCACCCAAAGCAGCGTGGCGTTGGAGATGGCGGGCATCAACACGTCCTGCGCGGCAGTGCGCCACGTGTCGTTAATGAGAGTGAACAGGGCCATGTCCCAGGCCGGTGTTATGAATTCCATGCTCAGTGTCTCTTTCCTGCTTCCGTCATATAGAGAGCGCAGATAATACGGTCTTTCTCGCCGCCACACAACAGTCTAGCCATAAAATCTCCACCTGCCGCACTCGACTCCCGTGGGGCTTAATGCTATACACCGCAAAAATAAGAGGAAGGGGCTTGGCCGGTTTCTTTCTTTTATTTCCGCCCGGTTTTGATCGCGTCGGTCTGAACCATTCCCCACGGGCGGTTTTTTGCTATCACGCGGGGCATCGCCAGCCCGCTTTCCGGCGGCAGCCACCCTGCCAGCCCATAGACGATATTCATCCAAGGACGGCATCCGTGGACAAAGTGCAGAAAGAAGCCTTGCAGGTGACCAAAGAAATCGTGGTTAAGTTCATCGAAACAGGTCGCGTTTCGCCTCAAAACATCACGGAAATATTCCCCGCCGTCTACAATGTGGTGCAATCCACCCTAGAAGCCGGGCATTCTTCCGCTCCTTCCGAGCCTGACGCCCAAACCGCGCCGTCTTCGTCGGACCAGCTCTAGGGCCACGCCATGCAATACGATTCTCCCGGTTGCGTTCCCGCGCCGTCTCCAGCGAATAGCGCGGCAGACAGCTCTGCGGCTGCGGGCACCGGCACAGCCCCATCTCCCACAGGGGAAGACGGGCACGCCCGGCAAGTTTCCGGCATGTTCGGACGCATCGCCCACTGGTATGATTTTTTGAATCATCTGCTGAGTGGTGGGCTGGACTACTACTGGCGGCAACAGTTGGTCCGCGCACTGGTCCCCGGTCCTACAAGGCGGGTGCTGGATCTTGCCGCCGGTACCATGGATGTTTCTCTTGAGATTCTGCGCCAGCACCCCGGCACGCTCATTCCCGCGCTGGACTACTGCCACCCCATGCTGGTGGCGGGCATGCCCAAGCTGGCCTCCAAAGGACGCCATGCTCTCATCCTGCCCGCGCAGGCGGACGGTCGCGCGTTGCCGCTACCTGATGCCAGTGTGGACTGCGCCACCATCGCCTTTGGCATTCGCAACATCGTCCCCCGTGAAGCCGCTTTGCGCGAACTGCACCGCGTGCTCGTGCCCGGCGGCAGACTGTGCATTCTGGAATTCGGAACGGGCAAAGTTCCCGTATGGAAAGGGCTGTACAACTGGTATCTGAACAGCGTACTTCCCGGTATCGGCAAAGTATTTTCTGGAGACGGAGACGCGTATCGCTATCTTGCCGATACTATTATGGCGTTTCCCACCGCGGACGAGCTGGTTCAGGAATTGTTGGACGCGGGATTCGCCCGTGCCTACCACAAACCCATGACATCCGGCATTGTCTATTTACACGTGGCGGAAAAACAGCGAAGCAGCTGATGCAGACTGTTCACAAAGGCGGCGGCGGGAAACGCTCTATCCCCGCACCAGCCAGATAAGAAAAACTCCGGCGCATATGGCGCAAAGTCCCAGCGCCCGGAGCGCCCCCGGCTCTCGCCGGGCAATTTCCGCCAACACAGCGGGGAGCCGGTTGGCAAAAAGCGCGTAAGGAAGTCCCTCAAGAACAAGAGCCAGCCCCAAGGCTGTTAACAAAATATTCCAGTCAATATGCATGCGGACCTTTTCCCACAGGGAAGCCAGCATGTCCAGTCACGCACCATCCAAGAGATACCGCACATGACATACGAAGAAATCGCCTCAAAAAATACCGCCATCGCCGTCATTGGGCTGGGCTATGTGGGCCTCCCCCTCGCCGTAGCGCTTTCCGCCCACTTCCAGACCATCGGGTTTGACATTTCCCAACGCCGCGTGGACGAATTACTCGGCGGGCATGACCGCACGGGAGAAGTGGATGACCCCCGCCTTGCGGCGGCTCAGATTCACTTCACCACAAATCCGCAGGAACTCGCCAAGGCGGGCGTTATCATCGTGGCGGTTCCCACCCCCATTGATTCCCACCGTAACCCGGATCTCACCCCCGTACTTAAGGCATCGGAAACCGTAGGCAAGCACATGAGCAAGGGCTGCATAGTGGCATACGAGTCCACCGTGTACCCCGGCCTGACGGAAGAACAATGCGTGCCCGTACTGGAACGCTGCTCCGGCATGCGGTTTGGTACAGACTTTACCGTGGGCTACTCTCCAGAACGTATCAACCCCGGTGACCGGGTGCATACGCTCGAAAGCATCGTCAAAATTGTCGCGGGTTCCGATGCGGCAACGCTGGATATCCTTGCCCAAATCTACGGCTCAGTGGTCAAGGCGGGCATCCACCGCGCCAGCTCCATCAAAGTGGCTGAAGCGGCGAAGGTAATTGAAAATACACAACGCGATTTAAACATCGCGCTTATGAACGAACTTTCCGTCATCTTTGACCGCATGGGCATAGACACGCAAGAGGTGCTCACCGCGGCTGGCACAAAATGGAACTTTCTGCCTTTCCGCCCCGGTCTGGTAGGCGGGCACTGCATAGGTGTGGACCCTTACTACCTGACATATAAAGCGGAAGAACTGGGCTACAACCCTCAGGTCATTCTCGCCGGACGGCGCATCAATGACAGCATGGGCAAGTTTATCGCGGAAAACTGCGTAAAACAGCTTATCCGCCGCAACCGACTCATATTGGGCGCACGGGTGGGTATTTTGGGACTTACGTTCAAAGAAAACGTGCCCGATCTGCGCAATACCAAGGTGACGGACGTTGTTCATGAACTACGGGAATATGGCATGGAAGTGCTGGTGCACGACCCCGTGGCCGACCCGCAAGAGGCGATGCACGAATACGGACTCACCCTTTCCGGGCTGGATGCGTTTTCCGGGCTGGATGCCGTCATTCTTGCCGTGGCGCATGACACGTACAAAACACTGGCTCCGGCGCAAATCGCCGCATGGTTCTCTGATGCGAACCACGCCCTATTGCTGGATGTAAAGAGCCTGTTTCCCCCGCAGTCCATGGCGGAAGCTGGCATTGGCCTGTGGAGGCTGTAGTATGGTCCACGATGCGGTAATCAACTGCTGGGCCGACTGCTGAAAAGGCTATTCGGAGCTGGCGGCCCAACTCCGCGCCGCCGTGAGCGGCGACCGTATTATCGCGCAGGCCAGACGGAAAGACCGCGAACGGCTGGCACGCATTGCCCGCATCCGCGATGCCGTTCTTGTAGCTGAAATACCTGTATCGTCCGTCCCGGCGGACGATACAAACGACGCGAACACTGGCGAATCGTTTTCAACGGAAAACGAGCTTATCAACTACGTTCTGGAAAAACACGCATGACGGTATTGCTCGCCACTGCGACACAGAAAGAGATGGAAGCGGTTCTCAAAGGCTTCAACGGGCGTGGGCGCGTGGGCTGCCAACTGCCCGCGCCGGGCCAATGGTGCGAAGCACCCGTCAATGAACATGTCTGCCTTCTCACCGTGACCGGGGTGGGACCAATAAACGCGGCCTTCACTCTGGGCCGTGTTTTGGGTGCGTGCTTCGGAATTTCCGGCGTGGTGAATATGGGCGTGGCGGGAAGCTTTAATCTTGCCAAGGCCCCTCTGGCTGCCCCCGTGCTTGTTGATAGAGAAATCTGGCCGGAATACGGGCTATGGACAGATATCGGCATTAATCCGCACGGCATTGGTTTTCCCTTATGGGCCCCCCAAGAAGCGTCCGCCCAAACGAAACAAACGGAACGGGCCGAAAAGGCCGAAGAAAAACCATCCACGGATACCGGAACCGGCGTAGTGTGGAACAACATTTCACTTACACCGCGCGAATCTCTCCGAACCATGGATCTCACCCCCCCCGACTGTATTTGCGGAACCGGCATCACGGTGGCCTGCGTCAGCGGCACCCCGGAAAGGGCGAGTCAACTTCGCCAGCGCCATGACGCGCTTACGGAAAATATGGAAGGCTTCGCCATGGCACTTGGCTGTGTGCAAGCCGGTATCGACTTTGTGGAACTGCGCACCGTCTCCAATCTGGTGGGGTCGCGCAACGCGGAAGACTGGCGATTGGATGACGCTCTCTCCGCTCTGGGCAGCGTGGCGCGTTCGCTCTTCCTGTAACGGCTTGCCGTCTCACGAACACACCGCTACTATTGCCCGGCACCCAAACCTCTGGAACGGAAAGGACATGCGAGAATTCATTGCCTACCTGACTGCGGAGCAACCGCGTATCAACGCCACACTGGAACAAGAAGTCTCCCGGCTTAACCGCCTTGTGCAGCCTGTGGCCACTCACGTTCTCAAAGCAGGAGGAAAACGTCTGCGGCCTCTGCTCGCCCTGCTTACCGCCCGCGCGCTGGGATACACCCAAGACGACATCTATCCCCTTGCCTGTTCCGTGGAGCTGCTGCACTCCGCCACTCTGCTGCATGACGACATCATTGACGACGCCGATCTGCGGCGCGGCCTGCCCTCCGCCCATACGCAGTTCGGCACCACCCGCACCGTCCTTGCCGGAGACGCCCTGCTGGCACAGGCCAACAGCATCGTGGCCCGCTACGGCGACCCGCGTCTTACCGCCTGTATCGCGGACGCCATTACCGCCACAGTTACCGGTGAAATAGCGGAGATAGAGTATCTGCGCAGCACCGACCACACGCAGGACACCTATATAGACATCATCAAAGGAAAAACGGCATTTCTCATTCAGGCTTCGTGCTCTCTGGGCGGAATGCGGGCAGGGGCTGACTCCTCCCAGTTGGAAGCGGTCGCCACCTTTGGCCTGAATCTCGGTATTGCCTTTCAGATCGTGGACGACGCGCTGGATTTCGCGCCTTCGACCAAAGATATCGGCAAGCCCGTGGCCGGAGATCTGCGGGAAGGAAAACTCACCCCGCCGCTACTGATGTACCGCGACTCCCTGAATGCCAAAGACCGGAAATCATTTGTGACGCACTTTGAAGCGGGTACACTGACAGAACAGTCCGTATGCGCCATTGCCACAGCTATTCGCGAACAGGGATTGGATGCCAGAACCAGAGAACTTGCCGACAGTTACCTCGGCAAAGCGCAGGAAGCGTTGGCTGTCTTGCCCGATGTCGTAGAACGGGAATTGCTTGCGCAGACCGTGGCTTACGTGCGCAACCGCAAACAATGATAGGATGGTAGCGCGAATACGGCGTTGGGAAATATACGCGCCACAGACTGATAAAACAGGGAACTTCGCATTCTTCCCGACTCCCACGAAATACATAGTTAGCGCTTCTGCTTGTGCCGCGCCTTGTTGGCTGCGCCGTTACGGAGTTGGCTTTGCGTTTAGGCCAGCTCTCTGATACATAAGAAATGCGTAACCCTCGGCGGATTGGGTGCCAGAGGGAACTGTCGCGAATTTTCCCCGGTATAGACGAACAGGAAAGAGAGGCCGAACCGGTCATGAAATACAAAGCCAATGCCCCCTCCGGCATCTCTTCCAGTTCTCTCGCGCATTGTCTGGGACTCACCTTTCCCCCGGTCATGGTGCAGTTGGTGCAGGAACTGGTCACTCCAGCCCCCGCGTTTGACGTGATCGGGCGTATTCTTGAAAGCGATCCCATGCTTTCCGCCACCATGCTTACGCTGGTAAACTCTCCCTATTATGGTCTCACTTCCAAAGTGACCGATCTGGAACGTGCCGCCGTGGTGCTGGGTACGCGGGAAATTCTCAAAATGGCGCTGTCCATTTCCTTCCAGCACAACACCTCCGGGGCGATTCGCCGCGATAAAAGCTCCCAATTCGCGGACTGGCGGCTTTCGGTGTGGTCTTCCATCGCTGCGGAGCAAATTGCTTCCCGCATCGCCCCCAAAGAAGCGCATCTGGCATACTTGGGTTCTCTGCTCAAAGATCTTTCCCTTTTTTTATATCTTTGCATGGGGCAGAACACCATTGAGGACGCCACCTGCACCCTGTGGCTGGAAGACGAGCAACTCGCCACCGAACGCTCGCACTGGGGAGAAACCCACGAGGGGATCACCAGCACCCTGCTTGCGGAATGGGGCCTGCCGGACAGCATTCTGCACGCCATTGCCCACCATCATGATCTCCTTCGTCTGGAAGAGCATCCACCGCTTACCCGAAGCATTATTCTTGCCACCCGTTGGGCCGAGCTTCAGCACGGTAAAGAGCGCGATACCGGTTCCATTATCCAGTTTGAAATCCAAATGCGCTCCCTGCTCAAACTGGACGACGTCCAGCTTGAAGCCCTGCGTAAAGACTGCACCCTGCGCTACGAATCCATGCTCTCCCTGCTGGGCATACAAAACGTGGAGCCGGACACCCGGTTCTATGCCCAGTCCTTGCAATCCATGCAAAGCTATTACTTCCACGCTATGGAAATAAGCCACGCGGAGCGGGGGGTGGAGGGAATAGGAAAAACCATACTCCGCCAGATGCGCTGGAACTGGGGAATGGAACAAGGGGAGTTGGCCCTGCGGAATCCGTCCGGGGGATTTCTGTTTTTTTCCCTGCACAATGGGGAAACCGTCATCACCCCCTATCCCGACATGATCAGCCCGCACCGCCTTCCGTGGATGCCGGGCGGAGAAAAGCTTATTTTCAGCTCCGGTTCCGCCGCTTACGGACAGGTGAGGTTCCTTCTTTCCAAAACCGCCACACCTTCTGAGCAGGATTTGCATATTTACGCGCACTTCGTTTCCGGCGCTCTCGGAACCTACTATAACGAGCGGGCCGCCATGGTTACCAAAGCGCAAACCCTACAGGCTCTGCCCATTGGCGTGGCTCTGGCCGACATGAGCGGTATGATACTGGATGCCAACGCCCACTTTCTTTCCTACCGGGGCGTCACGGAACCTGTGGTGGGGGAAGATGTGTCCGGCCTGCTGCACCGCCGTCTGGGGGTAGTGGCGGCTCCCCTCATCGCCGCCCTGCTGGAAGACCCGGAACGGCAGGGCATAAGCCGCCTGTTCTGTTCCGCCAAAGAACAGGAAGGCTCCGCCCCTCCGTGCGTATATCTTTCCATCCACCGGCACACCATAAATAATACACCGGCATTGTTGGTAATGCTCGAAGATGTAACAGAAATTTCCGCCATGGAAGTGCAGGTTCTCAGACAGCACGACTTTTTGGAGCAGCTTGTCTCCTCCATGCGGGAACTTATCGCCACTGTGGACAGCACCGGGACTATTTTGTGGACATCGCCCCGCGCCGCCCACCTGCGCGGAAAAAACCTGTTTACCGTTGCCTCGCCCACTTCGGGGTTTTCCGGTGCGTGGGACGAAAGCTTTCTTGCCGAACGGGTTATCCACTGCCGGGATGGCAACCCCACTCCCCCGGTGGAAGTCATATTGCCATCCGGCTCACTCGCCACCTCGCGGCTGGAATTACTTTTTTCTCCGTTGCGTGGCGCGGACGATACCCCGACCACATATCTTGTTGTGGGGCGCGACCTCACCCTTATCAGACGGCTGGAAGACAAGATCCGCAAACAAGCCATGTACGACGGCCTGACCGGCCTGTTCAACTATTCGCAATTCAATGTGGTGCTGGCACGGGAAGTAGAGCGCAGTCGGCGGACCGGTCGGGGGCTGGGGCTTATCTTTTTCGATCTCGATAAGTTCAAGCAGGTAAACGACGGACACGGGCACCAGACAGGGGACCGTTTGCTCAGACTCATCGCCCGCGCCATTATGGAAAGTGTACGCAAAGGCATGGATTTTCCCTGCCGGTACGGGGGAGACGAGTTTGCCATAGTGGTAACAGAAATTGGCGAAGACGCCCTCCACATCTTATGCGACCGCCTGCACACCGCTTCCGCGCGGTTGACGCAGGGCGCGGTGTCCCTGAGCATGGGGGCCGCCATGCTCCAAAATGGCGAAACAGGCGACCAACTGCTGCAACGGGCGGATCAGGCCAGCTACGACTCCAAAAACGCCGGAGGCGGTCAAACCTTCTGGGCTAAGTAAGACCTCCGCCGGCCTCCGCGCGGTGGTGGATTACGACCTCCTTCACGAACGCCCCGACGCACGGCACCTTCCGGTCCGAAAAATTTTTATGCGGCTCCGCCATCTTTCTCTGTTCCCCGTTTCATAAGACAAATCAAAACGAGCCGCAGACCGCACCTCCGTGCCCTCAGGCCGCGTTATCCATAGTGGCGCGTGCTATCCGGCGGTATTTTTGCCTTCCCAAACGGCGGAAATGCCAGTATGGAGTGCCCAACCCGTAACCACAGCCACCCTCAGGAGAAGTACATGCTGCGGCGCATTGAAGTAGGCCTGCGCGCCGGTGTCGTGGACACCGTGGGACGCAAGACCGCGAACAAGATCAAGGAATCGTTGGGGCTGGACGTGGCCGACGTGCGTCTGGTCAAGGTTTTCACCGTGGACGGACTGGACGGAACGCAGGTGGCCCATCTGGCAGAAACAGCCTGCCTGCATGATCCTGTACTTCAGGACGCGTCCATATCTCCCGTTACCTCAGACGCGGACTGGGTGCTCGAAGTGGGCTTTCGCCCCGGCGTAACGGACAATGAAGGCCGCACCGCGAGAGAAACCATTGCCATGGTGCTGGGCCTCGCAAAGCGTGAAAGCGTCTCTGTGTTCGTTTCCAACCAGTATCACCTCTATGGACCCCTCACTGAAGCACAGGTGGACTCCATAGGAAAAGACCTGCTCGCCAACGAGCTTATCCAGCGCTACGAATTTACCAGCGGCAGCGCGTGGCGGGCCAAACCCGGCTTCATGCCCTTTGCCGCCCGTGTCTCCGGGCAGGCCAGTGATGAGGTGGCGGTCATTCCGTTTGCCACCATGAGCGACGACGAGCTTGTCGCGTTTTCCCGTGAAAATACGCTGGCCCTCTCGCTGGAAGAGCTGCACACAGTCCGCGCGTATTACGCCCGCGACGATGTGCGTACACACCGCAACACCATGGGGCTGCCAGCCAATCCCACCGACGCGGAAATAGAAGTGCTGGCCCAAACATGGTCCGAGCACTGCAAGCACAAGATTTTTTCCTCGCGCATTGACTACACGGATACCGAAACAGGCCACCGTGAAGTTATTGACAATATTTATAAAACGTTCATTCAAGGTTCCACAAAAACCCTGCGGTCCCGCATGGGTAAGGACGATTTTTGCCGCTCCGTCTTTAAAGACAACGCGGGCGTCATCGCCTTTACCGACACGCATGACGTCTGCATCAAGGTGGAAACCCACAATTCTCCCTCCGCGCTGGACCCTTACGGCGGCGCACTTACCGGCATTGTGGGCGTAAACCGCGACCCCATGGGCACCGGGATGGGTGCCAACATGGTCTGCAACACAGACGTCTTCTGCTTTGCCTCGCCCTTCCATGAGGGTGAGCTGCCCCCCCGTCTGCTGCACCCCCGCCGGGTGCTGGAAGGCGTGCGCGAGGGTGTGGAACACGGCGGCAACAAATCTGGCATTCCCACCGTCAACGGCTCCATTGTCTTTGAGGATCGCTACCTCGGCAAGCCACTGGTCTATTGTGGCACCGTGGGTATGATTCCCAAGGAAATCAAGGGACGTCCCGGTCATGAAAAACGTGCGCTTCCCGGCGACGTCATTGTCATGGCTGGCGGTCGCATTGGTAAAGACGGCATTCATGGCGCGACGTTCTCGTCAGAAGAACTGCATGAGGAATCGCCAGCTACCGCGGTGCAGATCGGCGACCCCATCACCCAGCGCAAGATGTATGACTTCATCATGCGCGCCCGTGACAAAGGCCTGTACAACGCCATAACCGACAACGGCGCAGGCGGCCTTTCCTCCTCCGTGGGCGAAATGGCAGAAGACACCGGTGGCTTCCGCATGGATCTCTCCCGCGCCCCGCTTAAATACGACGGGCTGCGTCCGTGGGAAATTCTGCTTTCCGAAGCTCAGGAACGCATGACGCTAGCCGTGCCGCCTGTCCATATTGACGAATTCATGCAACTGGCCCGCGAAATGGATGTGGAAGCCACCGCCTTGGGCGAATTCACCAACAGCGGCTATTTCCACGTGACCTACGGGGATAAGCCCGTGGCCTGCATGGGCATGGATTTCGTGCACGACGGCGTGCCCCAAATGCAACTGACCGCCAAATGGGCGCGACCCTCGCACACGGACGATACCATTGAAGTGACAGACGCGGATCAGGGCGGTCTGCTCAAGTCCATGCTGGGCCGTCTGAACATCTGCTCCAAAGAATATGTCGTCCGCCAATATGACCACGAGGTGAAGGGCGGCAGCGTCATAAAGCCCATGGTGGGCGTAAAACGCGATGGACCTTCCGACGCGGGCGTGGTTCGCCCCCTGCTGGACTCTGAACGCGGCATAGTGCTTTCGCACGGCATCTGCCCCCGCTATAGCGACTACGATACCTACTGGATGATGGCTAACGCCATTGACGAAGCGGTGCGTAATGCCGTGGCGGTGGGTGGCGATATTGCCCACATGGCTGGATGCGACAACTTCTGCTGGTGCGACCCGGTGCAGAGCGAAAAAACACCGGATGGTCACTACAAGCTGGCGCAGTTAGTGCGTGCCAACAAGGCGCTGGCCCATTTCTGCCTCGCTTACGGTGTGCCCTGCATTTCCGGCAAAGACTCCATGAAAAACGACTACACCGGCGGTGGTGTGAAAATTTCCATTCCGCCCACGGTGTTGTTCTCTGTGCTGGGCGTTATCAACGATGTGAACAAGACCACCACCTCAGACTTCAAAAAGGCCGGGGACCGCATTTACTTGCTGGGCGCGACCTTACGCGAACTGGGTGGATCGGAACTTATCGATGAGTTGCGGCTTAGTGCCGCCGCGGTACCGCAGGTGGACGCCCTTGCCGCCCGTGCCCGGTACCGGTCGGTCCACGCGGCGATCTCCGCAGGGCTGATCAACGGATGTCACGACTGCTCAGACGGCGGCCTTGTGGTGGCCCTTGCCGAAATGTCCCTTGCCGGACGCCTGGGCGCACGCGTGGACATGGACCGCCTTGTCACCGTGGGGATGCTGAACAAGACCGAAGCCCTCTACTCCGAATCCGCTTCGCGTCTTATCGCTACCGTGCCTGCCGACAAGGCCGCTGCGTTTGAAGCTCTGTTCCGGGGCCAGCACATCGCCTGTCTTGGCGAAGTCACCGGTGACGGCCTTTTCTCCGTCTCCTCCGGGACGTCGCCCCTTATCACCGAAAACGTGGAAGAACTGGCCTCTGCCTTTAAGGCAACACTGGATTTCTAACGCGTTTTCAGCAGTTTCCTGTTGGGAAGACCCGCCAGCAATACCCCGCTAGCCCGGCTCCCCCACTCACATGACCTGCAAAAGGGATAGTCAGCACATTGGCTATCCCTTTTTATATCGCGGCAAACAGGCTTCCCCGCTCCGCCGCTTCCCACAAGGTCAGAACAGTCCGCCGCTGGCTGTGCACGGTGTATTCCTCAAGCGTGCGAACCGCCTGACCACGCAGGGAATGCAGAGCCGGGCTGTCTTCCTCTAACCACTGAGCCGCCAATTCCAGCGCGTTGGCGGCGGCGGGCACATCGGCGTCTGCCGTAACCAACGCATTGCCCTGCCACGAAGCGTCCCGCAGGGGCCACCATGGGACGTACCCGCCTTGTTCCGGCGGCAAAGCCTGCCGCAGGTAATCCCATCCCCCCAGACCGGAAAATCCGGCCACTATGCAGCCGGAGGCCATGGCTTCCAGCGGAGGCAACGGACACCCTTCCGGGAAGCCTGTGGACAGAAAAATATGCGCCGTTCGCAGTGCCTGCGCTACGCCCTCCGGCGTTTTTCCATGAATCTCTTCCCACAGGAAGGGAGGTTTACCAAGCAGGGCACGACGTGCCTCCACGGTTTCCCGAATGCGCACAGCCAGCGCCTTGTTCTTGCGCGGCATCCATGCAATGCGGATAGCGTCTGGAGCTACGGTCCCGTGGCTCCCCGCCGCTACGGAATCGCCCGGATTACCCTGTCCGTGCTCTCCATTGTGGGCAACGCCCCCCAAAGCGCGTTGGGGGTGAAACAGAGAGGTGTCTATGCCGGGACGCAAAATGGGGATGCCCGCCCGTCCTGTAGCGCGTTCTGTGAACCACGCAACGGGCTGCGAGACTGCGAGAAAATGCACGGGCAACTGCGCCCAGTGCACGCCCTCCGGCAAAGCCGAGAGCAGGTAGGCCCAGTTCTGCACATAGACCACGCAACGAGCCTTGGCGCGCAAGCCCGGAGTCAGCGCGTTCACCCACCCCTCCGGTATCAGCCACAGGTCGTCGGCATCTAGCGCAAGCGTGTCCCATGGGCATACGGGAACCCCCTCCGGTACCGGGGTGGCGGTTTCTCTGGGCACCACGGCAACATCATGCCCCCCGTGAAAGAGGTGCTGCGCCAGTTGGTGCAGCACAGCCACTCCACCAGTCATCCCCCGGAGCGGGGGCAAAAAAATACGGGTTTTCATGCGAAGACTCGTCATGTGTGGGCGGTGCCGGGCTATTGCATGACGCGCGGCCCGATTGCGCGTACGCGAAGTTACGGAAAGGAACACACAGAAAAAACACAACCTGAGTACCGTGGCTTACCGCCGGACGGTCCATCTGCCTCAATGGTGTATTACCGGGAAAGCATGGGCAAAAACACAAAAAATGTCCACCTACCCATCTACCGGCGCGGACAGGCTTTGGGCTTTGCACAGCATAACATCAAATAATTACTATCTTTTTGCATACACCGCTCGCTCCGTTCCCGAAAAGACGCTGGTCTGTGCGGCCCCCGGAGTTTTCCACAGAGTTATCCCTGTGCAGAGTCTGGATATTCGCTTCGCGCAACACGGTTGCGGAAAATTTTTTCAGCCCCGCCCCCTCTGGTGTTACAGCAAAACACCCCCATGAAACGTTCTCCCACCCTGTACAAACTCTGCCGCCTTGGCTAAGATTTGGCTTACGTGGAAATCAACTCTTTAGACGTTCACTAGATATTCTTTAGTGCGTTATTTTATACAATACAGCCTGTTACATGAGCGCTAGAAGGTCCGGCAGACCCGTTAGACAAACGCACTGCGTGGGACCGACATTACCGCAAGGAAAACAACGCGATGACATCGGCGTGGGACCATATTCGAGGATTTGAACGCGTGAGCCTGTGCGATTGGCCGGGCATGAACTCCAGTGTTATTTTTTTGGGCGGCTGCAACATGCGTTGCCCCACCTGCCATAACTTCACACTGGCGTGGGAGCCTGAAACCCTGCCCGTGCTGCCACGCAAAGCCATAGAACACTATCTCACCGCGCGGAAACGCTGGATTGACGGCGTAACCATCACCGGCGGCGAGGCGACCATGGTCCCGGATCTGGCGGACCTTATCCGGGATTTGCGCCAGTTGGGCATGCCCGTGAAGCTGGATACCAACGGCATGCGCCCCGATGTGGTACGCGCCCTTCTTGACGATGCGCTGGTGGATCTTTTTGCCGTGGACGTGAAAGGACCATACCGCCTGTACCCGCGTCTTTCCGGTGGCTGCACGCAGCCGCAGGAAGCGCAAGAAAACCTTGCCGCCATTTTCGCCATGGCGGTCACACGTCCGCAGGCGTTTCTGTTCCGCCTTACCCATGTTCCCCTTCTGTCGGAAGACGACGTGGAAGAGGCAAGGGGCTATGTGCCTCAGGGATTCACCTTGAAGATTCAGAAGTACGTGCCGCCGAGGAGAGCTCATGCCGAAACAGATACTGAAACGGGACGGATGCCTGGAGACGTGGTCCATGGACCGGATATCCCATGCCATCCTCAAGGCGCTGAAAGCCAGCGGCATTAAAGACCCTCTGTTGGCCCGCCGCGTGGCCCGCAAGGTGGAGCAAAAGCTCGCCGATGTGGAAATAGCCGCACAGGAACACGTGCAGGACGTGGTGGAGCAGGTGCTTATGGAATCGCGCCTGTACCATGCCGCCAAACGGTATATTATCTACCGGGAACAGCGCAGGCGGATGCGGGAACAGAGCGCGGCGTATCTCGACATTAAAGAAACCATCGACAACTATCTGGACAAGGCGGATTGGCGCGTTCATGAAAACGCGAACATGACGCACTCGTTCCACGGCCTCATGCTGCATCTTTCCGGCACGCTGCAAGCCAAATATTCGCTGGAAAAATATCCTGTGGAAATTCGGCAGGCGCACGAGCACGGCTACTTCCACATCCACGACCTTTCCTTTGGTCTGGCGGGCTACTGCGCGGGCTGGAGCCTGCGCGACCTGCTCTTGGAAGGCTTTAACCTTGAGGGCCGCTCCAGCGCCGGTCCGGCACGGCATCTGGACACCGCGCTTGGGCAAATGATTAATTTCCTCGGCACGCTGCAAAACGAATGGGCCGGTGCACAGGCGTTTAATAACGTAGATACCTACCTCGCCCCCTTCATACGGCACGACGGACTGAGCTACGAGCAGGTCCGCCAGCAGATGCAGAAGTTTATCTTCAACCTGAACACCACGTCCCGCTGGGGTGGGCAAAGTCCCTTCACCAACCTCACCTTCGACCTTGTGGCCCCCCGGCACATTGCCACGGAGCCTGTTATTCTCGGAGGGACATATCAGGACAGCACCTACGGAGAATATGGCGAAGAAATGGCCATGATCAACAAAGCCTTCCTTGAAGTCATGCTGGAAGGCGATCATGACAAACGCATCTTCTCTTTCCCCATCCCCACGTACAATGTGACTACCGATTTTCCGTGGGATTCGGAAATAGGCGACCTGCTCATGCAGCTCACCGCCCGCTACGGGGTGCCCTACTTCCAAAACTTCATCAATTCCGACCTTAACCCCGAAGATGTGCGCTCCATGTGCTGCCGGCTACAAATGGACCTGCGTGAACTGCGCAAAAAGACCGGCGGGCTGTTCGGCGCGGGCGATCTGACCGGCTCCATAGGCGTGGTAACGCTGAACCTGCCCAAGCTGGCCTATCTTTCCGAAGGGGAAGAGGATTTTCTCGATCTGGTTGGCGAATATGCGGAAATGGCCAAGCAATCCTTGGAATTCAAGCGCAAACTCATTCAGGAAAATCTGGACCGGGGCATGTTCCCATGGTCCGCGCGATACCTGAAAAACGGCTTCCGCGCGCATTTTTCCACCATTGGTCTGGTGGGCGGACACGAGGCGTGCCTCAATCTGTTGGGTAAAGGCATAGAAACAGAATCCGGCATTCGCCTCATGCAGCGCCTGCTGCACCACCTGCGCGACCTGACCTCCCGGTTTCAGGAAGAAACCGGGAACCTGTACAATTTGGAAGCCACCCCCGCAGAAGGCACCAGCTACCGCTTGGCCCGCATAGATAAGCGGTTGTATGAGGACATCAAAGCCTCCGGCAACGGTACCCCTTACTATACCAACTCCACCGCGCTGCCCGTGGGCAGCACCGCAGACGTCTTCGCCGCGCTGGAGCATCAGGACCAACTGCAACCCCTGTATACGGGGGGCACCGTGTTCCACACCTATTTGGGAGAATCCGTAGCCGATCACACGGCTCTAAAAAAGTTTATCATCAAGGCTTTTTCCAAAACGAAAATGCCCTATATTTCCATTACGCCTACCTTCTCCATATGCAAAGATCACGGCTACTTGCAGGGAGAACAACAGCACTGCCCCACCTGCGGCGCGGAGGCAGAAGTATACACCCGCATCGTGGGCTATTACCGCCCCGTCTCGCAGTGGAACAAAGGAAAGCAGATGGAGTATGATGACCGGGTTTGCTACAACGGCATGTAGCCAGAGAGCGTACCCGTGGTTCCGGCTAAAAACGTGGCCCGCGAAAGCCGCAGTTGGCACATTGCCGGAGCCAGCGAAAGAAGTCGCCTTTTCACGGGGTGCGGTCATAGCCGTGCCCCGTGTTGCCTACACGCGCCTCCTAGAATGTGGCCCGTTATGTGGCTTATGACCGGACCACGCTATGTTTCTCACAGCGCCACGTACCGTGCCAGCGCCACACAGCCCACTCCCGCAAACAGCGCAAGCGGCATGCTTCGCCACCGCACAGCCACAAAAACAGTAACGCACGCGGCAAAGATCTCCGCAGAACCAGCGCCAAAGACCAACGGTGCGAGCAGTGCCGCCAAAATACTTCCGGGCAGTTGCGTCAGACAGGCTTCCAGCCGGGGATTACCCTTCGCAATGCGGACAAGCCACGGCCCGCTGATACGCGTAAGATAGGTAACCACAGCCATTCCGCCTATGGCGAGCCAGCTATCAAGAGGCACGCGGGCACCTCCACAATCCGGTTAGGCTGCCTGCCAGCCCCCCGCCAACGATGTACCACTTGCCGGGAACGAGCCAGTACATAGCCAGCGCCACCACGGCAGCGATGAGCCACGCCGGAATATCCCGCCGCCCCCGCCAAATTCCCGCAAGCAGTGCGAGAAACACGGCAGTGAAGGCAAAATCGAGGCCCCACAGCTCTGGATTAGGGATACTCGCCCCGGCAAACCTGCCAGCCAGCGTGGCTGCCAGCCACGCGCTCCAGAGCGTCACCCCGCTGCCAAGCAAAAAACCTATGTCCGCCCGCCCCTTGCTGAGTGCGCCATAGGTAAGCGCCCAGCTTTCGTCCACCAGAAAGAACAGAAGGGGAAACCGGCGGCGTGCCGGTACACCGCGCAGCCACGGAGAGAGGGTGGCACTCATGAGCACGTGGCGCAGATTAACTATGGCGGTGGTAAGAATGAGCGCCCCCACCGGCAGAGGATGGGTCCACATATCCAACGCCACAAATTGGGCGGACCCCGCGAACACCAGCCCGCTGGAAAAAACCGCCTCCCACAAACTTAACCCGGCGTTGCTGGTCAGCAAGCCGTACACCGCTCCATAGGTAAACACACTCAGTGCCACGGGAAGAGTGCTCAATGCCCCCGCACGGGCAGATTCCAGACTCACGGTGTTGGTGTCGGGCATTATGCGTCCTTGGCCTGCTTCCCGCCGTAACGGCGGAGGAAACGCGTGGGAGGAGAGGGGTGTCCGCACTCGACAGTAAGCCGATACACGGCAATGTTCTGTGCGGCGCTGGCACAAGGGATACGCCAAGGCGCGGGGCACGGTGGATGTCCGCACCCCCAGCAGCCCCGACGTTATAAATTTTGCCGGTATGTCAGAGACTGGCGCAACGTTTCCTTATCCACAAATTTCACGTCCGCACCGAGCGGTATACCCTGAGCGAGACGGGTAATGCGGATATGCGGGAATTGGGCCGCCACCAGATGTTTAATGTACGCAGCGGTGTTTTCCGCCTCCATTGTGGTGCCCAGCGCGAAAATAAGCTCAGAAACCTCACCCTCGCCCAGACGAAGCTGGAGCCGGTTCAACTCCAGATGTTCTGGAGTAATATTATCCAGCGGAGCAATGAGGCCGCCTAAAATCATGTATTGTCCCCGGTAGAACGCCCCTTCTTCCAGAGCCAGCAAAGAATCCCACTCAGAGACAAGGCACAGGGTATGGCGTTCGCGCTCCGTGTCCGTACATAACGCGCAGGGGTCAGTATCGGTCAACGCACCGCAGCGCGCGCACAAATGCAGGTTATCCCGCAAGTCGTGAATGGCTCTGCCAAGGCTCCGCGTATTGTTCTCTGGCCATTTCAACAATGTCATAGCCAGCCGCAGGGCCGATTTTGGCCCCAATCCCGGCAAACGGGAAAGCTGCTCCACAAGAAGCTTGAGAGGTTCTGGAAGTCGTTGCACGCGATACGTTTCCGTCCGCAGCCCTAAGACAGGCCGGGAATCTTCAGGCCGCCGGTAATGGCGCCCATTTCTTTTTCCATCATTTCTTTAGACTGGCGCAGCCCCTCATTTACAGCGGTAAGAACGAGGTCTTGCAGCATATCCACATCATCAGGGTCTACGGCAGCGGGATCTATTTTGATAGAAACCACTTCCTGCTTACCGGTGCAGACCACTGTAACCATGCCGCCGCCACTGGAAACTTCCACACGGCGTTCGCCCAATTCTTCCTGCAGTGCGGCCATCTTGCGCTGCATGAGCTGCGCCTGACGCAGCATGTCATTCATTCCTCGCATACTCGTGCTCCTTCTGGCATCTCGCTGCGCCCCGTCATCCGGGGCTTTTCACATTCCGCCGCGTGCGCCGCGCTGGCAGGGACCAGCGGTACGGCTCGCGCGATTCTCATATTGTCCGAGGCTCTGATGTAATCGGAAACGCCCGATCATTCAAATGCAAAAACCAACCGCCCCGTGAAAACCTAGCGAGGCGGCTGGCGCAAAAGCAAGAAAACGGACCACGCAAAGACGGTCCAACTGGCCCCCAGACAGTTCCCTGAAACACGGCAACCGGCGGCGGACAGCCCCGGAGCGATTCCTTCGCGTCTTCCGCGCCGCGGCGGCAATTCCGGCGCCATCACCCGCCAAACAAGCGGGCCGGACAACGCGCTAGCGGACCATCAGCACGGGGACCGGGCTAAGGTGCAAGACCCGATGGGTCACGCTTCCTAGGACTAGCGACGAAAGATCGCTGCGTCCGCGGGAACCAATGACGATGAGATCGCATTGCTCACGGCGGGCAACATTGAGAACCGCGTCCGCCGGGTCTGCCGCCTCAATAATTTCGGAATACTCCACCCCTTTGTCATCCAAGGTGTCACGATATGGGGCGAGCAACTTGCGGGCTTCGTGGGTTAGACCGGAAATAAGCTGCTCCCGAGAAATGCCGCCGATAAGTTCTGGAACGGCTCCCACCGCGTGCAGGAGAAATATTTTGGCCCCCATGACACTCGCCAGTTCCACCGCCTTGTGCTTGGCAAGAAGCGAATCCTTCGACCCATCCACCGGAACAAGAATTTTGCTGAACAGCATCGCGCGTCCCTCCGTTTTCGTGGGTTTGCGCACGCATAGGGGAATATGCGCACGGGGTTGCCCCAACCTACCATGGACGAAGGGTATTGAGAAGCCAATACACGAAAAACGGTGACATCGCCGCAAGCCCCGCGCGCAAGAGAGCGGCATCCCCGGTCCCTCGGCACACCTCGCAGGCGCGCCAGTCCGAAAGCTCCCTCTCTGCTACCGGCGCAAGACCTCCGGTTTTTACTTTTTCTCGCGCTTGGTATGGCTGGAGCGGAAGCGCACCCGCACGGGAGCGTGCACAATCTTGAAGGCTTTGCGCAACGAACGCTCCATGTACCGGATATATGCGTCCTTTAACCGTTCAGCGTCGTTAACGAAAAACACGAATGTGGGAGGGCAGGTTTCTGCCTGCGTCATATAGAAAAACTTGGGCCGCACCCGGTTGACTACCGGGGGCTGCTGCTTGGTGACAATGGCCTCCAGCACTCGGTTAAGCTGCCCGGTAGGCACCCGCACCTGTCCTTCAGACCAAATTTGCTCCGCAAGCGGAATAATGCGCTTCAGATTCGCCCCTGAATGGGCGGAAACGTAGAGAATGGGGACATGGGCGCAATAGCTCAGGGCGTCCTGATAGACCTTTTTTACAGCCGCCAGATCACCCCGCGCAATGAGATCCGTTTTATTCACCAGCACCATAAAAGGTGTTTTCCGTTCATCCAGCAGGTCAATCAGCCGCTTATCCTGCTGTGTCAGCCCTTCCTGTCCGTCCAGCACGAGAATGGTCACATGCGCCTTGGTGCTGGACTTGATGGAGGAGTTTACGCTGTAGCGTTCCACGGAATCCACAATTTTAGAACGCCGTCGCACTCCAGCCGTGTCCACAAAGGTATAGCGCTTGCCGTTCAATGAGCAGGTAACGTCCACGGAATCGCGCGTGGTGCCCGCCACGTCAGAGACAATCATACGCTGACCTCCGGTCAGCGCGTTAACCAGCGAAGACTTACCCGCGTTGGGGCGTCCCAGCATGGCAAGCTTCAGACCTGCTTCTTCCTCCTGCCGCTCCCATTCCTCTTCCGCAGGCAGCATGGCACGCAGTTCTTCTTCAAAAGCCCGCATGTTGTAGCCGTGCTCACCGGAAAGGGCCACCATAGGCAGGCCCAGTTCATGAAATTCCGCCGTGAGGATGTCTTCCAGTTCGCCGCCGTCCACCTTGTTGACCGCGAGCAGCACGGGCAGACCGCTGCGCCGAACATAGTCCGCCAAGCGGCGGTCAAAGGGGAGCAGGCCCTCTCGACCATCCACAACCAGACACAGAGCCACACATTCCGACACGGCTTCCTGCGTTTGGCGCAGAATATCCGCCTCAAATCCGCGGAGTTCGCTAGGGCCTTCCGTGGCCTTATGATTTTCGTCCAGATGAATGCCGCCCGTGTCGATGACAGTCCACGTGCGTCCTTCACGCTTTACCGTGCCTTCCATGCGGTCGCGGGTAACTCCGGGGCGGTCATGGGTAATAGCGCGGTTGCTGCGGATAAGCCTATTAAACAGAGTGGATTTGCCTACGTTGGGGCGTCCTATGAGGGCGATTTTTGGATGCATGGTGTGTTCCGGGGAAAAAGGGGGGAAAACGAGGCGCATATTGCCGGATACGGCACGTCCGTTTCCGTTCAGGGTACCGCCGGGCCTCTGTCGCGGCACACTGCGCTGGTTGGTCGCAGGCACACGTTACAGAAAGAAAGGGGCAGACCCGACCAGTCCACGCCTTTGGGCAGTATCGCCTGTGACGTGGCCCAGTGCAAGCGGTTCAGAGCGGCGGCATGCGGCGAAACGGTACTGTGTCCTGCCGCTTCATGCAAGCGGGGAGTTGCCCTTACCCCAAAACCCCGTAACAACGCAAGTAGGAACGCGGGCAGTACCCGGAACCACCGCTGACGCTACGGAAAAATAAAGACGCGACCGCGTTTCGGGGGCTTGGAGAAACCGATGCACGGGGAGCGGGCGTGCACGGTGTGCCGGTTATCTCCACGAAACGCGGTCGCGGGTAGGGAGCTTAGGCAACACGGCGTCCGCCTAATCGGGACGAATTGCGCCAACCTTGGGTCGTCGCCTTTCCATGGTTCGGATATTCCAGACGGAACCAGCCGGAATACCTCGACTGCCAAAGTTCCATGGACCCAATTGGGCGGACGCCGGGCACCGCTTCACGGGCAAGAAGCGGGAGGCCGGGCGTTTTCCCCACACGGAATACGCCTGTTGATACTCTATACCGTCACTAGCAAGTCAGCCACAGACACGCAGACCGCAGTTGCCGCATGACAGCCATGGAGACAGACCCCATGAGCAGACGCCGCATAAAGCTGTCACCAAAGCCCGCGCGGCCCATGGCCACCACGGCAAATTTTCCCTTTTCGCAAGTGGTAAGAATGGCTTTAGCCGGTTCGTTCTCCGTGATAATGCGCAGACGAATCCGGTCCGCAGGCACCCCTTCCGCTTCAAGAATGCTTTGGCAGGCGGCAAACATGGCTTCCGGGGGAGTGGGATTGTTGTTTTTGTCACGCAGTACGCGCAGCATGGTCACGGTATGACCGCCCTGCGAACCCAGCGTGCGCCCCACGTGACGGGTCATATTCAAAGAAGGCCGCGAGCCGTCCACACACAACAAAACGTTACGCCGGGCCTCTATTACGGAAGGTGCAATCCACAGCGGAACGCCGCAGGAAGAGTCTATGACCTCCCGTGTGATATCCGGTATGCCTTCCAACGCGGCTTCCAGCCACGAGCGTCCCCGATTGCCCAGCACAAGCGCATGGTGGCTGCTGGCGGCGGACTCCTGAATCAGGTCCAGAGCCTTGCTGCGGTCTTGCGGACGACTGAGCGTGGTGATGTTGCCTTCCGGCACGCCAGCGGCGATCAGCCGCGTGCATGCGCCCTGTAGACTGGATTTACCAAGCGTCTCGTGGCGGTCATACAAAGCACTGTCCATGCGCCCGCCCTCCACGGGAAGACCATATGGCCCGGACAACGTGCCATGCTCCGGCGGCAACAGATGGAGCAGCCGAAACGAAAGCTGATCAAAATCGTGGAAAAAGTTAGCGGCGAACTGCACTCCGTATTGGTGCTCCGGGTTCTCGCCCACCGCGATGAGAATTGTGGGCGAAGCGGTGCTCCCCCCTGCAACTGAAAACGCCTTGGCGGTGCTCTCCTGTGACATGGCTTTCTCCTCATAACAGATTGGGCGCATTGGCACCCTTTCAATGGTGCACCCATATAGGGCAAGGAGTATGCCAGCCAGCAAACAAAATTTTATACAATAATTTTATATAAATACATCTGTTCCACAGAAAGGAGAGCGAGTGTTCACTGTTGCAAATGCTGACACCCCTTTCCCCGTGCATTGGGCCATAACAACCGGGGGATGTCGCTTGCGACAATTTTCACATGCCGTCAAAACGGCTGACACCTGTGAGCGTAGCCACAGACAAACATTGAACAGGGAACAGCCGCTAGGTGATGATGAGAGAAGCATCACAAAAAAACACCGGGCCAGTGTGGCGGTGTGCCACGCTAACCCGGTGCATATTTTGGTAAAAACGCTCTGCCGATTCTGCGGACTATACGCGCAGCGAGCCTCTGAACTCTTCAAGGTCCGTAATGCCCATGGTTTCCAGCAGTCGCGTGAACTCTTCCACAAGCCGGAAGCTGAAATCAGGCCGGATAAAGTTCGCGGTGCCTACCTGCACGGCATGCGCGCCCACCAGCAGAAATTCCAGCACGTCTTCCGCGCTGGTTATACCGCCAATGCCAATAACCGGAATGGTTACAGCACGGCACACCTGCCAAACACAACGTAGGGCTACCGGCTTAATTGCCGGGCCGGAAAGTCCGCCGATACCGTTGGCTAACAGCGGCTTGCGGGTGTGGATGTCCACGCCCATGCCGGAAAGCGTGTTGATGCACGAAATCATGTCCGCGCCCGCAGCTTCCACAGCTTTGGCAATAGCCGCTATATCCGTGACATTGGGACTGAGCTTAACGATGACGGGCTTGTCTCCGGCCATGCGCTTCACAGCGGCGGTCACGGCGGCGGCTTGCCGAGCGTCCTGCCCGAAAAGGATACCGCCTTCGCTCACGTTGGGGCACGAGATGTTGACTTCAATGGCGGCAACACCTTCTTCCCGCGCCAGCACCGAGGCTAATTCACCAAATTCGCCGGGATCGCACGCGTAGATGTTGGCAATGACGGGAACCTCCCGCCACGGCAGCAGGGGCAATTTTTCTTTAAGAAAAACCTCCACCCCGGAGTTTTGCAGCCCCACCGCGTTCAGCATGCCGCAAGGCGTTTCCGCGATACGGGGCATGGGATTCCCCGCGCGCGGCGCAAGTGACAGCCCCTTCACCACAATGCCGCCTAAGGTGGTCAGGTCGCCATACGGAGCAAATTCCGCCCCGTAACCAAAGGTACCGGAGGCTGTGAGAATAGGATTTTTAAAACTAACGTCCGGCAGGCCGGGTAGATTTAGGCGCATGGTCATGGCATCTCTCCCCTAGCCTTCAAGAATTACCTGGTGCGACCAGAACACAGGGCCTTGCTCGCATACCTGCGCATGGCCTCCGGGCACACCGCCCGCGACAACATCGTCCGCCATCTTTGTTACGCAGCCAAGGCAGGCTCCCACACCGCAGGCCATACGCGTTTCCAGCGAAAGCTGGCAACGGGCACTATGCTTCTGGGCAAGGTGTTGCACGGTCTTAAGAAACGGCGTAGGCCCGCAGGCCAGCACCAATCCATTTTGTTCCGCGTGTTCGCGGATACGCCGATCCAGCACGTCTATGAACGCCGCCAAATCCTCTGGCTTTTCTTCCAGATGCGCGTCGCCCATAATTTTTTCGTTTATGGACTCATAGGGATAGCAGCTCAACGGCATGCGGTGCCCGAATTCCATATGCAGGTTCCACGGCTTAGGATGGTGATGGGCATAGCCCACGAACGGAGCAATGCCTATTCCCCCCGCCAGCAGTAAGGTAGGGGAATCCGGTTCCACCACAAAGCTATTGCCCAGTGGTCCCCACACACGCACCTCGTCACCACTTTTTAATTCAGCCATGCGGCGGGTTCCCCGGCCTGCAACCTGAAAAAACAGCACCAGATCGCGTTGACTTACCCGGCAGATGGAAAAAGGACGGCCCCACAGCATGTCAAAAGCCCAGCTTACGGGGCGTACCATGACAAACTGACCCGGCTCCCATGTTTTCCAATCAGGACGCTCCAGCCGGAGCGCGAAAAAAAACGTTTCCCCGCCAACCTGTCCGAACGGTACATTGTCCAGAACTTTCAGGGTGGCGCACTGTTTATTGCTCATTTTCATACCCTTACAAAGAAAATACCCATACAGGGCATGCATTGTGCGTGCCTTCAGACTAGAACGGCATGCCGCCGGAAGCAAGCTCTTTTGGGGTAACCATCTTGCGGTTGCCAGCAAGGCTGACTATGGTTATGAGCAATGCCCGTGCCGGCTCTTGCCGTCCCGTACACGCCGTCAATCTTGCGCAAGTGGGCACCGCTTTTCGGTGCCGTGCAGGGACGGAACCACCTAGCCGCGCGTTTTCGCAACAAAGAGGTACCATGCTCGACAAACCCGAAATTCTTGCTCCCGCGGGGGACACCAAAGCCTGTCTGGCTGCCTTTGCAGCCGGTGCGGATGCCGTTTATCTGGGGCTGAAGCACTTTTCCGCCCGCGCTCAAGCAGACAATTTTTCCTCCACCGAGCTTTCCCGCATTGTGGATTTAGCCCATTCGGAAAACCGTCGGGTTTATGTGGCGCTGAACAGCCTGCTTAAACCGGGCGATCCTGATGCGGCGGGCCGCCTTATCACGCGCCTGAACCGCGACGTGAAACCCGATGCGCTTATCATACAAGATCTCGGCGCAGTTGAAATCGCCCAACAGGCCGGATTTCAGGGCGAACTGCATCTTTCCACGCTGGCGAACGTTTCACACCCCGCAGCCATCGCCGTGGCGCACAATATGGGCGTTTCACGCATCATTCTGCCCCGCGAACTGAACTTGGACGAAGTGCGCCAATGTTCGGAAGCCTGCCCCGACGATATGACGCTGGAGCTTTTTGTTCACGGAGCGCTTTGTTACTGCGTCTCCGGGCGCTGCTACTGGTCCAGCTACATGGGCGGCAAGTCCGGCTTACGGGGTCGCTGTGTGCAGCCCTGCCGTCGCGTGTACCAACAAAACAAGCGCAAAGGACGTTTTTTTTCCTGCATGGACCTGTCGCTGGACGTGTTGGCAAAAACACTGCTGCCTCTGCCCCACCTGCGTTCATGGAAAATTGAAGGACGCAAAAAAGGCCCGCACTACGTTTTTTATGCCACCACAGCCTATAAGCTCCTGCGGGACAACCCGGATGATCCCGCTGCACGCAAGCAGGCGGAAGACCTGTTGCAGCAGGCCCTTGGTCGCCCGTCCACGCATTCGCTGTTTTTACCGCAGCGCCCCCACACACCCACCCAAGCCGGGGAGCAGACCAGTTCCGGGCTATTAGTGGGCAAGGTGGTTATGGAACCGGCCCCCAAGGCGAAGAAAGGGGAGCGCACTTATCCCAAATATTTTTTCAAACCCCGTATGGATCTGCTCCAGTATGACTTCCTGCGTATAGGATACGAGGACGAGCCGTGGCACTTCACCGACAAGGTGGTGAAGCGCGTGCCCAAAGGCGGCACCTATATGCTGCGCGCCCCCGCCCGCAAAGACCCCAAGTCCGGTACGCCGGTGTTCCTTATCGACCGCCGTGAACCGGGCATGATGCGCCTGTTGAGCGAATGGGAAGCAAAACTGCGCGCCAGCCGGGGCCACAAGGGGGAAACCGTGGAGTTTACCCCGCAGTATCCCAAACCCGGCAAAAGATTGCCTTCTGTTACCATTTTGCTGCGTCCCGGCCTGCCGCACGGCAAAGAAGGCAAAGCGGGCAAATTCACAGGCTCGGTCAACGGGCTGTGGCTTGGTGCCAAAACCCTGCAAACGGTAGGGCGCACCTTGTTCCCCCGGATGTCGTGGTGGTTGCCCCCGGTTATCTGGCCCGATGAGGAAGCCGGATGGCAAAAGATGATACAGCAGGCGTTACGCAACGGAGCGCGCCACTTTGTACTCGGTTCGCCGTGGCAAGTAGCGTTTTTTGAAGGCGCCAAGGCCGATTTGGTGGCTGGCCCGTTCTGCAACCCGGCTAACCCGGCGGCTCTCACCGCTCTCCAGAAACTGGGATTTCGCGGTGCCATCATTTCGCCGGAACTTTCCGGTGACGAAATACTTTCCCTGCCCCGGCAAAGTTGTCTGCCACTTGGCATTGTCCTTTCCGGCTTCTGGCCCATGGGCATATCCCGCCTTCCCTACGAGGGCGTAAAGCTGAATGAGCCGTTCCAGTCGCCCAAGGGTGAAGTGTTCTGGATGCGCAAATACGGTCAAAACACGTGGATATACCCCGGCTGGCCGCTGGACTTGGAAGACCGCCGCGACCAGTTGGTCGCAGCAGGCTACACCATGTTTGTAAAAATGCTGGAAACCCCGCCTCAGGCCGTGCCGGAGGCTACGCGTACTTCCCCCTTCAACTGGGAAATACCATTGTTGTAGCAAGCGGGGTCTGCCGGGGCGAAAGCCTATGCCCGATCCCCGGCTAAGGCTTCATAACGGACGCATTGTCAGGGCAATTCACCCCTGCGGGAGGCCGCTATGCCCCAGTTCCTGCACCGGACCGCCGCCGCCACGCTGGGCGAGGCGCAGACCATTCTTCGCACCCCGGAGGTGCTGGTACGCGTTATGCCGCTGGCGGTGGGGGAATCCACACCCGTACATTACCATACGGAAATTACGGATACCATCGTCTGTCTTAGCGGCGGTATCCGCATTGCGCTGCCAGACGATGGCGCAAGCGGACGCGTGGTGGAACTGACTCCCGGTGAACGAATTACCATTTCCCCAAAAACACGACACGCCGTGGCCAATACGGCCACGGCGCGCAGTGAATATTTGCTTGTGCAGGGAGTGGGGAAATACGACTTTGTGAGTGCGTAAGCTATCCCCAGAGGCTCTCAAAACTGTCGCTCCACACACAGTCCGGCACGGAAAACACAACTAGTGCGTCACTTCTCCCGCCAGAGCTGTCGGGCAATATACCGCGCGCAACCGCGCGATTTCCGTGCGCAATTCTTTGCGGTCATCACCGGTGAAGTTTTCCGGGTCTAAGGGTATCATGTCCGGTTCCAAAAACTGGATAGACACGAGATTGTTCTCTTCCGCAAATAACGAAGCCATGCCCCGCACTGTGTAGGCAGAGCCAACCTGAACGGACCCGAACCGGGCCAGATCACATTCCGGGAAGAAGAGGATAATGTCATTGCCATCATCTTCGGCAAACAGGGCCTTGCCGTATACATCCATTTCTTGAGCGTCTTCGTCCATGTTCTTTTCTGTGATGAACACGTCGGCGTTCACTTCCACTATCAGCGGCATGTCTGATCTCTTTTGGGGCTACAGCGCTTATTTCCTTTCGCGGACAGAAATTCGCGCAACAACCTTTTCGTAATATTGGTTTTCCATATCCAGAGCCACAGTGTGCCCCCCTCGCTCGCGCATGCGCAGAAAGATGGCTTGCAGCTTCTGCATCTGCCGATAACGGGTTTGTTCGTCCACGTTGCCCTGTAGCATTTCAATAATATTGGCCGCGTCCTTCATGTCCTGCACTTCTGGTGGCAGGTATCCGGCATTTTTTAATATCTTATACGCCATGCGCAGGTCCGGGGGAACCATGGCGTCATCGTCCGGGACCAGCGGTTTGCCCGCTCCGGGCAGATTTTCCAGTTCTCCATTTTCCACGGCCTCGGCTATACGCCGTTCCGCTATGGCTGTCATGATATTCATGCGTTCCCACCCGTGTGGCATGTTGCGGTTCGCTCCAGAGTGCGGCACCGCTATTGTTTGCGCAGCGTTGCTCCGTTTTGGCTAAACCATTCGGTCAGCCAACGGGTGGCGGAGGCCGATATGTCCGCCATGGCAAGGCTGGCTGCCTCGGCAATGGGCTGCGCGGAAAGATGCGCCATGGGACTCGCCGCCTCCACATACCGGGTGGCTAACAACGAGACCCCGTCCGCCGTCCACAACTCCAGCCGCAGTCGAACGCGCACCACTCCTTCTGCGGGAACCGCTTCGAAATTTTCCACCCTCCCGGTCAGCAGCGCCTGTACGGCCTGCCGGCTGCGGTGCGGATACAACACGGAAAGCGACGGCTCCTGCTGAAGATACGCCGCAAGGGCCGTGGTCACAAGTTCCTTGGGGCTGCCCTCCCAGTACCACCGGGTGCTGGGGGTAAGCACATTGCCCCGCGCCACCATAACCGCCGATCTATCCAGAGCGGGAAAACAGCTCAGGCGCTCCATGGCGACAACAGGGGGCCGCAGTCCCGCGTCCGGCAGAGTCAGAGAGACTTCCCGCGCTTCCTGCCGGAAGGTCGCTCCGGTGATGCGCAAAATTTCTTCCTGCGGCACTTTTCCCCCGAAACATCCCGGAAGAATGGTGAGCAGCAATACCGATACAAAAAGTAGCGGGAAGGAGAAAGACCGTACCATGCTGTCCCGCCCTGTTTGTTTTTGAGCTGATTTCACGGGGCCAGCTCCGCACGGACCGGACGCCCGGTGCGCAGTAACGCCGCGTCCGGTTCCGGCAACCCCTGTCGTTTGTGGTATCCGACTGCGCATGCGGTGCTACTCCTTCATTGCGTTGTCAGGCGGGTAAAGTATCTGCCACGGTCGTTCCTTGAGCGATTCCGTGAGCACGCGAAGGTTTTCCGTCACCTGCACGGCATTTTCCAAAATATCTTCCACCCGCCGCTGGTCAAAGGCCCAGTCCTGCTCCATCTGACCGCTTACTGAGGCAAGAGAATCGCCCACTGTCCGGGTTTGCTCGCGCAATAAAGCCAGTGTCGCCGCCGCATCGCCGTGCACGCCGGAAATGGCGGCATTAAGGTTCGCCACGGTGGCGTTCAGCCCGGTGTGTATATCGCGCACCATGGCGCGGGTTTCCGTTATTCCCCGCTCCGCCCCGTGCGCAACGTTGCGCAGGTCGTTGTCCAGCGTGCCCAGTGCGCCATGCGCGGCCCGCGCCAGCTCGCTCAGTTGCGCGAGAAGCTCTTCCATCCGCGCGCGGTTATCGGAATTAAGCAGTTGAGTGAGGCTATCCGCTATTTGCGTGAGCTTAGGCTTAAGCTCCACCACCAACGTAGCCACGGAACCGACGACTTCCATAATATCCGGCGTGGTGTCGCGGGGAATTTCTCCGCCGGGGGGAATGGCCGGGCCAACCGCGCCCGTCAGACTGAGCAGCACATAGTTATCGCCCACCAATCCTTTTTGCGAAATGGCGGCGGTGGTTCCTTCGTGGACCACAAAATCCTTGGCAATTCCCACCACCACCCGCACAAGGCCGGGGTTTACAGGGTCCACCTGAATGGAGAGCACCCGGCCTACGTCAATACCCGCGTATTTTACCGGACGTCCTTCATCCAAATTTTTCACACTGGTGAACAAGATAACGTAGTTATCCAATTTTTCCCAGAAGCGCACACCACCAAACGCGATGATGAAAAACGCCAAAATACACAGCCCGGCCGCCAAGGTGACGGCAGCGCGAACGAGATCTTTTTTGCCTGTCTTCTGGTTGAGCACGGTGCCTTTCTCCCGTTATACTTCCCCGCGCGTAGCGGGTTTTCGTCCAAGAAACTGGCGGACATACGCATCCTGCGAAGCCCGCAGCTCATCCAAAGTGCCCTCAAACAAAACCCCACCCCCATGCAGCATGACCACATGCTGGGCTATCGTAAATAAACTATCCAGATCGTGTGTTACCACCACAATGGTCATGCCCAGTGATTCGTGCAGGTGCAGCAACAGGGCGTCCACATCTGCGGCGGTAATAGGGTCCAACCCTGCGGACGGCTCGTCGCAGAGCAGCATGTGAGGGTCCATAACCAGCGCCCGCGCAAGACCTGCCCGCTTAACCATGCCCCCGGAAAGCTGGTTGGGAAACATGTCTATGGTGTGCTCCAGTTCCACCAGCGAGAGGGTGTGGAGCACGCGTTCGCGGATGGTGTCGTCATCCTGTTCCGTGTGCTCCAGCAGGGGAAGCGAGATGTTTTCCCCCACGGTCAGGGAACCGAGCAACGCACCATTCTGGAACAGCACGCCCATTTCGCGCTTGCGGGCATAAAACCGCTCAGGCGACATGGTGAACAGATCTTCCTCATCCACAAAAATTTTCCCGCCCTGCGGTTCCGCAAGGCCCAGAATATGGCGGAGCAGGGTGGACTTACCGCAGCCGCTTCCCCCCAAAATCACAGAAATAGCGCCGCCGGGCAGCGTGATATTCGCGTCCCGCAAGACCACCTTGCCGGGGTATCCCGCCGCGAGGTCTTTTGTGCGAATAGTCGGCCCCAAGGCCCTCTGTGTGGCGTTACTTGAACACATAGTTTACTGCCGTGAAAAAGAAGTCGAGAAGGATGATGACAAAAATAGAAAGCACCACCGCGCGGGTGGTACGCTTGCCCACGTCCGCCGCGCCATCCCGTGCGAGCAACCCCTGCCAGCAACAAATGATGGTGATGGATATGCCGAAACCCAAGGCCTTTATAAGCCCGGCGAACACATCCCCCACGGTGAGAAACTGCACGGCCTGCGTAAAATACGTTTGCAGGGTCAAATCGAGAAACGCGACGGAAAACAGCCCCCCCGCCACAATGCCCACAAAGTCCGCAATGAGGGTGAGCACAGGAAGCATAAGCGTCATAGCGATAAGCTTGGGCCAGATAAGGAAGCGCGTGGGGTCTATGCCTATGACTTCCAGCGCGTCTACTTCTTCCGAAATCTGCATGGTCGCCAGCTCCGCGCAAAACGCCGCGCCAGAACGCCCACTGAGGATAATCGCCGTGAGCAACGGACCCAGTTCCTTAACAATGGTGATGGCAACCATATTGGCCACATAGCTCACCGCACCGAGACGTTCCAATTGCCCCGCCGCCTGCAACGCGAGAATCATGCCCGTGCACGCCGCGATGGTGGCAACAATGGTCACAGAGCCAGTGCCCACGCTCACAAGATGATTCCAGTCCTGCCATGCGTAGAAGCGGCGGCGATGCCGGAGAACCTTCGGCACGCTCGACACAAGGCGGTTAATGAGTGCCGCCAGCGCTTCCATATCTTGCCACATATACTTCCCCTGACCGGACCTTCCGCTTTCCGGCGGTGCGTTACTCCCGCCAATCCGCCTCGTTTTTTGTAAAAAGGTGCAGTAGTCATCATATGCTACATCGCGTACCATGCCAATATGGACAATACATTCTTCCCCCCTTTCTTTGGGGGTTCATTGATTTTTTTCCGCACAAAGATGGTCTGCTGCCATCAGCAAAGAGCCGCGCTGCTGAACAACTGGTGCGCCATACCGCTCTCACGGAACGAAGCTCCCGCAAACGGGCGCACTGTTGCCAACGGAAAGGCAGACAGGTACACGACAGCAGGGAACGGGCACAGCGAAAAAACTCCGGGAAATACACATGCATCGGAATAGAGACTATATCCTTGGCGTAGACGCGGGCGGCACCTTCACAGACGCTGTTTTAGTGGAAGCGGACACCGGACTGGTGGCGGCTTCGGCAAAACGGCCCACCACGCACTATGACGTAAGCCTCGGCATCGCCTCCGCGCTACAGGCGGTTATGGATGCCTCGCGCGTTTCCCCCGCGCGGGTAGTACGCACCTGTGTTTCCACCACACTGGCAACAAATACCTTGGTGGAAGGCAAGGGCGCGGATGTGGGATTGTTCGTCATCGGCTTTAACCAGCGATTGGAAGTTCCCGCCGTGGCGGCCCGGTATATTCCGGGAGGACATACCGTTCTGGGCGAGGAGCAGGAACCACTCGGAGTGCCCTATGTGCTGGACGGTCTGGCGGAATTGCACGACCATGTGGACGCGTGGGCCGTGTGCGGAGCCATGGCCTTTGTGAATCCCGCTCACGAACTGGTGGTTGCCAAGGCCATAGCGCTGACAGATACCAAGCCTGTCTTCTGTTCGCACGAGGCCAGTTCCCGCGCGGGCATGAAAGAACGTGCCACCACCGCATGCTTAAACGCCCAACTTCTGCCTGTCATGCGTGATTTTTTACAAGGCATGCGGCACGCCCTTGCCAATCTGGGAATTACGGGAAATGTGTTGGTAGTCCGCGGAGACGCCCACGCCATGCATATGGACGAAGCGCTGCGCCACGCGGCCTCCACAGTCGCCAGCGGTCCCGCCGCCACTGCCCTTTTTGGCGCGCACGCTGCGGGCAACCGGGACGCGCTTATTGTGGACGTGGGCGGCACCACCACCGACGTAACCATGGTCCGGTGTGGCGCACCCGTGGTGAATGACGAGGGCATGACTCTCGGCAAATGGGAAACCCATGTCACCGCTGTGGAAATGTTCACTGTGGGCGTGGGCGGCGACAGCCTTGTGCTGCCCGTTCAGGACGGCTCTTTCACCGTGGGACCAGAACGAGTGCAGCCGATATGCCTTGCCGCCCGCAAGCCCACTTTCCCTTCTCCGGCCTCGTGGATAGGACACGGGCCAAACGCCCGATGCCTGCTTGCCGCACCGGGAACCGGCGCAACGGATATAGCCCACGGCGGGCTGCTTTCCTTTCTCGCGGAACACGGTCCTGCCACGCCGGGGCAGGTGCTTGAGGCGCTTTCCATGGCAGGCATAACGTTTGAGACGCAGCTTGCGCAGCTTGTGCGCGCCCAATGTGTCATGGAAGCAGGTTTTACCCCCACAGACGCACTGCATGTGCTCGGACAACAAAATTTCGGCGACACCCGCTACGCCACAGAAGCGGCGACCATACTCGGAGCGCTACGCGGCATGGATGCCCAAGAATTTGCCCACACCGTACTCGCCGAGGCCGAACAACGCATTGAAGACGCCGTATTGCACCATGTTGCCCAGCGGGAATGGGGCGACGCGCCCGCGGCATGGCTGAACAGACGACGGACGAAAAACGACGGCGAGCCTTCGCTGATTTCCGTAGATATTTCCCTTAACGTCCCAATCATAGGCATAGGCGCGGCGGCCCGCCATCTCTTGCCCGGAGTGGCGCGTTCTCTGCGCGCGGACATTGTCTTTCCTGAAGGTTATGAGGTGGGCAACGCGGTTGGGGCGGCCCGCATGGCTATGGAATGACTTTTCCTTTTTCATGAACGTACGTAGCGTATATACTGCCGCCGTACCGCTTCTTAAAAATCCTAGCAGGGAGACTTCATCATGAGCCGTTTGCTGTCTGAAGCCGCATTTCTGGCCTGCATCGGCACACATTTCGCCAATGCCCACCCCCATTTGGAACGAGCACGTGGCGACGATGCCGCCGAACTGCGCTGCCCTCCCCGTCTGTGCCTGAGCACAGACCTCTTTCTGGAAGGAGTGCATTTTCGGCGCAGCTATTTTTCTCCCGCCGATGTGGGGTACAAATCTCTCGCGGTAAACCTCAGCGACATGGCTGCGTCCGGGGCGGTGCCGCAGGGCTTCAGCCTCGGTCTTATGGTGCCTGCGGACGACCACGAATCAGCGCCCGCCACCACATATTCCGCAGGTCTTGCAGACCACACGGAGAAGGATGCCACGGACGCCGCATATCCGGGCAATCCTCTCCCCGAAGGCACGCAGGACACCGCCTACTGGGACGCCTTTTTTTCCGGCATGGCCAAATTGGCAGGCAAGCACAACATAGCCCTTTCCGGGGGTGATCTCAGCCGTGCCCCCATGCTGGGTGTTTCCATTACCATATGGGGCGCGCCGGTCACGGAAGAAGCCCCCGCCTCCGGCAGAGATGCTGTGCCCGCCGCACATGGGACCACGAATAATGCCGTGCCTGCCGCTGTCCCCTTTCTGCACCGCGAAGAAGCCGCACCCGGAGATATTCTTTTTTTACTCGGTGAAATAGGGCTTGCCCGCATCGGATTTCTGGCTCTGGAAAGTATGGGGCGCGGCGCGGGAACGCTCTACCCTGCCGCCGTGGCAGCCCATCTGCATCCGGTCCCCCTTGTGCACGAAGGCCGGGTGCTTGCCCGCCTCAGCGCGGAAATGGCTCCCGGTTCCGCAAACCGTCGCGTGGGCTTAATGGACGTATCCGACGGGCTTGCCCGCGATCTGCCGCGTCTGCTGGGTACTGACCGGGGGCTTGTCGCCAACCTGTCCCTTCCCGCCGAAAGCGTGCACCCGGAAACAGAAGCCTACTGTCTGGCGAACGATCTGGATACATTGGAACAAATAACTCTGGGCGGTGAAGACTACGCGCTGCTCGGCACCTGCCCCGCCGAATGGCGGGACGCCCTGCTTGAACGGCTGCCCGCTGCCCGGATACTGGGGACAGTGGCGAAGGGCACCGTCCACACGCTTAACGGCATGCCGTGGGAACCGGGCGGGTTTGACCACTTCGCCGCATAAAACCGCAGCCACAGGCCTCTTGGCTACCGGTTAGCCGCGCACGCTACGTTCATTGCAAAGGAGAAAGGCATGGATGCCTCATTACGCGTCATCGGCACGATACATTCCCCGCTCTCCCGGCTGGAAGATTGCCCCAAACAGGGAACAGAGGGCGCACCGGAAGCGTGGGTGGAAATTTTTGCTCCATTTATTCCCGGACTGGACACCCTGCAAGAAGGTCAGGAAGCCACGTTGCTCACGTGGATGCACATGGCAGACCGCGATGCATTGCGGGTGCATCCCAGAGGAAATGAGAACCGCGCGAAGCGCGGCGTATTCAACACCCGCTCTCCGGGACGGCCTAATCCCATTGGCCTGCACGAAGTGCGCATCCTTGAAATCAAAGGAAACCGTCTGCGAGTTTTTCCTCTGGAAGCACTGGATGGTACGCCGCTTCTCGATATCAAAACCGCGTTCCGGCAACGGGAACAGGTCCGGCAGCAAGACAGCCCCGGAGTGGCATTGCCCGCATCGGTCACTCCCGCCGCACCATGGGGAGCGGGAATTCCAGAGCGGGAGGCTATTTTGCTGCGCGATATCTGCCACCGGGCATGGCAGCGCGGATTGCTTTCCGGTTTCAACGGCAATGTGTCTCTCCGGCTGAACTCCACGGCAACACAAAACGGCTTCCCGGACGATGTCTGTCTCATCACCTGCACAGGCTCTGTTAAGGGCATGCTCTCCCCCGGAGATCTCGCGGTGGTGCGCATCAGCACAGGAGAGCGCCTTGCCGGTGGCATCCCCTCTTCCGAAGCGGGCATGCATTTAGAAATATATCGCAACCAGCCAGACGCCCGCGCGGTGGTGCACACCCATCCGCCCCGCCTGCTCGCGCTGGGACTGCGGATTCCCTTTGAAGAAAGGCTTCGCCTACCCATCTTTGAAGCAGAGCCGCTGCGCAGCCAGATGACTGTGGTGCGCGACAACGAGCCGGGCACGCAGGTTCTCGCCCGTGACACAGGCCTTGCCGCACAGCGGTATCGCGCTGTTATCATGGAACGTCACGGCCTTACCTGCTGGGGAGAAAACGCCGTGCACGCGCTAGGTCTTAGCGAAGAAATTGAGCATCTTGCGGGTATTCATCTTGACTATCTGATGGAGAGATGATGACGTTTTCGCTCCCGCTGGGAGTGCGAGTTGCGAAAACAGCCCAAACACGCTACTCCCGCCTTTCCACCCTGTTTTTTAACCAGCCGCGCAGGGCTTTTTGCCCGCGGCCTTCCGCACGGGGTGAGACTACCTAAAGGACGACAGAGGGGTATGGCAGCGAAAATTCCCGAAGCAGCCGAAGCGACCGGGCAAGCCTCGTCACCCGCAGATTCCGCAGGTGCCGCGATGGATTTTGCCCCGGATTTCGCCAAAACAGGCGGCCTTGTTCCCGCCATCGCTCAGGACCACGCCACCGGCGAAGTGCTGATGATGGCTTACATGAACGAATCCGCGTGGAACAAGACACTGGAAACCGGAGAAGCCCACTATTGGAGCCGCAGCCGGGGAACCTTGTGGCATAAAGGCGGCACATCGGGACACACTCAGCATATCAAGGCCGTCCGTCTTGACTGCGACAGCGACACCGTTCTGCTGCTCGTAGATCAAAAAGGCGGCGCGGCCTGCCACACTGGGTACCGAAGCTGTTTTTATCGTGAACGCAAAGACGGCACCGTGTCCGTTTGCGCCCCCCTCGTGTTCGACCCCAAGGAGGTCTACAAATAATGTCCGCAGAAGAACGCCAGCTCAAACTGGGCATCCCCAAAGGTTCTCTGGAAAGCTCCACCCTCAACCTCTTTGAACGCTGCGGCTGGAAGGTGCGCCAGCACCACCGCAACTACTTCCCGGAAATCAACGACCCGGAGCTGACCGCCCGCCTGTGCCGCGTGCAGGAAATTCCTCATTACATTCAGGACGGCATTTTGGACGTGGGGCTTACCGGCAAAGACTGGCTGCTGGAAACCGGCGCAGACGTGCATGTGGTTTCCGACCTTGTCTACTCCAAGGTATCTAACCGTCCCGCCCGGTGGGTTTTGGCTGTGGCGGGTGATTCGCCCTATAAAAAACCGGAAGACCTTGCGGGAAAGCGCGTAGCCACCGAACTGCTGGGCGTGACCAAAGCCTATTTCGCCAAACTGAATATTCCCGTGGATGTGTTTTATTCGTGGGGGGCCACCGAAGCGAAGGTGGTGGAAGGGCTTGCTGACGCTATTGTGGAGGTGACCGAAACCGGCACCACCATCCGCGCTCATGGTCTGCGCATTATCGACGATGTGCTTATCACAAATACCCAGCTCATCGCCAACAAAGCCACATGGGAAGACCCGTGGGCCCGTAAAAAAATTCAGCAGATAGACCTGCTCCTTCAAGGTGCGCTACGCGCCGACGACTTGGTGGGGCTGAAAATGAACGTACCCGGCGACCGGCAGGAAGCTATTCTGGAAAAACTGCCTTCCCTGAATTCGCCCACGGTTTCCCAACTCAAAGATTCCCACTGGCTGGCTGTGGAAATCGTTGTAGACCGTAACCTCGTGCGCGACCTTATCCCCTCCCTTGTGGACGCCGGGGCGGAAGGTATTATCGAATACTCGCTGAACAAGATCATCTAGCTGACATAGCTGAAAAATTACATAATCTCTCAAGCGTAGCAACACGACTTCGCTTGTTGACCTCAATCCCGGCATACCCACATATAATTCCGCCGGGACTGTGGGAAAAACGGGACCGGCATAATACACAGGGGCGGAACACACGCGTGTTCCGCCCCTGTGGTTATAAACGTATTGGCACAGCACAAGATTCGCGCAAGGTCGCTGCCCCACGCGGGCCTCGCTGATTTAATCGAACGGGAGCTTTACCCCGCCACCGGCAGCGTTTCTTTCCACAAGATCGGCCTTGCCACCGCTCTGTACTTCCGCAGTCTGCTCAGACAACGAACGGCATATCGCACCAACAGGGACGGCGGCAGAGGTACTGGACTCCGGGACAACGCGGGCAACGGCGTATTTGGGCTTTACGTCCACAATTTCTATAGTCGCAACCCGAATTTCCTCTTTCCCCAGAGATTCTTTGGTATACGGATCACGCAAAACGCCTCCGGTCTTGTAGACCGCAAACTGCGCCCCTGCCCGGATGGAGGTTCCCCCTTGATTAATGATAACCTGACCGGACGGATCAGACTTGATGACTTGCAAAGGATAGATGGACTCCAGAATCTCAGTGGTCAGTTTGCCCGCCATCTCTGCGGCAAGAATGTCTTCCGGTGCGGCACCGCTGCTGTCCACGGGACGTTCTATCCGAACAACAACATCGGAGGCCCACTTTACCTGCATGGTCGCAGGAACAAGAATACGGTACTGCATAGAGCCATAGCCAGAGACACGCTGTCTTTGTTCTCCGGTTAACGTAACCGTTTCTGTTTTCTCTGCGGCATCAAACGCAGACACCGTGGCTACCAGCAAATAGTCCGCCCCAAGCTGTTGCGCGAGCTTTGCTTTTTCCTGCACTCTGGTGACATTGCTGGCCCAACGCGCGGCTTCTTGTGCGTAAGCCGCGTCATTTTCCCTATCCAAAACGGTAAAACGGCGGGACTGCACAAGCAAAGAGACAACCTGCTGGGTCATTTTCCGGCTTATGGCGTCTTCGGAAGCGCCCAAAGGCATAACAGCAAGCTTTCGACGGCTGTCCGGCGATATGCCGGGGGCGGAGTAGTGCTCCACCACAGCACGAATAGTCACCGCCACAAGGCCGTGCTGATTTCCCACATCGACTATCTTGTAGGAAGAGATAACCCCTTTAGTGTCCATTTTCGCATGACTTTGCGAGGTTGCTTGCAGCGTAACTGTTGTAGAATCGCCTTCGGAATTGGCGACATTCATACGCATCGAATCCTGCTGGGTTTTCTGCGTAGCCACCATGTTCAGGCCATTAACTTGCCGAAGCGCGTCTTGCAGTGCGTTTTGCACCGCCGCTTCTCTGTTTTTTCCCGTTCCTTTCCCTGTGACGCTGACAGACTCCGCAGCGGCAACACTCAGAGTCAGTAACCAAAGCGCACCTGTCAGCACAAACAGAGTAAGAACCTTCGCCAATCGATTAGAATTGCGGATAGTATGCATTAACGCCTCGAAGTGGCTAAAAGTCATTGGCATCCATCATTTGTTTACCCATGGAACCGCCAGCTTGCCCCTTGCTTTTTTGTGCTTCACCTGCTGCTTTTTGGGCAGGAGCCTTCAGACTTCCCGCAAGGGCGCTGGCCTGAGGTGACCATGTGTAGATAACGCCGACCATTTCATGTCCATACTGCGGATGGATATATGTCCACGAATGCAGTTTGCGCACGCCGGGCAGGTTCTGCACCTCGCCACGGGCTTCCACACTGCTTGTGTACTGGTTGATGAGTGTCCGCACATATTCGGTGGATTCAAAACTATTACCCTCGCTGTCCGCCTCCACCTTTCCCACTGTTTTGGATGTCGCAGCGTTGTTGCTCTCTGTATTGACCATCCCGTGCGCTTTAAACAGAAACGCGAAATTGGCGTAGGCTGAAGAAGCAGCCTGCTCCAGAGCGAGGCTCCTGTTCTCCATGCGAACCTGATAGTCCTGTCCGGTGTACGGGTTGGAACCCTGCCCGAAAGAGACAAGCACGGGATACCCTGCCTCGTCATAAATACGCCGTATTCCGAACTGATGTATTAACTCGCCTTTTTCCATAACCACCTGATCCCGCACAGAAGGACCGCCCACTTTCTTGGGATTTGGCTTCAGGTCGCCTTTTTTGGAAAGCACCTCCGCGACAAAACTCTTAAACGCCGGAGAGGCCACAACGGCGACCGCCACAATGTGGTCCCCTTTGCTGTTTTGCGCCTCAAAGGTTTGCACGGGAATCATGCCCGTGAGCTCCCCCCGTGCGATGCGGACTGTTTGTTCCGTCACCGAGCGACTGAGCAAATCCTTTTGTTTGGAAGGGGGCAGCGATGCGAATTTTTCAGGATCAATACCTTGTTCCTTAAGCATGCCGTCCAACTTACCGCCAAGCAACGCTATGCCCTTATCGAGCAGTTCTTCAAATCGGGAGGTGCTGTGCAGCTCTTCCGGTGAAAACTTGGGAAATTCCGGGTCGCTCTGCATATGGCGCAGCATACGACTTTTTACCGTTACCCCAAGGAACTCCATGTATTTTTGCTGGGCAAGCAGCAGGGCTTCCTTATACGCCATCTGCCGGTATTCCGGCCAACTGGCGGAGGAAGCCTGTACCATTACCGGCGCACTGGCGGTGGTGTAGAAAAGAGCATTTTCATCCTGCTTTTGCAAAAACAGGGCACCGGCGCCAGAGGTATTATATTCGTTGATAAGATCCTCAATAATGATGCCCGGGTCCGTTTCTTGCGGTTTGGCGGCCTCTGCAATCATGACTTCGACTTCCTGTTCTTCTTGCGCGGAAGCCGGGGCGGGCAGGTCGCCCGCAGTACCTTGGGCGTTCAGAACACCGGGAAACACAAACAAAGAGCATAGTGCGCAGCACAAAGCCAACTGGCGTATCTTCATAACACAATTCCCCCATGGAGTGGTCTAAGGTATGGTATAATTGGGGCTACCAAGAAACAGAATTGCTACTGCCGCGCTTAATAATAGGGGTTTCTCCTTCCCAAAAAGCGAGCCCCGAATTGATGTCGGTAAGAGTCAGCATGAAGTAGTATTCTACTTGCTGAGTGCTGGAATTTATCCGGTGATTCCGCTGAATAATTTTCCCGGAAAGGCTGAGGTCCGGGGCAATTATCTTACCCTTTCCGGCAACGGACTGTTGATTAACTTCGTCGAGTTGCCGAAGCTTACGCGCTTCGGCAACCATAGGATCTTCAGCCCCTCCCAGCCCCATAGCCGTGGTGGTGACAACCTTGCCACTCCGCAGCAGCTCAACCCGGATTTTTTTTATCAATTGATCGGTGTCAATGTTCTGCATGGTGTCGTTAATAATCCGAGAAACAACCAACACATATCTGCCTCCGCCCGGACGATTCACGGCACCGGAAGCCAGCATATCATTCACGGTTGTGGCAGCGGCTTCTTCAAAATCTCGATACTCCAGCCCCATAACTCGGGGCGCTGTATCCAGCTCTCCGTTCACCATGGTTGCAGTGTTGGAGCCAACACAGCCGCTCATGAACAAACAAGCGGTAAGAACTAAGGCGAAATTGCGCACGGAACCTCCGATTAGTTAAGTGAATCTGTTATGAGAATACGGTAGTCAGCCGCGTCAGAGGACGGCGCGGCCTTGGTGTAATAAAACGGCATGTTAGAAAGAAAAGGAATACGCTCCCAACCGGAAAGCCGGCTCTCTATGGGCATGCCATTGGCTTTAAACCAATTTGTACGGATATAGAGTTGGTGTTTTTGCATGGACGAGCTTGTCCCCTGTAAAACAACAGAGGCGGTTCCGTCGCTTTCGGTTATTAGCTCGCTACGCAAATTTTTCAGCCAGAAAAATTGTTTAGCCATCACGATATGCTGATCAGGCTCTGCTGGAGAGATTGTATTGGGGCTAACGCACCCCGTGGCTCCCAGAATAGCAGCCAGCAGAAGATACCATAGGCTATGGGGCAGAAACTTCATTACTGTTTTGCAACCTCCGTATCGGACATTGAAGTTCCCATGGGGATAACACTAAGGGCTGCGGGAACCCCATGAGTTGGAATACGCACATGAACCAACGCAAAACGCGTGTCAGGTAACGAAACACTTGCCACGGCTCCGCCGTCTGGTGAGTCCAGATAAAGGATTCGATCCTTCGGCATAGGGAGCCTGGCAACGTGTATATTTTTAGGCAGGGCGTCCCACGAACGGAGGTCTGCCCGTGCGCTCACCGTTGTGAAAAGAGTCATGACCAGAGCCGCGCCGCTTCCGCCCGTCTCTTCCGCCAGGTACTGGGCAAAGGCTTTGGTGGCGGTGCCAACCAACGCTCTGGTCAGCAACATGGGGAAACGTGCTTTGTATTCGGTCTGCACGACCCTGTCGATGGAGGCAACTTCCTGCGTCTTTGCGGTATTCTTTCCAGAACGCACCACAAGATGCGCGTAAGCCGCGGAACGTTCCTGCACTCTCGGCAAAACAAAGGGGACGTTTTTGACAGGCGAGTCCAGCCGTAGCGCAAAAATAGGCAGATCAATTCGTAGCTCAGTCAGGGACGGAGCCAGACCATTTTCAAAGATTACCCACACTGTCGGACGCTCTGTGGCCGGAGTGGATTTGCCCTTTTCAAACCTCAGGCCTAATCTGAGCGATTCTCCTGCCTGACACAACATCAAAGCTGGCCTATCGCCTTGTTTTTGTTTACAATCACATCCAACAACAAATCATGATTATTTCACCCATCAGGTGGAGGGCTGGAT
>JAEWQB010000021.1 GCA_023460395.1 Pseudomonadota bacterium | reverse complement strand
CCCCGCCCCCCCCCCCCCCCCCCCCCCCCCCCCCCCCCCGCCACGCCCTGTTTGCCGTGGCTTACGGCTCCGTACCGTTTTCTTCGGTCTGACGCATGGTTCCCCGCGTGTTGAGGCTGGTGATTCTGTGTTTTTTGTGCGAGGAAAGGGCATGCATACACTAGACATCCGCACGCATATTGGCTCCGTGGTTATGGCCCGCCTGACAGATTCTCATGATCGGCGTACCGAGGCATTGGAAGAATTTATGGGCGTGACCATGCCCAGCGTACCAGACAAGGCCGCCGGGACCGTGGCTGCGTTGGTGCCGGAAATTCCCGCGTCCGTGTATGCGAAATGGGTGGGGTTGTTTGTGGACCGTCTGCTGGAAACTGTTCCCGGCGAACAGCTTGCCGGGTTGTGCGATGGCACTGAGGAAAATAACGCAACCATCGCCTTGGTCTATGTGATGTTTATGGAATCGCAGCGCATGGAGCAGCAGGTCGCCAGCGACTTGGCAGCGCTGGGCATGGAACTGGCGCAACAGGACGAAGTGGGCGATACTCTCGCCGAGTATCTGCGTGCCAAGCTGGCCCATATGAAAGGGAGCTTGCCTCCTCAGTAGGGCGTGCTGCCCGGTATCTTTTCATATTCTCTACGAATCTCCTTTGGTATTGCCTCACACCAGACCCTCTTTTTTAAGGTACTCTATGAACACGTTGTCTCATCGCATTGCTGCCGAGTTGCATCTTCCCGCCCCGCGCGTGGAAGCCACCCTTGCTTTGTTGCAAGAAAACGCCACAGTTCCCTTCATCGCTCGATACCGTAAGGAAGCTACCGGAGGCATGGATGAAGTGGTCATTGCCTCCATTCGAGACCGGCACGAGCAGCTTCAAGAGTTGGAAAAGCGCCGTGGCGCCATTGTTCATTCGCTTACTGAACGCGCTCTTCTCACACCGGAGTTGGAAGCGAGCATTCACGGCGCTGAAACGCTTGCCGCGCTGGAAGACGTTTATCTGCCGTTTCGTCCCAAACGTCGCACACGGGCGCAGGTGGCCCGCGAACGGGGTTTGGAACCTCTGGCGGACAGGCTTTGGCAGCAGATTCCCGCAGACGTGCCCGTTGTTTTGGCGGAGGCGTATGTCACGGTGGAGGCGGGTGATACGAATGCGGACCAATGCGTGTCTGACGGTCAGGCCGCACTTGCCGGAGCGCGGGATATCCTTGCCGAACGTATGAGCGAGGAGGCGGAAACGCGAAAGGTGATGCGGCTTTTGTTCGCGCGGCGGGGTGAATTGCTTTCTTCCGCCACCAAGGCGGCCCGCGCTGCGGACAACGATGAGGTGTCTGCCTCCAAAAAAACATCTGGTAAGGCGGGAAGCACGGATAATTACGCGGTCTTCCGGGACTACTTCGAGTGGCAGGAACCAGCGGACAAAGCACCGGGCCACCGGGTGCTGGCAATGTTCAGAGGGGAGCGGGAAGGCGCGCTTTCCCTGAGTTTACGACCTGACGAAGCCATGGCGCTTTCCGCGCTGAAGCGGCATTTTCTCAAAACCCAATGTGCCGCTTCCCGGCAGGTGGAGGAAGCGCTGGAGGATGGATATCGCCGTCTGCTCGCTCCCGCCATGGAGACGGAATCCCGCGCGCAGCTCAAATCCCGCGCGGATGAGGAGGCCATTGCCGTCTTCGCCTCCAATCTGCGAGAACTGCTGCTGGCCCCACCCCTTGGGCAAAAGCGTGTGCTGGCACTGGACCCCGGTTTTCGCACCGGTGCCAAGTTGGTATGTCTGGATGCGCAAGGGACGTTGCTGCACTACGAAACGATATTTCCCGTTACCGGCGGCGGAAAAGTGGCGGAGGCCGCTTCCCGCATGCGCGAACTGGTGCAGCGGTTTGACATTGAATCCATCGCCATAGGCAATGGCACGGCATCGCGCGAGACGGAAGCGTTTGTCCGGGAACTGGGGCTGCCCAGCCGTATCTCCGTGGTCATGGTCAATGAAAGCGGCGCATCCGTGTATTCCGCGTCCGAAGTGGCTCGTCGGGAATTTCCCAACCATGACGTGACGGTACGCGGCGCAGTATCCATAGGCAGAAGACTCATGGACCCGTTAGCCGAACTCGTCAAACTGGACCCCAAGGCCATCGGAGTGGGCCAGTACCAGCATGATGTGGACCAGACCGCCCTGCACAAAGCGCTGGATGACGTGGTGCTCTCCTGCGTGAACAGCGTGGGGGTGGAACTGAATACCGCCAGCGCCGAGTTGCTGGCGCATGTTTCCGGCCTAGGACCTACGCTGGCAGAAAATATCGTGGCACATCGCAAGGATAATGGTCCCTTCCAGAGCCGTCGCGAATTGCTCGCGGTGCGGCGGCTTGGTCCCAAGGCATTTGAGCAATGCGCCGGCTTCTTGCGCATCCATGGCGCGGCGAATCCCTTGGACGCCTCCGCCGTGCACCCGGAAGCGTATGCCGTTGTAGAACGGATGGCGCACGATCTTATCCAGCCGCAGACAGGTCGTCCCTGTACGGTGGCGGATCTTATCCGGGATGCCACTCTGCGGGACGCGGTGCCGCTGGAAACCTATTGTTCAGATACGACGGGAATGCCGACCCTTACCGATATTATGCGGGAACTTGCCCGGCCCGGTCGAGATCCGCGGCCTGCCTTTACCGCTTTTGCTTTCGCCGAAGGCGTGCACGCTCTCTCCGACCTCACCCCCGGTATGGAACTGCCCGGCATTGTCACTAACGTGACGAAATTTGGTGCTTTTGTGGATATTGGGGTGCATCAGGACGGTCTGGTGCACGTCTCTCAACTGGCGGACCGTTTCATCCGAGATCCCGCTGAGGTGGCGCGTGTGCAACAGCACGTGCGTGTCCGTGTGCTGGAAGTGGATGCCGCCCGTAAACGTGTGAGCCTGACCATGAAAGGTGTGCGTCAGTCAGATTCTGTATAGCGCAAAGGCCACAGGGTAATCATCCCGTTTTTAATAGCTCTTCAAAGTAGAGCCTACGCCGCCTGTTTCAGCTTCATGGCCGGGGGGATTACCCGGTACCTGCCCCTTGTATGGGCGCGGATGGACGTTTTATGATGTTATCGCGGCGTAATAGCATAAACAGGCGTTGGAGAAAACTCCAACGCCTGTTTGGCATTTTCAGTTGAATGACGGGGTATGCGCGGATGTCATCTGTCACGCCGCATAGTTTATGCGGGGGGAGCCGGAGAAAGTATTCCCCCGACCACCGGATGGCTTCTTGTCTTCCGGCCCGCTTCCGGGGCATCTGCGTTTCCCCTGTGCGGGAGAGACACGCGGGTTAGACTTCAAAGAGCATTTCCAGATCGGAGCGGGTGAGCGACTTCCACGTTTCCTGACCGGGGATGATAGCATCAGCCACGCCTTTTTTCATTTCCTGTAGTTTCAGGATCTTTTCTTCCACGGTGTTGGAGCAGATCATCTTATAGGAGAAAACCTGCGCTGTTTGCCCGATACGGTGGGCGCGGTCTGTGGCTTGATCTTCCACAGCGGGGTTCCACCATGGATCGTAGTGGATAACGTAGTCCGCACTGGTCAGGTTCAGGCCGGTGCCGCCCGCTTTCAGGGAAATAAGGAAAATGGGAATTTCCGGCGAGTTGTTGAAAAGGTCCACCTGCGCGAAACGATCTTTGGACGTGCCGTCCAGATAGGCGAAGGGGATATCCGCAATCTGGAGCCACGAGCGGATGATGTGCAGCATGGAAACAAATTGTGAGAACACCAACACCTTGTGACCTTCTTCCACGATATCGGTGATCATGTCCTTGAAGGCGTCAAACTTGCCGGAGGGCAAATTGGTGGAAAATCCCGGCATATCCAGCTTGAGCAGGCGCGGGTGGCAACATATCTGCCGCAGTTTGAGCAGGGCGTCCAAAATGGACATTTGGCTTTTAGCCATGCCCTTTTGGTCCACATCAGAAAGAACCTGCTGGCGCAGCTTGGTGGCGAGAGCGGCGTAGAGTTCCGCCTGCTCCTCCGCAAGGGCGCAGTACTGGACGTTTTCAATTTTGGGTGGCAGATCCTTGGCAACTTCGGACTTCGTGCGTCGTAGGATAAAGGGTTTTACCCGGTTGCGCAGGTAATCCAGCGTGTCTGCATCGCCATCTTTGATGGGTTTAACGATGCCGCGTTGGAAGGAATGCTGGGAGCCGAGGAAGCCGGGCATAAGGAATTCAAACAGCGACCACAACTCGAACAAGTTGTTTTCGATAGGCGTACCGGACAGGCACAGCCGCTGGTTCGCTTTGATCTTACGAACAGAACGGGCGGTGATGGTGTTCGGATTTTTGATGTTTTGGGCTTCGTCCAGAATGATGCAGTTGAATTCGTGCTTTTGCAGTTCTTCCAAATCGCGGCGCAGCAGGGCGTATGTTGTGATAACAAGCTGTGATTCTTCGATATGTTTGAACATGTTTTCGCGCCGGGTTCCGTAAATGATGAGCCTGCGCAGGTTGGGCACAAATTTTTCAGCTTCGCGGTCCCAGTTGGGCAACACGGAAGTGGGCACCACGATAAGGTTGGGCGTGGTGGCGCCTCTTTCCGCCATGTGCTGGATAAAGGAAAGGGTTTGGATGGTTTTGCCCAGCCCCATTTCATCCGCCAGAATACCGCCAAACCCGTATTCACGCAGGAAATTCAGGTAGCTAAGACCTTGAGTCTGGTACCCACGCAAGGTGGCATTTAGCCCGGCGGGGGTAGTGAGCTGCCGTATCTCGCGGAATGAATGAATTTTTTCCCGCAGTGTATTCCAGAAAGAATCGGTTTCTACTTCCGGCAGGTCTTCCAGCAGGTTGTCCAGCGCGGGGGCTTCAAATTGCTCGAAGCGCTCCTTGGGGGGCTTGTCGGTATCTAGGCCCATGGCTCGCAGCTTGTGGGCCAGTTTTTCCAGCCATGATTCCGGGAGGCTGGTGTATGAGCCGTCTTTGAGCTGCACATAGCGTTTGCCTTGTGCCCACGCTTTCCAGATGGTTTCAATGGGCACACGCTGCCCGTCGTAATCCACCTCGATATCCAGTGAGAACCACTTTTCTTCTTCGTTGGATTCCACTTTTGCGGAAATGGCGGGCGTGGCGAGGCGTACTTTGTATTTGGAAAGCGCCTTTTCCCCGTACACGCGGTATTGCTCCACCAATCTGGGGTAGGCATCCAGCAGGAAGGCGATGGCTTCTTCTGGCTCAAGAAACCATATCCGGTTGCTTCTGGGCTGAAAATTCATGGAAAGCAGCAGGTCCGTGAGGGCGGCTTCTTCAGCCTGCATGCGGCGGATGAGGAAGGTGTTCCCCTCAGAGGAGTAGCTGCCGGTCATGAAACTGGGATTGGGACCGGGCAGCAGAAATTCGCCGTGTATGGTTTCGTAAATATTCTGAATTTCCAGTGTGAGCAGCGAGCCTTCTTCGTCCAGAAAGAGTTTGGGATTATATGTGGCGGGGACGAAAATTGGCTCCATATGCTCCAGAAACTCTTCTTGTTCGTAGAGGTCGGTGGAGGGAAGCTGCGTCCATACGCGGTCCAGAAATTCGGGAATGTCTTCTGTTTCCACAACAGGCGGATGCAGGGCGAGGTCTTGCACCAGAGAAGAGCTGAGGCTGGTGTACACGGGGTAGAACCCTTTGTTCCAGCAAACCCACAGGGGAACCTGACCATGGAAAGTTACATCGCTGTCCACAATAGACTGCGGAGGTTTGCCCTCACTACGGATCATAACGTCGAAGCTCAGGCCTTCTTCCGAGAGCTTGGGGCGTAGTTTCAGGTCCATGGTGCCTGTTTCTATGCGGCAGGGGGTGTCGGTATCCTGCCAGAAAAGGTAATATTCCCGCTTTATGGTCCAGAGAAACCATGTGAGCAGGCCATCCGGCACTTCCACGCGGTGACCGTAATAGTCGTTGTAGCGGCCTATCTGGTGGGCGACCACGGGCAGGCTGGGCGACAGTTCGCACCAGTCCGGGTTTTCAATGATCTGTTCCAGCGTGGTTTCGTTATGCACCGTGGACAGGCCAGATTTATTTTGCCGGGCGCGGAAAAAAGAAACCTGAAGACGCCCCGGTTCCGGGTGAAAACGGTAGATGAGGTAGTGGCGGCCTGCTTCCGGTTCTATGGCGGTGGAAAAGAAGGAACGAAAATTTTGCCGCCAGTCGTTTTTAGGCTTGGCGGAATCCACTTCGCCTTCGCCTCTGGTTTCCAGTGAAGAAAGAAATTTAAGCGCGGTCGCTCCCACATGGCGGCATGCGCCGGAAAAGGCTTCCGGGCAATTGCAGTGGTAGTTGACGGATCCTTCGCCAAAGTCCACGGTGAGCTTGGGCGAGTATATCTGAAAATCTTCCCCCTGAATGGTGCCCTCGATGTCCCAGTACCCTTCGCTTTTCTTCAGACTGATCTTTTGAACACCGCCTGATTCAAGGATATACTGTGAGCCTTCGATGATATACTCGGGAATATTCTCTTCAACGAGAGTATGTAGCAGACTTTTGGCCGATGCTTCGTCCATCACTGTACGAGGCTCCTTTGCAAACTGGATGTGTCTCTTGAAAAAAGAGAGGTGCCGCTTTTGATCCCCCCTGACCGTGAGCGGAGAGCGATAGTATTCGATTTCACCCCGATTTTCAATAGGGTAGCGTTTCCTGACTTGAAACTTACCGTGTTTACGCGCACTATTGCGCATACAACACCAAGAATACCGTATCTGCGGGAATTGGCAATAGCATAGGAGGCAAAGAGATACGTGACCCCGGTTATATATCCAATACGCCGTACTTTATGGTTCTTTTTTGTAATGTTTTTGGTCATGTCTCTTGCGGCATGTGGAGACTCTCCCTCTTCCGATACGGTTCCCGCTGCGGAGACGGCGGGAAAAGATTCGGTAACGGTGGAAAACAGCACTGCCCACATGGCGGAAACGCCGGAATATGGCGGTAGGCTGGTGCAGGGGACCATAGGCGATTTTGTAAGCATGATTCCCATGCTTTCCGCAGACGCGGGGTCGCATGCGGTGGGGAGTCTTTTATACGTGGCTCCGCTGCGGTATGATAAGGACTTGAATATCGTGCCGTGGGCGGCGGAATCCTATGTGGTGGAAGACGGCGGAAAACGTATTCGTATTACCATGCGCAAGGATGTTCGCTGGGAAGATGGAAAACCGCTGACCGCGCGGGACGTGGAATTTACCTACCGTCTCATGATCGACCCTAAAACCCCAACCCCATATGCGGACGACTTTTTACGTATAAAACAGTTCACGTTGCTCGACGACTACACATTTGAAGTGCGGTACGAAACGCCGTTTTCGCGGGCGCTGATTACGTGGATGCAAGATATTTTGCCCCGGCACCTGCTGGAGGGGAAGGACATTACCTCCACTCCGCTGGCACAGAAACCTGTGGGAGCGGGACCGTACCGATTTAAGGAATGGGTGCGCGGCACACGCCTTGTGCTGGAGGCGAGTGATACCTATTTCTTAGGCAAGCCCTACATCAGCGAGGTGGTTTACCGGGTCATCCCGGACCTATCCACTATGTTTCTGGAGCTGAAGGCCGGAAAGTTGGACATGATGAATCTTACACCGCAGCAGTATCTGTATCAAACCTCAGGGGCGGATTGGGACGCGCGGTTCCGTAAGTTCAAGTACCTTTCTTTCGGATATGGCTACATGGGGTATAATCTGGAAAATCCGCTGTTCGGCGATGTGCGGGTGCGCCGCGCCATTACCATGGCCATAGACAGGCAGGGATTGATTAAGGGGGTGTTATTGGGGCTGGGAGAGTCCACCATTGGTCCCTACAAACCCGGAACGTGGGTCTATAATACCACCATTGAAGAGTATCCGTATGACCCTGCCGCAGCTCGGCAGCTTTTGGAAGAAGCAGGCTGGCGTGACACGGATAATGACGGTGTGCTTGATCATGACGGCAAGCCTTTTGCGTTTACCATTTTGACCAACCAGGGCAACGAACAGCGCATTAAAACCGCGACTATCATCCAAAGCATGCTGCGCGATGTTGGCATAACGGTGAAAATCCGCACTGTGGAATGGGCGGCCTTTCTTAAGGAATTTGTGGATAAGGGCAGGTTTGACGCCATGATTCTTGGCTGGAATATCTTGCAAGACCCGGATATATGGCCGGTATGGCATTCGTCGCAAACTCGCGAGGGGGGGCTGAACCTCGTGAAATACCGCAATCCGCGGGTAGACGAGTTGCTGGAGGCGGGGCGGACCACGCTGGATCAGGCCAAGCGGAAGCAGGCATATGACGGCATTCAGCAGGCTCTGCATGAAGACCAACCCTACTGCTTTTTGTATGTTCCCTACTCGTTGCCTATTGTTCACAAACGTATACGGGGCGTGGAGCCAGCGCCTGCGGGCATAGAGCATAACATGGACCGTTGGTGGATTCCCGCTGCGGAGCGGCTCTACGAGGTAGCAAAGTAACTGTATGATACGTATTCAGGAAATATTGGACAAGGTCACGGAGTTCCGCCCGGACGCGGACGTGGCCCTGATACAGAAAGCGTATGTTTTTTCAGCCGCCGCACACGCGGGGCAGACACGTCTTTCCGGGGAGCCGTACCTTTCTCACCCGCTGTTTGTGGCCTATAAGCTTGCGGAATTGCGTATGGACGAGGCCACCATCTGCGCCGGCCTGCTGCACGACACAGTGGAGGACACCAGTGCCACAATAGAGGACATAGACGCTCAGTTTGGCGAGGGCGTGGCCGATATCGTGGATGGCGTGACCAAAATTAGCCTTATGACCTTCGACAGCAAGGAAGAGGCGCAAGCGGAGAACATCCGCAAAATGATTTTGGCCATGGCGGAAGACCTGCGGGTGCTTATTGTGAAGCTGGCAGACCGCCTGCACAACATGAGCACGCTGGATTACCAGAAGCATCATAAGCAAAAGCTTATCGCTCAGGAAACGCTGGACATTTATGTGCCGCTGGCAAACCGGCTTGGCTTGCACCGCATCAAACTGGAACTGGAGGACTTGAGTTTTAAATATCTCAAGCCCGACAGTTACAACTCCATTACCGAGTGGCTGGAAAACAACAGACAGTCCGGCAGCGAGTATATGGAGCGTGTGATGTCCATGATCCACGCCATGCTTGTGGAAAACGGCATGACGGCCAAGATCAAGGGACGCATCAAACACAGATATTCCATCTACCGCAAGATGGTACAGCAAAATCTGACGCTCGATCAGGTGCATGATATTATCGCGTTTCGCGTCATCGTGGACGACGTGAAGCAGTGTTATGCTATCTTGGGACTTGTTCATGCTATCTGGAAGCCAGTGCACGGACGGTTTAAAGACTACATATCCATGCCCAAGGCAAATATGTACCAGAGTCTGCATACCACGGTGATCGGTCCTGAAGCGGAGCGTATAGAAATTCAGATACGGACCCGCGAAATGGATCAGCTTGCCGAGCATGGTTTGGCCTCACACTGGCAGTACAAAGAAGGGGGCAAGGTCAAAGCCAAGGACGTAAAGCAATTTACGTGGCTGCGCGAACTGCTGGATTGGCAGAAGATGGAAAGCGACTCCCGCGAGTTCATGCGTACACTAAAGTACGACCTGTTCAAAGACGAGGTGTACGTTTTCACCCCCAAGGGGACGGTGAAGGAACTCCCGGAAGACGCCACCCCGGTGGACTTTGCATATACCATTCATACTCAGGTGGGGGACCACTGTTCCGGGGCCAAGGTAAATGGCAAACTGGTACCTCTGAGCACGCCGCTTAAGAATGGCGACACCGTGGAAATTATCACGGACAGTAACCGGCACCCCAGCCGTGACTGGATAAAATTTGTTAAAACCGCCAAAGCCCGTACCCGGATAAGCTATTACATCCGCACGGAAGAGCGTGCCCGCAGCATTTCGTTAGGCAAGGAAATGCTGGAAAAGCAAGGGCGGCGCATGGGTATTAATCTGGGAAAGGTTCTCAAGGAAGGCGGCTTGGAGCCTATCGCCATTGAGCTTTCCCTGAAGACTGCGGAAGACTTGCTTTCCCACGTCGGCTATGCGCGGGTAACACCGCAGCGGGTGCTGCGCAGGCTGTTGCCTAAACCGGAAGAAACGGTTGCTTCAGTTGTGGAAGAGGTGCGTGCTCCAGAGCCGTCCTCTGCCCGGAAGGCTGCGGAAGGCGTCAGCATTAAGGGCGTGGACGACGTGTTGGTGCGGTTTGCCAAGTGTTGTAATCCGCTTCCCGGCGATCCCATTGTCGGATTCATCAGCCGGGGGCGCGGTGTGACCGTGCATACCTCGGACTGCTCGAACGTGCAGGGGCTGGAAGCGGAACGGCTCATTCCTGTTTTCTGGGATGGAATTGAAGACAAACCGTACCCGGCGAGAATTCGCATTATTTCTAAAAACGTGGTGGGCGGCCTTGCCCGTGTCAGCACCTTGCTGGCGAACGAAAACGTCAATATTGATTCCGGCACGTTCCATTCTTCGGTGGATGGCAATTCCGCCATAGAGCTGACCTTGGAAGTGCGCGATGTGGACCACCTCTATCACACCATCGACAAGCTGCGCGCACTGCCGGGCATGCTGGAGGTAGTGCGCTTCTCCTCAGCGGAATAGTTCTGGTGCGTCACTGGCTCTTCCTTTTTCGCCAACAGATAAGGCCCCACGGTGTTGCTGCCGGGGGCCTTATGTTTTGCTGATACGTCTGGTTTTTGCGGAGTTGTTTCGGTTAGAGCAGTGTGAGGAACAATCCGTATACCGTATCCGTTACGCCGGGATTACCCTGTAGCCGCGCAGTAACACCCACGGAAATACTGAGGATAAGTCCCTGTAATGTTGCTTTTGCATTGCCTGCTGCATTGGTGGTGGAAGACGGCGTGATGGTGGCAAGCAATCCGCCAATGTCCCACTCGATCACAGCACCCTGAACCGCTGTTCCACCATCAAGCAAGGTAGCAGTGAATTCCGTTTTCGCATTGAGTAAATCGACGCGTATTGTCGCTGCCGACTGGATAATGGACAAGGAATACACGGGGGCAATGGTCAGCGCCACGGTGCCGAATATGCTGGATTCCGCAGATAAGGTCGCCCGTATTGTCTGTGTTCCGCCCTTGGAGGTGGAGAACGTGTTGGTCGCCTGTCCACCGGCATTGGTGGAGGACGTGGAACTGGTCAGTGTGCCATCACCCGTGCCTCCCTCAATACTCCAGTCGATGATGGCGCTTGGAACGGCAATTCCATTATCCGTAAGCGTGGCGGTAAGCGCCACGAGGTCGCCATTAGTCGGGGAAGTGTTGCTTGCCGCAACCACAATTGCGTAATCAGGGCTAACGGTTACGGTTATTTCCGTAGTGAGTGCTCCGTATGTGGCACGCAAGACAATGGAGCCACTGCCCGTGGCGGTTACATTGTTCAAGGCAATTCCGCTGGTGTTTGTACTGGAGGTGGGGCTGAAGAGTGTGCCGGGTCCGCTAACCACCGCCCACGTTATACTCGCAGGGTTCACAGGTACGGAATTGTCTGTAAGGATGGCGGTAAGGGCCGCAGTATCCCCATTATATATAGTGAGCGGAGAGGCTTGCAGTGCAAGAACAAAATCTGCCGTGACAGTAATCGTCGTTTGTGCTGTCTGACCACCGTAGGCCGCCTCTATCACAATTGTACCACTACCCGTAGCTTCTAGTATCACGCTCCCTAGTCCGGCAACCGTGGTGGAGGAATACGTAGAGAGGCTTCCGGGGCCGACAACGCTCCATGTAATATTGGCACCATCCATCAGCAGCCCGTTATCTGTGAGAATGGCTGTGAGCGGTTGTGTATTCCCGGTCTGCATGCTTCCTGCGCTGGGACTGATACTGAGTGCAAAGTTGCTATTTACAAGTACGGTTGCCGAGGCGGCAACTAGGCCGTGGGTTGCTCTTACTTGAATGAAGCCACTTGCCGTAGCAACCACGTCTATTATGGCAACTCCGTCCACAGTGAGCGACGAGGAACCAGAGAGTGTCCCCGGCCCGCTAACCACGTCCCAGGTAACAAGCGCGGAATCCACGGGATATCCATTGTCGGTCAGGGTGGCGCTTATTACGGACAATCCGCCGTTCAGGATGGGATTTGCCCCCGCGGTCGTCGCAATAGCGAATGCGGGCGTGAGTGAAATCGTCATTTGCTGGGTAAGGCTGCCGTATGTGGCTTGGACTATGAGGCTGGCATTGCTTGCCGTAGCAGTCACTGTCGAGTGGGCTACGCCCGTAGCGTCGGTGGGAGACGTTGCATCGGAAAGCACACCGGAGCCTCCGAGTATAGACCAGATGATGTTAGCGGCTTCTACGGCTATACCGTTGTCATAGAGGGTAGCCGTCAGTATTGCGGATTCCCCGGTGAGCAGGGATGTTTCATCCCCATCCAGATCAAGAGTAAGGTCCGCGCTTACCGTGATGGTTATTTGTTTAATGATTCCGTCGTATTCTGCTTCGATAACAATGCTACCGCTGCCTGTGGCGGTGACATTCACCGTGGCAAGTCCGCCAGTTGTCAATGAGGAGCTTGTGGAGAGTGATGCAGGTCCGCTGACGATGGACCAAAGAATGTTGGCGGAGTCCACGGGATACCCGTTATCCGTGAGAGTGGCGCGAAGTTGAGTCGTTTCGCCATTTTGAATGGTGTCAGGGCTTGCGGAAAGTCCCATGGAGAAGTTTGCGTCCACGGTGATGGTCACCTGCTGGGTGACGCCATTGTACTCCGCTTGAACTTGAATTGTGCCGCTGCCGGTGGCGGTAACGGACGCGGTGGCCT
>JAEWQB010000020.1 GCA_023460395.1 Pseudomonadota bacterium | reverse complement strand
AGCTGCTATCGGGGGAAAGCCGTGATGCGCGTTTGCGGTGTCATCCGCAGTGAACCCTCCGTTACGGAACCCCGTTCAGTTGCGCGTGGAATACGTTCCCTGCACGTTACGTGGGGTCCGGGGAGGTTACCTCCCCGGCCGCCGGAGGCGTCTTCCCATGTCACTCGGTTTTCAGACTACTCGCTTCCCACGCTCATAGCCGTTTCCTTCTGAATCGCCGGAGGCGTGAGGGCGTGCATCTGAGGATGGAAATACGTTGAGAGTCTGCCCACAGGGTCAGTCTACGGGCGAGCCATCTGGCGCAGCCGTTGTACTCGCTCTTCAATGGGCGGATGGGTGCTGAATAAGCGGGCGAAACTCGCCCCGGAAAAAGGATTTACAATGAACATATGGGCTGTTGCCTCGTTTCCTTCGTGCATGGGCACGCGTTGCGAGTAAGCGGAGAGTTTTTCCAGAGCGGAGGCCAGTGCCAGCGGATCGTGGGCGTAGCGGGCACCGGAGCTATCCGCCAGATACTCCCGTGAGCGGGAGATGGCGAATTGGATGAGGCTGGCTGCGATGGGGGCGAGAAAGGCCAGCAGCAGGGCGGCAAAGGGATTGCTGCCGCCGCCTTCTTCATCGTTGCTGCGGCCCATGCCGAAGATAGCGGCCCACTGCATCAGGTTGGCAACGGTGACTATGGCTGAGGCTAGCACACCCGCGACGGACTGTATGAGGATGTCCCGATTGGCGATGTGCGCGATTTCATGGGCAAGCACTCCACGGATTTCTTCTGGCGTCAGCAGTGTCATAAGCCCGTGTGTTACCACGACCACGCCGTGTTCCGGGTTGCGGCCCGTGGCGAATGCGTTGGGAGCGTTTTCTTGCATTACGCATACGCGGGGCTTTGGAATACCCGCGTTGTGCGCTAGTTCTCCCACCATAGCGTGCAGAGCGGGTGCCTCTGAGGGGGAAACTTCCTGTGCGCGGTACATGCGCAGGACGATTTTGTCGGAATACCAGTAGCTGCCCACATTCATAAGCAGGGCAAGGCCGAAGGCAAAGACAAGGCCGGTCTTGCCGCCCATGGCGCCACCCAGAACGATGATGATGCCGGAGAGCAGGGCAAGCAGCAGTGCGGTCTTGAGATTGCTGGTCATTGTGTTGGTTCTCCTTGAAAAACCATATGGTTGTCACTGTGGGGCACTGTGCCCCGGTCGAAATGTAGTAATGCCTCTAACTCGATTGGCAAGGGAATTCCCATTGGAAAATCAGTCCGGACACATGGCTCGGAGAGCCACGGCGGGCGTATTACATGCCAAACTGCATCATGTGGAAGCGGCGTAGCATCACGGGGGGGATGGTGGACGTCCAGTGCCCTGTGATTACGGCCCATAGATAGAAGCCCGCAAGCAGGGCAAGACAACCTGCGGCGATGGTCCAGAAGGGAACACGGCGGGTTCCGAGGCGGGCGGTGACACAATTGGGAACAGGGCAGGCTTCTGTGCAGGCCGCGCAGCCTATGCAGTCAGGTGAAAGAACCCTGCGCTTCCGGTGCACGGCAATGCCAGCGGGGCAGGCACGAGAACAGCGCTTGCAATCCACACAGATTTTGGCGTCTCGCGTGATGGCAAGGGGGCTTATCAGTGCGATAAGGCCCAGAAACGCGCCGTAGGGGCATAGAAAGCGGCACCACGCGTTGCGGAAGACAAGCGACAGTGCGGTAAGCGCTCCGAGCACTGTGAGGGTTGTATTGGAGGGGGCGATGAACAGAACAAGCATTTTCGCATCGGCGACGAAGTTGTACGGCGCGTTAAGAAAAGCGGAAATTTCTTGCAGTCCCATGCGTAATAGGGCGGAGCAGAAGCGGAAAAGCAGATAGTATTTGATCAGTGAGAGAGGAAGAGAGATCCACCGGGGCATTTCCCGTGACAGGCGCAGACGTCTCCCGATCCGTTCCACAAGCGAGGACGCGAAGCCCACTGGACAGATGTAGCCGCAGAACCCTTTGCGAAAGAGCAGGGCCATACAGACAAAGGCGAGAAATAGCGTCAGCCCTGCGGGATGGATGGGATCCCATGCGCCGGTCATGAACAGGCGTTTGGCTGCCAGTAGCGCACTGAGAGGAAGAAAGGCTTCCACAGAGGGGGGCTTGGGGATAAACGTGCCTGTTTTTCCTATCGCCCACTGGAAATAGAGAAAGAATTGCCAGCCAATATACATGCAGAATAGGGCGAAGCCGCACTGTATGGCTAACCGCAGGCGAGAAGGGGAGATTCGGTTTATGCGGTGCGCCCGGTGGGTCTGTTGGCCCGATGGCGAGGGGAGTGGGCCTTCGTGAGAGGCAGCGCCGGGGTGTGGTTGTGGACCGGGCGCTGCGGCTGCCGATGGTTCTTCGGAAGGTTGGGAGGACTGCGAAGGGGTGTTCGAGGAGGCTGGAGATGGCGAAGCGGTGTGCATGAGCAACCTTGTTATATGCGCGCGGGTGACGAACAGGGACATGGGAAAGGGCTAGGGGAGCTATACTGCGAGCTAGCCCGTGCTTAGGAGGGGGCCGGGACTGTCTCCTCGTGACAGGCTCGCTGTGCGGGGCTGGGCAAATTGGTGGCAGAAGTTTGCTCCAGCCGAAAGCTCCATCCATGTGGCAGGTACGCAGATACGCTATCTGGGAAGTGAACGCAACGCTGGGGGGAGGACATAAAAAAGGACATGGCTTGCCCTAGCGCATGTCCTTGAGACCGGGGGGACCGGTCTGCTCAATATCTGGCGGTAGCCTGAATTGAGCCCGCGAAGCTAGCTGGTCTTTTTGATGTAATACAGCGCTCCGAGAACGGAAGCGAGACCAACAAAAAAGATGATGAAGTCCATGTCCACGGCCCTCCGAAAAAGACTTGTTAAAAAATTCTCAAGCCGATGGGGAGTATGTACTGCAATTCGTTTCGGTGGGCAAGGGGTGAAAACGATTTTCAGGACCGCAATGCGGATATTTCTGCAAAAGCCTGTTTTGCCTGACGAATAAAAAGCAATACACGGTTGCGGTCCTTCCGTCCATCCGATCCTTCCACACCAGTGTGCACGTCTACACCGGCTGGACGCACGGTGAATATGGCCTTTCGCACGGTATCGGCGGTCAGTCCTCCCGCAAGTATGACGGGGCGGGGCGATATGCCCACAAGATGGGCGGAAAAAGTCCAGTCATGGGGTTTGCCGGTGGCTCCATTCGCCCCTGTGGCTGGATCGTGTGTATCGGTGATAAATGCGTCCACATGCGGAGCATCTCGCTGTACCTGAGCAACAAGCGCGGGAAGCGGAGAGATAGTCGCAGTTACGGGAAGCACAAGGCTTTTTATAATGAAAAGGTCTGGAGCGATACGGCGTAGGCGGGCGAGTTCAGGTTCTGGAACCGGGCCGTGCAATTGCACATGCCGCATTTCCAGTCCTGCGCAAAAGGCGCGGATGTCGTCGGCCCGGTCCAGATAGCATATGCAAACCGGGGTAGCACGGGACCGTATTGCTGCGGCCATGTCCCGCGCCGCGTCTTCTGTGCAGTCCTCCGCATGCACCGGAAGGCGAAGAGGAAAACCCAGCGCGTCAACTCCGGCGGAAAGCAGGAGGTCCGCCTCGGCGGGGTCGTGTATTCCCGCTATCTGGACCAGCCCGTAAAAGGAGTGACCGGGGGATAGGGAGACGCGAATGTCGGATTCGGCTGAGAATACGGTCACGGCTGTGCCCTTGGTGTACGGGGCGGCTATGGAGTGGTAAGGAGGGGGGCCGTTTCCCGTTCTCCGCAATAGGTCACCCGCCCGGCGGATAACCGCAGCAGGTGTGTGATTTCGGGAATGTATTCCTCTGCATAGTGCGAGACATAGACCAACTGCATGCCCGCATGGACAAGTTGGCGCAGGGTAATGAGAAAATGGTCGCGCGCTGCGGGGTCCAACCCGGAACATGGTTCGTCGAGCAGGAGAATATCTGGTTCTGGAGCCACGGCCCGGCACAACATAAAACGGCGCAGTCTGCCGTATGACATATCGCGGATGGGCTGACGGGCGAAGTCCGCAAGGCCGAGGTAATGCATCCAGTTCGCCGCCGTGTCGCGTTGGGCCTGAGTCACCTGCTGCCATTCCCACAGGCCCACGCTGGCGGAAAAGCCGGACCACACCAGTTCTTCCCCTGTCATATTCAACAGGGTTCCGTGGTATTTGTCGTGCCCGTAGGTGGCTTGGAACCGATCGGAAACATATCCTATGCGGCGTCGCACCGCGTTCAGGTCTGGGGTGCTTTCGCCAAACCAACGCACGGTTCCGCCCCATGCCTGACGCTCATCGCCCATGATTAGGCGCAGCAAGGTGGACTTGCCTGAGCCGTTGGTGCCGCTTACGGCCCAGTTTTGCCCCGGCTGCACAGACCATGTGATGTCGTGCAATACGGGCGTGCGGTCCAGATAGACGGTGGCGTTCTGTATTTCAATAAGGGGGAGAAGGGAGGACCGCTCGCGAGAGTTTTGCGCCTGCTGGTTGTGTTCCGCAGGGGATTCTGCGGACGGGTCGTCAGGGCGGTGCTTTCGCAACGGAGGCTCAAGCGCGGCGAATTGCGCGTTGTTCCCGTCTGCGTGTCCATTTGGTATGCTGGGGCCTATTGTCTGCCGGGGTGCGTCCCCCGTGCTGTGCCGGGAAGGCACATAGAGTCCTTCGTGCGCCGCAACGGTAACCGCATTGTCCGCCGGTCCTTGCCAGAGCACCGTGCCGCCGCGCAGAAGCAACGCATGGGTGATGCATGCGGGAAGTTCTTCCAACCGATGGGTGGCGAAAAGCAATGTGGCACCGAACTGCGTGGCGCGTTGTATGGTTTCTAGTACCCCGGCGCGGGATGGAGCATCCAAACCCTCACACATCTCGTCCAGCACAACTATGTCTGGATGGGCCACCAGCGCCCGCGCCACTAGCACTTTACGCAACTGGCCCTGCGACATGGCAGGTAGTTGCATGTCCAGAAGCGGCGTTACGTCCAGTTGCGCCGCGAGTGCCCAAGCGGCTTCCCGCTGTGCGGAGGATGGGGTTTGGTAGAGCATGGGGGAATCGAACAGGCCGGAAAGCAGCACTTCTTCACCTGTCATGCGCCATTGCTGGCGCACGTAGTGTTCTTGCATTTCCGCCGTTACCGTGCTGATGCGCTGGCGTATGGCAAGGGGCGAGGTTTCCGCTTTGCCGTCCACGTACCACGTAACCCCTCCAGAAGGCCCTTTGCCGGGCGCGGCATCTGCCCGCTGCTCCCCCCGGATAACGCGTAGGAGGGTGGATTTTCCCGCGCCGTTAGGCCCGATGACCGCCCAGTGTTCTCCCCGCGTTATCGTCCATGAGACGTCTCGCAGGGCGTAGTGACGCTCTCCTGCGTTTTCTCCGATATCCGTGGTGGGGGGAACGGACGGAATATCCGGCATGGTGTGCCGGAAAAAGGAAACCGTTATGTTGTCGAGCGAGAGTTGTGCGGTCATAGCTGTATGGTGGCAATGCATGAAGAGGTACTTCATGCGGTTGTTTATGTAAGGAACAGGTAAATGCCACTGCGTGTATTGCGTTCCTGTTCTTTTATGGTATGCAGGATATACCCCGGAGTCGGATAGGAAACCGGGATGGAGCGGAGACGAGTACGAGACGTGACTGCTCCATACCCCCGGTTTAGCCGGCTGGAACTCCAACACGAGGTTACCAGATATGTCAAAGAAAAAGCAGGTACTGACCGGCGCCTTTGGCGTCCCCATTGCTAATGATCAAAACACGCTGACCGCTGGAGAACGTGGTCCTGCGCTTATGCAAGATGTGCATCTTCTTGAAAAACTTTCCCATTTTGATCGGGAACGTATCCCTGAACGGGTGGTGCACGCCAAGGGGGCAGGCGCTTACGGCTATTTTGAAGTAACGGCGGACGTAACCAAATACACCCGCGCCGCCTTTCTCTCCAAGGTGGGGAAGAAAACGGACGTATTCGCCCGGTTCTCCACTGTGGGCGGGGAAAAAGGCTCCGCTGATGCGGAGCGTGATCCGCGTGGGTTTGCCCTGAAGTTTTATACGGAAGAAGGCAACTATGACATGACGGGCAACAACACCCCCGTCTTCTTTATCCGCGATCCTCTGAAATTTCCTGATTTTATCCACACGCAGAAGCGGAATCCTGAGACTAATTGCAAAGATGCCAATATGTTCTGGGACTTTTTGTCCCTCACCCCGGAATCAGTGCACCAGGTGACCGTGTTGTTCTCTGACCGGGGAACGCCTGCCACTTTTCGGAATATGAATGGCTACTCCAGCCACACGTACAAATGGTATAACGCCAAAGGTGAATACTTTTGGGTGCAGTACCATTTCAAGACAGATCAGGGCATTCGCAATTTCACCCGGCAGGAGGCCGCGGAAATGTGTGGTAAAGACCCTGATCATGCCACCCGCGATCTGCATGCTGCTATCGCGCGGGGTGAGTTCCCCTCGTGGACGCTGGAAATGCAGATCATGACCCCGGAGCAGGCCAAGACCTTCCCCTATGACATTATGGACATCACCAAGGTGTGGCCGCACAGTCTTGTCCCGCCCATTACCGTGGGCAAGCTGGTGCTGAACCGCAACCCGGAAAATTATTTTGCTGAGGTGGAACAGGCCGCCTTCAATCCTTCTAATCTGGTGCCGGGCATTGGCGTTTCACCCGACAAAATGTTGCAGGGGCGTCTTTTCTCCTATCACGACACCCATTTGCATCGCCTTGGTCCCAACTACCACCTTATCCCTGTCAATCAGGCCAAGAACGCCCCGGAGCATAGCTACCAGCGTGACGGCTCCATGCGGGTGGACAACGGAGGCGGTTCTGGCCCCAACTACTGGCCCAATTCTTTCGGTGGTCCCGGTCCTGACCCGCGAGTGGCGGAACCCGGCCTTCCGCTGGATGGCGAAGCCGATCGGTATGAATATGCCTATGCCAATGACGACTACGAACAGGCGGGCGTGCTTTTTCGCAAAGTTATGAGCGATCAGGACCGTAAAAACCTTATCGGGAACATTGCAGGCCACTTGGAAAACGCACAAAAACGATTGCAACTGCGTCAGTGCGCTATATTCTACCGCGCGGACCCCGACTATGGAGGCGGAGTGGCTAAGAAGCTGAAGCTTGATCTTGCCGAAGTAAAACGTCTTGCGAAAATGACTGCCGATGAACGTGCCAAGGCGACGGAAAAATAGCGGTCGCGTCTTTCGGGGAAAATCTTGTAGTTAAAAAAGGCCCCCTTCCACGGAAGGGGGCCTCTTGCATGCGTTTATGTTCGCCGTAACGACGGACTTACATGGCGTTGCTGGCGTCTAGTTCGCTGATCTGCTTATCAATGGCGTCCTGCAATTCAACTGGCAGACCTTCCATTTCCACATTCAGGAAGCCGCGCACGATGGTAGCCGTGGCTTCGTCTTCATCCAGCCCGCGTGCCATGAGATATTCTATTTCTTCCTGCGCAATTTTGCCCACGGCGGCTTCGTGGGAGAGTTCCACGCCGTCCACGGTGGCGTCCAGTTCGGGAATGGCGTGAATGCGCCCTCCGCCGAGAATTAACCCTTTGCATTCCAGATGCCCACGTGCTGGTACGTTACTGGCACCGATAAAGCCCCGGTTAATGATGGTGCCCCCCGTGGTCAGGGTGCGGGCGACAATTTCCGCGCGGGTATTGGGCGCATTCATGACAATGCGGTTGCCGCAGTCCACGTGCGAGCCTTTGGGGGCCACAATAACCGAATTGAACCGCGCTATCGCGCCAGCGCCATTCAATGTGAGCGCGGGGTACATCTGTAGGTCTTTTACGGGTTTGAGCAATACATAGTTGTTAAGAAACACCGCGTCTTCTTCCAGTACACCGGCGGAGCGGGGACGCACGGCGGTGTCCTCTCCCCAGTTGTGGATCATGGTGAAGGTGAGCTTGCCGCCCTTTTTCACGTAAAATTCTGAAATGCCCATGTGGGCGGATTCTTTGGCTCCGTGCGCAGTGGCGCAGCCCGTGATGATGTGCATTTCCGCACCTTCTTCCACGATGACCACGTTGTGCACGTTTTGGGCAATGCCGGAGTCTTTGATGAACAGGCAGGACTGCACCGGCTCGGTAATCTTGGCACCGGCTTTAGCGCGGATGAAGTACCCGCCGTGCAGGTGATCGTAGGCGGCGCGGGTGAACTCGTCCTTATCTTTGTCTACCAGTTTCCACCAATATTCAGGCAGGCCGTCGTATTTTTCCAGCGCGGCCTTGATGTCCATAATCTCCAGCCCTTCCTGCATGCTCTGGCAATGGACGCCGGAATGGTTCATATGCATGAAGGAGCCTGCGCGGTCCTTGCGGTTCACGTCTATGCCCGCATAGAGCAGACGTTCCTTATCTTCCGCTGACAGGGTGGAAAGATCGGCTATGGGGGCGGCATTGCCACCTTCGGTGCGGTAGTGGGAAAGGTCTATCTTTTCCATGACTAATGCGTCTCCCTGAAGTCGGCGAGGTCCAGTTGCTCCCCGTTTTCGGCGCTAAGGCAGCGTAGACATTCTTTATATCCGTGGCGGGAAATGTGGTCCAAAATGTCACGGGGGCGTGCTTCGCAACACAGGCGACCATTATACATAACCTGTCCGCGGTCAGCATTCACATATTCCAGAATGTGCCCGGTGTGGGTGATAATCAACCCAGCGGTTTTACAGACGGTTTTGGCTTTCTTCATGGAACAGGAAGCGGGCTGCATGCCATCCAGCAATTCACGGGCGGTTCTGCCGATAAGCGACATGTTTTCAAGGTCCACACCGGATTCCGGTTCGTCAAAAAGAACGAGATCCGGGCGCTGCGCCATAAGCTGGAGGAGTTCGGAGCGCTTGATTTCGCCACCGGAAAATCCGGCGTTTATGTCGCGCTGGAGAAAACGGGAGAAGTTAACTTTGCGGGCTAACTCTTCCACGTCCACCTCGCGTCCTTGTCCGCACATTTGCACCAGATGTCCTGTTTTCAGTCCGTGAATGGTGGGCGGACGTTGGAAAGACATGCCTATGCCAAGGCGGGCGCGTTCGTACATGGGGGCATGCGTGATATCCACACCTTTGAAAAGAATGCGCCCCTTGGTAACGGTATAGTTGCCGAACCCCATGAGTGTCATGAGCAGTGTGGTCTTGCCTGACCCGTTGGGACCGAACAGGATGAAAGTCTCCCCTTCGGGAATGGTCAGGTCTATACCCCTGAGCACTTCCGTATCCCCGATGCGAACGTGAAGGTCTTGAATTTGCAGCATGAAAAATCCCCGTCTTACGGTGTGGAGTGCCGGTCACCAGTGCGCCCGGACGAACCGTTATGCGGCATGAATCCCGTCAAGTCAATGCGGGCACCTTGCGGTAACTGGCGGAAAGGACTGCAAACAGGCATCTGGAGAGATACCCGGAATGGACGGCGGGGAAGTTCCGTCGCCTTTAGTCGTCCCGTGCGCTGATCGGAATCCGGCCCGGCTGACTGCGCGGGACCGCACACGGCAGCCGCGTGGGGGAAAAACGTTACTCGTCTTGCGTCCGCTGTTCCGGGGATTTTCGCGTGTTGGCGGGTGTTGCCGGGGCGGGTGGGGTGACAATGGCCTTATGCGGCGCTTCCGCATCGGGGATGCGGCAATAATAGCAGTGTCCTCGGCGGCGGAAAAGCGGAAGCAGGAGCACGCCCGCCACAAAACCACCCGCATGCGCCCACCACGCGATGCTGGCCCCTTCCTGACTGCTTAGAGAGCCTAGCCCCGCCACTAATTGTATGGTGAACCAGATGCCCAGATAGACCACGGCGGGAAGGTTGAAGAACAGTGGGATGAAGACGATGGGGATGATAGTAAGCACTTTGGCATGCGGATAGAGCAAAAAGTAGGCTCCCATGACCCCCGCTATGGCTCCAGAGGCACCGATGATAGGCGCGGTGGACGCGGTGTCCGCCAGCATATGGGCCAGCATGGCAGCCAGTCCGCACAGCAGATAGAAAACAATGAACCGTACCGGACCCATGACGTCTTCAATGTTGTCTCCGAAAATCCACAACGTCCACATATTGACGATAAGGTGCATCCATCCGCCATGCAGGAAGAGGTGCGTAAGGAAGGCTAGCTGACCGTATAGCGGATAGCCCACGTACTGCGCCCAGTCAGGATAGGCGTACCGCGCGGGTACCACGCCGTACAGGTGGAGCATATGGAAAAGTTGCGGGCCTGAAAGCGTCTGCTGATACAAAAAGGCCAGCACATTCAGAGCAAGAATGGCATATACCGCATAGGGGGTATGCACGCGGGGGATGCTGTCACGGATAGGGAACAATGGTGCCTCACGGGCACCGGGGTGCCGGTTGCAGGTTCCACAGGCGGTCAAGTTGGCGGGCCAGAGTGTCCCGCTGGGCATCGCGCCGCCGGGTCAGGTCTGTAAGCAAGGGAGGTGTCTGTTCTTCCAGATCGTGCAGTGTGCCGCTGTTGTCTATCACAATGTCACAGGCACGCATTTTATCCGCTTCAGGCCACTGCCACGCCTCCATGGTGGCAAGCATGTCTTCGCTCCAGCCCCGGTTGGTGGCAAGACGCTCCGCGCGGATGGTGCGGGGGCAATGCACGCCCACCAGTATGTCCGCATCTTCACGCCAGCCCGCTTCCAGGAACAGAGGCACTTCGGCCACAGCCACGGGCTCGGCTGCGTGGTCCTGCCAAAATTGCAGCAGGTTGTGACGCAGGAGCGGATGCAGGCAGGCTTCCACCTCTTTACGGACAGACGCGGAATCGCGCATACCCGCAAACAGGGCCGACCTATCTACAGGGCCGTCCGCAGGGGCGAACCGGTCCCCATATCGTCCGCGCAGAAATCGCCAGCCGTCGCCTCCCTGTTCATATAAACTATGCACCATTCCGTCCGCCGTCCAGACGGGTAGCTGCGCCTTTTGTAGCAGGCGCAGCAAGGAAGATTTTCCGCATCCCGGCATGCCGGTGAGGACCACGCGTTGCAGCCGGTGCGAGAGGGTCAGCGCTAGTGCGGTGAAGTCCCGCGGCGGCGGGCAGTGAAAGCGCATTGCCTGTCCTGTAACTGGGTGGGTGAACGCAAGCCGCCACGCGTGAAGCATTTGGCGCGCCGCCGTGGGCTGTTCTTCCGTTGTGTCAGGGGTATCAGAGTGCGCCGCCCCGCGTGACGCGGGGGCGGCGGCAGAGAGATACACGGAGCCGCCGTAAGTGGCATCACCCCACAGGGGGTGCCCGATGTGACGCATGTGGACGCGGATTTGGTGCGTTCTGCCGGTGTGAATAGCTACCGCGACCAGCGCGAAGCGACCGGCGGGGTCCGCATGCAGCACCCGGTAGTCGGAAACGGCCCGTTTGCCGCCATGCTCTGGACCGACCACAGCCATTTTTACTTTCATGGAAGGATGGCGGCCTATGGGGGCGTTAATTGTACCGCTTTCAGGCGCGGGAACGCCGCATGTGAGAGCCAGATATTCTTTGGAAACCGTGCGGTCAGCAAAGGCGTGGCTTAGAGCCAGCCGACATTCTTCGGTGAGGGCCACCACGATAAGGCCGGAGGTGTCCTTGTCCAGCCTGTGGACTATGCCGGGACGCAGTCCTTCCATTGTCGCCAGTTCGGGGAAATGGTGGAGCAGGCGGTGTACCAGTGTGCCGGAGGGGCAACTGGGGCAGGGGTGCACGGTTACGCCCGGTTCTTTATCAAGGACAACGAGATATGGGTCTTTATAGAGCACGCGGACAGGTGCTTCTTCAGGTATCAGGGGAGAGGTGCCAAGATCAATGGTGAGTTCCACCCGGCTCCCGGAAGCAAGGCGGGTATTGGGTTTGGTGCAGCAGCCGGAATTTACCCGCACGCCTCCGTCGCGAATGGCGCGTTTGATGCGCTCACGACTGACGGCGCGATCGTGCAGCGCTTCAGCGAGGAACTGGTCCAGCCGTGCGCCGTGCGCCTCGCGGGGGACAATGGTGTCCAGCAGGGGCTGCTCTTCTATATTCTCAGTATTATTGGCCATTTGTTGTGTTTTTCTACTCTTGCTTGACCATGTGCGGCTGTTCAGGGTACATCCCACCAGATTTAGGCATGATTTGGGGGCGGCCATGTGGCCGTTTTTTGCAACCGGCATTGTACACCGCGCGAGCCGGATAGTGCCTGATATATTCTATACATCTGTGACCCCGTTTTTCCAAGGAGGCCAGAGTGGCTGTCTACGTGGTTGACCATCCGTTGGTCAAACATAAACTGGGACGCCTGCGCGAAGCTGCCGTGCCCGTTTCTGAGTTCCGTGCCCTTTCCAACGAAATTTGCCGTCTGCTTACCTATGAGGCGACCAAGCATCTCGAAACCGAGACGAAGGTCATTCAAGGTTGGGCTGGTCCTGTTACTGTTGAACAGATCAAGGGGAAAAAGGCAACTGTCGTTCCCATTCTGCGCGCAGGGCTGGGCATGCTGGACGGTCTGCTGGATATGATTCCCGGAGCCAAGGTCAGCGTGGTGGGCATGTTCCGCAACGAAGAGACGCTGGAGCCTGTGGAATACTATGTGAAGCTGGCTAAAAACATTGAGGAACGCACGGCTATCATCATCGACCCGATGCTGGCAACGGGCGGTACTCTTGTGGCAACCATCGATCTGTTGAAGAAAGCCGGTTGCCGGAGCATCGTGGGGCTATTTCTTGTGGCAGCGCCCGAAGGCATAGAGCGCGTGACCTCGGCCCACCCCGATGTGGACATTTATACTGCCGCCATTGACGAGCGTCTGAATGAGCAAGGATACATCCTGCCCGGCCTCGGCGATGCAGGTGACAAAATTTTCGGTACCAAGTAGGCGCGGGCGCCTTCGGCACTGAACTGGGCATTTGCCTCCGGTAGGGCTTTCGGTTTTTCCGGGAGCTGCCGGAGGGCGGATGCTCTTTTTTTGGGCGAAATAGCAGGGAGCGCTTGTTTTGGCGGACCGCCCGAAAGGGTGGCGGGGTGGTTCCTGTAACTGAACGAGAGGAGGGTGTGGTTGTCTATGTCAAACACTGAGTATGTTTTTAAGCTGAAAGACAGTCTGCTCGGTGCGCAAATGCTGTTTGTGGCATTTGGCGCACTGATTCTTGTGCCGCTGCTGACCGGGCTGAATCCGGGCGTGGCCCTGTTTACTGCCGGAGCGGGCACATTGTTGTTCCAGATTATTACCAAAGGTAGCGTGCCAGTATTTTTGGCCTCATCGTTCGCGTTTATCGCGCCGATTATTCATGGGGTGCAAACATGGGGCGTGCCCGGAACCATGTGCGGACTGGCTGCGGCTGGGGTGCTCTATGTGCTGCTCGCCGCGCTGGTGAAATTTCAGGGACCGCAGGTGCTGGAGCGCGTGCTGCCCTCCGTTGTTACCGGTCCTGTCATTATGGTTATCGGGCTTATTTTGTCCCCGGTAGCGGTTTTCATGGCGCTTGGAAAGACCGGAGACGGCGCGGTGCAACTGGTGCCGCAAACCTCGGCTATATTTCTGAGCATGCTTTCTCTGGCTGCCACCGTGCTTGTGTCCATGAAGGGACGTGGCGTTCTTAAGCTGGTTCCCATTTTATCAGGCATTGCCGTGGGGTACGCGGCGGCTATCCTTATGGGATATGTGGACTTCACCCCCGTTCTGAACGCTCCGTGGTTTGCTGTTCCCGCGTTTACCGCGCCGGAATGGAATCTTGAGGCTATTATCTACATTGTTCCCGTGGCCATTGCTCCCGCCATTGAGCACGTGGGCGATGTGATCACCATCAGTGGTGTGACAGGCAAAAATTATCTGGAAAAGCCGGGCATCCACCGCACTCTGCTGGGGGACGGGCTTGCCACTACCATGGCCTCCCTGCTGGGTGGACCGCCCAACACCACCTATTCCGAGGTGACAGGCGCTGTGGCGCTGACCCGTTCCTTCAATCCCGCCATCATGACATGGGCCGCTATTGTGGCTATCTTGCTGGCATTTGTGGGCAAACTGGGCGCGTTGCTGCAAACCATCCCGGTGCCTGTCATGGGCGGCATTATGATTTTGTTGTTCGGCACTATTGTGGTGGTGGGTATGAACTCGCTGGTGCGTGCGGGCAAGGATCTTATGGAACCCCGCAATATGACCATCGTCGCCATTATTCTGGTGTTTGGCATTGGCGGCATGGCGTTTCATGCCGGTGAGTTTTCGCTGAAGGGTATCGGCCTCGCCGGTATTGTCGGCGTTCTGCTGAACCTGATTCTGCCCCGGACACAGCGGAAGCAGAAATAATGGAAGCGCTTGCCGTTCCAGCGGACCGGGCCATCCTCTTTGACTGGGGTGGAACGCTTATGCAAACCATGCCCGTGTATCTGGGGCGGGGTTCGGGGTGGTCCTTTGTGCCCCCTGTGTCCGGTGCTACAGACGCCGTGCGCACGGTTAGCAATTCATGGATTGTGGGACTGGCGTCGAATGCCTCGGAGTCTGATGAAGACGAGGTACGTGCCGCGCTGGATACCATGGGCGTGGGCACCCTCATGGAGCGTGTGTACACCTTTCGCCGGGTAGGTAAACCCAAGCCTTGGCCTGAGTTCTGGCGGTATGTGCTGGATGATTTGGCCTTGCCACCCTCGCAAGTGGTTATGGTGGGGGACGCCTACATGGACGACGTGTGGGGCGCGGTAAACGCGGGGATGCACGGCATTTGGCTGAATATGCATTCCTCTGAGAATCGGACGGGGAGCCGCCAGCGGACCATCCATGGATTCGATCAACTTCCCGCCGCGTTGCGGGATATGGGGTTTGCGTAGCGCAGAGCCGTATATGCCGGAGTGTACTGAAAACGGGCCGTCCTTTATGGGCGGCCCGTTTTACGTGCCGGTTCCACAAAGGGGGGAGCAATGTCTAAGCGGGGCAGCGCGCGGAAGATAAGGCTGTTGCCTGACCGGACGCACCTATATTGCAGGAAGTTTGTTAGTGCCGGGCACGCATAGATACGAGAAAGCCCCCCTGCCTCTGAGTATCTGCCCCTGTCACGGAGACAGGAAGCAGACCAAAGGCTGGGGGGCTTTTATGAGAATGGTAAAGGGTCAGGGCCTAGCGGTTGTCGGTGGTGTTCCGGCGGCGGGAAGAGCGACCGGGGTTGCCGGAGCGTTCCGCATTTCCAGACCGGGAGGACTGACCGGACTGCCCTGCCTGACCCGACTGTCCGGGCCGGTTGGAACGGCTGGACCAGTTGGACCGGTTTCCGTGGGAGGGATGCTCCGCCTGTTTAGCCGAGCCTTGCCCGGACCACCGGGAACCGTTTTCGGACTTGCCGCCTTTACCCGGCTTGCCGGTTTTCCCAGCTTCGCCGGTTGCAGCGCGGTAGCGTCCGTCGCGGGAAGAATGCTCCGATTGTTTTGCCGAAGCCTGCCCGGACCAACGGGAACCGTTTTCGGATTTACCACCCTTGCCAGCGTCACCAGCTGCGGCGCGATAGCGTCCACCCCGATTGTCGCGATCGTGATTGGCATTCCCGGATTCGTTGTCCTTACGGAACGAGCGAGCGGCGCGGGCGTAGCCCGAAGGTTCCGCACCCAGTTGGTCCGCGTAGGGAGAGCGCGTGCCCCGGCTTATCTGCCGCTCGTCATCGCTGCGTCCGCGTCCGGCCTTTTGTCCGGCGGGGCGGGAGGTACGGTGCTGGTCCGCGTCGTGTGCGGATTCAGTACGGTGACCATTTCGATTCGTGGTACGACCAAACCGGCTCTCACCGCCACGTCCCTGCGATTGGCGGGAAGTACGGCTGAAGCGGCTTGTCCGTTCGTCACGGGAGTCTGCATCCGTTTCTGCGGATTCGGGGGCAAAGGTAAAACCTTCCACCTTGCGACGTTCCATCTTCCCCATGGCGCGTTCAATGAGGCGCATGATGGCGGTGTCTTCGTCGGTCAGCAGAGTCATGGCCACACCCGTGCGGTTGGCACGGCCCGTGCGACCAATACGGTGCGTGTAGGTTTCGGGCGTATCGGGAAGGTCGTAGTTGATGACGTGGGAGATGCTGGCGCAGTCAATGCCGCGCGCGGCGATGTCCGTCGCCACCATGACGGTGTATTTCCCGTTGCGGAACCCATCCAGTGCTTCCTGCCGCCGGTTCTGAGAAAGATTGCCCTGAAGCGAGGTGGCACGCCAGCCCCGTTCGCCTAGCACGCGGGCCACGTTTTTAGCGCGGTGCTTGGTGCGGGTGAAGACGAGCACGCTTTCATGGTCGGTTTCTTTGAGCAGTGCTTCCAGCAAGCCGGTTTTCTGGCGCTGGGGCACGCGGTAGGCAACATGCTCAATAGAGGTCTTGGGCTGGGTGTAGTCAACTTGGATGGTCTGCGGGTCGTGCAGCAGATCGCCAGCCAGCGTGCGGATTTCCGCAGGCATGGTGGCGGAAAAGAGCAGGTTCTGGCGTTGGGCGGGCAGGCGGGAAAGGATGCGGCGCAGGTCGGGCAGAAAGCCCATGTCAAACATGCGGTCAGCCTCGTCCAGCACCAGCGTATCAACGGCGGAAAGGTCGCATTCACCGCGATTCATGAGGTCCAGCAGGCGTCCGGGGCAGGCCACAGCAATGGAACTGCCTCGCAACGCGCGGATTTGCGGTACAATGCCCACGCCGCCGAACACGGCAGCGCTGCGGTAGCCAGTCTGCTTGCCCAGTGCGACAAATGTTTCCTGAATTTGCAGGGCCAGTTCGCGAGTGGGGGCTAATACCAGCACCCGCACCGGGCCGCGACGGTTCGCGTCATCGTCGATAAGGTGCTGCAGAATGGGCAGGGCGAATGCGGCGGTTTTCCCGGTTCCCGTCTGCGCGAGGCCCAAAACGTCGCCGCCTTTGAGGACGGCGGGAATGGCCTGCTGCTGGATGGGGGTGGGGGTTTCATAACCACACGCAGTAATACCGGCGAGAATGCGCCGGTCGAACGAAAAGGATTCGAAGCTCACGTAGATTCCTGAGGGGCCTTAGCGGATATGCCGCATCGACCTGATGGTTGGAAGAGTATGGGGCAACCGGGCGTGACTGCCGGGTGCGCGTCCGGCATGGTGCCACAGCGAATTTTTTGCTGCGCCATGTCCGGCAAGTGTCTTGTTGTGCTCTGGACGGGGAGTTCTTCCGCCCCGAAAGATGGGGGCGGGCCGCCTGTGATAGGGCGGCGCGGGCGCTTATATCAGCTGCCTACGCCGGGCGGAGGAAGGGAAATCTCAAGTCCGGTCACGCGAGTCAGGAAGATATCTACGCGTTTTTCGGACAATGTAAAGGGATTTGTGTGCGCACTCAAATTTATCATCCGCTCCATGCGTGCCTTTGCGGCGGAAGAAGCGACGCTTTCTGCGCGGGCGCGAAACAGCTATCCGGGGTGAGAAAGACACCTTCGGCGCTGTCTTCTCACCCCGGAATGTATTCGTCAGAAAGGGCTGCCGTGTCTAGGTCAGCTTTTTTTGTCTGCGCGGCGAGGGCCGGAAGACTTATGCATCCCGGCTGGTCTGGTAGTCAGCTACCACTTTGTCCACCACGGGTTGCGGGGCTTCTTCGTAATGATCAAATTCCATGGTGAACACTCCTTGTCCGCCTGTCATGGAGCGCAGGTCGGGCGCATAGCGAAGCACCTCATTCATGGGAACATGCGCTTTTATCTCAGTAATTCCGCCCTGTGAGTCCGATCCCAGCACCTTACCGCGCCGGGAGGAAAGATCGCCGATAACATCCCCCATATACTCATCGGGAATTTGCACGGCGATAAGCACAATGGGTTCGAGCAGCGCGGGGCGAACTTTTTCCATAGCACTCTTGAGGGCCAGAGAACCTGCGATTTTGAAGGCCATTTCAGAGGAATCCACGGTGTGGTACGAGCCATCATACAGCTTCGCGCGGAAGTCCACGAGCGGGTAGCCGGCTAAAAATCCGCGCTGGGCCGATTCCTGAATGCCCTTATCCACAGCGGGAATATACTGGCGGGGGATGACACCACCTACCACTGCGTCTTCAAAGGCATAGCCGAAACCTTGAGGCATGCCTTCTATTTCCACCCAGCAGTCACCGAACTGACCGCGTCCCCCGGACTGTTTTTTGTGTCTGCCCTGTACCTGCGCCTTGCCCTTGATGGTTTCACGGTAGGGAACTTTGGGAGTTTTTAGGACAATGTCGCATTTATAGCGGCGCATGGCTTTTTCCACACTGGTTTCTATGTGCATTTGCCCCATGCCGGAGAGGAGTATGTCGCCTGATTCGCCATCGCGGGAAAGGCGCAGGGTGATATCTTCGTCCAACAGCCGTTGTACGGCGGAAAATACTTTGTCTTCGTCGCCTTTTTCTTTGGGAGCCAAGGCGTAGGAGATAAGGCGCGGTGGCAGATTGGGCGCGGCGAGGTGGAAGGGGGCTTTTTCGTCGGCGAGCGTGTCGCCGGTTTTGGTGGCCTTCAACTTAGGCAGGGCGATGATCGCACCGGGACCGACGCCGCCTCTGGCGGGCGAGGTTTCCTTCCCAAGCAGGAAAAGCGGTGTGCCCATGCGTTCATTTTCTCCCTGCGGTACGTTGCGCAGCGCGGTTTCCCCGTTCAGGGTGCCGGAAAGCACGCGCATAATGGAAAGTTGCCCGGCAAAGGGGTCTGCCAGAGTCTTGAACGTGAAAAGGGCCAGTGGTTCGGTTGGGGAAGATGCGCGGGCAGTGCCCTCGGCATTGAGCCACGGCTTGCGTTCCATGGGGCTGGGGAACAGCGACTGAACGGCTTCCAGCAGTAGGGAACCACCCCTGTTTTCTAGTGAGGAGCCGGGAACCACGGGAACTAATTCGCCGGAGAGCACACCTTTTCGCAGACCAGCCGACACTTCTTCGGGGGAAAGCTCTCCATTTTCCAGATAGGTTTCCATGAGCGATTCATCGCTTTCCGCGATGTTTTCAATGGTAGTTTCCCGCAGCATAGCCGCTTCCTCAACCATGTCGTCGGGGATGGGCGCTTCGGCAAGCGATCCGTCTGGCTGGAAGAAATAGGCTTTTTGCGCAAGCACATCCACCAATCCTCGGAAGTCCTCCCGAATGCCGATGGGCAGATACAGGAGCACCGGGCGAATGCCAAGCTGAGAGACAAGGCCGTTATAGGCCATATCAAAGTCCGCCCGGTCACGGTCCATTTTATTGACGAAGGCAATGGCGGGAAGCCCCAACTGGCGGATGTAACCCCACAGGCGTTTGGTCAGCGGGCGCACGCCATCCACAGCGTCCACCACAAAAATGGCGGCATCCGCAGCGGTGAGCATGTGTCGGATGTCGCCAATGAAATTGTTGTCGCCGGGGGTGTCGATAAGGAAGTGACGGTTGCGCTGCCACTCGTATGTGGCGAAGGCCGGTTGAATGGAGCCGCGGCGGCGAATTTCCTCCGGCTCATAGTCGAGGGTGGTGCCGCCGTCCTCAACCTTACCGAGCCGATTGATAACGCCGGACTGAAAGAGCAGCATTTCAGCCAGCGACGTCTTTCCGCATCCTCCGGTACCTACAATTGCGTAGGTTCTTTGGGTTTCAAGTGCGTTGGACATAAACCTCTCCCTTACTTAGTTGCAACCAGTTAAGACGGAGTTGCGCCCGGTCTGTGGCGGGCGGCGGGTCCATTGCGAAATCGTGCGGAGGTAAAAACCGGAAGGGAATCTTTTGGTTTTTACCGATGATTTCACATTGAAGAAGGGACACATAGTTGTCAACCCTGAAACAGAATGGAGTAGATTGCCTACCCAATCAGTGCGGGATCATGCAAAAAAAGACCACGCGGAGCCGGAGAGTTGACCCAAGGGCGTAACTAAGGGATTATGGCAATATCTCACGTGGGAGTTACTATGTATATTAACCTTATTATTGGCGCGATAGCTCTGGGAGCACTTTGGCTTCTGGTCCGCGGGCTGCGGCAAAAGTTTCGTTCGCCCAGCGCCATTTTGCAGGAAGAGCTGGAAGAACGCCGCAAGCGCTCCCTGCGCGTTCAGGAAACACTGCAACGCGTGCGCTCCAGAGCGGCGGAGCGTCTGGCACCTGTGAAAAAGGCTGTGCACGAAATGAATGCGTCGCTGCTGGAAGCGCAACGCTTTAGCGTGCGGGAAGAGGAAGATTCGCTCTCCCTGCAACAGGAGCGGATAACCCTTACTGTCACCTATCAGCTTGCCAGTTTTTCACTGGATGGCAGCACGCAGGAATTGGAAGAGAATATGGCGCACTACGAGCGGTTTCTTCTTGAAGTGCACGACGGCATAGCGGACACCACGCGTACTCGCGAGGCGGTAACGCAGGAAGAAGCCATACGCCTTGTCGCGCGGGAAATCGCGGTGTTGGTGCAGGAATAAGGAACGGGCGGTTTATGGCATCGCGCCTCCCCCGCCTTGTCTTTTGCTGTGCCTTGGGGAATCCGGCGCGTTTGCCAATACTGTGCGGACCTGCTATTCTTTCGCAACCTATGGAATTTACCATTGAACTAAGTTGAGAGGACATCCACCATGGCTAAAGCCTGTCAGATTACCCTGTACGCGCTTTCCACCTGCATTCACTGCAAAAAGACCAAAGAATTTTTGGAAGACAGCGGCGTCCACTTCGATGTGGTGTTTGTCGACAAGCTTAGTGGGGATGAAAGAAAGCAGACTATTGAAAAAATAAAAGAGTACAATCCGAAACTTTCTTTTCCTACTATGGTAGTGGGAGGGGGAGATTGCGTTATTGTAGGTTTCCATAAGGATCAGATAGAGGAGGCGCTGGATCTATGAGCGGAACCATGACCGCCCCGCAGTTATATGAAATGCTGAAGAAAATTCAGGAAAAACGGGGCTGCTATTTCAATAAGGACATGAGCATGACCATGCCGCTGCTGGAGAGCCTGCTCGTAAACAAGGAGCAGTACGGGTACATGGCGTGCCCGTGCAGGCTGCCCAACGGCACATTCGAGGACGACCGGGACATCGTCTGTCCCTGTGAGTATCGCGATGCGGATATGAAGGAGTACGGCGCGTGCTTTTGCGGGCTGTATGTGACGGCTGAAGTAAACGAGCGCGAAGATACCGCTATCGTGGTGCCGGAACGGCGTCCGCCGGAGAAAATTTTAGGCTAGCATCAGCGGTGTCCTTAGGGCACGCACGCTGGCTGTGATGGGCAAATTCCGTGGTTGCGCTACGTTATGGTGTCTCTCAGGCAGGCATGCGGGTTTGAGGGCGGCGTCTCCGCGCATGTAGCGGCAGATTTTTTCGTCTGCATTCCCAACGAGTTGTATCTATGAACCCCCGTGTGGTGAGCACCGCACGGGGGTTGTTTTTCGTGCGGCTACAGGCCCAGCGCTGTGGCGCCGTTGCCGAGCAGGGAATTCATTTCTGCCTTGCTGAGGCCAAGCCGGCTGCGGAGTCGGCGGATTTCACTGCCCGGATCAAAGAGTGGATAGTCGGAGCCAAACAGAATGCGCTCGCGTGGGTGAGTTTTCCAGATGGCAAAGAGGGTGTCATCGTCAATGAAGTCCAGCGAACTGGAGGTGTCTATGTACACTTCGCGCCCGATGATGCTGTCCAGCGCGTACTTCCAGTGCTTGTATCCGCCCATGTGGGCGGCGATGATGCGGGCGCGGGGGAACATATCGAGAATTTTAGCCAGCTTGTAAGGGCAGGATGGATTTTGTTCCGGGGGCAGCGTGTCACCTATATGGATCATGAACATGAAACGGTCCTGCGCCGCTTCAATAATAGGAAGTAGGCGTGGATCGTTCAGCCAGAACCCCTGAAAGTCCGGGTGCAGTTTCAGGCCGATAATGCCGTGGCGGTGCAGCCGGTCCAGTTGCCCTTCCCAATCGGGATAGTCAGGATGAATGGTTCCGAAGGGGATCACGGCGGGGTGCGCTTCGCGCAGCGCCAGCGCGAAATTGTTGGCGGGAATAACTTGGGCTGCCGTTGTGGCGGCGGAGTGTACCACCACGCGTTCAAGGCCCGCCTTGTTCGCCCGGTGCAGCAGATCGTTCAGCCGTCCCGTTCCGATACCGTGAATGCCGTAATGCTCTTCAAGCTGCCGCAGCACTTTGTCCGCGATTTTGGGATGAAAGGCATGAGTGTGTACGTCAATGAACATAGGCAGGTGCTTACGCCCGCCTCTGGTAAAAGGCAAGGTGGGCAAGGGGAGCCGCTTTTTCCCCGATACTGAACGCCAATTTCACAGGTTGCCATTTTTTTGTGATATCGTATTGTTCAGATTGTGGATTGCCATCGTGAAACCTCGGTTGAGGGAAACCGTCTGCCGGGGTTAGAGTAGGTAGGGGGAATGAAACGCGAAAGGAGAGTGCATGGACTTTACCACGCTCGTGCGGTTGCGCACGTTTCTTACTATTAAGCATCATATTCCCGGTCGCATGCGTATCCGGTTTGATACAGGGCTGTTGCAGAACGCCGATGCGCAGCAGGTGCTGCGGCAGGTGGAAGCGGCACGGGCGGAAGGTTGCGCGAAACTCCCACGGGGTGTTTCCAGCGCGGAGGTGAATCCGCTTGCCCGGTCCGTGACGGTGGAATATGACCCCGCAGTGGTCGCTCCCGAATTATTGGAGGCACTTGTCGCCGCACCGGATGAAGCCGGAGCGATGCGCGCCTTCAACGCTTTGCGCGGGTTGATGGATGATCCCCCGGCAGCTTCCGCATGAAAAGGCGTTTCGGCACGGCAGCCACGATGGCGGGGTGGAAGAGGAGTTCTTGACTTTGAATGTCGTTTTCATACACTGCGCAAAGCGTTGCCGCCCCGCCCGTGGGGGGCTACTCTCGCGCGTATTCCGCATATCTTGCGGGGAATAGTAGATATTTTCGAGCTTTGCCGAAATACCACAGGGCACGGGGCAAGGCCCGGAGCAAGCGATAAGGAGATTGAACGATGCAAGAATGGGCAGAAAAGTTGTTGCTTGTCGCCGCAGGAGCTGCCGTGGGTGCTCTTGGGTATATGGCATGGCAGAACAGAGATGAATTGCACGCCTTGTTGGACAAGGCACTGGACCACGGACAGGAAATGGTGAAGAGCCAGATTAAAGACTTTGAGCAGCATGCGGCCAGCGGCCCGGCAAAGGAGGCGTAACATGGCGGTGAACAGAGTTGCGTATTTTCTGGCGGGCGCAGTACTAGGCGCGTCCGGGTTCGCACTGGTGCGCTCCGGCAAGGGGCAGGCACTGCTGTCCGGGCTGGTACAGGGCGGTTATGGATTGACCGAAGGGGTCATGGCCCGTGTGGAAACCATCAAGGAAGATATTGAAGACTACCTTGCGGAAGCCAAATTTTCCCATGAGCAAAAAGTGAAAGCGGAAGCCACCCAACAAACGGCTCCTACGGCGGCAAAGCCCGCTGCGGCAGGCAAAGCCGCTCCTAAGGCGGCAGCGAAAAAGGCTGCGGCCAAGGCAGCTCCCAAGGCCACACGCAAAGCCGCGGCAAAATCCGCTCCCCGTAAGAGCGCCGCGAAGACCCCCAAGGCTGAGTAAGTTTTCCCGCATGCGGGAGTCGGGTGCACGGCCCGGTTAGGCAAGGAATAGCGGCCGCCGCTCCGATGGGCGGCGGCCATATAGGATAGTGCATGGAAATTGTTCGCTGCATTCCCGGCAGAATTCGTTTTGCCGCGTCATCATCGTCTGTGTTGCCCGCCCTATTGGCTTGTGTTCAGGACGCGGTCAGTGAATTGCCCGTGGAGATAGGGTACGAATTTAACGAACGGACCGGGCGCGGTCTGCTCACGTTTCCCGCCGATGAGGCGCTTACCGCGATGTTGGTCGGCGCTCTGCGTGATGGTTTTGAGGCTGAAGGCACGTTACCGCAAGGGAAGGGCACTCCGGGTCTTCCCGCGCGGGCGATAGCGGAACCGGCAGCGGAATCCGCGCTGGCACCGTGCCGCCGCGCCGACTTGGGGGACGCCTCCGCCTGCGCACTTCCCGTCCCCGCCATATCCTCTGTGCGTGCCGTGGGGCAGGAGCAGTTGGAGTCACCCTTTGCCATTATTTTCCGCAAGGTCAGCGTACACTACCTTACGCGTTTATTCATGCCGCCTCTGTTGCGACCGTACTGGACCATATACAAGGTGGCGCCGCTCATTTGGGAAGGTGTGCGTGCTCTGCTGCGTGGCAAGGTGAACGTGAGCGTGCTCGATGCCGCCGCAGTGGGTGCCTCGCTCGCCATGCGCGATTTCAATACGGCAGGAACCATCAATCTGCTGCTGGATATCAGCGAAACGCTGGAAGATTGGACCCGCGAAAAATCACGCGCGGATCTTGCCGCGTTGTTCCGGGGCGATGACAAGCCCGTGTGGGTCATGCGTAAGGACGGTCCGATCAGCATCGATTCTTCCTCGGTGGTGCAGGGAGATCTGGTTATCGTGCGTAGCGGTTCGCGCATTCCCGTGGACGGTGTTGTGGCGGACGGTACCGCCATGGTTAACCAGTCCTCCATGACTGGCGAACCCATGTCCGTGAAGAAAAGTGTCGGAAGTGAGGTGTTCGCGGGAACGGTTGTGGATGAAGGAAAAATCATCATCCTTTCCGAAGGCGTGGGCGATGAAACCCGGTTTGCCAAAATAGCCCGCATCATCTCCGAATCTGAGGGCATGAAGGCGGACATTCATGGGCAGGCTGTAAAATTGGCGGATAAGATCGTACCATTTTCCTTCCTGCTTTCCGGCATCATCTATCTGGTGACCCGGAACTGGATGAAGGCGGGATCAGTGCTGCTCGCGGATTACTCGTGCGCCATCAAACTCGCTACGCCGCTTTCTGTGCGGGCCGCGATGCTTGAGGCCGCGCAGCGAGGGGCGCTGATTAAAGGCGGCAGGCACGTGGAAGCGCTTTCCCGTGTGGACGCGGTGGTGCTGGATAAAACAGGCACGCTTACTGAGGCCCGGCCCGTGGTGGTGGATATTTGTCCGGTAAACGGGTTTAGCCGTGAATTTGTTCTGCGCCACGCGGCCTGCATGGAAGAGCACTTTCCTCATCCCGTGGCGGAGGCGGTGGTGCGTAAAGCGGACGAAGAGGGCTTGCACCACGCGGAAGATCACGCCGAGGTGGAATATATTCTCGCCCATGGCATCGTAACCGCCTTGAACGGGCAGCGCATGGTGCTAGGAAGCCGCCATTTTGTGCTGGAAGATGAGGGCATAGAGCTGGAAGAGGCGGAAACCTATGTGGAGCGGTGCGCACACACCGGGCTTTCGCTGCTCTATTTTGCTGTGGGCAGAAAACTTGCCGGGGTTATCGCTCTGGAAGATCCGTTGCGGCCCAGCGCACACCGTTTTGTCCGGCGGTTGGAAAATATGGGCATGCGCCGTATCATCATGCTCACGGGCGATGCGTATCCCACAGCGCGGGCTGTGGCGGAGGAATTGGAGCTGTCTGAATTCCGGGCACAAGCCTTGCCGGATGAAAAAACCACGCTTATCGATTCCTTGCGGGCAGAGGGCTATACGGTAGCCATGGTGGGGGACGGCATTAATGACTCCGCCGCCCTGACTCGTGCCGACGTGGGGGTTTCCATGCGCCATGGCGCGGACATTGCCCGTGAAGCCTGTGATGTGATGATTACCGGCGACAGGCTGGACAGCCTCATGGACTCCATGGTTATCTCGCGCAAGGCCATGCGCCGTATCCGCCGTAACTTTGTCTTCATCGTAACCAGCAACACGCTGTTTATCAGCATGGGCATACTGGGGATTATTTCCCCGGCTATGCTGGCCTTATTGCACAACTCCGGCACGGTACTTAGCTGCGCGCACAGCATGCGCCCGTTGCTTTCAGGAGAATGATGGCCCGCACGGCCTGAACTGTAGCCGTATACAAAACGAGGCGTCGGGGAATCCCCGATGCCTCGTTTTTCGTGCTCACCGCACCGCGCCTGTACGCCGAGTTCCGAAGACAACTATCCTGCCCCGCAGCGCAAGGGATCAGACGAGAGAAGCCCCCAACGCGCTCCCCTATTTTCTGGAGGAATGCGTCCGGCGGTGCCCCGCTTCGGTACTCATACGCGGCGGCGTGCCGCTAACGGGTGAGCGTGCGACGATTTTGATACAGGTGCGCACCCAGACACCCTAAAAACACGGTACCCGCAAGGATGTGCCAGCGACCAGAGACTGCCAGCGCACCCATGGCGATACCGAGCGATGCCCCCATGCCGGCTTTGACATACCGGCGGCCTTCACGGCTAACCAATTTGCGGTTTATGTTGCTGAGGCCCGCGCGGACTTTGTCCAAATCCACATGCAGGGCGGTTGCCACGCGCTGAAGAATGCTCTCCGCGCTGATGCGTGCTTTGTCATACAGGACCAGCATACTGCCGATGCGCTTGTTTACCTGCACATCCAGCACGCCTTTGGCGGCCAGAAGTTCGTCTCGCAGGGCGTAGCCCATTTCCCCCACCTTGAGGGCGGCGTTGCGAATACGGATTCTGCCTTCAGCCACAACGGCCTGTCCCAATTCCTGCAAAGGGCGGGATTGTTCGGTTCCTGCGGCCTGTTCGTTTGTTTCTGCTGCGACCATAACATGCTCCTCCGTGGAGAATGATAGTGTTTACTCAAGGCTATCATGAAGATCGCGCAGAATGTCAACGCATGGGGATGATTATCAATTAGCGGCTTCTCCGCTGAAAAGAACGCGGAGCCAGTCCGGCACACCCACAGGTTTTCCGGCAGGATTCACGCAGGCGTGCTGGGTCATACCTGTGGCGAGAACGCGGTCTTTGGCTTCGTTGTGGATTTCGTAAATGAAAGTAACCGACGCCCGGCCCCATGCGGATATGCCCACGCGGATAAAGAGAAGATCGTCAAATCGGGCTGGGGAGCGGTACCGGCACTGCGCTTCGCGCACGGGGAGCATAATGCCGCGTTCTTCCACCGTAGCGTAGCTCATGCCGCGCTCTCTGATGAATTGGCTGCGTGCGCGTTCAAAAAGGTGGAGGTATTCCGCGTAGTACAAAACCCCCATGGTGTCTGTTTCACCGTAGGATACGCGGTGCGCCAACCATGTTTCGGGGGTGGGAAAATTTGTCACGAGTATCTCCTTGTCTGTTGCGAGAGCCGGTGCTGCCCGCGAATATATGCCGCAGGTGGAATGGTGCCACCCGAAGAAAACGCGGCGGGGCCGTTTTTCCGCCGCACGATTGTACGCCTAGTCCTTACGCATGCGCCACAAGGTCCGGGCGCGGCACAGTTCCGTGCCATCGGGGAGACGCAGCGAATGAAGGCTTTCACGTACCTGCGATGCGGCGTCTGCGCCATGCTCTTCCGTAAAGGAGCACAGGGCCTGCACGTCCATGCCCGCGCCGCATTCCGCGCGGAAGGTGATGTCGAACATGCTTGGTTCGTACCGGGCGCAGACGTGGGACGGCACAGGCTCCATAACCCACTCCGCGTAATGGGCGTTGTTGGTGTGTCCATTCATGTCCATATCGGCCCTGCGGGTGCGTATCTGCGCCGCGCAGGCGGTGGATTCGTCCCTCAGCTTGGGCACCGCGCGTGTGGCAAAGGGCTGGCACGGGGGTTGTCCTTTGGGATAACCTTCGGTGACAAAGGTAGGCACAGGCAGGGCGTGGCGGGATTGCATGTCCATAACCATCCATGCGCTGGTGCCCCATGCGAGCGTTTGGCCCTGCGCGTCCAGAGCTTCGTAGCAGCGTTGGGCTACAGAGCGTTCATGGGCGGAAGGCCACGTGCGTATGGTCACCGGGTCGCCCACGGCGGGGTAACGATGAATGCCCATGCCAAGCCGGGTAAGCACCCATGCCATACCTTCGGCCCATAGCCGGTCGCCGGGGAAGCCAAGTTCACGGGCGTTGTTGGAGGCCGCTTCCTGAAAGAGGTTGGCAAAGGTCGCCGGAGTGGGCTGCCCATCCGGTCCGGCTTCGTAGCAGCGTAGGGTCATGGTTTCGGTTCCACAACGTGGCATGGTCGCTCCAAACAGTTATGTGTCGTGACCGCGCAGCACTTCCAGTACCTCCACGCGGGACGCCTTCCATGCCGGATACGCTCCGGCAAGCAGTCCAAGAAGCACTGAAGCGCCGCAGGCGGCACTGATAAGCAGAGGGTTGTATACAAAGGGAAAACCACCCACGCGGTAAACCACGGTAACGCATAGCAGCGCTCCCAATACACCAAGAACGCCGCCTGTGCCAGACATGATGCCCGCTTCCATGAGGAATTGGCCTACAATGGCTCTGCGCCGTGCCCCCACGGCGCGCCGGATGCCGATTTCCAGACGCCGGGAACGAACCAGCAGAATCATGATGGAAAGAATGCCAAGGCTGCCGACCATGAAGGATATGCCGGAGCTCATCACCCCCAGCGTCCAGACGAGATCCAGCGCTTCATTCTGGAGTTTGGCGGCATCTTGCGCGGTAAGCACGGCGAAGTCATCCGCCTCGTCCCCGCGAAGGTGGTGCCGGGCGCGGAGAATGTCGGTGGCAACCTGTTTCGCTTCGCTGGTATCAGCTCCCTCGTGCAGGGTGATATATACGCCGGAGATGAAGTCCTGATTGCTCATCCGCCGCATGTAGGTACTCAGCGGGACAAACAATTGTTCATCCTGATCGGTGCCGGAAATGTCGCTGCCTTTTTCTTCCATTATGCCCACAACCGTAAGGGCTGTGCGGTCCACATAGACCAGAGCGCCAAGCGCGGTTTCCGGTTTGCCGAAAAGCTTGGCGGCAATGGTCCGGCCTAGCACGCAGACGCGGCGGCGTTCCGTTTCGTCGCTGCTGGAGATAAACCGCCCAAGGCTGGCGGTGAAGGAGCGTACCGGTGCGTAAGCGGGCACGGTAGCCACAATCTGCGCGGTAACTGTGGTGTTTTGAAAACGGACTGCCCCCGTGGCAGACACATAGGGAGCACCATTTGCCGCTTGCGGCATGGTGCCCAGCAGCGCGGCGGCGTCTGCGGGAGTGAATGTGGTGGGAGCGCCTCCAAAGCGCACGGAACCGGAGCGGGAAAACCGCGCCTTGCCCGCCACGGCGGCGAAAAGATTTGGTCCCAGTTTTTCGGTTTCCAACTGCGCCTGAAGGCGCATGGCTTGGGAAACGTGCATAACGCCAGTCAGCGCCAACGAGCCTAAAAAGACTCCCAACATGGCGAGCACGGTGCGAAGCTTGTGCGTGGCGAGAGCCTGTACGGCTATTCGGGTGCCATCAAACATTAGCTGTCTCCCCGCAATGCCTGAATGGGGTCCAGCTCTGCGGCGCGTCGGGCGGGGCGCAGGCCGAAGATGATTCCCACGGAGGACGCGGCTCCCAGTGCCCAGAGAAAAATGCTCCACGAAAGGCGAATATCGATGAGTCCCAGCCGGGTCAGCATCTGCCCCATGGCAAGGCCCAGAAAAACACCCACCAGAGCACCCGCTAGGGTAAGCCCCACCGCCTCGGCGAGGAATTGGGCCACAATGGTACCACGGGTGGCACCCATGGCCCGGCGTAGGCCTATTTCCCGCGTGCGCTCAGAAACGGAAAGATAGAACAGATTGGCAAGGACAAAGCCTCCTACAAGAATGGCGGCGGCTGCGGTGATACCCAGAAAGATGGTCAGCCCCCCCTTAATCATGGTGAGAACTTTTTGTACTTCGCTGGCGGAAAGGATAGTGAAATCGTTGGGATCGCCTTGCCGGATGCCGTGCAAGTGCCGGAGCAGGCTTTCCAGATTGGCGATATTCAGGTCCATGTTGCGGGCATCATGGAATTTGACGCGCACGGAGCCAAAATAGTTGCGGTCAGTACCAAACCGCTGGGTCATGGTGGTTAGCGGGACAATAACCCTGTCATCCAGATTTCCCCCGCCGCCACTCATGCCCCGCGATTCCAGCAGGCCCACGACTGTGAAAGGAATATTTTGCAAAAGCACTGTCTTGCCCACGGGGCTGGCTTTGCCGAAGAGTTCCCGGCTGGGCATTGCGCCAAGCAGGCAGACGCGTGCCCCGCGTTCCACGTCTGTTTCGGAAATGTCGCGCCCTTCCGCCAGAGGCCAGTTCCACGAGTCTCCGTACTCAGCCGTGGCTCCTATGGTGGCTCCCACGGTCCAGTTGGCATTGCCGTGGCGGATGGTTTGCCCGCGCACCATCTGAGTGGGCACCACAAGATATGCGCCGGGTAAGGACTGGCGAATGCGGAGCACGTCATTCCATGACAGGGTATAGAACCGCTGGCCCACGGCGCGGTTGGTGATGTCGCCACCAAGGATGAACAGCGCGTCCGGCCCGAACACTGCGGTCATCTCTTCCGCGCGGCGATTGGCTCCGTCCAGCGCGGCGATGATGACCGTAAGCGAGGCGATGCCGAGCGCGACTGCGGCAATAACGAAGAGCGCACGCAGCTTGAAGGCCCAGAGCGCGGTAAGCGCGGTCTTCTGGATACGCCACGCGTGCCGCAGCACGGTTTCGAGCCTAATATTGGCGGGTATCGTCCACAACGCGGCCATCCGCGAACTCCAGACGTCGCCGCGCTCGCGCGGCGGTTTGCGGATCGTGAGTGACAATAACCACGGTTTTTCCCGTGGCGTTGATGGACTCAAACAGATTGAGGATATCGGCGCTGGTGGCCGAATCCAGTTGTCCGGTAGGTTCGTCCGCCAGAAGCAGCGGAGGATTATTGAGCAAGGCGCGGGCTAGGGCCACCCGCTGCTGTTGCCCGCCGGAAAGTCCTGAAGGGCGAAAGTGCATGCGGTCAGCCAACCCCACGCGTTCCAGCAGTGCTTCGGCACGCGGGCGCAACTCGCGGTTGGGTTTGGTACCATACAGGCCGGGAAGCAGAACATTATCCAGCGCTGTGGCGTAGGGCACCAGATAAAAGCTTTGGAAGACTATGCCCACCAAACGGTTCCGTGCCGCACTGCGGGTGTCATCATCCATACTCGCCGTGTCGGTTCCGTCCAGAAAGTAGTGTCCGCCCGACGGGCTGTCCAGCAACGCCAGCAGGTGCAGCAAGGTGGATTTACCGGAACCGGACGCCCCCTGAATAGCCACAAATTCTCCATGGTCTATGCGTAGGGTAAGCGGCTTTACCGCCTCCACTGTAAGCTCTCCCTGCGTGAAGGTGCGGGTAAGCGCTTCGGTGAGAACGCAGGCTGCGGGCTGTGCGGAGTGTGTCACGGGTTAACGCCTCGCACCGCCGGAAGAGGGCAGCACCAGCCGTGTCGCCACCGTGTCTCCTTCTGTCAGGCCATCCAGCACTTCGCTGAAATTTTGTCCCACAAGCCCCAGTTTGGGCTGCACGCGGCGCACTCGGCCGTTGGCGTCGCGTACAAAAACATACTGTTCGCCATCCACCCATTTCAGCGCGTCATTGGGCAGAGCCAGCACGCCATCCTTGCGCTCTACCACCACGGTACACTGAGTGGTCATTTCCGGTCGCAGTTCCATGGCGGTTTCCGAGGAAAGCCTGACGAGAGCCTGATAGTAGACAATATTATCACGTACTTCCGGCTCCGGGTAAATCTGGTCCACTGTGCCGGAAAACACAGTGTCGGGGTAGGCGTCCACCCGAAATTCCACGGGCATGCCGGGGCGTACCTGACCTACATCCGTTTCGTCCACGTATATCCACATTTCAAGGCGGGCCGGGTCCAGAATTGTAATCAGGTTGGCAACTTCCAGCCCGGCGACAACGGTTTCTCCGGTCTGGGCGGCTACCTGACTGACAGTGCCGTCGATAGGGGCGTAAATAGTGGTATAGGTAATGCGGACCCGGACGGAATTTAACGAAGCCTCTGCGGCGGCTACGGCTTCTTGTGCCTTAACTTTTTCCAGTTGGTATTCAGTCTCCAGACGTTTCAGCGTGGCGGCGCGGGCCTTGAGCGTATTATCCGCCACTTGGAAGCGCTGCCGCGCATCGTCTAGGCTGTCTTGCGATTCCAACTGCTTCGCCACAAGCTCTTCCTTGCGGCGGCGGCTCAGACTAAGATAGTCCGCTTCGGCACGGGTGGCCTCGTATTGAGCACGAGCCTCGTTGATTTGCAGGGGGTAGACGGTTTCCACGCGGGAAAATTCCGCCTGCGCTTTCCGCAATGTGGCCTCGGCTTCCTCCAGACTCGCCTGTTGCTCGCGGTCGTCAATTTCCGCGATAAGGTCGCCCTTTTTTACGGAATCTCCCACGCGCACGTACATCTGTTTAATTAGTCCGGTGGCACGGCTGCCGGTTTTTACAATGGCGCCTACTTCCGGTTTGATAATGCCTGTTGCCTGAAGGGTGGCGCGGACGTCACCTTTTTCAAGCCGGACGGTTTCCAGAATGCGGGTTTCCTGCGCGGGGCGCTGGGTTTGCCAGTACCACACGCCGCCACCCGCTGTGGCGAGAAGAAGAAAACCGATAGCGAGAACCTTACGCATGAGCCACCTTTCTGTTGCCGTGTCCGGTGAAACGGGTTGATGCCAGTGTCGCGCCGACTTCGTGGAAAGTGCCACCCGGCGGGAAGGCTGTCTGCTGCCCGTGTGCTTCCTGCGCGGTGAGCGCGAAGGTGCGCACGGTCCGCTAAGATAATACACGAAAGGGATGAGGCCAGCCCTGATTACGGAAAATATCCCGTATAGAACGAACGCGCTGTTTTTTATCTGCCGGTTCGTTTTTTAAATATCCAGTACCTCGCATTCCATCAGACGTTCGCCGTCCACAAACCGGACACCAAAATTTGCCCAGAGCGCCTCCATAAGGTCTATGCCGTCTGTTAGGTCCACGGCGTCTTCCTGATACTTGAGGCGCAGATATTCCAGAAACGCGCGGGTGTTACCATTGAGCATGGGGGCATCGGCAATAAGCGATTCGTGGTGACGCAGGTCGGCGTAGTGGTCCATGGTGGCATACGCGTAGATAAGGGAAAAAGAGAGCCGGGTTATCTTGTCGCGCACCTGCTCCAGAAAGTCGTTCACATTGCCATGCTCCCGGAATTCCATAATCTGGAAGCGAATCCAGTCATAATATTCCGCCTTGTTACGCAAAAGGGCAAGGCTCCCTGCAAGGGAGCGTTCTAAATCTGTTCTGGCGGTGGAAGAAAGCTGTTCCTTGAGCACGGAACTGAGGATGGCGTCGCGAAACTCAAAGGAGCGCCGGGCTGCGCAATAGTGATCGTAGAGTTGGTAAAGATTGACGAAATAGTTGGCAAAACGGTCCAGCTTGTGCCGCAGGAGCACAGGGAACCGACTCCGGTTCACCAGCAGCGTGAATTCGTGCCAGTAGATGGCGTACCGCACATGGTTGTCATACGCGGAACTGGTGTAGAGCATGGGATGAAACAGGAGAACGTACCCTTCGCGAGTGGGTATGGTGCGGGATACCGGCTCCATGCCGGGGGTGGACCGATAGTTCGCGGAACCTTGCAATTCGTTGACTTTCGCATCGAAATCGTCAGGTACGACAATACGTTGCACCGTGAACGCTGTGCGGAAATGCTGCGATGCTTCTCCCAATATGCCAAGTTCGTTGACGATTTCTTTTCGCTCTGCGGCGTTATCCAGCTCTACGAAAATATCCATTCCCTTTCCTCTCCTGCGTGGTGTCGCGTGTTCTCCGCGTGGTGCCGCGTCCGTTCCCGGTCGTGGCATCGTCCGGGCACCTGCGGCCCGCCAGACAAACATCCGGTGGGGAGTGTCGCACGGGTGCGCCTTTGGGTACCCTGCCTCGGCATTTGGCGCAAGCGGTGGAAGGGGCGTTGCGGGACAGGAAATCCAGCGCCTCGCCGGAATTACCGTGCGGGGCGCCCTTTCGGTTAGATAGTGACAAAGCCTCACGCGGCACCGGGCAAGGCTGCGATTCGATACGGTTTTCGGGGGAGAGGGAAGGGATGGTGCGCAACGCCGCCAAAGGGCGGCTGCTCTTTTTGTCCGCCCCCCTCAGTCGCGGAGGCCCGGTGGTAGAAAAATACGTGGGGCTTGCCGAAGGCTTTTCCTCTAGTGCATAATGGTTGTGAATACGTGGAAACAACTAAGGCCGGGGGGCGGGAGTCAACATATGCTGCGAGTGCTTTTTGTGGACGATGACCCCGGTGTGCTGGACGGACTGCGCCGGGCTTTGCACATCCGCCGTTGTCAGTGGGAAACCTCATTTGCTGGCAGTGCGCAGGAGGCGTTGCGTGTTCTGGAGCGTACTCCGCATGATGTGATCGTTTCCGACATGCGCATGCCCGGCATGGACGGGGGCGATTTGTTGGCGGAAGTGCAGCGGCGGCATCCGCATACCTTGCGGATAATTCTTTCTGGATACTCAGACCGCCAGATGATTTTAAAGACCGTATTGCCCGCCCATCAGTTTGTCTCCAAGCCTTGCGATGCAGGGGAACTGGAAGAGATTGTGGAGCAGGCCATGCGTTTGCGGCACGTTTTGGAAAATGAGCGCGTGCGGCATTTGCTCGCTGGGGGGGCGGCTCTGCCCACGGTACCGGAGGTGTTTGAGGAATTGGAACGGGAACTGCGTTCCCCTTCCCCCTCGTTGGATCACATAGGTGAGCTTATTGAACGTGATACAGGATTGACAGCTTCGTTACTGCGGCTGGTGAATTCTTCTTTTTTCGGGCTGCGCAGGCATGTTTCCGGTCCGCATCAGGCCGTGGTGCTGCTGGGTACGGAAACAGTGAAAAGTCTGGTTCTGGGGTTGGAATTGACAAAACGGTTCCGACCGCCTGAGGGGCTGGCGGTGAACCTGCATTATCTGTGGCGGCACGGCACGCATGTGGGCCATTTTTCCCGGATGCTGGCGTTACAGATGGGGGCAACGCGAGAGGTGGCGGACCACGCGTTTATCGCCGGGCTTCTGCATGATGTGGGCAAGCTCGTGCTGCTTTCTCATTTATCTGCCGAATACGCCGAGGTGCTGCGTAAGGTCCGGGAAGAAGAACTGACGCTGCCGGAAGCCGAGTTTTCCGTGCTTCATACCACGCATGCGGAGATAGGCGCATATCTTCTCGCTCTGTGGGGGTTGCCCGTTCCCGTTGTAGAGGCAGTGCTGGGGCACCACTTCCCTTCGCGTCCCCCGGAAAGCGGTCATGCCGTTCATGTTGGAGAAACTTGCCCCACTTGTCCGCCGCCGGTATTTGGCGCGACAGATATTCCGCTTGCCGCGGTGCACTTGGGCAATGTGCTGGAGCATGACCTGATTGTGCTGCATTCCCACTATCGGCGTCCTAAGGCGGACAGCGCGTTTCTGGCGCGGACCGGACTCGCCGGAAAGATGGAGGGAATGCGCGCCGCCTGCCGTAAACTGATGGCTGACGCGGGCGTGGAGACAAACGCGGCGGAAGGTGAGAAGGCGGAGGACTGTTCTTCTCCCCATGGTTGTGACGAGGACGCATCGCCCGCGTGAGGCCGGTGCGGACGGCGGCTTTTTGCAGATGCCCCGTGTTCGCCGTGGGACCGGGGTTTATGAAAACCCGCGTTTCTCCCCGTCACGGGGCTTGCCATGGCTGGGGCAAGGCGTTATTGTCCCAGCCCTTGCGCCGAAACTTCCTAACGCAGGCCTCCTTTGCGGTTTTCCATGGAAACGCTATGTGGTGGCCCGTTCAGGCTGGCGCAATGTCTATTTGTGATATTTCCATGGAGAATCCGTCCGGTATGCTGCCGGTGCGCTTCGGTGGTCAAGCCGCCCGGGGCATGATATGCGAAAGGTTCGCCGTCATGCCGGGGCGGTTTTGCATTGACCGTTTCTCTGTGCGCCGAGCGTTGCCTGTCACGGATTTGAAAACCATATGTGCCTCACAGCTAACGAGATCGAGAGAGATGATGACTAAAGAACTGTCTGCCGGTGGCCGTATTGAAACCTCCTGTTCCCGCTGTAACGATGTCACAGGCCATGTTATTGTGGCCATGGTGGGCGACACCATTGTGAAGGTGGAGTGTCAAGCCTGTGGCAGCGTGCATAAGTATCGGGAGGTTCGCAAGCCCAAGCTGAAGTCGGAATCGTCCGGCGTCCGCAAGGTGCGCACCGGGGAAACCAGAGCGGAGTCCGTCTCGCTTGCCCGTTCCGAGGCTGCCAAAAAAGCCGCGCAAACCCGTGCGGAACAGCGTGCGCGGCAGGAAGCCGAGGCTGTAATGATTGCGTGGAAGTCGGTGATCGTCTCTAAAGGCACCGATGACGCCCGCGCCTATTCTATGCGGGACACCTATGCGGTGGGCGAGGTGCTGGATCATCCCACCTTCGGCATGGGGGAAGTGCAGAGCGTTACCTCCCCAGACAAAATGGAAGTGTTGTTCAAAGATGGTTTGAAGACGTTGCGCTGTTCGGCGTAGCGAATAGATATCGCAGAAGAAAAGGGCAGCGGAAACTTCCGCTGCCCTTTTTGTATGGGATTGCGGGATGCCCGCCTCTCTTGCGGTGCCTCGTCCCGCCAGTTCTCATCCGGTGTGGTGGAGAGCCGCACGCCTGTTCTGCGTGGCCCGTGGGTGAAACGCTCCCGCGCGGCAACACTGTTTTGGCCTCTCCGCGCGGATGGCGTCGTGCCGCCCGGAGATTAGTTCGGTAACCCCTCCGGCCTTCGGCAGTCCGGGATCTGCTGGTTACGCGTCCGGGCAAGAGAGGCCCATGCCTCCGCCTGCCGGGGAGGCATGCCCGGAAAGGGCGGCTCAAACCATTGCCGCATGCTGGACGCCGACGCCCGATAAATGCCGTCTGAGCAGCGCCGGGCAGGAAACGCCTCGTCCCGTATCCATCGTTTTATAGTGCCGGGGCCAGCCCCGACTGCTTTGGCAATGGCGGACAAGCCCACATAAATAAGAGGGGCGTCCCTTGCCATGCCCGTGGCTGGGTGGTCCGGCATTCCGCCCGCGTATCCGAAATGCTGGGGAGCGGTTCCCGCCCGCTGCGTTCCGTGCGCACCATGCGGGGAGTCCATGAAGCGGGGCGTCAGCGGGGCTATATCTGGCATGGCGCGGCTCCTGTGGAGGATGCAAAGGGCGGAATGGGTTGAGAACGGGGAGCGCCCATAACGAATATCCCCTGCGCCTCTCTGTCGTGGTTGCCTGTATCAAAATGAAACCAGCTCATGCCGGGGAATGCCTCAACCCGCCGGATGCGGGTGAACGCCTCATCTGCCGGGCGGCAGGCCAAATCATGCCGCACTTCTTCGGCGGTGACTTTGTGGAACTTGCAGTCAAAGGCGCGTCCAAGCTTGTGTTGGGACAGCGCGGCACCCTCGGAACAATCCCACGGACGCCACCCGGAGTAGCGGAACGGTCCTCCCTGTGCCCACGTGTTTACCGCGATAGGCCCATATCGGTGCCGCAGGGCGTCCAGCGAGCGCAATGCGTCAGTATCAAACAGCATGAAGAGGGTATTCGGGGCGTGTTTCCATGCCTCGTGCATCGCTGGAGGAACCAGTTCTTCAATGCGGAAATAGCGGGGAATATACATGGCATTTCCTTAGTGCGCGTAGCGGGTGGAAGGACAAGGCAGCGAGCAGAGCGCGTGTAGCACATGTGCGGGAGATATTGTCTCCTGAAGGCGCAGCCGGAGGTGGCGATTGATAGGGCATGCATGTGGCGGTGTGCCGGACGGAGCGGCGGCCTGTGCGGGGAGCACCGGGGACTGTTTGTCCAGCAGCCGGATGCTGCCCGCTTCCAGATACGAAAGGCAAACGCCGTCAGGCGTTCCGTCGAGCACGCACAGGCTGGCTTCCACGTATATCAACGCCCCGGCGGGGAGCAGTGTGTCGCACCAGTGCGCCATGCCGCCGCGTACAAGGATGGGGACTGTGGGAGTCGGCTTGGTCCATTTTGCGTCGGGTGCCTTTTCGGGGATGGCGGCTCCTGTGGTAAACGGACGCCGGGAAGGGCAAGGGGGCGGAACCTGCGCGGGTGCAGGGCCTTGGTCGCATAAATGAAGATGAACAATGGTCACGGCGTCCCGTTGGGTCTGATTGGGATGCGGCGTGCCGGGCGTGACGCCGGGAACGGGGGATGCCGTCACCCGACCTGTAAGCGTGATGTGGTTAAGGCGCGGTGCGCCGAAAAATACCTGCGTGTCAGCACAAGACATATTCTTCTCCCTCCCACGGCGGGTGACTGCGTTGCCGTGGCATGTTGCAGCGTTGAGTGCGTGTGCCTCCGCGCATGCGGCAGGCGGTTTCCCCGGTCGGAGCAAGGCAGCGGTGCTCCTTGCGCAATGGTGAGATGGCGCACGCCGGAAGCCCCGGCGGAAGGTTCCGCCTACCGGCATGCCAGTCCACAGTTCACACGTGCCGGTGCGGCAGGCTAAAACCCCAGCGCGGCGTCCGGCATGCGGTAGAGGTCTTTCCCGTAGCGGTCAGGAGGAATGGCTCCGCTTGCCCATGGGTCTTCAAACAGGCCGGGCAGGTTTCCATTTGGAGCGCCGCATCGGCGTTCCTGTGCCGCGCGCATGCGGCATTCCGCACTGGCGCAGTGGCGGTCATCTGACCGGACGGGCTGAAACATCGTTCCGCATCCCGCGCATTTGCGTTCACGAGGCTTGCCAAACTGGGCGGCATGGGCTGCTGAGGCGGCGCAGGCGCGGGAGCAAAACTTCTGGCGCGGATGCTTGCGGGAAATGGTTTTTCCACACCACGCGCATTCCATATCGTGCGCGATACGCCGCGCGGCGGACGCGCATTCGCGGGAACAATACTTCCCGCGTCCTGCGGTGATACGTCCCGGTCGGGTGTGAAACTGCGCACCGCATGTTTTGCACGTCACTATTGGCATGGCGTACCTCCTTCATAATATCTGTTGCATCGGGCAATAGCCTGCCGCACAGCCACGGCGGAGTTGTCCGATGGATGTACATCGTGTTCAAAGTGTGCGTAGTAAAGTTGCAATAGCCGTTGGTGCTCGCCAGCCTCTATCTGGATCATGGGTTCGTACCCGCCCCGGCAGGAAAGGGGACGGGAACAGGTGGGGCAAATAGGTATACCCTCGCGTATAAGATGCCATGGTCTGGCAAAGCCCCGTCCACAGAGACTGCATGCCACATGGTCGTGGTCGGGAGGATGGGGTATGTTCATAGTGCTCCTCTCTTAAATGTCTGCGGGGCGACCGGTTTTTGCCATGGGCAACTCCCCGCGTTTTTGAAAAGTTTTCCTGTACTCTTTGTGCAGATATTTCATATTTCGCACACAAACGTCAAGGGCACGACGGGATATGTGCGAAAAAAGGATTTACTTCTCCACATAATGTGCTAGCATAACTCCCATATGAACAGCACACCTACTGCCGGGGCAGACTGGCGCATTCAGGAATTCATTGGCGAGGCCATCGGGCTGGTCGGCGGCATTGCCGAATTGGCGCGCATTGCTGGGGTAAGTGAACGCACCGTGTATGCTTGGAAAAACGGAGAGCGACACCCCAGCCGTACTAACCTGAATAGGCTTACCGATTATCTGGAAGGCATGACCGATGCGGCGTGGGTGCGGCAGGGGCGCCCCGGTGTTCCCTTGGCTGGCCTGCGGGAACGAGCCGCCGGAGAGAGCGGCGAGGGAACAACGTGGCATCTGGTGCCGCATACACCAGCGACTTCTCCGGGCAATGCCGCCTTTGTGGGGCGGAATGCGGGTCGTTCCCATGACGTGCAGGGCGCAGGTTCTGTGCGGCACTCAGAGCGTTCCCCGGTGGCGGACCACAGTATGCTTGACGAGTTTGTTTTTGTGGAAAAAGCGCGGGCACGCCCCAGCGCGGGGGGCGGTTCGCTGGAAACCGGAGGCGAACGGGAAAATGTGTATGCCTTCCGGTTAGACTGGGTTCTGCGTAAAACAACGGACGCAAGCCACCTGAAGCTTATGGAAGTTATGGGCCGTTCCATGGAGAACACGCTGCATAACGGAGATATGTGTCTCGTGAATGAGCGGGACAGGGAATTGGTGGAAGATCGCGTTTATGTGGTCCGTGTGCACGACGAAATTTATGTGAAGCGGTTTTCCCGCGCTCCGGGCCGATATCTGTTTCGGGGGGACAACCGGGAACTAGCCTATCAGGATATCGAAGTCGCCGTGGAAGAAGAATTCCCCAATTGGGAAGTCATTGGGCGGGTGATCTGGGCGGGAAAAGAATTCTGATACCGCTTGCACATTTTGTTCATTGCCATGACCTGCCTACCGTACTCAGTGTGGCGTCCGCGCGTTTGGGTGATTTCGGGTGATGCCTGAAGGTCGGAGTCTCCGGCAGCTTGGCTATTCAGCAGATTGAAGGCTTTTTTCGTAAGCCGCTTTTCCTCTGGTTACGCGGCCCCTCCCGCTCCCTTTCGGTAAGGCCCTTCCGCTACCTTTCAGTAAGCCGCTTTTTGGGATGACGCGCTCCGTGGCGTCATTTTTTTTACTTTTCCGTTCTTCTGTCCCGGTGCGAGGGCGATGAGGACACACTCCAAATTTTATGGCAGGGTGCTTGTGCGTGGCATGGTCTGCCAGCGAGGGGGTTCGCGTAAAGGGAAACGGCTTCGCCGCGAGTTCCGTGCCATATGCGGCGCGGGGGTGCACAGGGTGTGGCAGCAGGTATTTTTGCCCCTGAAAACGGGAGACGACGATATGACGGACTTTGTGGTGCGCAGCCTATGGCCGGATGGCGACGTGGAATGGTTTGAGACGGATAATGCGACGGAGGCGCGTGCGTGGGCTGAGGATGCCCGGCGGGAATCGGGATGCCGTGCCGCGGTATATGGCGTGCTCACGCGCGAAATACCGGAACATGAATGGGAAAGAAGGGACGCTGCCGGTGTGAGAGGAATGGAGTTGGCATCACAAAGGTCATCCGGCGGTCCGGTGGGAATATATGCCGGGCGCGGTGCGGGCATGCCGTATTGCCAGCCCCGGCGGGGTATGGGGCGAAGGGCGGGGAAGGAAACGTGTCCGCCGGTGCGGTACTGCGACCAGCCATGCGACAGCTTGTGGGGTGGGCCGCGTAACAGCCCGACGCGCAGGGAAGAGGCTGTGGTACGGGGCGGCATGGTGCGCGTCATGCCCGGAGCGCGAGCGCTTTTCCTCCTGCTGTGCTGTCTGGCTCTCTCTGCTTGCGGTACGCGCCGTGAAGGGGTGGCAGATTTGGAAATCTATCCCCAGATAGCCGCTCTGTATGTCGCCCCCGGAGAGGCGGGCAAGGCTCCGCTACTCTCTTCTGACGAGCAGGATGCCCTGTTTCAGCGGTTTGTGAACCGTTTTTTCACACCGTGGCAGATGCGGGCCGCCAGTTTGCCTGTGGACGAGGCTTTTTGGGGCACGCGAACCTTCGGCACACGCAAGGGATATGGTGAAAACCTGCAACCGTGGTCCTTGGCCCGATGGGAAGCGTTGGTGGCTAAACAGATGGCGGCTAGCTATCCGTCCATGGCCCGGCGGGCCATTGTCACACGCAATGCGGATTTTCGTGTTATGCCCACGGATAAGCCCTTTTTTTATAGTCCGGGACAGGCGGGAGAGGGCTACCCTTTTGATTATATGCAAAATTCCGCAGTATGGCAGGGCACTCCGGTGCTCGTCACACACGGTTCAGCGGACGGGGCATGGCTTTTTGCCGAAGCGGGGCACGTGGCGGGGTGGCTGCCTGCGGACTCCGTGGGCTGGGTGGATGACGCCTTTGCGGCGGCCTATCGCACAGGAACCTACGTGGCTGTCGTGCGGGATGGCGTGACACTCTACGCGCCTCCAGTCTCAACCGGAAAGCTGCCTGCGGGAAGCCCCGGAGTATTTGCCGGAACAGCGCATATTGGCGCAGTCTTTCCGGTGGCGGAAGCGCGTGACGCAGGGCAGGCGATGGAAGAGTCAGGGTGGGATGTTTTTCTTCCCGCCAGAGCGGTGACCGGCGAAGCTGTGCTGGTGCGTACTACCCTGTCGGGAGAAACGGCCCGGCGTATGCCGTTGCCTCTCTCGCAAGCTATGGTGGCGCGGATTGCCGATCAGATGATGGGACAACCATATGGCTGGGGGGGGCTGCTGGCTAATCGTGACTGCTCCGCCGCCATGCGGGATATGTTCACCCCCTTTGGCGTGTGGCTGCCGCGCAACTCCAGCCAGCAGGGCATGCGGGGCGGCACCCTTATTCCGCTTGAGGGAGAAACAACCAGCGAAAAGCGGAACAGTATTCTCCAGCGCGGAGTTCCCTTCTATAGCTTCATTTGGTTCACAGGGCATATCGGGTTGTATCTTGGTCCCGACCCGATTTCTGGAGAACCGTTGCTGCTGCATTCCGTGTGGGGCGCACGCACGAATTGGCGCGGAGAAGAAGGCCGCGCTGTGGTGGGACGCATGGCTATTACCACGCTGCGTATGGCGGAAGAGCGCGCGGATGTGCAGGCGGACTGGTTCTACCGCCGCATTAAAGGATTGACCTTGCTGCCCTATGCTCCGGCTTCCGGCAGCGGACGCACGCCTTAGCGTGGCGGATGTTCTCCTGCGTGGGCGTGCAGGCGGGGGGGGCGGCTGTTTTCGTTTTTTTGGGGGCAGTCCCTCACGCTTGACACAAACGGCGAGATGGCTAGTGTGGCGCACACCAATACGCCGCAGCGCGAACCTTTTCAGGACTACCCATGCAGAACAGGCAGAAGCCCCATACCTTTTTTCTCTGTACCCTTGGGTGCAAAATAAACCAGTACGAATCCCAAGCACTGCGCGAAGCGTGGGCGCGGCGCGGATTTGTGGAAACAGACTCCGCCCGTGACGCTCAGGTGGTGTTGGTAAACTCCTGCGCGGTAACGGCAAACGCCGTCCGCGACGTGCGTGGCGCGGTGCGTCAGGCCCACCGCGACAACCCCGCAGCCCGCATTATCATCACCGGCTGCGCGGCGCAGGTGCTGGGTGAGGAGTTGGCCCGCCTGCCCGGCGTGGAACAGGTGGTGCCGCAGACCGCAAAAGACACATTGCAGCGACTACCCGAAGGCTTTTTTACGGGTGCGATGCTCCCCGTGTCCGGTGGCGGCGCGGCTGCCAGAGCCAGTGCCGATCACAACGCGGAGTATTCCGGCGCGGAACCGGTACTGAATTCCTCAGATGCCCGGTTGACGGAGTCCCGGTCGTCCGTGGGGGAGTCCCCGGCCCCGGTGTCTCCAGCCCTATCGCTGTCAGATTCGGCAGTATTGACTGAATCCGGTGTGTCGGATGAGGAATATGCTGCTGCCGTCTTCCCGGAGCAGCGCTCTTCCGGCCCTTCTCCCATGGTTTCCGCGCCCGCTGGGCAGGAATCGCTTCCCAAAAAGGAAGGGGACGCCGCGTTTCCCGCCTTTTCCGTTTCAGGTTCTCAGCGCGCGCGGGCCGTGGTGAAGGTGCAAGACGGCTGTTCCCACCGCTGCACCTACTGCATTGTCCCTCTGGCGCGGGGGCGCTCCCGGTCGCGGTCCGTTTCTGAGATTGTAGACGAGGTGCGGGTGCTGCTGGATGGCGGCTTTCGTGAAATTATCCTGTCTGGAGTAAATTTACGCCAGTTCGGGTGCGACTTGGAGGCTACTCCTCCCTCTGCCGGAGTCTCAGCCTGTGTTCCCGGAGTTGCTTCCGACGCGCCGGACGCTCCGGCTGTTGTGCAGGCGGCCCGACCGGATTTTTGGTCGCTGGTGGACACGCTGGAGCGGACTTTCGCGGCGGAGTGGGCCGGGAAGGCGCGGTTCCGGCTTTCCTCGCTGGAACCGGGGCAGTTGAATGACAGGGCGCTGGAAACATTTGCCGCATCCCGTTTGATTGCGCCGCAACTGCATATTTCCATGCAGTCAGGCAGCAACAGTGTGCTGCGGCGTATGGGAAGAGGCCACTACACCGTGGAGCCGCTGCTGACGTTTCTGGAGCGACTGCGTGCGGTATGGCCTGTCTACGGATTGGGAGCGGATATCCTCATGGGATTCCCCGGAGAAACCGATGAGGAGTTTGCCCGCACTCTGGAGATCGTCCGCGCCATGCCGCTTACCTACGCGCATGTGTTTCCCTATTCCCGCAGGCCCGGAACGGCGGCTGCGCGTATGCCGGACCAGCTTCCGCGCGAGGTGCGCACGGCCCGTGCGAGGGCGGTGCGCGAACTGGTGGCGGAAAAGAAGGCAGCGTTTTTGAACGAGCTTGTGCGCTCCGCCATTCCGCTGGACGTGGTGGTGCAGTCGCTTTCTTCCCGCGAGGGAATCTCACAGGTATATACGGAGTGCCGGTTCGCCTCATTGCCGGAAGGCTCTCGCGTGCGCGGTCTGAACCGGGGGGTGGCACAGTCCGTGGAAAACGGGACGCTGCAACTGCGTTTTCTGGAGCACCTCGCGTAATTTTCAGAAAGAATATGGCGGATTCGCCGGATGTGCCGCCGGGACGGGGCGGAGAAAAAAGCGGACGAACGGGGCCGCGTGTGATACATACGAACAAGCTGAACAGAAAAGACGAGGCCGGAGCACGGCGTATGCCGTAACGGGTATCGACTTCCCGGATATCACCGATGCTGAAGCCATAAAAGAACCATTGCCGCCCTGCTTGCGCAGGGCGTTGCCGTATGAAGAGGCGCTTGATGCTGAGAAGTATGACAGGGTTTGGCCGTTGCTTTGCAGAAACGGACGGCGTGGCCATGACGTGGGAAGTGCGTAGCGTAAATAGCCGTCATTTAGACGTAAAGTGGCGGTTGCCCATTATGGTGCGGTCTGCCGAGGCGCGGTTTGAAAAAGTTGTGCGCCAGTTTGCCAGCCGGGGGCGGGTGGATGTGTGCCTGAATCTTCAGGTGCAGCGCCCGGAACTGATGGCGGTTTCTTTCAACGCGGCGCAGGCCGGAGCCATGTTAGACCGGTTGTCTGCATTTGCGGCTTCGCGGGGAGACGCGTTTTCTCCAGACTATAACCGTCTGTTGGGCATGAATTTTTTATGGGAAGACGCCGGTGCCGAACTGGACGAAAATTTCCTTGCCGCGCTGGAGCGGGGGCTCGCTGACGCGTTGAGTGACTGGAATGCCTCCCGCGCGGCTGAGGCTGTGGCTCTGGAACGCGACATGGTGGAACGCATTACACGCATGGAAGCGTGGACCGCTCATATCGCCGAGCGGGCACCTCAGATTAAGGAAGACCGCTTCGCCCTCGTGCGCGAGCGGGTTCGCGAACTACTGGCCCGCAACGAGGTGGAACTGGAGGAACAACGTTTCCTTCAGGAAATCACCCTGCTTTCCGACAAGCTGGACGTGAGCGAAGAAATTACCCGCCTCACCACGCATCTGGCCCGGCTGCGTGAATTGCTGCATTCTGGCGGAGACGCGGGCAAGCGGCTGGACTTCACGCTGCAAGAGTGCTTCCGGGAAATCAATACGTGCGGCAATAAGGTACAGGATCCGCAAATTTCCCATATTGTGGTGGATTTCAAAAACGAGATGGAAAAGTGCCGTGAGCAGGTTCAGAATCTGGAGTAGGGCGGTATGAAGTCCAACCGGCTACTTAACATAGGATTTGGCAACTATGTGGTCGCGGCACGGGTTATAGGCATCTATAGCCCCTCGTCCGCGCCTATGCGCCGCGTGCGGGAAGACGCCCGCGCGGCGGGGCGGCTTGTGGACGCCACGCAAGGCCGTAAGACCCGTTCGATTGTGGTGACTGACTCCAACCACGTTATCCTGTCCGCCATTCAGGCGGAAACCATCAGCCAGCGTTTCACGCAGGAGGAGGCATGATGACGGCGTCTGAGGAAACTGGTCCGGCTGTTCCTGAAGCGGGCGCGGCGGCAGAGAGGGAACCGGGTTCCGGCATTTCCGGGACTGTGTACGGAAAAGATGCGGGCGAAGCGCCGCGCAGTGGCATAGCGCTTATCCTTTGCGCCCCGTCCGGCACGGGAAAAACCACGTTGACCCGGCGTCTGCTGAAGGAATTTCCCCGGTTTGGGTTTTCTATTTCCTGCACCACCCGGCAACCGCGAGAGGGCGAGGTGCATGGTCGGGACTACCATTTCCTTTCGCGGGAAGAATTTCTCCGTCGCCGCGATGCGGACTTTTTTGCGGAATGGGCGCAGGTGCACGGCAATTTTTATGGTACGCCCAAGCAGGCCACATTAGAGATGCTGGCTTCCGGGCGCGATGTGCTGTTTGATATCGACGTGCAGGGCGCGGCACAGTTGCGCGGTAGTCTGGGCCAGGGCTGCTATGTGTTCATTTTGCCGCCTTCCCGCGCGGAATTGGAGCGCCGGCTCCGCGGTCGAGGAACGGACACGGAAGAAACCATTGCCCGCCGGGTGACCAACGCCGAACGGGAAATGGGCGAGGCCCGCTGGTTTAACGCATGGATCGTGAATGACGATCTGGATCGCGCCTACGACGAACTGCGCTGCGCGTATTTGGCGGCGACGCTGTCTCCCGCCTGCCACCCCGGTTTGGTGGAGCATATTATGCGGGGGTGGCATAATGGCTAACTTGGTTATCGCCTTGGACTATCCCGATGCGGGTGCGGCGCTCGCCATGGCGACGCGGTTGAAGGGATGCGATGTCTGGATGAAGCTGGGGCTGGAGCTATTCACCGCCGCTGGTCCTGACATGGCGGGAAAACTGCGGGATATGGGCTTTCGTGTGTTTTTGGATATGAAGCTTTTCGATATTCCCAATACGGTCCGGGGTGCGGTACGATCGAGTGTACGGCATGGGGTGGATATGCTGAATATTCATCTTATGGGCGGCGAACGCATGGCCCGCGCGGCTTTGGACGGACTGCGTGAAGGCGCGGCGGACGCAGGCTCCTCACCGTTGCTGCTGGGGGTGACGGTGCTCACCTCCATGACGGAAGAAGACTTGCCCCAAGGCATGGGCGGCGTGGAAAGCACTGTGCTGCGCCTTGCCGCTTCAGGCCGGGATTGGGGGATGCACGGAGTGGTCTGTTCCGCATGGGAAGCCGCCAGTATAAAAAAGAGTTGTGGAGCTGGCTATATTTGTCTAACTCCGGGGATACGTCCCGTTTCCTTGGGCGATGACCAGCGCCGGACCATGACGCCAGCGCAGGCTGTGCGGGCCGGATCAGATTTTCTCGTGGTGGGCCGCCCGGTGACGGGATCGGAAAATCCCGTCCACACGGTGCACGACATTCTTGCGGACATGCAGAAGGCGTAGACGGCACTGCCGCGTTTCGCCGGGGGAGAAGCACTCGGATGACCGAACAGATGGAACTGGGTAAGGGGCATTCCGGCAAGGAACGCGAACCCATTAAAGGCATTTTTTCCACACAGGAATTGCGCAAAGTCGGTGCGGGCACCACAGTGCGTAAGACGGTGCAGAAAGCCTTTTGGTTTGTGGAGGAAAAGGACGGCATTATTATGGTGCAGCCCCTGAACGCCAACTATGTGCCCTCCGGCCCCCGGCGCAAGGTGGAAATTGAGGAACTTATCGAAAAGTTCCAGCCTGAGCCGGAATTCTATATGCAGACCGTGTTTCCCCGCATGCGCGAGTTGAACAAAACCATAGCCAGAGCGGACAGACATCGCCAGCGCGGAGAGGGATTCAGCGCGGAATTTGAATATAACAACGCGCTGAAGGTGGACGAAGAGAACGTCCGCGCCAACTTTGGGTTGGGGCTTACCTATCTGGATAGGGGCGAGGTGGCAAAAGCCGACAATATCTTTGAGCGCTTGGTGAAGCTGGAAGCCGCCTTTGATAGCGAACATAAGCACTTATTTAATGAATTCGGCATCAGTTTGCGTAAAAACAATATGCTGGATCAGGCCATGGATTATTACTCCCGCGCGTTGGAATTGTCCGGGGACGATGAAAATTTGTTGTATAATATCGCGCGTGTGTATCTGGAGCGCAAAGACTACTCCCGCTGCATAGACCATCTGCTCCGGTGCCTTGGAATGAACCCCGCGTTGGAAGCTGGTGTGCGTTTTTTGATGTGGCTTAAGCAGAAAGATCTTGTGCCGCAGGAGCGCATGGCGGACGCGAACCGGCAACTTGCCCTGTGCGCCAAGGCGTTGAAAGGCGAACGGGGCGATGCGGCCCCGACTGCGGACGCATCCGGTGCAGAACTGGGAACGGCCTCTGCCGCCACGCCATCGCGCTCTGACGAAACGTCTCATCCCGCAGGGGCGGCGCATTCCATTCCCTCAGATATGACCGGGGGCGACATGGTGGCTGGCCTTGCCGTGGACCCGCAGCCTGAGGCCGAGCCGGGTGCCGGTAAAGAACGTCCGACATCCTGATCTGCCGTTACGCGGACAGCCGGGAACGAAACATCACGGGGGTGGGGCGGTTTGCCCCGAAGGGAGCCTGCCATGCCGCAGTACCACGAGGCGCAGGAATTTCTTGGCAGCTTGCTGCATCGCTTGCGTGATCTTCCTTACGAGTCGGGTCTGCTCCGAGATTTATTCCGGCTAACGGCAGACGCTTCCCACGCGTCATTGGAATCCGTTTCTCAGGTGCTTTCCCGTGGGCAAGGGCTTTCCGCGCGGGTGCTTTCCATGGCGAATTCCGCGTACTACGGGCTTCACTCCGAAGTGGCTTCCGTGCCCCGTGCCGTGGCGGTTCTTGGACTGGTGGAGGTGCGGAATCTTGTCCTTTCCATGGGGGTGGCGGAGCTTACCCGCGCGTGCCCATTTCCGCCGGGCTTCAACCGGGAGAAGCACTGGGTGCACCAAGCCGGCGTGGCGGTGGCGGCCCGGTGCCTCGCGCGGCACGCCGTGCGGCGTGGCGTGGTGGTGGACCCGGATATTTTGTATACAGCCGGGCTGTTGCACGACTTGGGCAAGCTCCTCATCGCGGCCTTCGCTCCGGGGGCGTGGTTGAATATCCGTGCGCTGCGTGACACCGGAAGAGCTCTCCATAGCGATGACACGGGGGAACAGCGGCGGGCGGAAGACGCGCTGCCGCTCACAGACCGTGATGCCGAGGACCGGTACTGGGGGGTGGATCACGCGGTGGTAGGGGCGCATGCCCTCGCGTACTGGAACTTGCCGGAAGCGCTGACGGAACCTATTAATTGGCATCACCAGCCGCTTCTCGCCGGGAAATATCAACCGGCGGCAACACTGCTTGAGCTGGCTGACTGCTTATTGCACGCTCAACAGACTGGGGATATAGCCCTGTCTGCCGCTGTGTTGACAGCCGGAAGCGACCCCCTTTTGGTGCGTCTGGCGCCTTTTGTTGAGGACGCTGCCGCGTTCATGGAAGAGCTGGACGCCAGTCTGGACCCGGAACGACTTGCCGCCCTTGCCGCGCATCTTGCCTGATAACCCTTAGCCTGTTTGGAGACATTTGTTGTCCAAAAATTGGATTCCCCGCTCGGATATTCCGGCGGAAGATATGCCGCGCGATTTTGCCGCATGGGCAAAGCAGTTGGATATTTCCGAGTTTCTTTCACAGTTGCTGTGGCAGCGTGGGTTGCACAGCCGGGAGGCTATGCAGCAGTATCTTAGTCCGTACTTGCGCCAACTCGCCCCGCTGTGCGAATGGCCCGGACTGGAAGAAAGCGCTGAGGTGCTGGATCAGGGCCTCCGGGAAGGCCGCAGGCTGGCGATATGGGGCGATTACGATGTGGACGGAGTAACCTCCACCGCATTGGTGAAACATTTTTTGACCGCGCATGGCATTCAGACGCTGCACCATCTGCCCAACCGTATGCGGGAAGGCTACGGTATGAATGTGGCGGGGGTGGAGGCGCTGTATGAGCAGGGCGCCCGGATGCTGCTGACGGTGGACTGCGGTATTTCAGATTTCGCTCCGGTGGCCCGCGCCCGTGAACTGGGCATGCTTGTCGTGGTGTCTGATCACCATCTGCCCGGCGAGCGCCTGCCCGATGCCCACGCGATCTGCAATCCCCGTCTGCGGGAATGCCCCTGTCCCGCGCTTGCGGGAGTGGGCGTGGCGTTTTTTCTCATGTGCGCGCTGAATACGCGGCTTGGCACCCGCACAGGACACCGCGCGGATGTGCGGACGCTGCTCGATTTGGTGGCGTTGGGCACCATTGCCGATGTGGTCGATTTGGCTGGGCAGAACCGGGTTTTGGTCAAAAACGGTCTTCTGGTACTGGCGGAAGGCAGACGTGTTGGCATGGCTGCCCTGAAAGAGGTTTCCGGTTACGCTGCCGGGGCCGCCGTGGGCGCGGGGCAGGTGGCCTTTGGCCTTGCGCCGCGCATCAACGCCGCAGGCCGCATGGGGCGGGCTGATCTGGCGCTAGATTTGCTCATGTCGGATGATCCTGAGGTGGCGCGTCGTCTTGCGGCAACACTGGACGGGATGAATGAAGAGCGGAAAAATGAGGAAGAGCGCATTCAGCAAGCCGCCTTGGAACAAGCCGAAACCCAACTCGGACGCAACGCGCTGGTGCTGTACGGCGAAGACTGGCATTCCGGGGTTATAGGCATTGTTGCTTCACGGGTGGTGGAGGCGCACTATCGCCCCACTATCATTCTCTGCCGTGAAGGAGAGCGCATTAAAGGCTCTGGTCGGTCCGTGGGGGAATTTCATCTGTATGACGGACTTTGCCGGTGTGCCGACCTCTTCCAGAGTTTTGGCGGGCACAAATTGGCTGCGGGGCTTTCTCTGGCACCGGAACGGTTAGATGAATTTCGCGCACGCTTTGTTTCTGTGGTGGAAGAGGCTATCGGTTCTGAACCGTTGCAGGCGCATCTGCGGGTGGACGGCGAATTGGGGTTTGATATGGCGTCGGACTTCACGCTGCTGAAGGAACTGGAACTGCTGCAGCCCTTTGGTATGGGTAACAGCGAACCGGTATTTGCCTCGCCGCCGCTGCTGGTCAAATCGCGACGTGTGTTCGCCCGTAAACACCTTAAGCTGGAACTTCTTGATGTCCGCTGCGGTGTGACCCTGCATGCCAAGGCATGGCGCATGGCGGCAGAAATTCCCCCCAGCGTGGAGGGGCGGCAGATTCGTCTCGCCTATTCTCCCCGTATTGACCGCTACAACGGCGGGGCTGAGGTGGACTTGCGCATTAAAGATTGGAAAGCTCTGTAAAATTATGTTGTTACAAGCGTAACAAATATCTATACTCCTTGCGATACAAAAACGGTTCTTCATGGACCGTTTTTTGCTGTGCTCTCCCCGAAAGACTGTAACGGCAGCTTTTGCCGGGCCTCTGTTTGCTGAGTAGGTTGTCAGCATTCGCCTATATTGCCCGGATTTGTTCGGGGTCGCCCGTGTGCCCCCCAGTTTGTTTTGGTCCGTTTGGGTTTGTGCTGGTCAGCCTGAAGTCGTCTGAGCTTGTTGGGCTCTACCGTACTCGTTGCGGAAAGGCGGATCACACCCCGGATATGGCGTAGCGCTTTTGCCGAGGAGAGCAGCATGAGTATTTCCCCCATAGATTCTCAAAGTTCCGTATGGTCGTGGTCGTCCGCAACATCGGGTGGCCCAGCAGCCTCGCAGGAAACGTTTGCGGAAGTCGCGCAGCGCGTAACCAGCCAACGGGATGAAGACGGCGATGGGCAACTTTCCGCCCAAGAAATGGGCGTATCCGCTGATCGTTTTTCGCAGATGGATGCCAACGGCGATGGGTATGTGTCGGAGGAAGAATTTGCGCTGTACCTCGATTCGGGTAAGGGCGACGACTCCCTGTACCGCATGGCCAATATGCTCGTCGATCAGCAAGATTCGGACGGGGATGGTAAGATAAGCCGTGCGGAATCCACGCTTTCCAACGATCTGTTTGAAGCCTACGACAAGGACGGAGACGGGCATTTAACCGCAGAAGAACTTGTGCAGGCGATGGGCGGCGGCGAAGACCTTTCCCAGCAATTGTCCGGCGGGGGCAGTGCGGAAGGGGGAACGGACGGCGCGGACAGCCGCCACGGCAGTTTTTCGCTAACCGACGCGGACGGCGAAAACGGCTCCGGTAAGAAGGCCAACGACACCAACGACCTGAATGGTGACGGGGTGGTCAGCGCTGAAGAGATTCAGGCTGTTTTGCAGCACGGGTTGCAAAAAGCGCGGGCCATGGTAGCCAGCGGGGAATTGACGCTGGAATCTTCCGGTATGGAAGGGGCAGCGCAAGGAGCCGGGGCGGCTGGCGGAGTAACGGGCGCAGCCGCCAAGGGTGATCAGGCAGGGCGCTCCGTGGCGGAGCCTCTCCGGGCCACTGGTGCCGGAGATACGGCAGTGGGCGCAAGCCAGCAGCAAGAAGCCGGAACTCCCGTCTGGCTGCGGCGCAAGGCCATGGCAACTTACGGTTCTGTGCAGAACGAATCGTCCGTCAGCATGTATGGTCAAGGCATGAGTGAACATGGCGCGGGCATCGCGGAGGCGGAGCAAGCGGGCGTAGTGCCCGGCATGCAGGCAGGAGCCGTGGGACCGGCCTCCGGGGCGGGAGCGCTGCTTTCTTCGGTCATTTAGTGGAACCTCCGCATTGCTTCCGGCAGAGCTGTTTTGGTCTGCTGTGAGGAAACAGAAATTTCGGGGCGTTGTCAGGGCGCAATGGTCGATATGCACACCGGCCTTCGCAAGAGCGGAGGCCGGTGTTTTATTGCGGAGCATCCTCGCCGGGTGAAGCGGAGAAAGAGGGGAAAGAGGGGAAAGGAAATAAGAGTAATGGGAGGAGAGAACGGCGTAGGGAGTGGAAACAGGGGGTGTACTAACAGGCTGATCTTAAAGTTTTTTTGTTATTGAGTGAAGGATGTGGGGCCAGATATCGGGAGTTGGGTGATGAAAAAAAGTGTTTTTATAATAAAATATGATGAGATGCTCAAAAATAGCAAAAAATGCGGGGCCGCTGACAATAGATTCTTTGACAGCCCAGTGCCTGCGCGATAGTGTACGTGCCTATTTCATATTGTTATTGGAGGATGCCAAGGCTATGCAAGAGTTTCCGCGTATGCACCGTCTGCCCCCCTATGTCTTTGCAGTGGTTGGTGAGCTGAAGATGCAGCTCCGCCGCCAGAACATAGACATCGTGGACATGGGCATGGGTAACCCAGATATTCCGACCCCCCAGCACATCGTGGACAAAATGACCGAGGCGGCGGCGAAAGGCATCAATCACCGCTACTCCGTCTCCAGAGGCATTCCCAATTTGCGCAAGGCCATGTGCGATTGGTATCAGCGCAATTACGGCGTGTATTTGGATCCAGACAAAGAATGCGTGGTCACCATGGGCGCGAAGGAAGGGCTTTCGCACCTTGCGTTAGCCATGCTTTCGCCCGGCGATGTGGTCTTTGCTCCAGACCCCACGTACCCTATTCATACTTACGCCGCCATTATTGCCGGTGCGGATGTTCGCCGTATTCCCATTGGCAAGGGACGTGACTTTTTTGAGGATTTGACCATGGCTGCACGGCAGACGTGGCCACAGCCTAAAGTGCTCATGCTGAGTTACCCGCACAACCCCACCACGGAGCTGGCTACCCCGGAATTTTTCCAGAAGATTGTGGACTTCGCCAAAGAATTCGGCATGTACGTTATTCACGACATCGCCTATGCCGATCTTGCGTTTGACGGGTATAAACCGCCCAGCTTTATGCAAGCCAACGGCGCCAAGGACGTGGGGGTGGAGTTTTACTCCATGTCCAAGAGTTACTCCATGGCTGGCTGGCGAGTGGGCTTCTGCGTGGGGAACCGGGAGCTTGTGCACGCGCTTACCCGCATAAAATCATATTTGGACTACGGCATTTTTCAGCCGATTCAGATAGCCGCCACAGTGGCGTTGAACGGACCGGACGACTGCGTGCGCCATATCGTGCAGATATACCAGAACCGGCGCGACTGCCTCATAGAGGGGCTGGACCGCGCCGGATGGCAGGTTCCGTCTCCTAAGGGCACCATGTTCGTGTGGGCGCAGATCCCTGAAGAGTTCCGTCATCTCGGCTCTGTGGAATTTGCCAAGCTTTTGTTAACGGAAGCCAGGGTGGCTGTTTCCCCCGGTCTGGGGTTCGGGCACTTTGGTGACGATCACGTGCGGTTTGCCCTTATCGAAAATGAGCACCGCACGCATCAGGCGTGCCGTGGCATCAGAAAACTGCTGAACGCGGGGGGAGATGTCTGTGGCTAACGGAAACAAGTTGGTGCTGGCGCTTGCCGGATTCGGTACGGTGGGCACGGGGCTTGCCCGTGTGATAGAAGAAAACCGGGACTGGATTATCCGGCGTACCGGGCGCGAGGTGGTTATTAAGACCATCCTCGTGCGCGATGTGTCTAAACCCCGGAACGTCCCTGTTCCCGAAGGCGCGGTGCTTACGGACGACCCGGAAGCGCTGCTCGCGGACCCGGAAGTGGATGTTTTGGTGGAACTAATGGGCGGCATAGACGCCCCCAAACGGCTTATCGAACGCGCCATTCGCGCCGGGAAGCACGTGGTTACCGCCAACAAAGCGCTTCTCGCGGAACAAGGTATGGACCTGTTCGCGCTGGCGGCGGAATATGGAGTGCACCTTAAGTACGAAGCCAGTGTCTGCGGCGGCATTCCCATTTTGGATACGCTTAAGGAAAACTTGGCTGGTAACCGTATATCCCGCCTGATGGGTATTTTGAACGGTACGGCGAACTATATTCTTTCTGAGATGACCACCAATAACCTCGACTTCTCCACTGCGCTCAGACAGGCGCAGGAACTGGGGTATGCCGAGGCGGACCCCACGTTGGATATTGAAGGGTTGGACGCGGCGCACAAGCTGTGCCTTCTCATCCGGTTGGCATTTGGCGTGGAATATCCCTTCGCCAAGTTGCCCGTGGTGGGAGTGTCTGCCGTGGAACCGGAAGATATTGAGTGCGCCCGCGAATTTGGTTACCGGGTGAAGCTGGTGGGCGAAGTGCAGGAAGTGGATGGCAAAATAGAGGCGGGGGTGTTCCCCACGCTGGTCCACCATACGTACCTTATCGCCCGTGTGGGCGGCGCGTATAACGCCGTGCGGCTGGAAGGAAATGCCTGCGGGCCGGTTTTCCTGCACGGGCAGGGCGCGGGCGATTTACCCACAGCCAGTGCCGTGCTGGGGGATATTTTGAGCGTGGCGCGTGGAGCGCATCCTAATAATACGGGATTTGTGGAGCAAACCTTCCCGTTGGCAAATATTCTTCCGCCGGACGAGGCGCGTTCCCGGTATTATTTCCGGGTTATCGTGCGGGATGTTCCCGGCGTGTTGCGTGATTTGGCGGGAGAATTGGCTGAACAAGGCATTTCCATTGCTCAGGCTTCGCAAAAGGAACGGGGTGTTGCTGAGGTGCCCATCGTGTTCCTGACGCACGAAGCTTCGGCCCGTGCGGTGAAAACCGCTGTGGATGGGATGAAGGCGAAGGGCTTGGTTGTGCGGGAGCCTGTGTATTACCGGATTCTTTAAATGCGGAAGCTGGTTTTCTGTATTATAGACGGCATGGGTGAGGTTCCGGCTTTGTGCCCCGGCGGCATAACTCCACTGGAGGCCGCGCATACTCCTCAGTTTGATGCTATGGCCCGCCACGGAGTGGCGGGCCTTTGTATATGGCGGGGCACGTTTGAGCTGGCGGGAATGTCGTTGGGAATGCCCTTCTGTAATTACTCCGTGAACACACGGAAGGTTTGTCGGGATGCTGCTCCGACAGGGCCAGCGCTCTTGTCCGCGAGAGACGGAAGCGTCTATATTTCCCACGCATGGGTGCCATATTTCCCCTGCGCGGAGCCACGTGGATGAAGCCGGCTACGCGTGTTGCTGGGGAATATTTCCTTTGGGCGTTTCAAAAGCGATGGTGAACGTGGTGCCTTCAACCACGTCTATAGTCAGAACAGCCCCCAGTTGATCGACCAGCGATCTCACCAGTTGCATCCCCAGAGTGCGGGCGGTATCCGGGTCGTATCCCTGCGGAAAACCCGTGCCGTCGTCTTGGATGACAAGGCGCACCACGTTACGCTCCCGCGTGACGGAAAGTTGCACCGTGCCTTCCTCCCGACCATGAAATGCGTGCTTGAGCGCGTTGGTGAGCAGTTCGTTGATAATCAATCCGCAGGGTATCGCAGTGTCAACGGGGAACGAGAGAGGCTGGATGTCCGTCCGCAGACGGATATGTTTGCCCATGGCGAAAACCGCCATAAGCTTATGCGCGAGCTTGGGCAGGTAGTCCGTGAAGTTCACGCAGGAAAGATCGTCAGAGCGGTACAGTTCTTCATGCACCAGCGTCATGGAGTGGATGCGATTTTGCGACTCAAGGAAAAGTTCCTTGTCTTCCGGCGTGCGGATGTACGAGGCCTGAAGGTTGAGTAAACTGGAAACCAGTTGCAGGTTGTTTTTCACCCGATGATGAACTTCTTTGAGCAGGGTTTCCTTTTCCCGCAAAGACCGGCGGATGCTTTCATCGGAAAGTTTGCGTCGGGTGATGTCGTCGGCAATGCCCACGATACGGTAGGGGGTGCCTGCATCGTCCTCCACGGGAAACGCGCGGCCCCGAATCCAGCGAATGGTATTGTCCGGGCGGACAATACGGCATTCTTCGTCCATGGGACGGTTGGTGCGCGTGAGCAATTCCCAGCTCAGAAGAATGCGGCGACGGTCAGCAGCGTGCACGGCGGTAAATAACGATTCCGGCGCGGCGTACAACGAAGCGCAGGAGCGTCCCCATATTTCCGCGTAGGCGGGGCTGACGTAGAGAAACGCGCCCGTATTCATGTCGCGCACAAAAAACGCCTCGCGCACGTTTTCCACAAGCTGGCGGAATCGTTCTTCGCTGTCGGCAAGCGCTCGTTCAAACTCCAGCCGTTCACTTATCTGACGGCGCAGCATCGCGTTGGCCTGTTCCAGCGCTTCGGTGCGTTTGCGCACCTGCTGCTCCAGCGTTTCGCGCCGTAAGCCTTCTTCCCGCAGCAGGCGTGCGCGGGAAAGGCATTTGCGCAGAGCCGCCACCAGCACGGTCATGTCCGTGAGCGGTTTCATAAGGAAGTCCCACGCGCCGCGCTGCAAAGCGTCCACCACATCGTCCACCCGTTCCGTTCCCGATACGATAATGACGGGAGTGGTGGGGGCTTGTTCACAGATGGTGCTGAGAATTTCTCCTGCGCGCATGTCGGGGAGCCGCCAGTCCAGCAAAATAGCGTCCACACCGCCCTGACGGAATAGTTCCAGTCCTGCTCGCCCGCAGTCCGCCTCAATGACGGAAAATCCCTCATCTTGCAGAAAAGCGGCCATGGTGCGACGAACTATGGGATCGTCATCCAACGCGAGAACGGAAATCGAGGAATCATTCATGGAGCCTCCCGAAAAGGAGCGGTTATGGCGTGCGTGGGAGCAAAAGCCAGACAGATCCCGGAGTGTTCATGTGCCCCGCAATCCACGTGGCGTCGTCCCCATAGCCGCTGAAAAAATCCAGCCGATGTCCTTTGATAGCCCCACCCGTATCCTGTGCCAGCCCGATGCCCGTAAACGGGGTGCCGGGGGTGAAGCCGCCTTCCGCGTTTTTTGCGGGCAGGGGAACGGTGAAGGCTAATACTCCGCCCAGTGGCAAAAGGGCGGGGTCTGTGGCTAGAGAAACGCGTGGGGTCAATATTTGGTTGATGGCGCCGTAAGGACCGGAGTCCGAAAGGCGGAAAAAGACATAGCTGGGGTTGCTGTTCAGCAGACTTTGCATGGCATAGGGGTGACGCTCCAGATAGTCGCGGATACTCTGCATGCTAATGCCGTCCGCCGGGAGCAGTCCTTTGTTACGCATCACACGACCGAGCGAGACGTATTCGCGTCCGTTTTTTCCTGCGTACAAAACATGGCACTCCCGGTTATCCGGCAGAATAAGCCGCCCGGAGCCTTGTATTTGAAGGAAGAAAATATCTATGGGATTTTTAGCCCATGCGATTTCCAGACCACGTGAGGCGAGCGCTTTTTCAGAATCAATGGCCTCGCGGTCGTGGTAGGGCAGCACGGCATTTCCCTGTAGCCGGTAATATATTTTCTGCCCTGTAAACCGGGGATGAAAGGCGGAAAGGTCCAGTGTTTTGAGGTCGTCCGGCACAGCGTACAGAGGATAGGCATACACGCTGGAAGGCTTGGTGGAGGCCTCAATGGCTGGTTCATAATAGCCGGTGAACACGGGATCTTGCGCGAGTTGTAAAAACTGGAAATGCGTCGCCAGCAAGGTGGGGTCGGCATCCAGTCGGGGAAGCAGGTCGCGCATGAGCAATAAGGACGCGCGAAGCTCGCCCCATGTGACGTTCAGTCCCTCACGGCGTAGTACCGTTGCTGTGGCGGGTTTGCGGCTCACATAGGCCAAGGAGCGTTCTATCCCCGGCGCAAGTTCTTGCCACGAGGAAAGACCCTGCCGGGAGATATCCATAAGTCGGGCCACCGCCTCGGCTTCGGGGAGGGACAGGGGCGAGAATGTGGTTTCGGGCTGGGCCGGAGCCTCTTGCACTGGGCTGCCCGGTTGCGTGACGGAAACTGGCGGCTTGGCGCAGGCGGTGAAGAGAAGGCAACACAGACATACGACCAGAGACAGCCGTAAAAAAGACGCGGACGTTGCCGTTGTATATGTAATTGTTCCAATCCGCTTGCGGGAAAGTGCGAAGCGGGGGAACGGGCGGAAACACTTCACCACGGAGAATCCTTTTTCGCCGTTGGCAGGGACGGCTGGTTATGCGGGACGGTCAGCGTTTATTCTGTTGCGGAGTCTCCGCGGCACTTTTTTTGTGGCGCGGAGAGAGCAATACGCGTTGTCCTTCCCGATGTGTGAATACAGGTCGCCCCTTCCTAGCACCAATCCTGCCGGGGTAAAAGAGGGCACGGCCCGCGTGGGCTATTTTTTACGCGCCTGTAACAGCTATGGCACCGGGAACGTTGTCCGGTTGCCTCTTTGCGGGGATATGGATAGGTTGGCGGGGGCTGCCAGACGGCCCGATGATATCCTGTGATGACTGGGAGATGCCCTATGAAGGCACGGCGGATATATTTAGTCGGGCCGCGCGCCAGTGGCAAAACCACTGTGGGGCGCGAGCTGGCTGCCCGGCTGGGGTGGCGGTTTGTGGATACGGACGAGTTGGTGGTGCGCGGTGCCGGGTGTTCCGTGGCGGAGATTGTGCGGCGGCAAGGCTGGGAAGCCTTTCGCGACATGGAAACTGCTGCGCTGCGTGCGGTATGCGATGCTCCATGCCTTGTGGTTGCCACGGGCGGGGGCATGGTGCTGCGTGAGGAGAACCGTCTGCTCTTGGCGGAATCTGGCCTGACGGCGTGGCTGCGTGTTTCTGCCGATGCATTGGTGGCGCGGTTGTGCGCGGACCCGTTGCACGAGCAGCGGCCCGCATTGGCCTCTGCGGACGAGGAAGGGGGGCCGGGGCTGCCTGATTCGCCCCATGTGTCTATTTCGCCGGGGGTACCCGATTCACCCGGCTCACCCGATTCGCCCGGCTCACCCGATTTGCCCGTTTCGCCCATTCCGTCCACGCCATCCGCTTTGTCCGGCACGCAGAATACCCCCGCTGCGGCGGTTTCGCGTGAGGTCGAAGAGGTGCTCGCCGCACGCGTTCCATTATACGCCGCTGTGGCGCATATAACCGTGGATGGTGAAAAAAATGTGCAGGAAATTACGGAGTATCTCGTAAAATTCCTTGAAACAAAAGGGCATACCTCGCTAGACTAGCAACATCAAAAAAGGCGCGTGTGGTGCGTTCGCACCGCTTTGAATGGGAATTTTAGGGAGAATCATCATGCAGATCAAAAAGATATTGGTTCCTGTGGATGGCTCGGAATATTCAGTTAAGGCCGCACGGTATGCCGGAGAGTTTGCAAAACTGGTAGGAGCGGAAGTTTTGCTCATGAACTGCCGTATGCAGGTTCCGCCCATGCTCAGTTCCGAAGCGTATGATCAGGCGAAGCACGGGCTTACCGTGCGCGCCAACGAGTTGCTGGAACCTTACCGGGGAATGTTGCGGGACATGGGGGTTCCGTTTACGGACAAGGTGCTGGAAGGCCCGGTGGAAGACGCCATTGTGCAACTGGCGGACTTTGACAAGTGCGATGTTATTATCATGGGTTCGCGCGGGCATTCGGAACTGGAAGGTCTGCTGGTAGGCAGCACCACGCACCGCGTCCTGCAGGTCGCGGCTTGCCCGGTTACGGTGGTCCGGTAGCAATTTTTCGCGTGGGACTGCGTGTTCCCGGCACATCGTTCCCATATGAGTTGTTCCCATATGAGAGGAAGGACGACCGCCCCTGCGTGAGTTGCCAGTCCCTTTCCACGAGAGAGAATGCGGGAAGGAGATGGCGTAACGGGCTGTCTCACCATTTCCTCCGCTGATACGGGAATGCAAACCGGAATACCCGGCGCATTCCCCGTTGCATGGCGATGGCGCGTTGTGGGCGGACGGCGCGGTCTTCTTTGTTTTTTTCCAAACGCGCTTTCGGGCATATGTACGAATGTGCCCAACACGGAGGATATGGTATGAGCGGCAATACCTTTGGCCGGTTGTTCCGGCTGACCACTTTCGGTGAATCGCATGGCGCGGCGCTGGGTGGCGTGGTGGACGGATGCCCCTCCGGCATTGAGTTGCGCGAAGAGGATATTCAGCACGATCTGGATTTGCGCAGACCGGGGCAGGGCGGTCCAGCCGTCACTTCCCGCCGGGAACCGGATGCGGTGCGCATTCTTTCCGGCGTGTTTGAAGGCAGAACCACGGGAACCCCCATTGGATTTATGATTGAAAATACGGACCAGCGCTCCCGCGATTACGGGGACATCAAAGACGTCTGGCGTCCCGGTCACGCGGATTATACCTTTGACCGTAAATTCGGTTTTCGTGACTACCGGGGCGGAGGGCGTTCCTCCGGGCGCGAAACGGTGAGCCGGGTGGCGGGCGGGGCGATTGCCGCGCAATTGCTCGCCGCGCAAGGAATTACCGTGCGGGCGTACACCGTGGAATTGGGCGGAGTGCCTGCGGCGGTGACAGACCCGGAAGGGGCGGTGGGTCGTCCTTTTTTTGCGGCTGAACCCGGCGTTGTGGAACCATGGGAACATCTGGTCCGGGAAGTGAAAGGGCAGGGAGATACGCTGGGCGGCATAGTGCAGATAGAGGCGCAGGGCGTGCCTGCCGGGCTGGGAGAGCCGGTATTCGCCAAGCTGGACGCTCTGCTGGCGCAGGCGCTCATGAGCGTGGGGGCTGTGAAGGGAGTGGAAATAGGCTCCGGTTTCGCGGCGGCGCGTATGCGCGGTAGTCAGCACAATGACACCATGCGCGACAATACCTTCGCCTCCAACCATGCGGGGGGCGTGCTGGGCGGGATAGCCAACGGCATGCCTGTGATTGCGCGCGCAGCCATCAAGCCCATACCCTCACTTGCCAAAGAACAGATTAGCACCACCAGACAAGGTGAAGAACGCGCAATACGCATTGGCGGACGCCACGACATCTGCGCCATTCCCCGTGTGGTGCCGGTGCTGCGGGCTATGGTGTGCTTGGTGCTGGCAGACCTGCTGCTTCTACAGGCGCGGCAGACGCTTTCGCCACTTTCCGGCCTTATGGAACTGGATGAGTTTGACCTGTAAGCCTCCCCCCTGTACATGAACCGGATGCAGCAAAATCCTTTGCCCACAGGCCCCGCGCCCGCCGATGCCCAGCAGGACGCAGAGGGCACGCGCCTTGTCTCTGTAAGCGGCTCGCTTGACAGGGTGGTGTTCCACAACAGCGAAAACGGCTATACCGTGTTCAGCCTAAAAACACCCGCGGGGGACTCTGTTCCCGTGGTGGGGCACATGGCGGAACCACAACCCGGTGTGGCCTTGGAAGTGTGGGGCGAGTGGGTAGATAATCCCCGTTTTGGTCGTCAGCTCCGTATGGAACGCTACCAAACCGTGCTACCCGCCCATGTGGAGGGGATTCGCCACTACCTTGGCTCCGGGCTTATCCACGGGGTGGGACCGAAAACGGCAGAGCGTATCGTCGCCGTATTCGGGGAAGACACCTTTCGCGTGCTCGATAACGAACCGGAGCGGTTGCTGGAAGTGGAAGGCATAGGCCGTAAAACCGCGCAGGCCGTGGAAGAAGGCTGGGGAGAACACCGGGGCATTCGCGATCTTATCATGTTTTTGCAACCGCACGGCGTATCCACCGCGTATGCTGTCCGCATTTTCAGATTTTACGGCAAACACGCGCTCACAGTGGTGCAGGAAAATCCGTACCGGCTGGCCATGGACATCCACGGCATAGGATTCCTCACGGCGGACGCGGTGGCGCGGAAGCTGGGGTTTGAGAAAGACTCTCCGCTCCGGGCCGAAGCGGGGCTGCTGTATACCCTCAAGAAAATTACGGACGACGGGCACGTCTATTACCCGAAGGAACTGCTGGTTGCTAAAACCGCCAATGATCTCGATATTGAGTACGGCATGGTGGAAGAGGCCATTTTGTCGCTGGCGCGTGAGGAGCGGGTGGTTCTGGAGCCGCTTTCCGATGGGGAGGACGCCGTGTATCTTTCCCGTTTCCATGCCTATGAATCCGGCATTGCCACATATCTGCGTAAAATTCTTTCTTCGCCCAAGTCTGTCCATATTCCAGAACCGGACGCCGTTGTGGAGCGCGTGGTCGGAGAGCTGGGCATGTCTCTGGCAGAGGCGCAGCTAGAGGCGGTGCGCACGGCTACAAAAGCCAAGGTTATGGCGCTTACGGGGGGGCCGGGCACGGGAAAAACCACTATTACCAACGCCATAATCCGGGTGTTCCGCTCACTTAAAGCGCGGGTGTTGCTCTGCGCACCCACGGGGCGGGCCGCTAAACGCATGTTTGAAACATCGGGAGAAGAGGCCCGGACCATTCACCGGATGCTGGAGTATTCTCCTCGCGAAGACGGATTCCAGCGAAATGAGGATAACCCGCTGGCCTGTGGTCTGTTGGTGGTGGACGAAGCGTCCATGATGGACACGATGCTCATGTTCCACCTTCTTAAGGCGGTACCGCTGGGAGCCACCGTGATTTTTGTGGGCGATGTGCACCAGTTGCCTTCCGTGGGGCCGGGCAACGTGCTTCGGGATGTTATTGCCTCCGGCGTGGTGGAAGTGGTGGAATTGACTGAGGTTTTTCGGCAGGCGCAGGAATCGGAAATTATTACCAACGCGCACAAAATTCATTGTGGCGAGGTACCTTATCTGGAGACGGAAAAGGGACGGCTTTCCGACTTTTATTTTATCCGGCAGGACGACCCGGAGCGTTGCGCAGCCATGGTCGTGGACTTGGTGAAGAATCACATTCCCCGCCGTTTCCATATGGACCGCTTCAACGATATTCAGGTGCTCACGCCCATGCACAAGGGCGCTGCCGGGGCAGGAAACCTGAATCTGCTACTCCAGCGGGCTCTGAACCCCAATGGGCATATGATACGGCGCGGAGAGAGGGAATACCGGCTCGATGATAAGGTCATGCAGATCAGGAACAACTACGACAAAGACGTGTTCAACGGCGATATAGGCCGCATTTGTGTGATTAACGAGCAGGAAAAGGAACTCACCGTCCGTTTCGACGATGAAAAAAATGTCATCTACGCCTTTTCAGAACTGGATGAACTGGTGCCCGCCTATGCCATATCCATTCATAAATCGCAGGGATCGGAATATCCCGCCGTGGTCATTCCCGTGCTCACGCAACACTATGTGCTGCTCCAGCGAAATCTTATATATACCGGGGTAACACGCGGTAAAAGACTCGTTATTCTCGTTGGCTCATCCAAAGCGCTGACTATCGCCGTGCATAATAATAAAATGCAAAAACGGTATACCCATTTGGCGTATCGTCTGGCTGACGCTCTGAACCCTGTGCGGTAGCCAGTCCCCGGCGTGACACCACGGGTGCCGGAGGCGGTGTGGCCTTGTACGCAAAACGCCCGCATCGTGGTACGGATGCGGGCGAAAATTGCCTTGCCATGGATGTGCGGCAACGTGTGTGGGCCGGGTTTTGCTAGTCGTGCCCAAGTTCCTTTTTAAGCCATGCCTTGATTTCTGGAGTAGGCTCCATAATTCCCTTCAGGTCGCCATGTTCGTCATGAAAGTGGTTCGCTAGCCGGGCTGGCAGGGGAACGGTAACCAGTTCTTCCGCTGCTTCAGAATTACGGCGTACCAGTCGCACCACAGGTTGTTCGCCCCACGTATCCACTACAAAATACGTGGAATAGTCGGCCTTAGACCGCACAGGCGGATATTCCGCATGCCAGTCATTATTTCCCCATTCCAGATACATCGTTACCGCATGCTCCGGGCTGAGGTTCCAGTCGATATCAAGATTACCGTATTGTGCGAGTTGACCCATGGTGTAACTCCTTTCTGCTTTCGGTGAGTCCGGCACGGGCACCCTCTCTGCCGGGTGGAGCTGCCACCCTCCACCCGACCTGAGACGGTGCATACCTTGTGAAGGAGGGGAGTGTCGCACTCCCTACGCATTAATAGTAGCAATTATTACTAACTGGTCAAGCCGAAAAAGCAGTTTTTGCATCAGATACGGTTTTTCCGCACACCGGCACAGTCTATATTTTCTCAAAATTTTTAGATCAGGGATTTTGCGTCACCTAAGAAAATTTCTCTATCCATATGAGAAAAGAACGTTTTTACGCGGCGTATGGCGGGGTTTCCGTAATCGGTTATTTGCTTTGAGTGTTCAATCGGTTTTCTCGTACTTGACGGAAGGTCCAGAGTATGCGTTTATATCTCCGCTGGAGAAGGTTCTGTATCTCCCTGAGCCGTGCCTGTGGGTTGGGTTGGCTCGGGTGGATTCGGAGCCGGAAGTACATCCGTTTCTCTTCGGAACGGCCGTTATGCTGAGTTGCAGAAATCCTTTGAATTCGGAGGGCTACCGATGAAGCCGGAAGAGTTTGCAGCGAGGTTTCTTGAAGTGGCGCAAGGCATGGGACTAACTTTTTCCGACGCCGGCAACGTGGTAGTCGACGGAGGAAAAAATATTTCTCATGGTAAGGCTGCAACACTATTTCGCCGTTATGGTGATGCGTGTGTTAGATGCCCCGTCAGTGAATTCCGGCGTGATCCCAAAGGATTGAAGCAATTCCGTATGATCGCGGAGAAGACCTTGGGCTAGGTTCTTCTTCACGGTTGTGCCGTTGAAGCATGGTTGGTGCCCGCCGTTGCCCCCGCAACGGCGGGCTTTTCTGTGATTTCCCCACCGCGTTGTGCCCTGCTTCGCTCTCCCCTTAGTGGACGTTCCCCGCATAGAGATTGTCTCTATGGCCTTCGTGCCCGACTGCGGCACGCCTGCGTATCGTTCGGAAATACAAGAAGTATACGCTCAACACATACAGCAATTTCATTACCTGCCGTGGTATATCTTGTTTTTTTCTTGTCCTTGCCGGTGGTGCAACGTATCGTGTGCGAATACGGCACGAGTGCCGTTGTAGTAGCGCCTGATATCTGCGAAATGTGCTTTTTCGCAAAGCAGGCTGAAGTTTTTTGTCTTTGGTGCGATAAGATGAATACACCCCGTACAAGCCGGGGAGTATGTATCTTTTTGGTCTTTGGGGTAGAATAGCGAACGGCTGGGGGCGGTTCGCGAAGCGGGAACGAGGTGAATATGGGAATTACTGGGCAGACTCCCCCTCCGGCATGGGGAGGACGGTTCGCAGTTGGCGTATTGGCTGCGGGCATTGGGTGTATATGTGCGGTCATGTTGGCCTACGTGGGGTTTGGCGTTTCCGGCACGATGTCTGACGGGGCACACCCTGCCGCATGGGTGGCGGGCATTGCGTTGATCGCGGTGCTCTGCATGGCTGCGGCATGGTATAGTGTTGTGCGGCAGCGCACAGCGCTTCGGACGCTGCGCGACTATCTTGTCGCGCTGGCGGAGGGGAAGTTGGATGCATCGCCAGATTCCAGAGCGCATGAGGCCAGCATCGCCCCTCTCACCGCGTCGGTAACAGCGCTGGCAACGGCGTACCTGATGGAAATGGGACTGAAGAAAGGGATTATTGAAGGACTGCCCACGCCGTTTCTGCTGGTGGATACAAAGGAACGCGCTTTGTATACCAATCAGGAATGTCTGGATATGCTGGAGATAGACGGCGATCCCAAATCGCAGCACGGGCGCACACTCGCGGAAATTTTTTATAACGATTCCTCCCGGCAGACCGCAGTGGGGCAGTCCATCGCTAACGGTAAGGTGTTCAGCAACTTAGAAGTGACCATTACCGGACACAGGGGAGGCGTTCGCCACGTGCTGGCAAATGTGTACCCCTTATATGATATGGGCGGAACGTGTGTGGGGGGCTTCTGCCTTTACCTAGACATGACCGTGCTGAAGCAGAAGGAAGAGCAGATCTGCGCGCATAGCGACATGGTAGCCAGAGCGGCTTCACGCGCCATGGATATTTCTAACGGGCTGGCCTCGGCGGCAGAAGAGCTTTCCGCACAGGTGGAGCAGTCTTCCACCACGTCTCGGCAACAGTTGGATAACACACGGGAAGTTTCCCTATCCATGGAGCAGATGAACGCCACGGTTATTGATGTGGCAAAAAATGCCAGCGAGGCCGCCTCACTGGCGGATAGTGCTAAAGCGAAAGCCAAGGAGGGAGCCGCTGTGGTGGGAGAATCACGCAGGCTTACCGAACGAGTGCAGCAGGACGCGTTGGCCCTGCGTGACGATATGAACGCGCTGGGGCAGCAGGCGGAGAGCATTGGCGCGGTGGTCGGTGTGATTAACGACATTGCCGATCAGACCAACCTGCTGGCGCTGAATGCGGCTATTGAGGCGGCGCGAGCAGGAGAGTACGGGCGCGGGTTCGCCGTGGTCGCCGACGAGGTGCGCAAGCTGGCGGAAAAGACCATGCAGGCCACCAAGGAAGTGACGGAGGCTATTGCTAGTATTCAGCAAAGCACAAAACGGAGCGTGGATTCTTCAGAGAACGCCGCCAAAGCCATTGGAGAAAATACCCGCCTAGCTGCGGATTCCGGGAAAACGCTGGATGAAATTGTGCTCATGGTGGAGCAAACCGCTGACCACGTGCGCGAGATTGCCGCCGCGTCGGAGCAGCAATCTGCTGCGGGAGACGAGATTGTCACCGCAACCGAAAGCATTACCCACTCCGCGGAAGAAAATGCGCATGCCATGCATGAGTCTGCCATTGCCGTGGGAGAATTGGCCCAAATGGCGGCGGAGCTGAAAGCGTTAATCGAGGAAATGCGTGCGGAAGCACCGGAAAGTTGCGAAGCGGAAGAATAAGACAAGGCAACTAAAATTTCTATGCGCTTGTAAGTGATTCTCTTGCGCTGCGAAACACTCAGGCGTTGGCATCTGCCAACGCCTGTTTTTTTGGATCAGGCAAACATGCTCTGCTTTACGAAATGGCGGCAGCATTCCGCAGTGCTCTTGCGAGAGGGTAAGATGGAGGAAAGAGCGGAAGTGGCCGGAGGTGTGTCTTGGGCACACACACCTCCGGCATCGCTGAGGGTTGTGGTGAGGATGGTTGGACCAATGGACCATTTTCGGTGGTTTGACCAATTATGCCATGCGTCTGAACTGCGGAAATGATATTGTACTTCTTCATGTATTTAATAGTGTTATGAGCAGGATGCTGCGAGGGGGAATGATTTTTTGGGGAAGGTGTTGTAAAAACAAAGGCCTATGCTGGACTCACCATGCTGATTCCGATAGGATACGTCACGATTCACTGGGCAGGATCGCCATCGGCGGAATGGATCGCGCTATTCCGTCGATGGCGGATTCTGCAAGCGTATTTTTTCGGCATATGCGTGCGTAGGGCGGGGTGAGCCGCCTGCGAGAGTTACGCCCCGCAGCATGTGACGCAGCCCTCCTTCACGATATTCATACTACATATGACACAGGCTGCTCCGGTGCGCATACTGGCGGCGACACGGGGAACATGCGGTAATTTGAGACGGCGAAAGCCGTCTTTTTTTGTGTCCGGCTGGCACTGAGTCTGCCCGCGCAGTGTCCGGTTGGCACTATGTCTGCCCGCGCAGTGTCCGTCTCGTACTGTGTTTGGCTCGCACTGGTGCGTGGTGGCGAGTTTGCGGCTGCGCGTCCACCGCAAAAAACTCCGCCGCTCCACTCATAGTGGCGCGGCGGAGCTGTGTGTCTGGCTGAAAATCTTTTGGAGCGTACCTTGGCGTTAGTTAATACGCTTGATTTCTGTGTACCAGCTTCCGGCCTGTTCCAGCAGCGTGTTAATGCGTGCCACTAGCGCGTGGGGATCTTTAAGGTAGCCTTCCAGCAGCAGGGAGGACTCAAAAAGCTGTACCACGGTCTGTTCGATCAACGGATCGTTGGCGTTTGTTTTGTAAATGCGCAGCAGGTTACGCAGAATGGGATGGTTGCGGTTCACTTCCAGAATCTTTTGGGGAACAGACTCATCGTTGTTCATGATGCGCATGAGCCTGTCCATGGATGAGGTGGCCCCGTCCGGGCTGGCGAGCACCGCGGGCGAATCAGAAAGACGCTTGGATACGCGCACGTCCGTCACTCTATCGCCCAAAAGTTCTTTCATGTGGGCAAGCAGCGTATCAAAGGTTTGGCTATCTGTTTCGGAGAGCGCTTCGGCTTCGGTTTCCTTTTCCACATCGGGGAAAGCGTCCAGCGTTTCAGGCTTTACGGTTTCTGCGGCAACGAATGAAAATTCTTTGTACGTGTGCAGATTGTCCATGACAAATTCGTCAATGGGCTCGTACAGGAACAACACTTCCAGCCCCTTGCGTGTGAAAATTTCAAGGTGCGGATTCAGCTTGGCAGCCTCACGGCTGGGGGCGGTAATGTAGTAGACGGATTTTTGATCTGTTTTTGCCCGGCTGATGTAGTCATCCAGCGATGTCAGCCCCTGCTTGTCTGCATGTGTGGAAGAATTGAACCGCAGCAACGCAGTGAAGCGTTCTCGGTTGGCAAAGTCATTGTAGCCAAGGCGGAAGACTTTGCTGTGTATGTTCCAAAACCGTTCGTAGCCTTCAGGATTGTCTTTGGCGAGCTTTTCCAGATGGCTGAGAACTTGCTTGGTGATGGTTTGCTGGATTTTACGAATAAGCGCGTTTTCCTGAAGCGTCTCGCGCGAGATGTTCAGTGGCAGGTCTTCGGTATCCACAACGCCTTTGAGGAAGGAAAGGTATTCAGGGATAAGGTCGTTATTTTCGTGCTGGATGAGCACCCGGCGCACGTACAGGTCCAGACCGTAGCGTTCGCGGTCATGCCCGAAAACATCGCGGCTGAATGTCGGAATAAAGGCGAGGCAGTTGAACTGCACAGGGGCGTCTACGGAAATATGTATGGTATCCAGCGGGTCAGCATCATCAAAGGTGAGGTGAGTATAAAAGTCTTTGTACTGCTCTTTGGTGACGCTGGTTTTTGGCTCGCGCCATAAAGCGGGAGTGGTGTTCACGCGTTCGCCTTCCAGCACAATGGGGAAGGGGATGAAGGCGGAATGTTTTTTCAGAACACTTTCTATACGAAATTTTTCCAGAAATTCCGAGGCGTCATCCTTCAGGGAGATGGTTATGCGTGTGCCGCGCGCGGGAGCGTCCGTTTCGCAGGGAAGAAGGTCGAAGGAGCCCAGACCGTCAGACTTCCATGTCCACGCCGCTTCTCCGGGTTTGGCGCTTTGCGAATCCACGGAAACGGTATCAGCCACCATGAACACAGAGTAGAAGCCCACGCCGAACCGGCCGATGATGTTGCCGGGATCTTCATTCTGTTCCGCCAGTTCCTTAAGGAAGCGCTCTGATCCAGAGCGGGCGATGGTGCCAAGATTGTCCACCAACTCCTCTTTGGTCATACCAATGCCGGTATCGCAAATAATGAGCGTTTTGTCGTCTTTGAGGATGCGGATGTCGATAGCTGGCTCAAGTTCCGGGGCATTGACCGTTTCCCCTTTGGCCTGCGCGAAGCGGAGTTTATCCAGCGCGTCAGAGGCATTGGATACTAATTCCCGCAAGAATATTTCTCGGTTGGTGTACAGAGAGTGAGTGATAATTTGTAGCAGTTTGCGCACTTCGGTTTTGAATTCGAACGTCTGCGACATGCGTTTGTCTCCTTTAGCGTAAATTCTGTATCTGTGCGGCAGGTTAGCATCTATCACTATGCCGCACGGTGCAACAATAAGGCAGCTTTCGCGCTGGTCAAGTGTGTATGGATAAAGAAAAGGCCCGGCAGGAACTCGTCTGCCGGGCCAGCGTGGTGATGGGGGATTTACAGTGCGGCCCGTTTTTCCAATCGTTCGGAAAGGTCCGCAAGGTTGTCATGAATAGCCATAATGGCCGGGAATACGCGAGGATCATCTTGCACCCGGCGATACACCCACTGGGCCACATAGAGGTTGGCAGCGTCGTCTTGCTGGCCCACCCCGGCGTATTTGCGCAGTGCGTTAGCCAGTGATTCCTTTGTCCGTTCCCGCTGCATGATAGACTGCTGATAGGTTTTTCCCGCGTCATCCATGCGTTTTCGTGCGGCGGTCAGCGTGGCTGTGTTGTGCTTGCCATCGTCAAGTTGTTGGTACGCGTGCAAGGCTTCCTGAAAGGTTTGGTTGGCGCTCAATGCGGCGCGGGCAGAGGCCAGCATGGCGTCCACGCGGGGCATGGCATCTTCCATTACGGCGCAGGCGCGTAACACACCGGCAGTGGCTTGCACTTTATACGCCAGCAGTTGGTGCATCTCCTTTATCTCCATGCGGGTAAGCGGGCGCTCATACCCTTCGACCGTGCGCACAGCCTTTCTGGCATGGCGTTGCAGGGCATCCATGAAGCTATCCGCATAGAGCCGGTACAGGGCGTCGACCATGGTGGGGGTTAGCACGTAGCGCAGTACGCTTTGCCGACCTTTGTGGAGATCGTCGCCGGACCATGTAAGACCGGTCATGTCGGCCCCGTAGCGCTTGTTTGCACTCTTAGGGGAAAGGGTGAGCACACCGTGTTCCGCAGGTGCGGGCGGTGCGCTTGCCGGATAGTAGGCGGCAACGATGTAGGCTGCCAGATCGTCTACAAATGCGGGGGTGACGACGGAATCTTCCCGCACGGGCGGCATGACACGGCCTATGTTGGCAGTGGCGGCGCTTGCGGTGTCGGAAGAAGGCGTGTCCGCAGGCAGGGCGGGGGTGCCCGCAGTGACGGCACTCGCTGTCTGTGCCGTAGCGTTGCTGTCAGTCGCGTTTGCGGAATTGTGTTGCCGTGCCGCAGACGTGTCTTCGCGTGCTCCGGGAGGAGGCGCGGGCAGTTGAACGCGCATTTGTCCTGTTTCCGGGGCTGCGGCGTTCTGCTCCGCACCCCGGTGCATCAGCAGCCAGTATGCCGCGATAATGATGGCGCAAAAAAGAATGCCAATCCACACCCCGGCCCCTTTCTTGGAGGGCTTGGCGGCGGTCGGCGAATGTTGCCCTGCGTTGTCGGGCGAATGATCTGGTTTCGACATGGCGCTATCCTCGGCGTCTTCGGTGAGAGGAGGCTTTTGTACTGTCCGGGAAGGGGGCTTGCAATCTGCCGCTAAAGAATCGCCCGGCGTTCCCGGATGTGTCCCTTCCGGCAAATATGCGGGTCAGAGACGTGTCATATGCGAAAATGCACACTGCGTTTTTTTCCGGCGGAGATGCGTTTGCTCCAAAGTTGGGGTCAGCATACACCTCGGCAGACAAAAAGTCCCACCTGATATCTTGTTTTTCTTACCATTCCCCCCACGGCGTGTGAAGGAATTTTTATGGATGGCAGAGAAGGACGCCGTAACCACGTCAGGACGTGGCACTCCCGGTCCGTTCGCTTCGCTCCAAGACAATAATCAATACGGCTGCGAGCACCAGCACCGCTCCGGCGTAGGCGATGGGCGAAAGCATTTCGCCCCACCACCAAAAGGCGAGCAGCGCGGCCAGCACCGGCTCCGCGTTGGCAGCCACCGCAGCGCGTGTAGCTTCCAGTCGTTTCAGCCCTTCGCAATAGGCGTAATACGCGCCATAGGTGGAAAAAACGCCAAGCACAATCATGGCAATGCAGCCGGTTAGGCCGGGGGGGCGCACATTGACCCACGGAAGCAGCACCAGCGCGCCTACCGGCAGACTCCATCCGTACAGAGTTACCGGTGAATACTGGCCTAAATAGGTTTTTCCGAAAATATAATGCAGCGCGTAGATGAAACCGGAGAGCAGGCCGAAGGCTATGCCCGCGGTTGTCGCCGGAATATGCGCCGCGCCCTCCGCGCTGTGTGTACCGGAAAGACAGACTAATCCTGCGCCAGCCATAGCCAGCAACAGAGCTATTGCTTTGGCGCGGCTGAAGGGTTCGCGGAAGACAAGGTAGGAAAGCAGCGCTACCCACGCGGGGGCCGTGTATAGCAGGATAGAGGCGAGTGCGGCCCCGGCTCCCTGCACCGCGAGTTGGTAAGAGCCAAAGAACAAGGCAATACCTACCACTCCGAACAGGATAAACACCGGCGCATGAACGGGCCGGATGCGCAACAGGTTGTGCCTTCGCGCGTGGAGGGCAAAACACAGGCCGCCGATGGTCGCCCGCCAGAAGGCCACGTCCAGCGGTGCCATGCCGTCGGCAAAACCGAATTTGGCTACCGGCCCAAGCAGCGCCCAGAGCGCTGCGGCGAGCAGGACATATCCGTACCCGACCAAGCGTTGCATGTTTCTTCCCCTTTGGAACCGTAACATGCTGTTACTGTAAATAAAAAGCAAGAGGATTGTATACATGCCCTTTCCGGCGTCATCGTGCCCTTCCGTGGCGAGAAAGCGGTTTTGATTGCTCTGCGCCAGCCTTTGCCGTAACACTGATTTCTATGAGTTTACTGCGTATTACAGAGCAGACAGGGGAGCGCCTGCGTTTGGAACCCGGAGCCACTCCGGCTATTGCCATGGTCGTATGCCTGTTGCTGGGGGGTGTCTTTGTCGCGGGTGCGGTGCTGGCGGCGGACTTGCCCATGCAGTGCGTGGTGCTTCTTACGGCGGCGTGCGCGTTTTGGCTGGCGGCCTTTGTTGTGTGGTGCCAGCGCCGCGTTTTCGAGGTAAATTCCGCAGAGCGGGCGATATATGTCATGGGACGGCAAAGACCGGACCTGTACATGGTGCCGTTTGATGACATCGCGTGTCTGCGCATCACACGCCGGGTTCCCATAAAACGTATGCAATTGCGCGAGGGCGGGCGGGATTTGGAACCGCGCGACCGTCCGGGCAGGCCGGTCTACACGCTGGAGATGGTCCGATGTGACTCCGGTGTGGAAGGGCTGGACCGTTCGGTGGTGCCGGAAGAGATCGCCCGGCTGGCGATTTTGCTGAAAGAGCGCACGGGGCTGCCCGTGCGTGATGAAGAAGGGGTGCTGGAGGCGGGGGGATGGTCGGTTTCGCCAGACTCTTCGGTGGTTACGCCGGGGGGGCCTGACCAACCAGACCTGCCAGATCAACCAGACTTGCCTGACCAACCAGACCTGCTTGACCAGCCGGACACACCGCCCCCCGGTTCCGCTTTGCGACCATACGGAGACGGCAGCGTGTTTTCCTGCGTTTGGACGCTTTCCCCCGGCCCTGTCGTGTTGTCGCTTATGGGGCTCGTGGGGACGGGCATGCTTATCATCGGCGCATTTGGAATTTGGGAATTCTTCCGCGAAAACGGTAGCCACTGGGTGGCTGTGACGGCTTCATTAGTGGCCGGGGTGTTGGCATATCAGATTTCGTGGCGGTTTCTGTATGGCATATTCTGTACCGCCTACGTGGTGCTCAACAAAGAAGGGCTTTCCGCCGGGTATCATTGCCTGAATGATGAGCATCAGCAGTTTTCCCTACCCCTATCTCAGATTGTCACCGTGCGGGTGCTTGCTCCCCGGTCACGGCGTAGCGTGCTGGAAGTGCTGTCCATGGACGGAACCCGGCACACCATAGCCTCTCTCACACCGGGGCTTGCTCCGCTTACCGTGGGCGATCTACACTGGATGAGCGCGGGCCTGCAACGCACCTTGCGCATGTGGTCCTGACCTCCGGTAGGGGCGGACGTGCCTAGGGGGCTATACACCCTTGTCATTTTGCGTATACTGCGGCTACCCGTTTTTCTTTCCGCCTCACCGCCTACGCTGCGGCTGGTCCGCGGAACACAGGAAAAACGGGAACTACCCTGCAATACCGGAGGAATCTGAATGCTTACTCCCACAGACTGCATCCTGTACAGTGGCGGCGCGCGTGGCACAGAAACCTGCTTCGGGGAGATGGCCGAAAAATACGGCCTTCAGGAAGTGAACTACAGTTTTGAAGGGCACAAGGTCGACCGCACCAGAGGGGTGCGCGTGCTTACCAACGAAGAACTTGCGTTGAAAGATGTGAGCCTCACGTACGTGTCCCGGTTAATGAATCGCAATTATTCCACAGCCCCGCTATTCCGTAAGGTGCTTCAATCCATTTGCTGGCAAATCTCCAGCGGACACGAGGTGTTCGTGGTGGGGGATATTCAGGAAGACGCTACGGTAAAGGGCGGAACCGGATGGGGTGCGGAATTCGCCAAAATTTGTAATAAACCGCTTCACGTATTCGATCAAACCCGCGATGCGTGGTTTCATTGGCAAAAAGAAGCGTGGAAACCGGAAGAGACTCCGGTTGTCACCCATCGGCATTTCACCGCCACGGGCACGCGATTTCTGGATGAAAACGGAGTCGCGGCTATAGAGGCGTTGTTTACCCGGTCCTTTGGGTAGCGTTTCCCCCCCCTGTGTTGGATGTGCCGGAATCCGAACGGGTTCCGGCGTTTTTATTTGTACGGCGGAAAAATTCCCGTTGCCCGGCGAGTCTTCGGCGCGGCACGCGGGGGCTTTTCCGGTTTCGCCCATCGGGCGGGCATTTTGTGAGTGAAGGAAAGAGACAATGCGACGTTCTTCATCGGTCAACGGCATGCTGGCGGCAAGTGGGGCCTTTCTTCTGTGGGGGCTGTTACCCCTGTACTGGAAGCTGCTGGGGGGGGTGTCTTCCGCGGAAATTCTCTGCCACCGTATTGTGTGGTCTGCCGTGTTTGTGGGGCTTTTAGTTGTTTTCACCCGGCGTTGGAAAGAAGTGCGCGAGGCCATGCGCTCCCGGCGCACGCTCTGCCTTATGCTGTGCAGCGGCACGCTGATAGGTGTAAACTGGTGGCTGTACATATGGGCGGTGAATAACGGACACGTGCTGGAGACGAGCCTTGGCTACTACATAACCCCGCTGGTCAATATGGTGCTGGGCGTTTTGGTTTTCCACGACAGGTTGCGGCCTATTCAATTCCTCGCCATAGGGTTGGCGGCGGCGGGCGTTGTCTACCGGCTTGTGTTGTTGGGGCAGTTGCCGTGGGTAGCGCTGACATTGGCGTTTTCTTTTGCCCTGTATGGCCTGCTGCGCAAGGTGGCGCAGGTGGAATCCATTCCCGGCCTGATGTTTGAAACGCTGGTGCTTATGCCCGTTGTGCTTGTCTGGCTTCTGTCGTTGCACCTACGTGGAGAGGGCGCTTTCGGGCATGCGGGGGTACAGACGAGTTTGCTGCTCATAGGCGGGGGAGTGGTTTCGTCGTTGCCTCTCATGTGCTTTGCTTACGGCGCGCGGCGTATCCCCTTTACCACACTGGGTATTTTACAATATATTGCTCCCAGTATCGCGTTTTTGCTTGGTGTGTTCTTTTTCCGTGAACCGTTTGAAACGCCACACCTTATCTCCTTTTTGTGCATATGGTCCGCACTGGTTTTGTATACGGGAGAAGGTCTTTGGCACACGAGACGGTACAGGCGGGTATAGAACGCGGGCGTAGCCGCGTATTCGCCTATGTATTGGGCATACGCCGGGGCTTTCCCATTGCCGGGAAAGGGTGTAGTGGCTTTGCCACGACGTTTTTCTCACGTAGAATCGCTACCTGCACAGCGGACCGGGAGGTGCCATGCTGCCCAATGTACCTGTCATGAATATCGCCCACCGGGGGGCGCGTTCCGTTTGTCCTGAAAATACTATTCTTGCCGCAGGAATGGGCTTGGCGCACGGTGCGCATATGTGGGAACTGGACGTGAGCATGACGCGGGATGGCGAACTGGTCATTATGCATGACGATACGCTGGAGCGCACCACTAACGTGCGGTTTTTGCCGGAATTCGCATCGCGTGCGCCGTGGCGTGTCTGCGACTTCACTCTGGCGGAGCTGCGCACACTTGATACGGGCGGGTGGTACGGCAAGACAGATCCTTTTGACCAAATTGCCGACGGCATGGTGGACGCCGAGGATCTTGCCACATTTGAAGGGCTGCGCATTCCCACGCTGCGTGAGGCGTTGGATTTCACCCGCGATGCGGACTGGTGCGTGAATGTGGAGATAAAAGACCACGCGCATCTTATCGGTCACGCGACCATTGTGGAGGCCACGCTTGATGTCATCCGCGCGGCGGACGTGGTGGATAGCGTGCTCCTTTCCTCCTTTCAGCACAGATATCTGCTGGAGGCGGGTGTTCTTTTGCCGGAAATTCCGCTGGGGGCACTGGTGGAAGAAAATCCGCCCGCAGACCCTGTGGCGTTGCTGAGGTCGCTTAAGGCGCAGGCCTATCATCCGTGGGATGAGCTGGTCCGGCAGGAAGATGTGGAACGTCTGCGCGATGCCGGATTTGGTGTGAATATCTTCACGGTGAACGAGGCCGCCGCTATGCAGCGATTCATCGGGTGGGGTGCCACCGGCTTGTTTACAGACTTCCCGCTTCTTTGTTGGGGAGTGTTGCAGGGCGAATTGCCAGAATAAATTTTTTCCACACAGTCTTATTGGATGGAGTTTTCCATGCCGTTTATTGGCGAACTGGCGGCCTTGGCTACGGCTTGCTTGTGGGCGCTTTCTGCTTGCATGCATACCACGGCTGCCCGCATGGTGGGACCGCTTGCGCTTAATTTGTACCGGCTACCCCTATCTCTTCTGTTCTTTGTGGCATGCGGTGCGTTGCTTGGCGTGCCATGGGATATGCCTGAGGCGGCTATTCCGTGGTTTGCTGCGTCCGGCATTGTGGGCATGGGAATCGGGGACGTGTTGTTCTACGGAAGCGCCGTGCGACTGGGAACACGTCTTTCCGTTCTCTTGTGGGAGCTGTGTCCTGCCGTGACCGCGCTGTTTGCGTATGTGTGGTTGGGCGAGACGCTTACGCCGCTGGGGATGGGGGGCATTGTCCTGACGTTGCTGGGTGTTGTGTGGGTTTTGCTGGAGAAGCAGGGCGATGCCGATGTGGACCCCGCTCCGGGCCGGTTTCGGCAGGGGGTGATTCTGGGATTATTTTCCGTGGTGGCACAAAGCCTTAATATGGTTTTTGCCCGCCACGCGTTGCTCTATGGCGGCGACGTGCTTTCCGGGGCGGTGGTGCGCACCGGAAGCGCCGTGGTGGCGCTATGGGCCGTATGCTTGCTCACGGGGTGGGCAGGCCGGGCTGTGGCGGCAGTACGGAGCAAACCGCAGGCCCTGCGGGTTATGACCGCCGCGTGCATTATCGGTCCCACCGTGGGAGTGTGGCTCTCGTTGGTGGCTATGCGGCATACCAAGGCGGGCATTGCCGCTACCCTGATAGGGTTGGAGCCGCTGGTTGTTATCGCCCTCTTTGCCATACAGGAGCGCAAGCGCCCGTCGTCGCGTCTGCTAACAGGCACAGTGCTGGCTGTGATCGGCTCTGCCATGCTCTTTTTGCGTTGAGCGCAACGCGCTGCTCCGCGAATTTGCCAAGCCCGATCCGCTAGGTAAGGTCGGTACCCCGCGATGGAGTCTGAGCGAGGTAGCCCGGCCTGACTGTGTTGCGGTCAGTTGAATGGGGGAATGCCGCAGACGCGGACGGTTTCGCCATCGTGCGTATGCGCGTCCCGCACCATCTCCACGCCCCGGTGCTTTTCATATTCTTCCCCCCAGCGGCAGAGCTGCGTGAGCAACGGCAGCACGGATCTTCCCATTTCTGTCAGGGAATATTCCACTTTAGGGGGAACTTCCGCATAGACATCGCGATGCACAATGCCGTCGCTTTCCAGCTCTCGAAGTTGTTGGGTCAGCATTTTCTGAGTGATGCTGGGCATGGAGCGTTTCAGTTCACTGAAGCGCCGGGTGCCTTCCTGCCCCAGCCGATACAGAATGAGGGGTTTCCATTTCCCGCCGATGAGTTGGAGCGTCAGCTCCATGGCGCAATAGTATTCTTTGCCCGCGCAACGTCTGAGTTGACAAGCCATGATATCCTCCGGGCGTCACCGGACCAGATGTTCGGCGGCGTGCGTAATATGAATGTGTTCCGGGGGAAGACTAGCGCACTCCACGGTATCCTTCAAGGGGGTACATATCGTATGGATTCCGGCCCGGAGACAGGTGCCCCTTGCGGTGCGCGGAGACTTGTGGTGTAAACCCATGGGGCGGGGCATAGTGTGCCTTGCCACTGCTGAGATTGATAAGGAGATGATATGTCCGCACATATTCGCGTAACCGCCGTTCTTATGGGCTTGCCCGGCAAAGGCGAAGCTATTCGCGACGCCATGGCGGAAGTCGCCGGCATGACCCGCCGGGAAGAGGGCTGCATTGAGTACGAACCGCACGTTTGCGCCACGGATTCCAACAGGTTTTTGTTCGCCGAGGAGTGGGCCTCGAAAGATCATCTGGATGCGCATTTGCAGCAACCGCACCTGAAGGCATTCCAAGCGAAGGTTTCCCCTTTGCTGGCTCGTGAAACCGAAGTGGCGATTTGGCGGAAATTGTAAGCCTGCGTTCGCTGCACAGATAAGGAGAAAAGGATGAAGATACTTGCGCTGGATAAGGTGCTGGAAAGCGCCACTGCCGAGGGGATTAAGGCCAGTTTCATGAAAGAGGTGGATCAGACTGTGAAGTTGTATCTGGCGGATGTGGTGCGCGAGATATACTTTCGGCAGGACCGTTCCGGCACAGTGCTTGTGCTGGAGGCCGCGAGCCTTGAAGAAGCCCGCAAGATGGTGGATACGCTTCCTTTGGTGAAGGCCAAAATGATTGATTTCGATCTTATTCCGTTAGGACCGTTCATGCCGCTGGCTCTGCTTCTGGACGAAGAGGAATCTTCCGAGTGTGGTGGGCACGGGCATGGTGAGGGCTGCGGCTGCGGTTGTCATTAGGTCAATAATAGCAGCGGATTCGGAAACGCAGACAACGCCTTCGGGACTCCGGGGGCGTTTTTTTGCGTCTGCCGGAGAACGGTCGTTACATGGAGTCGGGTATCGCTTCTGAGGGATATAGGTCAGTGGGGTTTTCAAAGCGCGTGAATTGCCCGTTGTACTGTAGCGGGCAGGAGCCCACCGCACCGTTACGCTGCTTGCCGATGATGATTTCAGCGGAGTGGATGAGGCTGCGGTCTTCATTTTTGTTGTACACCGCGTCGCGGTAGATGAACATGATGACGTCCGCATCCTGCTCGATAGCGCCGGATTCGCGCAGGTCGGAGAGCATGGGGCGCTTATCGGCGCGTTCTTCCACCTTTCGGTTCAACTGGGAAAGCGCGATAACCGGGATGCTTAGTTCTTTGGCAAGCGCCTTGAGGTTTCGCGAAATGTCAGAAATTTCTAATTCCCGCGAGTCCGTTTTTCGGCTGGAGCGCATAAGCTGAAGATAGTCCACCACGACAAGTCCGATGTTCTTGCTGGCTTTCAACCGTCGGGTACGTGCGCGCAGGTCCAGTGTGGACAGGGAAGGGGTGTCGTCAATGTAAATGGGGGCGTTGCCCAGCACATCCGCAGCCCAGTGCAGGCGTTGCCAGTCTTCGTCGGTAATACCGCGCCCGGTGCGCATTTTGCTTAGTTCCACGCCGCCTACGGCTGCGAGCATGCGCGACATGAGCTGCTCCATTCCCATTTCCAGCGAGTAGAACACTACGGGAACGCCACCTTGCAGGGCCGCGTTGGTCGCAAGATTGAGCGTAAACGCGGTTTTCCCCATGGAAGGGCGCGCTGCGACGATAACGAGGTCGGAAGGCTGCATACCCGCCGTCATCCTGTCCACAGAATAGAATCCCGTGGTTACGCCGGTGACAAGGTTTTTGCTGTCTATGCGCTTTTCCAGTTCCTCAAAAACGCGTCCCACCAGCGTTTTGGAGTCCACAAACGCCTGTCCCGCCGTCCGTTCTGAAATGGAAAACACGGCCTGTTCGGATTCATCCAGCAGGGCGTCCACTTCCAAGGATTGGTCGTAGCATTTGCTGATAATCTGCGAGCAGGAAGTAATGAGACTGCGCTGGAGTGACTTGTCGCGTACGATGGTGGCGTAGTGTTCCGCGTTCGCCGCGCTGATAACGGAATTGGCGAGTTCACCCAGATAGACCGCGCCGCCTACATGCTCCAGTTGGCTTTTGTCTTTAAGGTATTGCCCGACAGTAAGCAGGTCAATGGCCTTGTTCTGGCGGTGCAGTTCCATGATGGCTGCGAAAAGCGTACGGTGGGCGGGAGCGTAAAAATCGTCCTCGTTGATAATATCAACAAGGGTGTAGAGCGCGTCGGAGCGCAAAAAAATACCGCCCAGCACGGCCTGTTCGGCTTCCATGCTGTGCGGGGGCACATTGCGCAACATATCGTCCGAGAGCTGGTTGGAGCCCTCGGCATAATCCATGTCTCCGCCCCAAGGGGCGGAGACATGGTCCGGGACACTATTCTGCGGCTTCCTCTGCGGTGACATCGTCTTCCACAGTGGTTTCCGTGATGATGATTTCTTCCTCTTCTATGCGGCCTTCTGGCGACACTTTGACGAGGACTTCTGCGATTACGCCCGCGTGCAGACGCACGCGCACAGGGTATTCGCCCAGAACACGGATGGGGGCTTCGAGCAGGATGCGGCGGCGGTCCACCTCAATACCCTGCGTAGCCAGTTCATCCGCAATGTTGGCGGCGGTGACAGAGCCGTACAGCTTGTCATTTTCGCCAACACGAACTTGCAGTTCCACAGCAACCTTCGCCAGCTTACCAGCCATATCCTGCGCGGCACCGCGCACGGCTTCCATCTGGTCGTGGAGCTTTTTGCGCTCCAGCTCGAAAGCTTTCATGTTGCCAGCGGTAGCAGCCATAGCCAGCCCGTTGGGGAGCAGATAGTTGCGGCCGTAACCGGGCTTCACAACAACGATGTCTCCGAGAACACCCAAGTTCTCAACATCGGCACGGAGAATAACTTTCATTTCACGCTCCTCCTACAGGTTGCTCTTTTTCTTGACGTCACTGGCGTGAGTCGAGGTGAAGATGAGCAGAGCCATCTGACGGGCGCGCTTGATTTCCGTGGTGAGCAGCCGCTGGTGGTGCGAACACGTGCCAGTGATGCGGCGGGCAATGATCTTGCCGCGTTCAGTCACGAAGTCGCGCAGGATGTCGGGACGCTTATAGTTCAGGGGCAGGTCGGCATCGGCGCAGAAACGGCAGAATTTTCTGCGGGGGGTGAAACGTCTCTTAAAAGCCATGTTATGCAACCTCCTCTACCGCTGCGACTGGCTCAACGCAGTCGTCCAGCTTAACGGTAACGAACTTGTAAATGCCATCCGTGATGCGGATGATGCGCTCCAGTTCGGCAACCCCGGTAGCGGGCATAACGTACTCAAAACGCACGTAGTAGCCGCGCATGTGCTTCTGCACAGGGTAGGCGAGGTCACGCATGCCCCAGTGATCCATGGTCAGCATGTTGCCTTCAACACGCTCGACAACGCCAGCCAAAGTGGCAATGACCGCGTCGCGGGCATCAGCAGCAAGCTCCGGGGAAAGGAGCAGCAGCGTTTCAAACTTTCTCATTCCTGTATCTCCTTGTGGTCTCTTGGCCCGCCTCTAACAAAGGCGAGCAAGGCGGAACGAAGTTGGTTAACGAAAAGGGTTTGGCCTGTCAACGAAAAAGCGGCGCGGGTTTTGCCGACTTTGTTCCCGGCTGCATAGCATGAGCGTGCTGGTTTGTCATGAGCAGGCTGCCGGTTGATCTGTTTTTACTCACCGGACGGGCGGAGTTTTTCCGGCTACTCGTTGGTATAGGTGCGGGGGTTAAGCCCCAGCAGGCAAAATACTTCATATGTAATGGTGCCCCACTGCGTTGCCAGCTCTTCCGGGGTAATGGGGGCTTCGCCCGGACCTCCCAGCAGCCACGCGGTATCCCCGGTGGTCACAGCGGGGATGTCCGTCACATCCACGGCGGTCATCTGCATGCATACGCGACCGAGCACAGGGGCGCGGCGACCATGCAACAGCACGGCACCTTTGTTGGAAAGGCCACGGCTCCACGCGTCGGCGTACCCCACGGCTACAATGGCTACGCGCATATCGCGGGGGGCGACAAAGGTGCGACCATAGCTGACGCTGACATTTTGGGGCAGCGGATGCACCTGCAATACGGGGGTGCTGACGTCCATGGCGGGGGAAAGTCCGGCGCCCAGTGGCTCTTTGTCCGTTCCCCGCAGTGGGTTGGCACCGTAGAGCACAATGCCGGGGCGTTGCAGCTCGTGGTGCGTTTGGGGATACGCAAGAACAGCCGCGGAGTTGGCGAGAGAGGCTTCCACTGAATGTCCGGCTTGGCGCAGCGCGGTGATAATGCGCAAAAATGTGGCGTGCTGGGTCATCGTGAAGGCGTCACCGTCCGCCTCGTCAGCGACGGCAAGGTGTGATGCGGCGATAACCGGGCGGATGCCCCGTAGGCCGGGCAGGGCCGCCAGCAGTTCCGGTAGGGATGTTTCGGAAAATCCGAGCCGGGCCATGCCGGTATCAAACTTGAGAGCCACTGGCAGCGGAGAGTGCTCGCTTCCTACCGCGGACAGCATGTTCAGATGGTCCAGTGAAATGACAAACGGGATAATTCGGTACTCGCGGCACAGTATGGCCTCCGCCGAATCGGCGGCACCGAGCAGAGCGAGAACGCGTCCCGCAAAGCCGGATTCGCGCAGTTGCACCGCTTCACCCACCGTGCCCACCGCCATGGTCGTCGCACCGGCTTGTTCCAACACGTGTGCTACGGGGATAAGCCCGTGCCCGTAAGCATCGGACTTGACCACCGCGGCGGGATTGTCCGCCATGGAACGAATGCGCGTGTAGTTGTCGCGAATACGGTTAAGGTGCACCCGGACCGAAAGTTTATTATAGGATATGGACATACTTGCTCCTTAGATTGGGCAACGTCGGAGCGGGGTGGATGCCGCCAAAACCGAATGGCATGGCATTTCAGAGCTTTCCCTGCGGCGTAACCTGTGCTATGAACGACGATACAAAAGGGTACGCATGCTTCATACAGAGTTGAATACCGCAAATCAACAGCATCGTAGGCTATTTTTTCTTCCGCATATAAAGCCTTCCGCCGCTTCGGTGGTGGCTTTTTTCGTGCGAGTTCTGCCGATTACCGTTCTCTGGATAGTGTTCACCGCATGGTGCGCAATAGCGGCAGACCTACATATGACCAACGAAAACGAAGAATCCGTTACATGGAATCTCACTGCTGACAAGCTCACTTCCCTTAACACCAGCAAGGTGCTGGAAGGGGAGGGAAATGTGGTGCTGCGGCAGGGGAACGACTACCTGAAAGCCGATTTCATGCGCTACTACGCCGCGACAAACTGGGTGTTTTTGCGCGGGAATGTGCAGGCCAAGATGGGATCGGACGTGCTGGAAGCGGAAGAAGCGGAATTTGATCTGGGCAACCGCATCGGCTGGCTGAAAAATGGTCGGGTCTTTGTGGAAGGGCCGCATATGTACCTTGCCGGCGAACGGGTGGATAAGCACTGGGGCGACACCTACTCGTTTCACAATGCCAAAATCACCGTGTGCGACGGAGATGTGCCCGCGTGGTCGCTGTTCGCAAAAGAAGCCAAGCTGGAATTGGACGGCTATGCGGAGCTTTGGCACACGTCTTTTGCGGTGAAAGATACCAATGTCGCGTATATGCCGCTTATGGTTGTACCCGTGAAGGTCAAGCGGCAAACAGGGTTGCTGTTTCCCGAATTCGGGCGTTCCCGGAAGATGGGCACATGGTACAGCCAGCCGTTTTACTGGGCTATTGATGATTCCCGCGACATGACGCTAACAGAACAGTGGTTTGAAAAGCGTGGCCTCATGCACGGCGTGGAATACCGGAGCCAGACCGATAGCGCCTCTAAAAGCTGGTGGCGCGCCGATTATCTGTGGGACAAAAAAATAGACCGCACCGAAGCGGATGAAGACAGCAGTCTGCGCCGGGACGGCCTTGTGCGCACGAATCACGAACGCTACTGGCTGCGCGGTATGTATGACGGCGTGCTGGGCGATCCTCGCTGGAAACTGCGGGCCACGGTGGACTACGTTTCGGACCAAAACTATCTGCGGGAATTTAAGCAGGGCACGGGCGGATTTTCGCGCACCCGCGATACTTTGGAAGACCTGTTTGGGCGGGATCTTCAGGAAATAGACGAGAACCGCGAAAACGAAGTGCAGCTCACCCGCGACTGGGACCGGGTCGGTCTTGCCTTAAGTTCCCGATATGAGCAGAACCCCGACATTGGTCACGGCAACCTGACCAGTAGCGAAGATACCACTCTGCAACGTCTGCCCCAGATGGATATGTACCTGTATAAGGGAGCGTTGCCTGTGGGCGCGGTAGAGGCTTCTTCTCTTCCCGTGGACATTGAAGCTACTCTACAAGCTGTGAATTTTTATCGGAATAAAGGAACTTACGGCTCCCGTTTCGACATGCACCCAAGCTTGAGCGTGCCGCTGGTAAGTGACTACGGCACCGTTATCACCACGGCGGGGTGGCGGTACACGCAGTACATGACCGAACGGGAAGAGCCGCTGCGCGGGAGTTCCGGTGATGACCGGGGCACTTCCCGTTCCCTTCCCGATTTCAGCATTTCCGCTTTTACAGAAGTGGCGCGGAATTTTGATTTGAACGCGGACGGCTCGTTCGCGGCTTCCGATGACAATGTGGGCGAGCAGCAACTGTTAGCCCTGCGCCACAGCGTGCAGCCCACGCTTTCGTATGCCGTTGTTAGTAATGAAGAACAGGACGACAATCCGTACTATGACCGGGAAGACCGGGTGGACCCGGAAAATGAGCTGCGGTTTTCGCTGGTGAATGTTCTGGCGCGGAAAACCGGAAAGGTGACCAAGGTAGAAGGTGAAGACGGGCCGGAGCCTGTGATGCGCGAACGCTATGGCGAATGGATACGGTTCCGGCTGGAGCAGGGCTATAACCTGCGGGAGGCGGACCGGACTGAAGCCCTTGACGAATACCGGCGGCGTCCCCTTACAGACATTGAGGCGGAGCTTACCTACACACCACTGGAGTACCTGCGTTTGCGGACGCGTTCGTTCTTGTCTCCTTACTCCGGCGACATTACCCGGCACGAGCATTCGGTCAGTTTGTTTGATTCGCGTATAGGTTCCATCACCACCGGATTGGATTTTCGCGATTCGTACGATGAGTACCTGCGGCAGCGCAAGAACAGACTGCGTATGACGCGCACCTCGGCGACACTTGCCTACTTCCAGCCGTTCCTTTTTGAAGGCTTGTACCGGGCCGATATGGAAACGGGCGAAGATTTGGAAAAAGGGCTGCAAATTACCTACAATCACCAGTGCTTCCAACTTATTTTTGAGTATTCCAAGACGACGGATGACGAAGGTGTGCGTTTTCTTGTGAAAATTCCGGGACTCTCCTTCTAAGCACCTATCGGGTGGACGTGTTGGTGAATCTGACCCGCTGGGACAGTCTTAAAGACGTCCCCGCCGCTACTGTGCTTATATCCGCCTGATTTTTGATGCATCCCGCAGACGAGGCGCATCCGGTCTTGCGTATCGTCCCGTCTGCCGCTACAAGTCTGCTTGTCCTTGCCTGCGACAGGGTGGTGTTTCGGCAAGGGGAACCCTCTGCAAGGAGCGTGTGCGTGTCCAAGGAAAGCGCCATTCGTGACCGTTACAAACGAGAGTTTGTCGAAGTGGTGTGTCCTAAGTGCAGGAAGACCCAGATCATCGCCGTGCCGGAAGAACCCATGCCACGTTGCGAGGAATGCCGCCGGGAAATGGTCATTAAGGAAGTCCTCACGGAAGGAAAGTACTAACGCCGTCAACATTGGGCGGCACCATGGGCCGGACATGCTTCGTCCGGTTGCTGACAAAAATTGGAGGAGAACCGCATGAAAATTTTGAAGACGCTTGTGGCTGCCCTGCTTGTGGCTGCTTGCGTGTTGCCCGCTTCCGCTGCGGACATTGATCTGGCTAAGGCCTCGACCATCAATGACATTCTGAAGCGCGGTGAATTGCGCGTAGGATTTGACGCAGGCTATCCGCCTTTTGAAATGACAGACAAAAGCGGTAACTACATCGGCTTTGACGTGGACCTTGGCAAAGAACTCGCCAAAGCCATGGGCGTGAAGTTTGTTCCCGTGAATACCGACTTCGACGGCATGATTCCTTCCTTGCTGTCCGATAAGTTCGATATCATCATTTCCGGTATGACCCTGACGCAGGAACGCAACCTGAAGATCGGCTTTTCCGATACGTACCTGATTATGGGACAGACCGTGCTGGTGAACGCAAAGCACAAGGGCACCATCACCTCTTACAAGCAGCTCAATGACCCCAAGTTCATCGTTATTTCCCGCATGGGCACTACGGGCGAAGAAGCTACCAAACGCTATTTGCCCAAGGCTACGTACAAGTCCTTTGAAAAGGAAGTGGACTGCGCCATGGAAGTGGTGAACGGTCGCGCCGACGCGTTTGTTTATGACCTGCCCGTGAACGAAGTGCTCCAGAAGCGTCAGGGTAAGGATAAAACCTATCTGCTGGCAGATCCCTTCACCTTTGAGCCAATGGCTATTGGCCTGAAGCAGGGCGACCCGGACTTTTTGAACTTCCTGAATAACTTCCTGCGCCAGTTGCGGAACGACGGTCGTTACGAACGTATGTATGAAAAATGGCTGCGTTCTGACGCGTGGCAGTCTCAGGTTCAGTAACAACGTTCCCCATCCGTTTTGTGTTCGGGGCCGGAAGGACGTTTCCCCTCCGGCCCCGATTCGTTGAAAGCCCGGAAACGCCCCGTAAACAACTTGGTGCCTTCATGGTTCCTCCGTGGACCGGGAAGCGGGAAGAGAGGGGCGCAGTCCGCTGCAAGGATATGTGCGTATGAATCGATATGTCGGGTTAGATAAACCCAAGGGGCCGGGGTATTTCCTTTTTTGGAAATGTGTATTCGTGGCTCTGCTCATCGGGTTTGGCTGGTTTGTATACGGTGCTTCTTCCGCTGTGGAGTATGTTTGGCGGTGGGAGCGAATTCCCCAGTATTTTTGGTTGAACGAGACGGTGGACGTTCGCGCCGAATCCGAGGGCGACTTGGTTTCCGTGGCTCGCCACGGGAACGAGATCGTTCTGACCATGCTGTCGGACGGTCACGATATTGTCCGCAGAATTCCGGGAGATGCACAGATGCATCTTTCGCAGGGAGATTTCGTATACATCGGCGATTCGCTCGCGACCTATCATCAGTCCAAGCCGGGCGTTTTGCTGGAAGGACTGTGGGTTACGCTGCAAGTCAGCCTCGTGGCTATTGTCTTTGGCATCGTGCTGGGCGTGATGACGGGACTATGCCGCATTTCCGTGAATCCGGCCTTGCGCTGGCTTGCCGTTACCTACATTGAGCTTATCCGCGGATCGCCGCTGCTGGTGCAGATATTTTTGTGGTATTTTGTAGCGGGCACGCTAATTAACGGCGTTCTGCAAAATATCGGCTTGGGTGCCATGCCTCCTCTCTGGTACGGCGTGCTGGCGCTGGCTATTTTTACCGGAGCCTATGTGGCGGAAATTGTGCGCGCGGGCATTCAGTCTGTCCATAGGGGGCAGATGGAAGCAGCGCGTTCTCTGGGCCTTACCTACGCGCAGGCCATGCGCCGGATTGTGCTGCCGCAGGCCTTTCGCCGCATTCTCCCGCCGTTGGCCGGGCAGTTTATCAGTTTAATCAAAGACTCCTCGCTGCTCGGTGTCATTGCCGTGCGTGAGTTGACCAAAGCCACTCGCGAGGTGGTGAGTTCCTCTTTGCAGCCTTTTGAGTTGTGGATTCTCTGCGCTCTCCTGTATCTGGTTCTTACCTTTACGCTTTCCGTTCTCATCCAGCAGCTTGAAAGGAGGGCGTTGCGATGATCAAGGCCATTGCCGTTAATAAATTCTTTTATACGCCGGACCCGCTGCATGCGCTGAAAGATGTTTCTTTGGAAATCGCACAGGGCGAGGTGGTGGTGGTCATCGGGCCGTCAGGCTCCGGTAAGTCCACCTTTTTGCGGTGTCTGAATCGGTTGGAATATGCGGATTCAGGGCAGATATTTGTGGAAGGCGTGGATATTCTCGACCCTGCGTGTGATATCAATACAATACGTGCCGAAGTGGGCATGGTGTTCCAGTCTTTTAATCTTTTCCCCCACATGACCGTGCTGGAAAATGTGGTCATGGCGCAAATGACTGTGCGCCGCCGTAGTCGCAAAGATGCGGAAGCCACGGGTATGGATTTATTGCGTAAGGTCGGCATTGCCGAAAAGCACAGTGTCTACCCGGACCAACTTTCCGGCGGGCAGCAGCAACGCGTGGCAATTGCCCGGTCTTTAGCCATGAGCCCCAAGGTTATGTTATTTGACGAGCCCACCTCGGCGCTGGACCCTGAAATGGTGGGGGAAGTGCTGGAAGTTATGAAAACGCTCGCCCGCGAAGGCATGACCATGGCTGTCGTTACCCACGAAATGGGGTTTGCCCGCGAAGTGGCGGACCGTGTGGTCTTTATGGATGCCGGTCAGATTTTGGAAGAGGGCACGCCGGAGCATTTCTTCGGTACCCCGCAGCATGATCGGACCAAGCTTTTTCTTAGCCAGATTTTGTAACGGTCAGGCGGGCTGGAACGCAAACGTTGTTCCATTGTCTCTTTGCTGTAACGCACTATCTTTGTTATGTAATAGTCTCCTCTCTGGTGATTTCTGTTGATACGGAAAAACAGGTGGCTGCCACCTGATACAGAGAGGAGAAGTCTATGCAAGGGTTTGACCGCAGAGCAGTATTGAAATTGGGCATGGCTGCCGGAGTGGTTGCTGTGGCTGGCTTTTCACCTTCACGGTCGCACGCGGCGGTGAACCGCATTGGTCTGGACGAAGTGTGCGCGATGACTCCCGTGCAGATGGCGGAAGCGTCCGGCGTGGTCATGACGGCTTGGGAAAGTTTGCGTACCGCTGCGGCGGAAATTCGTAACCCCGCTATTCGCAAAGCCGTCCAGCAAATACAAAGAGATCCCGCCCCCACCCTCATGGGCCGTATAGGCAAGGCCGAAAAGAAAGATATCTACGGCGAACTGCATGCCAAGGGGCTTATTACTGTGGAGGAAGCCGCGTTTCTTCCGCAGGTGGCTGCGGGCAATCAGGCCAGCCAGCCGTTCTATTCCGCACCGGGCAGCGGCTACCAGAGCCATCACGCCTACCCCGGCGGACTGGCAACCCACACCGCCCTGAATGTGCGTGTCTCCAAAGCGTTGGCAGAAGGCTATGCCGACGTGTTCGGCTCGTATCTGGATAATGACGTGGTGCTGGCGTCTCAGTTGTTGCACGATCTGCACAAGCCGTGGGTGTTCCAGTGGCAGAAAAGTGGGGAAAGCCGCTCCGAGCAGGCTCTTGCCGGTACAGGAGAGCATCACCCACTGAGTGTGGCGGAATCCATAGTGCGGGGGCTTCCCGCCGAGGTCTGTGTGGCACAGGCCTGTGCGCATAATCATCCCCGAACCCCGGAAGATGAGAAGCAGGTGGTAGGCTGGATACAGGCCGCCGCTATCATTGCCGGAGTGGACCCCGTGCGGCGCGGTTTGCTGGAATCTGATGGCAAAACACTGCCTCTGCCCCGGCGGCAGGAAGGATTTGTCTGCCACCTCGGCGATCACGACTGGGTGCTCGCCGTGCCTGCGGCACAATGGCTTATCCCCATCATGGGAACCATTGCCGAGCGCGATTACGGCATTAAAAAAACAGACCCCGCTTTTAATAGTTTCCGTAATTACGTCTTTTCTCAGGCCTCCATTATGGCGCTGTATGAAACCTACGCCGCCAAGGGTGAAGCCGAATTGACCCGTGTTGTGCGGTCTATCGTTATTCCCGCTTAAGTGACGGGAACATGTTTTTTTGCGAGCTGCCCTTTTTTTAGAAAAGGGGCAGCTTTTTTGCGTTTTCCCGACCGTCTGTATGGTGAATCTGTATGCATGGTGAGCCTGTCGCAGCCTGCGTAATGGGACGGAGCAGCCGCCAGTGCCCGCCGAAGGCACATAGTGTCATTGTCGGCAGTAACGGAAAAGGGCACCGGAGATTTCTCCGGTGCCCTTGTTTTATTGCGGTACTACGGCGTTAGTATTGGATATACGCCACATGCGTTTGCAGGTATTCGAACAGGCCGTGTTTGCCATCCGCGCCGCCTATGCCGGACTTGCGCCATCCGGCGTGGAAGCCCTGCATGGCTTCAAAGTGTTCACGGTTTACGTAGGTTTCCCCGAACTGCAATTCGTTGCAAGCTCGCATCATGGTGCCAATATCCTTGGTGAAAACCGAGGATGTCAGGCCATATTCGCAATCGTTAGCCAGAGCCAGAGCCTCGTCAAAGTCGTTAAAGGTCATGACGGGCAGCACGGGGCCGAAGATTTCTTGGCGCATAATCTCCATATCCTGACGGCAATTAGCGAGCAGGGTGGGCTTGTAGAAAGCTCCGCTGGGCAGGTCGGGGCGTTCTCCCCCCGCGAGAACCTGTGCGCCGTCAGCTTTGGCGCGTTTCACCATGGCTTCGATTTTTTCAAGCTGGCTTCGATTTATCTGGCAACTCATATCCGGGTTGGGAGTGGCAAACGGATCGCCATAGGTGGTGGCGTTCATTGCCGCGGTCATTTTATCGAGGAATTGGTCGGCTATTTTCGCGTCTACATAGACGCGTTCGGCGCAGTTGCACACTTGCCCGCTGTAGATAACGCGGGAGGCGACAACGCTTTTGACGGCGAGGTCGAGGTCGGCATCGGCGCAGACAATAGCGGGGGCCTTTCCGCCTAATTCCAATGATGTTTTGGTAATATTGGCAGCGGAGGCTTCGATAATTTTTTGTCCCGCCTCCACACTGCCGGTGAGCGTGACCATGCCGGTGAGGGGGCTTTTCACCAACGCGTTGCCCAGAGTGCTGCCACTACCGGAAACGAAGTTCACCACGCCCTTGGGCAGGCCGAGTCCGGCTACCAGTTTGGCAAATTCAAAGGTGGTGTTAGGGGTTTCGCTGCTGGGTTTAAGGACAATGGTGTTGCCGGTGAGCAGCGCCGGGGCCACTTTGCGGGCCATGACGAAGAAGGGGAAGTTCCATGGGCAGATGCCCACAACCACGCCGATAGGCTGGCGGAACAGAAGAATATTTTCTTTGGGCCGGTCGCTTTGGATGATTTCACCTTCATACTTGCGTGCCCACCCTGCGTAGTAGTCGAAGTATTCGGCGGTGACATCTATTTCCACTTGCGCGAGGCTGGAAATTTTCGATTGCTCTTCGGTGAGGGTCTTCGCCAGAAATTCGCGATTGTCCCGGATAGCCTGAGCCATCTTTTTCAAAAACTGGGCGCGTTCCGCAGCGGGTTTGGAAGCCCATGCGGGCTGGGCGCGGCTTGCGGCTTCCAGCGCGGCCTCTGCGTCTTTTTCATTGCCCAGCGGTGCATGGGCGATAACTTTTTCAGTGTAGGGATTCAGTACGTCAAAGTGTTTGCCAGAGGCGGCGTCGTGAAAAGCACCGTCAATAAACTGTTGATAGACCTTCATCGTAGGGAGCCTCCTTGTAAGTGCAACCGTTGTACAATATTTTTTGGCTATGCAGACTATGTATACTGTAGCATAGCAAAGACAACATAGTGTCACAAGGGGGGAGAGCTCTTTTATGCGTTACCTGAAGTATGAAGATACTACGTGGTGTGGCAGCATAGTGGGGCAAGGTCCGTTGCGTTTTACAGAACGGGGGCGTTTTGCGTTGGTACGCCCACCGTCATCCGACATGGCCCGACGTATTTGGGCATATTGAGGTCTAGTTGGGCGGATTTTGAGTGATTCCGGCAGACCTCGGCAGAGGCTGCCAGCGTTTGGCGGAGCGGTACGCAAATATTAGCTGAAGGGATTTAGCGCTCGCATGACGCCGCCAAGCCCCGTGCCCCGGCGCAGGCGATCGTCATTCCCTTCGGCGACATCGGCGAGAGCACGGGCCAGTTGATCAGGGCACGAGGTGGGCTTGTTCCCGCAGGTCACTCCCTGTAAGGTGGTAATAACGGTGGCGATGTCTTGTCCTTCAAGGAGCAGCGTTATGGCACGCAGCGAACCCGGACACCCGCCTTCAAAAACGAGGTTGTGGAGTTTTCCGTCCGTGACGGAAAAACGTATTTGGCGGGAACAGACTCCAGAGGGTGTGAATGCGTACATGACGGATACTCCTGTTTGGGAACGAATGGGGACGCAGTGTACGGCGCGCACAGGCGCTTGTAAAGCCGGGGAACCGGGGACGGAGGGATTGCGGATATGCTGAACTGGTTTCACAATCTGGGAGTACGGACGAAGCTGGTGCTTATCTATTCCACGGTGCTCGCGGTGGTGCTGTTTATGGGCGGGGCACTTGTTTACGCGCACATTGCCGCCATCATTGAAACGCAGACGGGGAACGGCGGTGCGAGTATACATCCAAGCGAATTGTACACCGCGTTGCAGAGCTTGCGTGGGTGGCTCATCGGATTTTTTTTGTTGCTGTTGGGTATAGTCGTGGGGGTATCTCATATGGTGGGAACCGCCATCGCCCGTCCCCTGCGGGAGCTTGCCGCCTGTTTTCAGGCGGGGGCACAGGGCGACTACGGGGTGCGCAGCGTGCGAAACAGCCGTGACGAGACAGGCCGCATGGGGGACTATTTTAATAAATTTATGGAACGGCTTGAAGAGCACACGGAACAAATGGAACGCGCCGTGGCTGAGAGGACAGAGGAATTGGTTCTTTTGAATGGGCAATACCTGCGGGAAATAGAAGAAAAAAGCCGGGCCGGTAGTTTATTGCGTCAGCAATTGGCGTTTTTGGACACCCTGCTTTCCACCATCCCCAGCCCCGTGTTCTATCGGGACAGAGAGGGGCGTTTCATGGGCGGAAACCGTAGCTTCGCGGGGGACGTGCTGGGGGTGGACCCTGAACGGGTGCGGGGGCGGACGATAGATGATTTTCCGGCTGTGTATAGCCCTCAGGTGGTGAACCGCGTCCGGGAAAGCGATGCGCATGTCCTGCGTTCAGGTGTCCGGGTGAAGGAAGAGGCCCAACTGTTTTGTGCGGATGGGCAGCCGCACGATTTTGTGACGGAAAAAGTTCCGTTCCACGATGCGGAAGGCAACCGGATAGGAATTATTGGCGTCATGAGCGACATTACGGAGCGCAAGCATGGTGAACAGGCCCGCGCACTGCTGGAAAAGGCCACGGAGCGGGTGAGCAGCGCGGTGGTTATCGTGGAGGCGGGAAGTGATCGGGTGCGCTATGTCAATGGTCGGTTTGAGGAGGACATGGGGTATGACCGGGCGGACGTTTTGGGGGAGAACTACCAGAAGTTTTGGGAAACAGCGCGGGGAGATAATCCGTTTTCTTCAATTTTTTCCATCGTAAATGTGAAGAGCGTTTGGGCCGGTCGCCTTACCAATGTGCGAAAAGACGGGAGTGTATATGAGACGGAATCTTCCGTTACATGCATTCACGACGATGATGGGCGTATCGCTTGGTACGTGATTGTGCAGCAGGATATTACCGAAAAGGTCCGCATGGAAATGCAACTTTTGCAGGCACAGAAGTTGGAATCCATAGGGCAACTCGCGGCGGGCATAGCGCATGAGATAAATTCGCCCATTCAATTTGTGGGGGACAACCTGCGCTTTGTACACGATGCCGTGAACGACATGCTGGGCATTATCGAGTCGTGCGATTGCCTTATCCGGGATGAAACGGAAGCGGCGAGGGAAAAAAGAAGGGCCGCCGATCTTCAGGCGAACGACGTTCGCAACCGTATGGAGAAGGCGGACGTAGGGTTTATCCGGGACGAACTGCCCAAGGCACTGGAGCAGGCGCAGGACGGTGTGGAGCGCATAACCGCTATTGTCCGTGCTATGAAAGAGTTTTCACATCCCGGAAAGCGGGAAAAGCAGTTGGCGGACATTAACCACGCTATTCAGAATACACTTACCGTCACGCGTAATGAGTGGAAATATGTGGCGGAGGTGGAGCTGGAGCTTGATCCCGCCCTGCCGCAGATACGGTGCCTGCCTGCGGAGCTTAATCAGGTTTTTATGAATATTATCGTCAATGCGGCCCATGCCATAGACGAATCCCTCTGCCGTGGCGTTAGGAGTGAAGGAACCTCCCAACCGTGTGCGCCATCGGAAAAAGGGCGTATTCACATAGCCACCCGGCGTGACGGGGAGCAGGTGATTATCCGCATTGCGGATAGTGGAGTGGGCATTCCCAAGGAACGGCAGCGGCTTATTTTTGATCCCTTCTATACCACCAAGGCCGTAGGCAAGGGGACAGGGCAGGGGCTTGCCATTGCGCGGGATGTGGTGGTGAACAAGCATCAGGGAACGCTGGAGGTGGAATCGGAGCCGGGAAGCGGCGCGGTATTCACCATCTCGCTGCCTGTGTAGCGCCCGTATCCGGGGTTGCCTTCTCGTGGGACGCACCCTATCCTTGCGCATATCTTTTGTGAGGTACGCCATGTCTGCCGATGATGCTAATCCGTTCCGTTCGCTGGACGCATCCCGTTTTCGTTCTGCCACGTCCACCACTTCGTCCGATGGTACCAGCCATGAAAAATCTTCTGGCGGCAAGGGGTATCCCGGCGGGGCTGCGGCGCACTCCAAAGGCCGAAGTGCGAGTATACGGGAAATCCCCTGTCAGGAAGAAGAGGACACCGATTTCGCGCGTGCCATGCTGGGGGTGAGCCAGTTTCCTCAAAAAAAGGGGCACGCCGGAAAGTCGGGCGGGCTGTCCACGGCAGGCCAGAGAAGGGCATCCGGTTTGGCAGATCAGCCCCGTGTTCCCGGCAAGCTTGACGGAGCTGGTCAGAAAGAGCGGCTCCGGGGGCAGACGGCGGAAGATTGTTCCGGCACACAGCGGGAAGGGTTTGTTTCCATGGCGGAAAGCGGAGTCTTTCAGGCGGCGGTGCGGGCTATGGGGCAGGGCGAGGGCGGAACTTCTCCGCGCAACGCTCCGCCGCGTGAGGAAAATAAGGCAGACGGAATCCCGTCGGATGATGCCGCCGAGGGCGGTGGTACAGGACGGAAGGCGGTGGGGCAACTGGGCCGCGCTGTAGCGCAACGTGCCGGAGTTGAAGGGGATGAAGCGGCGACCACACACAACGGCAGGTCGCGCGAGACGTTTTCCCCTGTTGGTTCTGCCATGCAGCCCGGCGCGGAGTCCGCTGTTCCGCCTGCCGAAGACGCTGCGTTTTTGCAGGCCATGCAGGGGGTGAAAGGGCTGACAGCCCGTGGACGGGATGTGCAGAAACGCCTGCCCGTACAGCCTAGGAAGGCTGCGCAGCACTCCCCGTCATTTCAAGACCTTCTGGAAAGTTCAGTGGAATTTTTATTGGAATATTCCGAGGAATATATCCAAGGCCACGTTGTCGGGTTTGATCCACTTGTGTTGGGAAAGCTCCGGGCCGGGCAGTTCAGCCCGGAAGCGCATCTGGATCTGCATGGCATGATCGCGCAGGAGGCCTATCAGGCTCTGGTCGTCTTTATCCGTTCCGCTTACGTCAAAGGCTTGCGCACTGTGTTGCTTATTCCCGGTCGGGGCAGAAATTCGCCGGAAGGGTTTGGCGTGCTCCGCGAAAAAATGCAGCACTGGCTCACTAAAGAACCGTTTCGGCGGGTGGTGCTGGCGTTTTGCACCGCTCAGGCGCGGGACGGTGGTGCGGGCGCAGTGTACGTGATGCTGAGGAAGTTTAAAAAGAGCCGGGGCAAGATACACTGGGAGCGGTTGCCTCAGGATCCCGATTTATTCATATAGGCTCGGAGCATTCCGAGAGTATGCACGGGCCGTTCCCCCATGCGAAAAGGGCGCCCGGCGTTCTTTTGCACCTGTACATGGCGGAGTCTGCCAGCGTGAGCAGTTCATCCGGTTCGGTTCCGTGGAGAGGGCACAACGCCGCGCCGATGGCGGCGTGTATGGTGTAGTCGTTACCACACAATCGCATGGGCCGGGCAATGTCGTTGGCGAGACGTTGGCAGGCTTGGCGTACCTCGTGCTCCGCCCGCACATCGTGCAAGAGCACCACAAATTCATCTCCTCCCAGCCGTGCGGCAGTATCCGCTGCTCGCAGAGTTCCCGTTATCCGCTTAGACACTTCTCGCAGGGCCTTATCCCCTGCGTCGTGTCCCAGCGTGTCGTTAATTTGCTTGAAATTATTCAGGTCCATGAACAAAAGGGCGAAGGGAGTGGCGCTGCGCTGGTATACCGCCACGGTTTGGCGCAGACGGTCCATGAACAGGCGGCGGTTTGGCATGGATGTCAGCCCGTCATGCATCGCCATGAAATGAACGTATTCGTCCTGCTGCTTTTGGGCTGTAATATCGTCAAGCACGATAAGTCCGTGCAGGATGTGACCAGCTTCGTCCATGATGGGGGAAATGGCGGCTCGCAGCCAGTGCTGGGTATCGTCCCGACGGGTGAGAATTTCTCCCTTCCACGGTTCGCCTTGTTGCATGGCGAGCCATATCTGTGATTGCGTGGTTCCCTCTAGAGTATTGAGAAAATCCGGTTGCCTCCCCTGTATTTGCGAGGGGCACGTGCCGGTAATCTCCGTAAACCGGGGATTCACGTATTCCACGTGGCCCGCTAGATCGGTAATGGCAACCCCGGTACTGCTTTGTTCCATGGCGCGGGAAAGCTTGCGTATGACATCTTCGGCTTGCCGCAGATCGGAAACGTCACGGGCCACAAGAATATCACAGGGCACGCCGTCTAATTCCATACGTCTGGCGGAAAGCAGAAATTCACGGGCCGCTGTCGCGGACTCTTCACTGGCGGGTGGGTGCATGGTGGCCCGGAGGTTGCTTTCCGAGCCGGATTCCGCAAGTCCGGCAAAGCGGGTTGCGTCCTCCGTGCTGCTCCAGCGGACAATCTTGCTGAGAGGTGCGTTTATAACTTCCTGCCATCCGAAGCCCGGCAGCCGGAGCAGGCTTTCGTTGACATCCATAATATTACCGGTGCGGACATTTACAAACATAATTGGGTCCGGGGTGGCGTGAAACGCCGCCTGAAAGCGGGACTCGTGGCGTTTTACGGCATAGTCCGAGTGTTGCCATTCCGCCACTTGGCGTTGCAACGCGAGAACTTGGCGTTCCGCTTCAGACGTTTGCCTGCGCAGGTGAGCCGCATCGTTCAGAAGGGCCGCATGTTCCGCACGCAAACGGGCGTTTTCTTCGGGGGCACGGCATCGGGCGCAGTGGCGTACCCAGAGCGTTCGCGCAAATAGGGTAAACGCCAGTCCTCCCACCACAGGCAGAACGATAAGCGCGGGGGAGTCGCGCTCTATAATCGCCGAGGAGACGTACTGAAATATCATAGCCGCCAGTGTGGCGAGTAAGAAGACAAGCACCGGAGAAATGGTGCTGCGAAATGCTTTAGGCTGACCGTCCATACTTCCCCGCTTTTCCGTTCGTACCGAGTTCCCATTATCCGGTATGGAATCCTGTAGTACTCTCCCCCCGTGCGCGATGCGTTCCCATACCACAAAATGGACAAATGGAAAACACATGCGTGACGCAATGCCTGTAAGTCTGGCGGAGTGTGAGGGGAAAGTGTGCTATGCGGTTGTATATTCTGTCGCGCAGCCTCGTCGAAAAGAGCCGGGAGAAGGGGATTACACGTCTTCCAGTTGCGCCAGCACGCCTTTCACGATGATGAGAGGAATTTCATAGAAATAATAATGTGAGAAAAGCGAGCCGTCGGTGGGGTTCCATTCCTGCCCGGATTCGGTCCAGAACAATAAGGCTTTTTCTTGTTCGCACGTGTGTCGACAGGGTGCACGGAGCGTTTTTTCACGAATGAAAATGAGCATGTCTTCCAACAGAGAAAAGGTGTCGTCAACAGTTAGGTGGTCGCGGGGGATACATTGACAGAAATGTTCGAAGAAGAGCGTGCTGCGTGTGCAAAAGAAGTCGTATTCTGGTGCCTTACGAGAAAGAATGGCAAGTGCTGTCAGAAAATGCGGGACGTGGCTGGTCATAGCATTATCTGGAGAGGTGAACGAGGCGTGGCGGGATAGGTGTGGGAGAAGAGAGGTGAATGTGGGCATTATGTTCTCCAGTGTCTATATCATTCATTCTATATCACATAGATTACATTGAGTATCTTGTCAACAGCGTTAGTGTGCAGGGGGGGTATCCTCTACGGTAATGTGAAAGTGTGTATGCACCATACCATGCGTTGTATTTTTGTGCATCAGTGCCCATGCGGGTACGATGCGATGGTCGCAGTCGCGGTGAGGGGTGTCGTATCGTGTTTATTGTATAACATCGCTTCTTTTTGTTGAAGAGAGAGTCACTGCGTTTGCGAAATCGTCGCGCGGGAGTCGCACTTGCGGCGTATCAGCCACGCGCGGTTTAAAGAGTGGCCCCCCCGGATAGGCCGAAAGCAGCTACGGAAGAGAAGTGGTCAGACGAGAAAAAACATTGCACAGGGAACGCGCTTTCCTTTTCTGTGCGGAGCGACTAAAACCACCGCTAGAACCTGCCGCTAGTGCGCGTGCGCAAAATCGTTTTTGCGGACACGATGCTTTTTGTTACGAAAGAGCCTGTGCGGCGTGTTGCGTCATGCCTAAGGAGTGCCGTTATGAGTGCCTTGCGTATTTCAGCGTATCCCATTGACATAGTAAAACTTGCTGTTTCGCAGAAACCGGGGCTGGCGCGAGTGCTTCTCATGAGTGCTTTGCTCGGACTGGGGCTGATCGCGGGGTGCGCACAGGAACAGGCTCCGGCTGGTCGGTTCAACCCGTTGGGCACCGCCGGGGTATATGACGAAAGAGCGGAAATCGCCTTTGCCAAAGCCCACGCTCTGTGGCGCAACGACCAGTGCGCAGACCCTGATAAGGCCATTTTGTGGTTGAACGAGGCTGTTCAGGTTGAGCCGGCATACGCGGAAGCGTGGATGTGGCGTGGTCGCGCTTATGGAGAAAAGGGACAATACGCCTTGGCCCTTGAAGATATGGACCGTTCGGTGCGTCTCGCGCCAACCCCTCTCGCCTATGCCTACCGGGGCTGGGTGCAGACTCAACTTGGTAATCTGCTGGGAGCGGAAGCCGATTTGGACTACGCGCTCCAGTTGGACCCCGCGTCATACCGGGCGTGGAATTTCCGGGGCCAGATGCACATGCAACGTGGCGATTCCGCCCGCGCTTGTGACGACTTTGCCGCGGGCTGCCGCTACGGGGCTTGCGACGAACTGGAAAATGCCAAAAAACGTGGGCTGTGCCAGTGAGTTGACGATGCTCCGGGGCGGATGCTCCCGCGAAGCCGGGATTCTTGATAGCGTCTCCCCGCCATTCTTTTTCTGACGGCCCGTTCGAGCGGTATTTCAAATCCTCCTTCCCCCCTTCTCCTTCCCTTCGGGCGTTTGTCCACCCACCCTGAGCCCCCCTTGGTGCCGGTCTATTACCCCTCCGGGATGCGGAGTAAACCGCTTGCACCCCATGTGGCGTGGTAGACGGGCCTCCACTGCGGCATATGCAAACGGAGAGGAGGCTGCATATGGAATGGAAAGAAATAGGACGCATGGTGGCTTCCGCCGCCCCTGTACTGGGTGTGGCATTGGGGGGACCAGTGGGAGCTGTGGCAGGGGCGGCGGGCGCTATGCTGGGTTCGTTTTTAGGCGTGGAGGCCAGCCCGGAGGCAATAGCTGAAGTGTTGCGCGATCCACAAACAGTGGTACGCATTAAGGAGCTGGAACAACAACATTTTTCAGTGCTGGTCAGTTGGCAGGGGACGCAGTTGGAGGCGGAACTGGACAACGTGAAAAACGCCCGGCAGCGCGAAGTGGACCTTGCCCGCGCAGGGCACGGCGGAGCATGGATCACCGGAGCCGTGGCTCTGGTGGTTATTGTGGGCTTTTTCTGGATGCTGCACGCGGTGGTGAGCATACCGGAAGTGAACGATCCCGGTCTGCTACTGCTCGGATCGTTGGGTACGGCATTTGGTGCTGTGGTGAACTACTACCTAGGCTCCTCGCTTGGTTCCTATCGCAAGGACACCCTGCCGGGGCGTAATGCGGGACAGGGGAGGGCAGGCCATGCGGAGTAGTGCCGAGGGAGCGGGCTGGCGTATTGACCGGCGGGTGACACTTTCCGCACTGTTTTCCGCGCTGAGTGGCTTTGCCATCGCCGCAGGCATGGTAGCCGCGCTGCATGAGCGGGTGTCGGGCATGGAAGGCGAAACGGCCCAGATACGCGAGGAAATGCGCGAGACACGGCGTACTGCCCTGCGCGTGGAGCGCATGGATGAACGGGTGCAGGCCATGCAGCACATGCTGGAGGAAATCCGGGCGGACCTGCGGCGCGTATGGCATGAAGGAGGCCGTCCATGAGTGGCGCAGACTTGTGGGATAACGCCCCGCGTGCGGCGAAAAACGACTCCGCCGACACGGTAGAAACGGGGCAATCTCGCCCACTTTCCCGCACGCAGCAGCGATTTGTGGAGGAATATCGGGTAGACGGCGATGCTGCCGGTGCCGCGCTCCGGGCGGGATACAGCGCGGGAAGCGCCGCCCGCGCCGCTGCGAGAAATTTACGCCACCCCGCGGTGCTCGCCGCGTTGGGCGTGGGCGCGGAGGAGGGGAAACCACGGAACGAGGTCACTCCTGACCGCGTGGTGCGGGAATTGGCGGCTATAGGATTCACAACACTGCGCGACGTTTGCCGGTGGGATGGAGAACATTTGGAGCTGATGGATTCTGCTTCTTTATCGGCGGAGCAGGTGGCTGCCATTGCGGAAATTACGGAAACCAGCAGCTCGCGGGGATCTACCGTGCGGGTAAAGCTTCATTCCAAGCTGAGGGCTTTGGAGTTGCTGGCGCGGCATGTCGGTTTATACGCGGATGCGGAAGCCTTGCGGACGGGAGCTTCCGGCGAGGATACCGGGGAGGGCGATCTGGCGCTGCCGCAGGAACTGCAGGAGCGGGTGGCGTCAATCTACGGGGAACTGGAGGACAGGTACGAGGAGGAGAACGCATCGGCCCCGGAAGAAGACTTCCCGCCGATTGTGTGAGGGGGGGAATTTCCTTTCCTGCTTCTCCGCTGCTGTCCGGTTTTCGGGCCGGAACGGGGGGACTCCCGCACAGGGTATGGAAAAACGGCGTCGGGCAATCTCCCGACGCCGTTTCCCGTTGTGTCCTTAGAGTTCGCGGTGGCAGAACCACCAGTCGTAGCCTTCATAATCGCGCATGCGAGTCTCGGCTTCTTTCACGCTTTGGGCAGGGGGAATGATGCCCCGGTTGCCGATAAGTTCGTTGTTAGGCCATCCGGCTGGCATGGCCACACCGTGCCTGTCGGATACTTGCAACGCCTTGATGCAACGGAGGATTTCGTCGATATTACGGCCCAGTTCCTGCGGGTAATAGAAAATGGCGCGCACGATTCCTTCCCCGTCCACCAAAAATACGGCGCGAACGGTGTTGCCCCCCTTGCCGGGGTGAATCATGCCCAGCATGCGGGCAACGTCGCCAAAATCCGCGATGATGGGAAACTCAATACGCACGTCGGTCTGTTCTTCAATCCATTGGACCCATTTGATGTGTGAAAATATTTGGTCCAGTGATAGGCCTACCAGTTCGCAATTCAGTTCCCGGAATTCGTCAATGCGCTTTTGGAAGGCCACAAATTCAGTGGTGCATACGGGGGTGAAGTCGGCGGGATGGCTGAACAGCACAAACCATTTCCCGGCATACGCATTGGGCAGGGTCATGGGGCCTTGTGTGGTGTTGACGGTAATTCGCGGCAGCGGATCACCTATGAGTGGAAATTCGGTAGCCATTGAAGCTGCACCTCCTGTTATGGGTCGCGGGTGTTCCCGGCTTCATCCCGTTCCGGGCGGGAAGGCCCAGAGAACGTGAGATCCAAAGCGGGATGGTCAATGTGTGGATACCTTCTAGCATGATTTTGAGAATCATTACCAGTAAAAAATTCCTTTCGGACAGCAAGGAGAGTCCTCAGGAAAACGGGGCTGTTGGCTTTGATATGAAAACTCTTCGCAGGGCTATCCCGCGAGAAGTAAATCGCGTATACTTCAAGAACCGGCGGGGACCGGCAAGAATGGGTGCCACCAAGGAGTGAGGGATGGAGTTTTCGAGAGACGTATACGTATTCATGGACGGGCTGCCCAGTGGCGTGGTGGTTTTTTCACCGGCGGGCGCTCCCTTGTATGCCAATCCGCAAGCGCGCAGGTTGCTGGGGGCCACAGGGGAAGTTGCCGGGCCGCTGGACGCATTTATTAAGGAAGACGGGACAGTTCTGGGAGCGGAGGAACACCCGGTCGCGACGGTTTTACGCACCGGCAACGCGAGCCGGTGGCAAATGCTGGCGGTTTTGGCGTCAAAGAGTTCCGAGCGCGTGTGGATGCGGGTTCAGGCCGCACCCGTTACGGACGGTGCCGGGCGGCTGGAGTATGTGGTGGTGTCGCTGGAAGACGCCACCCAACTCATGGGGGGCGAAAAGCATGCCTCTGCCCGCGAGTGGCGGGCGGCTGGGGCGTTTTCCGCAGAGACAGGCATGACCGGAGACTGTGGTCGGAGGCAGGGACACGCCCTGCTGGCACGCGCTGTGGTGGAGGCGCGGGAACGGGATATCCCTCTTTCCGCATGCCTGCTGGACCTTGACCGCTTCAAAAGACTGAATCAGGCCTTTGGCAGAGCGTGCGGCGACGAAGTGTTGCTGCATGTTGCGGAACATCTGGGCGCTTGTCTTCATGAAGGAGAAACATTTACCCGGCTGGGCGGAGGCGAGTTTTTGGTTTTGCTTCCGGGGGTTACACTGCGGGATGCGTGGCAGGAAATGGAGGAATTCCGGGAATGCCTTGCCGCTTCTCCGGTGGCCTGTACGGGGCGGTGTGCCAGTGTGAGCGGCGGGTTGGTCGCCCTGCGTGCCGATGAGGATGCTCCGGCCCTTTTAAACCGGGCCGACAGTTTGCTCTATCTTGCTAAACTTGACGGACGCAACCGCATCGTGCCGGACGCTTCAATTCCAGCTTCCCTGCTGGCGTAGTTTTTCTTCCGTCCGTTTTTCGGACTGCGGTACGCGGTCCTTCTGCCTCTTTCGCGCGGCGGTCTTTCCGATGCCAGCGTGTTCTTTTTCCTGTCAATGCGTGGTGCGCCGCTTTGGGACTCCGCCTTTACCCCGCGTATACCCCGCTGGGACCGTCTGCCGCTGCCCCGGCACGCTACTGTGAAGTAAACCGGGCATGCAGAGGAAAGGAGGCAGTGGTGGAGTTTTCAGACAGGCGGGCGGCGAATGCCGCCTACAGTACGTTGCTGCGTGAGGCGGAACGCGATGGCGGCGCGGCGGTGCTTGCCATGATGGCGGAACTGGGGAAGCGGGATTTGTTTTTTCTCATGACCCGGCTGCTTGGTCGGGCTGACATGGACACAGACTGGCTGTACGCCCGGTGCGCCGAGGTGCAGACCACTCCAGACAATCGATTGGACCTGTGGGCGCGTGAGCACTATAAGTCCACCATCATCACCTTCGGGCAAACCATACGGGATATTCTGGGTAATCCAGAGCGGACCTTTGGCATCTTTTCGCATTCCAGACCTGTTGCTAAAGGCTTTTTATCCCAAATTAAGTATGAATTTGAGCGGAACCTGTTGCTGCAACGCTGTTATCCCGATGTGCTGTGGTCCGATCCCCGGCGGCAGGCACCGCGGTGGTCGCTCGATCACGGCATCACGGTGCGGCGGAAGGGCAATCCTAAAGAAGCCACGGTAGAGGCGTGGGGGCTGGTGGATGGGCAGCCCACGGGGAAACATTTTACCGTGCTCGTGTATGATGACGTCGTGACGCGGGAAAGTGTGAGCACGCCGGAGATGATAGCGAAAGTTACAGATTGCTGGGCATTGTCGCTTAACTTGGGTGCGCGGGGGGGAGCAAGGCGATATATAGGAACCCGTTACCATTTTAATGATACCTATCGCACCATATTGGAACGGGGAGCGGCTGTTGCCCGCATCCACGCCGCCACCGCAGACGGAACTCCAGAGGGGGAGCCGGTGCTTTTGGAGCGGCGGGAACTGGAAGAAAAGCGGCGGCAGATGGGACCATACGTCTTCGGGTGTCAGATGTTGCAGAATCCGAGAGTGGACGCGGTTCAGGGCTTCCGCGAAGCGTGGCTGACCTATTGGGAGGTGCGCGAGTCCCCCGGGTGGCGGGATATGAATCGGTATATTGTCGTGGACCCGGCGGGCGAGAAAAAACAGCGCAGCGACTACACGGTACTGCTGGTCATCGGGCTGGCGCAAGACGGTAATTACTACCTTATTGACGGCGTGCGGGACAGGCTGAACCTGACAGAGCGGGCCCGCTGGCTTTTTCAGTTGCATCGGCGGTATCGTCCTCTTGCCGTGGGGTACGAACGGTATGGCATGCAAGCCGATATTGAGCACATTCGGTATAGTATGGGAGAGCGCAACTACCGGTTTGAAATAACGGAATTAGGAGGCCGCCTACCCAAAAACGACCGCATCCGCAAATTGGTGCCGCTGTTTGAACGCAAAGGCTTTTTGCTCCCCGTGCGCGCGCCGTTTCGGGATCACGAGGGCGTTTGGCGCGATGTGGTCCGTGAGTTTGTGCAGGAAGAATACCTCGCGTTTCCAGTAGCTCCGCATGACGATATGCTGGACTGCATGGCCCGGATAGTGGACCCCGCCCTCTGTGCTGAGTTTCCCGATGCGGAGGAAGGTGCCTGTGCCGCAGTTGGCGAGGAAGGGTGTGTGGGGAATATGGAGTATTCAATCTATGCCTGAAAATACATTTCCCGCTGTGCGGCTGTATGCGCATATACCCGGTATGACAACGCTTTCCCGCAATCGACTGGCAACGCTGTGGCGGCGGCTTGTCGCCGAACAGATAGCTCCCCGGTTGTTTTATGACGGCGGTGTGCGAAGCGAGGAGGCGTTTATTCAATTCATGACCGCGCAGGACGTATACTGCTACGCGGCGTATGTGCGGGGAAATCCCGTGGCGTTGACGTGGTTGAATAATTTTTCAGGCCGTGCGGCCATGATTCATTTTGCTATTTTTTCTGCGGGATTATCTTTCAAGACGGAGGTGGGGAGGCATGTTGTTCACTTCTTGCTGCATGCGCGGCACGAGGGGGAATATTGTCTGGACACCTTGTACGGGCTGACTCCCAAACCTTATGCGCACGTGCTGCGGTTCATCCGGCGCGTCGGATTTCGGGTGCAGGGAGAAGTACCCTCTGCCGTCCCCTTGCGGGTGCGGGGACCGGAAGGAATGTCCTTCACGCGTCATGTGGGGGGAGTGCTTTCTGTTTGCACGCGCGAGTCTTTCGGAGGACTAGGGATGACGAAGTAAACGGCACTCGTAAAAAAGAAGCGGAATCCGGTGCGCCAGCAGGCTGCCGGAGGCAGAAGTAAGATACGTGTGCCAGCAAACTGAGCGCCGGGATGCCCCGGCGCTTTTTTTATGACCACGGGAGTCCGTGGGTGAAATCCTTGGAGGGATAGATTTACGACATTGTCACAATTTAATGTGATTATTCACTCAATTATTTAGAAAAAATTGATCAAAAATGCACTATATTGTTGTTCTGTATATCCTACAAAAATGCATAGTTGCGCGAAAGGACGGGCATTTTAGGGTTGCGCGGCGGAAGTGAAGGGCGTACTTTTCAGCCCCGCACGTAAAATAACATGGTAAATGCTGCGTTTTCCATGGGATATGTACCTAAAAACTGATGGTTCCGGCATGGTTATGCCCGCGTTGGCCTAAGACAGCCGCCCTGCATTCATGCGTATACTGCGTAACTATTGGAAAACAAGTCATTTTGGATAAAAATTAGAGTAACGCCCATGTGGGAGCGTCTCCGGGGGTATGCGTGCGGGGTCACGTACATACAATTTTGTAACGACGTATCCCCAAGCACAGACGCGTCAGAATGGCGCGAAACGCGGTCGCGGGGGAGCCTGTGCGCGTGTCGCGCTGGAGGGCGGAAGTTCCGCCACCTTGCCCTATTCATTGGGGGCAGGATCAGGCGCTGCCGCAGACCCGTGGCAACCGTGGATTGGTCCAACCCCGCCGTTTACGAGGAGTGAACTGATGGAATTCCTTACTGAAATTGTCAACTGGGTGAACGGTCTGGTCTGGGGACCGTATATGTTATTTTTGCTCGTGGGCACCGGTGTTCTGCTCACGGTCATGCTCAAGGGAATTCAATTCACCCAACTAGGCCATTCTCTGTATCTCGCGCTTGTGAAACGCAAAGACGACGATGCGGAAGAGGGCGATATCTCCAACTTTGAGGCACTCATGACCGCGTTGTCCGCAACGGTGGGCACGGGCAATATCGCCGGGGTGGCCACAGCCATAGCCATTGGCGGGCCGGGCGCGTTGTTCTGGATGTGGGTAACCGGGCTGGTGGGCATGGCTACCAAGTATGGAGAGGCCGTGCTTGCGGTTAAATATCGCGTAACGGATGCCAAAGGCGAAATGTCCGGCGGTCCTATGTACTATATTTCGCGCGGTCTTGGCTGGAAGTGGCTGGGCACGCTCTTCGCGTTGTTCGCTGCCATTGCCGCCTTCGGCATCGGTAATATGGTGCAGTCGCATTCCGTGGCGGACGCCATGTACAGCACCTTTGGTGTGGATAAGCTCCTCGTGGGGGTGGTGCTGGCAGCGCTCACCGGGTTGGTGGTGCTGGGAGGCATCAAGAGCATCGGAAAAGTCACTTCCGTGCTCATTCCTGTCATGATTCTATTCTATATCGGCGGGGCGCTGATCATCATCATAACGAACCTGTCTCTGGTCCCGGAGGCTTTCGCGTTGATCGTTACATCCGCTTTCAGCCCCGTGGCTGCATCGGGCGGGTTTGCTGGTTCCACGCTTATGATGGCTATGCGCTTTGGTGTGGCCCGTGGTGTGTTTTCTAACGAATCTGGATTGGGATCAGCCCCCATTGCTGCCGCAGCCGCGCAGACCAGACATCCGGTGAATCAGGCTCTGGTATCCATGACGCAGACGTTTATCGATACCCTCGTGGTCTGCACCATGACCGGCCTTGTCATCGTCATGTTCAACTGGAATTCCGGCCTTAACGGTGCGCCGCTGACCACGGAAGCTTTTGAAATGGGCTTTGCGGGTGGCAAGTATGTTGTCACGGTGGGAATTATGCTGTTCGCATATTCCACAATTCTCGGCTGGTGCTATTATGGCGAAAAATCAGTGGAATACCTCGCGGGCGCGGGCGCGGTAAAACCGTACCGGATGGCCTTTGTGGTGGCTGTACTGCTGGGTACGCAGGCGCAGCTTGATTTCGTCTGGACGCTGGCGGATACCTTTAATGGCATGATGGCTATTCCCAACCTGATCGGGCTTATCTTTCTTAGCCCTGTTATCGTGCGGGAAACTAAGGACTATTTTGCCAATCATTACGGTGTAGCCCCCGAAGCGTTAAGCTGCCGGGACTAGCTCCCGGCACGGCGTCCCGCCTTATCCGGGCACGCCAGATACCTGAGACTACGGCCCCGTTTCCGCATTTGCGGAAGCGGGGCTTTTCGTATGCGCGGTGTTCCTCGCTCTGCGTTTCTCGCGTTGTCCACCTCCGCTTTTCCCCCGTTCAGACCTTCCGCTAACCCCTCCGGGACCGGCTGATCGCCGGAAGCGCTGCGCGCCGCTGTGTAAGGTGCCTTCACTCGCGGAGGGCATAGGGCAATCCGCATGAAGACGTTCACAAAGGAGGTTTGCCATGGGCGGAGGAGGAAAATCCTACAGCGCACCAGCTCCGGTGGCTCCCGCGCCGCCGGATCTGCCGGCGGAGTCGGAGGGGGACACCGAGGTGATGGAATCGTCACGCGCGGCTGACCGCAAGGCGCAATTGGCGGCGTTGGGCCGGGATTCCACCATCGTCACAGGCGCTCTGGGCGATACATCGCAGGCCACGATAACCAAAAAATATCTACTGGGGCAGTAACCATGGAAAGCGACAAGCTGAAACAGGCTCGCGAAGCTGTGGGGTTTCTCGAAACCCAGCGCTCCGGTTGGGAAGCGCACTGGCGAGACATCGCGGACTACATTGTCCCACGCCGGGGCAGATTCGGGGGAATGGCGTTGTGGCACACGGAGAACGGAGAGCGGCGTGGTGGCAGAATTATGGACGCCACCGCCACCCGCGCCGTGCGCGTGCTGGCGGCGGGCATGCAGGGGGGGCTGACCTCGCCTGCCCGACCATGGTTTCGGCTTCGTTTGCCCGACCGGGAGCTTATGGAGTTTGGTCCCGTCCGCGTGTGGCTGGATGACGTGGAAGCGCGCATTTACAACGCCTTGGCGCGTTCCAATTTTTATCAGTCCATTCACGGCATGTATACGGAACTGGGTGCGTTCGGCTCCGCCGATTTGTATCACGAATCCGGTGGTGCGGGTGCCATGCATTTCACGGGGCTTACCTGCGGGGAATATGCGTGGGCCACGGATGCGTACGGACACGTGGACACCGTGGCTCGGCGGACTCTAATGACCGCGCGGCAGCTTGCGGCCCGGTATGGGGAAGCTTCCCTAAGCCGGGCGGCGCAGCGCAAATTACGCAAAGATCCTTACGGGCTTGTGGAAGTGGTGCATCTGGTCCGCCCCCGGAAAGAACGCGATTCGGATCGAAAGGACCGCCTGCACATGCCGTGGGCCGCGCTGACGTTTGAAACGGCGGGAGAGGCGGACGACCTGCTGCATGAGGGGGGCTATGAGGAATTTCCTCACCTCTGCGCCCGCTGGGATGTGAGCGGATGCGACGTATACGGGCGTTCCCCCGGTATGGATGCGCTGCCGGATGTGAAAATGTTGCAGGAAATGGCCAAAAGCCAACTGCTGGCAGTGCACAAGGTGGTGAAGGGGCGTGGGCAGGTCGTTTTGAGGAACGGCTTGCTCGCGCCAACCATGCCGCACACATGCTGGACCGTCGGCTGGAAGGTCGGCTTGGTCCCCTTCTGGCTGCCGGACTGGGGAACAACAGTGTGGTTGCGGAAATGCTGGCGCTTGTGGGCGATGCGGTGAGTGAAGATGCGTTTTCTGCGCAACCGGGAGCGCACACGGCAGCGCACCGCCCTATGAGCACGGAAGAGTTTTTGCGGACGGAAGTTTTTAACAGGAAATAAGGAGGCAGACACATGGGCGCAACGCTTAAAGAACTGGCGGCTACGTATCCGTCCGTGGTGCAGTTCTTCCAGCAGCGGCTCTGTTTCGCGGGCAGCCGTCGTAGTCCGCAAACCGTCTGGACAAGCCAGTCCGGGAATTATGAAAATCTTAACGTGTCCAACCCGCTGCGGGACGATGACGCGGTGACCGCAACGATTGCGGCAGACCGGGTGAACGCGATTCGCTGGATGCTGCCCGCCACGGACATGCTCATAGGCACCGTGGGCGGGGAATGGGTGCTCTCCGGCAGTAACGGAGATCCGCTGGCTCCCGCTTCCGTTTCTTTTCGCCGTCAGACTGTGCGCGGGTCGGCGGCGGTTATGCCCATTGTTATCGGGGCCACGGTGCTTTTTGTGCAGCGATGCGGCAGCGTGGTGCGCGAGTTCCGGTACAGTCTGGAAACAGATGGGTACGACGCGGGGGATCTGAGCGTTTTGTCCGAGCACATGGTTGGGGGCAGCCACATCCGGGAATGGGCATATCAGCAGACGCCGCACTCTATTGTGTGGTGTGTGTTGGAAAACGGTACCTTGGCAGCGTTCACGTATGAGCGGGAACATCAGGTGGTGGGTTGGCACCGGCACGAGACGCAAGGGTATTTTGAATCAGTCTGCTGCATTCCCGGAGTGGACGGGGATGAGGTCTGGTGCGTGGTGCGGCGTCAGATTCAGGGCGAATGGCGGCGGTATGTGGAGCGGCTTGCTCCGTTTTTCCGTTCGTCAGACGTGCGCGATGCGCAGTTTGCCGACAGTTCCCTGTCCTATTCGGGGGAACCGGCGACAGTATTGGACGGTCTGGCGCATTTGGAAGGAGAGACTGTTTCCATATTAGCGGACGGGTGGGTGCATCCGCCGCAGAGAGTGCGGGACGGACGCATTACACTGGACAGGGCTGTGTCGCGTGCGCATGTGGGGTTCCCGTTTATTTCCGAGCTCTCTCCCATGCAGCCAGAAGTTCCTCAGAAGGATGGCGTGTCGCAGGGGCGCATCAAACGTATCAGCCGGGCATGGGTGCGTCTGTACCACTCTATGGGCCTGAAGGTAGGCCCGGACGCGGACCATCTGCGAGAGGCGCTTTTTCGCAAGGGGAGTGACGCCTTTGATACGGCAGTGCCCTTGTTCACCGGAGATCGGGTTGTGGAATTCGACGCGGGGTTCTCTTCGCGGGCCTCTGTATTGCTACGGCAGGACGAGCCTCTCCCCATGACGGTGCTGGCGCTTGTCATGCAACTTGAGGTTGGCTCCCGATGAAGCTGGCTGGCTCCTGTCCAGAGAATTGGAGGCAGATGATGGCAGTATCAGCCGCCCACGTGGAAGTGCCGGGCATTTCCATCGTACCCGCGCGGCGTGAGCACGCGCTGTCCTTGGGACCGCGTTTGCGCCGGGAAGACCGGAATGAACTGGCTGCGGCATGCGGCCTGCCTCCAGAAACGGCGTTGCTGCGTGCGGTGGTTTGCTCGGAACTATGCTGGGCGGCGCTGGATGGGAAACGGAGCATTGCCCTGTTTGGTGCCGCAGCAATACCGGGCAGCCGGGCGGGCAGCCCGTGGTTGCTCGGCTCTGGGGAACTCGTCGGCGCGGGGCGGGTGTTTGCTCGGTACACGGCAGAGTATCTGGGCCGTATGCTGCAACGGTTTTCCCGGTTGGAAAATTGGGTGGATGCGCGGAATCAGGTCGCTGTGCGGTGGCTGGCGCGGTGCGGGTTTGTGGTGGGAAAGGCGGAGGCATATGGCCCGTTTCATTTGCCATTTCATCCATTTCATATGGGAGGAGATGTATGTGTGCTCCAGTAGCGATTGGAGTGGTGCTTTCAGGCGTGGCAACCGCCATGACGGCGGTGGAAAGTGCAAACAGCGCCGCTGCGGCGAAAAGTTCCGCCCGATATCAGGCGGCGTCCGCTCAGGCTCAGGCGCAGACCGCGCAGTACGAGGCGGCTTACGCGCGGCAGCAGGCGCAACAAGATGCGGCGGAGTTACGGCGCGAATTATTGCGGTCGCAGGGAACCCAGCGGTCTTTGCTGGCAGTGGGGGGCGCGGTGATCAGGGGAGTGCTCTGGACGTGTTGCTGGATAGCGCTTCGCAATCTGCGCGGGAGCAGGAGCAGCGTCTGGCGGAAGGAGAACGCGAGGCATGGCGGTCCGCCACGCCGGAATTTCGCCAACAGGCCATGAGTCATTTTTCCGGTATGCTGCGGGCCATGGACGAGACGTATCGTTCCACCGGGGCGGGATTGGGCGAAAGCGCGGAAAATACGGAAGCGGGCATGAGGAGCGCGCGTTCTGGACTTGCGGGAGCGTTTGTGGAGGCCGTGTCCGCCGCAGACCCCGTGTTTGCCCAGTCTGTACTCCGGCAGATGGAACCGGTGCTGACGCCGGGGGATCGAAACGCGGCACATGCGGCGGTGATGCGTGGGACGGAGCAGACTGTATGGGAGAAGCTTGACGCCACCTTCGGCCTGAGCGCCACGGATTGGGATGAACGAACGGAGCAACTGCCATCTCCCCGGCAGGCAGAGGGGGCCGGACACGCAGAGGGGAGTTTGCAGACAGGTCGTGCGGATCAGGCATCATCCCCGGTGCCGCGTTCTTCTTCTTCTTCTTCTGTCCAAGCGGATCGGGCTGGCGAGGCGGCTCAGACGGACCGGGCTGACCAGCGAGAGGGGCAGGACAGCGCAGACAACACCAGTGCGTCGGTTACAGAAAAAAAAGGCCGCGCCGGTGCATCGGAATACGTGGCAACTGCCACACAGGACAATGCTTCCACGCGTTCCATACCACACGCTGGGGCATCGTCCGCAGTCTCCGTATCGGAGTGGTTGACAGCAACACGCTCCGCGATGCGCGGGGCCTTCGCCGCAGCGCATGCTGGGGTGGAAGACATGGCGCGGCAATATGGGATAAATCTGGAAGGTACGGACGGTACGGAGAGCGGAAAGGAACATTTACCGGCCCGCCTGCGCGACCGGCTGAATGTTCTGCTCGCACAGAAGGAAGCAACGCTGGAAGGGGAGCAGGCGCGCAGACGGCGGGAGACGGCAGACGCGTTTTATGCACAGGTGGACGCGGGTAACGTGGATGAGGCGTATCACTTGTTGGAAGGGCGCTCCGCACGGGTGTTTTCCGGCACGCAGCGCGAAAAATTGCGGCAGTTTCTCGCGCTGCCGGGCGGCGGGACGGACCCTGCCGTGTTGCTGGACACCGTGCGGCGTTTGGGATCAGGGGAACTGCGCGATCCGTGGGATATCGTGCCGGATGCCACGCTTTCCCATGGGGATGCGGGATTGTTGCGGGAGACGCTGTTAGCCGAGGGCAGCGGGGCCGTTATGGAAAATCGTCTTGCCGCCAACGTGATACGGCAACTGCTGGACCGTATGGGAGACGCGCCTGTGCAGACACAGGCGGAGGCTGTGCGCAGTGTCTATTCGCTACTGCGGGAAACGCGCCGTAAAGGGGAATCCGTAATACCCCGGCTGTTACCCGGTGGTCCGAAAGGCGTATTGGAGGGAATCTTTGCCGCGTATACCCAGCCCCTTGCGTAACTGGCGGACAAAGAGGGATTTTTTCAGGAAGTGTGCCGCCGGTGGGGTGGTCAAGTCTGCGGCTACTTGCTATAGGGTACGAAAGTGTCGGTGAGAAGAATGGGAAACGCTTGGAATGCTGTGAGGCGTTGCCCCTTTTTCTCGTTACCCGTGCAGTCAGGAGGGAGGAGCATGGCCAGAAAGACAAAAGAGGAAGCGGAACGTACCCGGCAATTGCTGTTGGAGTGCGCCTTGCGCGTGTTTTTGGAAAAGGGGTATTCCAAAACCACCTTGCAGGATATCGCTTCCGCTGCTGACCTGACGCGCGGCGCGGTGTATTGGCATTTCCGCAATAAGAAAGACCTGTATCTTGCGCTGATGGATACCGTGTTTGAGCCGGTGCATGCTTTTTGGGAAAATTCCCGGCAATCCGGCGCACCTGCGGACGAGGTTATCGCCTCGTTGCTGGAGGACTGGCTTGTGCAACTGGCTTCCAACGCCCGGCTCGTGCAGGCTTTGGAATTGCATTTCATGAAGACCGAGCAGGGTATTGAACTGGGGGATTGCGCCGACCAGCGCCGCGAGGAAAACCGGACTCATCTTGCTGTGGTGGAGGAGCTGTTCCGCAGAGGACAGGCGGAAAAACGGTTTCGCGAGGATGTGTCTCCCCGTACCGCAGCGGTAAATTTTTGGTGCGTTCTGCTCGGCTACGGGCTTGGCAGGTTGGATATGGCTGATATTTTTGACTGGAAGCAATCAATCCCGCTGCTTGTGGATATGTATATGCGGAGCATCCGCGCGTAAGCCGCAGTTTCTCCTTTTTCATATGGTTGCCCTGCGGGCAAACCGCGCCGCCCCCGGACTCGTGTTGTCCGGGGGCGGCGTTGTGTTTGGAGTGTCCTTTCCCGGCGCGTCCGTCTGATTGTTCGTCAATGTCGGCAAAGCGCAGGGCTGGGCTTGGGTGAGGGGGGAGCGCTAAAAATGGCGGGAGTGGGGCGTGCGCTGCGTAAAATACACGCTTTCGGTGTAGCCGAAGCTGCGGGCGTATTCAGCCAACGTATCAAAGGCGTATCCCACGGACGCGGTGGAATGGGCGTCGGACCCGAAGCTGATGGGCAACGCCAAATCTTGAGCAATTTCCATGAATGCGGGGCAAGGATAGATTTCCCGGCACAATTTGCGCAGCCCTGCGGAAGATATTTCCATAGCCATGCCTGCGTCCCGCACTGCCGTTAAGGCCGCCCGTGCGCACTCCAGCCCTGCGGGGGCGGCTATCCAGCGGCGGAACCGGTCCACAGTGAAAATTTTGATAATATCCGGGTGCGCCACAATATTAAACAACCCTGTGCGTGCCATGGCTTCCATGGAAGAGAAAAACGCTTCATACCGGGGAAAACAGTCGGCATCATCCCATTGCGCCCAATCGTTGGCGGAAAAGTCAAAGCCCCATGTTTCTAAAAAGTGAATCCCCGCAATAACGTAGTCAAAGGGGTCCGCTTCTAATTTTTGTCGGATATATCCCTCCTGCCCGGTCGTCCAGTCCATCTCTATGCCAAGCAGAACTTGTACCCCTTCGGCATTGTTTTTCAGGGACGTAACATCACGGATATAGTCGGGCCATGCGGCAGTGAGTTTTTCTTTGTAGTCTGTGGGGTAGTCAAACCCGTGCGGGCGGGGTGAATGCTCGGAAAATCCAAATATTTTCACGCCTTTGAGTAAGGCTGCGTCATACATCTCGCGCACAGTAGCCTTGCCGTGCGAGTAGCGGGTGTGGATGTGCGTATCAACCGTGATCATGTGTGTTCCTGTCTTCGTGGGTGGTTTTAGCGGGTTTCGTCTACCGTTCTAGCATCCAGCGGAGAGGCTCTTTTGCCGGGGCAGCAGGGCGGAATAGCTGAAGAATGCGGCAAATTTGCAAGACATAAGAGCAGCGCGGGCCGTGCGGCACTGAATTTTTTGACGTGGTTTGGAACGCTCGCCGGGGGTGGACAGTCTGTGCCGGGCAGCCATACCCAAGCGGTCAGGCTTGCGCACATGCTACCCCCCACTCCCGTGCTGCGGGGTGGGTTTTGTTTGTCCAGACATGGCGACCGCGCGTTTCGGTGGTCAGAACTTGGGGTTCTGCGCTACCACGGCAAAAGCGTTGCGTACGGCTTCCAGCACGTCTTCATCCCGCACGGGATCGCGCAGGACAATCGTTCCGCGTTGCGCATAGCGCGGCGGCAGCGCATTCAGCGCCAGCGCGTAAATGTCCTGCAACGATAAGGCGTCTGGCTGGTAGCCCGGCGGTTCAGCCATGACTTTACGCATCATCGCAAGCACGCGCACCTCGTTGCGGTTGCGTATGCTGGAAAAATCCATGCCTTCCAGTTGGTACTTCCCCTGCTTGTCCGACATGAAGCCTCCTCGTCCGTTGTGTCTTCCCTTAGAATACGACAGGCGCCCTGCGGCGGCAAGCCGCAAGACGCCTGATGGTTATGTAGTCTGAATGATCCCGGTTTACAGTACGGGGCACAGGAGTGTGCAGAGGCGGCCTTATGCCGCAATGTGGCTACCGCATGCGCTTTTGCAGACGCGCCCGGATGATGATGGCCATAAAATTCATGCTCAGAACCAGCGCGATGAGCACCAGCGCGGTACCGTATTGCAGCGGGCGGGTTTTATCAATTTCCGTCCCGGCGGTGGCAAGAACGTAGATATGGTACGGCAGGGCCATAACGCTGTCAAAAAGCGAGTCCGGCAATTTGGGAGAAAAGAACATGGCGGCGGTGAACATGATAGCCGCCGTTTCCCCGGCGGCGCGGCCTATGCCTAGAATGGCGCCGGTAAGAATGCCGGGAGTGGCGGCAGGCAGCACCACACGGGCAATAGTTTGCCATTTGGTTGCCCCAAGTCCGAGAGAAGCCTCGCGGTATGTGGGCGAAACACTGCGCAGCGCTTCTTCGGAGGCACCGATGATAAGTGGCAGAATAAGCGCTGCCAGAGTGAACATGCCCGCCAGCATGGAAACGCCCATTCCCATAAGCGTTACAAAAAAGGAAAGCCCAAATAAACCGAATACGACGGAAGGCACTCCCGCGAGATTGTTGATGGCTAACCGGATAATGTGAACGAAGGGGCCGGGTTGAGCATATTCATGCAGGTAAATGGCGGTAGCCACTCCCCACGGCAGGGCAATGAGCATTGCCCCGTAGGACAGGGCGATGGTTCCAACGATGCAGGGGAAAATACCGCCCGCCGTCATGGCTTCGCGCGGGCGGGCCAGCAGAAATTCCCACGATATGGCGGGCAGGCCGTAGTAGAGAACATAGCCGCAGATAATTGCCAGTGCCAGCGCGTTAATGAGCACACTCCCCCGGAACAGAGCAAACATAATGGCCTGAACCGGAGAGCGGCGTTTCATGAAACCGGAATCCTGCGGGATGCCGGAAGTCACGTGGGACTGGGGCGAATAGAGTGTTTCCGTCATTTGCGTCATGTGGGTTCTCCTTGTCGCTTAAAGCGAGGCCACGCCAACCTGTTTGTTGCGTTCGGCGAAATAGGCGGCAAGAATGTTGAACAGCAGGGTAAAGAGGAACAGCACCATACCTGTGGCGAAAAGGGCGTGGTAGTGGTCGCTCTGGAATGGCGCTTCTGCCATTTCGGCGGCAATGGAGGCGGGCATGGGGCGCACCGGATTGAATATAGAAGAAGGAATCATCGCCGCGCCGCCAGCCACCATAAGCACAACCATAGTTTCTCCTATGGACCGCGCCATGCCCAGAATAACAGCGGTGCTGATGCCGGTGAGCGAAGCGGGAAGCACCACGCGGGAAATAGTCTGCCATTTGGTGGCCCCTAGGGCCAGAGATGCTTCGCGCATTTCTGTGGGAACGCTGTAAATGGCGTCTTCGGAAATGGACGTAATGGTGGGCACCGCCATGAAGGCCAGCATGACCGAAGCGTTGAACATATTCAGCCCGGTGGGCAGCCCGAACCAGTCTTGAAGCAGCGGGGCTACCACCACCATACCAAAGAAGCCGATAACCACCGAAGGCAGCGCCTGCAGCATTTCCACCAGAGGCTTGGCTATGCTGCGCATGCGTGGCGAGGCAATTTCCGCAAGATAAATAGCCGTCATGATGCCCAGCGGGATGGCAATGAGCGACGAGAGCGCGGTAACGGAGAGCGAGCCTACTATCATGGGCAGAATGCCGAAATCCGGCTCATCGTGCGTGGGGTACCACATGGTGCCGAAGACAAAGTCGTGTACGGCGACTTTTTTGAAAATAGGCAGACCCTCCACAAAGAGGAAGACCATAATGAGAAACAGCACCAGAATGCTGCTAGCCGCTGCGGCGAAAAAAAGATTGCGGACTATGTTGTCCTTTGTGCGGCGGGAAATGCTCATTGAGTGCGCTCGCTGGGTTGGTGTGTGCCACGGGCGGATAAGGCCGCCCTCAGGAAAGAGGATGTGCCTTCCCGCCGTTTTCTGCAAAACAGCGGGAAGGCGTAGTCTACGTCGTCAGGATTGCCCGCCCAACATTACATCTTAATAAAGCCAGCTTCTTCAACGATACGCTGACCGGCGGGGGAGAGAATGAAGTCCACCAGACCCTTGGTTGCGCCGGAAGGAGTGCCGGGGATGTAAATCTGGAGCGAACGAGCTACCTTGTAGCTGCCGTCTTTAGCCGAGGAAGCACTGCCCTGCACGCCATCCACCTTAACAGCCTTCACGGTGTCGTTCACGTAGCCGATGCCGTCATATGCGATGGCCTTGGGGTTTTTAGCCACAGCCTGAAGCACTGCGCCGGAAGAAGCCTGAAGCAGGGCACCGGGGAATACACGGGCCTTCTTCATGATTTTTTCTTCCCACGTTTCATAGGTGCCGGAGGAGGTGTCGCGGGAGATCACCACGATGGTGGCGTCAGCGCCGCCTACTTCTTTCCAGTTGGTGACTTTGCCTTCGTAGATGGCTTTCAACTGGTCAGAGGTCAGGCTGTTCACAGGGTTGGAGGGGTGAACGATCGGGATAACGGCGTCAAGTGCGACAACCACTTCGTTAGCGGTGATGCCCTTTTCAGCGGCGAGGGAAATTTCTTTATCCTTCATTTTGCGGGACGCCATGGCGACATCGGTGGTTCCGTCCAGCAGTGCTTTGATACCGTTGGAAGAACCGCCACCGGAAACTTCGATGGTCACGTCAGGATGCTGCTGCATGTAGGCTTCCACAGCCTTCTGCATGATGGGCAGAACGGTGGTGGAACCCTTCACGACGATCTTGTCTGCGGCGAAAGCGGAAGAGGCAAAACCAAGCAGCATGGCTGCGACGAGAGCGATAGATTTGAAACGCATGTTTTCCTCCAAAATTGTTGCATGATGGTATACGCAACGTCTCCGGGCTGCGCCGATCAGGGCGGTGAGGTGGCCCACGCTGCGTTGGAGGGAAACTACGTTCGTCATGTTACGGAACGGTGTCAGCCTATCCACATCTTTGTGACAGTTTATTATATATAATATAATAATAATTTCAATATATTGAGAGACGGCTAGGAAGCGCGCAAACAACCGCGTCACAGTACTTCGCCGAAGGCTTGACGGGAGGATGTCAATTGGCAGGGGCCGCTTGCCAAGGTGAGGGAATGTTTTTATGATAGAAATTGAGAGCTGACGTGCAACGCGCGGTTCCGCCATGCAGCGGCGGGCAGGGTGTCTGAAAGGGCGGGCATGGCAGCAAACAGAGGCTATAGAGATAGGGTACTATGGAACTAGGCGCGATAGGGACAACGCTACGCGGGTATGAGACATATGCGCGTGCGGCTACGGTGGAACGGATTGAGGCGGCTGCCGCCGCACAGTCCGCGAGCACGTCTTCACGCATGGGGCTTTCCATAGGCCGGTTGGGCGTTCAATATGAAACGGAAGACGCATCAACGGAAGATGCTCTTTCCAGCGCCCGTTCTGCCATGCTTTCGGCCCGTGCCATGGCGGCGTCTTCCGGGCGCGGTGCGGACGCCGTGAATGCGGAAGCCGCAAGCTCTCTATCTTTGGGAGAAGGCGCGGACGCTTCCGGCAGCGTAGCCCGATCCGATCAGGCTGGCATAGATGACCTCTCCAGCCAAACCAGCCCATTCGACTGGCTGCACCGCGCGGGAGTTCAGGCCTACCAGCGGTCAGAGGCCGCTTACCGGGCCGACGGTTCCGTGGGGGCTATGCTGCGCGCTGCGGTGTAGCGCCTTATTTTTACGCGCGCATCCCTGCTCTGTCTGAGCATGGACGCAGGAGAACGCCCCCCCTGTCCTTGCGGTAACCAGCCCTTTACTCCCTTCAGCTTTCCGTGAAAAAACCCAACGCCGCGGCTAACCGTTTTGCCGAGGGGTGTGCCATCCCCCGTTCCCACAAGGCGTTTTGCACGGCCCAGAGTTGTATTTCGGGCAGTAGTTCACGGGCCGCATTTACCAGCGTTACCGCTTCTTCCAGTAATTCCGGTGGGCCTTCCACGTTCCGCAGTAGGCGTTGTTCTAGCCAGAGCGTAAGCAGTTCCCGGCTGCCGTCTACCGCCATGCCCGCGCCGTTCAGGTAACGGCGCAACTGCCCGCGCTGTTCCGGTGTGAGTGTGCGGTGGCGCAAACACGCCATAGCCAGCGCAGGAGTAGCGGATTTCCAATGCCAGCCCAGCGGCTGATCGTGCTGTGCCTCTGTCCATGGTTCAAACAGGGCGACTGCGTTGGCGGCATCTTCCTCAAAGGCGGTCAACCGGTAGGAACTGGCGGTTACCATGGCCCGCAGGGCAATGGACTGCCGCTTGTTACGGGGGAGTTGTTCAAAGGAATGGGTGATGGGTGCGCCCTCCGGTGTTGCCCGGACGGTGATGGTGCTTTCGCGGACAGCGCCCGCCGCTGGGGGAGTCCATTCCCAAAAAACGGCTGGCCCTTCCGTGCCGGGAAGATAGCGGATACGTGCCTCACCGGAAAGTGTGCCCGCAGAGGCGTCTGTGGGCAGCAATATGACACTGGCACGTCGCCACGCCACCGTACCCGGTGCGCCGGGACAGGGAAGGCGCTTTTCCGCCCACAACCGGAGCAGCGCTTGCAGAATGATGCTGGCGTTGGTTTCCCGTCTGGGCAGAACAAGCTTGTGGAACACATTTTCCCCGTTGCCCTCTTCTGGTTTGTTAGAACTCGCTGCGGCAAGCGTGCGGGTGAAAGAACCGAGCATGTCCGGCCCGTTAGTTTCACGCATAATTTCCATGGCGCGTAGCGCAAACGTCATGGCGTTCACCGGCTCAATGCGGGTCAGTTCATCAAAAAACCATGCGCAACTGGCAAAGGCGGCCTGCGTGTGATCCTGCATTTCCAGCAACTGCCACGCGGTTCGTTGGTCTTCCGGGGAAAGATTGGGCAAAAAATGGTCGCGTATCAGTTGGTCCCGATATTCTGGGCTGACTAACGCCGCGCCGTAGGCGATGAGTGCGTTTTCGGGGTGCTTGAACAGGGAAGGGGCGCTAGTGGCAAAATGTTGGTCCACAGCGTCTTGCATATTGTTCAGCGCTTCGCGGAGCGGACCACGCCAGCGCTGATTCCATCCGGGATGCTCGCCGTTTGTGCAGCCGCAGTCGCTTCGCCAGCGCTCCACGCCGTGGGCGCAGCTCCATGCGCTGGGGTCGATAATACGCACCCAGTGCGTTGGCGAATGCGTTTCCAGATAGGAGGCATAGTTGGTCAGGCGCAGATCGTCCCGGCCTGATATGGCCTGTCCGAGCACGTAGGCCAGCGCCATTTCACCGAAGACAACGTGATGCCCGTACGTTTCTCCGTCCGTGCTGATGTTGGCAAGCGCGTTGTCCCGCGCGGCGCCCGACAGGCGTTGCCAAAATCGTTCTCCATCTTCCAGCAGGCGCTCGAAGGCCACGGCCTGCGACAAGGGGGCATCGTAGAAGAAAATGGCTATTTTCGCACCGGAGGGCAATGCGGCCCAGTAAGGACGGGTTGTGTCCAACTGACCGCCCCGGACGTGTTGCCACTGGCCTGATGCGTCATCGGGAGCCGGGAATGCCGGAGTGTCCGGGGAGGTGCTGTCCTCCGCACAGGGGGCTATGGCCGCGGCTTGATGCGGGGAGAGGATGGTGAAGCGTATCCCCTGCCGCGCGAGTTCTTCTAGGGTGGAGATGTCTGCCGCGCATTCCGGCAGCCACATGCCTTCTGCCTCGCGCTGGAATCGGGCGCGAAAATCCGCACGTGCCCATGCGATTTGCAGCATTCTGGACCGTGGTGTCGCCAGAGGCAGAATGCTGTGATGGAAGGCCTGTGCGATGGCGTTGCCGTGTCCCCAGCGGGCGAGGCTCATCCGGTCTGCTTCAAGGATGCGGGAATAGGTGGCGGGTTCTTCGCGTTCCATCCAGTGCAGCAGAGTGGGACCAACGTTGAAGTTTATCCATGCGTAGCAGTTAAGAATATCGGTGATGCGTCCGTCCGGCCCCAGTCGCCGCGCCCACGCTAAGGGGGCGTAGCTTTGGCGGGTGATACGCCGGTTCCAGTCAGTATCCGGGGCGGCGCTGTCTTCCGGCATAATATCGCCCAGCCATGGGTCTTCCCGTGGGGGCTGGTAGAAATGTCCATGGATGCAGAGGTGGCGCGGCATGGTTTCTCCTGTACGGATGGGATGCGCACGGTACAAATGATCCCGGCGTGTGTGTACCATAGCACAGGAATGCGGATACCAGAAGCCGTCTCACCCACTGATCTGAGCATCTGAACGCGCCCGGCGTGATGGGGCAGCCGCTATTTCTTTTTCAGGCGGAAGGCTAGGCGGACGCTCCCGGTGTCCTAGTCCAGACTGGTGAGAAACATCTTAATGCCGTCTTCCAGCATTTGAACAGCCAGAAAGACGAGGATAAGCCCCATGAGCCGCTCTGCCGCACGCATGCCACGGTTGCCCAAATAGCGCATAAGGCCCGGAGCGCTCATCATAATGATAACGGTGGCGGCCCACGCCGCCACAATGCCCAGCAGCACGCTGGGCGATCCCACCATGCCGGGGTGCGTGGTCTGGGCACGGTGTGCGTATAGCATGACTGCCGCCAAAAGGGAGGGTCCGGCAATAAACGGAATGGCAATGGGTACGATAAACGGTTCCTGATCCGGGTCTACCAGCCCTTCCCCGGTGGTGGGAAAGACCATCTTTATGGCGATGAGGAACAAGATGAAGCCGCCGGAGAGGCGCAACGTGGACTGATGGATGTTGAGCACGCCCAGCAGCCATTCGCCCAGATAGTGGAAGAGGAAGATAATACCCAGCGCAATAAGTAATTCCCGGAGCAGGATGCGGCGTTGCTGGTGCGGTGTATACTTACTCAGCATAGGCAGGCACATGGCGGCGTTACCTATGGGGTCCATGATGAGAAAAAGCGGCAGGGCTATTTCAAAAACGGCACGCAGGCTGACATCCGTCATGGATTAGCGCTCCATATAGGTGGCGGACTGGGCGGCCTTTTCCGACACGGTAACAGAGTACACGCGCACGCCGCGCGTATCCTGTGCGTGGGGAATTGCCCCGTCCGGGGCTTGTGCCAACCGTTTTGCCAGATGACGATAGATGAAGCGGGCCAGATTTTCGGACGAGGGATTGCGTTCGTCAAAGGGCGGCACGTCGTTAAGCATGGTGTGGTCCAGCAGGGCCAGCACATCCGCAAGGGCATGCTTGAGCACTTTGAAATCCAGCACCAGTTCCGTATCCGGGGTAAGGGTGCTGCCTTCCACCACGGCTTCCACCGCGAAATTGTGGCCGTGCATGTTTTCACATTTGCCGCAATAGTGGCGCAGGGCGTGGGCGGCGGCAAAATCTGAACGGACGGTAAGCCGCCATATTCCTTGAGCAGTCATGCGTAGTCTCCATGTATGTAGTAGGCGGGATGGCCCATATGTTCGGAATGTGGTTAGGCGCGCAGGCCGCCCTTCCATTGGCTGAAGTCTTTTTCAAACGCCGGGCCGGGAATAATGCCGTACCGGTCGTCTATTTGGAAAAAGGCGTGCGTGCCGTTTATAATCAGGCTCACCTGCACGGGAACCGGTCCCTGATGCTTACGGAAAAGCTCTTTCAGGGAAGTTAGGGCCTTCCTGTCCAGCCCCTCGCAGGGCAGGTCCAGAGTTGTTGGCTCGGCATTGCTGAAACAGGCTTGCGCAAGTGGCTGGACCTTTTCTGCCAGCAGTTTGATTTCGCGTATGACTTCTTCCCCGTCCTCCGCCGGTTCGCTGTCGTCCTGCGATTTCTGTTCGCTGACTTTGGCTGTGATGAGCAGTGGCTGATCCGACTGAAATAGCTCGCGGCCTTCGGCGTAGGTTTCGGGGAAAATAATCAATTCCCCGGAGGCGGTTAGGTCTTCGATATTGGCGAAGGCCATTTTACTGCCCTTTTTCGTAATGTGCTCTTTCAGCCCGGTGATGAGGATGGCGCACCGTACTTCCATACCGGGGGACAGGGTGACGCATTCTTCCAACGGAAGTAGTTGTAGACGCAGTAGTTCGCGGCGGTAAGGCTGGAGCGGATGGCTGGTAAGATAGAACCCCAGTGCTTCTTTCTCAAACTTGAGTTTGATTTCGTCGGACCATTCCTCAAGCGTCTGTTCCTCGCAGTCGAAACCGATACCGGGGCATACCTGCGGCTCCTCGGCAATCATGGTGAAGAGGGAAACCTGATTGGAATCCTTGTCTTTCGCCTTTTTTTGTGCCCGCGCCACCACGTTGTCCAGCGAAGCCAGCATGCCTTGGCGTGAGCAGCCCAAGCAGTCTACCGCGCCACCTTTGATAAGGCTTTCCAGCACCCGCTTGGTCACTTTGCGGGTATTCACCCGGCAGCACAGGTCCAGCAGTGACGCAAAAACACCGCTTTCCGTGCGGGTATCCACGATTTCGCGGATGGCTTCGTCTCCCACATTTTTGATGCCGCCAAGTCCGTACACAACTTTACCGTCATGCACGCTGAACTGGCGGTAGGACGTTTGCACGTTGGGCTGGAGTACCTCTATGCCCATGTCGCGGCATGCGGCGACGTATTTGAGAATCTTGTCCTGATTGCCCATTTCCGAGGTCATGAGCGCCGCCATGAATTCCGCCGGATAATGAACTTTAAGATACGCGGTCCAGTAGGAAATAAGCGCATATGCCGCAGAGTGCGATTTGTTGAAACCGTAGGCGGCGAATTGCTCCATTAAGTCAAATATTTCGTTGGCCTTGGTTTCTTCTATACCGTTACCCGCCGCACCTTGCACAAACGTGCCGCGTTCCTGCGCCATGGCTTCGGGGTTTTTCTTCCCCATGGCACGCCGCAGCAGATCTGCTCCCCCCAGAGAGTATTTGGCAACGATCTGGGCGATCTGCATGACCTGTTCTTGGTAGACAATGACCCCATACGTGGACTTAAGGCAATCTTCCAGCGAGAGAAGCGGATAGTTAACGGGAACTTGCCCATGCTTGCGTTTGATGAATTCATCCACCATGCCGGAGTTCAGCGGTCCGGGACGGTACAGGGCGAGCATAGCGATAATATCGTCAAAACAGGTGGGCTTGAGCATGCGCAGATAGTTGCGCATGCCGGAAGATTCCACCTGAAAAATACCATCGGTATCGCCCCGTTGATACAATTCGTAAGTGGACAGGTCATCAAAGGGCAGGGTTTCCAGATTGGGCGCTTCTTTCCCCGCGAGGGTGATATTATCCAGCGCGTCCTGAATGACGGTCATGGTACGCAGCCCAAGGAAGTCGAACTTCACCAGACCCACCGCTTCGACTTTTTTCATGTCGAACTGAGTAACCATGCCCCCCTTTTTATCTTTGTACAGGGGCAGATAGTCTGTCATGGGGCGGTCGGACATAACCACACCGGCGGCATGCGTGGAAGCGTGGCGGCACAGCCCCTCAAGCCGCATGGAAATGTCCAGCAGTTTCGTCACTGTGGGGTCGGTGCGGTACAGTTCCGCCAGTTCCGGCTCCATATCCAGTGCTTTTTTGATGGTCATTTTAAGATCTTCGGGAATCAGCTTGGAAATGCGGTCGCCTTCCTGAAAGCTTAGCCCCTGCGCTCTGGCTACGTCGCGCACCACGGCCTTGGCTTTCATTTTCCCGAAGGTGGTAATTTGCGCCACCTTATCGTCGCCATAGCGGCTTTGCGTGTACTTGATGACTTCGCCGCGGCGGCGTTCGCAGAAGTCCACGTCGATATCCGGCATGGACACGCGTTCGATGTTCAAAAAACGTTCAAACAGCAAGTCATAGGGCAGGGGGTCCAAGTTTGTGATGCGCAAGGCCCACGCCACCAGCGAACCGGCGGCGGAACCACGTCCCGGTCCCACGGGAATGCCGTTATCTTTTGCCCAGTTAATGAAGTCCTGCACGATAAGGAAGTATGCGGGAAAGCCCATTTGGTTGATAACGCCCAACTCATAGCGCAGACGTTCCCAGTAGTGTTCCTCGTCCACGGCATAGGGGACTTTTTCAAGCCTGCGGCGCAGACCGTCTTCCGCCATGCGAGTGAATTCGTCCGCCATGGAGACGCCTTCGGGCAATTCGTACTCGGGGAAATAGTAATGCCCAAGGTCCAGCGTGAGATCTATTTGCTCCGCGATGCGCACGGTGTTGGTAATAGCTTCCGGTACATGCCGGAAGGCCGCTTCCATCTCTTCCGGCGACTTGTAGTACAATTCGGTGGTGTCAAAACGCATGCGCTTTTCATCAGAGACTTTGGCGCTGGTCTGGATGCAGAGCAGGGTATCATGCGCTTCCACGTCCGAGGCGTTCAGATAGTGGCAGTCGTTGGTGGCAACCAAGGGAAGACCGGTGATGCCCGCCAGTTCAATAAGCTTTTCGTTCAGTTCATCCTGTTCTTTAATGCCGTTGCTCTGAAGCTCCAGATAAAACCGGTCGGGGTAAATGTCGGAGTATATTCCCGCCAGTTCTACCGCGCGGTCCATCCCTTCTCTGAGGAGGGCGCGGGGAATTTCCCCGGCAAGGCAAGCGGACAGGGCAATAATCCCTTCACTATATTCGCGCAGCATTTCGCGGCTCACGCGTGGCTTGTAGTGGAAGCCTTCGGTAAACCCGCGTGTGACCAGCCGGCACAGGTTGTGGTAGCCGGTGTCGTTTTGGGCCAGCAGCACCAAATGGTAGCGTGTCCGCGCGTATTCGCTGGTGCGGTCGGTGTGGTCGCCGTGTGCCACGTAAACTTCGCAGCCAATAATGGGCTTAAGGCCCATTTTTTGCGCCATGGTGTAGAAATAGATGGCTCCGAACATATTGCCGTGGTCCGTAATGGCCACGGCGGGCATGCCGAAGTCTTTGGCGCGGGCGCAGAGATCTTCTAAACGAATGGCACCGTCCAGCAGGCTGTATTCTGTATGGCAGTGAAGATGAACGAAATCTGACATGAAGTGATTGTCCGTAAGGTTGCAGATGGGCGGAAGCGCCGCCGTCGAGTGGCAGAATTTACCAGATTCGCCCGGAGCCTACAACCGTCGCGTGGCCCGTATCTTCATCGCGGAGTATCCGCGCCCGCCCCCTTGTTCTGTCGGTATGGGAGGGGCAAGGGGCCGTATTGGCCTTGTCCCGGCGGGCTGCTTAACGTACAAGATGGCTAGGCCGTTGTGGTCACTACCCATAAGGAGACAGCGCGTGGCAGCGAGCGACTATTCAGCAGACGAACAGATAGCCCTACGGAACGGACAGGCAAAACGCGTGACTCGCGTTTTTCATATACGGCGGCTGCGCGGGATGACGTTCCTGCCGGGCAGTGCCAAGGCTCTCAGAGCGTTTCGCACCGCGCTTCGCGTTGTCGTGTCCGGTTCTGTGGTGTGGCTGACAACCACAGGCATTGCTCTGGCGGAAACAGGACAGGCGGAACAGGCAGAGGCTCTGGCTGGCATTGCGGATGATCGGCTGTTGTGGCTGGAACAACTTATGGGCACTCGATGGGGCCAGTACGGGCTTATCCTGTTTTTCTTCGCGCTTATCATAGGGTATCTGCGTGTGCTGTTCGGGCCGCGCGGTATGTTCCGCGAACGCAAGTGGGATGAATGGAATGAAGAGGCCCGGCGGCGTGCGGTGGATGAACAGGCCGCCCGGCAGGCTATTCAGGCTGCTCGGCAGGCGGAATCTCAGGCGGACCCCGGCGTGGAATACCAGCCAAATCGCCGGGCAGAACAGCAGGTAACGCATGAGGCAGGTCAAGAGGCCACTCTGCACGTCACCCGGCAGACCGCTTCCCCGCTGGAGGAGAAAGAGGAATGACCACGGAACCACGTCCGGGCACACTCTCAGATGGGGAAAACTGCAACGCGGCTTCCCCGGACGCGCAACGGGAAAAGACAACGCAGACGACACAGGACGAGCAGACCGAGTACCCTCCGTGGCTGGCAACATACGTCACGTGGTTTCGCTCGTGGACCGACTCGTTTATAACCGGCAATGCCACGGATGACCGATACGTCCGGCTGAAGCGCGACCATACCTTACGCGTGTTGGACAACGCGCGTCTTATCGTCGCCACGCTGGCCCTGCCCCCCGAAACCGAACGGGCCGCTTTGTTAGCCGCGCTGCTGCACGATGTGGGGCGCTTTCCGCAGTATGCCTTGTACAGGACTTTCAGCGATCAACTTTCAGAAAACCACGGGCTGCTCGGCTGCCGCACCGTATTGCGCGAAGACCTGTTGACGGAAGAATGCCCGGCTTTGCGTGGTCAGGTGCTCGCCGCGGTGGCTATGCACAATCGCTTCCGCGTGCCTCTGGGTATTTCTTCTTCGCTGCGGATTATAACGGACGTGGTGCGCGACAGCGACAAGCTGGATATTTTCCCCGTTATGGTTTCCACCTTCACCCGCGATGCTTCGGATAACGATGTCGTGACACTTCATTTGGAAGACAAGCCCGGCGCGTGGTCCGCTCCGATGGTGGAGGCGCTGCGCACAGGCTCGCTGGCTCGATATTCAGAAATGCGGTATATAAACGATTTTAAGCTGTTGCTTGGGTCGTGGGTGTTTGATTTGCAATTCGCGGCGAGCCGCCGTCTGCTGCGCGAACGGGGCCTGCTGGAACTGTTGCTTGCCACATGGCCGCTGCATCCAGACTTGGACGCGCTTAAACATTCGGTGCGGCAGGCATTGGAATAGCGTGGTTTTTTGGGTTATTTTTCCACGAAAGAGGCCCCTTATCAAAAGGGGCCTCTTTCATGTTCTTTTCACCAAAAATATTTGCGCGGCATCCCGGTTTAGCGGGAAGGCGTATATTCGTGAGGCGACCATCGGTGTGGGATGACCTGTGGTTTTTGTCTACACGATAGTGCCGAAGGAATGGATAACGTTCTTGCGTAATGACCGGGTGCGCCAGATTTCTTCCGGGCCTTCCCGGTGCAGGTCGGCCCGCACTTTGTCGCGCAGTTTATCCAATTGGTCCCGCGAGAGGCCCAGCATGCTCAAATCGCCAAGCAGGGTGAGCGGGTCGGAATAGTCGAGGGGCATGGGGGCGTTACCATTGTCATGGTATAGAAATTGGATGGTGCCCTGACTGGCGTTGCCGCAGTTGTCCAGAAAACTCAACATGAACGTTCTCCCGTTGCGGGGCGCGTTCCTAAAGCACAGGGATGCTCCCTACCGGGATTTGGATACGCGCCGCCGACGTGTTAGCCGTTGTGGTTTCGGGCCGTGCGGACACGGACCGGGGGGCGCGCAATACGTCATAAATCCGCCCGCCTGATATTCCCTTACACTGACACCGGTTTCCCGTATGTCCTAAAAAAAAAAGCGACCTCACAACGAGGTCGACACTATGTGGACCTCATGGAACCACAACCAGCATACACCCGTGGGGCGCAGCATGGCGGCATGGTTGGCTTTGGCACCTTGCAGCGCAGGTTGCCGGACGATCATAGGGCCAATCCCTCACGTCCTCGTCATGAGTGCTGGAGCGGTTGTAAAAAACCGGATTACGCGTGTCAACAGGGAAATCTGAAAAATACATACGCCCCTGAATCGGTTTAGCCTTGCATGGCTGCCCGCGAGGGCGGCCGGAGGGCTGTGCGTGACTGCCCGCATTTTACGGACGATGGAGAAGCGCTTTCCGTATGCGTGTTTTTCCGCTGGCCCGCGAGCTGGACGGAAGTGGGGAGTCTGCGCCGGGAAGGTGCGGTGCTGGCGTTTCCCCGCACAATGCGATAGCAGGAGAGCGGCATACAGAGCAGAAAGCGAAGGAGTGTATCGGGTATGGGTTTTTTTACGGGACGGCACCGCATGGGCACGGCAGCTCTCATTATGGCTGCCAGTGTTTTTCTTTCCCGGTTCATGGGGCTTATCCGGGATAAGGTCATTTCCTATTATTACGGTGCCTCTGTGGAATCGGATATCTATTTCGCCGCGTTTGTCATTCCCGATTTCCTGAACTATCTGCTCGCCGGGGGCTATGTATCCATCACGCTTATTCCGTTGCTGGCTGACTGCTTTGAGCGGGACGAACGTGAGGGGTGGCACTTTTTGTCCGCTGTGCTCAGTTGGGTCTTGCTGGTGGCGGGGGGGCTGACTGTTGTGGCATGGCTGGGGGCACCGCAATTGGCTGCGTTGGCTGCACCGGGGTTTGAACCTTCGGCGCTGGAACGTCTTGCCCGGTTTTTGCGTATTATTTTACCTGCGCAGGTGTTTTTTTTGCTGGGGGCGTGTCTTTCCGGGGTGTTATATATGCGGCGGCAGTTTTCTGTGCCTGCGTTAACGCCGCTGCTGTACAACGGTTGTATTATCCTTTTGGGCTGGCTTATGCTGGACCGGGGCATGGAAGGGTTTTGCTGGGGCGTGCTGCTAGGTGCGGCTCTGGGCAGCTTTTTGTTGCCGTTGCTAGCTGTGCGGTCCGGCGGGGGAATGCGGTTGACGTGGAGCCTACGGCATCCCGGCATGTGGCGGTTTTTGCTGCTGGCGCTTCCCCTCATGGTAGGTCAGTCCGTTGTGGTGCTGGATGAACAGTTTGTGCGTATTTTTGGTTCGCTGACCGGCGAGGGGGCGGTGAGCCTGCTTAACTACGCGCGGCGGATTATGCTGGTGCCCGTGGGCGTGGTCGCGCAGGCGGCTGGCGTGGCCTCGTATCCGTTTCTGGCGGCTTTGGCGGCTCGCGGCGAACTCGTGCGTTTTTCCGACACGCTGAACACGGCACTGCGGAACACCGTTTTAGTTATTATTCCGTTTTCCATCTGGATGATGGTGGCTGCGGAACCCACATTGCGTCTCATTTTTCAGCAAGGCGGGTTTGGCGTGGAACAAACGCGCCATGCCACGCCGCTTTTGCAGGTTATGCTGGGCGGAGTGTTGTTTTGGGGTATCCAGCAGGTGGTGGGCCGGGCGTTTTACGCGTGTAAAGATACGATTACGCCCGCGGTGGTGGGAACACTGGCTACGCTGCTTGTGTTGCCTGCCTACTGGTGGTTCGCCGTCCGGTGGGGGGCGGCTGGCGTGGCATTGGCGGGCGTGCTGTCTGTTGTTCTGTATACCGTGCTGCTTGCCTGTGTCTGGCGGCATCGGTTCGGCGGCGGCGCGTTTCGAGGGATGCTGCGCATTCTGTGCGGTGCGCTATTCGTTTCCGCACCGGCCGCGCTGTGTTCGTGGGCGGGGATGCTGCGGACAGATGCGTTTTTCCCAGAGATGCCGCTTGCCGGGGCATTTTGTGCTCTGGCGGTAAGCGGGGCGATCTTTCTTGGTGTATACGGCGCGGTGGCGGTGGCATTTTTTCCGTGGTTGCTGGACCCGGTGCGGGCACTGTTCCGCAGGAAGGTGTAGCAGGCGTCTTCCGGGTCATGTCCGGGCAGAGGTCCGCTTTCCTCTGCCCATGTATCACGCAGTACCGCCGCGCTTTCACCACTGTCGTGGCGCGAATCTGATTCAGGAAGACCGCGGACGCAGGTAAAGACGTCTATTGTTCCAGACCGCCGCTGCCCGGTCCGTCAAACATGGGGCCTGTGCCCGCGCTGTCCCATTCCGCTTCAATGGAGGAAAGCTTGTCATCCAGCCATTCGTACATGGCGCGCGCGGCGTTATAGTTCATAACAACGCGGGTGTTCACAGTGCGGCTGACCACTTTGTGTTCGGTATCTTCCGGCACCATTTCATGGCCTATGCTGCCATCCGGCGAGATGATGCGTTCAGAAAATTCCGGCAGCTTATCGCTTTCCGTGTAGAAGTTTAGCTCAATCTCTCCGTGCGGGTTCACCCCGCCCCACACGCCGTGGGCATATTCCAGTTCTGTCCCCGGGGTGACGGAATATTCGTAACGGATCCGCGCGGGAAGCTTGTATCCCTTGCTCATGTCGTCTCCTTTTGCGTGATGGTGGTGCCGTGCGCCGTATCGTGGCTCGTGCGATTTTTTGCGATCAGATATGCGCCGTGCGCCCCTGTCTTCCGGGAGGGCCACCTTCGGGGGGACCACCTTTTCCATGGCGGGGAAATGTCGGGGAGCTGCGGTGGAGTACCGTACCTACGAGTCAGTGTCCAGCAGTCTCCCGGAGGTTTGTTCCGGCATAAGCGGCGTGGGACACGTGGCGTTTTGCCCCTGTCGTAAGCGTTCTGGAGCCTTGGCCTGCCATGCCGCTTCCGCGTCCGCCACCATGTCGTTCACGATATTTTCAGCATCTTTCATCAGCGGGGTGTATGGAGGACGGCTGAAGGGAAGGCGGCGTGCCCCCTCAAGTCCCATCTTGAGCAGGGAACGCATGATGCGTTCTTCGGACGGACCGGGCGTATCGGGCGCACCGTCGACAACAAGATCGGCGTGTGCCTTCATGCCGGGCCTCCGGCAGTGGTGCGCCGTGCGCGGGCAGCAAGGGCGCTCCGTTTGGGGCGGTTTTGTGCGTGCATTGGGTACGTCCTTTCCGTTTGCCGTGGGGCACCAAGCTGGTGGCTCTTCGCACTGCGGAAGGAACCACACTCTTTTCTTACGGCAGTGGGGTGGGGAAGTAAAGTGCGGGTCACTTGACGCAAGCGGAGGAATGCCGCACAGTCGGCGCGACACAACGACGATGACGGACCTTACAGGTAACCAAGGGAAACATATCGCCGGGCGTGCGCCGGATCACGGTCAGGCTGCGGCTGAACGACAATCGAGTCCAGTTTGAGGATGACAGATGGCAGACTATAGCAGCGAAGTGTTGGACATCCGACCCTATTTGGATATGGAATTATTCATGGGAGTAAGTCAGGAATCCCGCGTGGATGGCGATACCATGGACTACATGGCACGCTTGTGGGAGGAATGGGGCCCGTGTTTGAATGTGCGCACGCTTAAAGTGGGCAAAATTCAATATTTAGCCGTGTGGCTGGACGAAGCTGCGGAAAAGCGGGTGGACGCCGTGTGGGATGAATCTCCCTCCAGCGCCTATTTGGCGGGCAGCTTGGCGCAGGTTCTGGTTATGTGCGCGGTGAATCAGGTTTTGCCCGAAGTGCAGGATGCCGGGTGTGCTCCCGCTCCCAAGCCCACTGACGCGCTTGTGGAAGCTATGGAAGCGGAAGGGTGTCCGTACAACGCGGAAGGCACCGCCCTGTCGCGCCGCTACGCGGTGGTGACGCATTTTCCCTTTAAGGGTGCCTGCGAAATCTGTTTCTTGCAAAAAGAATGTCCGAAAGGCTCCGGCATGGGACAGGACTCCGGCTCGTTTGTTCTTCCCGGTTACGAGCGGGAGTAACCCACGTGCCTTGCGCCCTCCCGCGTGCGAGGGACTTGTGACGTATATTCGCCCGGAAGGCTGTCCTTCCGGGCTTTTTTTATGGCAGAACTATTTGGCGGGTTTGGGACCGGGGCGTTCGCCCAGTACATCGGAATATTCTTCGCCGTAGATGGTGAGCATGACCATAGTAAAGCTTAGGATAAGCGGTCCGTACAAGATTCCCAACATGCCGAATGCCTGAATGCCGCCAAGAATGGACATGAAGATGAAAAAGACGGAAACCCGTGCACTTTCGCGCATGAAATAGGGCCGCAGGAAGCTGTCGATAGCCGCCACAGGCAAGGCGCACCATAAGAGAAGGAAAAGAGCGCTTTGCCAGTCGCCCCGGATAAGCAGAAAGAGACAGGCGGGAATCCACACCAGCCCGGTCCCCACCACGGGGATGAGGGAACAGAAACCCATGACGGTGCCCCAGAACAATGCGGGAATACCCACCAAGGCAAGGCCGAAGCCGCCTACGATTCCTTGCAGCACCGCTACCAGCAGCCCCCCCACCAGCACAGAACGTGAAATTTGGCGCAGGGTGTTGATAATGTTGTCTTCCTGCTCTTCCCGCATGGGGCACAGGTATTTAACGGCAGCCAGCATTTTCCTGCCATCCTTGAGCAGGAAAAACACCATGAGCAGCATCAGCAGAAAATGGAAGACAAAGGTTACCGTGTCGCCCAGCGCGGAGGTGGCGAAGCCGATAACGCTTTGCCCGGCGGTCTTGGAAAACAGCGCGAGGCTATGTTTTATGTCTAACTCAATGGGATCGATGAAGGGAAAATGCTCTTGCAACCAGACAACCATGGCGTCCACACCGCTTTGCTGGAGCAGGGCGGTTATGTCTGCATCCCGCAGCCATTCATTGACGGCGCGGACGCTCTCCACAGCCTGCGGAACAAGGCCGGAAAGAAAAACCGCCACGGGCAGGGCGAAACAGACCACCAGAGCCACAATCATAGTCGCGGCGGCGGGAATGGCCCGACCGTTCATGAAAGCCAGTAGGCGTGTATGCAGCGGGGAACAACAGGCCGCCAGCACAATGGATAGAATTATCGTGTGAAAAAACGGCTTGATGATGCCATACATGAGATACAGGGAGAGCAGCACCAGCACGATAAGGAAATAGCCGTATAGTCCTTGCCGCGAAAAGGTGCGGGTAAACTGGGCAAGGGGAGTGTCTGCCTCTGCGCCGGGTTGCCCGGTCGTTTCCTCTGGCCCGCAGGGAGGGCAAGGTGGAGTGGAGGTTGCGGCACCGGGAGGCGCAGCGTGTGTCGCCGTGCCGCGTGTGGTGCCGGATGTGGAATTGGCGTCCGCGTCTGGCGGAGTCGTCGTATCGGGATGGCGGAAATGGGAAGGTTCGCTCATGCTCATTGTCGGCTATGTGCCGGGGCTGGAGTGATGGCCGGAATCGGCGTGTGACCGACATACCCGGAACCGGCACTCATTGCCGGTTGGTACGGCATCGCACGGGACGGGGGTAACGTCAATGGGAAGTCGTCCACGGTGCGGAAGATAGGTCGGCGGCTTTGTATTCTATCCCACAGAGCACGTTTTTGAGGCTTGCCCTAAAGTATTGCCGCACAATGCCGATATGGACGTTGAAAAGGTGTGATAGGAGAAGGCTCCTTCACAGGGGAGCGTGTCCGGGATTTCACGGCGCCAAGTGCTGCCTGTGAAACAAAGATTGATCGGAACAGGACTGCGGCGAGGCTGAGTAGCGCACGATCTGTTTTTTGTCATGCCAGCCAGTGCGGCGGCATGGCGGAAAATCCGGCAGTCCAGAGACAAGGAGGCGACGCATGGAACTTGATGCGATGAAGGGCGGTGTGGAAGGCACCGCCACCACGATGGAGATGCAGCGTCTGATGCAGACGGAGCAGAACATGAATCCGCAGGAACAGAACCGGCTGGCCCGCTCCGCCCCGCGTGAGGACGCGGTGGCAACGCAGACAGGCGTGGCAGTGCAGGGACTGGGAGAATCGGTCGATGTAATGGTGTAGTGCCGGACATGGTGCGGCAGGACTCTGCCGCATAAAGAACTTCCGTGCATCCCCGCACGTGCCCTGATCCGGCGGCGTGTGGGGATGTGTTGCGTCCGGGCTGGAAAAATGTGTCAGCGATCGATAAGGCCGAGGGTGCGCAGCACCTCATCCATGACGGCATCTTTTCCGGTGGTTTTGTTCGCATCGGGGCCGGCGGCTTCTGATCTGGCTCCGGTTGGAGTCTCCGGTGTGGCGGTTCCCAGCAGGAAGGTGCCATAGTCCGCTTCGCGCGGCTGGTCGCCATTGTCGAGAGGCTCACCAAAGAGAGCCAGTGCCAACCGTTCCATAATGTGTAACTGGGTCCGGGCAGTCTCTGTGTCAATGAACGGAGCCAGCGCACCTTGCATCATCAGGAGGTCCATGGAATAGCGGCGCATGGCTTCCGCGAATTCGCCGGATTGACGAACAGCCCGCATTAGCCGGGCGTGGCGTGTGCGCAAAATACTCAGCGGATGGGTTTTCTCCGCTGTGCCTGATTTGTCCGGCTTGTCTCGTGCGTCCAATTCGCCGGACCTGCGCAATGCCTCCGGGGCTTTCTCTGTCGCCATATTACCCGGCTCGTCCCGTTTGCCCGATACCTCCCGCACCGCCGGTAGACCCGGAGTATGCGGCTTTCCCGGCGTGTTGGGCACGTCTGGCAGCGTGGATAAAAAGTGCAGCCAAAAGTCTGTGGTTTCCGCATAGAGCGGGTCCGAGGTGGGGTAGCGTTCCCAGAAAAGGCATAGCATGGCGGCACGGCGCGGGGAGAGCGAAAGGTGCCCCGTGCGCAGGCGGATGCGCATGACGCGGGCCGCATCCGGGGAAAGCCGGGAGTGCAGCGCCTTTGCGAGATCGGCGGGCAGCACCCGCGTTAGATGCAGGCGTTGTACCAATATTTTTAGAAGGTAGGGGGAGACGGGAATAGTCAGCGGCAGCCTTTCCGGCCCTGCGGCACTCTGGCTCAGGCGTATTGCGCAGACGTTGGGCGATTGGGTTTGCAGGGCGAGTGTGAGTCGCGTTTCCCCGTTGGGGGAAAGGGCCGGGCACGCGTGGGCGTGTAGAATGGCATCTGTTGCGGCGTGCAGCGCGGCGTCCGGGTAGAGAACAAGCTCTGCAAACGCTTCGTGGTCAGGGTGGGTGGGGTCCAGCAGGGTACGCAGGGAAGCTTCGGTGGCGTCCCCCATGGTGGTTTCCACATAGTGGCGGACTGTTTCGTCAAGCTCTTTTCCCCTTGCAAGCCACGCGGCTATAGCCGCGTGGAGCGGGGGAAGTGTCTGGCGTTCCGTGCCGGAATACTCCGCAGCATCACCATGGCAGCGGGAGATCTGATTGTGGGGAGCGGTGCATGGCTGGCCCTCAGGAAAGAACTCAGGCTGACCCTCAGGAACGAACTTAGGCTGACCATCGGGGAAAAGGTCAGACTGCCCAGTGGGCGGGTAGCTACTCGCTTTTTTCATCCTCAGTGCGTTTCACCTCGTTCCACAGGGCGTCAAGTTCAGAGAAGGAAAGGTCCGTAACGTCGGTTCCCCGTTCGCGGGCCAAGGCTTCCATGTGTTCAAACCGGTTCAGGAATTTACTGTTAGTGCGGGAGAGTGCGGCGTTGGCCTTCAGGCCCTTGCGGCGTCCCAGTTCCACCATGGTGAAGAGCACATCGCCAAATTCCAGCTCTTGCGCATCGGTATCGCCCGTGGCGCAGGCTTCGCGGAATTCGGCCCATTCCGTGTCCAATTGGCGCTCCACGGCGTCATCGTCGGCCCATGTGAATCCCACGCGGGCGGCCTTGGAATTCAGGCGATAGGCCTTGAGCAGCGGGGGGAGTCCCTTGGGCAGACTGTCAAACACACCCTTAGGGGTATCTGTCTGTTTCGTCTTTTTTTCGTCGCGTTTGATGCGTTCCCAGTTTGCCCATATGTCTGCCACGCTATCCACGCGGGTATTGTCGAAAACGTGGGGGTGGCGGCGAATCATTTTCGCAGTGGTTTCGCGCACGGAGTCGGCAAGAGAAAATCCTTGGCATTCGTACAGGCGGCTGATGAAGAGCAACAGGAACATCACATCGCCCAACTCTTCCCGCACGTCCACGGCGGTGTCGGTGCGAATCGCGTCCACCAGTTCAAACGCCTCTTCCAAAAGGTAGTCGCAGAGTGACTGGGGAGTCTGTTCCTTGTCCCACGGGCAACCGTTGGGACCGATGAGATCTTCGATAACACCCGAAAGTGCGGCAAGTGCGTCGGGGAGTGATTGTGTCATGCGTCGTCGTCCGTTCTGGTTTGCGGTGATGAGTGTGTCTTCCGGTACTCAGCGCGTTTGTATGGGAAAGGCGTCAGGCGCGCGCGGGCATCAGCCTGAGCAGGGCGTCTGTGACCAGTTGCAGATAGGGGGCTATGCGTGATGTGCGAAGAACTTCGGCATCCGGCAGGAAAAAGAGCACACATGCCAGCAGCACGCAGCAGATGAGCACCCCTTTTAGGCCACCCAGCAAAAGGCCTATGGCGTGGTCCAGCCATGCGACGGGGCTGGCGCCGATAAGCTTGTGCAGTAATGCCGCTGCCAGCGAGGTAAGGATGATAATCCCCAAAAACACAGCGACATAGGAAATAACGCCGATCCATGAAGAATCTGGTAGGAGCACCTTGATATACTCTTCGGCCTTTTCATAATAGGCGTTGGCTATCAGAAATCCTCCCACCACGCCGAGAATGGCACCGGCCTCTGTGACAAGCCCCCGGAAGAGGCCGCGGATGAGAAAAAAACCAATGACGATGATGAAAAATATGTCGAGAGCGTTCATACGCGCGTTCCGACCGTGAGAGTACGGTTGCAGAGGGTTGAACAAGGATCGGGCGAAATCACCACGCGGTCATGGATAGCAGACTTGAGGCGCAAGGGGAAGGGAAAAGGATTTTTGCAGATGCCCGGCGGGCACGCGTGGCTGGCCTGAGGGGGAATGAGACAAAATACTGTGGAGTGGAAGGAGGATATTCATGTTGCCTCACCCGCTTTAGGGGGGTATAGTGTCACCGCATTACATTGTCCGGGGGAAGGGGCTGTATGCCAGATACTGTTGGGGGGACAGGCGTCAACATCACAAAAACAGAGTCTACTGTGTGTGATGGTAACGCATATCATCTGCTTGACGCGGCTTCCGTGGGAGTTGCTGTCTATACCTGTGCGGGAGCCTTGCTCTACGCCAACACTACACTGTTGTGTGAAACCGGATACCCGCGGGAAGCGTTTACCGCCTTTTTCTCTGGTGTCCCGGGGGCCGATGCTGCGGACAAGACGCGGGAAATCGCTCTTTTCAGCGCGGTAGCTGCGGAAGAGCGGCCCTCGGCCTTTCTTCAGCTTTCCATGCGCCACGCTTCCGGCAAGCTGCTCCAGATGCATCTTTCTCTCTACGCCGTATATGACTCTGTGCGCCAGTCGCGGGTGATCGTACGCCAGCTACGCCCGGTGCAGGAGGGCGAGGCTATTCCCGTTCCCGCCTCGCGCACGCGCCGGGACAAGGCATATGCCGCGCTGCTGCTGCTCACGCAGACTCTTTTACAGGAGTACACACTAGCCGGGCTGATGCGCGGAGTGCATGGCGTGTTACGGGAACTCATGCCCGCTGAAAACTGCGCCATATCTCTTACCGACGGTCCCGGCACCACGATTACCTTTCCATATTTTTCTGACATCAAGCGCACGGCCCCGCCACCGCGTGAATTTGGCAACGGGCTGACAGAATTTGTTTTTATCTGGGGCAAGCCGTTGCTGATCAAGCGGGATGAGGTGGATACGCTGTCGCGCCGGGGCATTGTGCGTCCCGCCAGCCCGCTTCCCGCCGTCTGGCTGGGCGTGCCGTTGCGGACGCACGGCGGACGCAGCGTGGGAGTGTTGGCTGTACGCAGCTATGCGGACGGAGACGCCTACACCCCGGAAGATTTGAAGTTGCTTGAACTGGTGTGCAGCTATGTGGGGGGAGCCATAGAGACGTGTAGCCAGCAGGAAGCGCTGCGGGCCAGCGAGGCGCGGTTCCGCGCGGTATTTGAACACTCCGGGCTGGGCGTATGCATGGTCGATTCTCGGCGGACAGTGGTGAAGTGCAACCGGCGCGTAGGGGATATGTTCGGCTCCACGCCGGAGGACATCCGCGACAAAGACGTTATGGATGTGGTGCCGGATGCGGAGGAACGGACGAAAGGCGAGGAGCAGTTCGGGCAACTGGTGCGGGGTGAGCTACAACATTTTTCACTTTCCTGCGAATGCCGCAAAGCCTCCGGCGCGTTATTCTGGTGCCGCCACACATACACCGCCGTACAGGACATGCACGGGGCATTTTCTTTTGCCGTGGTGCTGCTGGAAGACATTACCGAAAGCAAGCTCACCAGCGACAGACTAAAACACATGGCGTTTCACGACGCGTTGACCGGACTACCTAACCGGAGCCTGTTCATGGACCGGCTGGGCGGTGCGGTGCGCCGGGCAAACCGGCATGCGGACTATCACTTTGTGGTTCTGTTTATGGACATGGACCGGTTCAAGGTAGTGAACGACAGCATGGGGCATAACGCGGGAGACGCGCTGCTCACGCAGTTTGCCGATCGGGTGCGGGCTTGCCTGCGCGATTCCGATACCTTTGCCCGGTTCGGCGGTGATGAGTTTGCGGTACTCATGGATGATCTGGAAGATTCGTTTCAGGCGAATCACGCGATACAACGCATTGTGGACTCCCTAAAGCGACCTTTTATGGTGCAGGGGGTGGAAGTATACAGCGGAGCGAGCATCGGGGCGGTGTTCCGGGCGCGCGAGTACGCACAGGCCGAGGATATTCTGCGTGATGCCGATGCCGCCATGTACCGGGCCAAAGAGAACGGCTCCAATGGATATGAGGTGTTTGACCGCTCCCTTAATGCGCGTATGCAGGACATACTGCAATTGGAAAACGCCATTCGCAGAGGACTGGGCGCTTCGGAATTTGTTCCATTCTTCCAGCCATATGTGACATTGCAGTCGGGGCGCGTGCGGGGAGCGGAAGCGCTGGTCCGCTGGCGGATGCCCGATGGGGAATTCGCAAAGCCCAGCACCTTTTTGAAAGCCGCCGAGGAATCGGGATTGGTCTATGAGCTGGACTGCCGGATGCTGGAGGAAGCGTGCCGCAACCTTCGTGTCTGGCGGGAGCGTGAGAGCAACCGGTCCCTCACCTTGAACTGTAATATTTCATCTGTGAGTTTCCGGCGCTGGAATATGCTGGAGGTCTTTGCCAGCATCATTGAGTCGTCCGGGTGCCGCCCTGCGGACATTTGTCTTGAAATTACAGAAAATACGCTTCTGCGCGGTGAAGACGGTGTCAGTGACCGTTTGTGGAAGCTCAAGGAATTGGGAGTCCGGTTAGCGCTGGATGATTTTGGCACCGGCTATTCTTCCTTCATGTATTTGCGACAATTCCCGGTAAACATGATTAAGGTGGACCGTACTTTTGTTTCGTCCGTGCATGAAGACAGAGCCTCGCGGGGCATTGTGCAGGCCATTGTGAGTTTGGGACGTGGATTGGGGATAGAGGTGGTCGCTGAAGGCGTGGAAACGCCGGAGCAGGTGGAAGTGCTGCGCGAATTGGGCTGCGAGGCCGCTCAGGGATACTTTTTTTCCCGCCCGGTGGATGGGGAGCGTCTGCTACGGATGCTGGACCACGCTCGGTTACCGGTGGAAGTGGGCTAATTTGCCCGCTACCAGTCTTCGTCTCCGCTACTGGTGCGCAACTCGGTGGCTATGCAGCGCAGCAGACCGTGGGGGTAGCGTCCTTGCAGTGCCTCAAAGGCCCCGCCCATGCCCCGCCCGGCGGCAACAGCCGTGCCGATGGCCTCGTGTATAGTCCCTACGGCATCCGCCGGAATATCCCGCACAACGTCCTGAGCTGTAAGCTCCCGCAAGGCAATGGCCTGTGCCAGATGTTTGTAAATGGTGTCTGGTGTCAGATTGCGGTCGCGGGCAATGCTGCCCACAGTATTCCCATCCCGAAATAGCTCGACCGACGCGCGTATGGTGTCCGTCATACCCCGGCGGAGTGCGGATTCGCGGCGCTTTTTGCGTTCTTCGCTACGCTGCGGCGGGGTAAGCTTGGGCAGATTGTCCGGGAGTCCGTTTCGGGCCTGATGCCCTGCCATGATATCCAGAAAACCTTGTCCGTACATTGCGAGCTTGGCCTGTCCCACACCATAGAGATTACTCATGGCATCAAGTGTGGCGGGGCGATAGGCCACCATCTCCATGAGTGTTTTATCCGGGAAAATAGCGTAGGGGGGAACATCCTGTTCCTCTGCCAAACGCAGCCGTTCGCTGCGCAAGGTTTGGAGAAGCGCCTCGGAGTCCGGGTGCGCCAGAACCGCATGCAGTTCTTCTTCAACCATGGGCGACGACGGGGCAATTCCGGCAGGGCCTCCCGTATCCCGGCGCAGGCGCACTGACTGCTCTCCGCGCAAGACGCTCCAACTGGCGGCGTTAAGGGTCAGGTTCCCGTGCCCGTCCATATCCACATCCAGCACTCCGGCAGCCACCAACTGGCGGAAGACGGACTTCCATGTGTCCTTGGCAAGTTCGCGTCCACACCCGAAGGTTTTCAGCGTGTTGTGCTCGTGGTCGGTTATTCGCCGGGTAAGTTTTCCCATGAGAATATCTGTAAGGTGTGCCACCCCAAAGCGCTGCCCGGTGCGGTATACGGCGGAAAGCGCTTTTTGCGCGGCAACGCTGCCGTCCCACGTCTCCGGCGGAGAGAGGCACGTGTCGCAATTATCGCACGGGGTGGAACGCGGTTCGCCGAAGTAGCCCAGCAGGGCGTTCCGGCGGCACCCTGTAGTTTCCAGAAACCCCAGCAACGCGTTGAACTTGTGGTGTTCCACAAAGGCCCGGCTGTTGGTTTCCGGTGTGCCGATCATGCGGCGTAGCTGCACCACATCTGCGAGTCCATATGTGAGAAAGGCCTCGGCGGGTAGGCCGTCGCGCCCGGCCCGTCCTGTTTCTTGGTGGTACGCTTCCAAACTTCTGGGCGGCTCTAAGTGTGCGACAAAGCGGACATTGGGTTTGTCCACCCCCATGCCAAAGGCCACGGTAGCCACCATGACCAGCCCTTCTTCGCGCATGAAGCGTTCCTGATTGTGGCTACGCTGAATGGCTGTCATGCCTGCGTGATAGGGCAGTGCGGGGATACCGCTTTCCTGAAGCTGCTCCGCTGTTTCCTCAACTTTTTTTCGGGAAATACGGTAGACGATGCCCGATTCTCCCGCATGCCGGTGCCTGATAAACCGGATGAGCTGTTCTGTTCCGCGTTCTTTGCGGACCACGGAATAGCTAATATTGGGGCGGTCAAAGCCCGTAGCGAAAACGGTTGCCTGCTGGAGTTGCAGTTGCTCCACTATATCGCGGCGGGTGGGCGTGTCCGCCGTGGCGGTGAGGGCTAGGCGAGGGATGTGGGGAAACTCCCGGCACAGCACATCCAGCCGGGTGTATTCTGGGCGAAAATCGTGGCCCCATTGGGAGACGCAATGTGCTTCGTCAATGGCAAACAGGGCAAGGGGCACTGAACGGATCACATTCATGAATGTGGGAGTGAGCAGCCGCTCTGGTGCCACATAGAGAAGGTCCAGATCTCCGCCACGCAGGCGGGCTTCCACAGCGCGTTGCTCGGCGGCGGGAAGAGCGGAATTCAAACATGCCGCGCGGACGCCCATTTGTGTGAGACTGCTCACCTGATCCTGCATCAACGCGATGAGCGGGGAGATGACAATTCCCGTGCCCGGTCTGAGCATTGCGGGAATTTGGTAGCAAAGCGATTTGCCGCCGCCTGTGGGCATGAGCACAAGCGCGTCGCCGCCGGATGCCACATGCCGGATGACCTCCGCTTGCCGTCCCTGAAATGCGTGGTAGCCGTAAACTGTGCGGAGAATATCCAGTGCGGTGGGGTTGGAAGCCCCGGCTGATGGAAGGTGGTTGTCTGGCAAGGCGGTACTATGTTCAGGCATGGAGTGCGGCTACGGAGTTTTGGAGCGCGGAAGGACAGCGCCCGTGAAGGACACTAAGGTTTGCGCCGCTTGGCCCATGGAACGGAAAATATCCACTCGCTTGTGCAGTACAGTTCGCGGCGTGGCATTTCGCAGGAAAAAATGAGGGGAGCATTTTCCGGGATGCGGTCCGCTGTGATAAGCTCCGCGCGGCACCGACAGCCAAGAGCGAAGGGCGGCAGACAGCGGATGACATCGGGATGCGATGCCGGAAGGATGGCTCCGTTCAGCGAACGGCAGTGCTTGCACGGAGGCCGGGACGCAATGTAGCCATCTGTGGCTAACCCGTCTGTAGGAGGATCGGTGGTTATGCGCAGATAGGCACCCCGGTTGGCTTCCAGCCCGGCCATCACGCCCAGTTGCTCAGCACGCCATGCGAGATAGTGTTCCATAAAGGCGTCAATGTCTTCCTGCGAGGCCTTGTGTTCTTCAAACAGGAGCCAGATCACCTGCCCGGTCAGACGGGAAAACAAGGGGTGACGGCTGGCAAGTTCGTTCAGATCAATACGCATGCTGCATGTCCATGCCGGTTTTCACCGGTTCTCACCAAATCAGAGCGGTCTGTGCGACCGTCATGTGGTGTGGCTCGTGTGTCACAGGCATTGAGCCTGCGGAGGAACAGGTAGGGCTTAGGCGTGCTCTTCCTGCTCGGCTATCCAGTTCATGGCTTCACGCAGGTTGAGCGTGCCGGTATAGATGGCCCGACCAGAGATGGCCCCTTCTAGGCTGGCGGTGCGGCTCAGGGGATACAGCGCCTTCACGTCGTCCAGCGTGGCTACGCCGCCAGCGGCGATAACCGGCACGGGAGAGGCTTCCGCCAGCGCCTTAAGAGCGGACACATTGACGCCGGTTTGCATGCCGTCGCGGTCGATATCCGTGTAGATGATGAAGGCCGCACCCTGATCAACCAGCCGAGGCAGCACATCGTAAACGGAAAGGCCCGTGTCTTCCACCCAGCCCTTGGTGCGCAGGCGTCCGCCTTCGGCATCCAGCGAAACACCGATGCGCCCCGGAAACGTCTCACACAGGCGGGCGAACAGGTCTGGTTCGCTCAGGGCCATGGTGCCGATAATCAGGCGGGAGACTCCCGCGTCCAGATAGGCTCTGGCGGTGGCTATGTCGCGGATTCCCCCGCCTAACTGCACGGGAATGTCGATGCCGGAACAGATGCGGCGTACCAGATTATGGTTCACAGGCTCGCCGGAAAACGCACCGTCCAGATCGACCACATGCAGCCAGCGTCCGCCCTCGTCCTGCCATTGGCGCGCCATGGACACCGGGTCGGAGGAAAATACGGTTTCTTCATGCGCCCGCCCTTGCTTCAGGCGTACGGCTTGCCCACCTTTAATATCCACTGCGGGGAAAATGATCACAGCCCCAGCTCCTTGATGCCTTTGCGCATGCCTTCTTCCGCGAGTTGCAGTGGGGTTATCCACTTGCCCTTGCGTTCCACGAACTTGCTGATGTTCATGAGGTTGTTGGTGAGACTTTCCTGCGTTTCCTCAAAGTGAAAACGGGAGAGGGCGCGTTCGTTGCGCACATCGATGACAAAGATGTCCATGGCTACGGAGGCGGGGTGGAATGCGCCCATTTCTCCACCATCGCGTTCTTTCCACGAAAGAATCTGCGGGACGAGGAGCAAATCCACCTGCATGCAGAGGCCCACGTTTATCCATTTTTCCAGTGCGGTGGTGCTGCTGGTGCTGCTGTGCATGTCTAGCTCAAGGCAGCGGGCGCTCGCCCCGTAACTCGTGTATTCCCGCGTGGTTTCCTGCTGTAGCAACGTTTGGAACGATGCGTCCAGATCTCGCAGCACGGTTTCGTCCAATTTGGGCTGGTTTTCAGGAATATATCCAGCCAGCAGATCCCACTTGTGAGCGGGTTGCGTGAATTCAGCCACGCCAATGGTATACTCCGGTAGCGGAGTCGGGCCTTGTTGCGGTTTTTGACAACCCGCCAGAGCTACGGCGCAGAGTATGAGAAGGACGATGCGGCGATAACGAAAGGCATTTTTCATGCGTCGATGCTCCCTTTGGTACTGAGCAGTGTGGCACGGTCGCGCTGCGCGGCCATGCGGAGGGCCAACCCAAGTCCCTTACACGCGGACTCAAGAAGATGATGCCCATTTTTACCATAGAGGAAGGAAATGTGCATGGTTATTTTCGCCGCGAAAGCCACAGACTTAAAAAACTCCCGCCATAAATCACATTCATCCCCCGCGATGACCGGGGGTAAGATCTCGTCATTGCGATAGACAAGGTAGGGACGGCCCGAAATGTCCACATTGACTTCCGCCATTGCCTCGTCCATGGGAACCTTGGCAAAGCCCACCCGGTGCATGCCGTTTTTGTCCGCAAGGCAGGTGGCCAGCGCCTGTCCCAGACACAGGCCCACATCTTCCAGCGTGTGGTGCGCGTCTACGTGGAGGTCGCCTTCACAGGTCAGGGAGAGGTCAAACCCGGCCCAAAAGGCCGTGAGGGTGAGCATGTGGTCGGCAAATCCCCAGCCTGTTTTTACGTCCACGGAGCCAGAACCATCCACGTTCAAACTGAGTTGAACTGCGGTTTCTGCGGTTTTTCGCGAAACGGTGGCAATGCGTTGCGTCATGGTGGTCCTTGTCCGCTACGGGTTAGGCGGCACCGCCACGGGGGGCGCTGTCTGTCCGGGCGTTCTGATCGGTTTCGGCGGAGTCGTCGCCGTCAGTCGTTTCGTCGTTATCCTCGTCCTCTTCTTCGTCCTCTTCCTCGTCCTCAGGTTCGGCTCTTTTGCGACCGAACGAGGCAACAAGGATGATGGACAACTCGTATAGCACCAGCAGGGGACCGGCCATTAGCAGTTGTGAGAAAACGTCCGGCGGCGTGAGTATAGCACCCACAATAAATGCGCCCAGCACGGCAAAGCGCCGCCACCGCCGCATCATTTCGGCGGTAATGAGGCCGATACGGCCCAAAATGAGCGCAAACAGGGGCATTTCGAACACAAACCCAAAGGCCAGCAAGAGCTTAATGGAGAACCCAAGATACTCATCCAGTTTTAACATGGCCTGAATATGCTCGGTGTTGAAGCTCATAAAAAATTCAAAGGCGGCGGGAAAAACGACAAAATAGCCAAACGCCGCGCCGGACACGAAGAATATCGCCGAACACAGCGCGATGGGGATGATATATCGCCGTTCTTCCTCATAGAGTCCGGGGGCGACAAATGACCATATTTGATAAAAAATAACCGGGCTGGTGAGGAATATTCCAGCTAGTGCCGACACCTTGAGGTAGGTGACAAACGCTTCCTGCGGGGCGGTGAAAATGAAGCGGCTTTCCGCGGGCATGAACTGTGTCATGGGGGCGACCAGCAGGGCGAAGAGCTGTTCTGCAAATCCGTAACAGGCCAGACAGCCGATGATGGCTGCAAAGGCGACATATTTGAGACGGCGGCGCAGCTCATCCAGATGCTGGATGAGCGTCATGGGCGATTCGTCTTCGTCCTCTTCGTCCTCATCTTCCTCTTCGCCACTGTCTTCCTCGTCTTCCGGCGCGGTTTGGGCAGCAGGCGCGGTTTCACCGGGAACAGCGGGAAGCGCACCTTCTGGCGCGTCCGCATTGTCGGAATCGTCCGTTCCTCCGTCTCCGTTCCCCGCATCCTCTGTCTCAAAGGGAAACGGAGGGGGAGGGAAGGGAACATCCGTATCGCTTAATGGACTAGATGGGGTAGCGGGCGCGGTGGGGGTATCGCCGTCTGTGGGAACTGCGGCAACCTCTGAGGGGGCAACCGTGTTCTCTGAACCGGCATCGCTTTCGTCCGTTGCCGCGGGTGCCAGTTGGTCGGAAGCGTTTTCGCCCTGATGAACAGGCAGAGAAGACCCTTCCGGGGCGGCGTCTGCCGCCCCGGAAAGGGATGCTGCGTCTTTTCCGGTCATGCCGGAGTCCGCCGCCGTATGGGAACCGGCAGCGTTTGAGGCGTGTTCTGCGGAAACAGTGTCTTCGGTTTCCGGCGTCTCCTTAGGGCGATCGCTCATGCCTGTTCACCCGTTGGGGAAGGAGATTTCGTCACAGAGTCCGTTCCTTCGGCAACCGGATCGGGTGCCACGGCGAGATCCCCGGAAGCCTTGGCGGTTCCGGCTGTTTTGGCTTTTGCCGCCTTGCCGGATTTTGTCGATTTTGCCGCAGTGGACTTCTTTTTTGGGGGTGCCGGAGGCTCTTCCTCGTCAAAAAGCCGTTTGGAGGCTTCCTTTTTGCGTTTCTCGTGGTCGTCCATCGCAATTTCAGTATTGATAGTGCGCTGGAAGTCTGTGGAAACACGACGGAATTCCGCCATGCCCTTGCCCAGAGTCCGGGCAATTTTAGGCAAGCTTTTAGGGCCGAGAACGATCAGGGCCACAACCAGAATGACCAGTATTTCTGTAGTACCGATGCCGAACATGCAGTTTCGCCTGATTGAAGGTTGCGGTCAGGGGAGCGCGGGATATGGCGCTATTCCCATTCAATAGTGCTCGGTGGCTTCGAGGAGATATCGTACACCACGCGGTTAACGCCTTTAACTTCGTTGATAATGCGGCTGGAAATGCGTTCCAGTATTTCAGGGGGCATGCGTACCCAGTCTGCCGTCATGGCATCCACGCTATCTACGATGCGCAGGGCGATTACGTGTTCGTATGTGCGACCATCGCCCATTACACCCACGGTCTTCAGCGGCAGCAGCACGGCAAATCCCTGCCACACTTTGCGATACCAACCCGATGCCGTCAACTCGTTCTGTACGATCTTGTCCGCTTTTCTGAGAATTTCCAGTCTGCCGGGGGTTATTTCGCCAATTACGCGAATTGCAAGGCCCGGACCGGGGAAGGGGTGCCTCCAGACGATGGAATCGGGCATGCCCAGTTCCACGGCGACTTTGCGCACTTCGTCCTTGAAAAGCTCCCGCAACGGCTCAATGAGCTTGAGCTTCATGGTTTCCGGCAGACCGCCCACATTGTGGTGGCTTTTGATAACGGCGGAGGGGCCTTTGTGCGAAATGGACTCGATAACATCGGGATAGAGAGTGCCCTGCGCGAGGTAGGCCACGTTTTCAATACGGGCCGCTTCGGTATCAAAGACATCAATGAATTCGTAGCCGATGATTTTTCGCTTTTGTTCCGGGTCTTCCACGCCCGCGAGCTTGGAAAGGAACCGCTCGCTGGCGTCCACCACGGTAAGATTCAGGTCGAAGTGCTGGCGCAGGAACCCGGCGACTTCTTCCACTTCCTGCGCGCGCATGAGGCCGTTATCCACGAAAATGCAGTGCAATCTGTGCCCTATGGCTTTGTTCAGCAGCACGGCTACCACCGTGGAGTCGATTCCCCCGGAAAGACCGCAGACCACATTGCCTTCCGGTCCCACAGTGGCCCGGACTTCTTCAATGACGCTGTCAATGAAGCCGGACATGGTCCAGTCGGCCTTCAGGCCGGCAATGCCGAACAAGAAGTTCGTAAGTATGCGGGTGCCGTTGACGGAGTGGTGTACTTCCGGGTGGAACTGCAACGCGTATATCCGGCGGGATTCGTCCGCCATGGCGGCGATATCCAACGTAGCGGTGCGTCCGATAACGGAGAATCCGGCGGGTGCGGTTTTTACCTTATCGCCGTGAGACATCCACACGCGGGATGGCGTGCCTGCGTCCAGCCCAGAGAAAAGAGGGGAGGATTCAAGTATCTGGAAGTCGGCTGGGCCGTATTCACGAGTTTCGGAACTGGCGAGTGCTCCGTTCATGGAGTGGGCCAGCAACTGCATGCCGTAGCATATTCCCAGTACGGGAACACCCAGTTCCAGCAGGTCCATATCAAGCGCTGGCGCGTCTGCGTCTCCCACGCTGGAGGGACCGCCGGAAAGAATAATGGCGGAGGGCTGCATCTCCTTCACCTGCTGCGCGGTGACGACACAGGGGTGAATTTCCGAGTAAACCCCGGCTTCGCGCACGCGGCGGGCAATAAGCTGCGTGAATTGCGAACCGTAGTCGATAATGATGACCTTGCTTATGGCGTCCATGGTTGTCCTTTATCTGTGGCGGGCGCGAGTCCCTAGTTTTCCATTTTATAGTTGGGCGCTTCTTTGGTGATGATCACATCATGCACGTGCGATTCGCGCAGACCGGCAGCGGATATTTCCACCATGCGGGCCTTGTCAGCCAACTGAATAATGGTGGCTGCGCCCACATAGCCCATGCCGGAACGCAGGCCGCCGATGAGTTGATGGATGGTGTCCGAAACCGGGCCTTTGTAGGGCACGCGGCCCACAATGCCTTCGGGAACCAGCTTTTTGCTTTTTTCCTGAAAATAGCGGTCAGAGCTGCCGGCCTTCATCGCGTCTATGGAACCCATGCCACGGTAGTTTTTATAGCGGCGGCCCTGATAGAGCACGGTTTCCCCCGGCGATTCGTCGGTCCCGGCGAAGATGGAACCCATCATCACGGTTTGTGCGCCCACTGCAAGCGCCTTAACGATGTCGCCGGAGTATTTGATGCCACCGTCGGCAATGATGCAGCCGTCCACTTCACGCGCGGCCCGGCAGGCTTGCTGCACGGCGGTAATTTGGGGAACGCCCACACCGGCTACAACGCGGGTTGTGCAGATGGAGCCGGGGCCAATGCCCACTTTTACCGTGTCTGCCCCGGCTTTGAAGAGAGCCAGAGCGCCTTCGTAGGTGGCGATATTGCCTGCCACGATCTGCGCATTGGGGAAGCTGCCCCGGATGCGGGCCACTGCGTCCAGAATATTTTTCGAGTGTCCGTGAGCGGAATCCAGTACCAGTGCGTCCGCACCGGCTTTGAGCAGGGCTTGGGCGCGCATTTCGCAGTCTTTGCCCACTCCAAGCGCGGCGGCTACGCGCAAGCGCCCGTTTTCGTCTTTGGCGGAATGGGGATATTTCACCACTTTGTCGATGTCTTTCATGGTGATGATGCCCTTTAGCTGGCGCTGGTCATCCACCACGAGGAGTTTTTCGATGCGATATTCGTGCAGGTGCCGTTTGGCTTCTTCCAGCGTGGTTCCCACGGGAACGGTAACCAGATGCTTGCTGGTCATCACGTCGGAAACTCTGGTTGTTTCCGGGTCTTCCACGAAGCGAACGTCGCGGTTGGTCAGAATACCTACCAGCTCTTTTCCGCGCAGCACAGGCAGACCGGAGATTTTGTAGGTGGACATGATGTCCAGAGCCTGCTTGATGGTCAGCTCCGGTTCAACGGTCACCGGGTCGATGATCATGCCGGATTCGGACTTTTTGACCTTCTGAACTTCAAGGCATTGCTGCTTCAGTGAAATATTTTTGTGAACCACGCCGATGCCGCCGTTACGCGCCATGGCGATAGCCATTTCCGATTCCGTCACGGTGTCCATGGCGGCGGAACATAGCGGAATGTTCAGCGGAATGGACGGGGTGAACATGGTGCTCACGTCCACCATGTCGGGCGTGGCTTCGGAGTATCCGGGCAGCAGAAGGACGTCGTCAAACGTTAGTGCCTTGCCGATGATCTCGCTCATTGTGTGGGTCTCCCAAGGGTTTGTGTGGCTATCATTTCAAGGCCTGGGTGACGAGGACGCTCGTCGCGGAGGTCTTAGCCCGTTCTTCCCCGCTCTGGAAGGGGCGGTTCACAAGGTGAATCGCCCGCGCGGTGTCGCCGTAGCCGGTTCCAGCACAGGCTGGTCGCGGTGGACGGAGACGGAATGACCGCGCGGAGATGAAAGGAAGCAGAGGGCATATTTACAAATATGTAAAAGTGTAATTTACTATAATACTGCCTCGCAGGGCGAGATGTCAACAGAACTGGTGCCTCTGTCTGCTGGCTGCCTGTGACTGGCTATGCCGAGGGCAAGGCGGCGCGCACAGGGCGGAGCAGGGGGGAGGCAGGCCAAAATCTGCGGGGCGTGCGGAGCGGCGGATAAGAAAAAAGCGCTGACTGACAGCGCATTATTCCGAGGTGGAATTTGACGGGGCATGGTTTGCAGGTAGGGCAGAGACGTACTTTCCAGACGGGAGACACAAGACCAGCGGGAAAAAGAAAAGACCGTTATGACCATGTCGCCGCGTTGCATTCCCCCCTATAAATCATAAATGCTGAACGGGCAACATGAGAACCATGCTGCCCGTTCAGAAATTTATTTGTGCTGTGTTTCCAGCTCGTTTCGAGCGCGCGCTTTCATTTCTTCATCCGCCTGCCCGTTTTGCAGCAAGGCATTCAGATGCTCTGCCGCTTTTTCCGGCTGCTTGAGGAAGTGCTTGTACAAAATACCCAGATTGTACCGGGCGGACGGATCGTCCTGCTGGACAAGCAGGTTTTCAAACGTCGCTGCGGCTTCTGCGTGCTTTTTTTGGTTAAAGAGCACTATGCCGTACATATAGAGAGCCTGCGGGTCCGATGGTGTGATAACCAGCGCCTTTTCCACAAAGAAGGACGCTCTGTTCCAGTCTTCCGCGCGGATGAAATGGTCGGCGATATGCTTAAGCACATCGGGATCATCCGGGTTTTCACGCATCATAGCCATGAGGTTGGCAAGTTCATCGCCGTCCTGCACGGGTGCCTGCTGCGCCGCTTCCTGCCGTCCGGGGCGGGACAGGCTGGGGTGCGTGGTGCGGTAAAAAAAGGAGGCCGCAAGCATGGCGCACAGGCCAAGCCCAACGAGGATAAGTGTCAGTTTATGGCTGCCGGTAACGGTGGCTTTATTCATTCTTCAGCAACTCCATTTGGCGTATGCGGCTTGCCAGCCGTTTTTGATTAGCGCCGAGAAAGCACAGATAGCCACCCATGCCGATCCAGACGGCGGCGTTGGCCATGAGCAACCAGAGGGAACTGTCCATAACGCTCTCCTGTTATACGCCTTGCAGGCGTTATATTTCCTGATGGGAGGCTAACCTATTCAGCCGGTCGTCAAGTGCGGACTGACGAGTGCGAATGGCGGTAAGGGTCAGCCAGATAAACCCGAAACAGAGTACGCAGAGAACTACGGTGAGCTTCATTTCCGATTCCAGACCGCCGCCCTTGGCGGCAAAAACCGCAGGGTGGATGGAGCGCCAGAGGCGGGCGGAAAGAAATACGAGGGGCACGTCCACAAACGCGGCAATACCCAGAACCGCGCAGACCACGGCCCGCCGCTCGCGGGAAAGGGACATGGAGCGCAGGATAAGGTATCCCGCGTAGACAAACCACATAATGAGGGTGGTGGTCAGGCGCGGATCCCACGTCCACCAAACACCCCAACTGTGTTTGCCCCACACCATGCCGGTGACAAGGGCCAGCCCGCTAAAAAGAACACCGATTTCCGCACCGGCTCCGGCGAGATGATCCCAGAACCACGAGCGCGTTTTTAAATACAAAATGGAGGCCACAAAAACTACGGCGAAACTGATGAGCGCCCACCATGCCAGTGGAAGATGGAAATAGAAAATTTTCTGCACAATCCCCATGGTGGCTTCTACCGGAGCGTACACGAATATCAGATATTGGCAGGCGGCAAAGGCCAGACCGGCGAAGAGGGCCAGCGGGGCGATTTTTGTGTCGCGCATCAGCAATCCTTGTTGCGAAAACACGGTTGGTTGTTCGTGAAGTCGGGGCGGCGTGGCGGGTTATTCTTCGCCACTGTATACAAAGCCGAAAAGTATCAGCCCTGTTGCACCGAACAGGGCGTCAAAGGCCCCGGCAAGCCCTAGCCAGTTGGCGGTGCCTTCCGGCAGATCGCCGGAAAACGCAGCCGCGCCGATGCGGATACCGGCGAGTAGTACCGGAATAAGCAACGGGAATAAAATGAGAGACAGCAGGGACTCCTTGGCGGCTTGCCCCTGAGACAACGCTCCCAAGAGCGCTCCCAGCAGCACCATGCCTATGTCTGTGAGAAGCACCGCAAGCAGCCCGGTTGCCCATTGCGCAGACAGGGTCTGGCCTAAAAAGACAATGGTGGCGGGCAAAAATACCAACTGTGCGCACAGGAGAAGAAGCAAGCCGCCCAGCGCTTTGCCAAGCCAGATTCCCTGTACCGGCAGGGGAGAGAGCAGAAGGCCAAACCGTGCGCCATTCTGTTCTTCCAGCCCGAACAGAGTGTTAAACACCAGCACCTGACAGAATGCCGATGCCAGCCAAAATATGGCGGCGGCGGCCTGCGGCGACATAGTTTCGCCCACTTCCTGCGACAGGCTGAATACAAAAATGAGCAACAGGCCGAGCAACAACGCCTGCACTAAGCCAGTGCCGCGCGCCAGAGTCAGGCGCAGGTCTTTGGCGGCAATGCGCCGGGCGGCAGTCAGCATGCGGCCTCCGGTGTGTATCCCGCTACGGGACCGTAATACTCTACGGCCCGGTCACGCAACGCCAGCACCATGTCCGCGCGGGCCATATCGGCTGCCACCGTGTGACTTATCCATACCAGACCGGCTCCCCGCGCGCGGGATGCGGCGATTTCCGCATGCAGGATGGACATGGAACGTGTGTCCAGTCCGGTTCCCGGCTCGTCCAGCAGAAGAAGGTCCGGCTGTTGCAGGAAAACGCGGGCCAAGTTTAGGCGCTGGGCCATTCCCCGTGAGAACGTGCCCGCCCGTTCAAAGGCCACGCGTTTGAGTTCCACCCTTTCCAATGCGGCGATCAGCGTTGCTTCGTCGGTGCGCAAGGCATGCAGACCTGACCAGAAGGCCAAATTTTCCAGCGCGGTAAGCTCAGGATAAATGAAGGTCTGGTGTCCTACATAGCCAATGGCGCACGCAGCATCCGCCTGTGCGGTATGGGTAACCGCTCCCGCGCTGGGGCGGGCTAGGCCCGCCATAATTTTAAGCAGAGTGGACTTGCCCGCGCCGTTAGGCCCGGCCAGCAAGGTCACGGTGCCTTTTTCTATAGCACAGCTTACGTCTTTGACGACAAGACGGGTGCCATAGATTTTGGCTACCCGATCCAGTCTACACAGCATCGGCGGATTCCTGTGGCTTGCCTTGTTTGCGCTGCCCGTCCTGCTCGTCTTGCTCATCTTGCTCATCTGGGCTGTCCAGTTCCTTCTCACCCGGACGACGGGCGGTGAAGCGGCGCAGACCGAGGAAGGGGAAAAGGCACATCAGCGTGCCGCCTATCCACACCCAGTTCACCAGCGGGTTCACGCTCAGTTTGAGAACTGCGGCTTCTTCCTCGTTTGTGCCCAGCAGGGTGGCATACAGCTCATTCCCCAGCGAAGGCAGCGTGGCGGCCTCAGCGAATGCGTTACGCCGGAACTTGTGGTACAGACGGCGTTCGGGGTGTAATTCTCCGACAATGTTGCCGTTTTTTCGGACTTCAAGGTTGGAACGGATATAGATATAGGCCCGTTCTTCCCCTTGCTGCATGGTCGTGTGGGTAAACTCGTAGTCGCCCACGGTGGCGGATGCGCCGGGTAGAATTTCCACCTCGCGCTCCACCTTGTAGGGACCGGAAATGGCTATGCCGAGCACTGTCAGAGCAAGACCCACGTGCACACCGTAAGCGGCAATGGAGCGCAGGTTCCGACGCATGGCGGATTCAGTGGCAAAGAGCAGCACAATACCCGCGATACCCGCGATGGCGGTTGCGCCACCTGCCACTGCCATGGGGATGGTAAATCCGCACAGCACCAGCGCCACGGCGGCGACTACGAAAAATGCGCCCACCATGGCGGCACGCTTGGGGTCGCGCAGGCCGCCTTTCCAGCCTAGCCACGGGCAGACCATGAGAAGGGCGGAAAGAATGACGAAAAGCGGTAAACAGACCCGGTTGTAGAACGCGGGCTCAAGGCCAAGCGGGTTGTCGCTCCAGAATTTGGAGAAAACAGGCCACATGGTGGCTACCAAAATGATCAGCCCAAGCGTGAGCAGCACCCACGCGGCAATGACGAGGAACCCTTCCCGGCTGGCGATTTCCGAAAGCGGACGCGCGTTGGGATGCCGGTAGCCTATCGCTACGACCAAACTGATAAGGGTGAATGTGATGATGAACAGCAGGAGCGGGGTGCCCACGCCGCCGTCTCCAAAGGCGTGCAGCGAATCCACCACGCCGCTGCGGACCAGATAGGTGGCGAAAAAGGCCGAGATGCTGGTCAGCGCCATCAGGAAAATATTGATGCGATGCAGCTTGTTTCGCCGCGTTTCAATAACTGAGGTGTGCAAAAAGGCCGAGGCCACAAGCCATGGAATGAGCGAAGCGTTTTCCACCGGGTCCCATGCCCAGTAGCCGCCCCAGCCAAGTTCCATGTACGACCACCAGCCGCCGAGGATAATGCCTGCGGTCAGGCATAACCACGCGATGAGGATAAAGTTGCGGGAAATGTCCGTCCATGAATGCTCATGCCCGAATTGACGGCTGAGTGCCTGTGCCAGCGCCAGACAGCCGGGAATGGCGAACCCGCCGTAGCCGAAGAAAAGCAACGGGGGGTGAAAGATCATGCCGGGGTTTTGCAGCAGGGGGTTCAGGCCGTTGCCGTCCGCGGGTGCGGGATCATACAAGGTGAAGGGATTGCTCCACGCTGTGAGCACCAGCAAAAAGAACGCCATAATAGCGAGAAATAACAACCAGAACCATAACCGGGTCTGTTCGGTAAGAGACTGGTACGCATCGGAATATAAGAAAAATACACCGAAGACAGCCACGGACCAGCCCCAGAAGAGCATGGACCCCGCCTGACCGGCCCAAAAAGCTGTCATGCGGTAGAAGGTAGCAAGGTCACGGCTTGTGTAGCTCGCCACGTAGACGTTGGAAAAATCAAAATTTACCAAAGCCCATAGCAGAATAAGGCTGCTTACCGTCATCAGGCCGGTCACCATCAGGTGTGCCCGTTCCATCCAAGGCAGAATCAGGGTGCGGCCCTGCCATATCTGCATCACGGCGACAATGCCGAAGCCGGTGGAAAAGAGAAGGGAGGCCACGAGCAAAAGATACGCGAGAAGGTGCATGATACTCCTTAAGCCGCATCAGGGCATGGGGGTTGTATCCGGGCGGGCGGTGAGCGCCTTTTACGGATGAAACGCGCGGGTAGAGACGCGGGCGTGACGCAAGATTCGCCGGGCTAATCCTTGCGATTTTCTTTTTCGTACTTGGATGGACACTTGGTCATCAGTGTCTTGGCGGCAAAGGTGCCATCGGGCGCCAGACCGCCTTCCACAATAACTTCGGCACCGGGCTTAAACGTATCCGGCACGGCACCGCGGTAGGCAATGCGCATGCTGGTGTCTGCGGCGTCTTTGTCTTCAATGAGGAAGACAACACCCGGCCCTTCCGCCATTTTTTCCAGCCCCTCCGCCTTTACGGTACCAAACAGGCGGATGGAAGAAAGTTTTTCAGGGGGCATGGCCAGTGCCTCGGAGACATTCAGAAAGTAGACGCTGTTTTCGGAGAAACCGGAAAACAGCAGATAGCCCACCCCGCCCAAAAAGAGAAAAAGGGCAGCCAGATAGACACCTTTACTGTTCTTCTTTGCCACAGAGCCTCCAAGAAAAAAGTTCTTACCGATATACGTATCGGTTACCACTGTATTAGGTGTTGTTCCTAATTACAAGCGCGCAATTCCTGCGTGTGCTGGGCACACTGCGTGGTAGCTGGAAGCGGATGTACCGCATCGGGGCCTGTTTACCAAGTAAAAAAAATATACACCGCGAAGATGATTGGAGCGTATTCTGTTGGTATTTCGCTGTGTTATGTCGTAAGTGCAAACTTCTGCACTCCATGTCACGGCAGGGTTAGCTCTCCCGCGTTTTGGAGAGTTGGCTGCGTTTACGGCGGGCCAGTTGGCGGAGGTCTTCCACCCGGTCGCTTTCATCCACGATTTCTTTGCCCAAAATTTCTTCCATCACATCTTCAAGGCTGACCACTCCGGCAAGGCCGCCGTATTCGTCCAGCACCACAAAAAGGTGCGAGCGTACTTCAAGAAAGTTCCGCAGCAGCTTGTCCAGCGTTACTGTTTCCAGAACGAAATGAACCGGCAACATGATATCCGCGAGTGACGAGGTATTTCTCTCCGCCGCCATTTCCTCAAGGATGGAGCGTCGCAGCACAACGCCGATCATGTCTTCATTGTTTTCGTCATACACGGGAATGCGGCTGTAATGCCAGAAGTCTCCTTGGTCGAGCGCTTCTTTCACCGTTGTTTGCGCAGGCAGGGAGAAAACCACGGTACGGGGCGTCATAATGTCTTGCACCCGCTTTTGATCCAGAGAAAGAATATTGCGGATGGAGGTTTCCTCATAGGCCTTAATGGAACCGGACCGGCGGGAAAGGCTCACCACGGCACGGATGTCGTCTTCATTGGTGTGCGGACCGGACCTACTGGGAGTAAGCATTCGTGTGAGCGCACTGCTGACGACGATGACTGGCTTGAGTATCCAAACCATGCCTTGCAGAGGGCGGGCAATGGCGGGGGCAAGCCCGCGTGCGTAGGAGACGCCCAGCGTTTTGGGAAGAATTTCAGAAAATATAAGAATGCCGAGCGTCAGTGCGCCTGCAAAAATTCCCGTGTGCTGCGGGCTGAACACATCGGCAAAGGCGGCTCCGGCCAAGGCCGCTCCCGCAGTGTTGGCTACCGTATTTAATGTAAGGACGGCGGTAATGGGTTCCTCTACGCGCTGGCGTAGTTTATACAGCACTAGGCCGGAACGCTTGCCGCTTTCGCGCAGACGTTCAATGTAACTCCATGGAACGGAATAGAGCACGGCTTCAGTCAGGGAGCAGAAAGCGGAAATCGAAATAACCAGTCCTACGATAAGGGCTAATTCCAGCATGAGGCTCCTTTGCGCCGGAAAAATCCGGGGCGGTGTTAGCTTGCGGATGCAATACTGACACTTTATAAGGGGGGAAGGGAAAAAGGCAACACTTTCCCACGGGGGGACGCGTTGCACCGGCAGGGCCGCTTGCCAAACCGCTCCGCCCGTGCCACAACTCCCGCCGGTTCGGGGCACCCGCGCCGCACTCTGTAAGCCATACGAGGAAACCTTTGTCGTCTCCCATCCGAAATATTCTGCTTGACCGGGATGGCACACTTATCGTGGACAAGCACTATCAATGCGATCCTGACGCGCTGGAGTTGCTGCCCGGCGCTGTGGAAGGGCTGCGTGCCCTGTCTATGGCGGGTATGCGCCTGTTTGTGCTGACCAACCAGTCAGGCATTGGGCGCGGCTATTTTAGCGAAGCCCAGTTTGCCGCGTGTACCGAGCGGCTGGACGCCATGCTGCGCGGGTACGGCATTGTTGTGCAGGCAACGGTGCATTGTCCACACGCCCCAGCGGAGGGAGAGGGGGAATGTGATTGCCGCAAGCCAGCCACGGGCATGTGGCGTGACTTGCAGGCTCGCTATGGTCTGCTTCCTGAAGAGAGCGTCATGGTGGGAGACAAAATGGCGGACGTGCTCATGGGCATGCGGGCGGGGCTTGCGGCTTCCGTGCTGGTGCGTACCGGCAAGGGCGAAAACGTGGCGCAATCGTTAGGGCTTTCGGCATCTCCCGCTAACGGTTGGTTCGTTCCGAACACGCGGTCCGGCGTGTTGCCGGGTAAACCGGGGCAGAGGAACCATGCCGGGCAGTCCGGGGCACTTGAGCAGGCCGGGCGGGAGGTTGTTCCTCATTGCGTGGCTCGTGATCTGGCGGCGGTGGCGGACTGGATTTTGAAAGGTGGCACCGCAGGCTCGCGGGCGGGGCAACACTCCGGCGCGGAGGCGCACGACCAGCAAGTGGCTGCGGAGGTGAAAGAACAATGAGTCGCATAGGCATATGGAATACCGCCTTTCTTGGTGACGCAGTGCTCACCCTGCCGCTCATCCGCACCGTGCGGGCGGCCTACCCTGCCGCTGAACTGCATTTTTATGTACGCAAGGGCTTGCGTTCTCTCTTTGCCGCGCAGCCGGAACTGGACGCCGTGTTTGAATATGACAAAGGCGGGGCACAAAGCGGGTTGCGTCAGGCCATGCACTTTGGGCGGGAACTCGCAGAACGGCGATACTCGCTTTGGATCTCCGCGCATGCCAGTTTGCGCAGTGGCATAGTGGCCCGCTGGACGAGTGCGCGGATGCGCATAGGTTACAGCCGTCCATTGTGTAACCAGTGGTTTTACACCCACACTGTGGACAGACAGTTCCGAAAACTGGACGAGATTGAACGACTGTTGCGTCTGGTGGAGCCGCTGGGCATAGAGAATCGCCTCACATGGCCGGAGGTTGTTTTGCCGGACGAGGCGCTGGAGGACGCGCGTAATTTTTGGCGCGACCGGATATCCGCGCCTGTGCTGGGGGTGCATCCCGGTTCTGTGTGGGGAACGAAGCGCTGGCCGGCAGAAGGGTACGCCAACGTCGTGCGGCGGGCTGTTGACGCGGGTGCGCAGGTGCTAGTGTTCGGTGGTCCCGGCGAAGAAGCCATGGCACACGCTGTGGTGGAACAAAGTGGCGTGCGCGATATGAGTCGGCTTATTAACGTATCCGGCGTACTTTCCTTGCCGCAGTTGGCGGCGTATTTGGGCATGTTGGACTGCTATGTAACTAACGATTCCGGCCCGATGCATCTCGCATGGGCCCAGCGAACGCCGGTGACGGCTATTTTTGGCCCTACGGTCCGCTCCCTTGGCTTCTTTCCGCGAGGTGACGCCTCCTCGGTGGTGGAAGTGGACGTGCCCTGCCGTCCTTGTGGGTTGCATGGTCCGCAAGAATGCCCCAAGGGACATTTTGCCTGCATGCACGAGATTACCCCTGAAATGGTGTGGGAAGACGTCCGGCCTAAGCTCTTTGGGCATGCGGGGATACGGGACTGATCCCGCACGGCAGTCTCCCCGGCTCCCGCAGCATGGCCGCTATCGTTGCATGACGTTCTCTTCCTTGCCGGAGAGAGCGCCCTGTGTTTCCGGGGCGTCGGGTTCGGCATGACTATGCCGCGCGTCGCCTCCCATATGCGCATGCCGGTGTGTGTGCGGGCTGATGGTTGTCTCATGGATTGCTCCATGGCGGATGGTCACAAAGCTGCCGCAGGTCTGTTCCAGAAAATCCCAATCGTGTGAGATGACGCACCGGGTGACCGGCAACGCGTTTATGTGGGCGATAAGCCGTTCCCGCGTGGCGGGATCAAGGTCGTTGGTCGGTTCGTCCAGCAAGAGCGCCTCAGGCCGCATGGAGAGCACCGCAGCCAGCGCCACGAGCTTTTTTTCTCCACCGGAAAGTCTGTGTGTCACCCGGTCCGCAAGGCCGTGCAGTTCCAGAGACGAGAGCGTTTCCAGCGCGGTTTCCCGTGCCTCATCCGGTGAATATCCCAGATTTAAGGGACCAAAGGCCACGTCTTCCAGCACGGTCGGGCAGAAGAGTTGGTCGTCCGCTTGCTGAAAGAGCAGGCCAACAGCGCGGCGAAGCGTCCGAAAATCCTTTTCCTTGCGGAGAACCGTCCCTTTGAAGCACACCTCGCCCGCGTGGGGAGAGACTAATCCCATGAGGATGTGGAAGAGGGTGGTTTTGCCACTTCCGTTATGCCCCAATAACCCCACCCGGTCGCCGGGCATAAGGCGCAACGTGGCGCTGGACAGAACGGGGCTTACCGCTCCCGGATAGGTGAAGCAGACGCCGCGTGCTTCAAGAAGTGGAATTCCGGTAGGGCCGGAGAAAACGGAAGAATCTGGCGTATGTGTCATGGCAGGAAAATGCCTCCGGTGGTGCGGGAAAGATAGTCGAACACGGCGCAGCCCACGGGGGGGAGTGCGAGAAGCAGCGCCACTGCCGCGTCACCACGAGCGAACGGGCGTGGTGAGAGGCTATGGAATACTCCGTGAAAACCGCGTAGCCGCATAGCGTTATTCACACGTTCAGCGCGGTCCCAACTGCGCACGAGCACCATGGCGGCAAGGTTTGCACTCGTGCGGTAGGTATGTCGCGATGAAGCGGGGACAAATCCTCGGATGCGCGCTGCCGTGGCGAGTCGGCTATATTCTTGTCCGATAACGTGCAGGTAGCGCCATGTAAGCAGGAAAAGGAGCGTTAGTTTACGCGGCGCGCCAAGCGAGCGGAGGGCCGCTCCGTTTTCTGTGATGCCGGAGGTGGCTGCCAGTGCGAGAAAGTAGAGAATAATGGCGTTGGATTTAAGGGTCAGGAGCAGGGCCAGTGTTAGTCCCTCGCGTGTGGGCACGAGGGGAAACTGCGCCGTTCCGGGCAGTGGCATGCCGGGGGTGGAAAAGGGAAGCACCAGCCATAGAAGCGCTATGAATATGTTCACCGCCGCCACACGGCGCAGCAGAGCCAGCGGCGCGAGATGCGCCAGCAGTATTGTGCATGTCGCGCCGCATAGGGCGGCGAAGGCGGCCTGCGGAGACGAGAGCGGCGCAATGCACATGGCGGCGGCTAATGCCGCCGGGAGTTTGCAGCGGGGGTCCAGCCGATGCAGCAGGCTGGTGCCTGAGGCGAAAGGTTCTTCTACCATGGCGGGGCCTTACGAGGATGGGGGTGCCGGTGCCGCAAAGGCGAAGAGTTCCGGGCGCACTTTGAACAGGAAGCTCACAATACCTGCGGTGACCGCGCCTTCAATACCCATGACAGGGATGCTACCAAGGAGCAGAAGTTGCGCCACAGGAAAAAACGCATCACCGGAAAGCGCCAGCATGGTGGCGGTGAGAACGGCGGAAAGGGCCACAGCCACTGCACCGCACGCGAACGCCGCTATAGCCCTGTGAGACGTTGTCCGCAGCAGCAGGGGCCGGAATAGATAGTAGCAAATTACGGGGGGCAGGGCCATATCCAGCGTGTTCACTCCCAGTGTGGTAAGCCCGCCGAATTGGAAAAGCAACGCTTGCAGAGTAAGCGCGACCAAGATGGCGGGAAACGCCGCCCAGCCCAGTATTACGCCAAGGAGTCCGTTGAGGATGAGATGCGCGGAGCTGGGACCGATAGGCACGTGTATAAGCGAGGCGACAAAAAACGCGGAAGCGAGAATGGCCACTGTGACAAGGTTTTCGTTATCCAGTTTGCGCAAGCCAATGGCTGTACCCAGTACCGTCAGGCAGGCTCCCCCCACGAGGACGGCGGGAGAAAGAACTCCTTCGGAAATATGCATGCGTTACTCCTTGCGCGAAAGGATACCCGCGCCAGCCAAATGTCAGACCGGATATCAGGGCAATGTCAGACCGGATGCCAAGCCGAGGCCGGACCGTGGGACCAACGCGTGGGACCAGTCCGGGGCCATGGCGTTTTGCGCAATCGCGTTTTTCTTGGAAATCCGCTCCGGTCATAGCATTCCCCAAGGGGGGGCGCAATCTGTTACACGGCGCAGGGGGGCGAAATAGTTTGCGTCTTATGCGAGCCCCACGCGAGTATGAAAAAAGGCCCCGGCACGAGTGCCGGGGCCTTGTACAACCATACCGCTCGATTTCCTAGAAGAAGAGGAAGGTGAGCAGAATAAAGCAGGGGATGAGTATCCCGAAGGACCAAGCCATGTAGCCGAAGAAGCTGGGCATCTTCACGCCTTGGTCTTCTGCGATGGAGCGCACCATGAAGTTAGGCGCGTTGCCAATGTAGGTGTTGGCTCCCATGAACACGGCACCAGCGGAAATGGCAAGCAGGGTGTCTGCCATGTCGGTCATCAGGTGCGCGGCGTCACCACCTGCCGTGTTGAAGAACACGAGGTAGGTGGGGGCGTTGTCGAGGAAGGAAGAAAGCAGACCGGTAAGCCAGAAGTACATGATGTTCACCGGTTCGCCGTTGTGCGAAACGAGGTTGATCACGCTCGACAGGGCACCGTTTTCACCCGCCTTGAGAATGGCGATAGCCGGAATCATGGAAATGAAGATACCGGAGAAGAGTTTCGCCACTTCAATGATGGGGAACCAGTTGAAGTCGTTTTTGCGACGGCTTTCAGAATCGGTTAGCTTCAGCGACAGACCGGCGATGACCAGAAGCAGCACATCGCGGGTAATGTTCTGGAGTTCTACCGGAACGTGATAGACAGAAATGGTGATGCCGGGCTTCCACATGCCGGAAAGCAGCACAGAAGCGATTACGCCGAGCAAAAGCAACAGGTTGATTTTGCCTTCCAGCCCGAATTTTTCACCCGTTCCGGCTGCTTCGCCCTGCGGTACGGGTCGGCCCTCTTTATTGAAGAGCACGGTATCCAGCGCGAAGAACACAGCAAGAAGGATAACCGACAAGACCAGCATGGGCGGGAACATGTGCACAGTGGTCCAGAAGAAGGACACACCCTTCAGGAAGCCGAGGAAGAGCGGCGGATCACCCAACGGCGTCAGAGAACCGCCGATGTTGGCTACAAGGAAGATGAAAAAGACCACAGAGTGGACTTTGAATTTGCGGTGCGCGTTGGCACGGAGCAGGGGGCGGATCAAAAGCATAGCCGCCCCGGTGGTGCCCATCCAGCTTGCCAGTATTGTACCGATAAGCAGAATGCCCGTGTTGAGAGTAGGCGTACCCACGAGCGATCCCTTCAAACGGACGCCGCCAGCCACTGTGAACAGTGAGAGCAGCAGAATGATAAAGGGAATGTATTCGAGGAAGAGGGTATGCGCGGTTTCATACAGGGCCAACGAAAAACCGAATTGGATGGCGAAAGGAACAAGGAACGCCAGTCCCCAGAATGCGGCTACTTTGCCGAAATGATGGTGCCAGAAGTGTGGTGCAGCCAACGGAAAAATAGCGATGGAAAGTAGCATGCACGCAAAGGGAATGACCCACAGACCAGAGAGCATAGCTCCGTCAAGGTGGGGTGCTCCGTGCCCTCCCTCGCTGGCGAATGCGAGCACGGGGAGCAATAGGGCCGTCAGAGTGGCAGCAATGACAGCCAGAGATTTGGAAGAACGCCAGATAAACACCGTCTCAGCCTCCTTGTTAACAGTCAACATCCGTGTTGGTGTGCCGGTCGCGGCACAAGGCGTCTGTACGGGAACCCGGTTCCCGCCAGGCGCTGCGCGTTCCCTCCAAACAAAGGTGGTACTAGCGTACTGGGATGGAATAACCGGTGCAATTGCAACGAAAAACACCACAAGCACAGCCTTTCTACCGAGTAGGCAAGGTCTTTTCAATAGACGGTTTGGGAAAAATTTAATAAAACTCGCGCCCATAGTTTTATTTTTCGTGAATTCAGTGAGTTATGGTTTTGTATTTTTAACTAGTGAAAAATATTACAAATTGATTGTTTACACAGTATTGCAATTGAGTGAACAAACAAGGCAGAATGGCAACACTTGGCAACCATGGTGAGCAGGTGTAAGGCCCGGTTCGCAGAGAACACAGACGGATCAGATAGACCGGTCCCCGACTTCGTACTGGCATGAAGGAGAGAGGGGCTGGAAAACGCGAGGGCGCGGTATCGCCCGAAGGCATGGTACGCAGCATGACACGAGAACGGACAACGGAACGGATGGAAAAACTCAAGCGAGTGTTGGGCCTTAGGCAAAAGGATCTGACACTGGTGCTTGCCAATATTCACGACCCGCACAACGTCTCGGCTATCTACCGCAGTTGCGACGCCTTTGGTGTTCCCAGAGTACATTTATATTATACGGATACGGCGTTTCCCACGCTGGGGGCCAGTTCCTCGGCATCCGCGCGGAAATGGGTGGAAACCACCCGCCACAAGGATGCGCAAAGTCTTATGAAGGCAATGCGGGAGCAGGGCATGCAGGTGCTTGCCACAAGCTGTTCTCCCGTGGCGAAGCCCGCGCAAGAGTATGACTTTGTGCGACCCACCGCCATTGTCATGGGCAATGAGCACCGGGGAGTGGACGCGGAACTTACCGAATTGGTGGACGGAGAAGTCTATATTCCCATGTATGGCATGATCCAGAGTTTTAACGTTTCCGTAGCCGCAGCCATATTGTTGTCCGAAGCGTCCCGCCAACGGAGGTTGGCAGGAAAGTACGATTCGCCCACATATTCAGACGAAGAATACGCAGCCTTGCTAGAAAGTTGGTCTGCCAAATAATTCGTAGTCCCAACTGTGTAAAAACAACAAAATCCCCATGTATTCGTCAGGAATGCATGGGGATTTTTTATTTCCAGCAGATTGTTACAAAACGCCCAAGTCCCGCAGCCAGCCTTCGTACCGGTGCTGCAATTCCGTTTCGTTCGCCTTGCGGGCCCAGTTGGCAAGACCTGCGGCTTTTTTAATCAGCGGTCCGGGGTCTTCCAGCAGGGCGGTCACATGCTCGGCTCTGTCCACCGCCTGCCGGGCCAGATGCAGATTGCCCGCCTTGGCTGCCGTGGCGGCTAATTGCCGGAAGTGTGGCAGCATGGGATGAAAATAGGTTTGCAGAAGGCGCAGGCCGCTGGCCTCGGCATATTGACCGTTTTGTTCAAGCGTAGTTGCCAACAGGGCGTAGCCTGTCTGCCAGAGGGGTTCTTCCTGCAACATGGCCCAGCAGGCGGCGGGGTCAAACTGTGTGGAGAGAGCGGCTGTCAGCGCTTCTTCGCGTTCAGGTGGCAGAGCCGCATAGGGTTCTAGCCACGGACTTATTTCCAGCACATAGCCATCCCTGCGGAGGAAGCGATGGAGGTCCGGGCCAAAGAATCCCTTACAGCGTTCGGTAAGGAGCGTGGCGTTTGCGGAGTCGTCATCGCCGCGTCCCGGAGTCTGGCTTTCAAGGTGGTAGACGGTGCTTTCTGGAACCACCGCCAGCTTGCGGCCCGCTTCGCGGATGCGGCAGCAGAGTTCTAAATCTTCAAATCCGTTCCGGTAGCCGGGGTAAAATTGACCACATGCCTCGAACAGATGTTTTTCCAGTAAGATCGCCGCGCCCGTAATCGCTTGCAAGGAGCGTTTGGCCCGCACCGCAGGATGGTTGGCGGGGAAGTTCGCGTACAGATGTTCTGTGCCCAATGAGGGGGTGAAGGTGATGCCGCAATGCTGAACTCTGTTGGAATCGGGGTAGAGCAGAAGCGGTCCCACCGCACCCAGCCGGGAATCGGCGTTCAGCGCTTTCATGAGCGGGGGCAGCCAGTTGGGCGTAAGCAGCGTGTCGTTGTTCAGGAAAAAAAGCATGTTTCCCGTGGCTATGTGCGCGGTCCGGTTACAGGCGGGGCCAAAGCCCGTGTTGCTCTCAAGGCGCAGACAGGTGAACCGCTCCGCAAACAACGCGCGGCCCAGTGGTTCCAGTTCACTGACGGTGGCATCATCGGAATGGTTATCCACCACAAGCACCTCAAAAAAAGAGCCGGGGGTGTGTTCCCGCAGACTCCGCAGGCAGGCTTCGGTCAGATCCCAGCGATTCCAGACCGGGATGATAATAGAGAGCGGGCAAGTTTTTTCAAGCATGCGGGGCAAATCCGGGGTTATGGGTGAGCAGGGACCGCAGTCGCGCGGCTTTACGGTGTAGGTCGTCCCGCACCTGACGGTCAACCATGGAGCGCAAGGTGGTGGTCTGTCGGGCGCTATGGATGTGTTCTAATTTGATTTTATTGCCGAAAATATGGCCTGTGCGGGCCGGAGTGGAAGCTTGGCGCAAGCTGGAGTGCTGCATGTGGCGTATGGTCGTGTGTCCGGTATAGATGGTGGAAAATCCTGCCAGCCCGATACGCATGTCCCGTTCCAGATCGTCAAACTGGCTGGGGGTGAAGCGCAGATCAAAGGGACCACACTCCCGCACCGACCGCGTGGAGATGAGATGGCAGCACCCGGAAACGTGCAGACACGGCCGGGCATACCGGGTCAGGCCGTGCAGCGTGTGTTCGCGCAGACCGGCTGAGTTGGCATAGACGAAAACGTGCTCGTCCATGTCCGCGAAACTGCGTTGGCCCATGTCCGGCGGCAGCAGGTGAAATTCCGCGCACTGGGTGGTGTACGGAGCCGTATGGTCGGTTATGGCGCAGCCTATGGCACCCGCCTCCGGGTATTGCCGCGTGGCCTGCCATAGCGGATGCAGCCAGTCTGCCGGAAGGATGATGTCGTCGTCCAAAAACGCCACCCAGTCGCGCGCGGCTACCTCAGGTAAGGAAAGTAGCCAGTTACGTGCTGCGGGCGCACCCACATTCACTGGCAGGGAAATGTGCTGAAACGCGTCTTCGCCCCATTGTGCGGCAAGTGTGGCGAGCATGGCGGCGGTGCCATCCGTGGAACCGTTGTCCAGCACGAAAATAGGAGCGCCATGTGTCCGCGACTGATGCAAACTTTCCAATGTGACGCGTAGCTCGTTGGTTTTATTCCATGAATAGAGCACGATGGCAGGGGCGTCTTTGCCTGTGGGCAGCGCCGTGTCCTTGGTGGGAAAGGCGAGATCGTGCAGCGTCAGGATGAGGTTGGGATGCAACAGTGTTTGCCGCCACAGGTCCGTGTATATTTCGGTCGCCTGCGCGGTTGCGCCAATCTGGCGCAGCACGTTTGCGAGGGCGCATGCCCGCCATAGCGGAAAGATGTTGGCGGGCATATGCTCCAGAACAGAAAGAGCTTCTGAAGCGGGCAGGCTCACCACAGCCCATTCCGCGTGCAGACGGGCGTGTAGCGCGTCACGCCCCGGCAAATCGGCGGGTAGCTGGGCGATGTACCGGGCGGCGCTGTCGGTGTCATGCCGGGCGTAGGCATGCTCAAGCGCGGCGGCGAGATGAAACAGGCCATGCGGTCCGTCAAAATGAGGCGATGCGCCGTGTTCCTCTTGAGGGGGCGGGGTCGCCATTTCGCGCCATGCCGCGAGGGGGAGTTCCGCCAGAGCGTCTCCCGGTGCGATGATATCGGCAAGCAGCGAGAGCGGGCGGGAATCCAGAGGATATTCCCCATGCATCCACACCGCCAATTCCACGGCGAGCCGTGTGCGCAGGGCACCGGCTTCTGTTTGGGCATCGTGGGGCCGCAGGCCCAGCGCTGTGCGGATGTGCCGCCAGAGATGGTTTGCTCCCAAAGCGCCGTATGCCAGCGTGGGCACGGCCTCAAACAGGCCATCCATCTGCGCCGGGGGGCACGGTCCGAGAAAGGTTCCGTGCACAAGGGAACGTAGGGGGAGCGCGGTGAACCGGGTGGAAGAGTGGCGCATGGCGAGTTCCTGTTGCGTCCGGGAAAGAAGCCGGGCAAAGTATCTGAATATCGTATGGAAGCCGGGTAGATTCGGTGGTCCGACGCGGTACATTCGGGGCATGGCTTCTGACCGTCTGAAATGCCCGAAGCAGGAGGCCGCTAGACGGTTGCCCCGCGCTCGTCTGACCGTGCAGACCGTAAGCGCGCTGTTTGACTGTGAAGGGGAGCGCGCCGGATGTCAACCGGATAGGCTTTGTGCGGGTGCGTGCGGGTGTGTTTGGCGGGCTGAGTCTCACACCGGGCCGCTTGGCTCCGTAGCAGGCTGGCAGCTCATCCCCATACTGGCATTTGTCCGGGAGAAGGGGGCAGGCCGCCACGTTGCCTGCGGCATTAGTCTTAGTGGAGGCACTCGCTCCAGACTATGCCGGAGCGGACGGATTATCCCCGTCTGTGAAAACGGCGGCGCGCACGATATGAAACAGGGCTGAGGAATCCTATGAATATCGATTGGAAAACGCTGGAACCGGAATTGTCCCGTCCCTTGCTACAGGGGGGCGTGGGGCAGGTTCATCTGCTAGGCATTGCCAATACGGCCCTTACCCTCGCGGTGCAGGGGGGAGAGCGTGCCCGCGCGGAGGAACTCTTTCAACTGGGTGGAGATGCGCTGCTCGCCGCGTGGGAGCATGCGTGTCTGGACGCCTCCACGGCGGGGCAGGTGACGGCCCTCCACGCGGCATACCCCACCCGGTTCAGGTTGGCACCGCAGATACTCGCAGTCCTTGCCGCTGTGCGTGATTCCGCTCATCAACCCGCCAATCTTGAGTATTTACGCCGGTTGCTGCGTCGGCGGGAGACGGAAAAACTTTTCCGCTATCTGGAAAGTCAACGGACTGAAGGCCCGTCGGAAGAAGTGCTATTCTGGTCCTCGCAAGCGATGATGGTGGGGTTGTATGAAGGGGAATTTGACCGGGCGAGGGAGTGGCTGCTGGCGGACGTGCGTATGCCTCAGCCGTTACGCGCACGGTATCTTGGAGACGTGGCCTTTGCGCGGGGAGCCTATGCGGATGCGGCGGAAGCATATGCGGAAAGCCTGAGCGGTCTTCCTCTGGCGGGCACCATGGTGCGCCGCGCCACCGCGCTGGACCGGATCGGCGAATACCATGAGGCACGCGCGATGTGGCGCAGCGCAGCGCGTATCCGTCCGTGGTGTGTGAACACGCTGCTCCGGCTGTATGACGCGGAAACCGGCATGGACCGGGAAACGTGTTTGCCGGAAGGGCAGGGCGCTGTGCTGCTGTATACTTGGAACAAGGCCGCGTATCTTGATCTGGCCTTGCAATCCATGGCGGAGAGCGATATTGGGGCAACCCGCCTGATTGTGCTGAACAACGGCTCCACAGACGACACCGCCGGGGTGCTGGATAAGTGGCGTGAGCATTTGGGAACCGGGCGCATGGCTGTGGAGACGCTGCCTGTTAACGTGGGAGCACCCGCCGCACGGAATTGGCTAATGGGGCTTCCGGCTTTGGATGACTGCCGCTGGGTGGCCTATCTGGATGACGATGCCATTGTGCCTTCGGACTGGCTGGGCCGTTTCGGCGCGGCAATGCGGGCGTATCCGCAGGCGTGGGTGTGGGGATGCAAGGTGGTCAACCATGACAACCCCACGGTCTTTCAGGCGGTGGATCTGCATCTTGAAGAAGGCGGAGAAATGATCGTGCCGCAAGGCGTAGAGCCGTATCATCGGCGTTTCGGCGTTTCGGATCTGCATCACCAAGAGCTTGATTTCGGCTGGTTTGACTATGTGCGCCCGTGCGTTTCGGTGACGGGATGCGCCCATTTGTTTTTGCGCGATTCGCTGCGGCGGCACGGCGGATTTGACCTGCGTTTTTCTCCCTCGCAGTATGATGATTTGGAACACGACCTTCGCGGAGCGCTCCAAAAGACACTCCCTGTGTATACCGGACATCTTCGTGTGCGCCATATGAAGCGCACGGGCCGGGCCACCCGCACAGACAGCGGGCAGATGAGCAACGCGCAGGGAAATATGTATAAACTGCAACTGAAGTATACGGCTGAAGAGTTTGCCGCCATGCGACGCCACGATGAAGCGGCGGCGCAGGCGGATCTGCTCGCCAAGCTATCCCGCATTGCGGAATAGCGGTGTGCGCTGTTTTGCCGTTAGGACACACTATGACATTGTTTGATCGTTCCGCTCCTGTGCTTGTCACCTGCCCCCGTGGCGCCACGGAATATTTGTCACGGGAGCTTGCTGCGTTGGGCTTTTCCTCCGGTGCGCAGCATCCTGCCGCAGTGGAGACGAGTGCCACCTTGCGGCAATGCATGCGGATGAATTTGCATCTGCGCACGGCATTGCGTGTGCAGTACACGCTGCTTTCCTTCCGCGCGGTAGACGCGGACGAGGTGTACGCAGCCGTGCGTGCCCTGCCATGGGAAGAGTGGATAGCCCCGGACGGCTACCTGACTATCGATTCCTATGTGACCGCCAACGACAATATTCGGGATTCCCGTTTTGCCAACGTGCGTGTGAAAGACGCTGTGTGCGACCGCATGCGGGCCGTTTGCGGCAAACGGCCGGATTCCGGCCCGGACGCGACGGGAATAGTGCTTTTTTTGCACTGGGCTGGCGATGCCTGCACCTTGTATCTGGATACATCGGGGCAACCGCTTAACCGGCGCGGTTATAGAAAACTGCCCTGCCGTGCGCCCATGCAGGAAACGCTGGCATCTGCCGCTATTCTGGCCGCTGGCTGGCAGGGTAACAGCCACTTCGTCAATCCCATGTGCGGCAGCGGCACGCTGGCTATTGAAGCGGCGCTTATCGCATTGAACAGCGCACCGGGGCTGATGCGGAGCAACTTTGGGTTCATGCATGTGCCGGAGTACGCTCCGGCGGAGTGGGACGCCCTGCTGGATGAAGCGGAATCCGCGGAAGTGGGAGAGCTGCCCCTGCGTATTGTCGCCACCGATGTGGACCGCCCCACAGTGGAAGCGGCGGTGCTGAATGCGCGCGCGGCGGGCGTGGAGCGGTATATTGAGTTTGCGACCTGCGACTTCGCGGAAACAGTGTTGCCGGACGTGTCATCGGACGTGTCATTGGGCGTGTTACCGGACGTGACACCGGGTATGATGCAAGCAGATAGGCTCGCTGTAGACGGCACGGCGCGCGGTATGATCATTATGAACCCACCCTACGGAGAGCGGCTAGGCGATGTGGCGGAATTAGGCCCCTTGTATCGCGGCATGGGGGATTTTTTCAAGACCCGTTGTCAGGGCTGGATGGGCTACGTTTTTACGGGCAATCCCGGTCTGGGCAAGCAGGTAGGGCTGCGCACGCGGCGCAAAATTCCTTTTTTCAGCGCCCGGATGGAATGCCGTCTTCTGGAATATGAACTGTACGGCGGCACTAAAAGAAACGGGAGCGAGCCAGCTTCCTAGCCCCAGACGGCACCTGCCGCCATACTTGACAGATTGTGCGCAACCCGGCAAACACCTGCCCAACCGCATGTGCCTCTCCCGTTTTATGGAGAACGCGCACAGCTCCCGCCGCACAGAGTGTTGCAGTCTGTCCGGCGGCTAACGCTCATCATGTGCCGTAGTAGCGCGAAGGGAGAGGACGGAACACCGTGTCAAAAGCCGACAGATATCGGAAAATGTACCCCGTTTCTTGGGAACAACTGCATCGCGATGCCAAAGCGCTGGCGTGGCGGTTGTTGGAGCGCGGCCCTTTTAAGGGCATTGTCGCCATCACGCGCGGCGGTCTGGTGCCCGCGGCGGTTCTGGCGCGGGAACTTGATGTGCACCTTATCGAAACGGTCTGTATCTCCAGCTATAACTGGAAAAATCAGGACGAACTGAGCGTGCTTAAGCATGTGGATGGTGACGGCGAGGGCTGGCTTATCGTGGACGATCTGGTAGACACCGGAACCACCGCCAAAGTGGTGCGGGACATGATGCCCAAGGCCCACTTCGCCACTGTTTACGCCAAGCCCAAAGGCCGCCCCATGGTGGATACGTTTGTCACCGAAGTGAGTCAGGACACGTGGATTCTCTTCCCGTGGGACTCAGAGGTGCAGTTCGTTGCGCCTATTGTCAATTTGTCGGAAGAAGGATAGCTTGCAACCTCTGCAAGACGGGTTTTCTTGGAACCGGTGCCGTTGCAGCGTTGCCCGGCGGATGCGTCCGCTTACCGGGAACTGCCTGAACGGGATGCCGGGTCGGTCATGGTATCATTTCATACGTTGTGCGTGTGGAGCACGGGAGGCATGTAATGCGTAAGCTGTTTGGTGTTGCTATCGCGTTGACCGCTCTGGTCGCCTTTGGCGGACTGGGTGCGGAAACGGCGTCCGCCAAGGACATTAAGGTCGGGTTTGTCTATGTTTCGCCCGTGGGCGACGCCGGATACTCCTACGCGCATGATCTCGGTCGTCAGGCCGTGGCTAAGATGGACGGCGTAACCACGTCGTTTGTGGAATCTGTGCCGGAAGGCGCGGACTCCGAACGGGTCATCATGAACATGGCTCGCAAAAAATTCGATATTATTTTCACCACCAGCTACGGATACATGGACCCCACCCTCAAAGTGGCCAACCAGTTTCCAGAGATCACGTTCCTGCACTGCTCAGGCTATAAGACCGCACCTAATATGTCCGCGTACTTTGGTCGCATCTATCAGGCACGGTATCTTACCGGCATGGTTGCCGGGAAGATGACCAAAAGCAACAAGCTTGGCTACGTGGCGGCGTTCCCCATTCCAGAAGTTATTCGCGGAATTAACGCCTTCACCCTCGGCGCACGCGCGGTGAACCCGGACGTTAAGGTGCACGTGGTGTGGACAAAAACGTGGTATGACCCGGCTACCGAAAAGGAAGCCGCCAAGTCGTTGCTGGATACCGGTGCAGACGTGATTGCGCAGCATCAGGACTCTCCTGCCCCGCAGGAAGCCGCGCAGGAACGCGGTGCCTACTCGGTGGGATATAATTCCGATATGGGTGGCTTTGCTCCCAAATCGCATATTACCGCCGCCATCTGGAACTGGGCCGCCTTTTATCCCACCGTGGTGGACAAAGTCCGCAAAGGAGAATGGCGCTCCGGTAGCTACTGGTGGGGACTTTCCGAAGGCGTGGTGGACATCGCTCCCTATGGAGACATGGTGCCCGCCGAGGTGCGTGCTCTGGTGGACGGACGCAAGGAAGAAATCCGTAACGGCACGTTCAAGGTCTTTGCCGGTCCCATTAAGGACCAGTCCGGCAAGGAACGCGTAGCCGCTGGCGATGTTGCCTCTGACGACGCGCTGCTCGGCATGACGTGGTTTGTCGATGGCGTCGTCGGTTCCAACGAATAACGCCCGGACTTGTGTCTGGGCAGGCCGGAGACGTTCGCCTCATGCCGCGATTTAGGATTGTAAAACGACAGGAGCCTCTTCGATGGGGCTCCTTTTTTATTTTTTTGGCAGCGTTGGCTCTTTCGCTTGGCATAAGTTGCCTGCTGCTGGCTATACAGGGCAAGCCGTTTATGCATGCCCTGTTCCTGTTGTGGGACGGCGCGTTCGCGCACGACTACGCTCTGGAAGACACCGCGCTTAAAGCCATTCCCATTTTTTTGTGCTCACTTGGGGTGGCTGTCTGTTTTCGGATGCAGGTGTGGAATATCGGGGCAGAAGGTCAGTTCGCGCTGGGAGCCATTGGTGCCACATGGGCCGTGCTTGCGTTTCCGGGCACACCGGGCTGGGTGCTCATGCCACTAATGTTTGTGTCGGCGGCGGTGCTGGGTGGTTTTTGGGCCGCTGTTCCGGCGTTTTTGCGGCAAAAATTCGGACTCAATGAAATCATTTCCACGCTGATGTTTAACTACATAGGCATCCTGCTGCTTGAATTTTTAGTTTACGGCGTCTGGAAAGACCCGACCAGTTTCGGGTTTCCAATGACGGCAATGTTCCCTGAAAGCGCGGTTATTGGCGAACTGTTCGGGCGTGTTCACTGGGGCGGCGCGGTTTGCGCGGCTGTGGCTGCCGCGCTGGCGATTTTTCTCAAACGTACTCGGCTGGGATTTGAGATCATGGCGGGCGGAGAAAATCCACGTGCTGCCCGGTATGCCCGCATGCCTTACAATGTGCTGGTAATGCTGGTCATGGTGCTATGCGGCGTGCTTTCCGGGTGGGCCGGGCTTATTGAAACCTCGGCTACGCTGAACCGCCTGCAACCCAACGTAGTGGTCGGCTACGGCTATACCGCCATTGTGGTGGCGTGGCTCGCCCGGTTGCGTATCTCTTCCATCGCCATGTTTTCCCTTCTGTTGGCAGGCTTGCGGGTGGGTGTGGAAAATCTTCAATTGGAGCTTCAGGTGCCCGCCGCCTTTGCGGGAATTATGCAAGGACTGCTGCTCATTACCGTGCTCGGCGGACAGTTTTTTAACTGGTACGCGGTTGAGCGCGTGTCTGTTTCGGACATCCCGGCCTCTGAGGACTGTGCAACCGGGCAGGGAGGGAAAAGGCCATGAGTATGGAACTGCTCATTCCCATATTGGCGGCGACGGTGCAGTCGGGAACGCCCATACTCTTCGCCACACTGGGGGAAATGCTCACAGAACGTTCAGGTGTGCTGAATCTGGGCGTGGAAGGGATGATGATTTTTGGTGCGTTTGGCGCATTCCTGTTCACCCATTTTACCGGTAATCCGTGGATCGGCCTGTGCATGGCAGGGCTGTTTGCCGGTTTGCTGGGGCTGGTACACGGGGTGGTTTGTCTGGTCTTTCAGGGCAGTCAGGTCGTTTCCGGGCTGGCCCTGACTATTCTTGGCGTGGGGCTGGCAGACTATTTGGGAACCCCGTATGTAGGTGTTTCCACTGAGGGATTTACAGCCTTCGATATGCCTGTGCTTTCCGCCATTCCGGTGTTGGGGCCAATTTTCTTCCGGCATGATATGCTGGTGTATCTTTCATATTGCGTGCCTCCGCTGTTTTGGCTGTGCATGAACCGCACCCGGTGGGGCATGGCGCTGGGCGCGGCTGGTGAAAATCCTGCGGCCTGTGCCGCCGCGGGGTTAAATCCCCGTTTGCTGCGCTGGGCGGGCGTCTTTTTCGGTGGAGTGCTGGTGGGGCTGGGCGGAGCGTATATGTCGCTGGCGTACACACATCTGTGGACCAACAACATGACCGGAGGGCGCGGCTGGATTGCTGTGGCGCTGGTTATCTTCGCCTTCTGGCGTCCGGGCCGGGCTGTGTTCGGCGCGTATCTTTTCGGGGGCATCATGGCCTTTCAAATGCGGTTGCAGGCCATGGGAGCCACGCTCCCCTCTTCGCTGCTGCTCATGTTGCCCTATGCCCTGACCATTATTGTCCTGCTCTTTTCCTCCGCGCGGGGCAAGGGGCGGGCCGCTCCCGCCGCTCTGGGCGTGAATATTGAGCCGGGAGAATAGAGAAATGACGCAGTGCACGGCTAGCATCTGTCAAACAGACCAACAGGACCAGCAGCGGGGCAATCAGCGGACCAATCGTGAAGCCTTTGCCCACTTGCCACCTCTGGTGCGGCTGGATGGCATAAGCAAACATTTCGGCAAAGTGCGGGCCAACCACGACATCCATCTGGATATCCGGCCCGGCATGGTGAAGGCTCTATTGGGGGAGAACGGCGCGGGTAAATCCACGCTTATGTCCATTCTTTCCGGCAGGTTTCCGCAAACATCGGGAACTATATGGGTAGACGGGCACGCGGTGCGGTTTGATTCCCCGCGTGACGCCATTCAGGCGGGCATCGGCATGGTGTATCAGCACTTCATGCTGGTGGAATCCATGACTGTGGCGCAAAACGTGTTACTGGGGCAGGAACGTGGTTTTTTTGTCTCGCCGCGTGCCATGGAAGCGGAGGTTGCCGCACTGGCGGCGCGTTACGGGTTGCCTATAGATCCCGCCGCACGGGTGTGCGATCTTTCTATGGGGGAAAAGCAGCGCACCGAAATACTTAAACTGCTGTACCGCGATAGCCGTATTCTTATCTTGGACGAACCCACGGCGGTGCTCACTCCCACGGAAACGGACCAACTGTTCGAGGCCATGTGGCGCATGGCCGATCAGGGCAAGGCTCTGGTGTTTATCTCCCACAAGCTCAAAGAAGTGCTGGCAGTGGCGGATGAAATTGCCATTTTGCGCAAGGGCGAGGTGGTGGACGAATTTCACGAACGTGACGTGCCCAATGAAACCGTGCTGGCTAACCGCATGGTGGGACGTGATGTGATGCTTTCGGTAGACGCGCAGCCCGTGGAACCGGGGGCTGTGGTGCTGGATATCGAAGCGCTTTCCGGTGGCGGGCTGGACAATATTCGGCTAACGCTGCGCAAAGGCGAAGTGCTGGCCATTGCTGGCGTGGCGGGTAACGGGCAGAACGAATTGGTGGAAACCATTTGCGGGTTGCGCAGGCCCGTGAGCGGCAAGGTGGAAATTTTGGGACTGGAATGGCAGCGTTTCTATCCTCGCCCACCCCGCAAGGGCAAGTCGTTGGCGTACATTCCCGAAGACCGGCAGGGGCTTGCCACCTGTCCCTATCTGGACCTTGTGGACAACGTGCTGCTGACCACGCGCCACGCTTTTACCCATGGTCCGTTTTTAGACCGCCGGGCAGCGGCGGAAACCACCATGCAGATTATCGAAGAATTTAACGTCCAGCCCGGTCACGCGGATGCCTCTGCGCGTTCGCTTTCCGGCGGTAATTTGCAAAAATTGGTCATCGGGCGTGAATTTTTCCGGCAGCCAGATATTATCGTGGCGGAAAACCCCACGCAGGGGCTGGATATTTCCGCCACGGAAGAAGTGTGGCAGCGGTTGCTGGAAGCACGCACCCGCGCGGGAATATTGCTGGTGACTTCCGATCTCAACGAGGCGTTGCAACTGGCGGATGCCGTTGCTGTCATGTATCGGGGCCGGTTTATGGCCCTGTTCCCCCGGACAGACACCGCCAAGGTGGAGGCTATTGGTCTGATGATGGCAGGTATCGCGCCAGATGCGGACACGGTAGGCCCATAACGGGAGGAAGTTACCGCTCCCCAAGCCCGCGCCATGCGGTCCTGTGGTCCGGCAGAGCGGTTGAGGCAACCGGGCGGCGCGTCATTCGCAGACGGGGATGAATGGCGCCGGGCTATGGGAAGAGTTTTTTGGGTCCATGCAAAACGAAGCAGGCGTCGGATTTTTCCCGACGCCTGCTTTTTTATATGTCCGCCGCAGGGGCGGTTATACACCGCAGGTCATTGCGCGTTGTCGGGAAGTGAGGTGCCCGGTTTACGCCGGGGGATCGGTTTCCTTTTGCACACGGCACCACGTGGTGTGAAAGCGATAGTCGCTTTCACAGGTAGACAGCTCCACGGCTTTTGGTAGTGTGCGCTGAGGGAGTATCCTATGGCACAGAGTGAGCAGCAAAAACGGCATATTGCGGCGGTGAGTAAGGTTACGTGGGTGGGGCTGGTGGTTAACGCTGTCCTCTCTGTCGCCAAAGTGGCAGCCGGGGTGGCGGGAAACAGCCGTGCTGTGGTCGCTGACGGCGTGCACAGCATTTCAGACCTAATAACCGATGTGGCGTTGCTTGTGGGAGTCCATTTCTGGTCCGCCCCGGCGGATGAACGGCATCCCTACGGTCACGCACGGGTGGAAACCATGGTCACTGTCAGTATCGGCCTGTTGCTGGCAGCGGCGGGGGTGGGCATAGGCTGGGATGCCATTGTGAGTTTTCAGAGTGGGAACGTGCATTCGGCCCGGCCCATAGCCTTTGCGGCTGCCATGGTTTCGCTTGTTAGCAAGGAGGCGTTGTACCGCTGGACAGTGCGGGAGGGCAGACGCTTAAATTCCTCGTCCGTTGTGGCGAACGCATGGCATCACAGAAGCGACGCCCTTAGTTCCCTGCCCGCTGCCGTGGCGGTTGCGGTGTCCATGGTGCTGCCGGGATGGGCCTTTCTCGATTTGGTCGGGGCCATAGTGGTTTCCATGTTCATCCTGTACGCGGCGTGGAGTATCTGTTCCCCGGCACTCGCAGCCCTTGTGGATCAAGGCGCGCCGAAGGACGTCGTGGGCAGGTTGTACGATCTGGCGTGTTCCGTATCCGGCGTGCGGAGTGTGCACCGTTTGCGCACTCGGTATCAGGGAACAGGGTTGCTGGTGGACATGCACATTGGCGTGGACGGTTCCGCCACCGTGGCGGAAGGCCATGCCGTGGCGGATGCCGTGGAGGAACTTTTGTTCCGTGAAGGTCAGGACGTTACAGAGGTTCTGGTGCATGTGGACCCGTGGAACGCCGCAGAGGGCGAATGCCAATCTGGAATGGATTGAGCGTCTTCCCTCACCTGCCCGGAATTTCTGGAAGAGGTTGTCGGCGTTTTTGCAGAGGAGGGCGAAGTTAGTGCTGCCGCAGCATTTCAACACCACGTTGTGCCGCTCCCCACAGGCCGAAGTCCTCATTGGTATTCAGAAAAACAGGAATGTTGCGCAGTAATTCACCATAGCGGTCATTGCTGTGCAGCTCTCGCATAAACGCGGGGTGCTGCACCAACAGGGGGTTGCCCGCCAGCAAACCGCCGGTGAGAAATACGCCGCCGAGAGCGAGCGTGTGCAATACATAGTCCTGACAGGCACGCCCAAGGAAGCGGGCAAACCATTCGGCTTCCGGGGCTTCAGGCGTAAGCCGCGCGGTGACCTCCCGCGCGGAGTGGCGGTTTCCTGTGAAAAAAGCGTGCAGAGTGCGCATGCCGGTTCCCGACACTACCATGTCCCCCACCACCTGCGGACGCCCCGTTTCCGCGCGTAAAAAATCCGCGAAGCGTGTTTCGTCTGGCCCGATGAAGGGAAAATGGGCGTGACCGCCCTCAGAAGCGAGCACTAGCGGGGCACTTTCTGTGGGAACAAGCAAGGCGTGTCCAAACCCGGTGCCCGCTCCCAGCACGGCAATGGGCATACGCGATTCCGGTTTTCCGGGAAAAATGGTGGTGGCGTTCCGTGCTGCGGGGCTGGCACAGGCCCATGCCTGCGCTGCGAAGTCGTTGATGAGCAGGGCGTTACGGCATCCGGCGGAAGCGGGCAGGGCATCAAGATCAATATCCCACGGAATATTGGCGAGTTTGGCCCGGCGTCCTGCCAGCACTGCCCCTGCCACGGCAAACACTGCGGCATCTGCGTTTTGCGGAGTAAGGGGAAGACCGGGGTGGTCCGGTTGTTCCTGCCGGGTCTGCCACTGTTCCAGAAGATGCGCAAAGCTTGGTGCCGCCTCAGTGGGCAGCCACGCCACGGCGGTTAAGCTCAGTACGCCTTTCTCCAGAGCGAAACTGGCAAACCGGCTGTTGGTGCCGCCAATATCCGCCGCCAATACGCGTTGCATGGCATTCCTCCGCTCTTTCCTGTTCTTACCTCAGTACATACCGCGTTTTTACACCGAAAGCCACCAAGTCGGGCAGTGTCCTTGGATCGGGGAGACTGGGGGCTGGCGGACAGGGAGCGACTTGGCGAGACAGGGCTACTTCCTTCAGGTAACGCGCGGGCGCTTTTTTGTGCGGCGTGTTATGAACGTCCGTTTTCCGTGGAGCACGCTTCCCGCCAGCGTGACACAAGGCGGTCGGCATGTTCTGTCAGAATGTCCATGTAATCTAGCTCCAACTCCACCATTTCGCGGTCGCGCTTGCGCAGCCATTCAGAAAGCCATGCGAATCGTAATGCGCAGACTGTCCACGCCAGTGGGAGAAGATGCTCGTCCTGCAACACGCCGGTCTTGCGCAGGGTTGCCACCAAGGCGGGAACAAGCCCTCGTAGGAGGGAATCGGGATGTTCTATGCCCACACAGCCTATGGCGTTGGCGGCGTCGTACAGAATGTTTTGCGCACCGGCAAATTCCCAGTCAATAACACCGCGAATAGCGTGCGGTCCCCAGATAATGTTGAGCGGGTGGCAGTCGCCATGCGCCAGTGCGGGGCGAATGTCGGCCCATAGGGCAAAGAGTGGCTCAAGGTGTGCCAGAACGGGGATAAGGCGTTGATATACCAACGGCTCGCGGTGCGAAATCGTGCGGGAAAGATCGAGAATATACTGGGGCAGGGGGGGCGTGGTGGTGGGGGGAACCGGACTGTTTTCCGCCACGGACATGGCTATGCCGGGGGCCGAAGGCGCCGATGCCTGTTGCAGCGCCGCGATAAACGTACCTATGGCGTTCCCCCGCCACGGGTCGTGGATATAGGCGGGACGGGGTAATTCCTCCCCTGTGATAAACGGGGAACACTGCCATGGTCCGTCTTCTCGGCGGAGAACGAACGTCCCATCCGCTGTGTGGCGGAAGGCAAGCACGCCGGGAACGTGTGCCTTGGCAAGGCGGGCGGTAAGCATGCCAATGATTTCGCGCTGGTCTGCCTGTGCCGGGGCAAGTTGTTCCAGCAGCCAGAGGCGTTGTCCTTCTGAAGGGACGCTTTCAATAACAAGACGTGTCACGCAGCGTTCCGGGCTGCCGGGGATGCAGATGTCGTGTCGTGGTTGGGCGAGGGTGAGTCCGAAGCGAGAAAGGATATCGTGCATGCTACTCCTGCGGTCTGTGGGAAACAAAGCCTAAGTTTCCCACACTCTTGGTGTGGCTGTCTAGTCCGCCCGACATGCGGGGAGGCACTCCTGTGGTTTCTCGCGGGCGAGGCGGTACCGCGTAATCAGCAGAAGAGCAGGAGCTTCGTGCATTGCGGAAACAGAGCGGGACGGGTACCATGGCGTTGTCACGGGAGATTCCGCTGTGCCGCTGTTTTGGTGTTCTGTCGTTTTGTTCTGTTTGCATCGGAGCCAGATGTGAGTTTTGCCCTTTTCCCCCTGCATCCCAGCCTGCAAGAGGCTCTGACGGAACAGGGGTTTGACACGCCCACGCCCATACAGGAACGGGCTATTCCTCCTGCACTGGAAGGGCGGGACGTGCTTGGATTGGCGCAGACCGGCACGGGAAAGACGGCGGCTTTCGCGCTCCCCCTCTTGGACCGGCTGCTGGAAGGCCCGCGCGGTGTGGTTCGTGGGCTGGTGCTCGCGCCCACGCGGGAATTGGCGGGTCAGATTCACGACGATATTCGTATGTTCGGTCGCCGGTTGCGGTTGCGGAGCGCGGTTATCTATGGCGGGGTGGGGTTCCATGGACAGGTCATGCAGATGCGAGCGGGAGCGGAGCTTCTGGTGGCCTGTCCCGGCAGATTGCTTGATCATGTACGGCAAGGCACGGTGGACCTCTCGCAAGTGGAGGCGCTGGTGCTGGACGAAGCGGATATGATGTTCGACATGGGATTTCTGGAGGATCTGCGCGAAATTCTTCGTCTTACCGCATCCCGAAGACAGACATTACTTTTTTCCGCCACCATGCCGGAGGCGGTTCGCGTGCTGGCGGATGATTGCATGCGGCACCCAGTGCGGGTGGAAGTGGCTTCCGCGCTTCCCGCATCGACTGTGGCCCACTCGCTGTATCCGGTGCCCGCGCATCTTAGAACACCGCTTCTCAAAACGTTGCTGCGGTCACTGGAATATGAGTCGCTACTGGTATTCACACGCACCCGGCACGGCGCCCGCCGGTTATGGCAGCAACTGGGCAAGGTGGGCTTTGCGGTCACGTGTCTTCAGGGGAATTTGTCGCAACGCCGCAGACAGGCTGCTCTGGACGGATTCCGGCGGGGCACCTTTCGCATTATGGTTGCCACGGATATTGCCGCGCGGGGCTTGGATATTTCTTCTGTCTCACACGTTGTAAATTTTGATTTTCCGCCAACTGTGGATACGTGCATTCACCGCATAGGCCGCACGGGCCGCGCTTCGCGCACAGGCTGGGCCATCACCTTTGTCACCCCGGAAGATGAACCTATGGTGCGCACACTGGAACGCGTGGTTGGTGACCGGCTGTCGCGTCAGTTCGCGCCAGCCTTCGACTACAGCGAGGGACAGCGCAGCCCGGATGCGCGTCCGGCAAGGCTCCGCCGCCAGCCCCGTCCCGCCCGGCTTGCCCGCGTGCATGCCCCTGTGCAGGTGGAACAGAAACCGGAAGAGCCGTTACGTAACCAACGTCCCCCACGGCAGCCCGCGCCAGCCCCGGTGCTTAATCCGCCCAGTGCGCGGGCGGTGTTTCCCCCTGCCCGGCAAGCTGAACCGATCCGGCAAGACGCGGAGCGTAAGGAAATGCGCCCCGCCTCGCATGTTGTGCCTAAACAGCCTTCGGCTCCCCGTAAACCCCGCCGCCCCATTTTGGATAACGGAAGAGAGACTGACGGGCAGGACGCCGAGTAGGGGGGCAGGGCGTCAGGTAGGACGGCGAGTAGGACGTCGGGCAGACTGTCGGGTAGAATGTTACGCGAGAACTCCCGCAAGCCGTCCACATGCCGTCCACAGAACGTCGTGTAGGATGTCTGGATGGACATGGCTGGGATGATTCCGCTGCCCGTGCGGTTGGCACAGCGCGGCCTGACCCTGCGAGGTGCCTCGATGAATCCCCGCGCTGTCTCCCGCACATGCGCCGACCAGTGGCGGCGACAGTGTGTCTTGCCAAAGAGGGAGCGCCCCCGCTCTTGAATCCCGGTCATTCATCGGGTATAGTCAGTACCTTACGCTAGGCAGTGCTTTGCCGTGCGATCATCCCTTTCGCTTTTTTCGGAGGAAATGCCATGCCGTCTTTTGACGTTGTAAATAAAGTGGACATGCAGGAATTGGATAACGCTGTGAACAACGTGAGGAAAGAGGTGGAAACCCGCTTCGACTTCCGGGGAGCGCAGACGGAGATTTCATTGGACAAAGGGAACAAGCGGGTCAGCATTGTCACAGCGGATGAGATGAAAATGAAGGCGGTGGCGGAAATGCTGCAAACCCACTGCATCAAACGGAAACTGGACCCGAAAGTTTTGGATTTCCGGCCCATAGAGCCTACCTCACGGGGAGCGATAAAGCGTGACGTGCAGGTGCGTGAGGGCATAGCCAAAGAGCAGGCGCAGAAGATCGTTAAAGATATCAAAGCCAGCAAGCTTAAAGTGCAAGCTGCCATTCAGGACGATCAGGTGCGGGTTTCTGGAAAGAAAATTGATGATTTGCAGGATGTTATCGCATTGCTGCGCGAAGGGGACTACGACGTGCCGCTTCAGTTTGTGAATATGAAGTCATAATGAGCAGCCGCGTGTGGCAGAGTATACACGAAGCCGGAAGGGAAACCTTCCGGCTTTTTTTGTGCTGGTACCTTTTGTGTTTCGTGCGTCCCGCCAATTTTTTATGCGGGGTGCCTCGGTGTGCCGCGAGAGTGGCGTAAGGGGAACAGAAAGCCCGGTTGGGTGCCGCTATACCCCGTGACTGTCGCATGGCAGCGCCGGAGTGCTGTCAGGTTCCCGTGGCGCAGGGTTCGCGGGCGGCTACTCCTCGGAGGCCGAGCGCAACGCGTCTACAAAGGCATCAAGGTCGTTTTTTCCGCCCGGAGCGTGGTCTTCGGGATAGAGCAATGCGGACATGTAGAACACCGAGCCTATTTGCTTGGCTACAGCGGCGCTGCGGGAAAAGCGGCCCAGTGTTTCGCTTACTGTTCCCCGCAGGTGTTCGGGCAGCAGGGCCACACTGGGAGCGGCGTCGTCCGCAAGCCGGGCCAGAAGGCTGGCCTTTTCCTGCATGAGCTGCTTGTAACGGATTTGATCTCCGTCCTCATGCAGGGCGGAGTTTGCCTGCGTCTCAAGAGTGCGCACCGCTTCGGAGCGGTCTTCAAGCCAAACGACGAATGCGGTAAGGGCGGTATGTTTCATTCATCAACTCCTTGCGAAAGTGCCCAGTGAAGGGGAATCTGCTCGGCTTCAGAGGGGTGGACGAATCGGAAACGCTGCGAAGAGTAATTACCCTAACTGTTCCCGTCGGTTGGCGCAACCACATTGCGTGAGCCGTTTGCCGGAGCGCGTTTTCATGGACGGTATGCGCAGGGCTAGACCGAGGCGCGTTTCTGCGTGCGCCCTTGCCCCGTTGTTCGCGAGGAGATGGGACGCGGCATAATTTCGCCGGTGGACGCTTCAAACGCGCCATGCACGCTTGCACGGTCATAGTGAGGACTTTTAAAGAAGTCACACTTGGCGCAGGAGGCAATTTTTTTGGCAAACGATTCCTGCACCTTGCCGCCGCAGAAGGTGCCCGTCACAGAGGCGCAGCTGAACCCATGGTCGGGCCATGCGGGGCAAATACCCATTTCAGCTTCCTTAGTGCCGCCTTTTTCTCTGCCGCACCGTTTGTGCTCCCAACAGGGAAGTGCGCGACCAGAGGCGTCGTGCGGGGCTTCTTCGTCGCTGTGGTGGAGCCGGGAGACACTCCGCTGGAGGTCGCTGGCGCGTCCGGCGAGACTGAACACATCGGTTGCCGCAAGATTCATGGTCTGCATAGTTTCCGCGGCAATGCGGGTAATTTCCTCAACGGCGCGATTAATCTGCTCCGAGGTGGCGGCTTGTTCTTCCGCAGCCGTGGCGATGGACTGCACCTGAAGGCTTGTCTGGTCCGCCAGCGAGACAATTTCTGTTAGTGCCACGCCGGAGGCTTTGGCACTGTCTGTCACTTCCTGCACAGCTTTCAGCACGCTTTGCATTTCATCAACAGCGGCGGAAGAGCTATCCTGAATGGAATGAATGACACTGCCTACCTCGCTGGTCGCATGCATTGTCTTTTCCGCCAGTTTGCGCACTTCGTCCGCCACCACGGCAAATCCGCGTCCCGCATCTCCCGCGCGGGCGGCCTCAATAGCCGCGTTGAGAGCCAGCAGATTTGTCTGGTCGGCAATGTCGTTGATGACATTCATCACCTGTCCGATATCCACCGCGCGTGTGCCCAGTTCCGAAACCCGCTCTCCCAGCGTGGAGATAACTTTTCCCACGGCGTCCACGTCTGTTTCCAGTACGTGCATGCGCTCCGCACCATGCGAAGAATGCTGCCGGGTATCCGCCGCGAGCTTGGCAGCCTCGCTGGCACTACGTGCCACTTCACTGACCGTGGCGTTCATTTGTTCCATCGCAGTGGCGGTTTCCGTTGTGCGGAATTGTTGCTGTGACGCGCCTTCATTTGCTGTTTGAATGCGTTCCGCCAAATCTTCTGACGCGCTATTCAGTACGTGCGCTGCGGAAAGAGATTCGTCCGCTATGCTGGCGGACCGTACATTCTTTGCCACAATCTCGCGCTCCTGCTCTCGTTGTTCCGTCTGGTCCTCCAACCGGAGACAGACGCCGAGCAGACTTCCTGTTTCCGATTGCAAGGGCAAACAGGTAATGTGAATGAGGCGGGGGGGCTTGCCCTGATGCACGACGGACGCTTCGGCGGAGAGCGGGCGTTTGTCCCGCAAACATTGACCGGGCAGAGAGATTGCGGCTTCTCCCAGAGGAGAAAGCAACGCGGTGGCGGGGCCACAGACGAACTGGTCCGATGCATCGCCAAAGCCGAGCAGCGTGGGAACACGGCTATCTAGCCGGGTGACGGTGGCATCTGTATCTAGCAGAACAAAAGGATATTCACCCGCCACTGCGGCAAGGGAAGCCGCGTATTTGGCCTCATTCAGTTCCTGCAAGGCATGCAATGCGGCAAGCGCCTGCGCGATACGGCGCAGAGGTGGCGGCAGGGGAATGTCGTCCTGTGTCACCGCTCCAGTTTCCACCATAGTCCACAGGCGGTGTATCGGTCGGATATACAGTATATGGAGTGCTATGCCTGAGAGTAGTGTTGTTCCAAATGCAGTAATAAACAATGGTGTAACAATACCAGATGTCATAGGTATGATATCAAGTGCGTATGCCACGGCTCCTGAAACGATAGAAGAACAGAAGATAGACATAACACCCGGCAAAATTCCAGTGGGATACGTTTTCATAATGCAGTCCTTGGCGAGGGTCGGCATGGATAGAGAATTGGATATGCCAATTCATTTCTCCTAGCATATAAAGTAAAGGGTCTATAAAAAGCAACCAGAATATCTTCGAGTGGTTCTTCAGTCTGTAGCTGTTTTGTAAGTGTTCACTTATGTGCGGTATAGTCACTGCCACACTTCGGCTTGCCGTTTCATGGCGCTAAGGCTACAACCTGCGCCAGACCCGTAAGGGGATATCATTGGGAGATAATGCCATATGGCTCTGATAAGTATTCATGATGTTTCACTTTCGCTGGCGGGCCCTCAACTGCTCTCCGGGGTGAGCTTGCAAATAGAAGAAGGGCAACGGGTTTGCCTGCTGGGTCGCAACGGAGCGGGGAAATCCACTTTTCTTAAATTGATGCATGGCGATGTGAAGCCGGATGCGGGAAATGTGGCGCGGCAGCAGGGAATTCGCGTGGGCATGTTGCCGCAGGACGTGCCGCAGCACATTGCCGGGCGGGTTTACTCTGTTATCGCGGAAGGCGCGGGAGATGAGGGCAGAGCGCTCTCCGCCTATCATGACGCGGCGTTGCGACTGGAATCGGAAAGCTCCGGCCCAGAGGCGGAGGCTGCGCAGCGCGTCATGCGCGAGGCACAGCAAGTGCTGGATGACGGTAACGGATGGGAGCTGCACAGCACTGTGCAAAGCGTAATCAACCACCTGCACTTGCCGCAGGACGTTCACTTTGACACGCTTTCTGGTGGTATGAAGCGGCGGGTGCTGCTTGCCCGTGCGTTGGCTGCTCAACCGGATGTGCTGTTGCTGGACGAGCCAACCAACCATCTGGATACAGATTCCATAGACTGGTTGGAGGAATTTTTGCTCCGGCGTGTGCGCACGCTGGTACTCATCACCCATGACCGTATGTTTTTGCGCAAGGTAGCCAATCGTATTGTGGAATTGGACCGGGGCCATCTGGCGGACTGGTCGTGCGATTACGATACGTTTTTGGAGCGCAAGGAAGGCCAGTTGCATGCCGAACAGCAGGAATGGTCGCGGCTGGACCAGAAGTTGGCGGAAGAAGAAGTGTGGATTCGCAAGGGAATTAAAGCCAGACGAACCCGTAATATGGGGCGTGTGCGTGAGTTAATCGCTTTGCGCGAGGAACGGGCCAAGCGCCGCGACAGGCTGGGATCTGTCTCCATGCAGGTGCAGGAGGCGGAACGGTCCGGTAAGTTGGTGGTAGAGGCGCAAAACCTCACCTATACCTATCCAGATGCGGGCCAGCCCGTTATCCGCGACGTTTCGGTTGTTATCAGCCGGGGTGACAAAGTAGGATTGCTTGGCCCTAACGGCGTGGGGAAAACCACCTTTCTCAAATTGTTGTTGGGGAAGTTGACACCGGACTCCGGCTCTGTGCGCCACGGTACACGGCTTGAAGTTGCCTACTTTGACCAGTTGCGGGATGAGCTGGATGAAACGCGCTCCATCCGTGACAATGTAGCCGACGGGAATGACACGGTAGAAATATACGGCAGACGCAAGCACGTGGTGGGCTATCTTAAAGAATTTTTATTTGACCCGGAACGGTTGCATATGTCTGTCTCTTCGCTTTCTGGAGGAGAACGCAACCGCTTGCTACTGGCCAGGCTGTTTACCCGACCTTCCAATGTGCTGGTCTTTGACGAACCGACCAACGATTTGGATATGGAAACACTGGATTTGCTGGAAGAGCTTTTGGCGCAGTACACGGGAACGGTTCTGGTGGTCAGCCATGACAGGGAATTTTTGAATAATGTGGTCACCTCCACGCTGGCCTTTGAAGGCGGTGGGCGGGTGCATGAATATGTCGGCGGTTATGACGATTGGCTGCGCCAGCGTCCTGTTAGCAAGCAGGAAAAGAAATCCGGTGGCGGGGAGCAGGCAGCGGAGGCGCCAGCCCTTCCCGCTGTCCACGAGTCTACCCACCAGATGGCAAGCCCGCAAAATAGCTCCGGTAAGCCGCGCAAGCTGGGGTTTAATGAACAGCGGGAACTGGACGCTCTGCGCAAAGAATTGACCGCGCTGCCCGCGAAGTTGGAAGCGCTGGAAACGGAGCAGCGCGAGCTGGAGGCGGCTATGGCTGATCCCGCGTTTTACAGCCGCGATCCGCAGGGTTTTGCTTCCGCCACAGAACGGTTGACGCAGATGGAAGAGGAGCAACTCGCCCTGCTGGAGCGCTGGGAGGCTGCGGAGCAGCGCGTGGCGGAGTTATCCGTCTGACGGGACTCGTCCGCATTCGGCAGGGTTTGCCAACTGCGTGTATGTTTGGATGTGCGCCGTTTCCTGTGCTTGGCGCGTGTTGCGGTGATAGTCGACGATACATAACAAAGGCGGGCGGGAAGAGTCTTCCCGCCCGCTATGCGTATTCATCCCAGTCATTCCCAGATGATTGCTTTGTCACCCGCACCCAGCGCGGTCTGCGTCGTGTGCAGGACGAAGCCGGGCAGCTAGCCTATTTTTTAGACGCCTTCTTCGCTTTTTTCGGCTCACGGCCTGAATGGCTGTAACTGCCCGCTTCGGTTTCAGAAAGCGGAGTATGTACAGGATGCGCCGTAAAATGATCCATGGCCCGCTTGATATCCTCAACGAGCAACTCACCCATGTCTCTGCTGAATCCGTGGCGCACCAGCACGCGCATGACAACTAAGTCCTCACGGTGTGCCGGCATGGAGTAGGCGGGAACCTGCCAGCCGCGCGAGCGCAGCCGGTCTGAAAGATCATAGAGGCTGTAGTTTACCGTTGCCTTGGGCTTGAAGGCCCAGCAAAGGGCGGGAATGCCGCCTTGCCCGTTGTAGAGAACCTCAAAGGGGCCAAGTTTGGAAATGGCCTGCCCCAAATAGCGGGCTGTCTCGTAGCAGGCTTGGTGAATGCGGGTGTATCCCTCGCGTCCTAACCGCAGGAAATTGTAGTATTGGGCGATTATCTGTCCGCCGGGGCGTGAAAAATTCAGCGCGAAGGTGGGCATGTTGCCCCCAAGATAGTTCACGTTGAAGATCAGGTCTTCGGGAAGGTCGGCTTTTTCCCGCCAGACCACCCAGCCTACGCCCAAGGGAGCAAGACCGAATTTGTGACCGGACGCGTTAATGGACTTTACGCGCGGAAGCCGGAAGTCCCATACGAGAGCGGGGTCGATGAAGGGAGCCAGAAAGCCTCCGCTGGCTCCATCTACATGGATGGGAATATCCCAGCCTTTTTCTTTTTGCAGTTTATCCAGCGCGTTGCTGACTTCCTGCACCGGCTCATACTGCCCGGTAAAGGTTACGCCCAGCGTGGGCACGACGCCGATAGTGTTTTCGTCGCACCGTTTGACCGCTTCAGCGGCGTTCATGATGAGCCTGTCTTTCTCCATGGGAATTTCCCGCAATTCCACGTCCCAGTACCGGGCGAATTTTTCCCAGCATACCTGCACCGGCCCGCAGACCATATTCGGCTTGGCGGTGGACTTGCGTGCGGCCTTTCGCGTGTTGGTCCAGCGGCGTTTCATGGAAAGGCCCCCCAGCATGGCTGCCTCGCTGGAGCCGGTGGTGGAACACCCCAATGTGCCCTTGGCATCGGGAGAGTTCCACAGTTTTGCCAGCATGTGGACGCAGCGTGTTTCCAACTCCGCTGTCTGCGGATACTCGTCCTTATCGATCATGTTTTTGTCCACACACTCGTTCATGATCTGCCGGATTTCGGGATCAACCCATGTTTGGCAGAACGTGGCGAGATTCTGGCGGGAGTTTCCGTCCAGCATCAGTTCGTCGTGGATTGCCTGATACACATCGCGGGCCTTGCTTTCTTTTTCCGGCATCTGGTAGCGGGGCATAACGCCCGCCACATCGCTGGCGGCATAGGTATCATCGAGTACGGTGTTTCGCAGTGTGCTTTTTTTTACGCTCATGGCTAGTCTCCGTGTGGTTGGCTGGTCGGAGTGGCATCAACACGTTTCCAGCTTGGTTTTTTGAAAAATTGAATGAACAGGGGCATGCCCGTGAACAGAATCAGCCCGGCTGCCACAAGGCCGACGTACAGAGCGGGATTGCCCACAGGTAGGCTGGAAGGGGGAAAGAAGCCCACCACAAAGGCGAAGGCCACGCCTAAAAATCCTAACCCCGCGATGCAGATCATTCCCGGTAGTCCTCCGGGAACCTTGTAGGAGCGGGGCAGGTCCGGGCGCGTTATGCGCAACCGGATGGCGGCGGCAAACATAAACATATACATGGCGAGATACAGGGTGGCAGTCATGGCGGAAAGAATGAAGAAGGCCACGCTCACGTCCCGCATGACGAAATACAGCAGGGCCAGCGCCACCACCACAGCGCATTGGATAATCAGCAAGGCCACGGGAGCACCGGCTTTGTTCACTTTAGCCAGCGCGGGGGGCATTTCACCTTCCCGCGCGGTTTGCAGCAGTCCCCGGCTGGGACCAGTCACCCACGACATAACACTGCCTATGGCTCCGAAGGCCATGCATAATCCGAGAACCGGCGTGAGGAAGCCGATGCCGAATTTGTCCAGCATAACGGTGAATGCCTGCATCAGTCCGGCGGTAAGGCTGATTTCATGAGAGGGAATGACCGCAGCCACGGCGAGGGAGCCGAGCAGAAACACCAGTACAATGAGCAGCGAGGCAATGAGCATGGCAACGGGGAATTCCCGGGTTGGATTCTCCATTTCAGACGCCTGCACTGCTTGTACCTCCACGCCTGCGAACAGCAGCACTATGCCTGCCAGAAAGGCGATACTGCCCAATCCTGTGATATGCGGGAACAGCCGGACGTGCGCGTGCTCGTGGGCTACCGTGCTTTGTGAAAGCAGGGCGATGGGGTTGCCCTGATCTACCCACAACAAGCCAAGTAAAATGACAAGGGCCGCAGGTATTAATGTGCCGATTACCACGCCATATTTGGTGACGGCGTTTACCGCAGTGGAGCCGCTAAGCGCCACAAACGTGGCGCATACGTAGACAATAATGATTACGGTGCCGGTGTAGGGTCCGCTCTGCGCCAAGGCGGGATTCGCAAACAGATACGCCAGAGAGGCGGCGGCAAAGCCAAGCACTGTGGGATACCACACCACGTTTTGTATCCACTGTAGCCAGATGGCGGTGAATCCCCAGCGGGGGCCATACGCTTCCTTCACCCATGTATACACGCCGCCCTGTCCCTTGGCGAAGGCCCCGCCCAGTTCTGCGGAAACCATGGAAGCGGGCAGCAGAAAGACAATGGTGGCAAACAGAATGTAAAAGATCATGGAAAGCCCTTCCGCCGCCATGAGTGGCAGGCCGCGTAGACTGAGGACCGACGCGACAGTCATGAGGGCCAGAGTGGGAACGGTCACATATTTTCCCTTTGAAGGGGGCATAGCTATCTCCACAGTAAAAGGTTGGTGCTCCCGCGACGAAGAATCCCGCGAGAGCGAAGCAGTACCTGCCGTTGGTGAATTGGTGGAGAGAGAAGGAGAAAAGAGAAGGCAAGGTAGGAAATCAAGTAGTACGCCATTTGCGATATAGGGAAATGATTTTAGAAGGCGCCGCGTGGAGGCTGCGTCAGTGCGGAAGCGGCAAAACATCTTGTATGTGTAGGCATGGGAAGAAAATGAGAATTTTTTTTGCAAAACCCCTTCACAATGCCAAAAGAGTATTTATTCTCCCCCCATCGTCGTTAGGGCCGTTGTACGACAGGCTGCTGCTTCGGCGACTTGTCCGCAGGCCACGCGGCTTTTTTCACGTCCATGAGGCTGGGAGTGGCGTTTGCCGTGGCAGACACGGCCTTGCCGGATCGAAGGGGATGTTGCCAATTCGGTCTGGAAAGGCTACATAGCCGCTCAATGCTGGCACTCGATTAGGAAGAGTGCTAATAGTACAGGTTAACTATGAATAATGTTGGAGGTTTATAGCATGAATCTGAAGCCCCTGAGCGATCGTGTTTTGGTGAAGCGTTTGGAAGCGGAAGAAAAAACCGCTGGTGGTCTGTACATTCCAGACACCGCTAAGGAAAAGCCCTCCCGTGGGGAAATCGTCGCAGTCGGCCCCGGCAAGGTTGAAAACGGCAACACCATCGCCATGACTGTGGCCGTGGGCAACGTGGTGCTGTTTAACAAGTATGCCGGTACTGAAATCAAAATTGATGGCGCTGACTTCCTTGTTATGCGCGAAGACGACATTCTCGCCATCATCGGCTAACCTCACCATCCCGTTAGATTTTCAGGAGGAATATTTACATGTCCAAAGAAATTCTTTTTGACACCAAGGCTCGTGAACGCCTTTCCCGTGGCGTGGACAAGCTTGCCAATGCAGTTAAGGTGACCCTCGGACCCAAGGGCCGGAACGTTGTCATCGAAAAGTCCTTCGGCGCTCCCGTCATCACCAAAGACGGTGTTTCCGTAGCCAAGGAAGTGGAACTGGAAGACAAGTTTGAAAACATGGGCGCACAGATGGTTAAGGAAGTTGCCTCCAAGACTTCCGACATCGCTGGCGACGGTACCACCACCGCCACCATCCTCGCTCAGGCCGTGTACAAGGAAGGCGTGAAGCTGGTAGCCGCAGGCCGTAACCCCATGGCTATCAAGCGCGGTATCGACAAGGCCGTGGAAGTGCTGGTTGCTGAACTGAACGCACTGGCCAAGCCCACCCGCGACCAGAAAGAAATCGCCCAGGTTGGCACCATTTCCGCCAACTCCGACACCACCATCGGCAACATTATCGCCGAAGCCATGAACAAAGTGGGTAAGGAAGGCGTTATCACCGTTGAGGAAGCCAAGGGTCTGGAAACCACTCTCGATGTGGTGGAAGGCATGCAGTTTGACCGCGGCTACCTTTCCCCCTATTTCGTGACCAACGCAGACAAGATGGTGGTGGAGATGGATTCTCCCCTCATCCTCATCTGCGAAAAGAAGATCTCCAACATGAAGGACATGCTCCCCGTGCTGGAGCAGGTCGCCAAGATGAACAAGCCCCTCGTCATCGTCGCTGAAGACGTGGACGGCGAAGCTCTTGCCGCTCTGGTGGTGAACAAGCTGCGCGGCACGCTTCAGGTTGTTGCCGTTAAGGCTCCCGGCTTCGGTGAACGCCGCAAGGCCATGTTGCAGGACATCGCCGTACTGACCGGTGGTCAGGTGGTGTCTGAAGAAATGGGCGTGCGTCTTGAAAACATCACCGTTGCCGATCTTGGTTCCGCCAAGCGCGTGGTGGTGGACAAAGAAAACACCACCATTGTGGACGGTGCCGGTCAGGGCGAAGACATCAAGGCCCGCGTGAAGATGATTCGCGCTCAGGTTGAAGAAACTTCTTCTGACTACGACCGCGAAAAGTTGCAGGAACGTCTTGCCAAGTTGGTGGGCGGCGTTGCCGTTATCAACGTGGGTGCCGCTACTGAAACTGAAATGAAAGAAAAGAAAGACCGCGTGGAAGACGCGCTGAACGCTACCCGCGCTGCCGTGGAAGAAGGCATTGTGGCTGGCGGCGGCACCGCGTTGGTCCGCGTAGCTGGTAAGCTGGACGACGTGAAGCCCGCTGACGACGACGAAGCCGCTGGCGTTGCCATCATCCGCCGCGCCATTGAAGAACCGCTGCGTCAGATCGCTGGCAATGCCGGTTTTGAAGGCTCCATTGTGGTGGAAAAAGTGCGTGACGGCAAAGACGGCTTCGGTTTCAACGCCGCTACCGGCGAATACGAAGATCTGATCAAGGCCGGTGTTATCGATCCTAAGAAGGTAACCCGCATCGCTCTGCAGAACGCTGCTTCCGTGGCTTCTTTGCTGCTGACCACCGAATGCGCCATTGCTGAAAAGCCCAGCGAAAAGCCCGCTGCTCCGGCTATGCCCGGCGGCATGGGTGGCATGGGCGGCATGGGTGGCATGTACTAAGCCGCTCGTTTCCCGTGTACTACAGGGGGGGCCGGATTTTCCGGCCCCCTTTTTTTGTTCCGTTTCTGAATGGCTGCGCGGTTGCGTTTGCCCCTGTTCGCAGGATGCGCCGCTGCTGCCGGAAGGGAGTTTGTCCGGGGCTTTCCCTAAAGAATCGCTGCATTCGACCGATGAGTCTTTCCGTAAGGTTCTTTACGCGCGCATCCCGTGCGGGGGCGTGAGGTTGTACCACGCGGTTGCAGGCCGGAATGAGAGGATAGCCATGCGGAATATCATATATGTACTGTGCATTGCCCTTGCGGGCCTGCTTGCCGGATGCGAAGTGTTCCGGTCGCAGGTGCCCGTGGCGGTGACACACGAGGCGGAACCCCAGTACAAAATGCAGGCCGCAGGGCATTGGCGGGTACTGGCGTCCGATGTGGCGGATCGCATTGCCAAGGCGATTGACGACCGCGAAGATTTGCACAAACGACCCCTTTTCCTCACACCTCCAGACGTGCTGCCGTTTTCTCGGGGGTTCCATACGTTGCTCACCAGCGAGCTAGTCTCGCGGGGGATGCAGGTTTCCGTAGTGCGGGAGCCTAACGGTGTGGACGTGGATTATGATGTTATGGCTGTGCTGCATAATGATCGGTTTCAGCGTCCCCCCATTGGTTCGTTTACCGCATTGGCGGGTGGCATAAGCGCCGCCCGTATGCTGGATTCCATGTCTGAGTGGATTCCGGCTGCTATCGGCGCTGGCGTGCTGGCGGATATTGTGTCGGGAGCCATAACAGAAATTTCGGACCGGGAAATCCTTATCTCCGTATCCATGGCGCATAACAATCGTTACGTCATGTACACCTCGTCCATTTATTACATTAACGATCCTGACTATCGGCAGTACGTGAGCACTGATCCCGTGGAAATTCCCGCAGAGGAATTCACACCGCGTCGCGTGCGTGTGACTGGCAAATAGGTCTGGCGTGTGTCTGCCCGGTTGTGTGTCACACCGTCTGTCGCGTTATCTGGCGCGGGAGGAAAATCCATGAATCAAATATCCCGGATACTACTGGCTGCCGCGTGCGCCCTTCTCCTCACGGGGCAAGGTGCGCTGGCTGCGGATGGAGGAACACACCCCGCGTGGTTTCTGCAAAACGCCACCGCGCAGTTGGTGGCGAATTCTCCGCTCACAATTTCCAGCCTGCGCGCGGGTGACGCCCTCCATCTGGTGATGCGCGGGCGGGTCAGCAGGCAAAGTCTGGTGCTAGTCACAACCATGGTGCAACTGAACGACTTGGAAAAAACCTCCACGCTTGGGCGCACGGTCATGCAGCAGGTTGGTTCTCGGTTGAGTCAGTACGGATATCGGATCGCTGAATCCCGTCTGGCGCAAAATTTGACCATGCGACCGCATGAGGGAGAGTTCATGCTGTCGCGCGAAATCGCACGACTGATGGAAGCGCAGTACAACGCGCAAGCCGTGCTGGTAGGCACGTATGTGGAAAGCCCGTCCACCGTGTATATTTCGTTGCGGGTCATCCGGCTGGACGACAACGCGGTCGTGGCTGCTTACGAATATGACTTGCCCAACAAGGGTGAAGTTCGTGCGTTGTTGCGGGAAAAACGTAAAACGGTCGCCAAGCGGGTTGATTCCGGCGGTGAGTGGGCTTCCTTTGTGGACAGGCCCACGGCCTATGCTCCCAAAGGTGGTATTGCCTTGCCTCCGGTGCAGTCGAGTGTTGCTGCGGAAGGGACGTCTGCTGCCATATCTTCGCGCTCCACGCCTGAGCGGGCAGCGAGTGGAATATCCGCGCCAGCCTTATCCGGTTCCGTACCGCCAGAGCAGGGAGAGGTGGTTCGCTCCGGTTCCGGCGTTTCTGCTTCTGTTCCCGCTCTTTCCCCGCAGAGCGATGCGACCGGACCTTCTTCTTCCGCCATCCCCGCGCCGCCGTCACTCACAGGGCCGCGCGCCACGGACGTGGGCTCTCCGTCCACCGGAGCCGATGCCGACGGTGCTGGCATTCCGCAGCTCATTCCCTCGGAATAAGAGAGGGGAACGGGCGGTGTGGCAGGTGGGGATGAGGTGTCTGGTCTTCTAATCGCGAATTGTGTGTTTTTCCCCTTGTTTTTGTAAAAAAAACAGCCTATGCACTGTGGCAAAAGAACGTACTTCGGAATTACCGGAATGGCGTTCGTGCACGAACGGTGCATTCACGGTGTTCTGTTTCCATCCCCTGTCAAACTTGACGCGGGCCGTTTTACACTGTAAAAAGGTCCGTTCATTTTTTTAAAGGAGTAACCTCATGAAGAGAACGTATCAGCCGAGCAAAACCAGACGCGCCAGGGTGTGCGGATTCCGCGCCCGTCTTAAGACCGCCAGTGGCCGCGCTGTGCTGCGTCGCCGCCGTGCGAAGGGGCGTAAAAGATTATCCGCCTAACGCGTACGCGCGAGCATCGTTTGATCCGGCGGCCTGATTTTGTCAGCTGTTACAATGAAGGCCGCCGTTATTTTTCTAAAAATTTCATCCTGTTTACTAAACCGCGACCTGTCGGGGAATATCCTTGGCGTATGGGTATGGCGGTAACTAAAAAAACAGGAACGGCTGTCGTACGCAATCGCGTGAAGCGCGTGATTCGCGAATTTTTCCGGTGTCATCAGCGCGAGGTGCCAGAGGGTGTGGATGTTGTGGTGGTGCCCAAACGTTGCCTAGACCCCAGCCGGATAAGCCTTGCCTTTGTCTCGCAGGAGCTGTTGCCGCTCATTTGTACCCTTCGCGAGACACGTGCCCAAGAGACGGGAAACGAAGCGCCATGAGAACACTCGCGCAAACTTTGCTGGTGTTGCCCATCCGCGTATATCAGCGGTGCATCTCACCGTTGTTTCCTCCAGCCTGCCGCTTTGTTCCTACCTGCTCGGAATATGCGGCTGAAGCTGTTTTACGGCATGGCGTCTGTAAAGGCAGCGCTCTCGCGGTGTGGCGCATTCTGCGTTGTCACCCATTCAGCCGGGGCGGTTATGACCCCGTTCCTCCTGTTCCGCAAAAATCCTCTCCACGCAAAGGAGCTTCTGAGGTCCGATCATGATGGATAATAAGCGTGTTTTAATCGCCGTGGTTCTCTGCCTTGTCGTTACCGTAGGCTGGAACTATCTCGCTGAATATATGGGATGGCTGCCGGAGCCGGTGGCAGTGCAAACGCAACCCGCGAACACCACCGCCGATGCAGTCTTGTCCGACGCGGAACAGGGAACCCTTTCCACGGACGCTGGCGAGGGGCTTGCTGTTTTTACGCCTTCCGCAGGGCGCGAAGTGCGTGTTTCCACGCCGTTGTATACCGCCATACTGCATTCGCAGGGTGGGGTGCTCCAGCGTTTTTCATTGAAAGACTACCGTGCCACCATCGCGCCGGATTCTCCCGATATGGACATGGTGGGAGACGCTGCTGCCTCGCTGGGAGCCATGGGGCTTATGCTGGATGGCAAGCGCACATGGCAGGAAGGGCAGTGGAGCTTTGATGGCGGCGACCTTTTGCTCGCCAAGGGCGAAGCCGGCACTCTTACGTTTTCTGGTGAACTGAACGGCATACGGATTGTGCGCGAACTTTCGTTTTCCGCAGACAGTTATCTGGTGGAAGAAACGGTTCGGCTAGTCAACGGCGCGGATGTTCCCCGGACGTTGCGGCTTGATTTCACCTTGGGCTATGCGCCTGAGCAGGGTGGAAAGAACTCGTACAATCCTACCAAGGTGGCATGGTTTTCCGATTCCGAGGGGCTGGACAATGAAGCCGATACCGAAGATTTGGAAAAGGGACTTGCCAAACGGCTGCCCCTTCTGTGGGCCGGTGTGGAAAACAACTACTTCCTTGCCGCTATCGCTCCGCACGACCGCGATGTCGCGCTGAAGGCGAAATTCCAGCGCGGGGTGTATCGCCTCGCTGTGGAAAAGGACGGCATTGCTATCGCTCCGGGATTCGAGGCGAAAGCGGGCACGGCTTACTACTTCGGTCCTAAGGTGGCCAGCGAACTGGACAACGCGCCTAATGTCTTGGGTGCGTCCATTGACTTTGGCATGTTTTCCATCCTTGCCAAGCCGTTGTTGGCGGGTATCAATTTCTTCCATAAGTACGTGGGGAACTATGGCGTTGCCATTATCATTCTCACCGTGCTGATAAAGCTTGTATTCTGGCCGCTCTCCCACAAGAGCTACAAATCCATGGAGCAGATGAAGAAGCTTCAGCCCATGATGCAGAAAATCCGCGAAAAGTATGCGGATGACCGCGAAAAGCAGAATCAGGAAGTCATGAAGCTGTACAAGACCTACAAGGTGAATCCCGCAGGCGGCTGTTTGCCCATGCTGGTGCAGATTCCCGTGTTCTTTGGTCTGTATCAGGCTTTGCTGAATTCCATTGAACTGCGTCATGCTTCTTTCATTACCCATCTCCCTTTCACGGAGTACATCTGGCTCGCCGACCTTTCTGCGGCAGACCCTTTCTACATTACCCCCATTGTCATGGGGCTGACCATGCTGTTGCAGCAGATGATGACCCCCGGTACTGGTGATCCCGTGCAGCGTAAAATGATGCTGCTCATGCCGGTGATTTTCACCTTCATGTTCTTGGGATTCCCCGCCGGTCTGGTTCTCTACTGGCTGACGAACAACGTGCTTTCCATTGTCCAGCAGTGGTTCATGCTCCGCAAAGCGTAAGCTTTGCCTGTTAATCGCGAGTTCCCTTTGAGGTGAATGCATGGATGCATACAAGGAGTTTCAGGGCAAGACCCTGGACAGCGCCATAGACGCGGCGTGTAAGTACTACAATACTCCCAGAGAAAAACTGGAGATAGATATTGTTAACGATGCAAAGACCGGAATTTTCGGTCTGGTAGGGGCGAAAAAAGCCAAAATCCGCGCTCGGCGGATGCAACTGAACGGCGATGCCATGAGTGGCGAAAACCGTTTGCCTTCCGGGCGTAAGCGTTCCGGCGGTAAGGATGGTCAGCAGGATAAGGCGACCGACCGCACAGGAAAGGAAGGCGGAGACGGCGGCGAACGCGGACGGCAGACCGAATTGCGGTCTGAAGGACGCGGAGATGCCCGAGATGGCGGCAGAGGCGCTGAACAAAACCGTAAGCCAGAACAGGAACGTGCGCCCCGCAAATCTGCTGAAGGCGAAACACGCTCCTCCAATGGCAATGGTCAGACAAGCGCTTCCCCCGCAGCGCCTGCTACTCCGCCTGACGACGGAGGCACTGAAAAGAAAGCCCCCAGACGGCAGGAGCGGAAGCCCCGGACTGAACGCGGCGAGCGGAATGACCGTGGTGATCGCGCCGAACGTGGTGATCGCGCCGAACGGAATGACCGTGGTGATCGCGCCGAACGCGGGGAGCTTTCTGACCGGCCTGACCGTTCGGAAAAACGCGACCGCCGCGCGGAGCGGCCTAATGCTGACCCCCGCCGCCCCGATGAATTGACGGGAGAGGGTGTCGAAGTAGTTGCCGAAAATGGTGAAGGCGGAGAGGACGATTCCCGTTCCGCCAACCGCCGGAGCCGCAGCGGACGTCGTCGTCCGAGAGGCGGACGGGGGCGTGGTCGCCGGGATGGCGGTGCGCAGGACGCTGTAGCTGAAGACGCCGCTTCCGATACCGTACTGTCCGGTGAACGCGATATGCCCGCCGTGTCGGAGCGTGAAGTAGCTGATTTTGGTCTGGACGACGCCGGGTTTGACGGCATGGATGATTTGGCGCAGGATCCCATGCCGGAAGCTGACCTCTCCGCTCTGGATACAGATACGCTTATTGTGGTCGTTTGCGAAACCATTCGTCGACTGGTTCTGCCCATTGTCGGAGACGTGCCTGTTTCCGCCGTTATTGAGGAAAACCGGGTGAAGGTGGCTGTTGCCAGCGGCGATAATTCCGGCTTACTCATTGGTCGGGAAGGGCAGACGCTGGCCTCGCTTCAGTACCTTGCCAACCGTATTGTGACGAAAGCCATGGGCGCGGCTGTGCGGGTGCAGTTGGATTCGGGCGACTACCGGGAACGGCAGGATGATAAGCTGCGTGAAGTAGCGCTGCATCTGGCGGACAAAGCCAAAGCTTTGGGTAAGCCGCAGTCAACCCGTCCCCTCAGTTCCTACCATCGGCGTATCGTGCATCTGGCCTTGCAGGATGACGAGGATATTCAGACTCGCAGCAAGGGGGATGGACCGCTTAAACGCGTTATCATCGGTCGGAAGCGGCGAACTGCCTAGCCTGATTTGATAAAGACAGTCCTGAAAGGAGGCTTCGGCCTCCTTTCTTTTTTTCCCTCTTGCCCGTCCTGCCGGACGGAGCTACACAACGACCATGCAGCATTCATCTACCGTAGCAGCCATAGCTACCCCGCTGGGGCAAGGTGGTATCGGCATAGTGCGCCTTAGCGGGCCGGATTCTCTCCCCATCCTGCGTCGCCTTTTTATTCCTTCGGACTCCGCCTTTTCAGAGTTTCGCCCACGGACATTGCACTACGGAACCGTCACGGACGCTGGCGGCGAAGCGCTGGATGACGTGTTGGCTGTTTTTATGCCCGGCCCCCGCTCGTTTACCGGAGAAGACGTGGGGGAAATCCATTGCCACGGAGGCCCCGCCGTGGTGGCTGCCGTACTGGAAGCCGCGCTTGCTTGCGGTGCGGACGTGGCTGGTCCCGGCGAGTTCACCCGGCGTGCGTTTCTCAACGGGCGTATGGATCTGACGCAAGCAGAGGCCGTGGCGGAAATGATCGCGGCACCGGTGCGCAGCGGGGTGCGGCTGGCACAGGCCAAGTTGGATGGCATGCTGGGAAAACGCATTGGCGAACTGCGCACCGCCTTGGAAGCCGTGCGTATGAAGCTCTGTGTGGCGGTGGATTTCCCGGAGGAAGACATTGAATGTCTGTCACCGGATGAGTTTATGGCAGATGTGGATGCGGTCCACGCGGCACTGGAAGAATTACTGCGTAATTATGAACGGGCGCGCTGTTGGCGGGAGGGCGTGCTCGTGGTGCTTGCGGGGCGCGTAAATGCGGGAAAATCCAGCTTGCTGAATGCTCTGCTGGGGCGTGCCAGAGCCATTGTTACCGATATTCCGGGTACCACCCGCGATTTTTTGGAAGAGCAGGTCAGCTTTGACGGTCTGCCCGTGCGGCTGGTGGACACTGCCGGTCTGCGGGAAACCGGCGACATCGTGGAGCAGGAAGGCGTGCGCATAAGCCGTGATTTGGCGGGGCAGGCCGATTTGGTTCTGCTGGTGACGGACGCCGCCACCGCGCTGGATCACGCCGAACAGGAACTGGTCGCGGCCGTGGGCGAACACCGCGTATTGGTGCTGCGCAACAAGGCTGACTTACTGGATAGTTCTTTGGCGAATGCTCAGACTGCGGCGGGAGCGCCCGAGGCAGACGCGGCGAACGCACGCGAAGGGGTGATGGTTTCCGCCAAATTGGGCATAGGGCTGGATGCCGTGGTGCGCGAGGCCAAAGCGCGTTTGCTGCACGCCGTGCAAGGTGGCGACCCGCAGCCGGGCGATGTGGTGCCCAACTTGCGACAGAGCCGGGCCATAGGTGCCGCGCTGGAGGAACTGACTGGGCTGCGGCAGGATATTTCACATGGCTTGCCCTACGATATCCTTGGGGTGCGTCTGGAAGCCGCGTGCGCCATTCTTTCCGAAATTACCGGCGAAACCACGCCGGAAGAGATTCTCAACCGAATATTCGACAGTTTCTGTATTGGGAAATAGCGGCACGGACGCTCTTTTTGAACCGGCATCGTGACAGGCATAGGGCGTGCTCTTCATCTCCCCCAAACCGGGCGTGGCGATGGGAAGACTGTTTGATGTGACCTGCGTCACGGACGAGAGCTGCCAGCCGGGGTAACAGGCAAAACAGCCGGGTCTGGCGTCTGCCCGTTTTTTTGCGGGACCGGCGCAAATTTCACCTTCCCACATGCCAGTGTCCCGCGCTCCGGGGGCTGCACCGTCTATCCCGCAAGGAGTCTTTCATGTCGCATCCTTCCTCTGGCGGAGAACCCGCCCCGTATGACGTTACACTGTGCCGGGGAGTTGCCGCTCAGGCTCAGTGCCGTTTTGCCATGCCCACGGACGCGGAGCTGGTAAGCGCCATACGGGCTGCCGTGGACCGCAGCGGATGGCCTGAATTTGTGCGGGCCGCCGTTGGTGGGCCTTTGCTGCATCACCACGCTTTCCGCATTGCCGTTGCCGCCTGCCCTAACGGATGTTCCCGGCCCCATGTGGCGGATGTGGGGTTTATCCGGGCCTGCACGCCGGAACTGGACCCCACGCTATGCACGCGTTGTGGTCTGTGTGTGCGCGTCTGTCCCGATGACGCCATCTCGCTGGACAGACTGGGACCGGTTTTTGACCGTGAACAGTGTATGGAGTGCGGGTTGTGCGTAGCCAAGTGCCGCGAACAGGCGCTCGCGTGCCGCACCATGGGCTACCGGATTGTGTTGGGGGGAAAACTGGGCCGCCATCCCAGATTGGCTACGGAAATTCCAGAGGTCTTCACTGTGGAACAGGGGGGCGCCGTGGTGGAAGTGTGTCTGGCGTTGTACATGCGGCACTATGCGCGTGGTGTACGTTTTGGTTCTCTGGTGGAAAGACTGGGGGATGAACTGGCTGAAGAATTGGACTCGTTGTAGCACCATGCCGCATACCAATCACCCTCTTCCCCCCAGCATGGGGCACACGCCTCCGCCTGAAACGCACGGAGCGGACTCTGCCGTGGCGTCGCGGGCGTCACATGATTCCAGAGGGGACCGGACATTGCCCGGCACGACGGCCTCTGAGGTTCAGGGGCCTGTCAGCCCCTCATTCCCTTGGGGCGTGTGGTGCATTCCCGCTTTGGGACTGCTGCTCCTTGGGGCGCACTTTTGGAGAAATCTGGGCGTGTGGTATGGCTCCCCCATGGTTGCGCTGGCATTGCTGTGTCTGTGCCGCCGGGCGTGGGGACGTCTTGTCTGCGCGGTGGTGCTGCTGGGAGCCAGTCTGCTTTGGGTGCATGACGCTGTGGCATTGGTCACTCTGCGCCAGAGCATGGAACTGCCGTGGTACCGTCTTGCCGCCATCCTCGGCGGTGTTTCGATGTTTTCTCTGCTGGGGGCGGGGCTGCTGCTCTCGCCGCAAGCCCGTGTCCGGTTTTCCCACCGGAATGAAGGGGCGTTGCCGCAGGCGGCGACCTTCTTCCTTGTGGCTGGCGGGCTATGGCTGTGCAGGGAAAAAGCAGCAAGTATAACGCCGTTATTGGCGGACCGGTTTGTGCCGGGGAGTGGTTTGCTGGAAATTGCGCTGGTGGCGGTCTACGCGGCTGAAGTGTGCGGGCTGTTGTTGTCGCCGACCCGCGCCCGCCGGACCCGTCCGGTGATTTGGGCGCTTTTTTCCGTGGTCTTTTTTGGTCAGCTCGCGCTGGGGGTCGCGGGGGTTCCGCATATGCTGATGACGGGAGCTTTGCATTTGCCTGTTCCGGCTTTGATCGTGGCTGGGCCTCTCTATCGTGGCGCGGGTTTGTTCATGCTTGTGCTGTTCGCTATCTCCGTGTTGCTGGTTGGCCCGGCATGGTGCAGCCATCTTTGTTATGTTGGGGCATGGGACGATATGCTCAGTCGGGTGGGGGCGAAGCGGCGCGGCAGACGCGCTGATTTTCCGGCGCCGGAGCCGTTGCCCGCTTGGACGCGGTATATGCGTTGGGGCATTGCGTTAGGCGTATTTGGAACTGCGCTGGGCCTGCGCTATGCGGGGGCTTCACTTTTTGTCGCCGGAGTTGGCGCGGCGGCATTTGGCTTGGCGGGTATTGCCTGCATGGTGTGGGGAAGCGCGCGGAAGGGCGTTATGCTGCACTGCGCGACTGTTTGTCCGCTGGGGCTGATGGGAAATCTTTTTGCGCGGTTTTCTCCGTGGCGTCTGCGTATTACCAAGCAGTGCACCATGTGCGGAGCCTGCCGAAAGGTCTGCCGGTATAATGCGTTGCCGGATCAGGCCTTTGAGCAGGGGAAGCCCTCGTTAAGCTGTTCGCTATGCCGTGATTGTCTTGGGGTCTGCACGCACGGAGCCATGGAACTGCGATTTGCCGGATTTTCTCCACGCCGCGCTGGTGCGCAGTGGTGGGGAACAGCGCTTTTTGCCGTGCTGGTTACTTCTCTGCATGCGATTTTTCTTGCGGTGGCACGTATGTGATAGGCGGTCAGCTTTCTTGAAAATACTTTACGCAGGGAGGGCTGTGGGGTATGTATAACAACCGTCCGTGGTTAGAGGGATTGTTGTGATGCTGAACGATTACACAGGGATATGATGAACATTTCCGATCACTACAAACGAAAGATAACCAAGGATGAGATAAACGACCTGCCTCTACGCCGCTATGAAGGAAATGTAGCGGTGGTCCGCACAGAAGAGGAACTTGTCGCTGCCGTGTCCCGTATGCGGCAGGAGGATCTGCTCGGGTTCGATACGGAAACCCGTCCGACCTTTCATAAAGGGAAGCTGAACCTGCCCTCGCTGGTGCAGTTTGCCTGTAGTGATGTTGTCTATCTCATTCAACTGAACTGGCTGCCATTGACCGAATCGGTCACGGCGTTGCTGGCGGACCCGGCTATTATCAAGACCGGTGTCGCTGTCCGCGATGACATTAAAGACTTGAAAAAACTTTTATTTTTTGACGATGCCGGAGTTATGGATCTGGGAGAAGTGGCCCGGTCCGTCGGACTGGAAACGCACGGGCTCCGCAACCTCGCCGCAAATCTGCTGGGGTTCAGAATTTCCAAGGGGGCGCAGTGCTCTAACTGGGCCAGCAAGGAACTTTCGGTGCAGCAGGTACAATATGCCGCCACCGATGCATGGATCAGCCGGGAAATTCATTTGCGTATGCGGGAATTGGGGTTTTTGGCGGTATGAGCATCCGCAGGTCCGCATGGAAAATATGCGGGCAGGAAACGGCGCGTTTGCGTCGCGAGATTGTTACTTTGGTTGCGAAGCCGTGACAAAAAAGCCGGGACATCATGTCCCGGCTTTTTTGTTGCCATATGGCATATGGCATGAAACGAGAGGGTATGCTCGCGTGGATACAGGGCGTGTCACCATTATGTAACGAAGACAGCATACATCTGTCACCGAATCGTGGTTTAGCTACAGACCTGCCATACGGAGGGAACGCATGGCCAACGAAAAGATTCTTGTGATCGAGGATGACGAAGATATCCTCCAGTTACTCAGGTTTACCTTTGAATCCGCCGGATTCGAGGTGCGCACGGCCGCCACGGGGCGGGATGGCCTAGCTCTGCTCTCCGGTTTCCGTCCAGATATTGTGCTGCTGGACCTGATGTTGCCCGGAATGAGCGGGTTGGACGTGTGTAAAGAACTGCGCCGCATGCCGGATATGGGGGATTTGCCCATTATCATGCTCACTGCGCGTGGTGAAGAGGTTGACCGTATCGTGGGGCTGGAACTGGGCGCGGATGATTATATCGTAAAGCCCTTCAGTCCCCGGGAGTTAGTGTTGCGGGTAAATGCCGTGTTGCGGCGCACACAGGGCGTGGTGGAAAATCCTTCGCACACCCGGTTGCGCAAAGACGGCCTTGTGGTCGATACCGAAGCCCACCGGGTGGAAATGGACGGTGAAGAAACGCAACTTACCGCCACAGAATTTAAATTGTTGGTGGAGTTGCTGAAAAACCGGGGCAGAGTTCGCACCCGCGATCAGTTGCTCAACACCGTGTGGGGCTATGAGTTTGAGGGGTATGCGCGCACTGTGGATACGCATGTGCGCCGATTACGCCAAAAAATCGGCGACTATGCCGAGTATATCGAAACCATTCGCGGCGTGGGGTACCGGTTTAGGGACTAATGCGGCGCGCCAACGCTCTTCATAGGAAGGGATGATGAAAATGCACTCTACTGGCCTGAATTTCTATTATGGAGATTTTCAGGCATTGCACGACGTAAGTTTGCGGTTTGAAAAAAATCAGGTAACCGCGCTGATCGGCCCCTCCGGGTGTGGCAAGTCCACATTTCTTCGCTGCCTGAATCGGATGAATGATCTTATCCCCGTGGCTCGTGTGGAAGGCCAGATATTGCTGGATGGACAAAATATTTACGGACCGGGAGTCGACGTGGTGGAGCTGCGTCGCCGTGTGGGTATGGTGTTTCAGAAGCCCAACCCGTTTCCGAAAACTATTTTTGAAAATGTGGCCTATGGTCTGCGTGTGAATGGGGTGAAGGACAAGACGTATGTTGAAGATAAGGTGGAACAGAGCCTGCGCAGCGCTGCCTTGTGGGAGGAAGTGAAAGAGCGGCTCCATTCTTCCGCACTGGGACTCTCCGGCGGTCAGCAGCAGCGCCTGTGTATCGCGCGTGCATTGGCTGTGGAACCGGACGTGTTGCTGATGGATGAACCGGCTTCCGCGCTGGACCCCATTGCCACGCAGAAGATTGAAGAGCTTATTCATACGCTGAAGCGGGAGTACACCATCATCATCGTCACCCACAGCATGCAGCAGGCTGCCCGTGTGTCTGATGTGACGGCATTTTTTTACATGGGTAAGCTTATTGAAACTGGCAATACGGAGCAAATGTTTACCCGGCCCGGCAATAAACAAACGGAAGACTATATAACCGGACGATTCGGCTAAACCTGATAATCCGGCAAGGAGAAGCGCGTTTATGGAGACACATTTTCATTCCCAACTGGATGGCATGCGTGTGAAGGTTCTGGAAATGGCCGCGCATGCACAACAGGCCATTGAAGACGCGTGCCGCGCTCTGCTGGAGCGCGACGCCGATCTTGCCCAACAGGTCATCGATTACGATGTGATTATTGACCGCTTAGAGTGCGAAATAGACGATATCAGCCTACGGTTATTGGCCTTGGATCAGCCTCTGGCGGTGGATTTGCGATCCATTGTCGGGGTAATGCGTGTTGCGGCTAACCTTGAGCGGGTGGGCGATCAGGCGGTGAACATTGCGGAGCAGGCCATGTTTTTGGCATCGCGTCCGCCTCTGCCATTCGCTGATCTGCTGCGCACGTTAAGCAACACGGCGTTGAATATGTTTCGTGCCTCTATCGCCGCTTTTCGTGAGGGCGATCCGGCATTGGCGCGGGAAGTTTGCCGCACCGACTGCTACTGCAACGAGCAGGATGTGCGGGTAATGCGTGAACTTATTAATTATATGAGTTCGGAAACTCCCGCAGTAGAACGAGCTGTAAGCACCATTCTCACCTCGCGCAGTCTTGAACGCGTGGGCGATCTTTCCACCAACATCGGCGAGGCGGTGGTCTTCATCGTCGAGGGTGTGAGCATCAAACACGGCATTTGTTCCTAGACTGAAATTTCTTCTGGTATTACCTGCCGCCGTGCGCCGATTTATGCGCACGGCGGCATTTTTTTGGGGAAGAAATGCGGGTGGCGGGCCTGTCTTTGCGCTAGGCAAAGGGGCGGACATTGCGTAGAGTTCCTTAACCCGCGACCTGCGGGTGAAGGAGAAAACCATGTCACATACAGGAAAGCGCAAGGTAGAACGCCCGATCCTCCAGAACGAGGTGCCAGCCATGCTGCGCACACTTGCTGAACAGGTGGAGCAGGGTGCGCTTTCAATTTCCGGCAAGGCGATTGCCGTGGACGAGTACGACACTTTTTCTGTGTCGTTCCGCCAGACCAAGGCGGGCATGCGCATGCGCGTGAAGGTAAAGTACACCAAAGACGCGGACGGTAACGCCCAGAGCGGCGATGCCGCAGACGGCGACGAATAACCCCGCTGCTACCGGATAGTCCCGGATGACAGGAGTTGTTACCACTCCCCCTTTTGCCGCCTCTGAAGACGATACGCCCGGCCCTGCGGGGGCGGTGATCGTCTTTTTTTCCGGCGGCACGGCATTGCGAGAGGTGAGCCGCGAATTAACGCGGTTCACCCGCAATGCGTTGTATCTTATTACCCCCTTTGATTCTGGGGGCAGCACGGCGGAACTGCGCCGATGCTTTCACATGCCCGCTGTGGGAGATCTGCGTAATCGTATGGTGGCGCTGGCTGGTCCCCGGCGTCCTACTGAGCTGGCAGACCTTTTTTCCCATCGGTTTGACATCGCGTTGCCGGAAGAGGCGTTACACGGGCAACTGGACGCGCTGTGCGCGGGAGAGTCTCCGTGGCTTTCTGCGCTGGCTCCCGACCTTCGGACTGCCTGCTCCTCCCGGTTTGTTTCCTTCCGCCATGCCATGCCGTCCGATTTTCGGCTCAGGGGTGCCTGCTTGGGGAATTTGCTGGTGACTGGAGCGTATCTGGAGGCGGAGAGGTCTTTGCGCAAGGCCGTGCTGTCCCTTGGCGCTTTGCTGGACACGCAAGGGCTGGTGCTTCCCGTGGTGGAAGATTCGCTGCACCTTGCGGCCCGGCTGGAAAACGGCGCTCTGATCGTGGGACAGCATCTGTTTACCGGCAAAGAGGCTCCTCCCATTACCTCTCCTATTCGTTCGGTGCGTCTCACTGCGGCTCTTCCCGGTAGTCTGGCAGCTCCCCCCGCATATCCTGCGGCCCCTGCGGATGTTTTAGACCGCATTCGCGAAGCGGACCTTATTTGCTATCCCATGGGCAGTTTTTATTCTTCGCTCATCGCCGCCCTGCTACCCGCGGGCATAGGGAAGGCCATTGCGGAAGCGGACTGCCCCAAGCTCTTTGTGCCCAACGTGGGATGCGATCCCGAAGAGTTGGGGCTGGACGCCCGTGGGCGTGTGCGGGAACTGCTGCGGGTGCTTCGCGCGGACGCGGGAGAGGTGGCAACATCGCGTTTGCTCACGCACGTGCTGCTGGATATGGAGCAGGATATTGATCCGCGAGTATACCCCGGCTTGCATGTGCGCCGTGCTCCGCTCTCTGTCCCCGGCAACCCCGCTATGCACGACGCTCCTCGCGTGGCGGAACTTCTTGCTTCATTGGTGCTGTCCGCCCGGTAATTCCGCTGTCCGAACATTATCACATAGAAAAAGGCCGGACGGGGTGTTGCTCCGTCCGGCCTTATGCTGGTGAGATGGGTGCCTGTCCGGTTAGTTCCCGTTTTCAGACAATTCGTTGATAAGTTCTTTTAACTGCTGCGCCAACCGTGCCAAGTCATTGACTGCATCCGCAGCTTCTTCCATGGTGCGCGCGGTTTCCCGGCTCAGGTTGTTTATTTCATCCGTGGCGCGGGTGATTTCTTCCGATGTGGCGGACTGTTGCTCCGCAGCCGTGGCGATGGAACGCACCCGGTCTGACGTGGAAAGAACGGTTTCCACGATGCGGGAGAGCGATTCCCCGGCCTCATGGGTTTGTTCCGCGCTTTTGGCTACAAGAGAGGCCACGTCCCTCATGTGGGCGCGAGTGTTGGTCGTGCTGCCCTGAATGGCTTTAACCACGCCTTCCACTTCTTTGGTGGCGGTCATGGTCTTTTCCGCCAGCTTTCGTACCTCATCCGCCACAACGGCGAAGCCGCGTCCCGCTTCGCCGGCACGGGCGGCTTCAATGGCGGCATTTAAGGCAAGAAGGTTCGTTTGATCGGCGATGTCATTGATAACGCCGATAATCTGTCCGATGCCGTCCGCCTGTTGGCCCAGTTCTTTCAAGGTGTTTTCCATTTGCAGCGTATGGCTATGCACTTCGTCAGTGGACTGGATGACCGCCTGTACCATGCGCGCGCCTTCTTCCGCTATCCCTTGTGCCGCTTCCGCGCCTTCAGCGGCCTGTCCTGCATTTTGCGCGACTTCCAGCGTGGTGGCGTTCATTTCTTCTATGGCTGTGGCAGATTCGCCAATTCGGTCGCTCTGTTGGGCGGACGTCTGGCTGGCTCCGGCAACTTGTTCCGTGAGTTGTTCCGCCGCGCCGGATACTTGGTCGGCGATACTGTTAGCTGCCGCAGCCGTGCGGGCAATGTGCTCGTTCTGCGCGAGGATGCGCTTTTCATTTTCCTTCAACTGGGTCAGGTCGTGCCAGAAGGTGATGGAGCCGAGCATGTTGCCGTCCTGATCGTAGAACGGCGTGGTGGCGATATCTATGTGATGCTGTTTGCCTGAAGGTGTGGTGATAGCCATTTCATCATGGATCTGTCGCCGTTCTTTGATAGCCTTGTCTGAGAGAGTCTCCCGCGAGGCTTCGTTGAAGAAGAACAGCCCGGAGCGCTGTCCCAGATATTCTTCCGGGGCTTTGGGTTTTTCCAGCAAGTCGCACATATGCTTGTTGACCCACGTAACGGCAAAGTCCGGGCTGACAATGGCGCACGGCGTGGGGATACCGTTGAGCACGCCCTGAGAGAAGCTGAGTTTATTCTTCAGCTCACCCACCATGGCGTTGACAGATCCGATCGTCTCCCCGATGGCGTCATTTTCATGGTAGTCGCTACGGGCGTCAAGGTCGCCTTCCGCGATTCGCTTGGTCACAGAGGAAAGGCCGTTCAGCGGGCGCAGCAGCCAGCGGATGAGGAAAGAAAAAATAAACGTGGCGGCTAGCGCTCCACCCACAATGATAACACCGGTGGAGAACAGTATTTGTCGGTCTGAACCAAGGTATAAATCCCGTTCGGGAAGGGAGAATGTTATATGCCAATCCCATGGTTTGTAGTAGCGCTTGAAGCTGATGTACTCCACATCGTTCCGCGCCTGTTCAAGGAATCCATTGTCGGACTCCAGCAATGCGGCACCGTGCCGTTGCGACGAGAAGTTGCCGTCAGATGTGTCTGAGTCGGGGCGGAATGCATATGTGCCGTCGCTGAATGCGATAACGGTTTCACCGTGCCCCTGATAGCTGAGTTTGTTAATAATGGAATGCAGTTCCGGCGTCATCATCTGCCGTCCTACGTAAATGGCGGCAACAATAGCCCCGGAGGAATCTTTAATGGGCTTGTACGCGGTAAGGTACCAGTCGTTTACGACAAAGGCTTTGCCTCTGTAAGTTTCGCCTTGCATAACGGCTTTGTAAACGGGGCTTTCTTCAGGCCTAATCTGAGCGATTCTCCTGCCTGACACAACATCAAAGCTGGCCTATCGCCTTGTTTTTGTTTACAATCACATCCAACAACAAATCATGATTATTTCACCCATCAGGTGGAGGGCTGGAT